>NZ_CP061169.1:2400000-3622515 GCF_011751765.2 Paramicrobacterium chengjingii
CGAGGGTGAACCCCTCGATCACCGGCCACGGAATATACGAGACAGCGGCGCCGAGCCTGAGCAATCCCGCCACCAGCACGATCAGCCCAGCGAGAAGACACACGAGGGCGAGCGCACCGACCCCATGGACGGCAATGACCGGACCCAGCACGACAACCATCGCGCCCGTTGGTCCCGACACCTGCACATTCGACCCGCCGAATACTGCGGCCACGACACCGGCGATGATCGCGGTGATCAAGCCGCTTTCTGCGCCCGCTCCCGAGCTGACCCCGAAGGCGAGTGCCAGTGGAAGAGCGACGATTCCGACTGTGACGCCGGCCACCACATCGCGCCGCCACGATCTCGGAAGCTCCCGATAGTCCCGCCACTGGGGCAACAGCGCACGCAAAGACCGCATTGAGACTGCGAGCCTGCTCATTGAGTATGTGCCAGGGGAACATCCGGCAGCTCGATAGTTGACATCAGCTGCTGCTGATTCTGTTGCAGCACCTCGGTGAGCAGATGCCGAGCAACGAGAAGGAAGTCGGCGACCTGCGGAAACGCGATCCGGTAGAAAACGAGGCTGCCCCGGCGCTCCGCGACAACCAAGTGGTGCCTGCGCAAGACCGACAGGTGCTGCGAGAGATGCGACGCTTCAAGCCCAGTATCTTCCAGCAATTCAGATACCGAGGTCTCCGGCTGCGCGCAGAGTAATTCCAGAACCCGCACTCGCACCGGATGAGACAGCCCTTTGAAGAGGTTCGCCTTCACCTCATACAAGGGTCGCTGCGCGTCCCAGTTTCTGTCCTCCAATTTTCCTCCACTTGATGAATCCATCATATGATGTGATCACACAATCATACCCGTCTCGTGGCTAACGGAACAGCGAGCATCGCCTCCGGAATTTGTGTGCGCGGAAGCAAAGTGGTGCGAGACGGGCTTCGGGCGCTGTTTGCGCATGACCCGCAGAGTCGGCTATTCGCCCCGCGCGGGATCAACTGACCGAGCTATACGACTGGATTGTCGCGAACGCTGGATCGTCAAGCTTTACAGCGGGCGACGTCGACGGGAGTCTCGCGCACCATCGGCGTGTGCCAGAAGTCGAGCGGTGCCGCGTCAGCATCCGCCCCTCCCGTCAGCGTGTAGCCGATCACTGTCTGCGTGCCCGGGTCGGTCGTCACCGAGATCTTTGCCACGCTGCGACCGAGGTGTTCGCCCGAGTAATTGGGCGTGACGGTCTTGCCGTTCACCGTGACGTTTTCGATCGTCTGCCCGACAGGCGCATAGAGCACGACGTCGGTCGCGATGCGGCCGTGCTTGTAATACGGCCCCTGAATGTAGTCGGGAAGTGAATCGGCCTTCGCCGGATCAAGAATGTTCGACAGCGTCACCGTCGCGGCTGTCGATGCGGCATCGGCCGTGCAGGTCTGCTCCGCGCCGATGGTCATGTTCATGTAGAAGTCCATCTTCGACCCCGTGGTGTCGTTGATGTACACGCCCGCGACGTTGTCGTCAGCGTTGGACTCGGGAAGGGCGCCCGCGACGCGGGTGCCTGCGAACAGCGCGTTCTCTGCATCGTCTGAGCTCGAGTAGAGCAACCGGCCCTGGTCGATGACGACGGTGAGCTGGGTGATCAGCTCCTTGATGTCGAGATCGCCCTGCGTGAGCGCATCGAAGATCGACCCGGCAGCGGCGGCGAAGAAGAGGTCTTGCATGTCGGGGTCTTCGTAGCGAAAGTACGTTTCGTTCAGCAGCAGCGATACAGCGTTCTCTGATGTGAGCGTGTCCCCGGTCTCGAGCTCAATGGGCCCTGTCGCCTTGAGAAGATAGCTGAGAGCAACGGGGTCGAGAGACATCACCCCGTCGATCTTCATGTCACTGTACGTCCCCCACCAGGCCGTGGCGATGTCCGCCGTCGTCGTGAAGTCGGGGGTCAGCGTCATATCCATCATGTAGCGACCGATCTTGTCGCCATAGAGCTTGAGCGTCTGCTCGTCAATGTCGGTGATGAGCTCTGGGCCGCCGTTTGTGAAGTCGCGACTCGATGCCTGGTCTGCAATCGTGATGGCGCCGTCCGTGACATTCACAAGAAGAATGGATGCCGGGTTTCCGCCCGTTCCGCGCGCTTCTGCGTTGTTCTGGAAGAGCATGAGGTAGTTGCGTGGTCCGTCGGCGCCGAGCGCCGCAGGCAGCACGTCCGTTGCCTGCTTCGCCGCCCCCAGCAGATCGGAGACCTCGGTGAGCTTGGGCTCGATCTTGTCCATTGCCGATGTGATCTGGTCGACGAGACCGTCGCGGTTGAGGGAATCGAAGCGCTTTTGCGATGTCGTCGTCGCCTCGAGCGCATTCGTCACTGTTTCACCGAGCGCCGAGATCTGGTCAACGTTGATCTTGCCGTCAACCGGCTTCAGGTCGTCGAGCGAGAACTGCGAGAGCGGCTTCACGACCTTGGTGGCGAGGGAGTCGGCGACTTCTGCCGTTGTGCGCACGGCCACGAGGTTGTTGCCGAGCACGGGCACGCCTTCGCCGATGTCCCAGAGAAATCCGCCCGTGTCGCTGCGCGCCTGCTCGGTGTACTTCTCGAGATCAGACACAGAGCTCTTGGCGGCCTCGATATCGCCTGATGTCACGTGCTCTTGAATGGTCGAGACAAGCGGAAGCGCCTTGTTGAGACTGTCGCGCACGGCGAGAGCCTGCTTGGCCACGAGAAACCCGCACACAACAACCGCCACCAGGGCAAGAACGAGCACGCAGATGATGGGCACCCACAGAACAGCCCGCTTATACAACGGCTTCGAAACAGCTCTGCTTCCCACGGTTCTCCTCTTGTCGATGCGCCCGAGCGCCCTCCGACAGCATATTGGCTCCACGCTGAGATTCCGTGCCAAGCGCAGACACAACGCAAAGGCGGGGCGAACCGCTCAAAGCCGCTATTCGCGCTGCTCGATGTGGAAGAATACTGCCGATGACCGACGAAAACTTCATTGACGTGATCGCTCTCGCGGTCGACGCAGACCCTGACAATCTCGCGCTGCGCGAGGACTTCATCACGCTCCTGCTGGAGGAGGACCCGGCTCGCGCTGCCGAGCAGGTCGATGAGTACGCCGCTCGCGGGGGCGCATCTCAGAAAGTGGGTCTGCTGCGTGCGCGTGCGACGGCCGCCCGCTTGCGTGCTCCCGGAATCGGCCCGACGCAGAACACGCCGAGGCCCACCCCCGTCGAACCCGAGATCGAGGACGACGAGGTAGAGGACGAGCAAGCGTATCCAGACGCCTCGGTGTGGGGAGCCGAACGCCCGCGCGTGACGCTCAACGACGTCGCGGGTCTCGCCGACGTCAAGAAGCACCTCGACCAGACGTTCCTCGCACCGCTGCGCAACCCCGAGATGGCAGCCGCGTTCGGGCAGACCCCGGGCGGGTCGCTGCTAATGTACGGTCCGCCCGGCTGCGGTAAGACGTTTATCGCTCGTGCGATCGCCGGTGACCTGGGGGCGAACTTCATTCATGTGACCCTGGCAGATCTGCTCAGCAAGTGGCTCGGCGAGAGCGAGCGCGCCATCCAAAGCGTGTTCCGCGACGCACGCGCGAGCGCGCCATGCGTGATTTTCTTCGACGAATTCGATGCCCTCGGCGGGCGACGCTCATCTGGTGGCGGGGCATCCGCGACCATGCGCACGATTCTCACACAGCTGCTCGAAGAGCTCGACGGCGTGCGCAGCACCAACGACGGCGTGTACTTCCTCGCCGCGACGAACCGCCCATGGGACATTGACGGGGCGCTGCGGCGCCCGGGTCGCATCGACAAGACGGTGCTTGTGCTTCCACCGGATGCTGTCGCACGGGCCGCGATCATCCAGAACGCGCTTGAAGGCAAGCCAGCAGACAACGTCGATTCCATCGAGGTAGCGGCGGCAACCGACGGGTTCTCCGGTGCCGATCTCAGTCACCTGACTGGCTCAGCGCTGCAACAGGCCATGTCGGAGTCGATGAGCAGCGGAAACCTCGTGCCCGTCACGACGAAGAGCCTGATTCAGATCGCGAAAGGCATTACGCCGTCGACAGCCACCTGGTTCGACCAGGTTGCGCCCGTGCTCGAATACGGCGTCGACGACGGCACCTTCGACCAGCTGAGAGCCTACCGAGTCGCACGGGGAATGCGATGAACGACGAGGCGACGTACACAGACCGCGACCGCGAGCTCGCGTGGGATCTCTACGACGCCCAGCCGACGAACGCGAAGATTGAGGAGCTCGCGTATCGTGTGCTCTCCAATGAGCCCTGGCGAACCGGCATGTTGATTCTCCTCGCCGACCATTACGCTGCACGACGACGCACAGACGACGCACGGCAAAAGTACGAAGAGGTGATGGGGCGGCGCGATCAGTACTTCGCGAACGCCGCCGCGGCACTGCGCGACCTCGAGCTCAGCGCCCGGAACTATTCGCGGGCGCTAGAACTGGCGATCGTCGCCGTCGAAGAGGACTCCGAGCTGTGGTTTAACCACATGCAGCTCGGCAATGCGATGGCTGCGTGCGGAGACTTCGAGGCAGGTTGGGATCTTATGGACGACGCGGTCGCCATGTGCGGCCGCACTATGCCCGACATGGTGGGAACGGCGTTGGCCGCGCAGATCACTCGTCTTGCCGAGGGCTTTGCCCCGCCGGAACGGCAGATCCCCGTCGCACAGGCAGCGATCGAAGCGGATCCCGCGAACGTCTGGGCCTCAGAGATGCTCGGCTGGTCGTATCTGCTTCAGTATCGCTTCGATGACGCCGAGAATCTTGCGCTTCGGCTACTCCGTGAAGATCCGCAAAATGAGTTGATGCATACGTTGCTCTCCTTAGCCCGCAAGTACCGCACGACCGTCTACGAGAACGAGCTGCCTCCAGAAAAGGTGCGCGCCGCCGGACTCATCGAAATCGCGTGGCGTCATCAGAATGACGTGGAGCGAGGACTGGATCTCGAATCCGCACTCACCTCTCTCGAGAAGGTGCTTCCGGACGATATCCGTGCGACGCTTCGCGATCCTGCGGATCCGGCGGAGGCTACAAAGCTGACCCGTGTGGTGCGAACAATCGCTCTATGGCATGACGGGCAGACTCCCGGCACTGGCGCGGTGTGGGACACCGATGAGCCGTTCCGTCTGATGACCACTGCGGAGCTCAACGAGCTCGATGCGGCGATCGATGCTGAGCCTGCTGCGCATCCGGAATGGCCCGAAGACGAAATGTGGGATCAGGTATTGACTGACGACCGTGGCGCGTACCTTGCCATCGTCGGCTTCGGCCGGCTCGTTCGGCGCGAGCGTGATCGTGACGATGTGGTCGTCGCCGACAGTATTGCCGACTGGGTGTGGGACCGTGTCGCGGCCCTCGGAGGTCACGACCCGCGACCGAAGCGCCCTGCCCTCACCGTGCACCCCTGACGCCGCTGCTACCGAGTGCCGACAGGGCGTCCTGAGCCTGGTACGAGCTTCGATGCCATTCTCAGCCTCTCGGTGCCGTCGATGTTCACTCTTACGTGTTTCCAATTCAAATGAACACGCGCTTACTTAGAGCGGCGAAGCGGTCGAGTATGTCAGCGGCAGCACAGCACCTTCAGGGGACGCAACGATGATCGAGCCCTCATGCGCGATACTTCGCCCGCTCGAACGCTACCGGGGCCACGTCGCTGTCTGAACGTCCCAGTTCCCTTTTGCCACCTGAGTGAGCGCCGGATCGGAAAAGTTCGCGACAGTGTTTAACACGTCGGTGAACTCCAGCGGAAGATCGCTTTCGCGCTGCACTCGGGTGCGCCAGGTGCGCCACTTTGGCTGCGCGACTCGCGGCATCCGTTCCAGTGTTGGAAGAAGTGGCCTCATGGCCACTCGACGATACTCCGCTACCGTACCCAGGGACGCCACGAGGTCATCCGCCGGCACGCTGTGCACTCGCGTAAGCGTGTAGATGTCGGCGAAGTCTCGCCAGCGAGTGTTGGCTGGTCCACGGTCGATGGCGGTGATGATCTTCTCGGCGAGGACCATCGTCAACGGGTAGCCGAGGATCTCGACCGGCGGCTGATCGAGCGCAACGATGCGAGGGAGTTCGATCAGCCGCGGTGCCGGCCAAATAGGGTCGCCGAAGTTCACATCGATGCCGACGGTCAAGCGTGCGCGCCCCAGCAAGCCGACGAGCTTCACGCGGATCCCGGCGTATTCGTCATCGTCACGGATGGTCGAGGCAGTGATGCTGTCTGGATCGAAGATCACGCCGTCAGGCAGATCGATGGTGACGACTTCCCGGATCCGTTCCGCAACGTCAGTCTCGTCGTTCGCGATGCCGGTTGCCTGGAGATCGATGTCTTTGGTCGATCGACGAACAGCGAAAGCTGCGAGCAGCACACCTCCTTTGAGGACGAAGTCGTCGCGATGCTCGGACTCGGCGAGCCGAGCCAGGAGCGCCTCGAGTACGTAGAGCGTCTGTAACTCCTGCACGTCGCCGGCAGTCTGGCGGGCAAGTCGCTGGATGGCGAGGGTCGCGTCGCCCGCGGGGGTGCCGTGTTGCGGATTCGGGGTCACAGCAGGATCTCCAACGCGTTCTGTAGCGCCGGGCGAGCTTTCGGGAGCCGCTCGGCCAACGCGGACAAGCTTGCCGGGCTGTTTCCGCGTTCTCGAAGCCATCGCTTGAGGGCGCCGACGGCCAGGTCACTTCCCCATGCGTGGCGGAGGCGGAAAAGGTCGATGATCGTCCGTTCCGGTGAATACAGCCCGATCGACAAGCCTCCGGGCAGGGTGTGCTCCGTACGGCCAATCGCGAATGTGTCGGCTTCGAATCGGTGCCAGGCGATCGGAGCATGCTGGATCATCAAAGGCTGGGCGCCACGGGGGATGGCGATGTCGCTGCGTGTCGGGATCTCGTCGGTCAGGTCATGTATCGCGAGCGCCGACAGCAAACAGATCGTGGCCTCGGGCTTCTTCGTGGCAATCGCCATCCACGCGGCCGTCGTGTCGTCGGTGCTGCCGGTCCGGAGGAACAGCCCGGCGGCGATCCGCTCGTACTCGCCGTCGTCGATCAGCCGGTCGAAACGGTGGCGGGTCAAACCATGCCTGTCGAGATCTCCGTAGCGGAGAAGATCAGGCAGCGTCGCGGTATCCATGCTTGCCTCCAATCAGCAGAAACCTTTACACATCCATGATATCTGGCTGTGTTTCTGTTGGCCACAAGAAGTTCCGGAAACCTTTGCGTTTCCGGTACTTTGCGGTCGGGCTGACAGGATTTGAGCCTGGCACTCTGTGAGGTCAATCAATGGATGCTGCGCCATGACAAACGTCGTGGCGCAGCATCCGGAATTCTTGCGCGCTTAGACCGCGGCAGCTTTCTTTGCCGCGATAACCTCAGCGATCTGCACCGCATTGAGTGCAGCGCCCTTGCGCAGGTTGTCGTTCGCGATGAACAGTGCCAGTCCCTTGCCCTCGGGCGCGGATTGGTCTGCACGGATACGCCCGACATACGACGGGTCGTTTCCCGCGGCATCCAGTGGAGTTGGCACGTCAGCCAGTTCCACACCCGGCGCAGCAGCCAGAACCTCGGTTGCACGCGCCGGCGTAATGTCGTTGGCGAACTCGGCGTTGATCGAGAGCGAGTGCCCGGTGAAGACGGGAACACGCACGCACGTTCCCGATACCCGCAAACCGGGAAGGTTCAGAATCTTGCGGCTCTCGTTGCGAAGCTTCTTCTCTTCGTCGGTCTCAAGCTCGTCATCTTCAACGATCGACCCCGCCATCGGCACAACATCGAACGCAATGTGCTTCACGTACTTCACCGGGTCGGGCATCGAGACGGCGTGACCGTCGTGCACGAGCTGCAGAAGATTCTCGTCTTGCACAGCCGTGCGCACCTGACTGGCAAGTTCCATCGCCCCAGCGAGTCCAGAACCGGAAACGGCCTGGTAGGTGCTGACAATGAGCCGCTCAATGCCGGCCTCATCATGGAGCGCTTTGATCACCGGCATCGCCGCCATGGTTGTGCAGTTGGGGTTGGCGATGATGCCCTTCTGAGCATCGTCGATGGCTTCGGGGTTCACTTCGCTCACGATGAGCGGAACCTCGGGGTCCATGCGCCAGGCACTTGAGTTGTCAATGACGATCGCTCCGGCTTCCGCGAAGCGCGGGGCGTGCGTGCGTGAGCCCGTTGCTCCCGCAGAGAACAGTGCAATGTCGAGCCCTGTCGGGTCGGCCGTCGCGACGTCTTCCACCTCGTAGTCGGAATCGTTGAAGCGAATCGTCGAGCCAGCGCTTCGCGCTGTGGCGAAAAACCGAATCTCGCTGAACGGAAACTCGCGCTCCTCAAGAAGGCTGCGCATGACGGTGCCGACCTGTCCGGTCGCGCCGACGATACCGATGCGGAGTTTCTGAGTCATATATCTCCCCTTTTTCAGGTGGTTGTCGTGTCGAAGGTCTGTGCGCTCAGCGGCCGGTGCCGCCGTGGACGACGGCAACGTGGTCGGCGTCGAGTCCGAATGCCGTGTGCACGACGCGTGCGGCCTTCTCGAGTGTGTCTGCGCGGGTGACGACTGAAATGCGAATCTCACTTGTCGAGATCATGTCGATGTTGATGTCGTTCTCGTACAGCGCCTCGAACAGCTTCGCCGAGACACCGGAGTTGGCACGCATACCGGCACCCACGAGAGCGAGTTTTCCGATCTGGTCGTCGTGCTGTAGGGCTGTGTAGCCCACGTCTTCTTGCTCTGAACGCAGTGACTGCAGCACATTCTGCGCCTGGTCTTTCGGCAGGGTGAACGAAATATCGGTGAGGCCTGTGGCGGCCGCCGACACATTCTGCACGATCATGTCGACGTTGGCGTCGGTCTTGGCGACGATCTTGAAGATCTGCGCGGCCTTGCCGGGAACATCCGGAATTCCCACGATGGTGATCTTTGCCTCGCTGAGGTCTGTCGCGATTCCGGTGACGATCGGCTGTTCCATGGAGTCGCCTTCCTTGGGATTGATGACGAGTGTGCCCTCGTCGTTTGTAAAGCTGGAGCGAACGCGCAGCGTCACACCGTGGCGGCGCGCGTATTCGACGGCTCGGATGTACAGGACTTTAGCTCCGGATGCTGCGAGTTCAAGCATCTCCTCAGCCGTGATCACGTCGATCTTGCGGGCAAGCGGCACGACGCGCGGGTCCATCGTGAAGATGCCGTCCACGTCGGTATAGATTTCGCAGACGTCGGCGCCAAGCGCTGCGGCGAGCGCCACAGCTGTTGTGTCTGAGCCGCCGCGGCCAAGCGTTGTGATTTCGCTTGTATCGAGGTTGAACCCTTGAAAGCCGGCGACGATCGCGATCGCACCGTCGTCGAGTGCTTCCCGAATGCGCACGGGCGTCACGTCGACGATGCGTGCCGAGCCGTGCTGCCCATCGGTGATCATGCCCGCCTGCATGCCGGTGAAGGAGCGCGCTTCGTAGCCCATGCTCTTGATCGCCATCGCGAGAAGCGACATCGAAATGCGCTCGCCCGACGAGAGCAGCATGTCCATCTCTCTCGGTGGCGGCAACGGCGTCACCGCGTTGGCGAGGTCAATGAGCTCGTCCGTCGTGTCGCCCATGGCCGACACGGCGACGACAACGTCGTTGCCTGCTTTGCGTGTGTCGACGATGCGTTTTGCAACACGCTTAACACTCTCGGCATCCGAAACGGACGATCCGCCGAACTTTTGAACAATGAGGCTCACGTAGTAACTCCCGGGGGTTGCAGTCAGTGCCCAACGAACCATTGTACGGCGGCCCGTATTCCGCAGCCTCTATGTGACATCCGCTACGCGCGCGTGCGCGCGCGGGCTCCTCAGATCACCGCACGTTCATCTGCTTCACACGGCAACGTGCCTACCATGACGTATGGCTATGCGCATTCTGCTCTCAGGAGCCAGCGGCATGATCGGCACCGCCCTGCACATGCGACTGCGTGACATGGGGCACGACGTAAGGCTGCTCGTGCGTCGACCGCCAGCGCACGATCGGGAGGTCCGTTGGGATCCGGCAACGGATACCGTACCCAGCGAGCAGATCGAATGGGCGGATGCCGTCGTCTCGCTGTCCGGCTCAAGCCTCACACGACTGCCATGGACGCCGGGCTACCGCAGCACCATCCGCTCGAGCCGCGTCGACACCACACACACGATGGCAACGGCAATTGCCGAGGCAACGAATCCTCCACGAGTATGGGCGAACGCCTCTGCCGTCGGATACTACGGGCGCGGCCCTCGTCTCGACCCGTTCGACGAGTCGTCCCCGAAGGGGTCAGGTTTTCTCGCCGACATCGTCGAGATGTGGGAGGCAGCGACAGCGCCCGCTGCCGACCGAACCCGTGTCGTTCACCTCCGCACGGGTGTCGTGATCGGCCCAATGGGCGCTCTCACCCCGCTCGCCCTCGCCACCAAATTCGGTTGTGGCCCCACCTTTGCCTCCGGAGCCCAGCGGTGGCCTTGGGTCTCTCTCTTCGATGAGGCGAGAGCGATCGAGCATGTGCTCTCGGCGGACGTCGCCGGCCCCGTCAATATCGCCGCTCCGGTGCTCGATACTCAGTCAGAAGTCGTGGATGCTGTTGCTCGCCGACTTCACCGACCGAACTGGTTGCGAATTCCGGCGCCACTCTTGCGCGTCATGTTGGGCACGGCAGCCAACGACATGCTGCTCTCCGACCAGCCCGTGGCACCGAACGTTCTTCTTGACTCCGGCTTCGAATTCTCGATCGACCAGATCGACGAAGCCGTCGCTGTCGCCCTCGGACTCAAGTGGAAGCCCCCGCAGTCGTACTCTGACTGATCCGCTGAGTGCGGTGGATGCTTCGCGCAAGTGACCGCAGGCCAGAGCATTCGTCTGCTCGCGACCACCACCACCCTTTCGGGAGTTCGACCGTCGGGTTATGTTTGCGACATGCATCCTCGGCACGGGCACCTGCCCCACGTGACACGTCGTCGACCTGGCATACTGCTGCTGATCGCGTTCGCCGCGGTCATCGCCGTGGGCACGGGCCTGCTGATGCTGCCGGTGTCACAAGCGGGCGAGGGTTCCGCGACCCTCATCGATGCTCTGTTCACCGCCGTGTCGGCCACCTGCGTCACGGGCCTGACCGTCGTCGACACGGCGACATACTGGTCGCCCTTCGGTCAGGTTGTGATCATTCTGCTGGTCCAGGTTGGCGGGTTCGGCGTGATGACCTTTGCCACCGTGCTGGGAGTCGTAGTACTGCGCCGGCTGTCGCTTCGAGCAGAGCTGGCCGTCGCCGCAGAGGTGAAGACGACAACGCTCAGCGATGTGCGCAAGCTTGTCGTCGGGGTCATCAGCATCTCGATTGTTGTGGAGGTGCTCATCGCGGCAGCTCTGGCGGCGAGGTTCGCGGCGGGCTACGGCGAATCTCTCGGGCGATCACTGTGGCTTGGCGTGTTTCACGCCATTGCGTCATTCAACAACGCAGGCTTCGCGCTGTTCACCGACAACGCTGAAAGCTTTGTCAGCGACCCGCTGATCTGCCTGCCCCTGTGCGCTGCCGTCATCATCGGTGGGCTCGGATTTCCCGTGATCATGCAGTTGGCCCGCTACGCTCGCACGCCGCGGCTGTGGACAATGAACACTCGCATCGTGATCGTTGCCACACTCGTTCTCCTCATCGCGGGAACCATCTACATCACGGCAATCGAGTGGAACAATCCCGACACGTTCGGCCGTCTCAGCGGCCCCTCCAAGATTCTCGCGGGGTTCTTTCAATCGGTCCAGACGCGCAGCGGCGGTCTCAACAGCGTCGACATCGGCGACATGCATCCCGCAACGTTGCTCGGCATGGATGCACTCATGTTCATCGGCGCCGGCCCGGCCGGAACAGCCGGCGGCATCAAGGTCACCACCTTCGCGGTACTTCTCTTCATTGTCTTCACCGAGATCCGCGGTGAGCACTCCGTGAACATCCTCGGCAAAGGACTCGCGCGCTCCGTGAACCACCAGGCCACGACGGTGGTCGTGCTGGCGACGACGGTGCTCTTCACAGCATCCGCCTTCATTCTTCTGGTGACCGACATCGACATCGGCCGCACGGTATTCGAAGCGATATCCGCCTTCGGCACCGTGGGGCTCTCAACGGGAATCACCGCGTCACTTCCCAACTCTGCGCAGATGGCCCTCATCGTTCTGATGTACGTAGGACGACTCGGCCCCATGGCCGTCGCCACGGCTCTGGCGCTACGCCAACGACACATCCGTTACGAACTTCCGAAAGAAAGGCCGATCATTGGTTAGCATCAAGAAACGCCGCCCGCATCAGATTCCCGAGGCCGGTTCCGTGGCCGTGCTGGGCCTCGGCCGATTCGGACAGTCACTCGGGTTGGAGCTGATGGACAGCCATACCGAGGTGCTCGGCGTCGATATCGACCCCTCCACAGTTCAAGATCTTGACGGGATGCTGACGCACGTTGTGCGCGCCGACACGACAAGCGAGGAGGCCATGCGGCAGATAAACGTTCATCAGTTTGAGCGCGTTGTCGTCGCCATCGGAACCGACATTCAGGCAAGCATCCTCACCGCATCGCTGCTCTTGAGATTTGGCGTCGAAAACATCTGGGCCAAGGCGGTTTCAGACGCACATGGCACGATCCTTGAGCAGCTCGGCGTCAAACACGTCGTGTATCCGGAACGCGACATGGGCCGCCGTGTCGCACACCTTGTGCGCGGCGTCATGCAGGATTTTCTGGAAATCGGCGATCACTTTGCGCTCGTCAAGAGCCCACCGAACAGCGCCATCGTCGGAGTCCCCCTCGCCGAGGCAGACGTGCGCTCCAACTATGGGGTGACGATTGCGGCGTTCAAGCGCGCCGGCGAAGACTGGAGCTACACCTCAGCTGACACCGTCATCGAGAAGGACGACATCATTCTGATCGCCGGGAATGTGCGCAAGGCGGAGGCGTTCAGCCAGCTGGAGTGAGCGTCAGTACGGGTGCAGAGCGTCAGCCGAGCGCTGTACGGCCTTCAAAGGCTCGACCGAGTGTGACCTCATCTGCGTATTCAAGATCGCCGCCGACAGGGAGACCCGAAGCTAGCCTGGTGACGCGAATCTCAAGGGTCTTGAGCAACCGACTGAGGTACGTCGCTGTCGCCTCCCCCTCCAGGTTGGGGTCGGTTGCAACGATGACCTCGGTCACCGTGCTGTCGGCGAGACGCTGCATAAGCTCGCGGATGCGCAGGTCGTCTGGCCCGATGCCGTCGATGGGACTGATTGCCCCGCCCAGCACATGGTAAAGGCCTCGGAACTCGCGCGTGCGTTCAATCGCGACCACGTCTTTTGCCTCTTCGACGACGCAGATGAACGAGTGGTCGCGTCGAGGATCGCGGCAAATGGAGCACTGCTCCTGCTCGGCCACATTTCCGCAGATCTCACAGAAGAAAACCTTGTCGCGCACGTCGACGAGAAGCTCAGCGAGGCGTGAAACGTCAAACGACTCGGTCTGAACGATGTGAAACGCGATGCGCTGTGCAGACTTGGGCCCGATGCCCGGAAGCCGGCCGAACTCGTCGATCAGCTCTTGAACGATACCTTCATACATGCGCTAGTTGAACCTCTGCTGCGTCGTGTTTTCCTGCTCTTCGATAAAGCGGGCGCGGAGCACTTCGCGCACAACAGCTTCGCCGTATCTGCCGCTCCTCTGCTGTTGCGTTTGCTGCTGAGGTTGTTGCTGCGCAACAGGTTGCTCGGCGGCATCCGGGCCTGGTGCTTCTACCTGCCCAGGTTTCTGCTGAACAGGCTGAGGCTTCTGCTGCTCTGCCTGCGAGCTCGCCGCCTGCGCGGGCTGAGCGACGGGCGCCGGTGCCGTCGCTGCCCTCTGCTCGCTGACCTGGCTCGGTGCATCGTCGGCATCGTCATCCGAGGGAATCTGCACAACGCTCCACCCGGTGACCGGTGCGTTCGGCTCTGCGGCCGGTTCGCGCGCGGGCTCTGATGCGACTGGCGCGGCTTGTGCCGGAGCTGGCACAGGCTCGTCTGGGGGCGCGGCGTCTTCGTAGGGGTCAAACGGCGGCTCGTCGTCGGCCGGAGCCCACTCGCTCTGCCCGACGGCGCCAGACGGGGCCGTCGGCGCAGGCTCCTCGGGCTCAGCGGGCGGACTGTCGCTCGTGCTTGATGCACGCGGCTCACGCGGCGCGGCCTGTGCTGGAGAGACTGGCGCAGCAGCACTGGCACCTGGATCGGGGGCGCCGTCAACCTTGGCGATGTATTTCACACGCAGACCGAGAACGTCAACAATCGCCGAACGAAGGTGCTCGCTCGGACCATCTCCTCCGGCAAGCTTCTTAAACGATTCGAGGTCTTTGGGGCTGGGGAAGACGAGAGTGAGGATGTCTTCTTTGAGATCACGAACATCGGCGTTCATCACGAGCATCCACGTTGACCGCTTCGCTTTTGCCACGTGCTCGAGCACCTCTGGCCACGAATCGCGCAGCATCTGCAGGGTGACGGGGCCGGTGGGCTTCGGTCGCGTCACAGGTGCGGGCTTTGACACCTTCTGCACTGGGGGCGCTTCGGCGGCAGCCGGGCGCTGCGGCTCAGGCTGACGCGGTGCGGCAGCGGGAGCCGTCTGCTGTGAGGCGATCGGTGTTGCTGCCGGCGGTTGAGCGTCAGCATCCGTCGGCATTCCCGCCCGACGTTCCAAGCGCTCAACTCGCGCGAGAGCACCCCGCTCAGTCTCGTCGACAGACGGAACAAGCATGCGCGCGATCATCAGCTCGAGGTGAAGTTTCGGTGACGTGGCACCGGTCATGTCGGTGAGCGCTGTGTTGGCGATGTCGGCTGTGCGCGAGAGCTCGGCCTGGCCGAACAGCGCGGCCTGCGCGATCATGCGCTCGAGTTCGTCTTCAGGGAGCCCGCGCAGCACAGTGCCGGCGTTGCCCTGTGCTGCATCGACGACGATGAGGTCGCGGAGTCGCTCGAGAAGGTCGTCGACGAAGCGTCGAGGGTCTTGACCAGTCTGCACAACGCGGTCAACGGACTCGAAGGCACCTTTCGCATCGGCGCGACCGATCGCGCCGACAACCTCGTCAAGCAGTGCCGAGTGTGTATAGCCGAGCAGCGCAACGGCGCGTTCGTAGCCGACTGTCGTTCCATCGGAGCCGGCCATCAGCTGGTCGAGAAGCGACAGGGTGTCGCGCGGTGAACCGCCACCCGCACGAACGACGAGAGGAAGCACGCCCGGCTCGACCTGCACGCCCTCTTCGTCGCAGAGCCTCTGCGTGTATTCGAGCATCTGCGCTGGAGGAACGAGGCGGAACGGATAGTGGTGAGTGCGCGACCGGATCGTGCCAATCACCTTGTCGGGCTCGGTCGTCGCGAAAATGAACTTGATGTGGGGCGGTGGCTCTTCAACGATCTTGAGCAGAGCGTTGAAGCCCTGCGGCGTGACCATGTGCGCCTCGTCAAGAATGAAGATCTTGTAGCGGTCGCGCGCGGGAGCGAACACAGCGCGCTCGCGCAGGTCGCGGGCGTCGTCGACGCCGTTGTGGCTAGCCGCGTCGATCTCGACGACGTCGAGCGAACCTCCGCCGTCGCGGCTCAGCTCAACGCAGCTGGGACAGGTGCCGCACGGGGTATCGGTCGGGCCCTCGGCGCAGTTGAGGCACCGGGCGAGAATGCGGGCGGACGTTGTCTTGCCGCAGCCACGCGGGCCGCTGAACAGATACGCGTGATTGACGCGGTCGGTGCGCAGCGCTGTGCGCAGCGGATCGGTCACCTGAGACTGACCGATCATCTCTGAGAACGTCTCGGGCCGGTAGCGGCGATACAGGGCGGTAACCACGAGTCAATCGTAGTGGTCGCCACTGACAAACGGGTGGCCGCTCTCCACAGGCACACGGGCAGCACCGTCAGCCTCCCCACCGACGACACGAGACGGCTGCGTGCCGAAGAAGCGTCACAATGCAGAAGGGCGGATGCCGATGCATCCGCCCTTCTCACGCACAGTCACCTCGCTACGGAGTGCAGACCGCACCGGGAAGGTCGTAGTACGAGACAGTCTGACGCTTGTTTCTGTCGTTCGACGCGTCCGTACCAGTCACAAAGACCTGGTTAGTGGCTGAGCCGTCAGTCGTGCCGCCGCTGATCACGTCATAGTCAAACGACAGCACGACAGTATCGCCGCCGGCAAGCGTCTGACCAAGCGCGTAGTCGTACGAGCCGAATTCGTTGCGAGCGAAATCGACGTCGCTGGTGATGTCGGCGCCGTTCAGCGTCGCCGACGAGATTGAGACGTTCGAGATGAGCCCCGCGTCAACGTACATTCTTCCGTTCGCGGCAGTGGGTGTCGGGTTCGGGCCAGTTGATTCGATGGTCACAGTCGATGCGACCTCGACCGAGCACGACCCGGCAGACAACGTCGAGGTCTCAGCTGTGAGAGTGAGGCCCCAGGGCTCCGCGGGCTCTGACGCTGGTGTCCATGGCCCGTAGACATTGTTCGTCATGTCGGAATCGTCGGCCGAGATGATGGTCCACTGTGGCGCGACGTAGCCATCGTACGTATCGTTCGGGTATGCGATATCAGCCGCAAATCTCGTGAACACGAGCATGGCATTAGCCCCGAAAACACTCGTTTCAGTCGGCATTTCACGAGGAATGACGAAGGAGATTGTCGAGGCGTTTCCGTCAACGCTGACGATGTCGAACCCGACAGCTTCGGTCGAACCCCCGACGCTCAGTTCGACTTCCGTCGGGGTGTATATGCGGTTGTCGTATCGCGCCTGCACTGTGACGGATCCGGCTGGCGCCGTGTCGGCGCCCTTGTTCAGCAACGTGAAGCCCATCGGTTCTGATGCGATGTATCTCGTAGCGAGATCGGTGCTGAAAAAGATGAGCTCGCTGCCCATCTGCAACCCGTCGGCAAACAAATCGATGCCCTGAACTGTACTTGCGGCTGCAGCGGGGGTCGCAACGGCTACGGCGACAACCGGGGCGCTCCAGGCTGCTGCTTTGACAATTGTTCGTCTGCTGAAACCTGAATTCGACGCTTCGTGCTCGTGGTGCATGTCGCCTGTCTTCCTTCTTCTTTTATGAGTGAAACTTATACGTGGGCAGTGCAGAACCTGAGTAATCCTAGCGTTCCCGACGCTTAAGCGGAACGGGGAGTACTCCCCCTGGTGAGATTAATGCGCCGACACGGCTGTGGCAGAGGGTGCCGAGCTAGTTTGTTATCCACAGTTTATTCGAATCTGTCTTCTATAGAAAGTTATACACAGATATCAGTTTCTCGAATAACTGTTGGTGTGTGATGGCAAAATTGGTGCATGGAAGATTACAGAGAACCTCCGGATGGGCCCGAGGAGTGGGTGCCGCCGGATGGGCATGAGAGAGCAGATCAGTCACCTCTGACACCGCCAGTTGCCTCCCCGCCACCTGGGGAAGGCGACGCTGCCGATGACGCTGTCGATGCTGACGCCGATGCCGTTGCCGACACTGCTGTCGTGGACGTGCTTCGTGAGCGTTTGGACTGTGTTGTTGAGGATTCGCGGTTGATTGCGGCGGCGGAAGCATCGCGGCTGCGTGGCGTCTACCTGATGCTGCAGGATGCTCTCGCGCATCCGGGAATCTTCATCCCGAACGCGGCTGGGCTCACGCGTGCTGATCTCACTGCTGAGTCTGAGGGGTGGGTGCGTACGTCGTTGGCTCAGGAGATCGGCGCCGCTCTCGGTGTCACGAAAGGCCACGCCGCCGGGCTCCTCAACGACGCTGAGGCTCTTTGCGAGACGTTGCCGGCAACGCTCGACGCTCTCGACGTGGGGAAAATCACCCGGCAGCATGCTGACGCGATGATCCGCCAGTCGGTCGGACTGGACGCTGAGGCAACAGCGGTCTTCGAACGTGAAGCGTTGCCGAAGGCCCTCTGCCAGTCGCCGACGCAGTTCTCTCGTGCTGTGGTGAAGATCCGTGAAGGCTTGTTTCCCGACACGATCACCAAACGGCGCACCGAAGCCGTGAAGGAGCGTCGTGTAGATTGCTACGGCGCCCACGACGGTATGGGGGTCCTTGCCGTGCGCGCCCCGATCGAGGTCGTGCAGAGCCTGCACAACGCCGCACGATTGACAGCCCGTGCGTTGAAAGCGGCCGGTGACGATCGAACACTGGCGCAGATCGAAACCGACACGATTATCGACGCCCTCATGATCGGGTTCACGAACGATTCCGACCAGAAGTTCGGCGGAGCACCCGGCGTGGGAGCATCCGGTGTTGGTGCTGACCGGCTCGGTGGCATCCGTCCGACCGTGTATGTCACCGTCCCCGTGATGACACTGCTCGGGCACTCGGATGAGCCAGGCCAGCTGGACGGGTACGGGCCCATCGACCCCGACGTGGCACGA
The DNA here is from genome assembly GCF_011751765.2 of Paramicrobacterium chengjingii. Lineage (GTDB taxonomy): Bacteria > Actinomycetota > Actinomycetes > Actinomycetales > Microbacteriaceae > Paramicrobacterium > Paramicrobacterium chengjingii. The sequence continues at coordinate 2,418,341 of NZ_CP061169.1, forward strand.
GAACTCGCCGCACGGGCGCCGAGCTTCACCCGGCTACTCACACACCCCGAGACCGGGGCCGTGCTCTCCGTCGGTCGCGACAGCTACACCGTACCCGCAGACCTGAAACGAGCCGTGCAGCTCCGAGACGAAACCTGCATCGGCATCGGCTGCGACCGACCCGCCACGACGTGTGACCTGGATCATCGGGAGGAATGGCAGCACGGCGGACAAACCAGCCTCACCAACCTGCAAGCAGCATGCGAACAACACCACATGATCCGACACAACACCACATGGACAGTCACCGTGACCGACGACAACGACATCATCTGGATCTCACCATTAGGACGAACCTGCCGAGTACCCCGGACATCAAATGTGCAATTCGCCGCCGGAACGGCAACCACCAAACACGATGACACGGCGAACGATGAACGAAAGGAACTGCCCAACACTCCGCCCTTCTGATGCTGCCGGGATTGCGGAATGTGGAACTGCATACCCCCAGTTCACGTGGTATTTCAGCGCAATCTCTTTCCGAGACTCGAAGCCATGCTTATGGTTACCGGACACGGCGAGGAGCCGTGGTCGATGATTCATGAGGGGAATCAGAAATGTCACAGTCAACAGAGGCGACCGGCACAGGCAAACGCCGTTTCACCAAGGTCAGGGCGATCCTCGCCGGCGGTCTCGTTCTCGGCGTCGGAGCGGCCATCACACTTGCCGCGTGGAACGACTCTGAGGTCGCAACCGGAACGTTCGCCGCGGGCAACTTCGGCATCGAGGGATCGACCAACGGCACTGAGTTTTCCGAGCATGAAGACGAGGCCAACGCCGCGACGCTCGAATTCGAGGTGGGTGCAGATTCGCTCTCGCCCGATGACAGCGTGTACGAGGGCTTCGCTGTGCGGCTCATCAGCACATCTGATTACGCAGCCGACGTCACTGTGACGCAAGACACCTCCAGTGCTCTCGTCGGCACCACAGCAAGCTACGTCTATACAGACTCGACCACATGCGATGCGACAACGTTTGCCGCTGGAGCCGACGACGGAGCTGCCTTCTCGCTGACGGCGTTGAACACGCCTGTCTTCGTCTGCTTCCAGGTCAGCGCCGATGACACTCTCGTGCAGGGCGCCACCGGAAGCATCACCTGGACGTTCGACGCCGTGTCGACGACCGAACTCTAAGAGGTTGCATATGGGTCGCCACAGCGCGACATCCGTCGCCTCCGCCTCTGAGCCGCGCAGGCGCCCGGCGAGTTGGTTCACGAAACTTCGTGCCGTGCTCGCCGGAGCGCTCGTGCTGGGCGTCGGCGCCGCCGTCACCGTAGCGGCGTGGAATGATTCCGAGTTCGCGCAGGGAACATTCTCTGCGAGCACCTTCGGAATTGTCGGTGCGACGAACGGCGTGGACTTCTCGGAGCATCCGGATGCCGCAAGCGCAGCCGCGCTCACGTTTACTGCACCGTTCGACGCAATGTCTCCGGGATCAACCGCGTATGCCGCGTATTCAGTACAGACAACAGCCGATTCGACAGTCGGCGGCACTGTAGCGCTGTCCGCCGCATCCGGAAATTCGACCGGGCTCGGCCAATGGCTCACCTACAGCGTGAGGACGATCGCGGGTGCTGACTGCAACGCGACGACATTCGCTGGCGGCGATTCCGTAGCCACAGACGGCACGGCGGCGCGCACACTGTCATCGGGCGGGAGCGATCAGGTGAATTACTGCTTCGCCATCACGCTGCCGGTCGGCACGCCGAACGAGGCTCAAGGAACGTCCGTCGACGCCAGCTGGACCGTCACTGCAACATCATCGTCATAACTGGGGGAATCATCGCAGTAACGAAGCGACGTGTCAGCAGCATCCTGGGCGGGATGCTGCTGAACGTCGCTGCCATCGCCGGATTGGTGTGCATTGTTCTCGTCGTACTGAGCATGGTGTTCCACATCTCACTCATCATGTTCAAGACCGGCTCGATGTCACCGACGATTCCTCAAGGATCAGTGGCCGTGGTGAAAGAGATCCCGGCTTCCGAAATCTCGGTAGGTGACGTCGTCACCGTGGATCGGGAGGGGCAGTTGCCCATCACTCACCGCGTCATCTCGGTGGAGGGCTCGGGGACAGAGCGCTCGATCACCATGCAGGGCGATGCGAACGACTACCCTGACCCCGCTCCCTATGAGGTCACGCACGTGCGCACCGTGCTGTGGTCTGTTCCCGCGATCGCGAACGTGATCGTCTGGATGTCGAACCCGTTCGTGCTCGGCGGGCTCACCATCGGAGCATCCATTCTGGTCACCTGGGCGTTCTGGCCCCGACGCGGCACCAGTGCGAAGCGCCGAAGGCAGACGGAACAACGAGAAGACTCTGAACAGCAAGGTCGCTCTGAGCATCGGGAACGTTCCGGGCGTCATGCCCGCACAACGACTTTGGTGGCAACCACGATTCTTGTGGGTGGACTCGCTCTCGCCGTTGCCCCGACTTCCGCCGCCCACGCCGCAGATAACACGGTGACCGGGGACTACATCTCGATCACGACAGTCGGCGACGATCAGGCAATGACGTCGCTGTCGCCCGGAGTGCCTGTTGACTGGCAAGTCGGAGTAACAATCGACAGCCCGACGGCGGGAGAAGCCGTCATTGATCTCACGTCGCGCGGCGACCTCGATCTCGACGTGTCAATACGCGCGTGCACCGTGAAATGGGTGGGCAAAACCTGCCCCGGTGACGAGTCGAGTGTCGCAGATGTGGCGTCGTTGACGGGCGACCAGAAGAACATTGAACTTCTGGCCATGCCAACGGCGGAGCAGCGCTGGCTGCTGTTCACTGTGTCGTTGCCTGGTGACAGTCACGGCAGCATGGTTGCTGACGTTCGTGTGACCGCGAATGGTGAGTCAGTCAGTGACAGCTCGGAAGCCTCGACGCTCCCCCGAACCGGTACAGACCTGTGGCTGCCGCTCGGCCTCGCCATCGGCGCGATCGTTCTCGGCCTTCTCATTGCAGGCATCGCCGCTCGGTCTCGGAGAAAGTCGTGAGCGGCCGTCACGCGCCGCCCCGCGCCGGCCACCTCGGTCGTGGCAAGGTCCTGGCGCTCCTCAGTGCAATTCTCGTGGCGCTGACGTTGCTGATGCCCGCGCCGGAACAAACCGAAGCATCGTGGACCGATGGCGAATTAGCTGGCGCGACGCTCGTTGCAACGACTGTGCCAGCCCCTCACATCACCTCCTGTACGGCGTCGAATGTACTGCTGCTCGGGCCACGGATTATCTTGACCTGGACTGTGCCAAACAATGCGTATGCCGGGTCAGATATCGAGGTTTACGGCAACAAAGATGTTGCTGGGCTCCTCAACGGGATCGGGTTGCTTTCAGGCGCGAGCACGACCGGGCCAAGCAATGGCGTCTATACGACGACGTATTCCGGAGGACTCCTCGGTTCACTATTGGGGTCGAGTGCGTTCTACGTGGGCATGGAGGGTGTCGCCCCGGCCAGCGGGTGGAAGTCCAAACTCTCCTACGTCACGGCGACTATTCCCGCTTTGCTCGGGTCCGGGACATGCTCCGTCACTGTGAACGGCTGATTGGTGCGATTCTCGTGCCTGACTCGGGGAAGGCAAAGTGCGTCGTTAAGGCCAACGCTCGGGAAGCCACCGCGATAGGCCCAGAAGTCAGACGAGTAATCTGAAAGCATGGTCGCAACCCCCGAAAGCAGAGCCAGCGTGCTCGGCCGCATCGCCGACCAGATTCTGCACAACAACCCACACGGCAGACGTCTCGTCGCCGTCGAGGGAGTGACAGCTAACGCAGCATCCGCATTCGCCGACGACCTCGCACAGGTACTTCGTGATCGCAATGAGTCGGTAGTTCGACGTTCGATCGGCTCCGTCGACGAAGAGACTCTTCGTTCAGAGATCGTAGATCCGTTTCGCTCCGGCACTCTCAAGGGAACCGACAACGACACGCTTCTACTCGTCGACGGCGAACGCCTACTCAACAACACAGTGATCGGTGTCTGGCATTACACGGTGTGGACGTTCCAGGGTGATCAGCTCCCCCACGGCAAAGCGAACTTCAACGTCGACCTCAGTGACAACGAGTTTCCCCGCGACCACTACTACGATCTCTGCAAACTGCCGCCCACGTTCGGCGAGCACGGCTGAGCCACATCGAACTCACACAGCCGAAAGAGTCTGGCGAGCGATCTCGAGCTCTTCGTTCGTCGGCACAACGAGAACGGTGACGGTCGAGTCATCGGCAGAGATCACCCGGATGCCGCGTGAACGCCGCTCGTTGCGAGCAGCATCCATCTTCACGCCAAAGTTCTCAAGACCCGCGAGCGTCTCGGCCCGCACCTGGGCACTGTTCTCACCGATGCCCGCCGTAAAGGCGATCGTGTCGACGCGGCCGAGCTGAAAGACGTAGCCGCCGAGGTACTGCTTGAGGCGATGCACATACACGTCAAGCGCTGTCCGCGCCGCCTCATTGCCGGCGTTCGCCTGCTCGGTGAGATCGCGCATGTCTTGCAGACCCGACAGACCGTAGATTCCGCTCTTGGTATTGAACAGCTCATCGAGCTCCGCAACACCCATGTCGGCACGCCGGTGCAGGTGGAATACGACGGCAGGGTCGATGTCACCCGTGCGCGTTCCCATCACCAGACCCTCCAGCGGAGTGAGCCCCATCGACGTGTCAATAGACTCGCCGCCACGCACCGCGGTCATCGATGCACCGTTGCCGAGGTGCAGCACAATCTGGTTGAGGGCGGCATTGTCGCGATCGAGAAACCTCGCTGCCTCCTCTGAGACGAACTTGTGACTCGTGCCATGAAAACCGTACTTGCGCACACGGTGGCGTTTCGCCGTATCGGCATCGAGCGCATACGTGAATGCCTCGGGTGGCAGCGTCTGGTGAAACGCCGTATCGAAGACGGCGACATGCGGCACGTCGCCAAATGTCTGCTGCGCCGCCGTGATGCCCTCGACGTTCGCCGGATTATGCAGCGGCGCCAGCTCCGAGAGATCTTGGATGTTGATCTTCACCAGGTTGGTGATAACGGTGGGCTCGAAGAAGCGCGCTCCCCCGTGCACGACGCGGTGTCCGATGGCGACCGGCGGATGCTGCGCCAGCGACGGTCCGTGGTCGGCAAAGGCATCGAGCATCGCTGTGAACCCAGCAGTGTGATCGGGAATCTGCGTCGTTTGCTCGAAAGACTCGGCAGCGCCGTCGTCGTCGATGACGTCGTGCACGATGTGCGATTCGTCAGCCCCGATGCTCTCGACAAGCCCGCGCGCGAGCGTGGTCTCAGCATCCATCTCGATCAGCTGGTACTTGAACGATGACGAGCCGGAATTGATGACCAGAACGGCGGTCATGAGGATGCCGCCTGAATCGCCGTGATCGCTACGGTGTTGACGATGTCTTGCACGAGTGCTCCTCGAGAAAGATCGTTGATGGGCTTGTTGAGACCCTGCAGAACCGGGCCGATCGCCACGGCACCGGCAGATCGCTGAACCGCCTTGTACGTGTTGTTACCGGTGTTGAGGTCGGGAAAGATGAACACCGTGGCACGCCCGGCGACGTCGGACTGCGGCAGCTTTGTTGCCGCCACCGCTGCGTCGGCCGCGGCATCGTATTGAATCGGCCCCTCCACCAGAATCTCAGGCATGCGCTCACGCACGAGGGCCGTCGCCTGGCGCACCTTGTCGACATCGGCGCCCGTGCCCGACTCTCCTGTCGAATACGAGAGCATGGCGACGCGCGGCTCGACTCCGAATCGCTTGGCCGTCACCGTCGATGAGATCGCGATGTCGCAGAGCTGATCCGCTGTCGGGTCGGGAATGACGGCGCAGTCTCCGTAGACGAGCACGCGATCTTCGAGAGCCATGAGGAACACACTCGACACGACAGAGGTGCCTGGCTTCGTTTTGATGATCTCGAAGCCGGGGCGGATCGTGTGCGCCGTTGTGTGAGCCGCACCCGAGACCATACCGTCGGCAAGTCCCATGTGCACCATCATGGTGCCGAAGTACGACACGTCGGTAACAACCTCGCGCGCCTGCTCGAGCGTCACGCCCTTGTGCTCGCGCAGACGGTGGTACTCCTGCGCAAACTTCATGCTGAGCACCGGATCGTGCGGCGACAGCACCTCGGCCGCCGAGATGTCGAGGCCCAGCTCGATGGCCCGCGACATCACCTCGAACTTCTCGCCGAGAATCGTCAACTGCGCAACTTCACGTGCTAGCAGCGTGTGGGCGGCTCGCAGCACGCGGTCTTCGTCACCCTCGGGCAGAACGATGTGGCGTGGCCGGCGCCGAGCCTGGTCGAGCAGGCTGAACTCGAACATCAGCGGCGTGACCACATCGGTCTTTGCGACGTCGAGCAGGCTCACCAGCGTCTCTTTGTCCACGTGCTTCTCGAAGAGTGAGAGCGCCGAATCGAACTTGCGCTGCGACTCCGCGGCGAGCCGGCCACGCGTGTGGGTAATGCGCATGACCGTGTCATACGTTCCCCACTCCGTGGCGATGATCGGCAGCTTCACCGTGAGACCCTCAATGAGCTTGTTGATCGACTCGGGCAGTTCGAAACCACCATTGAGCACGACTCCCGAGATCGAGGGGAACGCCGCAGACTGCTGCGACAGCAGCACAGCAAGCAGAGTCTCCGTGCGGTCACCCGCAACAACGACGACGGCTCCTTCCGTGAGGCGCGGCAGCACATTCTCCATGCTCATACCGGCGATCACGACGCCGAGAGCCTCGCGGGTGAGCAACTCTTCTTCGCCCTTGATGAGCGTGCCGGCGACAGCATCCTTGATGAGCCCGATTGTGGGAGCGACGAGATAGGGCTCCTCAGGAATCGCCCACACCGGGGCGCCTCCCGTCACTTCACCGATAGCCCGCGTGATTTCGTCGAGATGGTCGGGATCGGAGCGGTTGGCGACGATCGCGAGCAGAGTGGCGAACGCGTCGTTCAGTTCAACGAGGGCAAGGTCGGCGATCTGGCGCATCTCGCTGGCCGTGCGACCCTCGGCCAAGCCGAGACGTTCGCCATGCCCCTGCCCCTCGCGGCCGCCGAGCACCAGCAGAACGGGAGCGCCGAGGTTTGCGGCAATACGCGCGTTGTAACCGAGCTCGGTGGGGCTGCCGACGTCGGTGAAGTCGCTTCCCACGATCACGACAGCGTCGCATTTCTCTTCGACTGCCTTGTAACGGCTCACGATCGTCGAGAGGGCGGCCTCGGGGTCTGCGTGCACGTCGTCGTACGTGACGCCAATGCACTCGTCGTAGCCGAGGTCAACGCCGTCGTGGCCGAGCAACAGCTCAAGCACATAGTCGCGCTTGTCGGTTGAGCGCGCGATTGGGCGAAAGACGCCCACGCGTTTCACCTGGTGCGTCAGGGTGTCCAGTGCGCCCAGAGCGACTGTCGACTTGCCCGAGTACCCTTCGGCTGACGTGATGTAGATCGAACGAGACACCCTCACTCCTCACGTACCGTGGTCTCCCTTAAACCTACACGCTTCTACCGTCTGTAGAACATGGTGGATGCTCAGGCTCCGACCATTGAGCTGTATGACGATACGTATTACGAAATCCCTATGGCTCTCGACGCGGATTGGAGACATCGCGGGAACTACATAATGACGCGCCACGGCGTGGCTCCCGAAGAAGCAAACGACGCGCCCGCAGACCCGGACGCAATAACTTTCACTCCGGATCCAGCAAGCGTCAGCGGCAGAAGCGTCCGAGTCATTGGCCGCGCCACGTCCACCAGTCGGCTTCTCACCGTCATCGTGCTCGACGACGGTGGCGTCCGACATGGGGTGAATTCTTGGCCCGCGAACTCCACAGACAAACGCCGATACCTCACAGGAGGCGACACACCATGACCGACGACACGCAGAATATTTCCGCTCTTCTTCGCACCGAAGCTGAAGCTGAAGCTGCCGAGGCGAACCCCGACGCGCCCGCGAATGCCGGAACCAAGATCACTCGCCGCGGAAGGTCCTCCCGGGTATAATCGATCCGCTTGACGGAGTCAGAGATCGCCTCGCTCGAAGCCGCCGCAGAACGTGCAGGCATCCCTGCAGCTACGCTGGCTCGAACGTGGATCTCTGAACGGCTCGTCGACGACGACGCCACGGATCTGCATGCAATCGCCGATGCACTGGCGACGTATTCCCGCCGTCTGGCCGCGCTGTGACAGCGCACGACGCTCGGATGCTCAGGCTTGCACGTACTCCGCCAGGTGCTCACCCGTCAGTGTCGACCTCGTCGCTACAAGATCAGCTGGAGTGCCCTCAAAGACCACGCGACCGCCGTCATGCCCGGCTCCCGGCCCAAGATCGATAATCCAGTCGCCGTGCGCCATCACCGCCTGGTGGTGCTCAATCACAATCACCGACTTGCCCGAGTCGACGAGGCGGTCGAGCAGAGCAAGCATGTTCTCGACATCGGCAAGGTGCAGACCGGTCGTCGGCTCATCAAGAACAAGGATGCCGCCTTTGTCGCCCAGCTGAATGGCGAGCTTGAGCCGCTGCCGTTCTCCGCCCGAAAGAGTCGTGAGCGGCTGCCCGATCGTCAGGTATCCGAGGCCGACATCGACCATTCGCTCGAGGATCTTGTGGGCGGCAGGCAGCTTCGCGTCACCGTCGCCGAAGAACTCGGCGGCCTGCGCCACCGACATCTGCAGCACCTCGCTGATGTTCTTGCCTCCGTAGAGGTATTCAAGAACTTCTGCCTGAAACCGCTTGCCCTCGCACAGCTCACACGTCGATTCGACGCTTGCCATCACACCGAGATCGGTGAAGACAACGCCGGCACCATTGCACATGGGGCAGGCACCCTCCGAGTTGGCAGAGAACAGGCCGGGCTTGACGCCGTTCTCTTTGGCGAACGCCTTGCGAATCGGCTCAAGCAGCCCCGAATACGTCGCCGGATTGCTACGGCGCGACCCCTTGATGGGCTGCTGGTCGACAAGCACGACGTCGTCGTGCTTCGCGAGCGATCCGGTGACGAGCGAGCTCTTGCCCGACCCTGCCACACCCGTCAGCACACACAGCACGCCGAGCGGAATGTCGACGTCGACATTCTGCAGGTTGTTTGTGCTGGCACCGCGAATCTCGAGAGCATCCGCTGATTCTCTGACCTCGCTCTTGACCCGCGAACGGTCGTCAAGATGCTTGCCTGTGACGGTGTCGCTTGCGCGAAGCCCTTCGACGGATCCTTCAAACATGATCTGGCCGCCCTCGGTGCCCGCGAGCGGGCCCAGGTCGACGGCGTGATCACCGATGCCGATAAGCTCCGGCTTGTGTTCGACGACGAGCACAGTGTTTCCCTTGTCGCGCAGCTGCAGCAGCAGCGTGTTCATACGCTGAACGTCGTGCGGGTGCAAGCCGATGGACGGCTCGTCAAACACATAGGTGACGTCGGTGAGGCTCGAACCGAGGTGCCGGATCATCTTTGTGCGCTGCGCTTCGCCGCCCGACAGAGTTCCGGCCGGTCTGTTAAGCGAGAGGTAGCCGAGCCCAATCGTGACGAACGCATCGAGCGTCTCGCACAGTGCGGTGACGAGAGGGGCAACCGACGGCTCGTCGAGCTGCCGCATCCATTCGGCCAGATCGCTGATCTGCATGGCATTGATATCGGCGATGCTCAGACCGCGGATCTTCGATGACCGTGCCGTGTCGCTCAATCGCGACCCGTCGCACTCCGGGCAGGTGTCGAACGTGATGGCGCTGTCGACGAACCGGCGAATGTGCGGCTGCATCGCCTCTCTGTCTTTCGACAGCATCGAGTTCTGAATCTTCGGAATCAGACCCTCATAGGTGACGTTGATGCCCTCGACCTTGATGCGGGTCGCCGGCTTGTAGAGCAGGTCGTCGCGCTGTTTCGCCGAGAAGTCCTTGATGGGCTTGTCGTTGTTGAAGTAGCCGCTGCCGCGGTAGATGCGGCCGTACCAGCTGTCGGCCGTGTAGCCGGGAACAAGCAACGCGCCCTCGTTCAGCGACTTCGTCTCATCGAACAGCGCCGTCAGATCGAAATCGCTCACTTGGCCTCGACCCTCGCACCGCGGGCACATGCCGCCCACGATGTTGAAGTCGCGACGCTCCTTCACCGTCTTGCCCCCGCGTTCGAAAGCGACGGCGCCGGCACCGCTGATGGAGGCGACGTTGAACGAGAACGCCTGCGGCGATCCGATATGGGGATCGCCGAGTCTGCTGAACAGAATGCGCAGCATTGCACCCGTGTCTGTGGCCGTGCCGACCGTCGAGCGCGGGTCGGAACCAATGCGCTCCTGATTGACGATGATCGCCGTCGTGAGACCCTCGAGAACGTCTACGTCGGGGCGCGGCAGATTCGGCATGAACCCCTGCACGAACGAGCTGTAGGTCTCGTTGATCATGCGCTGCGATTCGGCGGCGATCGTCGAGAAGACGAGCGAGCTCTTGCCCGAGCCCGAGACCCCCGTAAACACGGTGAGGCGTCGCTTGGGAATCTCCACGGAGATGTTCTTGAGATTGTTCTCGCGCGCACCAACGACGCGGATCGTGTCGTGGCGGTCAGCTGAGGCAATGCCAGACTCTGAGGACTCAGTGCTCATCGTTCCTTCTCTTTCGGCTTTCGGATGCTGGAGAAGCTGACGAGTGGTCAGCGCGCCTGCTTAATGCGAATGAGGTTGCCTGCCGGGTCGCGGAACGCGCAGTCGCGCTCCCCATACGGCTGGTCCGTGGGCTCCTGCACAATCTCGGTGTCGGTGGCCTGCACGCGTTCGAACAACCCGTCGAGATCATCTGAAGCCAGCAGAAGCCACCCGTAGGTTCCCTTCGCCATCATCTCCGAGATGACACGGCGCTCATCGTCGGTGAGGCCGGGATCGATGGCGGGAGGAGCAAGCAGCAGAGTCACGTCGGGCTGACCCGCGGGGCCGACCGATACCCAGCGCATAGCGCCCGTGCCCACATCGTTGCGCACCTCGAAGTGAAGAACGTCTCGATAGAACGCCAGCGATTCGTCGGGGTCGGTGTGCGGCAGAACTGTGGTGTCAATGGTGATTGTCATGAGTGTCAGCCTAGAGCGGCGCTTGCCCCGGTACTTCTCGATTTCTGATCGGTCGTGAAATCTGCTTCACAATGCAGGCGGGCACTCCCTCGTGTCGGTCGATGTCGGACTTGTAGCGTTTGGGCGACATGCCAACCAGTTCGGTGAAGCGCGTGCTGAATGTGCCGAGCGAGGAGAATCCCACCTGAAAGCAGGCGTCAGTGACACTCACGTCGCCGCGACGCAGAAGCGCCATGGCGCGCTCTATGCGGCGGGTCATGAGGTATGAGTACGGTGCCTCGCCGTAGGCCAGCTTGAACTGGCGGCTCAGGTGACCGGCCGAGATGTTGACGCCGCGGGCAAGAGCCTCAACGTCGAGGGGCTGCGCAAACTCACGGTCAATGCGGTCGCGCACACGGCGAAGGAGCGCAAGATCTCTCGCACGCTGCTGTGCATCACTCGGTGCGCTGGCCACGTGAAAATCATGTCAGCACGTCGCCGAGATGTCTACGGCACCGTGATCCTCGGTCACGCGGGGAGAACACGTAACTGAGTCGGATCGGGTGAGAACCAGAGCACGTCGCCCGGTGACGGCAGGCGCCCGCCCGCAAATGTTCTGGCATCAGCGAACGGCAGCTCGGCCACGAGGCCCGACGCGTCTTCGAGGCGCACGACCCCGCCACGCGTCGACACCGCGGTCAACGTCGCCTTCCATGCACCGTGCCCCGAAGACGCGGTGCCCGCGAGCACTGCGGTGCTCGACACAGCAACACTCGAGGGCGCGACGATGCCGATTGCTGCCTGCCCGTCGGCGAGCGGCTCAACTGCGGTGCCCTTCAGCATCCGTTCACCCAACCAGATTGCACCCGATCGCCAGATTCCCCGCACCACGGCATAGCCGGCGAGCGCGGCGGTGAATGGATGCCTCGGTTCCACGGCGAGCCGATCGGGGGCACCCCTGTCGACAGCCGCGCCCGCCGAAATCACGACGCAATCGTCGGCAAGCTGCCAGGCATCGGCGAGGTCGTGGGTGACGAGGATGCTCGTTGTCTTCGTGCGTGCCAGCTCGTCGACGAGCATTCGCCTCACGCTCGGCGCGCTCTCGGCATCGAGCGCTGCGAACGGCTCGTCGAGCAGCAGCACCTGCGGCTCCGCGGCGAACGCACGGGCGATAGCCACGCGTTGCTGCTGTCCTCCCGAGAGCTGGTGCGGTTTCGACGCGGCGCGGTGTGCGAGGCCGATGCGCTCCAGCCAGTCGTGTGAAATGGCCAGGGCCCGGCGCCGGTTGATGCCCTGCGAGCGCGGCCCGAAGGCGACGTTGTGCACGATGTCGAGGTGGGGAAAGAGCCGCGGCTTCTGGTCGAGCAGTCCGATCTGCCGATGCTGCGGTAGCACGCGCACGGCCGCGTGGCCCTCAAGCTCGCGGTCGCCCAACCGCACGTGGCCGTCGTCGAGCGCGAGAAGTCCCGCGATGGCGTGCAGCAGCGTCGACTTGCCCGCTCCGTTGTGACCCAACACGGCGAGGCAGCGCCCCGCAGCGACCGTGAGCTCGACGTCGACAGTAAAGTCGGCGCGATGCACGACAACGTGCGCGTCAAGCTGCGGAGCGGGCGTGCACAAATTCGGAGAATCGGCGTGATTTGGAGCATCCGAGCCGTCATTGTCGGCGTGTCGCTCAGGATCTCCGAACCTGTGCACGGCGGGGCTGGTCATCGCACGGCATCCTCTCGCCACGAGCGCATGCCGCCCACGATGACGACGGCGCAGACCAGCAGCAGAAGCGACAGCGCGACGGCAGAGTCCTGTGAAACGCCGACGCCATTGAACGCCGTGTAGATCGCTAGCGGCATGGTGCGCGTCACTCCTTCGGAGTTGCCCGCAAACAACGCTGTTGCCCCGAACTCGCCGATGGCACGGGCGAAGCAGAGAACGGTGCCGCCCACGAGACCCGGCATGATGAGCGGCAGCGTCACGCGGCTCAGCACCCGCCAGCGGCCGGCCCCGAGCGTCGACGCGATCTGCTCGTGCGAGGTTCCCGAGGTGCGGATGGCACCCTCAAGCGTGATGACGAGAAAGGGCATCGACACAAACGTCTGGGCGACGACAACGGCAGCTGTCGTATAAGGAAGGCTCCATCCTGTCGCCTCAAAGATCGGCTGGCCGATGAGACCCGAGCGGCCAAGCAGTGAGATGAGCGCAAGTCCGCCGACCAATGGCGGAAGCACAAGCGGAATCAGCACGATGGTGCGCAGGACAGCGGCGGTGCGGATGCTGGAGCGGGCGATGACCACCGCGAGCGGCGCCCCGACGATGAGGCAGATCGCCGTGGCGATCGCGCCCGTCGACACCGAGAGCCACAGTGCTGTGAGAGCCTCTGTAGAGAACAGGTCGCCCGGCAGTGTCTGCCAGCGCACACGTGAGATCAGGCCGACGATCGGAAGTATCAGCAGAGCAAGTGCGGCGATCGCCGGAATGTAGAGCCCGCGCGGAATGGTCACGGCGATCCGAAGCCGTACGTGGCGAGAATCTTCTGCCCCGCGTCAGAGAGCACATAGTCGACGAACGACTGGGCAGCATCCGGCGACGGCGCGTTGTTCGACACCGCGATCGGATACCGGTTGACGGCAGCATCCGCGTTCGAGGGGGTGATGCCCTCAAGTTCGTCGCCCGCAGCGGCGACATCCGTGGCGTAGACAAGCCCGGCGTCCGCTTCGCCGTTCTTCACCCGCGTGACGACGCTGGTGACGTTCGTCTCTTCACTCACGGGCGTCACGCTGACACCCGCATCGTCGAGAAGCGTTTGCGAAGCGGCGCCGCACGGCACCTCGGGGGCGCACAACACAACAGAGAGGTCGCCGCTTGCGAGATCGTCAAGGTCGTCGATGCCTTGCGGGTTGCCGGGGGCGACGGCGATCTGCAGCGTGTTCGTCGCGAAGATCGTGCTCTGATCTGCCGCGTCGGCATTGGCGACGGGCTCGAAGCTGGGCTCGTTGGCGAACGCGATCACGTCGACGTCGGCGCCGTCGACGATCTGCGTGGCGAGAGCCTGGGAGCCGTCATAGACGATCGGGTCGACGGGGTATTCGGGATGCTCCGCCTCGAAACGCTCAGCGAGTTCGTCGAAAGAGCCCTGAAGCGACGCCGCGGCGAAAATGATCAGGGGAGAGGATGCCGTCGCGCTGTCTTCTTGAGGCGACGCCGTGTTCGAGCATCCGGTGAAAACGAGCGCGGTAGCAGCGACGGCAGCGAGTGACGCTGTGATGCGTCGCGACGGAGGTTTCATTGACGAGCCTTCTCCTGTTCAGTTCTCACGGGCGGTCTCGACGATCACGGTCGTCGACTTCACAACAGCGGTAGCGAGCGAGCCGACCTCGAGTTCGAGATCGCGCACCGCTTCGCTCGACATGAGCGAGACGACGCGGTGGGGGCCGCACTGCAGCTCCACCTGCGCCATCACCGTGTCGGAGATCACATTGGTGACGATTCCCACAAATCGGTTGCGCGCGCTCGAGGCCCGGTGCACCGGATCGTCGGGCCCGTGGGCGGAGTCGCGCAGATGCGTAGCGAGGTCTGCACCCTCTACAACGATGCGACCTGCGGTGTCGCGCCCCGATGCCAGCTGCCCCGAATCGATCCACCGACGTAACGTGTCGTCGCTCACTCCGAGAAGCGGCGCAGCCTCACTGATGCGAAATGCGGTCATATGTGCAGAATAACACCGCATCTGCGGAGTTAATTGAGGACCAACGGCGAAGATATGGAATTGTGATTTCATAGTGTGAAATGAACTCGACGCTGCGCTGATGGTATTCACGGTCTCATCACGAGCTTTCCCCTGTCGTTCGCGCTAGCGTTGATGCATGGCTCTTCCCCCTCTCGTCGCGCCCGCAGACCGGCTTCCCGCCGGAGAACGCGAACGTGCTGCCCGGCAGCTGCGCCTGCCCGAACTGGGCGAACCGGGGCAACGTCGCCTCTTCGCTGCACGTGTCGGCGTTCTGGGCGCGGGAGGCCTCGGCTCCCCCGTGCTGCTCTACCTCGCCTCTGCGGGCGTAGGCACCATCGGAATCGTCGACGATGACGTCGTTGATGCCAGCAACCTGCAGCGACAGGTGATCTTCTCGTCGGCAGATGTCGGTAAGCCGAAGTCGGGCGTCGCGGCCGACCGAGTCCGGTCGCTTTCTCCGCACACGCGGGTGATCGAGCATCGCGAGCATCTCACCGCCGACAATGCGGCGTCGATCTTCGCCGACTACGACCTCATCATCGACGGCAGCGACACATTTGACACGCGATACGCCGTCGCCGACGCGTGCGCCGCTCTCGGCATCCCCCTCGTGTGGGGTTCCGTGCTGCGCTTCGACGCGCAGGCCACCGTGTTCTGGTCGCGGCCGCCGACGGGGCCGGCCGTTACGCTGCGCGATGTGTTCCCCGTCGCGCCGGCGCCCGGCGAGGTTCCGTCGTGCGCAGAAGCGGGAGTGCTCGGTGCGCTCTGCGGCCAGCTAGGCGGCATTCTCGTCACCGAGGCAGTGAAGCTCATCTGTGGAATCGGAGACGCTCTGCTCGGACGCATGCTCGTGCTGGATGCGCTTGGGCAGCGCCAGCGCGAAGTGCCTGTGGTTCCGGATGCGTCAGGGCAGAGCGCTGCACCGGCATTGCCGAGCCCGGCGACGCCGCGCAGACCGCCGCACGTTGCGCTCGACGACCTCAACGATGTCGCCGACGCGACGTTGCTCGACGTTCGCGAGCCGTACGAGTTTGCCCGTGGCAGCATCCCCGGGGCCATCTCCGTTCCCCTGTCGCAGGTGCTCGGCGATGCCGCATCCGTTGAGATCCACGACACTGTCGTGGTGTTCTGCGAGGTGGGCCCGCGCGCACGCTCTGCAGCTCGAGCGCTTGCGGCAGCATACCCCGACGCCGACATTCGGCTGCTCGACGGCGGTTACGCCGCGTGGTCCGAACGCGCAGAGCGTTCTGAGAGGAGTCACGCATGAGCGGGCACGAGCACGGACAGCGCGAGCATCCGCACGAGCACGGCCAACACCAGCACGACGCGTGCGCCACCGGCCCACAGCTGACGAGCATCGACGAGCACCGAGAGCGCATCCTCGCTGAAGCGCGGGTGCTGCCGACTCATTCCGTTGTGCTGCGCGACGCCCTCGGGCTCGTGCTGGCGGAAGACGTGCAGAACCGCTGGCCCGTGCCGCTGTTCGACAACTCGGCGATGGATGGCTACGCCGTGCACAGAGACGATGCTGTCGCTGGGGCGCGGTTGCGCATTGTCGCCGATGTTGCCGCCGGCTCGGCCGAAGACCCGTCGTTCGGCGTCGGCGAGGCGGTGCGCATCATGACCGGGGCGCCCGTTCCGAGCGCCGCCGATGCGATCGTGCCGCTTGAGAACACCGACATCGGAACGTCAATCTCCGAGACGCCGCCCGAGTTCATCACCATCACCGAGCAGCCGCACGCCTCCGCGCACATTCGTCGAAAGGCAAGCGACGCCGAAGCCGGAAGCATCGCCGTGAGCGCCGGCGCTGAACTCGGGGCGTGGCAGCTCTCATCGATCGCCGCCGCGGGGTACGCCACCATCTCGGTGCATCGCCGCCCGCGAGTCGCCGTGATCTCCACCGGCTCAGAGCTGATCGACCCCGCCGCAACTCCCGCGCGCGGCCAGATTCCCGAGTCCAACTCCATTCTGCTGTCGGCTGCGCTGCGTGCGTCGGGGGTCGAGGTGACGTCGTCGACGACTGTGCCCGACGACAACGACGCACTGCGGGCCGCCGTGGACGAGGCGCGCGCCGTGAGCGATGCGATCGTGCTGACGGGCGGCGCCAGCGTCGGCGCATTCGACGTTGTGAAGGCTGTGCTTGATGGCACAGCATCCATTCGCTTTGATCGCGTAGCCATGCAACCAGGCAAACCGCAGGGGTTCGGAGTGCTCGACAACACCCTCGTGTTCTGTCTTCCGGGCAACCCGGTGAGCGTCGCCGCGTCGTTCGAGATGTTCGTGCGCCCCGCCCTGCGTGCGATGGCCGGGCACGCCGACATCGACCGCCCACGCGTCACGCGGGCGGCCGCCATCGGCTGGCGCACCCCCGCCGGTCGCGCTCAGATTCTGCCGGTGATCTTCAACGACCAGATCGTGCAGCCCGCCTCACATGGCGGCAGCGGCTCACACCTGGTCAGTTCGCTGGCAGATGCCGAGGGGCTTGCAATCGTTGCCGCCGATATCGACCACGTCGACGAAGGAGATGCTGTGACTGTGATGGTGCTCTCGTGATGGGCGCGCAGAACGCCGACCAGCCGTTCACCCACCTCGACGAAAGCGGCCAGGCGCGCATGGTCGACGTGACCGAGAAGACGCCCACGGTACGCAGCGCCACCGCCCGCGGCTTCGTGCGCTGCGCCCCGCATGTCATCGCTGCCCTGCGCGACGGCACAACGCCCAAGGGCGACGTGCTCGCTGTCGCACGCATCGCCGGCATTCAGGCGGCGAAGCGCACCCCAGAGCTGCTGCCCCTCGCCCACGTGATCGGCGTGCACGGTGCCGCCGTCGAGCTCGAGGTGCGCGACGAAGGCGTCGCCATTGAGGCGACGGTGCGCACCGCAGACCGCACAGGCGTCGAAATGGAAGCGTTCACTGCCGTGAGCGTCGCCGCCCTCACCGTCGTCGACATGGTGAAGGGCCTCGACAAGGCAACGTCGATCGAGAGCATCGAGCTGCATCGCAAAACGGGGGGCAAGAGCGGGGACTGGGCGCGCGGTGCCTGAGAACACTGCGCACGACACGGCGACACCGGATGCCGCGGCGCAGCCACACGCGGCGATCGTTCTTGCGGGCGGCCGCGCCTCACGACTCGACGGCGCAGACAAAGCGAGCATCCAAATCGACGGCCGGATGCTTCTTGACCACGCCCTCGCCGCTGTCGTGGGGTGCGCCCCTGTCATTGTCGTCGGCCCGCCGCACCTCGCGACGACACCCGGCCGCACGGCGATGACGCTGGTGCGCGAAGATCCGCCGTTCACGGGACCCGTCGCCGCCATCGACGCAGCACTCAAGGCGCTCGAGGTTGACACCGTGCTCGCACGAGGAAACTGTGCCGGCACGAGGGCGAAATTCGAGAATCGTCCTTGTGCCAGCACATTCCCCTCGTCCCGGCACCCTCGTCGGGCCCCGAACCAGCCCGACGAGACGTGGCTGCTCGCGTGCGATCTGCCGCGCGCTGCCGAGGTCGTCGCCACGCTGAGCGCGGCAATCCCGCCGGACTTCGACGCCGCGGTACTCGTCGACGCCGCGGGCAGGCGGCAGTGGCTCGCGGGCCGCTACCGCACGGCATCGCTGCGTTCAGCTGTGGGCGCGCTGCCGGACACGGCGGGAGCATCCATGAGGCAGTTACTCGCCAACATCCGCGTGCACGATGTGCCCGACGAGTCCGGTGCCAGCACTGACCTTGATACCTGGACGGCGATCGACGACTATCGAAGCAAGAGAGAGGACACCCATGGCTGACACACCTGCTGAGCTCGACGAGTGGATTGTCGAGCTCGCCACGGCGCTCGGCATCGATGCGAGCACGGTGCCGACGTCGCGACTTCTCGACCTCACGCGCGACGTCGCGCACGGAGTCACCCGCCCGGCCGGGCCCGTATCGACGTATCTTGTCGGCATGGCTGTCGCACGCGGAGCCGCCCTCGACGATGCCGTGCGCACGACACTTGAGCTCGTGGAACGGAGAGCGTCATGATTCGCGTTCGCTATTTCGCCGGGGCCGCGGATGCCGCGGGCCGCGACGAGCTGCAGCTTGACGCGGCATCCACTGTTGGTGCGCTCAAGCAGCACCTGGCCGAGTCGCACGGCGCAGAGTTCGCCGGCGTTCTCGGGCGGTGCTCACTCATGGTCAACGGGTCGCGCCTCGGCGACGATGCACAAATTCCGGATGCCGCCACGGTCGACGTTCTGCCGCCGTTCGCCGGCGGATAGCGCTCCGCCCGGGGGTCACCGCCAAGCGCCGCGGCTACGCCCGGGCGAGCAGATCGCCGTGGTGCACGTCGGCGACGTTCGGGTGCGCCCGCAGTCGGTAGCGCAGCGCGTTGTCTCCGTAGGTCTCGAGAATCGGGCTGTTCGTCGGGTCGACCGACAGGCCGCGCGCTTTCGCTGCGAGCTCTGGGCTGAGCTCAAGCTGGGGCATTCGCGTGTCGAGATGCGGGTTGAAGAAGAACGGCAGAGAAATACGATCGGTGCCCTTCAGCGGTGAGATCACGCGGTGCAGAGTTGCCTTGAGGTATCCGCCCGTGGCGAGCTCAAGCATCTCACCGATGTTCACGACAAACGCTCCGGGCACGCTGGGAGCGTCAATCCATTCCCCCTCGTGCTCGACCTGAAGTCCGTCTTTTCCTTCCTCAACGAGCAGCAGCGTCAGCACGCCACCGTCGCGGTGGTGGCCGACGCCCTGCTTGGGCTCGGGATCTGATTCGCCCGGGTAGCGCACGATCTTCAGCACAGAGAACGGATCGTCGGCGAACGCCTCATCGAAGGCGTTCTCAGGGGCTCCGAGTGAGACGGCCCATGTCCGCAACAACCGTAGCGCTACCTCATTGAGGCGGTCCGTCCATTCGGTCACCGTCTTCTGCAGTTCGGGAAGCTCGGACGGCCATTGGTTCGGCCCCTCGAGGCGCCAGTAGTCGGCGATGCCGTCGCCGGCAGGCACCACGTCGCGCTCGGGCCCCACATCGATCTGCTCGCGCCAGTCAACTTCGCCCGCCGTGAGTTCGCCGCCCATACGCGTGTAGCCGCGGAACTGCGGGCTGTTCACGTTCTCGATCGCGAGTTTCTGCTCGGCGGGCAGATCGAAGAAGCGCCGTGACACCGTGACGACGTCGTCGATGAGCTCTTGCGGAACGCCATGCCCCACCAGGTAGAAGAAGCCGACGTCGTGCGTTACCTCACGGAGTTCGTGGCGGAACGCAGCGGCCTCATCGGCACCGGCGTCGAGGCGGGACATGTCGAGAATGGGAAGCGAAGTGATCATGTGTAAATACTTGCACCGACAAGCACTTGCTGTCACGGATGTTACGCGTCACAAATGAAATATGACGCGGATGCTGCGAGCTGTGTCGTTCTCCGGACGGCTGGCCGTTCCGTTCACGACGTCACGTTTCGTGATCCCACCAGTCGAGCACACGCGTTCCAAACAGCGTCAGCCAGGGTGATGGCTGCCCCGGAGCGACGTCGATATCGAACCAGACGCGCCCAGGCATCCGACCATCCTGCAGCCATGTCCCGTTCGGCTGCCGTTCTCCCCTGACCACGTCGACAGCCTCAGCGAGGCGAGGGTCAGGCGGCGTCTCCTCGTGACGGCACGCATCGCGAAAATGATCGAGCGCGGCCAAGGCGCTGTACCGATACCGATCCGGATAGATGAACTGATCAATGAACTCGCCGACCCGCTCCCCCGTTGACTCTCGATACATCAGCTGCCGCGACAGCAGGTACTCCTCCCCGCCGTGACGCGCGTCCCGCAGGCTCGCGTCACCGGTGATCTTCTCGTACGCCAGCATCCCTCTGACCGCATTCAACGTTGAGTGAAACGACGATCTCGTCGAATTCCCCTCCTCCGCTTCGCAGTTCCACCCGCCATCGGCGAGTCGATGCGCCGGAAACCACGCCGCAAGCTGCGACACATCGGCGCCGAGCCACGCACCGGTCGCTAACGTGAACGCGTTGATGCACACATCAACCTCGCCGCCCCAGTACGGCAGGTTCTCGTATTCCCAGCGGCTGTTTGCCGCCAGCTTCTCGGCTGTTCCCTCGAGCACCTCGGCATCAAGACCCCACTCGCGCAGGTCCTTGAGGGTCCACGTCGTCGCCGTCCACGGCTGACCCGGCTCGTCGGCTTCGGGGCTGCCGAAGTAGCCTGCCGGAAAGTATGCGCCTCCCGCCCACTGCCCATCAGCATCCTGCTCCGCGAGCAGCCGCGCGCCGAATCCCTCAGTCGCCACGCGCGAGCGCGTCGCCTGCCACGTCTCACCGGGGGCCCGGGTGATGTCGCGCTCGACCTGCCATCGCAGAGCGGGGTCGGTATCGAGCAACCAGTCACGAACCGCTGCGCTTGGTGTCGAATCATCATTGCGAGACGTCGTTGTGTCGTTCATGCGCCACACGGTACACCGACCGTCCGACGGCGAAAACCCCCACACCGGATTCTGCGCGGCAGCCAGCCGCGAGCGCCCCGTTACGCCAGGCGGCCGAGACCCACCCAGCCGTAGCTGCCGTCTGCTTCAATCTGCTTCTTCCACACCGGAAGCTCCGCCTTGACAGACTCCACGAGAGCGCGGCAGACGTCGAAGGCCTCAGCCCTGTGAACGCTTGACACGGCACACACGATCGCCGCATCACCAATCGCGAGGCTGCCGATGCGGTGACTCACGGCAATGCGCAGCCCCTCAGCATCCGCCGACGCCGCCAGCTCGGCGAGCACGGCGTCGGCATCGGGGTGCGCACTGTACTCCAGCCGGGCGACACGGCCCACTGCATCCGGGTCATTGTCACGCACGGTTCCGACAAACAATGCCGTCGCACCCTGCGAGTCGTGCGCGACAGCATCCATGTGCCCTGTGACATCAAGCGGAGTCTCAGAAACACGGGTCAACACGATCATCAGTGGTCGCCTCCGTCCAGCTGACTCAGCACGTGGTCGGCGACCGAGAGTATTACCGGGATGCCGTCGCGCACCGCCCCGGTCGAGCCCGCCACATTCACGACGAGCGCTGTGCCGAGCACCCCGGCCACACCGCGAGAGAGAATCGCCCCAGCCACGTTCTCGGCGCCCACGCGCCGAATCTGCTCGGCGATGCCCGGCAGTTCGAGCCGCAGCAGAGGAGCCGTCGCCTGCGGTGTGACGTCACGAGGTGCAACGCCCGTGCCGCCCGTGGTGACGACGAGCCGACATCCGGCGTCGATGGCTGAGCGGATGCTCCCCGTAATCGCGTCGATGTCATCGGGAACGACCCGAACATCTGTCGTCCATCCGGCCTCCTCAAGCAACGCTTCGGCGGCTGGCCCCGACCTGTCTTCGCGCTGCCCGGTGCTGGCGCGATCCGACACAGTGATGACTCGGGCGACCCTTCTCGATGAGGCGTGTTCCATACCGCAAGTGTAGGCAACGCTCAGCCTCGCTGCGCGGTGCGCACCCGGTCTCGCTGAATCGTGCGCACCTGTGGACAACGTGCATCCGCGCACCTCTGCACAATGTCCGCAGCATGCACAATGTCGATGATCACGACGCGTATCGGCCACTCGAATGAACGTCTGTGTAAGCACCGTGGTTACGCGCGCGGGCATCCCGATTGCCGGCAAAACTCAAAGCATCCGGGGGTTCTATCCCGACCGCTAGCTCAGAGAACTTAGGCTGTCCTAACCACGTCGGCCCTCGATAGGCTCCATTTTTAGAAGCACAGACACTGATTTCGACTGCAGCGCCACGCGGTTGAAGGAGGAAACGTGGACTCGACGACGGGCATGAACGACGATGCCCTCCGTTTGAAGCCCGACCTGTCGAATTGGGATCCAGAACAGCCAGAGACCTGGGACAGCAGACTCGCCTGGCGCACACTCTGGATCACCACGTACACGATGATCCTGGCGTTCGCCACCTGGTATCTCGTCAGCGCCATTGCACCGCGCCTCAACGACATCGGCTATTCACTCAGCGACCAAGAACTCTACTGGCTCGTGGCCCTCCCCGGGCTCGCGGGCGGCCTTATTCGCCTGATCTTCATGTTTCTTCCGCCGCTTCTCGGCACCCGCACACTTGTCGCGCTCTCGGCGCTGCTGCTTCTCGTTCCGCTGCTCGGCTGGACGTTCGTGGTGCGCGACCCCACGATTCCGTTCTGGTTTCTGATGCTCCTGTCGTTCAGCGCAGGCGTCGGCGGAGGCAGCTTCAGCGGCCTCATGGCGTCAACGAGCTACTTCTTTCCTAAGCGGCTGTCAGGTACGGCTCTCGGTTTGCAGGCCGGCATTGGCAACTTCGGAATCGGCATTGTGCAGTTTCTCGTTCCGTGGGTCGTCGGCTTCGGCCTCCTTGGAACCGCCGCTCTGACCCCGCAGTCGCAGACGGACGGCACCCTCGTCTGGCTGCACAACGGCGGTCTCGTGATGGTGCCGTGGGTGTTGCTCGCCGCGATCGCCGGCATCGTGTTCTTGCGCCGAGTTCCCGTGAAGGCCAACTTTCGGCAGCAGATGAACATCTTCGGCCTCAAGCACACCTGGATTATGTCGGCGCTGTACCTCATGTCGTTCGGCGCGTTCTCGGGACTCGCGGCGCAGACCGGCCTCATCATCGCACACGTCTATGGCGGCTTCGACAATGCTCCCAACCCGCTCGCGTGGGCGTGGATCGGCCCGCTGCTCGGTGCCGGAATCCGTGCAGCGTGCGGTCCGCTCTGCGACAGATGGGGCGGAGCGAAGTTCACGTTCATCGGCGGCGCCGGCATGACAGCGGGCACGATCGTCACCCTGTTTTTTCTCACGCCGTCGAGTGTCGACGAGTTCTGGGGCTTTCTCACCGGAATGCTGCTGATCTTCTTCTTCTCGGGCTTCGCCAACGCGGGTACGTTCAAGCAGATGCCCATGATCTTCACGAAGGTGCAGGCGGGCGGAACAATCGGCTGGACAGCATCCATCGGCTCGTTCGGCCCGTTTCTCGTCGGCATGGCCCTCTCTGTGATGAGCCCGATGGTCTTCTTCATCATCTGCGCGGTCTGGTGCGGCTTCTGCACATGGCTCGCCTGGTGGTACTACGCCCGGCCCAGGGCGGAGAAGCCGAGTTGATGCACGCCGACAACCGCACCGGATGCTGGAGCACGACGAACGATGAAAGGTCAGGTCCCCATGGCGAAGCGCACACCCACGGCACCCAGCCGAACTGACAGCGGAGCTCGTACTGACGGTCCGCTCGCTGACTCGCTCGTGAACCTCGGCCGCTACCTGCGCCCGGGCGAGGTGTCAGACGACCTGCGTTCGGTGTATCTGAGGGGCGGGCGCGCCGGAGACTCCTTTTACCGCGATCGCTGGTCGCACGACAAGGTCGTCCGATCGACCCACGGCGTCAACTGCACGGGATCTTGCTCGTGGAAGGTGTATGTGAAAGACGGCATCATCACGTGGGAGACCCAGCAGACCGACTACCCGTCCGTCGGCCCCGACTCCCCAGAGTATGAGCCCAGAGGATGCCCCCGCGGCGCAGCGTTCAGCTGGTATACGTACTCGCCCACCCGCGTGCGCTACCCGTACGTGCGCGGAGTGCTGCTGCAGATGTACCGGCAGGCCAAGCAGCGCCTCGGTGACCCGGTCGCCGCGTGGGAGGAGATCACGAGCGACCCCGAGAAGGCACGCGCGTACAAGCGGGCTCGCGGCAAGGGCGGACTCGTGCGAGCCGATTGGGAAGAGGCTGCCGAGATTATCGCCGCAGCCCACGTGCACACGATCAAGAAGTACGGGCCCGATCGGGTGGCCGGGTTCTCACCGATCCCCGCGATGAGCATGGTCTCCCACGGCGTCGGCGCCCGCTTCGTCAACCTCATCGGCGGCACAATGCAGTCGTTCTACGACTGGTACGCCGATCTACCCGTCGCCAGCCCGCAGGTGTTCGGCGACCAGACGGATGTTCCCGAATCCGCCGACTGGTTCAACGCCGCCTACCTCATGATGTGGGGCTCTAACGTTCCCGTCACCCGCACGCCCGACGCGCATTTCATGACGGAGGCACGCTATCGCGGGCAGAAGGTGATCACCGTCTCGCCCGACTACGCAGACAACTCGAAGTTCGCCGATGAATGGCTCGCACCGCACCCCGGAACCGACGGGGCGCTGGCCATGGCCATGGGGCATGTGATTCTGAAGGAGTTCTTCGTCGACCGCGAGACTCCGCGATTCAACGACTACCTCAAGCGCTTCGCCGATGCTCCGTACCTTGTTGCCCTGCAGAAACGGGGCGACGCCTGGGTTCCGGGCAAATTCGTGACGGCCTCCGATCTCGGCGGTCAGGATGCCGCCACGGCCAACCCCGCGTTCAAGACAGTTCTGCTCGATCAGAGCGGCTCCCCCGTCGTTCCCAACGGCTCACTCGGGCACCGCTTCAGCGACGCCGACACGGGAAGCTGGAACCTCGACCTCGGCGACGTCGATCCGCTGCTGTCGATCATGCACTCTCCCGCGTGGTCGGGTCAGACTGCCGCGATCGATCTGCCGCGCTTCGACATCACGCCGGGCGAAGGGGACGAGCACACGGGCGGAACTGGCGTCATTCGGCGCGGCGTGCCGACGGCATCCGTCGCCGGTCAAACGGTGACAACCGTGTTCGATCTGCTGCTTGCGCAATACGGTGTCGGCCGGGACGGCCTTCCCGGAACCTGGCCTTCCGGGTACGACGATCCGACGACGCCGGGCACCCCCGCGTGGCAGGAAGAGATCACCTCGGTGAACGCCGAGCAGGTCGCCCGTATCGGCCGTGAGTTCGCCGACAACGCCGAGCGCAGCAATGGCCGCTCCATGATCATCATGGGCGCCGGCACGAACCACTGGTTCCACTCCGACACCATCTACAGAACCTTCCTCACCCTCACCACGATCACCGGATGCCAGGGCGTCAACGGGGGCGGATGGGCGCACTACGTCGGTCAAGAGAAAGTGCGGCCGCTCACCGGGTACAACCAGTACCAGCTTGCCGCCGACTGGGTACGCCCCGCACGCAACATGATCGGCACCGCATTCTGGTACCTCGCCACCGACCAGTGGCGCTACGACGGTCTGCCCGCCGATCAGCTCGCCTCGCCGCTCGCGAACGGCACGTTTGCCAATCGCACGACGGCCGACTGCATGGTGGAGTCCGCGAAACGCGGGTGGATGCCGAGCTATCCCACCTTCAACAGAAACCCGCTCGACATCGTCGATGAGGCCAGAGCGCGGGGCGTCGAGCCCCAGCAGTACGTGGTCGACAGTCTGAAGGACGGCAGCCTGAGCTTCGCATGCGAAGACCCCGACAGCCCCGAGAACTTTCCCCGTGTTCTCAGCATCTGGCGCGGCAACATCCTCGGCTCGTCGGGAAAGGGAAATGAGTACTTTCTCAAGCATCTCTTGGGAACGGATGCCGCGGTACGCGCTCCCGAGGCGGAGGGCGACCGTCGGCCCCGAACCATGCAGTGGCATGACGAAGCGCCCGAGGGCAAACTCGATCTGCTCTTCACCGCCGACTTCCGCATGACGAGCACAACATTGTTTTCTGACGTCGTGCTGCCCGCAGCAACGTGGTACGAGAAGCACGACCTCTCGTCTACCGACATGCACCCGTTCGTTCACTCGTTCAACCCTGCGATTCAGCCGCCGTGGCAGACACGCACCGACTTCGACATCTTCCACACGCTCGCGAAGAAAATGAGCGACATGGCGACGACCCATCTGGGCGTGCGCGAAGACCTCGTCGCTGCACCGCTCATGCACGACACAGCCGACGCGATGGCCACGCCAAACGGCACCGTCACCGACGATGCGCCGCTCGTGCCCGGTGTGACAATGCCGAAGCTCATTGTGGTCGAACGTGACTATTCGAAGCTCGCTGAGCAGATGGGCTCCCTCGGGCCGCTCACGGCAAAGCTCGGCATGCAGACGAAGGGCATCACCTACGACCCGACACCGGAGATTGAGAAGCTCGGGCGCGTTAACGGGCTGGTGCAGACTGGCCCGTACGCGGGCAGCGTACGCCTCGACAGTGACGTGCGCGCGTGCGAGATGGTGCTGGCGTTCTCGGGAACGACAAATGGCAGACTCGCGTTGCAGGGCTTCGAGAAGCTCGGTGCGCACACGGGTCAGTCCAGCCTTGAGGAGCTCGCGGCGGGAACGGAAGAGACACGCATCACGTTCCCCGATGTGCAGTCGCGGCCGGTTGCCGTCGTCACCTCGCCCGAGTGGTCAGGCTCCGAGCACGGCGGCCGTCGCTACACAGCTTTCGCAGTGAACGTCGAGCATAAGAAGCCGTGGCACACACTCACGGGGCGAATGCACTTCTACCTCGATCACGACTGGATGCTCGAACTCGGCGAAGCGTTGCCGATCTACCGTCCGCCACTCGACCTCTACCGGCTTTACGGCGATTCGCAGGTCGGTTCGACGGCGGCGACAGGTGCCCCTGGCTCACACGGGAGGGCCGAGGTCGCCGTGCGCTACCTGACGCCGCACTCCAAGTGGTCGATTCACTCCGAGTACCAGGACAACCTGTTCATGCTCTCGCTCAGCCGCGGAGGCCCCACCATCTGGATGTCGCCGCAGGACGCCGACAAGATCGGTGTGCGCGACAACGAGTGGATCGAGTCGTACAACCGCAATGGTGTCGTCGTCGCCCGAGCCATCGTGTCGCACCGGATGCCGGAGGGCACGGTGTTCATGTACCACGCAAAGGACCGCACGGTAGATGTGCCGAAAACCGAGACGAGCGGCATGCGCGGCGGCATCCACAATTCACTAACGCGTGTTCTGCTCAAACCGAGCCATCTCATCGGCGGCTACGCCCAGCTCTCTTTTGCATTCAACTATCTCGGACCAACAGGAAACCAGCGAGACGAGGTGACGGTGATTCGCCGTCGCAGCCAGGAGGTCGAATACTGATGCGTGTCATGGCTCAGATGTCCATGGTGATGAATATCGACAAATGCATTGGGTGCCACACCTGCTCGGTGACGTGCAAGCAGGCGTGGACAAACCGAACAGGCGTCGAGTACGTGTGGTTCAACAATGTCGAGACGAAACCCGGCGTCGGCTACCCGCGCGGTTACGAAGATCAGGAGAAGTGGGGCGGCGGCTGGGTGCGCACAAAACGCGGCAGGCTCAAGCTGCGGTCGGGTGGCCGCATCCAAAAACTCGCGAACATCTTCTACAACCCGAAGCTGCCTGAGATCGAGGACTACTACGAGCCGTGGACGTATGACTACGACATGCTTCTGAACGCTCCCGCGGGCGAACACACTCCCGTAGCGAAGCCGAAGTCGCTGCTGACCGGCGACGACATGAAGATTGGCTGGTCGGCCAACTGGGACGACAATCTCGGCGGCTCGCCCGAGACGGTGCAGGAAGATCCCATCCTCAAGCACATGAGCGACCACGTCGCCATGGAATTCGAGCAGTCGTTCATGTTCTACCTTCCGCGTATCTGCGAGCACTGCCTCAATCCGTCGTGCGTTGCGTCATGCCCGTCGGGCGCCATGTACAAACGCAGTGAAGACGGCATCGTTCTCGTCGACCAAGACCAGTGCCGCGGCTGGCGCATGTGCGTGTCTGGATGCCCATATAAGAAGGTGTATTTCAACCACAAGACTGGCAAAGCGGAGAAGTGCACTCTGTGCTACCCGCGCCTCGAGGTGGGCCTGCCGACGGTATGCAGCGAAACCTGCGTCGGCCGTCTGCGCTACCTCGGCCTTGTGCTGTACGACGCTGACAAGGTGCTTGAGGCGGCGAGTGTTGAAGACGAAAAGGATCTGCTCGAGGCGCAACGCGACGTCATTCTCGACCCGCACGATCCCGCGGTCATCGAGGCAGCGCGTGCCGAAGATATTCCCGAAGACTGGATCGAGGCAGCGCAGAACAGCCCGATCTACAAACTCATCAATGAGTACCGCGTCGCTCTTCCGCTGCACCCGGAATACCGCACGATGCCGATGGTCTGGTACATCCCGCCGCTTTCGCCTGTTGTCGACGTCGTCGCCGGCAGCGGCAACGACGGTGAAGACGCGAACAACCTGTTCGCCGCGATCGACCAGCTTCGCATTCCCATGGAGTACCTCGCCGGGCTGTTCAGCGCCGGCGATCTTGGCCCGGTGACGGAGTCGCTGCAGAAGCTCGCCGCCATGCGCTCGTATATGCGCGGCATCAACCTCGACGAGGGGCGCGATGAGTCGATCGCCGAGGCCGTGGGCATGACAGGCGCCGAGGTCGAGAAGATGTACC
This sequence comes from Paramicrobacterium chengjingii, assembly GCF_011751765.2. GTDB lineage: Bacteria > Actinomycetota > Actinomycetes > Actinomycetales > Microbacteriaceae > Paramicrobacterium > Paramicrobacterium chengjingii. The sequence continues at coordinate 2,447,353 of NZ_CP061169.1, forward strand.
GTCTACTGGCGATCGCGAAGTACGAGGAGCGCTACGTCATTCCCCAGGCGCACTCCGAACAAGCACGTGAGCTCGACGAGCTTGCCTGTTCGCTCGACTACGACGGCGGGCCAGGCATGGGCGGCGCCGGTCCCCTTGGACTCTCGAGCGGACACGGCCCGGAACCTGTTGCCGTCGAGAATTTCCATGTGCTGAAGGATCGGCAGACTGCCGACCGCCCGTCCTCTCCGGGCCGTGTGAACCTGCTCAACTGGGACGGCAACGGCCGCCCCGAGGGCATGTTTCCGCCGGCCAAGACGAAAGACGAGAAATGAGTCCCGTCAAACCATTGCCTCAACCCGTTGCGCCCGTGGCGCTCACGCCAGACCAACGGCGAATCGCCCACATGGCGGCATCCATTCTGCTTGATTATCCCGATGCACAAAGACGCGCGGCGTGGCCCGCCGTCGCCGACGCCGTGACGAGCCTTCCCCTGGTGATTGAGGAGCACTTTCACCGTTTTCTGAATGCAATGGCGGATGCTGGCGCCGAAGCACTGGAGCAGAATTTCGTCGCCACGTTCGACCTCAAGCGCAAGTGCGCCATGTACCTCACGTACTACGCAGCCGGCGACACGCGCAAACGGGGAATGGCGCTCGTGCGCTTCATTGAGGCATACCGGGCTGCCGGGTGTGAGCCCAGCGATGAAGAGCTGCCCGATTATCTTCCCGCTGTGCTCGAATTCTCGGCGGCGAGCGCGTCGCCCGTCGCCATCGACCTGCTGGCAGCTCACCGTGACGGCATCGAGGTTCTGCGCGCGGCACTCACTGCGATGCAGAGCCCATACCTGCACCTCATCGAGGCGGTGGCGGCCTCACTGCCTGAGATCGACGACGCCACGCGCGAGCGTTACCTGAGTCTCGTGAACGACGGCCCACCGACCGAGCTCGTCGGCCTGACTTTCCTTGGCGATCTGAAGCCTTACTCCGCGCGCGAGGAGGTAGGGGCATGAACGCCCTCGACTTCGCACTGTGGGTTGCCCTGCCGTACGCGGGAATCGCCGTGTTCATCGTGGGGCACATCTGGCGTTTTCGTTATGACCAATTCGGCTGGACCAGTCGTTCGAGCGAGGTCTACGAAACCCGACTGCTGAGGCTGGGCTCCCCGATGTTCCATTTCGGCGCGTTGCTGGTGCTCGGTGGGCACATCGTCGGGCTTCTGATTCCTCGGGAGTGGCTCTACGCGATCGGCATCGACGAGCACATGTACCACTGGGGTGCGACGGTGCTCGGCACTGCCGCGGCTGCCCTGCTCGTCTCCGGGCTGGCGATTCTGATCTTCCGGCGCCGCACGGTGGGTACCGTGTTTCTCGCCACCACCGTGATGGACAAGATCATGTACGTGTTCCTGTCGCTCACCATCGCGATCGGTACGGCGGCCACGATCGCCCATCAGATCATCGGTGGCGGGTACAACTATCGCGAGACGATCTCGCCGTGGGTGCGCAGCATCCTGCTGTTCCAGCCGGATCCGTCGCTCATGATCGACGCGCCACTGCTCTTCCAACTGCACGCCGTGAGTGCCACACTGTTGTTCATCCTATGGCCGTTTACCCGCCTGGTGCACGTGTTCTCTGCACCGATCGGCTATCTGTTCCGACCGTACATCGTGTATCGCTCACGCGACGAGCACCGTGGATCGCGGTCGATCCGCCGCGGCTGGGAGGGATCGAATTTGCCCGAGAAGACGCCACAGCAGAAGCGTTTCTAACCCATAAGGGTCGGGTGCGCCACGCAGGCTGGCTACGCCGCAGACACCGTATTGCTACTGGTGCGGCCACTCCGTGATGTCACGCGAGCGACATCGGATTCGGCAGCGGCCTCTATGACCTCGAATGACCACGCGGCCCCCAGCACGAGCCGACGAGACGAGTGAGGCGGATGCTGATCGGCATCCGTGCCGGCACTCCCGGTCGCGCTCCCGACGCTGCACTGCCGTGCCTCGTCAGTCCTTTCGTGACCATCACACATGAACGTGAGTATAGCTCACCTTTAGGGGTAAAAATAGTGACCCCTCGCGCACCCGCCAGAGCCCGGTTACCCTTGCTACGTTTCCGTCCTGGGGGATTTGGCCTGGATGGCGCCACGCGAGGAGCCAGCATCCATTGTACAGACTGAAACCGTGCCGTCGAACCGGTGCAGCTCCGCCGTGGTCGGCACCATTGCCAGGTCTCAGGTAAGATAACCAAGGCCGCTTTTCGCGGCCATGGAGAATTCGCCTAGTGGCCTATGGCGCACGCTTGGAAAGCGTGTTGGGTTAACGCCCTCGGGGGTTCGAATCCCCCATTCTCCGCCAATTTTTGACCATGAACAGCATGTTTCAACTGATACGTCAGACGCGTCGATCCGCTTGCGGATAGCCAGGTCGGCACCCAGTCAGCTCAACGCTCGTTGTAAGCCCGGCTTGGCGCTTGTGTGCTGAATTTTCCGCCGCTAACATCTGTCAGCGTCCCGGTGATGTAACCGGCGAAGTCGCTAGCAAGAAAACACAGAAGATCTGCAATGTCATCGGTCTCGCCCCACCGGCGCACGGTAAGCATGTCCAGGCGTTTCGACTGCTCACCCTCGGGCAGGTCCGCAAGGCCGTTCATGGCCGTCGGGATCATGCCTGGAGCATACGAGTTCACTGTAATTCCCCACGGGCCAAGCTCACCAGCCAAAGTTCGCGAGAACTGAACGACCGCGGCCTTTGACGCGGCGTATGCTGACGCACCGATGCTTGGCATAATCGCCGCAAACGATGCAGCGTTGATGATGCGACCATAGTTCTGCTTCTTCATCGCGGGCGCAACCGCCTTGCACGTGTTGAAGACACCGCGCACGTTGATGTCAAAGCACCGATCCCAGACGTCACGGTCGAGGTCCTCCACAAGCCCCACGGCATTTACCCCGGCATTGTTGATGAGTACGTCGATTCGGCCGTGCGCGGCAATAATGCCGTCGACAACCTCCTGAACAGCTTCGGTATCGCGAACGTCACAGACAACACCAGCGTCGTTCCACCCCTCGCTGGGGAAATCCGCCGCAAGCGCGCGCAATCCCTCGTGATTCACATCGAGTGGAATGACAGTGGCACCTTCGGCTTTGAATCGCCTCGCTATCTCTCGTCCGATACCTGTTGCAGCCCCTGTTACGACAACGACCTTGCCCGTGAAATCAATCTGCATGAGAAACACTGCTCCTTCTATCGACGTCCATGTGACGACGTTTAACTCTTACTTAAAATCGGCCACGTTGAGATAAAAGCATACTTTATGTCATCATGGTGAAACTACGAGAGAAAGCAGGACAATGCATATGGAAGCGTCGCCACCGCTCTTGTGGGTCACGGGTGCGGGAAGCGGAATGGGGCGAGCCATTGCCCTGGCTGCGGCCGAGCGCGGATACAAGGTTGCACTTTCTGGACGCCGCTCCGACTCGCTCAATGATGTTGCACGGGATATCTCTGATCGAGGAGGAACGGGCTTGGTGGTCACGATGGATACCTCGAACCATGAAAGCGTCACGCGTGCGCACTCGACGATTGAGAACGAATGGGGCACCGTGACGCACGTTGCGCTGTCGGCTGGTCTCAATAGCGTGCAGCGTTACTGGCACAATCAATCAATGCAAGATTTTTCGTCGGTGGTGCAGACAAATCTCATGGGAGCAACTCTCGTGGTCGACACGGTGCTCCCGAGCATGCGACAGATCGGTCACGGCACAATCGTCTTCATCTCTTCCGTCGCCGGCTGGCGGTTCGCGAAAGATGCCGGTGTCGCATATAGCGCGAGCAAAACGGCGCTCAGCTCCCTGTCCAAAACGCTCAACGACGAGCTGAACAGAGACGGAATTCGCGCATGCCATCTGTGCCCCGGAGTCGTCGATACAGACTTTCTCTCGCTCAGACCGAATGTGCCAGGCAAGGAGGAGCGGGCGGCAATGCTCACCCCGGACGACATAGCGATGGCCGTACAGTTCGTCCTCGACGCGCCCAAGCACATTTGCCTGAACGAGTTGGTGATCACACCTGTGAGCGCCGCATGACTCGAGGAGAAGCCCCAGTAAGCGGGCGAGTATCCCCTTCAGATCTTCGACGATCGCTTTTCCCAAACGGCCCGGCTGAGGCCAGCGCTGCGCAATCCTACGTGCACGTCCACGACCTGCTCGGGATGGCGATCTGCGATGGTCGCCTCGCTGAAAACGCCGTGATCACAGTCGAAGACCTTGAAGCCGCCACTGGTATCTCGAGAAGTGTTGTTCGGGAATCTGCTCGAGTGCTCGGATCGCTTGGCCTCCTGCGCGCGAGAAAGCGTGTGGGTCTACGGATCTTGCCAGAGAGCGAATGGAACGTCTTTGATCCCCAGATCATTCGTTGGCGACTCGAATCCTCTGAACGAGCCCGACAGATTCGAGAGCTGATCGAAGTTCGACTGGCTGTTGAGCCCGATGCAGCGCGACTCGCTAGCGAGGTTGGATCGGCCGAGCTAGCTGGGCAGATCATCAGTGTTGCGGGTGCACTGTGGACGTGCGCCGTCGAAGGCGACGCTGACGCGTTCTCGCGCAATGACGCGCTTTTCCACAGACTCATCCTCGAAGCTTCCGGCAACTCGATGTTCCTCAGGTTGTCCGGTGTGATTCGCGAAAGCCTGCACGAGCGCAATATGAGTATCCTCGGCGAAAGCCACGCGAGCATGGTGGATGTTGGACTTCATCTCGACCTCGCTCGTCATGTGCAACGCAGGCAAGGGGAAGATGCCGCACAGGTCACACGCGAAATTATTCGTCGCACTCAGGCAGACGAAGCCGGATAGACACCAGCTGACCCTTCACGCGTGGCTGTCGCCCTGTTCGAGAGGACCTGGAGGGGGTTGACGAGGCGGACGCGAAGCTCGAGAAGCTCGTCGTGGAGTGCGTGGCGTGTCTCGTCGTCTGTTGTCGCGCCGACAAACGAAACGCCCAGCCCGAGTGAAGCTTGACCCACCCTTCCAGATGGAAGACTCACGGCAATACCGTGCACTCCAGGGAGCACAGCGCCGTCTTCCACGGCATATCCTCGCTCGCGAACGAGCGCGAGCTTCCCCTGCAGATCCTCCAGATTCCGGGTACTCAGCCCCGTCCACGCGGGGAACGCGTCAGCTACGCTGAAGCGTCGTTCCACCTCGTCTATCGAGAGCTCCGCGAGGAGTGCATTCCCTACAGCCGTCGATGCCGCAGGAAACCGATCGCCGATACTCGCCGAAAGACGCAGCGGCGCTCGCCCCTCATGGCGCGCCAAGTACAGAACATCAGTTCCATCGAGTACCGCCACCTTGACAAGCTCGTGGCGCATATGCGGAAGCTCTGCGCACGCAGCGTAGAAATCACGAAGCTGGTCATAGTTGGACAGGTACGCTCCGCCGAGCTCCACCGTACGTCTCCCTAGCTCGTACCCCTCGGGTACGCGCGCGATGAGTCGACTCTCTTCCAGCTCTCTGCAAAGATTTGACGTTGTCGATTTTGCAGAGGAGATGGCCTCTGCGATCTCCGTCAGATTCTTGCCGCCCGTCGACTCTGCAAGAAAATTTAGGATCGAAATCGCTTTAGAAAGCGCGGGCACTACCGATCGCGAAGAGGAAGCTTCTTTCACAACGCCCTTTCCAACAGTTGATATGTGGTTCAGCATCCTGACCTCATTACAACATTGTGGCACCTGATGCTCGTTATCGACGCCACAGTCGATGCCGAATCCGTCACCGGAACGCCTTCGGCCAGGTGGAGGTCTTGAGCTCGCTCTCTGCCCGCCACCGGGAGATCACCGTACTGAGTTTGGATCGCGTCGCCAGATACGTCGGATCGTCCCACAGGTTCACCTCTTCGTTTGGATCTGCATGCAGATCGAAGAGCTGACCATAGTCGTCATCGATGAACTCCACGAGCTTGAACTGATCGTCACGAACCATCGTCATCAGTTCCGTACCGAAGAGAATGACATCGCGAGCATGTTCTGAGAACACTGCGCCCCTGCCTTGCCAGGCTTCGCCTCGCAATGCCGGCGCGAGTGACTCAGCTTCCATCCACGCTGGCGGCACAAGCCCTGCGAGTTCGAGAACAGTTGGACCCAGATCCATGTGAGCGACAAGTCCGTCGAGAACTTGTCCGGGTGCCACAGTGGGGCCCCACACGATTGCAGGGACGCGAACACTCGGTTCGTACATCGTCCATTTCTGCGAATGCCCATGGTCGTTCAGGCAGTCTCCATGGTCTGAGGTGAAGACGATGACTGTATCGTCGAGAACCCCACGCCTGTCAAGCGCATCAATGACGATTCCGACTTGTTCGTCGATCATCGAGACATTGGCCATATAGTGCCGTCGCTGTCTCTGCGTCTGCTCATCTGTGGGGTGCTCAAGGTGGACGATTCCGTCGTGATCGATGTCGAGGTGATCCTGCCGAAGCTCCTTAAGAGCGTGAGGTTGGCTCTCAATGTCGGCCTGTGTCATAGCAGGTTCCGGCATCCGCTCATTTTCATACGCATCAAGGTGACGAGGGGTCGGGTCGTACGGTGGGTGCGGTCCGGGGAATCCAATCTGAAGAAAAAAGGGCTCGTCGCCCGGATACGTGTCAAGCCAGTGCACGGCGAACCCGCCGACGAAATTGTCTGCGTGAAGATCTTCAGGAGCTTCCCAAACGAACGCACCAAGGCGATCCTTATAGTCGGACATTGCACGATACTTTGTTCTGCGGTCAGGCTTGGTGAGCCCTCGCGCCATAAACGCTTTATCCCACTGATCCAAAAAGAACGGAAGCTTGGGGTTCGAACGATCCTTGTTCTCCACAACATGTCGCTCGTGGAACCCCACCGACGTTTCATAGGGGTAGGTATGCATCTTGCCGACATTCACGCATCGATACCCAGCCTCGGCAAGCTGCTCAACCCACGAATGATTCCATGGATCATCGTTCCTCAGCACCCCAGTCGTATGCGGGTACAAACCGGTGAAGAGACTGGCCCTGGATGGCGCGCACGACGGCGACGTTACATAGGTGCGCGTGAACGCGGTACCTTCTTTCACCAGCCGATCTAGGTTAGGTGTTTTCGCATGCGAGTATCCGAGTGCCGCGATGGTATCGAACCGCTGCTGGTCGGTGATGATGAAGACTACGTTCGGTCGTCCGTGCGTCATTTCTCTACACTTCCTCGTCGAAGACCAATATCGCTGAACACTATTCAGCATACTGGATATGAATTCAAGTTGGCTTGATATTGCGGCTTTCATTCGCTAATGTTCAGTACTCAGAACAGCATTCAGGTCAGGAGCTTCGATGATGAAGAGCATTTCCCGTAGTTATGGCTCGCGATACGCAGCAGGAGCCAATGCGCCAATTTCACGGCAGGTGCGTAAAAAGGCCGGTGCAGCATTCGCAGCGTTTGCCTTGGTCAGTGTGCTTGCCGGCTGCACATCAGGTTCGGGAGGCGCATCAGATTCCGGTTGCGACCAAATCGACCTGATCGTCCCGTACTCCCCCGGCGGAAGCTCTGACACCGCAGGTCGCTCACTCGCGAAGATTGCCGAAGACGAATCCGGGATTACCGTGAACGTGATCAACCAACCGGGAGCCAACGGCACCACGGCCGCGACCAAGGTTGCGCAGAAGAAGCCGAAGGCCTGCGAGACCATCATGCTTCCGAACGGTCCTTTCACGTCGATGCCGTTCTTCCAGGACGTGCAGTTCACACCGGAGGACTTTGCAGCCGTAGCATCCCTTAACCAGGAAGACATCGTTTTCGTCGTGAACTCCGGAAGCGGATGGACGTCACTCGACGATCTGGCATCGGAGAAATCGCATCGCTTCACCTACGGCACAACAGGCGGTGGCAGCTATACCCAACTGGCTCAAGCCCAGACCTTCGACGAGCTGGGGCTAGACGCGACAGGGGTGCCCTTTGAGGGAAACGCTCCCGCGCTCACTGCGCTTCTTGGAAACCAAGTTGACGCCGTCGCTGCCCACCCAGGCGAAGTTCTCCAGTATGTCGAATCGGGCGATCTTACGGCCGTCGCGGTCTTCAGCGAGGAACGCTCTCAGTATCTTAAGGACGTCCCAACAGCACTTGAGCAAGACGTCGATGTCAATATGTCGATCTGGAAGGGTCTCTACGTCAATGACGAACTCGATGAGTCCGCACTGACAGAGCTGACAGACGTTTTCGAGAAGGCCGCTGCGTCTGATGAGTTCTTGGAGACTCTCGATTCGCTCTATTCTGCTCGGGCAGCGACGAGAACTGGCGACATGATCTCGCAGCTCACCAAGGAACGGAAAACAAACGAAACTCTGTTTGAAGATCTGGGGCTGCTCTAACCAATGTCTGACCGTAGCGAGCAAGGGGAGGACATGACTTCATCAAGCGAGAACACAAGCCACGTGCTCGACTCTGAGCAGCCCGCCCAGACGCGCGCCGGGGAAATTCCTCGTCGTCTTGCTGTGACAATCGGTTTCATCATTCTCGGGGCGGGCGCGTGTGCCTGGACTGTTTCGATAGGAATCGGAACACCGGACGCGCCCGGCCCCGGATTCTGGCCCTTCGTGCTCGGCCTCAGCATCATTGCAGCAGCAATCGTCTTCATGGTGGTGAACCGGGACGGCAAAGGTGAGCACTTCAGTCTCGACTCGCTCACCGGCATCGGTCTCATCGGCGCAGTGGCCGTATTCATCGTGCTCATGACGCACGTTCATTTCATCGTCGCGTCGGCATTCCTCCTCACGATCGGGCAGATTCTCGCGGGCGAGCGGAGCTGGATCAAAATCACCGCAGTGACAGTCATCACTTCAGCCGCTTGTTGGTTCCTCTTCTTCATCTTGCTTGGCGTTCCAACACCGCGTGTGTGACATGCGTTCCACATAATAAGTTCTGAGGTCTTCGTGCTCGACTCAATTCTCATCGGTCTTCAAACGGCATTAACTCTAGAGAACCTACTCATGGTCCTGATTGGAGTACTTGCCGGGAATCTCATTGGTGTTCTGCCCGGCCTTGGTTCGGCAGGAACTATCGCACTGCTCCTTCCAATCACGTACGCCCTGCCTCCCGAATCGGCAATCATTATGCTGGCCGGGATCTTCTACGGCTCCGCGTACGGCGGAACAATCACGTCGGTGCTCCTGAAGATTCCTGGAGAAGCGACCACGATCGTGACGACCTTCGATGGTCACGCGATGGCGAAGAAGGGCCAGGGTGGTGTGGCGCTGGGCATTTCGGCCATCGGTTCCTTTATCGGAGGAACCATTGCCATTATCGGCCTTCTGTTTCTCGCGGCTCCGTTTGCAAAGCTGGCTCTGCAGTTCGGACCACCCGAATACGCACTTCTCGCATTTGCCGGCATCATTCTCGTTTCCTACCTCACCAATGGTGCCTTTCTGCGCGGAGCTCTCGTGGCTGGACTCGGCCTTCTTCTTGCGACGATCGGGCAAGACCCCGTGACCGGAGCGAACCGTTTCACATTCGGCGTCCCCGACCTCGCCAGCGGTATTTCGTTCGCCGCTGTCGCCATGGGGCTCTTCGGAATCGGAGAACTCATCTCGAGCGTCGAGGCGTCGAAAGGCAAACCACAGACCGCGCTAGGCTACGGGCGCGTGCTGCCGAACCGCGCGGAGTTGCGGGCATCGAGCGGGCCAATCGCCAGAGGGTCGATTCTCGGATTCTTGCTCGGAGTGCTTCCTGGCGGAGGCGCCACAATTGCATCAATGGCGTCGTACGGGCTCGAGAAACGACTCGGTAAAGATCGCAGCCGGTTCGGGCGAGGGGCGATTGAAGGCGTGGCCGGGCCCGAGACCGCGAATAACGCGGCAGCAAACTCCTCGTTCATCCCGCTGCTCAGTCTGGGGATTCCTGCAAACACCACAATGGCAGTGATCTTCGGAGCTCTTCTTCTGCAGGGCATTACTCCTGGACCGCTCCTTGTCAGCAGCCACCCTGAAGTCTTCTGGGGCGTGATCGTGTCGATGTTTATTGGCAATATTGTGCTTCTTGCCCTCAACATCCCTCTCGTGAAGTTCTTCACGCGCCTTCTCAATGCACCGATGCGCTTTCTTGCTCCGATTACGCTCGTCGTCACGCTTGTCGGTGTGTACAGCGTTAACAACACGATGTTCGATGTGTGGGTGGCCCTTGCCTTCGGAATCGTTGGCTACATCTTGAAGAAGTACGGGTTCGAACCTGCTCCTCTCGCTCTAGCATTTGTACTTGGTCCGCTTCTCGAGTCCAACTTCCGCCGAAGCCTGCTGATGTCAGACGGATCATTCACGATCTTCGCGACAAGCCCCGTTGCGCTCGTCGCCCTTGTCGCGGGCGCGATCTTCGTCGCCTTCCTCGTTATTCGTCGAGTTGCTGCACGTTCGACCTCAAAGCACTCCCCACTGCGAGGGACCGATTCAGCGTCAATCGACTCGGCGCGTCAGCCGCGCGACAAGATGGAGTAACCTCTCGCGTTTCTCCTTACTGCATTCCAATTTCGGCCGTATGTACTGGATTAAGGGGCGAGCCTGGGCTGCACTTGGAGTCCCGCGATGAGCACGCCAACGAGAATGCGGGCCTCATAACGATCGTCCCCACCCGAATACGCGCACAGGTTTCCGACTCCGAGCATGAGGCTATATGCCTCGATGTCGACCAGCACTTCCCCTGATTCCTTGGCCGCCGCGAGCAAGTCACCGCAAACAGGCTCGAGACGGTCGATGAAATATGCGTGGGGCCCCTCGTATCCCTTGCCGTCATTCCGCATTGCACTCGCGAGCCCGTGCTTCGTGACGAGGAAATCAACAAAGAGATCAACCCATTCCACCAACGCCGCATACGGCGATTCAGCACTGCCGAGCAACCTCGGGCCCGCTTCAGCGCAGTCCTCGACTTGATGCCGATATACGGCAATCACGAGGTCTGATCGATTCGGAAAGTGCCGATAGATCGTACCTGTTCCCACGCCCGCCTTCTCGGCGATCCGGCGCACCGGCACGTCAACACCGCACTCGACAAAAAGGGCGGCCGCAGCCTCGAGAAGAACCACTTCATTCCGCTGAGCATCGGCACGCTTTGCTCGCGTCGCCCGCTGCGCTACGTCTGCCATCGCTGACCTCCACAGAACCTCTTGCTTAATCGGAACATTGTTCCGTATAGTTAACGGAACAACGCTCCGCTTACCCATGATGGCAGATCCAACGCTGTCGAGCCAGTGGGAGCGGGGTGAGTCACACCAACATCTCACACGGGAGACCATATGCATTACCGCACTCTGGGCAGCACCGGCATCCGCATCAGCTCGCTTTCACTCGGTGCCATGAACTTCGGGCAGATTGGCGACGTGGCACAGGAAGAAGCCACGGCGATCGTGGACACAGCGCTTTCTGCCGGCATCAATCTGATCGATACGGCCGACATGTACGGCCACGGCGACTCTGAGGAGATCCTTGGCGCTGCGATCGCCGGGCGACGCGACGATATCGTGCTCGCCTCCAAGGCAAGCCTTCCGATGAGCGACGAGCTCAACCATCAGGGGGCTTCACGTCGCTGGCTCACCCGCGCACTCGACGACAGCCTCCGACGACTCGGAGTAGACCACCTCGATCTGTACCAGGTACATCGCTGGGATCCGACAACAAGCGATGAGGAGACGCTCTCGGCACTGACCGACTTTCAACGCGCGGGAAAAATTCGACACTTCGGCACGTCGACGTACCCGGCGTACAAGCTGGTCGAAGCCCAGTGGGCGGCAAAGGAACGCGGACTGAGTCGCTTTGTCACCGAGCAGATGTCCTATTCGATTCTGCAGCGCGGCGTCGAGGAACACGTGCTCCCCGCAGCGCAAGGCCACGCTCTCGGCGTACTCGTGTGGAGTCCTCTCGCCGGGGGTTGGCTGTCGGGCGCGATCCGGGAGGGCGCGAAGATGACGACGCGGAGATCCGGCATCATGACTGACCGGTTCGAACTCACCGTACCGAAGAACATCGCGAAATTAAGTGCCGTCGAGAGGCTGTCACGCGTGGCAGACGACGCCGGACTCACGATGATTCAGCTCGCGCTCGGATTTGTCACCGCACACCCAGCAGTGACAAGCGCACTGATCGGACCCCGGACGCGTGCCCACCTCGACTCACAGTTGGCCGCGGCAGACACCGTCCTCACGAATGACGTACTGGATGCGATCGACGACATCGTGAAGCCGGGGCTCGACCTCGCTCCCGATGAGAAAATAGACACTCCCCCATCGCTGACGAACTCCGCACTCCGCCGCAGAAACTGACAGCATCGCTTGTCGTGTCCTCCAAAGTGAGGACACGACAAGCGCGTCGATCCGTACCAAGATAGACAGGGAGGATCAATGGGGGAAACGGCGCTGATGGAGTCAACCGTCGTGCGGACACGACGGTCTCTGCTGTGGCAGGGGCTGCTCGTCGTAGCCGTCATCACCGTGCCGCTCTTGCTCACCCTCTACTGGCTCGCCGTTCCCGTCGGGGCCGGCTGGTGGGTTCTCACCGCCCAGGTTCTGCTGATGGTTGTTCTCGGCATTGTCGCTGTGCGTTTTGCCATGATGAAGGTCACGATCTCGGCATCCGCGCTCGGTATCGTGCCGTTCTTCCTCCGAACGCGGGACGTTGAGCTGATCGACGTCGCCCGTGCGATCGTGCTGCGCCTGCGACGCACCGGCGCCACCGATCCCGTGCTGCAGATGTTTGTGCTCGACAGTGACGGCGCCCTGCTGCTGCGTATGCGCGGTGAGTTCTGGACGGATGAGTCGATTAACCAGGTGGCATCTCGGCTCGTTACCGCTCCCGTCGAGCACGTGCAGAACACAGTGACGCTTGATGAACTGCAGCGTTCGAATCCCGACATGCTCACGTGGTTCGAGCGGCGGCCGCAGCGCAGCCGTTGAGCTCAACGCACCGGCTCAGAGCGTCATGCCGAAGGTGACGCTGCCGTCATCGCGTTCGAGCTCGTGGAATCCGACGCGCTCGTAGAACGCGATCGCCCCGACGTTCGTCGCGCCCGCTGTCAGGTGGAGACCGGTGACTCCACGTTCTCTCAACTCCGCAACGAGCGTATCGATCAGGCGACGCCCCAGGCCCTGCCCCTGAGTGGCGGGAAGCAGGTCGATATGCAGGTGAGCGGGGTAGGCGTCAACATCGCTGACCAGCATCCTCGCTGGATTGGACGCCGATTCAATCAGCCCGCGCTCCCCCGGCGTCTCCGATGTGCTCGGTAGATAGCGGCCGGCAACCTCGGGCCACCACGCATCGGCGAACCAGCGCGCGAAATCGCGTGTGTCTGCCGTGGCGACGAGGTACCCGATTGCGCGTTCGCCGTCGTCGACAATCCACGCGAGCCCCGGGTCGTGCCGAATATACGGCACCGCGTACACGTCTGGCAGCAGAGTGTCTCTCGAAAATTTTCCCGTCGCATCACCGCCGCCGTCACCCGTGCGCACGCAGATGTCAATAACGTCATTCATGTCAGACGGGCGATAGGGGCGGATGCTGCTCACACAGCGAGTCTACGGGCGCAAAGCGCGCGCGTCGCAGCACACGACTGGGCCTGGGTGCGCAAGACTATTCGCCATGCGCACTCGTTTCGGCCTCATTCGCATGAACCCACGCGATCCGTCGCAGCCGAACCGTGTCGCGAGTCCGCTTGAGCTGTTCTTCGACCTGGTCTTCGTCGTCTCTGTCTCGCTGTCGTCGTCCCACCTGCATGCCGCAGAGGCCGACGCGCATATCGTCTCGGGTGTCGGCTCGTACCTCATGGTGCTTCTCGCCGTGTGGTGGGCGTGGATGAACTTCACCTGGTTCGCCACGGCGTTCGACACCGACGACTGGTTCTACCGTCTGCTGACGATCGTGCAGATGTCGGGAGCTCTCGTTCTCGCTGCCGGCACAGGCAGCGCCATGACCGAGGGCGACTTCACGATTATGACCCTCGGCTACGTCGTGATGCGGCTGCCGATGGTGGCTCAATGGCTGCGTGCCGCAGCATCCGTTCGCCATCTGCGCCAGACGGCGCTGGTCTATGCGATTGGCATCATGATCATGCAGATGCTGTGGATTGCTCGGCTCTGGCTGCCCGAGCAGGGCGGCGTCGTGTCGTTTCTGGTGCTGATGGGCGGTGAGCTGGCCGTGCCGATTATCGCCGAGCGACGTCGCCAAACTCCGTGGCACCCCGAGCACATCACCGAGCGCTACAGTCTGTTTACGCTCATTCTCATCGGGGAATCCGTGCTGGCGTCCGCGAATGCCGTGATCGACTCCGTGGAGCACACGGCGCACCTTCCCGCGCTGATCATCGTCGCGGTGTGCGGGCTCATTCTCACCGCGGGAATGTGGTGGACGTACTTTGCGCGTGAGCATTCAGACAGCATCACAAGCTTTGGCTCGTCACTCATCTTCGGCTACGGGCACTTCGTTGTCTTCGCCGCGGCGGGCGCGCTGTCGGCGGGTATCGAGGTGGCGATCGACGTCGATACCAACGCCGCCGACATCACGGGAGTTGCTGCGGCTGCCACACTCACCGTGCCCGTCAGCCTTTTTCTGCTCGGCACGTGGGCGCTCACGTTGCGCCACGTGTTGAGCCGTGTGACCAACGTCGTCATCGTGACGCTGGCTGTGCTGATCGGGCTGTCTGCGCTGGTTCCCTTCTCACTGCCCGTCGCCGCCGTATGCATGGTCGCGCTCATCGCCGTGCTCGAAGCCTCGCGCAACGCGGATCGCAACACGCGCATCGAGCAGGGCACGATGTCACTCTGACTGCTTCACGCTCTCTTCTTCTCTGAGCCGCCACATCGTGCGACGATGGACGAAAAATCGCGAGAGGATCTCTCATGTCACTGTCGACAGCGCCGTACATCTCGTTCCCCGGCACCACCGCCGAGGCAATGGCGTTCTATCAATCCATCTTCGGCGGAGAGCTGGAGGTGCTTCGCTACGACGGCATGTCAACCGAGGGGTTCCCCGTGCAGCCCGGGCCGGATGCTGTCGCCCACGCCAGCCTCACCGGCGGCGCGCTTGACCTGCGTGCCGGAGACGAGATCGGCGACGACCTGCCGTCAACGCTCTCACCCGTCTACTCGATTCTCGCGATGACCGACACCGTGCCCGAGGCCGAGGCGCTGATCGAGACGTTCACCGCGGCAGGAGGAACCATCGAGCTGCCCTTTCTGCCCGCGCCGTGGGGCGACACGTATGGGCAGGTGCGCGACAACTTTGGGGTGATGTGGCAGGTGCTCACCCCTGGCTCCGCCTGATCAGCTGCGCGCCCAGAGCGTCCAGTGGTCGCAGGCGCGTCAGACGTCGCCGAATGCGCGTGTGAGAAAGTCGTTGCGAAAGACGCCGTTGGGGTCGTAGCGATCGGCCACATCCCGAAACTCGGCGAGCTTCGGGTACGCCGCGTGCAGAGCTTCCGCGTCGGCGACAAACAGCTTGCCCCAGTGCGGGCGGGCTCCAAGCGGCAGCAGACGCTCTTCCAGGTCAGCGAGCAGCGCTTCCACCTCGGCCTGTGCGGGCAACCACGTGAGGTGCAGCCCCACGACATCGTGCCCATACGCCGGGCTCAGCCAGAGCTCGTCAGCTGGAATGGTGCGAATCTCATTCACCTGCAGCAGCGGCGCAACGATCGGTGCCAGCTCGCGCATGACGTTCAGAGCCTCAGCGATGCGCGTGCGCGGCACGAGGTACTCGGTCTGCAGCTCGTCGCCGTTCGAGGGCGTGAAGTCGAGTCGAAAGTGCGGAAGCCTGTCGATCCACGCACCGGGCTCCCCGAGCTGCGCCGTGCAGAACTCTGCCGAGATGCCCGGCAGCGGGTGACGGGCGACAGTGGCCGGGCGGGCGCCGAGCACCCCCGCTGGCGCTGGCGCGTCAGCATCCGTTCGCCTCTTCACCCACACCTGATCGAGAGTGTCGGGGTCGCGCCACGTGGTGAACATGCTGACGCTGTACCCCATGCTCGTCACCTCGTCGAAATCGGTGAGCACTCGTTCGAGTGAGAGCTTCTCGTAGACGTGCTGCGACACCTCGAAGGTCGGCTCAATGTCAAGTGTCACGCTCGTGACGATGCCGAGTGCGCCAAGCGAGACGACAGCCGCTGCAAAGTCGTCGTCTCCGCGCCGCAGCGTGACGATCTCGCCCGCTGCCGTGACAAACTCGAGCCCCGCGACGGCAGCGGCAAGCGCCGGTACACGATCTCCCGAACCGTGTGTTCCCGTCGCAATGGCCCCGGCAACGGAAATGTGCGGAAGCGAGGCGAGGTTCGACAGCGCCCAGCCCGCACGCTGCAGCTCGGCTCCGAGTTCTCCGTACCGTGTACCCGCCCCGACGGTGACGGTGCGGGACACCTCGTCGATGACGGAAGCAGAGTCAAGACGCGATGTCGCGAGCAGCACTCCCTGGGTATCGGCGATCGTGTTGAAGGAGTGCCGTGAACCGACCGCACGCACCTGCGACGCGCCGGAGAGCGCCTCTTGCACCTCGCTGACGGTAGCGGGGGCGACGATGCGCTCAGCCCCGTAAGCGAGGTTTCCCGCCCAATTCCTTCCGACGTCGAGTGTCATCTCGGGCTCCTCTGGTGGCGCGGCCGTAGTTGTTCTTTCAAGAGCGGAACCCCGAGCGCAGCCCACGCAATAACGGCGACGCACACGCCGATGAGCGTTCCCGCAAGCGTGTCGGTGATCCAGTGCGCTCCGAGATACGTGCGTGTGAATGCCATGACGACGATGCCCAGAACTCCCACGACCCAGATCCACGTTCGGCGAAAGACGATCCCGAGCACCACAGCTATGGTCGCGGCGTTCGCCGTGTGCCCAGACGGAAACGAGCCGTGGTCTGACACGACGAGCATGTCGAGGGGACGCGCGCGCCCGACCAACTGCTTCACTCCCTGCACCGCGGCAGCGCTCAGTCCGAGCGAGAGCAGCCAGTAGATTGCGGCGACCGGCTTGCGCGTGAGAACGAAGGCGGCCGCTCCGCCGAGGGGAATGATCACCCAGGCTATGAGCCCTCCGCCAAGAAAGTTCATGACGAAGCTGATGTGCATCAGAATGCTGTTGGGGCTCTCTCGAACAGACGTCATCCACTCGGCATCCGCTTCGAACGGCGTGCCGCGCAGCAGGACGAGTCCGGCCAGAGCCGCAACGAGCAGCACGGCGACGAGCGCTCCGATCAGCGGCCAGAAGCGTGCCACCTTCGTGTGCGCGAGCAGGGCCTCGTCACGGGTTCGATACATAGACCTATCTTGCCAGTAGCTCGGGATGCCGTCGTGCCGCCGTGCGTCTATACGGAGACATTGCTCGTCACCTCCGTGTGTACGACGCGCTCGTCAGCGCCGGTGATCTCGTATGTCTCGCCCGTGAGTTCAACGCTCGTCTGGGTCTCGCGATCGTCGCACGACGACCCGACCCACAACTGGATGCGCCCGGGCTCGACGACCTTGCGCATCTCCCGATCGGTGAACGCGAGCCGCGTCGGCGGCACCTGGAAGGAGACCTCGACGGAATCGCCCGCATCAAGTTCAACGCGAGCGTAACCCACAAGCTGCGCGACGGGGCGCGTCACACTCGCGTGCTCGTCGTGTGCGTAGAGCTGCACGACGTCGGTGCCACGACGCTCCCCCGTATTGCGCACTGTGACGCGAGCGGTGAACGTCGCTTCTGTGAAGACCACCATGTCGTCGACGACGAGCGCCGTGTGCTCGAACGTCGAATACGAGAGCCCGTATCCAAAGGGCAGCACGGGGTCGCTTGTCGCCGTCGTGATATCTGTCGTTCCTCCGAGTGCGGGGTGCAGGTAGCTGTACGGCTGGGCTCCAGCCGAACGAGGAAGCGACACCGGCAGCCTCCCCGACGGGTTCACCCGCCCAGACAGCACACCGGCAATTGCGGTGCCGCCCTCTTCACCGGGGAAGAATGCCTGCACGACGGCACCCGGCCGTGTGCTGCCCGAGATCGCCCAGTCGATGGCGTACGGACGGCCGGTGAGCAGCACGAGCACCACGGGAGTTGCTGTGGCGACGACGCGCTCAACGAGTTCCCGCTGCACTCCGGGCAGCTCGAGGCTCTCAGCATCGTTGCCCTCGCCGACCGTTCCGCGGCCGAACAACCCGGCGCGATCTCCCACCACAACGATCGCCACGTCGGAGTCGAGCGCGGCGGCAACGGCTTCGTCGATGCCGAAACGGTCAGTTCCCGTGACGTCACTTCCGTGCACGACAGTGATCTCTGCACCTGCAAGTTCGTCGGCGAGCGTGTCGGCAACCGACGGGATATCGAAGCCGACGGGCACCCCGGGGTGGTGGGCCAGCACGTGATTCGCAAAAGAGTAGCAGCCCATGAGCGCTTCAGAGGAGTCCGCGTTCGGTCCGATGAGAGCGACGCGCTTGCCCGTGGTCTGCGCGAGCGGCAAGGTTCCGTCGTTGGTCAGCAGAACAATTGATTCTTCGGCGAGCCGGCGGGCGACATCGCGGTGCTCGGGTGAATCGAGGTCGACGGGTTCCGGTGTAAATGTGAAATCGTCGTCGAGAAGCCCCAGCTCTTCCTTCTGCGCGAGGACGCGTAGAACGGCACGGTCGACGATCGATTCGTCGGTGACACCTGCCCTGATGCGCTCGGCAAGCGGTTCGAGATAGGCGTCTCCCGTTGGCAGCTCGATGTCGATGCCCGCGGTCAGCGCAAGCTCCGCGGCTTCCCCCTTACCTCCGGCGATTCCGTGCATCAGATGAAGGAACGCGACGGAAAAGTAGTCCGAGACGACGACGCCGTCGAACCCCCATGTTGCGCGCAGTAGCTCCTCAAAATAGGCGGGGTCGGATGCCACGGGCACGCCGTCGATCTCAGCGTACGAGTTCATCACCGAGCGCACTCCGCCGTCGCGAACGGCCATCTCGAACGGTGGAAGCAGAACATCGGCGATCTCACGTGGCCCCGCGTGCACGGGCGCATGGTTTCGTCCCGACTGGGATGCCGAGTACCCGACAAAGTGCTTGAGCGTCGCGTGGACGCCTTGCGACTGCAAGCCGCGAACGTACGCTGTTCCGAGCATCCCGACAACATACGGATCTTCAGAGATGCACTCGTCCACGCGACCCCAGCGCGGATCGCGCACCACGTCGAGAACGGGCGCGAGACCCTGATGGATGCCGAGAGCGCGCATCGATTCGCCGATGCGGCGGCCCATCTCTTCGACGAGCTGCTCATCGAACGTGGCACCCCACGCGAGCGGGGTTGGAAATGTCGCTGCCTTCCACGCGGCCAGACCCGTGAGGCACTCCTCATGCACGAGAGCCGGGATGCCGAGGCGGGTCTGCGTGCGCAGTCGATTCTGCTCGCCTGCAAGCCACGTCGCGCGCTCCGCGGCATCCACTGGCCTCGTGCCGTACACGCGGGTGAGATGCCCGATGCCATGCGGCGTTGCCTCGTCATATTTGCTCGACGTCGCCATCTCATCGGCCATGGGCGCTACGACTTCGCCACCCTGGTCAACCCAGAATCCGACCAGCTGTGCAAGCTTTTCTTCGAGCGTCATCCGAGCGTGCAGTGCCTGCACTTTCTCTGTTGGCTGCGGCATCTCGAAGTGACCCATGTCTCTTCTTCTCTTCTCTTCTGTGTTGCGTAGACGTGTGTGCATATCGGTTCAGCCCTTGACCGCCCCGGTGAGCCCGCCGACGATGCGCCGTTCGAACAGGCTGAAGAACACGAGCGCAGGAATCATCGACAGGGAGGTGAAGGCGAGAACCTTTGCCGTGTCGACGGCGTACTGAGAGGCGAACGCCTGCACCCCGAGCGGAAGCGTGAAGGTCGCCGCGTCATTCAAGATGAACAGCGGAAGAATGTAGCCATTCCAGCTGCCGATGAAGGCGAGGATGCCCGTCGTTATGACGCCGGGGGTCGCCAGCGGAACGACCATGCGCCAGAAGAACCCGATGCGGGAGCATCCGTCGATGAATGCCGCCTCCTCAAGCTCTCGGGGTATCGCGCGAAGGAAGGGCACGAGAATGATGATCGTCACCGGCAGCGCGAAGGCGATCTGAGGAAGGATCACTCCGACGAGAGAGTTCATCAGCCCCAGGTTCTTGATCACGATGTAGAGCGGTGTGATCGCGACGGTGATGGGAAACATCAGTCCTGCAGCAAAGAGCGAGTACAGGATGCCGCGGCCGCGAAACGGGTATCGGGCGATGACGTAGCTCGCCATCACGCCCAGCACGACGGCGCCGAGCGTCGTCGCGACGGCCGCGATCGTTGAGTTGAGCACCTGGTGCCAGAACACCGAGCCGAAGAGCACGTCGAGATAGTTGCCGATCTCCCACGGCGCGGGGAACCCGGACGGGTCCGTGGTGATCTGCGCGTTTGTGCGGAAGCCGCCCAGAATGACGTATGCGATCGGCGCGAGCATGAGCGCGATCACGATGAGCGCGATGAAATAGACGACGGGGTTTCCCCAGCGCAGCTTCTCGCCCGCACGTCGCGGTGATAGCCGTGGACGAAGCGTAGTGGTGACCATCACTTCTCACTTTCCGTAATCGCGCCCTCGGTGTCACGTCTCATGACGAAGCGCTGGTAGAGAAGGGCAATGACAAGGGAAATGACGAACATGACAACGGCAACGGCGTTTCCGAAGCCGTAGTTACCCGAGTTGCGGCCGCTCGCGACCATGTACGTCGCCATTGTCGATGTTCCGGCCGTCGAGGCGATGTATTGTCCCCACACGATGTAGACGAGATCGAAGAGTTGCAGCGATCCGATGATCGACAGGAACGCCCAGATGCGCAGTGTCGGCCCGAGGAGCGGCAGCGTGATGCGGCGTTGAATCTGCCAGAAGGATGCTCCGTCGATCTGAGCAGCCTCGGTGAGCTCTTCGGGGATTCCTTGGAGCCCGGCGAGAAAAATGATCACGGCGAAGCCGATGTACTTCCACGTGATGATCAGCATGAGCGTCCACATCGCGATGGCCGGATCAGAGAGCCAGTCCTGCGCGAGGGCGCCGAGCCCAATCTTCTCCAGAAAGCCGTTCAGAGCGCCGGCCGACTGCAGCATCAGCCCCCAGCCGGTTCCCACGACGACCTCTGAGATCACGTACGGAATGAAGATGAGAACGCGAATGAGCGATTGGCCTCGCATGCGTCGGTTGAGCAGCAGTGCAAGCAGAATGGCGGCGGGGCCCTGCAGAACGAGCGAGAGCACGACGATGATGCCGTTGTGGCTCAGCGCTTCGAGAAATGCGGAGTCCTGAAAGATAGTGAGGTAGTTCTGCAATCCGACGAAATCGGTGGGTGCTCCGTAGCCCTTCCATCGGAAGAAGCCGTAATAGGCAGCCATTGCGACGGGGAAGATCACAAACGACAGGAACATGACAAGAGCGGGGCCTACGAGAACGATGATCTCGAGTCGAGTCCTCCAGCTCTGCCCTTTCGAGCGGCGCCGTGCGGGGGCGGGCACGATCGTGCCCGCCCCCGTCGACTCATCGATTGCGTTCACGCGTCGCTGTGACGGTGAGTGCGTTCGAATGGTCATTATTGATGCGCCTTAGCCTTTCTTCGCGGCTGCGGTCACGGCATCGATGATGCCTTCCGGCGTGCCGTTGCCTGCCAGAAGGTCGACGACGGCGACGTTCAGAGCGTTACCGACGTTGAGCCCGTATACCGTGTCGAGCCACTGCGAGACGAACGGGGCTTCGTTGTATGCCTCAATGATCTGCTTGAGGTAGGGCTCGGTCACTGCTTTCTGCGCCTCGGTGTTCACCGGTGGCGCGTTGAATGCCTTGTAGTAGTTCTCTTGAACATCGGCCGTTGCCAGGTAATTGAGAAACTCGACGCACTCTGGAGGCGCCGTTGCCGAGCAGGAGTACCCGTCGACGCCGCCCATCATCGAGCCGGGCTCACCGTTTCCACCCGAGATCTCGGGAAATGGGAACCAGGCGAGGTCAGCGAGAGGCTTCTCGTCTGGAGTGAGCGAGCCGATCACGCCCGGATCCCAGGCGCCCATAAGCTCCATGGCAGCCTTGTGGTTCGCGACGAGTCCCGCTGAGCTTCCGGCACCCTGCTGGGCGGATGTGGTGAGGAAGCCCCCGTTGAAGGGCTCGTTCGATGCGAAGTCTTCGAGGTCTTGCGCCGCCTTCAACCAGCATCCATCGCTGAAGTCCATGTCATCTGCTGCCGTCGCCATCGTGTCTGACGAGCACTCGCGCAGCGAGAAGAAGTAGAACCAGTGCGCCGCGGGCCACGCGTCTTTCGCACCGAGAGCAATGGGGGCGACGCCGCTGTCCTTGAGCTTTTCGACGGCACCGACGAGATCGTCGATGGTCTCGGGATTCTCTGTGATCCCGGCGTCGTCGAACAGGTCCTGACTGTAAAACATGCCTCCGGGCAGAACTGCCATCGGCATCGCCCATATCTTGTCGTCAAATGTCTCGGCCTCGAACGTCTCCTTCGATATCTCGCTTGTGGCCGAGTCCGAGACCTCGTCCGTCAGATCCATCAGCTGGCCTGCTTCGACCATGGCTGCCATTTTTCCGCCGCCGCGCTGCAAGAAGATGTCGGGTGCGTTCCCTGAGTTGAGTGCTGTCTGGAGCTTGCCGTCGAGATCTTCGTTCTGAAGCGCCTGAATCTTGATTGTGACGCCATCATGGTCTTTTTCAAATGCTGCGGCAGCATCGACCCAGAACTGCTTTCCTGCGCCGGTCGTTGAATTGTGCCACAGCGTCATCTCTGTGCTGCCGTCATCTGCCGCGCCGGTTCCACTGCAGCCGCTGAGCAGGAGTGCCCCTGCCGCGAGTGACGCGGACGCGGCGAGCCATCGCTTGGTCTTCATGTCTCACCTTTTCTCTTCATTGAGCGCATCCCTCATCAGAAGGGACGACGCGGTGCTGCGCCAGCGATGGGGGATGCTGACGCCACACGATCCATGCTTTCGCTGCTGTGCTCGCACGATCGAGTAGGTCGATACTGACAACGCCTCAGAAGGTTGTCAAACGTTTTCGAAATCCTTTTCCATGCTACTGTCTGCCCATGGCTCGACGAGCGACTATTCACGATGTGGCAGCGGCGGCCGGAGTGTCGGTCGCCACAGTTTCGAAAGCAGTGAACGGACGCTACGGAATCGCTCCGGCGACGATCAAGCGTGTCATGGAGGCCGTCGACAAGCTGGGCTACGAATCGAGCCTCGTCGCCAGCAGCATGCGCTCGCGACGCACCGGAGTCGTCGGCGTGCTCGTTGCCGATTTCGAGCCGTTCAGCGCCGAGATCCTCAAAGGCGTCGGTGCAGCATTGCACGATTCCGAGCTTGATCTTCTGGCGTACAGCGGCTCACGACAGCGCGAGAGCGAGGGCTGGGAGCGTCGTTCTCTGAGCAGGCTCAGCGGAACGCTCATCGACGGCGCCATCATGGTCACTCCGACAGTGCTCAGCGCGACAAGCGACATACCCATCGTTGCCGTCGACCCGCACACTGGACGCGCCGATCTGCCCACCGTCGAGTCAGACAGCTTCGGCGGTGCGCTGCAAGCGACACGTCACCTCATCGAGCTCGGGCATCGTCGCATCGGCTTCGTCGCCGGACGACCCGACCTGCGATCGTCGATTCTGCGCGAGGCAGGTTACCGTCAGGCTCTGCGCGAAGCCGGCATCTCCTTCACACCAGAGCTCGTGCGTGTGGGGCGGTATGAGCCCGACGAGTCGCGAGAGCGCACAAGCTCTCTGCTCTCCAGTCCAAACCCGCCCACCGCGATCTTCGCTGCCAATGACATCTCGGCGATCGCTGTACTCGAGCGCGCCGCGAGCATGGGTCTGCGCGTTCCCCGAGACCTCTCCGTCGTGGGCTTCGATGACATTCCCGAAGCGTCGCAGATCAGCACGCCGCTCACGACGGTTCGGCAGTCCATGCAGCGCCTCGGCGCCGAGGCCGTGAAGCTCCTGCTCTCATTGATGAACGGCGAGTCGACGGATGCCACGCACGTTCGCCTCGCCACGTCCCTGATCCAGAGGGCAACGACGGCACCGCCTCCCACGCGGCGCTAATCACCCGCGGCACACGTGCCCCGGCATCCGCATGCCTGGTGGGTCGCACTCTGGGGCGACACAATGTCATCCTGTCGACGACAGCGTCATTCCACAGGGGGACGCGACAACGCTTGCACGGTGCCTAACGTTGAACCATGATCGAAATTCAGCACCTGAGCAAGCGATACGGCTCGAAACTCGCCGTCGATGACATCAGCGCGACAATCCGTCCCGGAATGGTCACCGGCTTTCTCGGGCCGAACGGCGCCGGCAAGTCGACAACCATGCGCATGATGGTCGGACTCGACAGACCAACGACCGGATCGGTGACGATCGGCGGCCGCCGCTACCAGCAGAACAGCGCTCCCCTGCACGAAGTCGGGGCCCTCCTTGAGGCCAAGGCCGTGCACACCGGACGCTCGGCACAGAACCACTTGCTGGCTCTCGCCGCCACCCATGGCATTCCGAAGAAGCGCGTGAGCGAGGTGATCGAGATGACCGGTCTCGGCACCGTCGCCAAGAAGCGCGTCGGCGGATTCTCACTCGGCATGGGCCAGCGCCTCGGCATCGCGGCAGCGATGCTCGGCGACCCCCACACCCTGATTCTCGACGAGCCGGTGAACGGCCTCGACCCCGAGGGCGTTTTGTGGGTGCGCCGTCTGACGCGCCAGCTCGCCAACGAGGGACGCACCGTGTTTCTCTCGTCGCACCTCATGAGCGAGATGGCTCAGACAGCCGACCAGGTGATCGTGCTGGGCAAAGGCAAGATCATCGCCGACGCTCCCATGAGCGACATCATCGCCGCATCGACGGGCAACCTCGTGCACGTTCGCACACCACAGCCCGCCGAGCTCGCACGCGTTGTCGCCGGCCCCGACGTCTCGGTGACGTCGCGTGAAAACGGGCTTCTCGAGGTGACGGGACTCGACGCACGCCAGATCGGCGAGTCGGCGGCATCCGCGGGAATCGTGCTGCACGAGCTCAGCCCGGTCAACGCCTCACTCGAAGACGCCTACCTTGAACTCACAAACGACGCGGTCGAGTACCGCACGGAGGAAGTCCGATGACCGCCACCGCTCTCGCACCCAGCCCGCTCGACGGCATCCGCCTGTCGTTCTCCGGCCTGCTCCGCTCTGAATGGATCAAGCTGCGCAGCCTGCGCTCGACGGTGTGGTGCTACGTTCTGATCGTTCTGGCGACAGCTGGCTTCGGCATGCTCATGGCGCTTTCGGCCAACCTCGGCGACGATAGTCTGCCGCAGGCCGCGCAGAACAACATTGTCGCGCAGTACCTGACGATCGGCGGCAACTTCACGGGGCTCATCGCCGCCGTGCTCGGCGTGCTTGTGATCAGCGGCGAGTACACGACCGGAATGATCCGCACGACGTATACGGCCGCGCCCGGTCGACTGAGCGCCTACACGGCAAAGGCACTCGTGCTCACCGTCGTGACGTTCATTGTCGGGCTCATCTCTATCGCCGCAGCTCTTGCTGTGTCGCTTCCGATCTTCACGCTCAATGGCGTCGCCCCCGAGCTGAGCAACCCGGACGTCCTCGTCCCGTTGATCGGCTCGGCCGGCTACCTCGCGCTGATCGCGCTGCTGTCGTTCTCGCTCGGTGCGATCCTGCGCAACTCAGCGGGCGGCATTGCCACCGCCGTCAGTCTGCTGTTCGTGCTGCCCGTAGGCATCAACATCGTCTACAGCTTCACCGGTGCAGCCTGGGCCGCGAACATCGCCAACATCTTGCCCGGCACTGTCGGTGCTGCGATGTTCGCGTACACAGGTGAAGGCTCGGGCCCGGCACCGACTCCCGGTTTCGACAGCGATGGGCTGCTGACGCTCGACCAGCCCTGGATGCTCGGAATCTTCGCAGCCTGGATCGTGATCGGCCTCGTTGTCGGAGCGATCCTCACCAAGCGTCGCGACGCCTGACACGTCGCGTTCGACTCGGCGCCCTCGCCACCCTCGCGGCGAGGGCGTCGTGCTGTGCGGGGGCCCGCCTACTCACTCAGCTGAGGAACCGAACGCGGCCGCACGATGATCCAGAGCGCCGCAATCGATATGGCGGCCGTGCAGATCATCACGCCAGCCATCGACTGCGTGCTCACGCCGAGAGCGCCGACGATTGGAGACGTCAGACCGGCGACGCCGAAGTTGAGCGCGCCGAGAAGCGAGGCCGCCGTTCCTGCTTCGCGCCCATGATTGACCAGGCCGAGCACCTGAACAGCTGGAAAACTGAACCCACACGACATGATGAAGAAGAACAGGGGAATCAGGATGCCGAGCAGCCCCGCATCGGTGAAAGCGAGCACGAACATCGTCGATGCAGCCAACACCTGAACAATCGTCGTCGTGGCGAGCACCCACTGCGGCCCGTACCAGCGCATCAGGCGCGATGAGATCTGCACGCCGATCACGACACCGATCGAGTTCGCCCCAAAGAGCAGGCCGTACTGTTGAGCATCCATTGCGTACATCTCTTGAAACAGAAACGATGAGCTCGACAAATACGAGAACAGTCCAGAGAAGTTCATAGCGCCGATCACGGCGACCCCGACGAAGATGCGGTCGCTGAACACGTTTTTGTACCGTTCGCCCACGGTGCCGTGTCCTTTGCCGACCCGACGTTCCTTCGGTAGCGTCTCGACGATGAATATCGACACGCACGCAACGACGATGAGACCATAGGCGGCGAGAAACCAGAAGAGCCCTCGCCACGGCATCACCAGAAGCAGCTGCGACCCGAGAACCGGGGCCAGAATCGGCGCGAGGCCGTTGACGAGCGCGAGGCGCGACAGCATTCGCACGAGCGGCTTGCCGCCAAACAGGTCGCGCACCATCGCCATCGCGACAACACCGCCGGCAGCAGCTCCCGCGCCCTGCAGCACACGAAATGCCAGCAGCGTCACGACATCCGGGGACAGCGATGCTCCGAGACTGGCAAACACGTGAACGCTCGTGGCGATGATCAGCGGAAGGCGACGGCCCACCTTGTCGCTCCATGGGCCCATGAACAGCTGCCCGACGGCAAATCCGATTGTCGTGCCTGTGAGGGTGAGCTGAATCACCGAATCGGGAACGGCGAACTCTTCAGTGAGCACGGGGAATGCCGGCAGGTACAAGTCGATTGTGAAGGGACCGAGCGCTGTGAGCGCCCCGAGTACGAGCACGTAAACGAGGCGCTGGCGGCCGGAAAGCGAGTCACCGGGGTGCACGACAGTAGTCAAACGAGTCCTTGAGTCAGCAAGATGCGAACAGAGAAAATGCGCCGAATTGGCGGCTCGGACGCCAGAATCCGAGCGCTCGAATCGATTCGAGAGCTTCTACTCTACTGGATGCTGCGCGGCGACGTTCGTGAGCTGCGCCGGGTCGTCGAGAACATTGTCGAAGACCAGCTCCGCAGCGCCGATCAGCAGAATCTCGTCGCCGAGCGCTGCTCGGGCGATGGCGACGTCGTCGAATGCGGGGCCCAACGTCTGAAGCCCGACCAGGCGAGTCATCTGCTCAGTCCGCGCCTCATAGAGAGCACCGAGGAAGCCTCCCAGCACAACGAGGGCCGGGTTCAGGATGTTGATTGTGTTGCGCAACGCCGTCGACAGCATATCGACCTGCCGATCGATCTCGGCGACGGCATCGTCGTCACGAGCGCTGAAGATCGCTCGTTCCAACTGCTCGGAATCGACGCCTGGAATATTCAGTGCCTCACGTAGCCGAGCTCGATTTACTTCGTCTTCGAGCGTTGCACCGGGGACGGCGGCCCCCGCAACACGTGTGTGGCCGAATTCTCCAGCGAAACCGCCGATGCCGCCGAGCAGTTCCCCGCCGACGATCATTCCGCCGCCGATACCACTCGCTCCCCCATTGAGGTAGATGAGGTCCGACACCCCGTCGCCCGCTCCAAAGTTGCGCTCCGCGACAGCCCCGAGGCTCGCATCGTTGCCACCCCAGCAGGGCAGATGTGTCGCCTCAGCGAGCATCGCCGCGAACGGAACATTCTCCCACCCCAGGTGAGGAGCGAGGCGCACGACGCCGTCGACGCTGCGCACGAGGCCGGGCACAGCAACACCAAGCCCGAGGATCACGGCGCTAGCGGGAAGCTCGCTGAGCATTTCGGAGACGAGTCCAGCTGTAATGCGCACCGCCTCCTCGGGGCTCGGCGGCGCGTCGACTTCGCGGCGCACCTGCGAACGCACAACGGCGTCAAGCCCGACGACGCCGACTGTGATGGCGTCGACCTCGGGGTTCACGGCAATGGCGACAGCATCCCTGTGAGGCCGAACGAGCGGAGACGGCCGGCCAACGGTGCGATTGCCCTCGGGAAGCTCCTCGACGGCGAGACCCAACTCAACCAGCTCGGCCACGAGTGCCGCGACCGTCGACCGATTGAGCCCCGTGAGCGTTGTCAGGCGCGAACGCGAGAGGCCTCCGCTGCGATGCACGAGACCGACAACTGTCGAGAGATTGTGCCGCCGGACGGTGTCTAGGTTATTTCCGCGCACTGCCACACTAAAACTCTACTGGGCGGCGTGCACATCGGAAGGCTGCACCTGCGGCAGCAGCAATCGCCACCGTCACAATCTCAGTTCCTTCCGCTGGTCGGAGTCGGCGTGACGATGGAGCCGCGGTCGAGAAACTGTGGAGCGACGAGTTCGACGTGAGGCTCGACGTCAGACACAAGCTGTTCCACAAGAAGCTCGACGCCACGCACACAGGAGTCAGCGGCAACGAGCGGAATCACGTCGAGCGGTGGTGAGAAGCGCGACGTGTCGAAGCTCGAACACGCCGAGACGACGGACAGGTCTCGGGGAATCTCAATGCCACGATCAGCGAGCTCATCGAGAGCAGAGGTCTGAATCGGCTCTTCGCAGTTCATCACGAGACCCGTCATATCGGGAAGCTGCTCGTACAGCTCGTTGAGCGCTGCGCGCACGCCAGCAGGCCCGTGACCGGGAAGCGCGACAGCGCTGCGCACAGCCAACGCGTCCGCCGCATCGCGGAAACCAGCACGGAATCGATGGGGAAAATTGGATCCGCGTTCGTACACGCGCGGCGGATGCCCCAGCATCCCGATCGACCGGTGACCGTGCTCCACGAGCCGCTCAAGCGACAGCTCGGCCGCACGACGAAAGTCGAGGTCGATACACACGAGCCCCTCGGTGTCGTCCGGAATTCCGATCACCGTTGAGGGCAGATCAATCTCGTGCAGCAGCCGTGTGCGCTCGTCGTCGCGCGCGACATCGAGAACGATGATGCCATCGACGAGTCTGCTTGCCGCGACGCGCTGCAACCCCGCGGTTGCTTCATCTTCCGTCAGCAGCAGCACGTCGTAGTCGTGAGTTCGTGCCGCCTGGGTGACAGCGAGTACGAACGCCATATGGGCTGGGGCGTATGTCTCGGCGTGCAGCGGCGCCGTGACAGCGAAGATATGCGTTTTGGTTCCCGCAAGCATCCGTGCGCCGGCGTTAGGACGATACCCAAGATCACGAACGGCGGCGGAAATGCGCTTGCGCGTCTCTTCTCCGATCGACCGCTTGCCACTCAGCGCATATGAAACCGTGCTGATCGACACTCCGGCCGCCCGAGCGACATCATGAATGTTCGCCACGATCCCCCATTTCCACTGTGAACTCGCAACCGTCTGGTCGGAGTTTAGAGCACGTCTCGCGGGCGACCGTCACTCAGTGACGGTGTGCCACGTCCACGCGGAGTCGGAGTTGCCCTCCACGCTCACGTCCGAACCGTTCCAGCTCGCCTCGAACGTCGCTTGGACGCCCTCGGGGGTCGTCACGGTGACGCTGCGCGACCCGGCGTCGCGCGACGGGTACACGGCGAGCGCCAGCCCGTCGAGGTAGTCGTAGTCCGGTCGATCCGTTCGAGCGCCAAGCGGAATGACCGAACCGTCACGAACCCACAGCGGGATGCTGTCGAAGGCATGCGTCTCGGTGCGCCAGTTGCCCCCCTCGACAGTCTCGTTCGTGAAGAAGTTCGTCCAGCGCCCGGCAGGCAGGTAGTACTGCACGTCTCCCGACGCACTGAACACCGGAGCGACGAGCAGCTGGGAGCCAATCATGTACTGACGGTCAAGATAGGCGACGGCAGGATCGTCGGGGAACACCAGCTGCATGGGCCGCATGAACGGCAGCCCTTTCAGTTGCGCCTCGCTGCCCACCTGCAGCAGGTACGGCATGAGCCTGTTTTTGAGCTGGGCGAACGTGCGGGTGACATCAACGGCGCTCTGACCGGGTTCTTCCGTGCCATCGTCGAACAGCCACGGCACTCGATAGCTCGTCGACCCGTGCAGACGTGAGTGGCTGGACAGCAGTCCGAAGGCCACCCAGCGCTTGAACACGGACGTCTCGGGCATGCCCTCGAATCCGCCGATGTCATGACTCCAGAACCCGAAGCCGCTCATCGCAAGAGAGAGGCCTCCGCGAAGTGTCTCGGCCATCGACTCGAAGCTCGACGAGTTGTCTCCGCCCCAATGCACGGGCATCTGCTGGCCGCCCGCCGTTGCCGAGCGCGCGAACAGTACGGCCTCACCCTGCCCGCGGTGCTCCTCAAGCACGTCGAACACTGCCTTGTTGTAAAGCTGCGTGTAGAGGTTGTGCATTGCCGCGGGATCGGTGCCGTCATGCCACACCACGTCCGTGGGGATCCGCTCGCCGAAGTCGGTCTTAATCGCGTCGACGCCCTGCTCGAGCAGCATCCGGATCTTGCTCTGATACCACGTCACGGCGTCGGGATTCGTGAAGTCGATGAGCGCCATGCCCGACTGCCACATGTCCCACTGCCAAATGTCGCCGTCAGCCTTCTTCACGAGATAATCGCCGGCGACAGCCTCGTCGAAGGCAGCGCCGCGCTGAGCAATGTACGGGTTCATCCAGACGCTCACACGCAGGTCTCTGCCGTGCAGCCGCTCGAGCATACCGTCTGGATCGGGGAACACACGGCTGTCCCATTCAAAGTCGGTCCAGTTGAACTCGCGCATCCAGAAGCAGTCGAAGTGGAAGACACTCAACGGCACGTCACGCTCGATCATGCCGTCGATGAAGCTTGACACGGTCTTCTCGTCGTAGTCGGTCGTGAAGCTCGTCGAGAGCCAGAGGCCGTACGACCAGGCGGGAACAACGGCGGGGCGGCCGGTGAGCGTCGTGTAACGCTCCAGCACATCCTCGGGCGTCGGGCCGTCGAGCACGAGGTATTCGAGCACCTCTCCCGGCACCGAGAACTGCACGCGTTCGACGGTCTCGCTTCCCACCTCGAACGACACATGCTCCGAATGATTGACGAGCACGCCGTACCCGCGGTTGGTCAGGTAGAACGGAACGTTCTTGTACGACTGCTCGCTCGAGGTTCCGCCGTCGGCGTTCCACACGTCAATGCTCTGGCCGTTCTTCACGAGCGGACCGAACCGCTCACCAAGGCCGTAGACAAGTTCGCCGACGCCGAGCGACAACTGACTGTGCAGATAACGGGATGCCGTCGGTCGACCGTCTGCCGATGCGCCGACTTCTCCTACCGGTTCTACCGCGATGGCGGCATCCGTTTCGAGATCCATGCGGCCGATCGACTTACCGCCGCTGCGCGCGAGCACTTCTCCGTTCGACTCGAACGCGAGATTCCATGGACTGCCGGCTGTGATGCGCGCGGTGAGTGAACCGCTCGTGAGCACGCCTTCGTCCATGGAGATGCGGATCTCTGGCTCTGAAGCATCCGCCCCCGGCATCTCGAAACCGCGGTGATGAGCCGAACCGAGGTGGTTCTCGATGCGCACCTTGATGACGCCGTCGAGCGGGCTCGACAGCGTCACTGTGAGTGCTGGCCTGTTGAGCGTGTCACCGCGCGTCGCGATCACCCGTGTTGGAGCGGTGACGCGCACAGACTCGCCCATGCGCTCGATGTCGTATGCCTCTTGGGCGTACAGCGCCGTAACGCCGGGTCGGGTCTGCCAGAATCCGTCGGTGAACTTCATTACTTGACTGCTCCTGCGGTGATGCCCCGTGTGAGGGTGCGTTGGAAGATGAGGAAGAAGATGAGTGTCGGAATCAGCCCGAGCAGCGCTGAGGCGCTTGTCGTCGTCACGTCCATGAGCCGATCGCCCTGCAGCACGGTGATCGCAACGGGCACCGTCTGTGTCGCATTGCTGATGAGGAACGTGAGGGGAATCAAGAACTCATTCCACGTCCAGATGAAGAAGAAGATCAGCAGAACACTCAGCGTGGGGCGTGAGATGGGGAATACGACGGTCCAGAGAATACGCCAGCGACTGGCGCCGTCGAGGGATGCTGCCTCGAGCAGCTCCTTCGGGAAGGTGCCGTACACCGAGGCGAGCAGATATGTGCCGAACGCCGACTGGATCACCGTGAAGATGATGATCACTGCCCACTGGTTGTCATAGAGTCCCACCTGCTTGAACATGAAGTACAGCGGATAGAGCAGCACCTCCTGCGGCAGCATGTTCGCCAGCAGAATGAGCACGACGATCCACGTGCGTCCCTTGACGCGCCCGATGCCGAGCGCAAACGCATTGAACATCGAGATCACGACGGCAAACACGGCGACGAGCCCCGAGATGTAGATGCTGTTCCACAGCTTCTCGGGAAAGTTGACGCGCTCCCAGAAGGCGACGATGCCGTCTGTGTAGATCTCCGTCGGCAGCGAGAGCGGTCCGGAGGTGTTGTAATCGGCGGGTGATTTGAACGAGTTGATCAGAATCATCAGAAACGGAACGGCGATGAAGAAGCCGATCACCACGGCGACAGCCAGAACGACCCAGTCGCTCGCGGTCTTGCGGTTCTTGCCGCCTGCACGGCGGATGGGTGCCCGCGTGCCGGTTGTTACGAGTTCGGTAGCCATCAGACCTGCTCCTCTTTGCGCTCGAGCCGGTTCTGGAAGGTGATGAATACGATGCTCACAATCGCGATCACAATGGTGAGCGCCGTGGCGATCGTGGCACCGTAGCCCACTTGCTGCGACTGGAAGAACTCGCTGTACGCGTAGTACGCGGGAACGATCGTCGACGTTCCCGGCCCGCCTCCGGTGAGCGCGTATACGGGCCCGAACACCTTGAGTGCGGCGATGGTGCACGTGAGCACGACAACAAAGATCTCGGGGCGGATGATGCTCGCGGTGATGGCGCGGAATCGCTGAAACCAGTTGGCGCCGTCGAGCTCGGCTGCCTCGTACAGCTCGGGATCGACGCGCTGCAGCGCCGCCATGAAGATGACAACCGGGTACCCGAGCTGCACCCAGATCATGATCACCATGATGCTGATGAGCGCCGTATCTGGGCTGCCGAGCCAGTTGTGCTGAAGATCTCCGAGGCCAACGGCCGCGAGCACATTGTTGAGTGCGCCGTTCTGCGGCCTCAATATCCAGCCGATCACAATCGCTGCGATCACTGACGGCATGATCTGCGGCAGGTAGTAGGTTGCCCGAAGGAAGCTCGCGATCTTTCCGCCGAACTTACGCCCGATGAGGTCGAAGAGCATGGCGGCCAGAAGCAGACCGAGCAGTGTCGGTACCACGACCATGGCGAGAATCATCGCAATGGAATTGACGAACGATGTCCAGAACGTCTCGTCGCCGAAGAGCTTGATCCAGTTGTCGAGCCCCGTCCACTCCGGCGGCTTGATGCCGCGGTAGTCGGTGAACGACAGGTAGATGTTCCAGAACAGTGGAACAACGATGATCACGGCAAGCAGCGCCAGACCGGGAATCAGGTAGAACCAATAGGTTCGCGAGGTCGCGCCGGGGATCATCCCCTCGGGCAGCCTGCGTCGTTCACGCGAGCGTGCGCCCGGAGCCGCAGCCGTTGTCACCATGAGTTGTCCTTCACGTCAGAGGAAAGAGTGTTCGGATGCTGCGGGGCAGCGCCCCGCAGCATCCGCTGAAGCGTCAGCCGACGATGTCGTCGACGCCCGCCTGGTACTGCTCGCCCAGCTGCTCTTGCACGTCGGCAGGTGACTTCGTGCCGTTCAGAAGCTCTTGCAGACCGGCGTTGAGCTCGTCGTAGAACGTCGCTGTCGGCCAGTCGGGGTAAAACGCAATGCCATCGCGCTCGGTGAGCGTGTTGAAGTTGGCGATGAGCTCCTTGCTCTCTGGGTCGATGTCTGCCTCGTCTGCCGCGACGGGAACGCCGCCGTTGTTGCCGATGAGAGCCTGAATCTCGGGACGCATGGTGATGTCGATGAATGTGTACGCGAGATCCTTATTCTGCGCCTTCTCGGGTACAGACCACATGTTGCCTGCCGATCCCGGTGACATTTCGGCGCCGGGGAAGAGGAAGGTGCCCCAATCGGCATCCATCTCAGTGTTGAAACGGTTGTACCACCAGCTTCCCGAGAAGAAGATGGGGTAGTCACCGCCGATGAACGCTGTGCCCGCATCTTCTGCCTTCAGGCCCGTCGAGTCCTTCGAGATATATCCCTTGTCTGTCCAGTCCGCGATGGTCTCTGTGGCATAGCTGATCTCGGGTCCGCCAAAGTCGACGTCGTCGGTGTACAGCTGGTACGCGTCGACCCAGTCACGATCTGCCTTGGTCAATGCAAGCTGGTACCAGAGCTGCCCGAGCGGGTACTCGGCTGCGGCTTCGGACAGCGGCGTGATGCCCTGGTCGACGAATGCCTGCATGACACTCTCGAACTCCTCACGTGTCGTGGGAACCTCGAGGCCGGCATCGGCGAACATGTCTTTGTTGTAGTAGACCTCGACGTACTCGCCGTAGTTGGGAACGCCGTACCAGCTTCCCGACCCCATGACGCCGTCTTCGTCGTACATTGCCGTGGTCTGCAGCGACGGCGCAAGCTTCTCGTCCCAGCCGTACTTCTTGACCGGCTCGTCGAGGTTGGTGAGCAGTCCCTGGCTCGAGAGCAGCCCTGCTGTGGCGTTTCCCTTGTTGTATTCCAGAATGTCTGGTGCTTCGTCTGAGTTGAGCACTTGGCTCGCCGTCGAGCGGATCTGCTCGAAACTCTTCTCTTCGAATTCGACCGTGGCACCGGTCTCTTCTTCGAAGATCTTGATTGCTTCGTCCCAGGCGATGCCCATGGCGCTGTCTGCGTTCTCGTAGTGCCAGAGCACGAGTGTGTCTTCGTCATGGCTTGCTCCGGCCGAGCAGCCTGAGAGCGCCATGGCTCCCAGTGCAACGGTGGCGATTGCTGTGGCCACCTTCGATTGGCGTTTCACGGATTTACCTCCTTGTAAGGCCCTGAGCGCCGAGATGATCGAGGGGAGATCGCCGTTTGTCTAAACGTTTCGACGCTGTGCTGTCGATGAGTCTAAGCGTTTCGACAGATGTTTCGCAAGGTATTTGTCGCATCAAACGACAAACCCGTTTCTACGCTCTCCGCCGTGCCGGTACTCTGGATTGCGTCCTACCGCGCGCCCGCACAGAAAGTGACGTACATCGATGTTCGTTGACATGCCCGAGGCCGATCTCGCCTCGTACCGCAGCACGCAGACCGACCCCGCCGACTTCGATGCGTTCTGGACGTCGACGCTGCAGCAGGCGCGCGACGCGGCATCCGCCCCCACTCTGACGCTCATCGACACGGGACTTTCCACGATCAACACCTACGACGTCACGTTCTCGGGCTTTGCCGGGCAGCCCGTCAAGGCGTGGCTGCGGGTTCCCGCCGCAGCAACGACCCCGCTTGTGACCGTCGTCGAATACGTGGGCTATGGCGGAGGGCGTGGCCACGTACACGAAAACCTGATGTGGGCATCGGCCGGGTTCGCACACCTGCTCATGGACACCCGCGGGCAGGGGTCTGCGTGGTCGACGGGCGATACGCCTGACCCCGATGGCACCGGTCCGCAGTTTCCTGGCATGATGACCCGCGGCATCGACAGCCGCGAAACGTACTACTACCGTCGCGTCTTCACCGATGCTGTGCGCGCGCTCGAGACCGCGCGCGAGTTGCCGATGACGGATGCCGCTCGCACGGTGATCACCGGCGGAAGCCAGGGCGGCGGCATCACCGTCGCCGTCGCCGGGCTTGTGCCTGATATCGCCGCCGCAGCACCGTACGTGCCGTTCTTATGCGACTTCCGTCGCGCCACCGTCATCACCGACAATGATCCGTACAAGGAGATCGGCCGCTATCTCGCCGTGCACCGCAACAAAGTGGAGAGCGTGCACAAGGTGCTGTCGTACTTCGATGGCGTCAACTTCGCCCGTCGCGCAATCGCGCCGACGCTGTTCTCGGCAAGCCTCATGGACCCGACGTGCCCACCGTCAACGATCTACGGCGCGTTCAACGAATGGCGCGGCGACAAGCGCATGTCACTGTGGCAGTACAACGGACACGAGGGCGGCGGCCCGCTCGACCGCCAGTACGCGCTCGAGTTCTTTCGCGAGGTTCTCGGGTAGTCATGCTCAGCGCAGCGGCACGGGCTCTGCACGCTCGACGACCCTCATCGTGCGAGAAACCACGGCACCACCGCGACTCTGACGAGAAAGAGCCCGATCATGCGCCCGCGCAACCGGATAGAGTGAGTGCGTGATTTCGGGCGAACGGCTATCGGAGACCGGGCAATGGCTCGAATCGCGCGAGGGCACCCGCTGGTGGTTCGACAGCGGCGCACTCTGCCTCGATTTCGCCTACACCGGGCCAATGGGCGACGCCGGCGATGGACAGGCAGTCGGCTGGGAGCAGCTGGTGAACAGTGCAGACCTCGACGACTGGCTCGCGGATCGCAGCGCCGTGACGGCATCCACAGACCGCGATTTGCGCGACGCTCATACACTGCGCGAGGCGATCGCCCACGTCACCATCGCCCTCGCCTCCGGCAACCAACCGCTGCGGCGCGACATCGACCTGATCAACCTCTACGCGGCGACGCCCGACCTGCCGCCGCGGCTCCACGGCGGATCCCGCCAGGCGGGGCGCTCACTGCCCCGCGCGGCGCAGGCGCTGTCGACGATTGCGCGAGATGCCGTGGCCGTGTTCAGCGGCGAACGTGACGGAACAATCCGTGGCTGCGACGCCGACGACTGCGGTCTTCTCTACGTCGACACGTCTCGTGCGGGAACTCGACGCTGGTGCTCGATGCAACGGTGTGGAAATCGGCACAAGGTGCGGCAGCATCGGGCCAGGCAGCGTGCGAAGGCCGAAGCTCAGAACTTCTCGGCACCGCAGGCGGATTCTCAGCCGACCGCCCAGTAGCCGTCGTCGCCAAGCACCGGCACCAGCTCGCTCGCATCGACCTGTCCCGCGGCAACGACGGCGTCTCGTTTGCCGGAGGCAATAAGCCGCTGCCCCGCGGTAGACGCCGTGTACAGATGACCGACGGCACGTTCGAGCCCCGTAAACGCGGCGCTTGCAGCGGCCGCCTCGGGAGACGAATAGTCGATGCCCACTGCGGCGAGCGCGTCGATGACGGCGCCAGCCGCGAACAGCGTGTCGACGGCGAACCCTGAGCCGACGGCATCCTGATGTGAATCGGCACCCAGCGACGTCTCCGCCACAAGGGCGACGCGCACACGCTCACCGCGTTGCACCTGATGCTGAAGCACGTGCTGAGCGACAGCCGTGCGGTTGCGCAGCGATGCGGCGACAACTCGAGCGCCCGATGCGTGAGCAGCATCCGCAATCGCCGCGTCAGCGGGCTCTCGCCCGAGCGACTCGACAGCCGCCGAAATCTGGTGGCCGTCGGCAATTCCCTGCACCACGATGATGACTCCGGCACCGTCGGCAATAGCGGATAACCCCGCTGGCCCCCAGTCGAAACGCACCTCGTACCGGCTCTGCTGATTGTCTGCTGTCGTCACGCTTCCAGAATAGGCACGCCGTGCCCAGCTGCCGTGAAGTATTGCGCAGAATGACGCCGCACCGGATCGGCCTCGATCGGTTCCGGGTGGGTCAGTACCAGGTGGGCCCCTCACGCGGCTCGGGCACCACGTCGGCAATGATGCGGTCGTGCGGACGACGATCCTCGGGCGCCGGCATGCGCATCGCGAGGCGGATGGCCTCCCAATCGTGGCGGCTGAGTTCGACAAGCCCAGGCCGCAGCTTCACGCCCCAGTTGCGACTGGAGGTGGTGA
Organism: Paramicrobacterium chengjingii; assembly: GCF_011751765.2. GTDB lineage: Bacteria > Actinomycetota > Actinomycetes > Actinomycetales > Microbacteriaceae > Paramicrobacterium > Paramicrobacterium chengjingii. The sequence goes on from NZ_CP061169.1 coordinate 2,485,416, forward strand.
GATCGAGATGTGGCTTGAGCGGGTGGATCGGAGCCTCGACCGCCGGACGATACCAATCGATGCGCCGGCGCCATTGGCGAGCCGCCGCATCAACGCGACGATCCGCCGAATACACGTCATTGTCGGCGACACGACCGATGGCCGTAAACGCGCGCAGCGGCTCGCCGTCAAGCGTTTCGCGCGGGGAATAGTAGACAAGACCGTCTGCCTCATGCAGTCTGCTGATCGCCTCACGACTTCCGTGGTTCAGCTGCCCGATGCCCATGCGGACGGCATCGCGCACGTGATCGCGCTGCACCACTCCGAGCCAGAACCTGATAGCCATGTGCCATTTCTACCCGAAACAGGTGACACGGTGCAGACTGAAGACATGTACGTGCAGTTGAAACTCGTGTTAGACGCAGACCCGGCCGCCGCGTGGCGCGCTCTGAGGTCGACGTCTGTCATGCGCGAGCTATATGCACCGTTCATCGGCGTGAACGCCGGAAACACCGCGAGCAAGACGCACTGGCAGAACACGACAGACGAGATTCCGCTCATGCTTGCTGGGCTCGTGCCGCTCGGCCGACAGCTCATCGAGCTCGACTACGACGAGACAAGCCACCCCGGCGTTAAGATTCTGCGCGACACCGGATCTCCGGCGTCAGGTCCGCTGAGCGCCCTGCGCGGATGGAATCACCGCATGGCGGTCTCCGCTACAGCCGACGACCCGGGCCGCACCCTGTTTCGCGACAGGCTGACCTTTCACGGGCCTGCTGTTGGCGCATACTGGTACCCGCTGTGGGTGATGTGGCAGTGGCGCGGCTCACGACTTCGTGACATGGCACCGAACTGGGCATTCGACCCAGAATTGCGCGATGAGACGAGCACACAGCATCTGTGAGTTAGACTGAACTCACTTGCGGGCAACGTTATGCCCCTTGCGTCGTAGAACGCTCCCTCTCCCCGGCAACGGGTCGATGACTTTCATACGGCGAACGAATGCGCGATCCCGCGCCTTCGCCACTCTTCCGCCCTCTGTGAAGTGCGGATCTCGATGCCTGAAAGGCACCATGTCAGATAACACATTCGGCGCGCTCGGCGTGCCCGCTCCCCTCGTCACCGTTCTCGCGAAGGACGGCAAGACCGAGGCTTTTCCCATTCAAATCGACACGCTGCCCGACACGCTCGGCGGGCGCGACGTGCTCGGCCGTGGCCGAACCGGCAGCGGCAAGACTCTCGCGTTCTCCATTCCGATGGTCGCGCGCCTCGGCACGGATCTCGCCGGAGGCAAGCGCCGCCCCGGTCGCCCCCTCGCCCTCGTTCTCGCCCCGACGCGTGAGCTCGCCACGCAGATCGACGCCGTGCTCGCACCGCTTGCCGCCGCATACGGAATGAAGACGACAACCATTTACGGCGGCATTAACCAGCGCCGCCAGGTTGAGGCGCTGAACGCCGGCGTCGACATCATCGTCGCCTGCCCCGGGCGGCTCGAAGACCTCATGAACCAGGGTCACGTGCGGCTCGACGCCATTGAGGTCACCGTCCTCGACGAGGCAGACCACATGGCCGACCTCGGCTTTCTCCCCGTCGTCACGCGCATTTTGAACGCGACACCGGAAAATGGACAGCGGATGCTGTTCTCGGCAACGCTCGACAACGGCGTTGACAAGATCGTCAAGCGCTTCCTGCACAACCCGGTGACGCACTCGGTCGACGATGAGACAAGCCCCGTCGAAGCGATGACACACCATGTGTTCTTCGTCGCCGACGCCGACGCCAAGAAGTCACTCGTCGAGAAGCTCGCCGCTGGGCGTGGCCGACGCATTCTCTTCACCCGCACGAAGCACCACGCCAAGAAGCTGGCGCGGCAGCTGACAGCATCCGGAATTCCCTCCGTCGACCTGCACGGCAACCTGTCGCAGCCGCAGCGTGACCGCAACCTCGCTGCGTTCAGCGATGGCAGCGCCCGCGTGCTCGTCGCCACCGACGTGGCAGCTCGCGGTGTGCACGTCGACAACGTCGAGCTGGTCGTTCACGTCGACCCGCCCGTCGAGCACAAGGCATACCTGCACCGCTCGGGTCGCACGGCACGTGCCGGCAGCGCGGGAACCGTCGCAACGGTGTGCCTCCCGGTGCAGCGCGATGACCTCAAGAAGATTCTGCGGAAGGCTGCCATCACGGTAGCCCCCGAGGCCGTGACCGCCGAGTCACGCGTCGTCGTCGACCTCGTCGGCGAGGAGGCAGCGTACGTCAAGCCTCAACCGAAGCCGATTCAGCAGCAGGGCGGTGGCGGCACATCGCAGGGTGCCAACGCGCGTCGCAAGCGCGCGAATCGCGGAGGCGCGGATGCTGGCCAGCGCAGTTCTGCGCGCGGCGAGCGCAACGATGCACCGCGTCGTGACCGCTCAGGTCGCCCCGCTGCCGCGAAGTCGGGTTCCGGCCGTTCCGGTGCGCGCTCCGGCCAGGGTCGCTCTGGTCAGGGCCGCTCCGGTCAGGGCCGCAGCTCCGGCGCTCCGAGCGTGTACAGCACGTCGTCCTCTGGCGGCGAGCGTACGCACCGCCGCGTTTCCTCGCGCTAGCGCGCTCCTCGAAACGAGGACACAGTGCCGGGACGAGGACGTTTTCTCGAGAAACGTCCTCGTCCCAGCACTTCTTCCTTCTCTCGGGGCGGCAGGCTGGCGAACTTCCGCGGCTGCCGCCCAGAACGCAATTGCTGATGGCCCGCACGGCATCGCCACTGGCGCAGCATCCGCTCGATTATGACCCGGCGCAAAGTCAGGGTACTTTCTCCCTATGGACACCACGGATGCTGTCGCACCTACCCTCGATATCATCGTTCGCCCCGCGCGAGATGTCGATGCCGAATCACTCGGCCGTGTGCACGCGAAGTGCTGGCACGAGACATACGACCACCTGATCAGCACGGCCGCGCTCGAACGCGTTTCGCCCTTGCGCCTTGCCGAACTCTGGACGCACTGGACGAAGCAGGGCGACGAGTACCACCAGCACGTTGCGCTTGTCGACGGCGAGATCGTCGGCTTTGTCGGCTCTGGGCCGGCCCGCGACGAGGATGCTCCGCGCGAGCGTGAGCTCTACTACCTGTACCTGCTCTCGGCGTTTCACGGCACGGGCATCGGTCAGCAATTGTTTGACGCCGCGTGCGGAGATCGTCAGGGATACCTGTGGGTTGCCGATGACAACCCTCGCGCCCACGCCTTCTACAAGCGCAATGGTCTGAAACGAGACGGCGCGCAGCAGGTGCAGCCGTTCCTCGGCGAAGAGCTGCTCGAGGTGCGGCTCGTCCGATAGCGTCAGTCGCGAGCGTAGGACACGGGCGGAAGCCCCTCGTCAACGGCGGTGAACTCGCTGTGAGTGAGTGCGCTGCCCGCGTTCCATGACCGTTCGGCGAACGCCCTCAGCGGCGAGCGGATGCCGAGAGCAACCTCATCGCAGGTCTGAGCTTCTGGGCGGTCCGACCAAATGGCGAACGATGCCCCGACCAGTTGCTCTGGGTATGGCTGCGTCACAATCTGCGCGCGGTCCGTGAGGCTCGGGTGCAGCATCGGAAAGACACCAGGGTGCCACTCCGCCTCCCACAGCCGTTTGCTCGTCGGGTATGTGTAGCCGGCGTTCTCTCCGAGAACGTAGTAGAACATCGCGTCATTCACATTGACGACGTCGTATCCCCCATCAAACGCCTCCTGCACGGGACGCATCGACGCACTCCAATTCGTCCACCAGGCAAACTGCACGCGTTCGTCCAGCACGACGTTGCGGCTGCGCAGCATCCCGTCGTTCCATACCCGCGGGATGACGTCGCGGTCAGTCAGATATGCGGCGATCGTGTTCACGAAAGCAGTGAGCAGGTCGAATCCCGTGCCGGTAGCCCCAAAGCGCTTCTTTGCTGCATCGTCAAGCACCGGGTAATCATGCATGTGATCGAAGTCGACAAACTCGTCCCCTCCGAGGTTCCAGACGCGGCTTTCGTCGAAGAGCTGCACGTAATCGTCGACAAGTTCACGAGCGAATGCCACTGCTGCGTCATTCGTGATGTCGAGAGCCCCATCGACGCCAGGCAGGCAAAACTCGGGATGCCGCCCGAGAGCGTGCTTCAAATGGCCCGGCATGTCGAGCGACGGCACAATCTCAATGTGGTGATCGTTAGCCACGCGGATCAGATGCGTCGCCTCCGCGCGCGTGATGTATTCGGGCGAAACGATCGCGGGGTGGCTGATGCTCTCGAGCCTCACACCCTCATTCTCAGAGAAGTGCCATTGCAACGTCGTGAGGCCGATGTCGGCGGCGTTCACGATCAGCTGCTCCAGCCACCGGGCGGGGTAGAACTTGCGTGCAGCATCGATGTGCAGTCCGCGCTCTGCCACGGCCGGCTCTGCCCGAACGGATGCTGCCGGAACCCGGCCGTGCGCACGCAGATTGTGCATCAGCTGACGTGTCGCGCGAAAAACTCCGCATGGTGTCTGCGCTCTCACAACGACGTCGTGTCCGACCTCGATCGCATAGCCCTCGGGGCCGAACCCTGAGCAGTGATCAAGCCGCAACTCGACACGGGAGCACTCGTCGTCTGCTGCAGCAGGTTCGGGTCGCGTCACCGCACCGTATGCGCGAAGCTCGTCGTCGAACCGCTCACGCTCACGCCGGAGCCGCGCATCGCTGGCGATCACGCTGACAGTCGTCGGCGCCCAGCTTCCGTGTCGAAGTTCAACCTCATGAGGTTGCGGTATCGCCGTCCACGTCAGCGGCCCGGTTGCAGGGCTCTCGATCTCAGGCATCGGCGGCTCTCCTCTTCTCGTCGCCTTCCGTGTGCGATCAGACGACGGTGTTGACGGCGGAGTACCGCGACACCGCGGTTGTCGACAGGTCTGGGCGCACGAGCGTCGTGATTCCTCTCGCGGCTCGCCGCGCCAGGTTCTCAGCGTCGGCCGATGTGATGAAGCAGGCATCGATTCCTCGCTCGCACAGGTCGACCCAGGCATCAAAGATCGCGCCGCCAGGACTCATTGCCGTGCGGTTGACGGGCACGCCCTGAGCATCCACCTCGATGACGATAGCCGTCTCGCGCCGCGGAATCTCCATCGCCGAACTGCGGCGAAACTCACGAGCGACCTCTGCGTACCTCAGCCCTTCGGGCTTTGGCCGCCCGTCATTGGTGATGAGCCCCAGCGAATACTCGAGTTCGGGAAAGTCGGCGAGCTCGCGGGTGACATCGTGCGAGCACCACCAGGTGACCCCCCAGAGGTTCTCGGTGCGGGCGGCAGAGCGCACTGTCGCCTCGACGAAGTTCGCGATCTCGTCACCGCTCAGGCAGTTCGACGGCGCGCCGACCTCCTGCAGCCAGATCGGCCGTTGCGCGCCCTCCTGGAACGCCCGCGACAGCTCGATCAGGTATTCCGCGTGCCGGTCGGATGCTGCCGAACGCCCGCCGTATATGCGCGCAGTACCGTTGAAGATCCACGAGTGGATCGTCGTCATGTCGCCGAGCCGACTCGCGTGCGCTGGGGTGAACGGATGGCCGTCGAGGTACCAGACTGCATCGTATTCACTATGCACGTGATCGGCGTTCGGAGCGGCCTTCGCCGCGGCATCCAGGAGGCTGGTCAACCAGCTGCCCGCTTCATTCTGCGTGATTCGCCACGGAGATGGGTGCGGGTCGTCTGAGAACTGGTTGACTTCGTTGCCGAGTGTCAGGCCGAGGAAGTTATCGGCGTCTGCAAGCCGCTCTCCGAGCCGGTGAACGAGCTCGACCTGACCGCTCACAGCATCGGGGTGGGAGAACATGTTCTTGTCGTGCCAGGTGTACAGCCATGCCGGCACAAAGTCGAAGCTCGACATATGCCCTTGAATCACGTCGACGCCGACATCAAGATTGAACTCGCGGCCGACGTCGACGACGGAACGCACGTCGTCGAGGGCCTGCTGCCTGATCAGCGTTCGATTCGGCTGCAGCACGGGCCAGAGCGGGAAAATCCTCACGTGATCGAGACCGAGCTGCGCAATGCCCTCGAAGTCACGACGCACATCGTCGGGCGAAAACGACAGCCACGAGTGCATCCAGCCGCGCGTTGGCGTGTAGTTCACTCCGAAACGCAATGCCGTGCTCTGCGTCGCATCGCTCGTCATCGTGCTCTCACCATTCCTTCTGCATGCGACCGACATCCCCCGGCGCATTCTTCTTTAAAACCAACAAATCACTAATCCGGTTTAGAGTCCAGCAACACATGACGTAGGCCGATTTTCCCGCCGAGTTTCGCTTAGTCACACAACATAACAGCTCGTGCGATATCTCGGACCGTATGACATACTGGTGATCACTATATCGTTTTAGTGGCGGGATTCAACGATGGATCGCGTGCCGGTTCGATCATTCGCCGGCTCCGATCGTGTGGAATTCCACTCTTCGAAGGAGAAGCAGATGAAGATTCGACAAGGGATCGCGCTTGCGATTGCAGCAGCAGCGGGACTGGCTCTTACCGCCTGCACCGGCGCTCCGGCCGCGCAGAGCAACGCAGCAGACGGGGACGTCAGCGGCACAATCACGTTTCAAACCTGGTCGCTCAAGAACGACACGTTCACGCCGTACTTCACGCAGGTCATCAAGGACTTCGAGAAGAAGTACCCGGATGCCACAGTGAAGTGGGTCGACCAGCCTGCGGACGGCTACGAAGACAAGGTGCTTCAGCAGGCCGAATCCGGCGAACTGCCCGATGTGATCAACCTGCCCCCTGACATGGCATATTCCCTGGCAAAGGTCGACATGCTTCTCGACCTGACGCAGGCGGATCCCGACGTTCTCGACGACTATGTCGAGGGTGCGGTCTCCGCGTATTCCTATGACGACACCGAGGGAACATTCGGACTCCCCTGGTACCTCGGAACAGAGCTCAATTATTGGAACGCCGACCTTCTGAAGAAGGGTGGCGCCGACCCCGATAACCTTCCGACAACGATCGACGAGATGTTCGATGTCGCCGAGACGCTGGCGAAGAGCCCCGAGAAGATCGCGACGATCGCATCGGTTCCCAGCCCGAAGGGCGTCATGGCCGCGATTGCGGACGAGGGCGGTTCTGCATCGATCTTCGAAAACGGCACGTTCGTCTTCAACACGCCAGAAGCCGTGAGGATCGTCGAGCGCTACGCCGAGCTCTACAAACTCGGCGCTGTCTCACCCGAGGCTCTGCAGGGCGCTGGCACGTCGAACAGCAATATCAACAACTTCAACAAGGGTACTGTCGCGTGGACGACAGCGGGCCCCAACTACATCGAGCAGGACCTCTCGGTGAATGCCCCCACCGTCGTTCCGAACGTGCGGGCAAACGAGACGTTCGGCAATCCACCGCTGTTTGTGCAGGGTGTGAGCGTCTCGAATACCTCGAAGAACGCCGCGACGGCCCTCGCATTCGCGACATTCCTCACGAACAACGACAACCAAGTCGACTTCGTCAAGCTCGCTGTCGGCTTCTTCCCCGGCACACAGGCTGCGAACGACGACCCGTCGTCATTCGCTGAGGCATCGGAGATCGACCAGCAGAATCACGCAACTGACGTCGCAGCCGGCGAGATGGGCAGCGCGGAGGTTCCAAACCCTCCGCAGTACACCGAGAACATGGACGGCTATGCGAAGCAGCAGATCGCTCTCGCGATTACGGGAGACATCTCGGCGCAGGAGGCCCTCGATAATGCCGTCGAGTACTGCCAGCAGAACCTCGCCGACTGACGATCTGACGCTCAAGGAGACATCGTGAAGCAGCAGCGGAAGTACACGCCCTACCTTCTGGTCGCGCCGGGAGTGATCTGGGTGCTCGTCTTTGCGCTCTGGCCGTTTTTGAACACGATCGTGCTCGCATTCACCGACGCACGACCGCTTCGTCCCGCTGTCTTCACGGGGCTGGAGAATTTCATGCGGCTGTTCAGCGACGACAGATTCATGTACGCGCTGACGACATCGCTCGTCTATGTCGTCGTGTGCGTTCCCGTGCTGACGTTGCTGCCGCTTCTGCTCGCGATGCTTGTCAATTCAAAGGTTCCCGCGATCGGGTTCTTTCGCACAACCTTTTACTTTCCCGTCATCGCCTCGGCCGTCGTTGTCGCCATCGTCTGGGAGTTCCTCTTCTCAAGCCATGGGCTTGTGAACGAGTCGTTGTCGTTCTTCGGCCTCGTCGACCGCCCCGTCGAGTTTCTGTCGGAACGCTGGCTTCTCATCGGCTGCGCAATTGGCCTCACTGTGTGGAAAGGACTCGGCTACTACATGGTCGTTTACCTCGCCGCACTGGGGAACGTCGGTCGGGAACTTCACGAAGCCGCGGCCATGGACGGGGCGAATGCCTGGCGGCGCTTCTGGTCCGTGACCGTGCCGGGGGTCCGAGGCCCCATGATGCTCGTCGCCGTTCTCATCTGCGTATCGGCAATGCGCGTTTTTACTGAGCTTTATGTGCTCTCGAACGGCACCGGCGGGCCCGGCGGAAGAGCGATGAGCCTTGTCATGCTCATCCAGACCATGGGCAAGGGCCTCAATGGGCAGGTCGGGTACGCCTCAGCAATCTCGATCGCGCTGTTCCTGCTCACACTCGTTCCGCTCACCATTATGGGAATCGCCAATTACGGCGACGTGTTCAGAGAGATGCTCGCCAACCGACGTGCATCGAAGATGATCAAGGCCGAGCGACCGAAGCCCGCAAAGGAGACCGTCAGATGAGCACGCTCGCAACGCCCAGGCCGGAGAAGAAGAAAGACGCCTTGCGCCGAGATTCCCGAACGTTTCGCGCAGACAAGCCCTATCGCACGCGCGGCTCGGCCGACATCATGAAGCCGTCACGTGCAGGGCTCGTCGGAAAGTACGCCCTGATGCTCGCCGTGCTCGTCATTATGGTCTTCCCCTTTCTATGGCAGCTGTCGACATCACTGAAAGGCGCGGGAGAGAACATCTACGAGTTCCCGCCGAAGCTGCTACCGGCTGAGCTCACCTTCAGCAATTACACCGAAGTCTTCGACACTATTCCCGTCTTGAACTACGCCTGGCACTCGCTGCTCGTGGGCGTCGGGACTGTGGGCACGAACGTCGTGTTCGCGACACTCGGCGGCTATGCACTCGGCTGCCTGAAGTTCAAGTACAAGGGCGTCATTATGGCGATCTTCTTCTCGACGCTGCTGCTGCCGGGCGAGGTAACGCTCACGAGCCAGTATCTGACCATCAAATCACTCGGACTGGCGAACAGCCTCTGGGGCGTGTTCCTGCCTGGAGCCATTTCGGCCGTCAATGTGCTGCTGATGGCCGCAGCGTGCCGCATGATTCCCAAGGAGACACTCGAAGCGGCGACGATCGACGGCGCAACGACCGCACAGAGGCTCCGGCACATCGTGTGGCCGAACGTGCGTGGCATGGTCTCTGTCGTCGCGCTCTTTGCCTTCATCGGAGCATGGGACGACTTCCTCTGGCCGCTCGTTGTACTCTCTGATCCCGCGAATTACACGCTGACGGTGGGAATGGAGTATCTCAGCTCGAACTTCGCGGCCAACCCGCGAGTCATCGCAGCAGGAACGATGATCGCCCTCATTCCGATCATCATTCTGTTCGCTACGCTCCAGAAACACTTCTTCCGAGGAGTCGAGGAAGGAAGCGTCAAGGGGTAGCTCAGCGAACGCGTCGATGCGTACGAGGCGACGCCCGATTCAGCCGCGCCGTTCGCTCGGCGGCGACGTGCTCTCGCGCACCGTCAGGCTCGGTGTGGGGCCGGGGACGCTGTCGACGCGGACCGGCTCGGCGATCTGACTCAGCAGCGTCGTCGCAGCCAGCTCCCCGAGCGCGAACGTATCTCGTGAGAGGCACGTGATCGACGGGCTCACGAGCCCCGCCATGATGGAGTCGTCGAAAGAAGCAACAGAGAGTCGCGCGGGCACCGAGATGCCCATTTCCTGTGCCACGCGCAGCCCGGCTACCGCCATGACGTCGTTGTCGAACACGACGGCACTCGGAGGTGTACGCCCGCTCATGAGCTGACGAGTCACATTGGCGGCGCGACCTGCCGAGAAGTCGGTGAACGCGATGGTGCTCTCGACGCCGTCGTCGATGAACGAGCGAAGCACATCTGCGCGCAGCGTCGTGTGCTCGAAGACCTCCGGGCCCGCGACGTACCCGATGCTCCGATGTCCGAGAGCGACAAGATAATCGAAGACCATGTGTGCGGCTGCCGCATCGTCCATCCACACGGCGGACGGGGCATCCGGCCTACTGGGGTGGCTGCCGATGACGATTGCAGGCAGGTTCACCTGTGCGATGTAGTCGAGCCGAGGATCGTCGTCGCGCGGGTCAAGCACGATGACGCCGTCAACCTGCTTCGAGCTATGCCACGCGCGGTAGGTGTCGACCTCGTCGTCGAGGCTGCGCACGACTCGCATCTGCATCGCCGCCGCACTCGGTGCCAGTCCCGACTGAATACCGGAGATCAGGTCGGTGAAGAACGCTTCGGCACCGAGGCTTCGCGCGGGCCGTTCGACGACGAGACCGACGACGCCGGCGTGCGATCCGACGAGCGCTCGGGCCGCCGAGTTGGGCACCCACTGATGCTCGGCCGCGACAGCAAGAATGCGTTTTCGCGTCTCGTCGCTCACTCCTGGCCGATCATTGAGCGCGAACGAGACAGCTCCCGGGGAAACCCCGGCGAGTTTCGCGATATCTGCGATTGTGATTCGCTTATTCGGTACCATGGATACTCATTACTATATCGCTTTAGTAGCCAATCGCATCTCGCAGAGGAGAACCCGTGCACGAAGAGACATCGTTGACCGTCGGTCGCGTCACCCGCGTCTTGACTGAGCGCGTCACACCTGCAATCTACTCGACGTCGCACCCCCTCACCGTGAAGACCCACCAACTCGAGGGTGAACCCATTCCCCCAGAAGACGGGCTTGCGCTCGACTTCGCCCCGTTCGATGTGGGGAGCGCGTGGGGCCCAGCCTGGGGAACCACCTGGTTCAAGCTCACTGGAGAGGTGCCAACCGACTGGAGCGGTCACTGCGTCGAGGCGCGCATCGACCTGGGCTTCGACATCAACATGCCGGGCTTCCAATGCGAAGCGCTCGTCTACCGTGCAGACGGCACACCCGTGAAGAGCATCAATCCACGCAACCAGTGGGTGCCCATTTCGGATGCCGCCGAGGGCGGCGAATCGATCGAGCTGTATCTCGAAGCAGCATCCAACCCGGTTCTTCTCGACTACCATCCCTTCCTTCCGACGCAGGAGGGCGACATCGAAACGTCGTCGCCCGAACCGCTGTATCGCACCCGACACATGGAGCTCGCCGTGTTCGAGCCCGAGGTGTTCGAGCTCTCTCTCGACCTCGAGGTGCTGCTTGAGCTTCAGGCCGAGCTGCCCGAGACGGGCCCACGCCGCATGCGCATTCTTCAGGCTCTCGACAACGCTCTCGACCGGCTTGACCTGCAGCGCATTGTGGCGACAGCATCCGATGCTCGTGCCCAGCTGCGTGATGCGCTCGACTCACCCGCTGAGGCCAGCAGTCATCGCATCGCCGCCGTCGGCCACGCGCACATCGATTCTGCCTGGCTTTGGCCCGTGCGCGAGACGATTCGCAAGGTCGCCCGCACAACCTCGTCGATGACCGAGCTCATCGAGAACGACCCTGATTTTCTGTACGGCATGTCGAGCGCTCAGCAGTACGAATGGATTAAGGAACACCGCCCCGAGGTCTATGCGCGGGTGAAGGATGCTGTCGCAAAGGGCCGGTTCCTTCCCCTCGGCGGCATGTGGGTGGAGTCCGACACGGTCATGCCCACCGGAGAGTCGATCGCGCGCCAGTTCTCGTATGGCCAGCGCTTCTTCGAGAAGGAGTTCGGCATTCGCTCGAAGGGCGTGTGGCTGCCCGACAGCTTCGGCTACTCCCCCGCGCTGCCGCAGCTGATGCGTCGCGCCGGGTTTGAATGGTTCTTCACACAGAAGATCTCGTGGAACCAGCGCAACGTGTTTCCGCACCACTCGTTCCTCTGGGAGGGAATCGACGGGTCGCGCATGTTCACGCACTTCCCACCGATGGACACGTACAACTCGCAGCTCTCGGGGGAGGAAGTAGCGAAGTCAACGCGCCAGTTCCGTGAGAACCGCGTGGCAACGCAGTCGATCGCCCCGGTCGGCTGGGGCGACGGCGGCGGCGGAACAACGCGAGAGATGACAGGCAAGGCGCGTCGGCTTGCAGATCTTGAGGGCAGCGCGCGCGTGCAGTGGCAGCATCCTGATGATTTCTTTGACGCGGCGAAGGCCGAGCTCACAGACCCGGCGGTCTGGGTCGGCGAGCTCTACCTCGAGCTGCACCGCGGTACCCTCACGAGCCAGCACGCAACAAAGGCGGGCAATCGCCGGGCAGAGCAGGCGCTCATCGAGGCCGAGCTGTGGGCGACGACGGCCGCTGTGCGCGACGGCGCCGCCTACCCGCATGACGAACTCGACCGGCTGTGGAAACTTCTGCTGCTGCACCAGTTTCACGACATTCTGCCCGGCACATCGATCGCCTGGGTGCACCGCGAGGCAGCTGCCACGTTCGCCGCAATCGTCGCCGATGCGCAGACGATCGCGGCTGCCGCGCGGCGCGTGCTCGCCGGTGAGGGCGACCGCGAGCTCGTGTTCAACCCGACGTCGATCGCGGGGCCCGCTCCCCTCGGCGCGGCGCCCGCCGCGGCATCCGGCCCCTCGGTCTCACTCACGGAGCGCGACGGCGGCTTTGTTCTCGAGAACGACCTGGTGACCGTTGTCATCACTGCTGAGGGCCTCATCACATCTGCAGTCGACACGGCAACGGGCCGTGACGCCATCGCGCCGGGCACAGAAGCCAACCTGTTTCAGCTGCACCAGGACTTCCCAAATATGTGGGATGCCTGGGATATCGACCACTTCTACCGCAACCGCGTCGACGACCTTCGCGCGGCCGAGTCACTCAGCGCTCAGCTCGTCGACGGCACCGCCGAGGTTGTCGTGGAGCGCTCGTTTTCGACGTCGGCCCTGCGCCAGACCATCTCGCTCGCACCCGACTCGGCGACGGTGGTGCTGCGCACCGAGATCGACTGGAATGAGACAGAGAAGCTGCTGAAGCTCGCATTCCCTCTCGACCTGCAGGCGGCGACCACCGAGGCCGAAACGCAGTTCGGATTCCACTCCCGCCCCACACACGTGAACACGAGCTGGGAAGCGGCGAAGTTCGAGACCTCCATGCACCGCTTCGTGCTGGTGCGCGAGCCCGATTTCGGCGTTGCCCTCGTGAACGACTCGATCTACGGCTACGACACGACGAGAGATTCGACGGATGCCGGTGTCTCGACGACCGTGCGACTTTCGCTTCTGCGCGCACCGGGGTTCCCTGATCCCGACACCGACCACGGCACGCACGTGATCACGACGGGGCTGGTGATCGGCGCGACACCCGAGAGTGCGACCGCCGCGGGCATCGAGCTGAACGCGCCGGCAACCGTCGTCACCGGCGCGAACAACGTGGCACCACTTGTCTCCGTCTCGGGCGAGGGCATCGTCGTCTCGAGCGTCAAGCTCGCCGATGACCGCTCGGGCGACGTCGTCGTGCGTGTCTACGAGTCGCGCGGTCGACGCGCCACGGGAGCGCTCAATGTGGGCTTTGTGCACAGCGGCATCCGCGAGGTTTCACTCATCGAAGACGAGATTCCGGATGCCCGAACAGGCGCCGAGTTTGCGCTGACGCCGTTCGAAGTGCGCACCGTCCGCATCGCGCGCTGAGCCGTCTGACAGAACCCGGCGCCACCATGAATCGGTGCCGTCACGACTCGGGGTTGCCTCGCTTCAGCGGCGCAGCCCCGTGTCGTGCGGGTTCGGCAGCGGCGGCCTCGGGGGCACGTCGCCGGGCAGCGGCATGATGTGCGGCTGCGGGCTTGGCGACTCAGCGTCGGCCTCACCTTCAGCAGCTGCGTCGACTTCGGCGTCAACGTCGGCGCGCACGTCGGTGCCAGAAGCATCGTGGTCGACACGAACCGTCTCCGTCGTCGCTCGCGGCTCGCGGACGGGTTGCGCTAGCGCAGCATCCGCCCCTCGCGTAGCCAGCATGGCGGCGAGAAATCGGACGAACATCGTAATCCAGGCGAAGAGCACCCCAAAGGCGATGAGCTCATAATTAGTGAGCGGCAGAAGGCCTGGCCCGTAAAACAACCACGTCGCTCCGCTCAGAAGAACAAGACTGCCTAGCGTTGCGAGAAAGAACGGCAGTGGCATTCCGCGCAACGCAATGGGCGATATCAGCATGAGAATGCCGAAGATCGCAGAAAGTCCGATGGCGAAGACGTTGTGTGCCATGACGCTCACATTGACGGGAACGAGGCCAATACCCGCGAGAGCCACCCCCATCGCGATGAACAGAATCGACACCATTGGCGCTGCCAGGCGGTAACGAATCACGCGGGCCGCATGCAGGTTGCGAATGTCTCGATCGACGTAGAGCGCGAATGTGGTGACGAGGATGCCGGCGACAATGAGAATCGCGTTAAAGCTGATGCTTGGCCGGTTGCCGTAGGCGCCAAGCACGCTGATCTGATACCGCCACCAGACGGGATCCGTCGACGTCGCCATGGCCGTGAGGAGGCCGACACCGACGAAGAGGAACATTCGCTGCGACAGGCTCACTGTGTTGAGCCGCGATACCGCGAGATAGAGCATGTACGCGGCGAGTCCCGTGACGACGGCGCATCCGATCGACGCGCTTACCGGGTCGATGGTGAGACGCCGGAACGCAAGCTGTACAACGAAAAGAAGAACAGCGGTGGCGAGTGCGCCAAGCGCCGTGTGCACGATGGCGACGACCACGGCATCGAGCATGAACTTCCATGACGGGAGTTCGAGACGCCACTCTTGGCCCCTGAGCCGGCGCGAGCGCCAGTATCCGATGCCCGCGGCGACGGTTCCGAGAACGACGACGGCGCTCACCGAGACCATGCCAATCGACCAGTGACCCCACTCCCAATCAGTCCAGATCGGCACGGACATACCGCCGAAGGCGATCACTGCGAAGACGACCGCGATGAGAGCTGCAGCCAGCCCGGCAATAAGCGCTTCGACCTCAACATAAATGCCGCGCTGAGCCTCGCGTCTGGTCGACGCGGAGGCGGCGCGAGCGGGTCGACGAACGGCAGACATCACAGTGTCAAGTCTAGAGAACTGTCACGTGTAGAGAAGCGCGCGACCCCGTTGCTTAGACGATGCGGCCGACGCTCGCGAGCGCCATGCGCAGCAGTGTGCCGCGGCCGCCCTCCATCTCGGCGGCAACGGCTTCGGACTGCGCCTCGTCCGGCGGCATCCAGGTGAGCTCGAGAGCATCCTGTCTGGGTTCGCAGGTTCCCGTGACGGGAACAACATACGCAAGCGATACGGCGTGCTGGCGTTCATCGCTGAACGGCGAAAGCCCCGGCATCGGAAAGTACTCGGCGACGGTGAACGGCGTCGGCGACGCGGGAAGCAGGGGAAATGCCATGGGCCCGAGATCCTTCTCAAGGTGACGGAACAGCGCATCGCGCAACGTCTCGCCATACATGACGCGCCCCGAGACCAGCGTCCGTGTCATCTGGCCGGTCGCCGTGGCGCGCAGCAGAACGCCGACCTCGGTGACGACGCCCATGCCGTCAACGCGAACGGGCACCGCCTCGACGTAGAGCAGCGGAAGGCGGTGCCGAATCTGCTCGAGCTCGATGTCACTCAGCCAGCCCGGTGCCGAAGCGCCGCGCGGCTCTTCAGGCTCGTCGGGCTGATCGGGGTCTGGAGTTCGAACGGCCATGCTCCATTGTTGCAAGGTCGAGCGGCTGGGGCTGTCAGAGCGCGCCGGTAAACTGGTTTTCACCGCGACCATAGGAGGTTTCCGAGCGATGAGCACCGAGTCGGCGAGCACGACGATCGATCCCGACGCCGTGATGTGGTCGGCATCCGAGTCCGACCGTCAGGGCCGGCCGCTGCTTGTGCTGATGCACGGGTACGGCTCGCACGAGGGCGACCTCTTCGGGCTCGCACCCTCTCTTCCGTTGGAGCCCGTGATCGCCTCGCTGCGAGCTCCGCATGCCGCCCCATGGCCGCTCGACGGATGGTCGTGGTTCACGGCCGGAACCGACGACGGGCCTCGTCGAGACCACGTGAATGACTCGGCGGATGCTGTCATCGCGTGGCTCGACTCTCTCACCGTGACGCCGACATCCGTCGGACTGCTCGGGTTCTCGCAGGGCGGCGCCATGGTAGCGCAGCTCATGCGACGCGACCCCAAACGTTTTGCATATGGGCTCGTCATGTCGGGCTTCATCACGCCAGGCGAAGAACCGGGCGATGCTGAATTGGCTGAGAGCAAACCGCCGATCTTCTGGGGGCGAGGTACAGGCGATGAGGTCATTGCCGAATCGGCGATCGTGCGCACTACGGATTGGCTGCCCACCCACTCCACCCTCTCGGGGCGCATATACGAGGGCCTCGGGCACGGCATCAACCAGCAGGGCGTCGCCGACGCCCGAGCTTTCATCGAGCGCAACCTCTGATCGCCCGTGACTGACTTCACATCGCCGTCACCACGGCATCCGCCGGTTGTTCTCTTCGTCTGCGTGCACAACGCCGGCCGCTCGCAGATGGCCGCGGGCTTTCTCTCTGCTCTCGGCGGCGATGCCGTTGAGGTGCGCTCCGCCGGCTCGATGCCAGCCGATCAGATCAACCCGGTCGCCGTCGAGGCGATGGCCGAGGTCGGCATCGACATCACCGCTAAAGCGCCCACAGTGCTGACGACTGACGCAGTCAGGCACGCGGATGCCGTCATTACGATGGGCTGCGGTGATGCCTGCCCTGTCTTCCCCGGCAAACGCTACGAAGACTGGCAGCTTGACGACCCGGCGGGTCAGGGCATCGATGCCGTGCGCCCGATCCGTGACGAGATCCGCTCGCGCATCCTGACGCTCATGAACGAGCTTGGCATCGGCGGCATCGGGCACTGACGCTGAGCCTGAACCCGAGCACACACTGGAGCCGTACGGCTACACAAATGAGACATATACATCGAAGCTATGTTCGATAGAAATATCAGTGGCTCGTGATGTAATTCGTACATGGTTAACTTTACTGAGTTCGTAAAACCGCCTGGTGGTGATGCTCCTCCTCCCGGATCGCCGGGAGCTTCTGCCCAGCTGCTGTCGATGATGGTTGACAGCGTCGCAGAGCAACAGGAGCTGATCTCGAGCATGCAGGCACGGGTATTCACCATGGTGTGTCAGACAGTGCGGTTCGCGTTGCGCAATGATCGCGTGTTCGTCCACGATACGACGGCGTCTCCCGCGTCACGTGAAGAGTGGACGAGACGTGCTCTGATCGCTGAGCTGGCGCTCACCCTGCATCTGTCGGAGCGGAAAGTCGCGTCGATGGTACAGACCAGTGAGACTCTGATGAAGGAGTTGCCCGAGACGCTGTCGGCATTGCACGACGGGCAGATCTCCGTGCAGCACGCAGAGATCATGGTCTCGCAAGCTGAAGGGCTTGATTCTCAGCAGAAGCGCGAGTTCGAGTCCATAGCCATCCAGGCGGCACTATCGACGACACCCCCACAGTTCCGCACTGCTGCCGCCGCGATTCGTGAGAGATTAAATCCAGATTCCGCAGCCGAACGCAAACATCGGGCGATGGAGAACCGTCATATCGAGGTGGCACCGCTTCCGGACGGCATGGGGTGTCTGTCGGTGTTTGGCCCGATTGAGAAGATCAAGGGAATCGAGGCAGCGGCCCGCAACACGGCGCGGTCGCTGAAAGCGGCTGGCGATGACCGCACAGTGTCGCAGATCACCGCAGATGCCGTTCTCGACGCCACGATGACCGGTTTCACCGTTGACGTATCATCGCGTGACGAGCTTCGGGCGGCGAAGATTCGGCCGACGGTTCGCGTCACGGTGCCGGTGATGACGTTGCTCGGGCGCTCGGACGAACCCGGCACACTTGAGGGTTACGGTCCGATCGATGCCGACACCGCCCGTGAGTTGGCGGCCGACGCACCGAGTTTTACCCGACTGCTCACCCATCCCGAGACCGGCACCGTACTCTCTGTCGGGCGCGATAGCTATGCGGTTCCCGCCGATCTGCGTCGTCTTGTCGAGATCCGAGACGAGACCTGCGGATTCGCCGGTTGCAATCGGCCCGCATCGCAATGCGATATCGATCATCGACACGACTGGCAGTACGGGGGCGAGACCAGCAGTGACAATTTGCAGCCACTGTGCACCTCCCACCATCCGTTGAAACACGAGTCAACATGGCAGGTGAACCGTGCCGATGACGGCACGATCGTCTGGACCTCTCCGCTGGGGCGTCAATTCATGGTTCGCCCCAACGGTGAACCGGGCTTCAAGCGGATCGTGAAATTCGAAGAAACGGAACAGGCAACCGTTCTTGCCGCCCCGGAAAGGAAGCAACTTCCCGACAACCCTCCGTTCTGATATCGCCGAGTTTCATCGGCGATATTGAGGCCGGGGTCGTGCACCTGGGGTAACGCGCAGCTGGTTCCGATCGCGACGTATCGACAAGATTCGACTGTCCGGGAGCAGACCCGACACACAGCGCTTCGACTGAGTCGAAGCGGTCTGAGCCGTGCCCGCATCCCGGTGACCCCTGTTGCCTTCGCTGTTACAGTGCTGAAATGCGAGTTGCAGTCTTATTCGGTGGTGCAAGTGAAGAACGCGATGTATCAATTGCGAGCGCCTCGCAGATCATCCCCGCTCTTCGACGCCGCGGACATGACGTCGTAGCCGTCGACACTGCATCCGGAGCGATCTCGCCCCACGACGAGTCAGCGCGGCTCACGATGTCCGTTGGAACCACGCCTCCGACCGGCTCCGATCTCTCGCTCGCCAGGCGCTCCGATAATGCTCTTCGGCTTCCATCGGAGGTTGCCGACGCCGACGTAGCCTTCATCGCGCTTCATGGTGGCTCAGGCGAAGACGGGCGCCTCCAAGCGCTCCTCGAGCTCGCCGGAATCCGCTACACGGGCTCCGGCCCGCTCGGCAGCGGCCTCGCTCTTGACAAAGATGTCAGCAAATCGCTTCTTCGCTCGGCCAGCATCCGAACCCCCGATTGGCTCATGGCCCCTGCCACTGCTGAAGAAGTCGCGTCGGTTCTCGGGTACCCGGTGATTGTGAAGCCCGCCGTTCAAGGTTCGACTGTCGGTCTCCGCATAGTGCGTCAGCCCGATGACCTTGCAGACGCCGTACTCGAAGCATCCGCCTTCGGCTCTGTCATGATCGAGGCGTTCATTCGTGGTCGCGAACTCACCGCCGGCGTCCTCAACGACGAACCCCTCGCCGTCGGCGAGATCATCATCGACCCCGATGAAGCTTTCACTTATGAAGACAAGTACCAGCTCGGTGCCGTCCGTGAGACTTTTCCAGCCGATCTGCCGCCCGCCGTCACAGAGTCGGTGCGTGAAATCACTCTCGCTACGCACCGTGCATTGCGCTTGGAATCGTACAGCCGTACCGATTTTCGACTCGACGAGAACGGAGTCGCCTGGGTCATTGAAGCAAACAGCCTCCCTGGTATGACGGCGACAAGCCTGCTGCCCCAATCGGCGGCGGCGGTCGGCATCGATTATGACGAACTCTGCGATCGCATTTGCTCACACGCAGCATCGAGTTTTCGGAGCTGAATTGCAGATGCCGAGGTGCTGATGCTTCGATTCGGGCTCGACAATGGCCGCCGACGAATCGTCACGACGTCCAGACCCGGCAGTGTCAGCCACGTGTGATTAGCTGAAGAAATGGGCAATGTGCTCGAGCGATTTTCCCCCGCAACCCGCGGCTGGTTCACGGGGGCCTTCACCGCACCCACTCGCGCTCAAGAAGGCGCGTGGAACTCCATCTCCCACGGAAATCACACGCTTGTCGTCGCACCAACCGGCTCAGGCAAGACGCTGTCGGCGTTCCTCTGGTCCATCGACAGACTCATGGATGCCGCTGCTCACCCACCCGAAGAGAGTGATGCTCCTCGGCGCCGCCGCACCCGCGTTCTGTACATCTCGCCTCTCAAGGCACTCGGCGTCGACGTGGAACGCAACCTGCGCTCGCCCCTTGTCGGGATCACTCAGACGGCCAAACGACTCGGAGTCGAGCCGCCGGAGGTTGCAGTCGGAGTTCGTTCGGGTGACACTCCTGCCAAAGACCGGCGAGCACTGCTGAAAAATCCTCCCGACATTCTGATCACGACGCCCGAGTCTCTCTACCTCATGCTCACCTCACAGGCGCGCGAGACTCTGACATGCATCGACACCGTCATCGTCGACGAGGTGCACGCTGTCGCCGCGACCAAGCGCGGTGCCCACTTGGCCGTCTCCCTCGAGCGCCTCGACGCCATGCTCGAGACACCGGCCCAGCGCATTGGCCTGTCGGCAACCGTGCGTCCCCGCGAAGAGATCGCCCGCTTTCTCGGCGGCACGTCCCCTGTTGAGATCGTGGCGCCCGAAGCGCAGAAGACCTTCGAGCTCGAGGTGGTCGTTCCCGTCGACGATATGACCGACCTGTCTGTCGGACAGCCGGCAGGGGGTACTGCGTCGAGTGAGGGCGCAGCGGGAAGCACCCGAGGGCCCGCCGGCGGTTCGTCGGGCGGTTCCGCGGCCGGGCCGGTGCGCGCAGACGGAGAGCGCGCCGGCTCCATCTGGCCGCACGTCGAAGAAGCCATCGTCGACCGCATCCTCGCACATACGTCTACGATCGTGTTCGCCAACTCCCGTCGCCTGGCCGAACGCCTCACCGCCCGGCTCAACGAAATTCATGAAGCCCGACTTGACGAGGCCGTGCTCGCCAATGGCCCGTTGTCCGATGGCTGGCCCGCGGACCCGACGGCGGGCAATGCAAGCAGCGCATCCGGGGCAACACAGCCCACACGCGCACCCGCGGCGTTGATGGGCGGCAGCGGTCAGACGAACGGCGTGCACGACGAGACGAATCTTCTCGCCCGCGCCCACCACGGATCGGTGTCCAAAGAGCAGCGCGCCCAGATTGAAGACGATCTCAAGACCGGAAATCTGCGTTGCGTCGTCGCCACATCGAGCCTCGAGCTCGGCATCGACATGGGTGAAGTCGACCTGGTCATTCAGGTAGAGGCACCGCCCTCCGTTGCCAGCGCCCTGCAGCGCGTCGGCCGAGCCGGGCACCAAGTGGGCGAGATCTCACACGGCGTGCTCTTTCCCAAGCACCGCGCCGACCTCGTCAATTCAGCTGTGACGAGCGAGCGGATGCTCCAGGGCGCCATCGAATCGATGAAGGTCCCCGCCAATCCTCTCGACATTCTCGCGCAACAGACCGTCGCCGCAGTCGCCCTCGACTCTGTCGACGTCGAGCAGTGGTTCGACCAGCTTCGCCGCACCGCCCCGTTCGCGGCGCTCCCCCGTTCTGCATACGAAGCGACCCTCGACCTGCTTGCCGGGCGCTATCCGTCCGACGAGTTCGCAGAGCTGCGACCCCGCATCATCTGGGACCGCGATGCCGGCACCATCGAAGGTCGGCCCGGAGCACAGCGTCTCGCCGTGACCAGCGGCGGAACCATCCCCGACCGCGGCATGTTCGCCGTGTACATGGTCGGAGGCGAAGAGGGCACAAAGGGAACACGCGTCGGCGAACTCGATGAAGAGATGGTCTATGAATCGCGCGTCGGCGATGTCTTCGCGCTCGGCACCACGAGCTGGCGCATTCAGGAGATCACATTCGACAGAGTGCTCGTCACTCCCGAGTACGGCCAGCCCGGGCGCCTTCCGTTCTGGACGGGGGACGCTCTCGGTCGCCCGTTCGAACTGGGCGAGGCACTCGGCCGCTTCACGCGAGAGCTCGACAAGGCAAGCGACGCGGATGCTGGCGAGCGGCTGACATCCGCGGGGCTCGACGAGCGCAGCATCCGGAATCTTCGGGCGTATATTCGCGAACAGCGAGAAGCCACGGGACACCTGCCCACCGACCGTACGCTCGTAGTCGAGCGCTCTCGCGACGAGCTCGGCGACTGGCGCATCATTCTGCATTCCCCCTTCGGCATGCGTGTGCACGCGCCGTGGGCCCTTGCTGTGAACGCCCGTGTGCAAGAGCGATTGGGCGTCGACGGCGCCAGCATCGCGAGCGACGACGGCATTATCGTGCGCATCCCCGACACGACCGATGACCCTCCGGGTGCAGAGCTCTTCGTCTTCGACGCCGACGAACTCGACGTGATCGTCGCGAGCGAGGTTGGCGGTTCGGCACTTTTCGCTTCCCGCTTTCGCGAATGCGCCGCCCGCGCGCTTCTGCTGCCCAACTATCAGCCGGGCAAACGCTCACCACTCTGGCAGCAGCGGCAGCGGTCGGCACAGCTGCTGCAGGTGGCGAGCAAGTTTCCCCAGTTCCCCATCCTTCTTGAAACCGTGCGCGAGTGCCTGCAAGACGTTTACGACGTGCCGGCGTTGCTAGATCTAGCGCGACGCATTGCGAGTCGCACGATTCGCCTTGTCGACACCACGACTGAAGAACCGTCGCCATACGCTAAATCGCTGCTTTTCGGCTACGTCGGCGCTTTTATGTACGAGGGCGATTCGCCGCTTGCTGAGCGCAAGGCCGCGGCGTTGGCACTCGACCCCAGCATGCTCTCTGAGCTTCTCGGCCAGGTTGAGCTGCGCGAACTTCTCGAGCCCGGCATCATCGCCCAGACCGAGCGGGAGTTGCAGCGCCTCACCGAAAACCGGCGCATGCGGGGCATCGAGGGCGTCGCCGATCTGCTGCGCATGCTCGGCCCGCTCGATGCCGACGAGGTCGCCGCGCGGCTCCACCCTTCTGGCTCTGCGACCCAGAAGATGAGCCCGGATGCTGATGAGCACAGTGCCGATAAACACAGTGCAGATAAACACTCTGCTGATGTCGACAGCGTGCCCGCGGAGGCACCGCATGCCACACGAGAGGAGGCAACAGCGCTGCTCGACGACCTGGTCGCCGCCAAGCGCGCCCTCCTCGTTCCTGTCGCCGGCGTCGAGCGGGTGATCGTCATCGAAGATGCCGCACGTGTGCGCGACGCTCTCGGCGTTCCGCTGCCGATCGGCGTTCCCGCAGCATTCATCGAGCCCGTGCCCGACCCCGTCGGCGACCTCGTCGCCCGCTTCGCGCGAACGCATGGTCCGATTCGCACGGGCGACGTGGCAGCGCGACTGGGGCTCGGCTCTGCTGTCGTGTCTCAGGTGCTCGGGCGCCTCGCCGACGACGGCCGCATCGTGCGCGGCGAGTTTCTGCCTTCCGGCGAGGCTCACGGCACACCCATCGACACAGCCGAGTGGTGCGACAAGGAGGTGCTGCGCCGCTTGCGCCTCCGTTCTCTCGCCGCACTCCGTCACGAGGTCGAACCCGTCGACAGGGCAACGTTCGCGCGCTTCCTTCCGGCGTGGCAGCACGTCGGCGGCGCCCTTCGCGGAGTCGACGGCGTCGCCGCGGTGATCGAACAGCTGGAAGGATGTCATCTTCCCGCGTCGGCGTGGGAGACGCTCATTCTGCCGCAGCGCGTCAGCGACTACTCTCCCGCAATGCTCGATGAGCTCACAGCATCCGGTGAAGTTATCTGGTCGGGCAGAGGTTCGATTACCGGCCGCGACGGGTGGGTCGGACTGCACATGGCGGATGCCGCGCCGCTGACGATTGCGCCCGCCGACGACCTTCCGATTGGCTCCCTCGAAGACGAGATTCTCGTCGCCCTCTCGAGCGGTGGCGCGTACTTCTCAGCTCAGTTGGGGCAAGCCACAGGGTGCTCCGATGACGAGGCTCTCACGAAAGCGCTGTGGTCCCTCGTGTGGGCGGGGCTCGTCACAAACGACACGTTCACGCCGCTGCGGATGCTGGTGAGCGGAACGGGTGCGCACAAGACCCGCCGTGCGACTCCGCGCTCGCGACTATATGGCCGGCATGGCTACGCTCGGCCGAGCGGCTCAGGGTCGCCGCGTCTCGGTGGTCGGTGGTCGCTTTTGCCTCTCGCCGAGCACGATGCCACCGTGCGGGCTGCCGCCAACGTCGAGAGTCTGCTCGACCGCTACGGCGTCGTCACGCGCGGCTCAGTCGCTGCTGAGGATTACCCGGGAGGGTTCGCACTGGCGTACCGCGTGCTGTCGGGCTTTGAGGAGAAGGGTCGAGCGCGGCGCGGTTATGTCATCGACGGGCTCGGTGCCGCGCAGTTCTCCACGTCAGGCACGATCGACCGCCTGCGCAGCCACGTCTTCATCGACGACAAACGCCCGCGTGACGCCATCGCGCTTGCCGCCACCGACCCGGCAAACCCCTATGGTGCAGCGCTCCCCTGGCCGAGCGCCGACGTCACCGGAACCAGGCACCGTCCGGGGCGCAAAGCCGGCGGCATCGTTGTGCTCGTCGACGGCGAGCTCACCTGTTACCTCGAACGCGGGGGCAAAACGTGGCTGGCATTCACGAGTGACGAACCGCGGCTCGACGCGGCCGCGGCATCCGTTGCCGCTCTCGTTCGAGGCGGCCTCGTCGAGAAAGTCGCTGTCGAGACGGTGAACAGCGCGTTCGTCTATGGCAGCCCCCTCGAGCATCCGCTGCGCCGGGCCGGGTTCACCGAGACGCCGCGCGGGCTGAGACTGCGCAGGGGCGCGGTGTGAGCATGAGCATGTGTGAGCCTCCCCATGCCTGAGGGCGACACCGTCTATCGCACAGCCCGCCATCTCGATCAGGTGCTTGCCGATCGTGTCATCCAGCGGTGGGAGCTGCGCGTGCCCGCGCACGCGACGAGCGACCTCACGGGTCGCACCGTCGACCAGGTGGTGAGTCGCGGCAAGCACCTTCTGCTTCGCGCCGGCGATCTGACCCTGCACACGCACCTCGCCATGGAGGGCGACTGGCACATCTACGCCCGCGGTGCACGCTGGAAGCGGCCCGCTCACACCGCGCGAGCAATCATCGAGACTGCCGAGCATTCCGTCGTGGGATTCGAGCTCGCCGTCGTCGAACTGCTGCCTCGTTCCGACGAGCACGCGGTGGTGGGGCATCTCGGCCCCGACCTGCTCGGTCCCGACTGGTCCGCTGCCGAAGCCACAACCAGGCTGCGCGCACAGCCGGAGCGATCCATTGCGTCAGCGCTGCTCGACCAGCGCACGCTCGCCGGTCTGGGCAACGAATATGTGAACGAGCTCTGCTTCATTCGCGGCATCCGGCCTGAGTCTCGTGTCGCCGACACTGATGCATCCGCCCTGATCGCCCTCGCGCACCGTCTGATCACGGCGAACCGTGACCGCGTCGAGCGCACGACGACCGGCGATACCCGCCGTGGCAGGCAGAGTTGGGTGTACGGACGTGCGGGCAGGCCGTGCTTGCGCTGCGGAACGCTCATTGAACACCGGATGCTGGGCGAGCCCGGGCGCGAGCGTACGACGTTCTGGTGCCCCCGCTGCCAACGTTAGGCGCTCAGCCGCCCGAGCGTCCTTCGATCCAGTAGTTCTGCGAAAAGCGCTGCCCGCGCAGCAGACCGAGGTGCTCTTTGAACACGTGCCGCACGTGCTTCACGAGCATTCGCTCTCCCGCCGCCCACGCATATTGGCGAGCCGACTGCTCAACATTGGCGCGCAGTGCATCGGCAAGTGCCTCACCGCGCGTCTGGGTTGGTGTGATCCACTCCCAGGTGTCTCCCGCGCGCTTCACAATCGGAAGCTGCTCTCGATCGTCATGGCCGTCTTCGATGAACACTCGCGCCTGCACGGACTCGTCAATGTCGGTGAGCCAACTGTTGATCGCCGGAAGCGCCGTCACATCGCCCGCAAGCACGAGTTCGCGTGTGCCCTCGGGAATGGCGATCTTGGCCGGTGTGAGCGCCACCTCTGCCGTGTCTCCCACGACAGCATCCCGTGCCCAGTCTCCCGCGGGGCCCTTCGTCTCGTGCAGAACGAACTCAAGATCGAACGTTCCCGCGTCGACATCCACTCCCGTGAACGTATAGCCACGCTGGCTCAAGTGATGTTCGCCACGTTCGGGATTGGGAACCCATAAGCGAAGCCACGCGGTCGGAAACACCTCGAGCTCTGAGACCAGGTCAGGCGACGAGAACCGGAGTCGGCGATAACGCGGCGTCACCTCAACAACCTTCGTGACCGAGACGGGGTGATTCGCAACGTTCATCGCGCGAAGCACACCGCGCTGCCAATTAACCATTGAGCCTCCAAGCGAGGCAAGGCTAACCTAATTTAAAGAACGGCGTCAAGCAGCCCGGGGAATCGGGCGTCCAGATCTTCTCGCCTCAGCGACAGTCGGCGATTGCGACCCTCGGGCACGTTGCGGATCACGCCTGCCTCTCGCAGAACTTTGAGCATGTGCGATCTCGTTGATTTGGGCATCGCCGGGTCTAGCGTCGTGCAGCTGGCCGCGGTCAGGGAGGATTCGCGCAGCTGACGAACAAGATCAAGTCGCGCGGGGTCGCTCAGCGCAAAGAGCACGTCTTCCAAGACAAGTGCGTCTCGGTCTGGATGCTGAAGCTCGTTCACCGGAGGCATAGTTCGATAATACTTGAACAATAGGGCGGCACGCTCTATGCTCCAATAGTTCGACTTTTCTGGAACCTTTGGAGAACGCGTGACAACGACTCGACCGCTCCCACTTCCCGACGGCCCGCACGTGGCAGGTCGGCAACGAACCGTCGCCTTCGGCTTCGCCGCGGGCTCGATCGGCGGGATGCTCGCCTCCTCCAGTGCGCTGACGCCGTTCTACCCCATTCTCGAACAGCGTCTCGAGATCACGCCCCTTGGCATCTCGCTGGTCTTCGCGATCTATGCGGTCACGCTGCTCGCCGCATTGCTCGTCGCCGGATCGCTTTCCGACCACGTCGGGCGCCGCAGCGTTATCAGCGTCGGGTTCGTGGCACTCGCACTGGGCGCGGTCGTCGTCGCCGCTGTCGACTCGGCACCTGCTCTCTTCGGCGCCCGAGCGTTGCAAGGCGCGGCGAGCGGCCTGCTGACTCCCGCACTCTCTGCGCTGCTACTCGATGCAGCGTCGTTTCGCCATCCGGGCCGCGGCGCGCTTTTCAACGCTGTAACGCCGGGGATTGGACTCGCCCTCGGCACGCTCATCGGCGGAGTTTCGGTCTCGCTTTTTCGCCTCCCACTGCCTCTCACCTACAACGCCCTTGCTGTCGTGTATGTCGGTCTCGCCGCCGCTGTCTGGCTCTTTCCCGAGACGTCCCCTCGACGCGCGGGGGTTCGCCGCTCGCTGATTCCACATGTCTCAGTTCCACGACCCGTTCGCACGCTGTTTCTGGTGAGCGCTCCGGCGCTCATCGCATGCTGGGCCACGGGTGGGCTCTTCTTCTCGCTCGGCCCGAGCATCATCATCGAACGCTTCCACAACAACAGCTCACTGCTGCAGGGCGCCGTCGTCGCCATCCTTCCCGCCGCTGGCGCCATCGCGGTCGTTACTCTCCGACGACTCACTCCGCGCATCGTGTCGATCGCCGGAGCGACGGCACTCGCGGTCGGCACGATGCTGGCGCTGGCCGCCCTCGCCGCCGACGCGCTGCCCGGCTACATCCTGGCCGTCATTGTCATCGGTGTCGGATTTGGCACGAGCTTCTACGGCGTCGTCGGGACGCTGGCTCCGAAAACTCCCGAACGCGAACGCGCGGGGCTCTTCGCCGCCATCTACGTCACCTCGTACCTCTCGTTTGGGGTTCCCACTGTTGCCGCGGGTGTCCTCGCCTCGGCGACGTCGGTCTCGCTGGCGGCGACGGCGTCCGGAATCCTGATCGCCGCCCTCGCCGCTGCTGCCGCCCTGTCACGCCTCCGCTTCCGCGAATAATTCTCGCCTGCGGGGCTGCCGAAACCGCTGACGCGCGTGCGGCACAATGGGTTCATGCCTATTCCCCTTTAAGTAGTCCGATTCGCGGGGCTGGTCGCTGTGGCCGACCCAGGGAGAGGCCGCGAGATGCTTCAATATCCCCACTATCAGGGCCTTTGTCAGCCATACAAACTTGACGCGGTATTCCTGCGGCTATCTGGTCGGATGGGCTAATAGCACTCTTTTAGGGGTATCGACGCTCCCCCAAACGTGGGTGTTGTGCCACTTATCTGGATTGGAGAGTGTCGGAAATGACACACACGACTCAACGAGGAGGACTTGTGGTTACGTGACGCAATGCAATGCGTCCGGTAGCGGCTCTCGTCTTGGCGGGATTGATCCCGCTGGCGGCACCATCGACAACGTATGCAGATGGCAGTTCGGGTATCGGTGACGACTGGACCATCGAAAATGGCGTGACTGGAGAGACTCTGTCGGCGTCCGAGTTCAAGAATTTGATCCCGGAGAAAGATGAGAATGACGGAAATATTGATCCTCGGCTAATTGATGATTCCACTGCCTGGGCTGCATGTTTTGGGCCGTTTCCACAGGCTGAATACCCGCTTTCTCAGTATTCAGGCGTTCCAAAGGCAGGGGAAACGTCTACCTTCAATGTGGCCCGAATATAGACAAATCACGCTACGGGTGGCACCACATACAGCAGGAGCATCAAAGCCAATGGCAGAAGAGAATAGACCAGATCGTCGAAGCCGCTGGCGGTGGCGACGTGCCTTGGGACGACTTGATGGATGGTTTCACAATGATGACGCTCACTGGGCCAGGCAACTGGACAGTCGAATTCGGTGGCAAGGGTTGTTATACGACGCCCGTTTACATTGAGGATTCGGACGGGAATCTCCTGCTCACGGTCAATCCGACCGTCATTGTGTCCATGACTAACAACCGAGTGATAACGTCATATCCCACCACAAATCAGGACTGTACGCGGAACGCACCATGGGAGTAGGACAAGGGCCAGTTGAGGTCGGAATACCCTACACGGGCTGGCCTGTTCGGAAGGATTCCGACTATGAGTTTGGGCTGACAACGCACAAGCTGAGCAACGAGTTAGTCCGGCAGCTGCTCGAGTGGGCGCGCTTTTTCAACTACACCTACGACGACGAGAACGGCTGGCCTTCCGAAGAGGCAAAAAACTACTATGTCTCGACGGGTGAAGCGCTCACGAAGAGAGTACGGCAGGAGCTTGGGCCAGACTTCACTGTGCAAAGGGTTCCCGAGTTGGAGTAGCGATCCAAGCACACGGCCAAAAGAGCTCAGTAACCCTCGTTCCGAACGGCGATAGCGCCTCTCCCTGCGCGAGAGATTTCTTCACCTATCGGGTCCCAGACACTCATATGGTGTTCCTTCGCCCGGCGATGGCCGAATCGTATATCCGTTGTACCTTCGCAACGTTCACTACGTAGTTCAGCAGCACCCGGGGCGTGTGAGGGGCTTAGGTATCTCGCACCGGCTATACGGTCGGTGTGTCCTGTCACTGGTTGTTGCTGGCTGTGTTTCTGTGCTGCTTCGCTCTGCTTCGGATCGCATATCCGATAGTCGTTGCGATAGTGAAGAGCCAGAGCACGAACAGCACGATCTCAAAGACATCGAGGCCATCAAGCATGGTGTACGCCAACATCGCCACTATCCCGAGGATGCCAACCACTGCACCGGTGAAGAAAACCGGCGTTGACCTTTCCCCGGCCCGACCATGAGAATCACGCCAACCGCGTAGAAGACACTGCGATGTAGATCGGCATCATTTCCATTCTTCCATCCTGCCTGTTGAGTCCGACGTTCGGGGGTGAGCGCCGTTTTCCAACTGGCGAATCCGCTGGTCAGCTAGAGCAGTCTCTGCCTGATGACCGGCGGTAGCGCTTCGATTAAGGAGCATTCCTATCCGCTGAAAATTGCCAAAAATATGCCCGCAAATATGACCATGGGTTGCACCGTGGCAGCCACTGGTGGAGCTTACTGAGCCACTGAAGCCAGGCATTGCAAACATGGAGCCGACAAGCTTCGGTTCCCCCATTACCGCCTATCTGCCCGGTCTCGCGATGCGCAAAGCCGCCCAGCTGTTGCCGGGAGACGCTAAAACTGACGCTCGCGACGCGTTCGTGATCGCGACGACCGCTCTAAAGATGCCCGATACACTCCGCACGGTCGATCGCGATAGCGAGGTCTTGGCGAGTCTGAAAGTCCTCGCCGGCTATGACGATGATCTTGCCCGCGATTGCACTCGCCAGATCAACCGCATCAGGTCGCTGCTGCTGCAGATCCATCCCGCACTCGAGCGTGTCTTCACGGGCACGAGACTCACCACCCAGCTCTCCCTCGATCTACTCGCCCGCTATGGCGGACCGACCGCACTCATCACGGCAGGGCGAGCACGAGTGAAAGCTTGGGCACGCAAGACCAAGCATCGCGGTGTCGACGCGCTCGTGGATGACGTCTTCACCGCGTTGAGCGAGCAGTCCGCGGTCGTGATCGGCACGGCCGCGGCAGAGAAGATCATCCCTCGCGTCGCCAACCAGATCGCCGCCCTCAAGAAGCAGCGTCGCGAGCTCGCCGCCGAGGTCGAGGAGTTGCTTGATGCGTTCCCTCTTCGCGAGGTCTTGATCTCGATGCTAGGAATCGGGACCAAGACCGCCGCCACCATCCTCCTGACCATCGGAGACGGCTCCACCTTTCCCACCGCCGGACACCTCGCCGCCTACGCCGGCATCGCGCCAGTGACGAGACGTTCAGGGAAGTCGATCCGGGGCGAACACCCGGCCAGATCAGGTAACAAGCAACTCAAAAACGCGCTATTCCGCTCCGCATGGGTCGCATCGAACTGCGACCCCGAATCCGCGGCCTACTATCAGCGCAGACGCACTCAGGGCAAGAAACACAACGCGGCCGCCATCAGCCTCGCTCCGTTGACGAACATCGCCCTCTTTCTGCGCTTGCACCCTCGTACGGCTGCCAACATCGCGCGCATCGAGGTGGAGCTCGCCCGCGGATTCACGCGCGGGCAGACCGTCATCGACCGTCGCCGTCGTACCGGCGAGGCCGACGAGCACAACCTGGCGACGCCGATCGCCCGCAGCGATGCCGCCGTCACCGTCAATGCCCCGGCTGTCGCGGAGCTCTACCTGACCACGCTGCTGAACAGGTAAGTGTTCTCCGCAACACGCAAAGTGTGTCAGACGTCGGCGTCGTCTTCTGCCTCTCCACGCACCATCTGCACCCAGCGCACAAGGTACTCTGCGCCCGCCTCATCGTGGATGAGCGAGTCATGGTGCCGCACAGGATACGGTGTGTGCGGAACCCCGTCGCTCGGTCGCACATCGACGTGCGCCACGTCATAGCCGTGTTCGTGTAGCCAATCGGCCATCGCATAGTCCGTGCGCGAGTCGCCCATCGTTCGCCACCGCCTGGGCACTGCAGCGCCTTCGCGCTTCAGAAAGTCGATCACACGCCCGGCGCCGAGATCTTTGCCCACACCAATCGACTCGACGTCGGTCGAGATGATGGTGGGATCGATGCGGTAGTCGATGGCCCCCGAGGCATCCGGTGTCTTCTCGCCCTTTCGTTCGAAGCCGAGCCCGTGACGCTGCAAAATGGCGGCGATCTGGGCGTCAAACTCGTCTTGACGCGCGAGATACCGTTCGTTCGAGACTGTGGTGTTCTGCTCGATCGAGACCATCGCGCGCTTCGTGTGATCGTAGAACATCAGGTCGGCATAGTCGCGTGTCACGAGAATCTCGATATCGCGGGCGACGACGTCGGGCACCGTCAGCGCGTTGTCGACGTTGACCTCACCTGTGCCGTCGGCCGAGATCGACATCCAGACAGCACCTTTCTCGCAGACTCCCCAGAGTCGGGCATCGGGCGATAGCCCGGCCTCGAGCAGCGGAGGCACAACCTGCTCGCGCAGAAACCCGTCGGATCGACCGGTGTTGAACGCGATCGGCACTCCGGCATTCGCAAGCTCTGCCAGGTCGCTCGCGATGCGGGGAATGGCAATCGAGCGGGACACGGGGCTGGCGATCGGGCCGTCGACGTCTAAGAGGAGGCCGAGCGCGGGTGCGGTGTCAGTCACGGGTTGAGTCACAAGGCCAGTCTATGATCAGCGCCAGCCACTGGTCTGCGCCGGTCCCTGAGCAGGCACGCTTCGAAGCAGGTCACCCGATGCTCCGCACCGAGTGCCCGAACCGAGATACTCTGAAGCATGGCCGAGCCGAAAACCAAGCCGACGGATGCCTCGGTGCACGCGTTCATCGATCGTGCGACTCCCCTCCGGCGCCGCGCCGACGGGCATCGGCTCGACGCGATCATGCGCGACGTCACCGGTGTAGAACCATCCATGTGGGGGCCGTCGATCGTGGGCTACGGAAGCTATCGCTATGTCTCCCCTGCCAATCCGCGCACAACGGGAGCCTGGCCGAAGGTTGGGTTCTCGCCGCGTAAGGCGTCGCTGTCTCTGTATGGGCTGAAGGATCTGCCCGCCGGCGCAGAGTTGCTGCCGTCGCTCGGGAAATACACAGAAGGCGCCGGATGCGTCTACGTGAAGTCCCTCGATGATGTCGACGAACAGGTGCTGCGCCAGCTCATCGCGATCGCCTGGTCGCGCACAGACGCCGATACCGGATGCTGATCAGCAGCGTGGGCTGATTTATCTGGGTAACCGGGCCCACCTGTCGGTGCCGCGGTGCTACGTTCGAGAGTATGAAGCAGCCCATCTCTTTAAACTCGACGGACTCTCACGACACTGACTCTCACGACGATGGATGCGCGTGCGGCGAACCCGATGAAGCGCTTCCCGAGCTCGATGTGCAGACGATCCCCCACGCCGTTCGTCACGCAGCGATATTCGGCGCACTCGAGAGCCTCGCACCTCGCTCGGGAATGATCATCTCGGCGACCCACAACCCGTTTCCGCTGCTCGCACAGCTCGGGCGCAAGCATCCTGATGTCTTCGAAAGCACGTATCTCGACGAAGGCCCAGAACGCTGGCGCATTAAGATCGTTCGGCGTCCCGACGCCGAATAGCGAGCAGGCACCGTGACGCAGGATCACAGCGACAGCAACCTGGCCATTCGTCGCAGCAGCATCCCGTTCTTGTGGGTGGGTACCGCAGCGATTATCGCTGGCGGGCTACTCGCAGCGGTAACCTCGCCGCTGAAACTCACGCATGGATCGTGGGCATCGGCTTATCTCGTGCTCATCGTCGGCGTCGCATTGATCTTCTTCGGCGTGACACAATCGCTGCTCACGCGGCAGGTCACACGCCGCGCTATCACGATCGAGATCGGCGCGTGGGTGCTGGGCAGCCTCGCGGTGCTGGGCGGAACGGTCGTCGGCCAGCCGGTGATCGTTGACATCGGCGGCGCAGTGCTCGTGATCGCACTCATCGTGTTTGCACTCGCCGTGCGATCCGGTGGGGTCGGCCGCGCAACTGCGGCGCTCTGGGTGTTCCGGCTCGTGCTGCTCGTCGTCGTCATCAGCATCCCAATCGGCCTCGTGCTTTCACACCTGCGGCACTGAGCAGAACTCACGCCGGGCCGAACGTGCGATGAGCTTGCCAAGCAGCAGCTCGTCGGCACCGCAGCAGCATCGTGCCCCTTCTCGAGGCACTCAGTGCGAGAAGGGGCACGGCTCTGCGCGTGCAGAGTGCTGTGAATCGGGTTGTGACCTCGCAAGACCTTCGCCAGCGCCGTTACGGCTACCTCAACCGCGACTTCGTGACGAGAAAGGGGAACTCATCACCAGTCCACACTGACGCGAACATGAGCATCTTTCAACCCCGCGTTCGAGGGTACCTCCGCCCGGTGCCCGCAGCGGATTGCTCACTCTACGGCTTGGCGAGCCGGGAGGCGAGCCATTCATGAGCGCGAGCGATCAGGTCGCGTGACAGAGTGTTCTTCGGCATCCATGCCTC
Source organism: Paramicrobacterium chengjingii (assembly GCF_011751765.2). Classification (GTDB taxonomy): domain Bacteria; phylum Actinomycetota; class Actinomycetes; order Actinomycetales; family Microbacteriaceae; genus Paramicrobacterium; species Paramicrobacterium chengjingii. The sequence goes on from NZ_CP061169.1 coordinate 2,519,192, forward strand.
GAATGCGTGCGGAGCGCCCGCCACGATGTCGAGTGTCACGTCAACGCCCGCCAGCTCGAGCTGGCGGGCGTAGTCGGTGATCTCGTCGTGAAAAAGCTCAATTGTCGACGCATACATCCACGTCGGCGGAAGCCCGCCCAGATTGCCGCGACGCGACGCTGACGCGTACTCGGGAAGCTCGGGTGCGCCAACGCGTTCGCCGAGATACGAGCGCCAACCCACGCGATTCGCCCGATTGTTCCAAATGAAGTGATCCTGCTCATCGAGCGAGCGATCGGCCGCCGTTCGGTCATCGAGCATGGGGCAGAACAGCCACTGCCCGGCCAAATGAATGCCTTCGTCATACAGTCGCTGAACGAGGCACGCGTCCAAGCCGCCGCCCGCGCTCTGTCCGCCGAGCACAATGCGGGAAGGATCGATGCCGAGTTCCGACGCATTTTTGCGCAGCCACGCGAATCCCGCAGCGCAGTCGTCGAGCGCAGCGGGAAACGGATGCTTCTGAGCAAGCCGATAATCGACCGAGACGACGATCGCACCGGTTTCGCGCGCGGTCTCACCACAGTGATCGTCATCATAGGCAGCCGATCCGAGAATGAGACCGCCACCGTGCAACCACAGCAGCGCACCGCCCGTTGGCTCGCTCGGAATATACACGCGCAGACGAAGGTCGCCCTCTCGCACCAGGCGACGTTCGACGCCGTCGACGCGCTTTCCCGGGATAAGCTTCGACAGAGAGCCGCCAAGCGCCAGAATGACACGGTGCTCAAGGTTGAATGTCGTCGACTTTCGCGTGGCCTCCCGCAGACGGGGGTCCACGTCGTTGATGTCCACGAATATCTCCTCCGGCCGAGAGCCCAGTCTATTCCGACACCCCATGCAGCGTCGGAATGCTGTGTCCAAATGCTGTGTCTAAATGCTGTGCCAGAACGCTGTGTCTGACGGTCGACGTAGCCTTGCCTCATGACCTTAGGCGGCACAATGCCCGGGCCGTGTCTGCTGTGCGGCGAGCGACGCGGCATCCGCCATGCTGATGGCTGGCACTGCGGCGTCTGCACGTGGCGATGTGGCGATGTTCCCGACTCTGACCTCCCCCGACCACGTGTCGATATCGTGTATTACATTCGGTTTGCCGATCGAGTGAAAATCGGCACGTCACATAAGCCGCGGCAACGTCTCACCGCACTGTGGCACGACGAACTCCTGGCGTTCGAGCGGGGTGATCGCACACTCGAGCGGGTTCGGCACGAGCAGTTCGCAGACCTGCGAGAAGGCGGCGAATGGTTTACCGCTGCGCCCCGGCTTCTCGAGCATGCAGCGCGGCTCGCTGACGGAGGCGACCCGTGGCATGCCTATGCACGGTGGGTCAGTGCGGCGTTTGCACGACTCTCCACAGCACGATGAGAAGTTCTTTCGCGGCCAGGCGGGCCCGCTCAATGACAGGCAACTCCAGTTCAACCGTCAGCCAGTGAGGCTCCTCGTTGCCTGCGTGAGTGCGCCGGTTGTGGGCCGATAGTAGGCCCAACGCCCCCGCTGTTCCCTGCTGACGAGCCCCGCCTCGACGAGGAGCTTCATGTGGTGGGAAACTGTTGGTTGCGAGAGCCCCACGGGCTCCGTGAGGTTGCACACGCACAACTCGCCCTCCGCACTCGCCGTGATAAGCGCGAGAAGCTTCACCCGGGTCGGATCGCCCAACGCCTTGAATACTCGAGCGAGTTCCCGAGCGGTGTCGTCATCGACCAGCGCATCCGCCTCGTGCGTGCAGCAGGAAGCCTCAGAGCCGACGGACTCTGTGGCGGCCGGGAGAGTGGTCATGGCTCCATTGTGCACGACATATTGACATTTGTCGATGGGTGAGCAACGCTTGTCATATCGAAGAACATCAATGTATGGAGGTAGGGATGAGCCCCGTTGTCGTGATCGGTGCTGGCCCGCAGGGCTTGGCAGCAGCCGCCCATCTGCTGGAGCGAGGCCTCGAACCGCTCGTGCTGGAGTCGGGCGAGAATGCAGCATCCGCAGTGGCAGAGTGGGGCCATGTGAGGCTCTTCTCGCCCTGGCCCGAGTTGACGGATGCGGCAGCCCGCCGCCTCCTCGAACCGACCGGCTGGACAGCACCCGCTACGGGCTTTCCGACCGGAGCACAGTGGATCGACGGCTACCTCGCTCCACTTGCGGAGCAGTTGGGAAGCCGTGTTCGCTACGGGAACCGAGTAATCGGGGTGGGTCGCACAGGCCGAGATCTCTCGGTGGACGAAGGTCGCGCCGAGCAGTCCTTTACCGTGCATGTGCAGAATGCCCACGGCGAAGAGCGGATCGAAGCTTCTGCCGTGATCGACGCTTCGGGCACCTGGCGCAACCCGAGCCCCGCCGGAGCAGATGGACTCCCAGCCTTGGGAGAACGAGAAGCCCAGGATGCCGACGTCGTGCAGTACCGCATTCCGAACGGCGACGACACTGCAGCCCTCGCCGGAAAGCATGTGGTCGTTGTGGGGAGCGGCCACTCCGCTGCAACGGCAGTGAATACTCTCGCCGGTATCGTCGAGCGAGAGCCAAGCACACGGGTCTCCTGGGTACTGCGCCGAGACGCCGTCGGCAATACCTTCGGCGGCGGAGCTGCAGATGAACTTCCCGAGCGAGGATTACTCGGACAGCGTGCGAAGCAGGCCGTCCAGCGAGGGCACGTGCAACTCGTCACCGGCTTCCGCACCGAACGTGTCTCCGTCGACGGAATGACAGCCGTTCTGACTGCCGAGGACGGACGGATGCTCACACCAGCCGACCGCGTGTTCGTGCTGACTGGCTTCCGGCCCGACCCCTCGTTCCTCTCCGAGGTTCGACTCGACCTCGATGTTCGACTCCAGGCTCCTGCTCGGATTGCCGCTGAGGTTGACCCGAACCTCCACTCGTGTGGATCAGTCCGGGCTACGGGCGCTGCCGACCTCGCTCATCCCGAGCCCGGCTTCTACATCGTGGGGGCGAAGTCTTACGGACGAGCACCCACCTTCCTGGCGTTGACGGGTTTCGAGCAGGTGCGCAGCGTTGTGGCGGAACTCGCTGGCGACAGGGAAGCAGCAGAACGGGTTGACCTCGTGCTCCCCGATACGGGAGTGTGCGGAGGCTCTGGGGTGTTCGACGCCCCAGAGGGCAACGGGAATGCGGGATCGTGCTGCGCACCGTCACCTCAGCTCATCCAGCTCGGGACAGCGCCGACTAGTCGCTGAGGAAACAAAGAGGGCGAGCAGGAAGAATCTGCCCGCCCAACACATGTTTCACGCGCATTGTTCGACCATGTCACGCTCGAGTGATACGTGCGCAAGCTGAGTCTTCTGCGTGTTGCCCGATGAAGTCGTCTCGGTGCGGCGGCGTCGAGCTGCTCCGACCATGTCGATGACAATGCCGATCACAACGGCGACGACGACCCCAATCACGGCACTTAGGAGCGGCTGATCCGTGAGCCACTGCCCCGCGACAACGCCGATCAACACGCTGTACACAGACCAGCTCACGGCCGCTATCGCGCTCAATGGAAGGAAGCGACGCCACGAATAACCCAGCGCCCCGGCACTCATGTTGACAGCGACCCGACCGACCGGAATGAACCGGGCCCCGAGAATGAACGGAGCACCACGCTGCTCGAGCGACGCCTGAGCGCGCCCGAGAGCGGCAGACACACGAGGTCCGCGCATCCAATGGAAGCGACTGGTCCCGATGCCTCGGCCGATCGCGTAGGCGATATTGTCGCCAATCGTCGCACCAACGGCCGCGATGAGGCAGAGCACCAGCACCGTCGGGATTGCTCCAGCGGATGCTGCGGCGGCAGCGGCGGCCACGAGCACTGTCTCGCTCGGAATCGGCGGAAAGAAGCCGTCAACTACCGCCACCGCGAACATGACGAGCAGTAACCACGGAGATGCCGCGGCCTGAAAAACGAATTCGTTGATGACGTCCATGCCATGACGATAGGAAGCTTGTGACTCTCACCACATCACACCGTGGTATAAAACCGATCGATACTTCAGAGTGATATGTGCGAGCGATGGCTCGGGTGGCCGAGCCATGAGCTACGAGACTTCGGGCACGGCAAAACCCCCGAACTTCCGCGTGATTCCGCGAACTCTCGGGGGTTCTGGGTGGCGGTGACGGTGGGATTTGAACCCACGGTAGGGGGTTGCCCTACACGACTTTTCGAGAGTCGCACCTTCGGCCGCTCGGACACGTCACCGCGGACAAGTGTAGAGGATTGCAGCACCACAGCGCTAATCGGGCTCATCACCCGCAGCGGCGCTGCTCCCCTGCAGCATCCGGACGTCAGTCGTGCTTGGGACCGACCCACACCTGCTGTGCGTTCACGAACTCGTGGATGCCGTGCGGACCAAGCTCGCGACCATAACCTGATCGCTTGATGCCGCCACTCGGCAACCGCGGGTCGGTCTTCACGATCCCGTTCACCGACACTTGACCCGCCTGGATGCGCGGTGCAAGCGCTTCACCGCGCTCACGCGTCGACCAGACGCTGGCAGCGAGCCCGAAGTCGGTGTCGTTCGCAATCGCGAGCGCCTCCTCGGCATCCGATGCTCTCATCACGACCATGATCGGCCCGAATGTCTCTTCGCAGCCGGCGACCATCTCGTTCGTGACGTCGGCGAGAAGCGTCACCGGGTAGAAGAAACCGTCCCCGCCAGGAAGCTCCCCTCCCAGCAGACAGCGTGCACCAGCCGCGATGGTCTCCGTCACCTGACGGTGCAAGTTCTGCCGCAGGTCGTCGCGGGCAATCGGACCCACGTCAGTGCTGATCTCGCGGGGGTCGCCCACCGTCAGGGCAGCGAGCCGCTCACGCAGCTTGTCGACGAACGTGTCATAGACGGCATCCTCAATGATGATTCTCTTCGCGGCGATGCACGACTGCCCGGCATTGATGATGCGCGACAGCGTGATGGTGTCGGCTGCCGTGTCGAGATCTGCATCGGCAAGCACGATGCTCGGGTCGGAGCCGCCAAGCTCGAGCACAGCGGGTTTGATCTCGCTCGCCGCGATGCTCGCGACGGCTGACCCTCCCTTGTCTGACCCGGTGAACGAGACAGCGTGGATGCGACTGTCGCGAATCACGTCGGCAACGTCTGGCGTCTCAATGAGCAGACACTGGAAGACGCCGGCCGGAGCTCCCGCCTGCGTAAACACCTTCTCGATCGCCTCGGCGCAACCCGGCAGATGAGGATCTGGCTTCATGATGCACGTGTTGCCCGCCATGAGCGCCGGTGCCGCGAAGCGCAGCGCGAGCCAGAACGGCGCGTTCCAAGGCAGGATGCCGAGCACTGTTCCGAGCGGCAGGTGCTGCACGTAGCTGTGCGTCGCATCGGAGTGAATCGTCTCTGCGGCGAGGTAGCTTTCGGCGTTGTCGGCGTAATGCTCGGCGCACCAGGCAGCTTTCTCAACCTCGCCGAGCGCCTCTTTCTTGGGCTTGCCCAGCTCTTCGGTCATGAGCGGCGCCAGCTCGTTCACGTGCTCACGCAGATGCGCGGCAACAGCGTGAAGCACCTTCGCCCGACCGTCGTAACCCAGTGCATGCCAGGCCGGCTGGGCATCGGCCGCCGCCGCGAGAATGCCCTCGACCTGGCCCGCATCGGCCGCCTGAACCTCACGGACTGCGGTTCCCGTTCTCGGATCGACTGCAACAAGCATTTCTTCTCCTTTACGCGACGCCGGGTCGGATGGGGGTCGGGGCGGAATCCTCGTCGGTGTCATCCGCCGATTGCGCGCTCGATTCCTCCGGCTTGCAGACGAAGTTCTCGTCGAGCGTGTAGAACGACTCGCAGCCGCGGTCTGTCACACGGATGGTGTCGGAGATGCCCACCGTCTTGTCGCCGTCGACGCCCCACATCCACGGAATGATGTGGAAGGTCATGCCTTCTCGCAGCACTGTCGGATCGCCCTGGTTGAGGCTCGCGATGTAGCCCTCGTCCCAGCTGGGCGGAAACGCGATGCCGATCGAGTAGCCCGAGCGGGTGATGAGCCGCCCGCCCACCGCGTTGTCGGTGATGATGCTGCGCACGATGTTGTCGGCGTCAGACACCGTCAACCCGGGTCGAATGGCCGCCTTCACTTCAGAGAGCGCAAGCTTCATGCGCTCCTGCGCGCGGTACATCGACGTCGACAGGTCGTCGAGAACGACCGTGCGCATCATCGCCGTGTGGTAGCGGCGGAAACATCCGGCCACCTCAAGAAAGACGTGCTCCCCCGGCTGCACGACGCGGCCCTCCCACGTCGCGTGCCCGATCATGGTGCGGGGCCCCGATGTAACGTAGGGCATCACTGCGGGAAACTCGCCGCCCGCACGAAACATCGCCGAACTGATCTCGGCGGCAATGTCGTTCTCGCTCACGCCAGCGGCGACAGCATCCATTCCCGCCTGCATCCCCACCTCGGTGGCGTGCGCGGCCTTGCGCATGATGTCGATCTCGACAGCAGACTTGGTGATGCGCCCCTGCTCGACAATGCCGAAGCAATCGAGCAGACGCCCCTCGGTGATCGCCGAGTGGATGTAATCCTGGTGGTAGGCGGGAAAGTAGTAACTATTGCGCTCATACCCGACGTCTTTCGTATGCAGCCCGAATTCACGCAGCGCCTGCACGAGACTCTGAATCGCATCGCCCGTGTCGGGGTACGGCCTCGTCAGCTCCACCCAGGTGCGCGCGTGCACGTTGGATTCCTCCATGCTGCGCGTGATCATGAACGGTTCGGCATCGAGCGGCACGACAAGCGCCTGAAAGAACGAATACCCTGTCGTCTGATAGTCGGTCAGGTACATCAGATTCTCTGGGTCGCTGATGACCACCGCATCGAGAAGCCGTTCCGCCATGCGAGCGCGCAACTCACTGAGACGGCGCTCGTATTCGTCAAAGGGGAACGTCATGTCATCGCGCTGCCTCATGTCAGGCTCCTTCTGTTAGTCAGACCACCTCATGTCTGGTTCGTATCGGTTGCAGTTCTCGATGTTCAATTGTGGTGAGACGAGTGGATCAGGCGGATGCTCGAACAGCGCTCGAGAGCGTGTCGAGCCCCTCTTGCAGGTCGTCGTCCGGTGTGGTGAGCGGCGGAATGAGCTTGAGCACTCGTCCCCCGCTGCCGCAGGCGCCGATCAGCATCCCGTGCTCGAAGCAGTACGCAACGGCCTTCTTGGCTATGCCTCCGTCTCCGACGTCGAGTGCTTGGATCATGCCGCGTCCGCGAACGTCGAAGTCGCGATCGGGGAACTCATCGGCAAGGCCCTGGAGGGCGACGCGCATGATGTCTCCCTTGCGCGCTACGTCGTTCATGAGCTCGTCGTCGTCGAAGTAGCTGAGCGCCACGGTGCCGGCGACGAATGAGAGTCCCTGCCCGCGGAACGTTCCGGTGTGCTCCCCCGGCGCCCAGTGCGCGTCGTGCTCTGGCTTGACGAGGTTCATCGCAAGTGGCGTGCCGTAGCCGCCGATGCCCTTGGCCAGGCACACGATGTCGGGGTCAAGCCCCAGTCCGTCGAAGCCAAAGTAGCTCCCGGTTCGACCGCATCCGACCTGAATGTCATCGATGATGAACAGCGCTCCCACATCGTGGGCGAGCTTCTGCACGGCCTGAAGCCACTCAGCGCTGGCGACATTGACGCCGCCCTCTGCTTGGATCACCTCGACGATGAATGCGGCTGGCGGGATGCGTCCGCTCGACGGGTCGTCGAGCTGCGCCCGATAGTCGTCTATCGCCTGCACGCCGCCGCCGGGTGCCGTGTCGAAGGGCTCACGCTCCACATAGTCGAGCGGAACGCCAGCAGCCTGACGGAAGAAGTCGTTGGCGGTGCACGCGAGAGAACCGAGCGTCATGCCGTGGAACCCGTGAGAGAACGCCACGACATTGCGTCGTCCCGTCACCCGCCGTGCAAGCTTGAGCGCGGCCTCGACCGCGTTCGACCCCGTCGGCCCCATGAACTGCATCTTGTGGGTCATGCCCCGCGGCTCAAGAATCGTCTGCCCGAAACGCTCGAGGAAGTCACGTTTCGTCGTCGTTGCCATATCGAGACTGTGGGCGACTCCATCCGCCTCGAGAAACTCGATCATGGCGCGCTTCATGCGCTCATTGTTATGGCCAAAGTTGAGGACGCCAGCGCCCCCAAAGAAGTCAACGTAGCTGCGACCAGCCTCGTCGACCTGCCGTGCGTTCGATGCCGAAGCAAAGACCGTCGGATACGTGCGGCTGTAGCCGCGAATCTCAGATTCCCACTTCTCGAATGCCTCCATACCTAACCTGTACCCCCTCGGAGACAGGGGTGTCAAGAGACGCGATGTCCCCCGTTTGGCCACGCCTTCACACGTGGCTGGCTCGGGGATGTCGGAACCGGCGGGTACCCTCGGATTCATGGCGAAAACCGTATCGGCGTACACGTGCACAGAGTGCGGCTGGCAGACCGCGAAATGGGTCGGACGCTGCGGCGAATGCCAGCAGTGGGGCACAGTCGTCGAGGCCGGACAGTCCAGCGGAATTCAGAAGCGCGTGACTGCCGTCTCCGTCACGAACGAGCGGGTCGCTCGCCCCATCACCGACGTCGCAACGTCGTCGATCTCCCATTGGCCGAGCGGCGTCAACGAGTTCGATCGGGTGCTCGGGGGCGGGCTCGTCCCTGGCGCCGCGATTCTGGTTTCCGGCGAACCGGGGGTCGGCAAATCGACGCTTCTTCTCGAGGTCGCCGCGCGCACCGCCCGAGCGAAGGCGCGCGTACTCTATGTGAGCGCCGAAGAGTCAGTAAGCCAGGTGAGGCTGCGAGCCGAGCGCACGGGTGCACTCGACGACAATCTGTTCATCGCTGCCGAGACCGACCTGTCGACGGTGCTCGGGCAGATTGAGTCGATCAATCCTGAGCTGCTGATCGTCGACTCCGTGCAGACGGTCGCCAGCAGCACGGTCGATGGGCTTCCCGGGCAGCCCAGCCAAGTGCGCGAGGTTGCCGCCGCGCTCATCCGCGTGGCGAAGGAGCGATCGCTGCCATTGCTGCTCGTGGGCCACGTCACGAAAGACGGCACGATCGCCGGGCCGCGGCTTCTCGAGCACCTCGTCGACGTCGTCTGCCAGTTTGAGGGCGACAGGCAGACCGCTCTGCGCTTCATTCGCGCACTGAAGAACCGCTTTGGCCCCACAGACGAGGTCGGATGCTTCGAAATGACCGGCTCAGGCATCGCCGAGGTTCCCGACCCGTCGAAACTCTTTCTCAGTCGCGGCGCGCCGGTTTCGGGAACGTGCGTCACCGTGGCGATGGAGGGGCGCCGAGCGCTTCCCGTTGAGATTCAGGCACTCGTCGTGCCGACTCCGGCCCCGAACGCTCGCAGGGTGACAAGCGGTGTCGATTCGAGCCGCGTGTCGATGCTGCTCGCCGTGCTTGAGAAGCGCGCGGGCGTGAAGCTTTCAGACTGCGACGTCTACGTCTCGACAGTCGGCGGTGTACGCCTCACAGAGCCCTCCGCCGACCTTGCGATCGCCGTCGCGATCGCATCGGCTCGCGGTGACTGGCCAGTCTCGCACTCGCTCGCCGCGTTTGGTGAGATCAGCCTCGCGGGCGAGATCCGCCCCGTTGTCGCGGCGAAGCAGCGCCGTGCGGAGGCAATGCGCCTCGGTTACTCAAACCTTCTCGATTCGGCCTCTGGCGGCATCCAAAATGCTCTTGCGCTGTCGAAGCGCTCTGGCGGGTCACTGCGCGACCGCGAGATCGACACGGCGTTTTGAGTCTGAGTGGAGTCAACCCTGTGCCAAGTCAACAGGGTCTCACTCGATCTCCAGATCGAGCACACGCATGATTTCGTCTGGCGCTGCCTGAAGCGGGTGCGGTCCTGCAATATCGAAAAAGACCGTCTCAATCGCCTCGCCATGCGTACGGAGGAACGTGTGCAGCCACAGGCCGTCCTGCAGGCCGACAAATGGCGGCAGCGACTCTGGCTTATTCTTCGCGTCTGAAAACAGCAGCAGAGCAAGCTTTCCGGTTTCGGGCTGCCGGAACGTCCACACCTCACCGGCATCCGTCGGTTTGTCTGACTGCCCCGGCTTCATGAGCGGCACCACCATGCGATCGTTGCGCAATGCGTAAGCGATGGCGGCCATGTCCTGCTTCTCGAGTGCGTCAGCCAGTGTCTGTGAGCGAAAGTCCGGCTGTTGATTCTTCTTGGGCTTGGCCATGCTTCCAGTCTGCCAGTTTCGACTGCGCAGAGTCAGCGCGGCGCGTGTGCGCGACCGGATACAGCGCTCGTCAATAGAGAGCGAACTGTGCGCTGTCTTTCGACTCGATACCCGCTACCGACGTTTTCAGATGATACGACGCACCGTCAGCAGGTACCGCATCTCGCTTCTCGGCGTCGCACGTGTCGGGGTTGCTCCGTGTGCGGTCCCACTCGATCGCCGGTTCAGAGGTCAGCGATTTGCCCGCCTCAATCGTGGTCTCGGCGTTCGTGGGCTCAACCTGGCAATCCGTCGACGTCCAGTAGGTGTCTTTGCCGCTTGTGATTGTGAAGACCTGCTGAGATGTGCCGACGTCGATTATGCACGCGACATCGCCAATGTTCGTGATGGTCAGCGACAACTTCGGTTTCTCCCCCGAGGCATACGTCGTCTTGTCCGTCTTCGCGACGATCTCGACGTTGTCTTTCGTGCACGCGACAGGTTCGCTCGAGGTCTTCTCTTCGGCCGCGGTCTCTTTCGGCGACGGCTTCGTCGTCTCTGACTGCGAAGCATTGTTCTTGGAGTCTTCGGCCCCAGACGAGGATCCGGGGCGCCAGACCAGCAAAACGATGATTGCAATGACCGCGATCAGCCCGGCAAGCACCCAGAGGCGCCGTTTAATGTAGACGCTGCGGGGCTGACGACCGCGAGGACCCTGATTCGTCGACATGCCCTTATGGTAGGTGTCTTAATCCCGGATGCTGTCGCGCCACGCGCGCGATGACACGCCTTTCATGCGTCAAATCAGCCACTGTGCGCACACACCGACGCGCGGAGGGAGCCGTGGCTCTCTCCGCGCGTCGGCACCGGACGGTCGTCTACGAGCGGTCAGTCACCTTGCGCGTACGATACCGGCTGATGCCGAACGCCGCACCGCCGAGGGCCATGAGGCCCAGAGCAATGAGTGCAAACGGCAGCAGTTCAGATGCTTCGGCTCCCGTGCGCGGCAGATCGTCTGACGCGTTGGTTCCACCTCCGGTCCCCTCGGCTGCCAAGATCATAATGTCCTGCCAGCCGATCACGTCACCGTTGGCGTCGAGAACGACGATGCGGTGCTCACCAGCGGCGACATCGCTCGGAATCGTCACTGTGACGGTTCCCTCGTCAGATACCTGCACCCAGCCGTCGGAGAGCTGGATCGGCGTGGAGTGCAGCCACACCGACACCCAGTCGCCTGCGCGGTCGGCGCCGACGTCGATGCTGATGGACTCGCCGGCCTTCGCCTCGTCGACCGTGGAGATTCCGCCTTCAGCGGCATCCGGAATGTCACTATCGTCGACGGGTGCCGGGTCTTCAGCGGGCTTCTCTGTTCCGGGTTCGTCCGGGTTCGTTCCGTCCGCCCCTGTCACCGTCACGGGAATCGTCACAACGGTTCCGTTCGTGTCGCCGGTGAGCGTCAGTGTGTAGTCTCCCGAGGCATCGGCAGGAACGTCGATCTGCACATTCGCTGCCCCATCAGTCACCGCCGCGGTTCCGATCGTCTCGCCATCGAGCGCGATCGTCAGACCGGTCTCAGCGGGAACGTTCAGCGAGGTCAGATCGAGCTTCGACAGTCCGAGCTCGAATGACGATCCTGCCTCGACAGCATCCGTCGGAAACCCCGTCACAGCCACGGCGCGCCGGTCATAGCTGGGCGAAACCGGAGTGTTTGCCGTGATGTAGTCCATCCAGGCGTCGCGATCGACGAGGCCGGAGTCCCTCGTGTCTCTCCCCTCCGTGAAGACGTGGAAGTTGTCTCCGCCGTCGAGCAAGAAGCTAAACGACCCAATGCGGTATTCGCGTGCCATGTCGAGCGGCTCACCGTTGACCGTAACCGAGGTGATGTGGTGGTCCATCTCGGCGTCGGCATCATAGGTGTACGTCACGTTGTTCGACAGACCGAGCTGCAGGTATGGTCGGCTCGGAATCTCGTTGTTCTCGTCGCGCTGCCACTGCTGCTCGAGCATCGTCTTCACCTGCTGGCCGGTGAGAGTCGTCGTCCAGAGGTTATTGACGAACGGCAAGATCGCGTTCGCCTCGGCCACCGTCACTTGGCCCGCGAGCATCTCTGCGCGCAGCCCGCCTGGGTTCACGACGCCAATCTCAGCGCCGCCCAGCTCGTCCGACTTGAGTGTGTCAAGCATGGCGTCGGCGACGAAGTTGCCAAGCGTCGACTCGCTCGAGCGGTCATCGCGCACCGTCTCACCCTTGTCGTTCACGTAGTACGCGGTGGTGATGTCAGCACTGGCATCTCCCAGGACGACGCTTCCCGTCTCTTCTGCCTCGGCGAGCGCCGCCTGCGTCGTGCCGTTGACATCAGAAACGCGTGGGAATTCGGCGATCAGCTCGTCACGGAGCGCCTTCTTGTTCGCGGCAGTCTCGTCGTCTGTCGTGCCCTCGGGAGCTTCCGCACGCGCGGTGTTTCCGATCTTTTCGACCGTCACATCACCCGACGCGTTGTCGTAGTTGAGCACAATTTGGCCGATATTCTCCCCGTAGCTTCCCGTCTGCACAATGGGTCGGCCCTCGTGCGACCACGCGTACTGCTTGTGCGTGTGCCCCGTGAAGATCGCGTCGACATTGTCATTCGTCACTGTGACAATGTCGGCGAACGCGCCTCCGGCGGCGATCTCGTCCTCGAGCGTCGCGCCCTCCGGCGTTCCCACCGAAGCGCCTTCGTGGTATTCGGCCACGATCACGTCGGCTTCGCCGTTGCTCTCGTCTTCGTCGCTCAACTGGTCAGCCACGCGATTCACGGCGTCGACGGGATCCCCGAAGTCGAGCCCCTCGATTCCCGACTTCGAGACCAGCGACGGCACCTCCTGTGTGACAGCACCGATGATGCCGACCCGTACGCCGTCAATCGTGACGATCGTGTACTCATCAAGAACCGGCGTCTCGGTGTTCTCCTTGTACACGTTTGCGCCGAGGTACGGAAACTCGGCTCTCTCGCTGATCCAACCCGTGAGATTGGCGAGGCCCGTATCAAACTCGTGATTGCCGACAGCCGAGGCCGCGAGTCCGAGGTTGTTCAGCACATCGATTGTCGGCTTGTCCTCCTGCGACGACGACGCGTAGTTCGACGCACCGATGTTGTCGCCTGCCGACAGAAATACCGAGTTGTCCGGGTACTCTGCCCGAAGTTTCTCGATCGTGCCGGCGAAGGTCACTGTGTTGTCATCGATGCGACCGTGAAAGTCGTTGATGTTGATGAGGTTGATCGTCGTCGATCCTTCATCGGCGGCGCTGGCCGAGAAGGCGGTGAGCGGGGCTAACGCGAGCCCTGCCAACGCGCCTATCGCGGACAGACGCCTCGTTCGGCGTGTGAGTGGCAACATGTCTCTCCTGTTTTCTTGGGGGTGCCCGGAGCGGGCGGTTCTCTGGCGAGCGAGCCCGCCGGGGATCATTCAGCTCATTCGGCGACGGCGAGCGACGAGCACAACTCCGCCAAGCGCCATGAGCAGAAGCGCGACGATCAGAAGCGGCAACGCCTCTGTTCCCGTCCAGGGCAGATCACCGGATGCTGTCGCACCGGCGTCCGTGACGGTGACGGCTTGCCAGCCGACGACGTCGCCGGACTCCGTGACGACGGCCACCCGGTGTTCGCCGAGCGGGGCCTCGGTAGGCACTGTCACAGTCACGGTTCCGTCGCCCGTCACCTCGACGTAGCCGTCGCTCAGCAGCACGGGATCGGAGTGCAGCCACACGGCCACGGCAGCGGAGATCTCGCCCTCTACCGTCACAGAGTACGTTTCACCTCGCACGAGGGTGCTGGAAACACTGATTCCGCCCTCGAGGTCGGCGGTCAGATCGGAGTCGTCGACGGGCACCGGCTCACCAGCATCCGCTCCTCCATCGTCGTCACCATCGTCTGTGCCATCGCCGTCACCGGCACTCGTGGCGATGCCGACGAGCATCGGGTCGTGGTCGCTCGCGCGATAGACGTCGGGAGCGTATAGGTCAGTGACGTTGTAGTTGTGGCGCGAGTACTCCAGCGCCACCGACTCGACGGAGTTGATGTTCCAGATGTCCTGCCCGGTCACCGTGGCATCAGCAGCTGGGGACGCGAAGATGTAGTCGAGCGAGCCGACGGCGCCCCCGTAGTTATAGGTGTACTCGCCCGTCTTTGCCCCCTGGTCCACGTAGCCGGCGTTCAGGATCGTGGTGATGGGATCTTCGGCGGCATACGAGTTGAAGTCGCCGACGAGAAACACCTTGTCTGTGTCATGGCGCGCGGCAAACTCGTCGGCGAAGGCTACAAGAGCCTCGGCCTGCCGAGTGCGGTCGCCGTTGAAGCCGCCGACACCCTCGCCGTTGTCGCAGTTCTCGTCGTCATCGTCTTTGCCCGTGCATTCCTCGGCACTGCCCTTCGACTTGAGGTGGTTTGAGACCACGACGAACGTATCGTCGGCATCACCGCCCGCCGGCTTGAACGCCTGGGCGTCCGGCTCGCGGGCGTTGTCGAACGCGTCAGAGCCGATGAGAATCTGCGCATCGCCGACGAGCTCGACGGTGGCCGGCTTGTAGATGAACGCCGTGCGAATGACGTCTTCGTTCTTCGGCAGTGCCTTCGGTGACGGCACGAATGCCCAGATGCCTGAGCCAGCCGCGTCGTTCAGCGCGTCAACGAGCACACCGAGTGCGTCGTCACGATCGTCCTTACCTGCAGCGAGCGAGTTCTCAATCTCCTCAAGCGATACCACGTCGGCGTCGAGCGCGTTGATCGCCACGACGATCTTCGCCTGCTGTCGCTCGAGGTTCTGCTGCGAAGCTGCTCCACGCACCTGACAGCCCGCTGCGCTCGAGTCCCGCACTGTGATCGGGTTGCCGTCACGGTCGGTGTAATACGTGCACCCGGAGCGCTGATCGCCGGTCGTCGCGAAGTAGTTGAGTACGTTGAATGTGCCGAGCTTCACGTCGCCGCCTACATCCTGTGGGGCCGCTTCCCGCGTATTCTCAAACGTGACAGGCTGCTCCGTGTCGCCCGTCACCACGTGTGTCGGCTGAAATTTCCAAACGCTGAACCGATAATCAAGCACAACCGAGTCGGTGAACGTCACCGCGGCTCCTACCCGCACGGGGTTTTCCAGCGAGAGATACGGAAGCGGCGTGTTTGAATTTGACGAGTTCGTGTAATCGACGGTCGACGCGTCGTCGAGCGTCACGGCCTCGGCCTCGGCACGCGCGACCTCTGCGTCGTATGCCGGTGTACCGGGCAGACCCTTCACCGTCGGGTTCACGAGCGGAGTCGTGGATGCCGCAAGGGCGATCTCGCCGTAGCGGTTCGCTTCGTACACTTCCGTCACCGTGTAGCCACTCTGCGGCGCGATGAGCATTCCCTCAAACAGCTCACGCCCGGCATCGGTGTCGGGAAACGTGATTGTCGCGGGCTCAGGGGCGACGGCATCCGAGTTCTCGTCGACGGTGATGTCGTTGTCGCTCGTCACGCGAATCTGCGTCAGTCCGTAATACTCGTCAACGATGCCGTTGACGGTGACGGCGTCGCCGATCTCGACGGTGACAGGAATCGTGTCTGTGTAGACGAATATGCCGTCTGAGGCGGTGTGCGAGGCAGCGTCAACGTCGCCACCTGTGCCCGCTGTCTGCAGGTAGAAGCCATCGAACCCACCCGTGGGATATGCCGCGGTTACGACGCCGGTCGTGGTTGCCGCTTCTTTCTTGACGGGGCTCTCCCAGCTGTCGCCCTGAATCTCGGCAATCGACAGCTCCTGGCTCGGCCCCGTCGGCTCCTCGCCGCCCTGCTCGGCGTCGTCTTCGCCGACCGTGATGTCACCGGTGCCCTGCGGCGTGATCTCGGCGGTGAGCGTGAAGTCGTCTGTGTTGTTATCGCTGTCGACGCCACCCGTGCGCACGTTCGAGCGCACGTCTTGGTTACTGCCGGGCGGCACAGCCGCTTCGCCCTCGAAAGTGTTTGACGACCCGTAGCCCAGGGCATCGACGATGCCTTCTGTTCCCGCGATGTCACCGACGGCAGGCGAGACCTTCTCGGTGCCATCAACGAGCAGCAGCGTGCCCTTCGTGCCGCTCGGATCCAGTGAGCCCTCGGCAGCGACGTTGACGCCCGTCATCGCGTCGCCAGTATCGCCGTTGCTTCCGCCCGTGACAAGGTAGTACCCCTGCGCGTCGATCTCACCTGTCAGCTCAACGAGGTTGCTGGTTGCACCATCGCCCGTCGCCGAGCGGTATTGCAGAGACATGCCGTCGAGCGCGATCGCGGCATCCGTGGGGTTGTAGAGCTCCACGAACTTGTGGTCATAGATCGCTCCCGCGCTGCCGCCCGAGAGATACGCCTCGTTGATCACCACCCCGGAGCCATCGGGCGCCGCCGTCGCCGGGAGTGCGGCAAGCGGAGCACATGCAAGCCCTAAAAGAGCGGATGCGGCCAGAATCACGCGTCGCTGCCGGGTGGGTTTTGTCACAGAAGGCTCTCCTTGCCACAGTGTTGCGGCGCGCCCTCAAGCGGGCGCGCCGATGCGCCTCAATTTCGCAACGTCGTGCGTGGCGCCATCGCCACGGTAGAAGTTGCGGGTGTCGTTCTCACAGCAGGCTGGTAAACAACTGACTACAAGCTACGGGCACGCACCGACATTCCGACATTGATCACGCACATGCGCAGGGCAATGCAACTGTTGTGCTCACATGAGCACGCCGGTGTGCATGTGTGTGGCGGAGCACCGTGACGCCAGACGATTGTGGTCGCGCGTCAGAGAACGCGCAGCATGCGGGTGTTGCCGAGAGTGTTCGGCTTGACGCGAGCAAGGTCGAGAAACTCAGCGACGCCTTCATCGGTCGAGCGAACAAGCTCCGCATATACGTCGGGGTCGACGATGCCTTCACCGATGGGTGCGTATCCGTGGCGAGTGAAGAAATCCACTTCGAAGGTGAGACAGAACAGGCGAATCAGGCCGAGAGCTCGAGCATCTTCTTGCAGCTGATTGAGTAGTGCATGGCCAACTCCGGTGCCTAACCAGGGCTGCGCCACAGCGAGCGTGCGCACCTCTCCGAGGTCTTCCCACATCACGTGCAAAGCGCCGCAGCCGATCACTTCGCCGTCGTCGGTCTCGGCGACGCGAAACTCTTGTACCGCTTCGTAGAACACCACGCGATCTTTGCCGAGCAGAATGCGCTCTTGCACCAGCGGTTCGATGAGCTGCTGAATACGCGGAACGTCGGCCGTCGTCGCCCACCGCACGTTGACCTGGCTCATCAGATCGCTCTCCACTCCCCGGAGAACCACGACCCCGGTCGGCAGAAATCCTATCGCCGCCTGCCTGCAAGCCTCGTGAGCGGCACGCATCGAGACGTAAGTCACGCTATCGTTCTCGTATGCGCCTCGGGGTTCTCGACGTCGGTTCCAACACCGTCCACCTGCTGATCGTCGATGCCCATCCCGGCGCACACCCACAGCCGATGGCGAGCCACAAATCGGTTCTGCGCCTCATGCGATACCTCGCGCCCGACGGATCGATCACCGACGAGGGCGTCGATGCCATCGTCTCCGCCGTCTCGGGTGCCGTCGAGCTCGCCGATCGCAGCAACCTCGACAACTTCCTCCCCATGGCCACTTCGGCCATCCGCGAGGCAAAGAACGGTCCCGAGGTGCTCAGTCTCGTGACCGAACAGACCGGCGTGGAGCTGCAGGTGCTCTCGGGCGAAGACGAGGCGAAGCTCACATTCCTCGCCGTGCGCCGCTGGTACGGGTGGTCTGCGGGAAACATCCTGCTCTTCGACATCGGCGGCGGCTCGCTCGAACTGTCGATGGGGCAAGACGAATATCCCTCGATCGGCATGAGCGTTCCACTCGGAGCGGGCCGTTCGACGATCTCCTTCCTGCAAGATGACCCGCCGTCGCTCGACCAGCAGACTGCTCTGCGCGAGCACGCCCGCGGCATCCTCGAGCAGGCTCGCGATGAGTTCGCAGAACTGCCTCCGCCCTCACACGTCGTCGGGTCGTCAAAGACCATCCGCTCGCTTGCACGCTTGGCCGGGTCGGTGCGAGATGGCGTCGGAGACAGCGATCGGATGCTGTTGCGGCGCAGTCAGCTCGACGACTGGGTTCCGCGACTCGCGCGCCTGCCCGCCGCATCCCGCCCCGAGCTTCCCGGCATCACCCTCGATCGCACATTCCAGATCGTGGCGGGCGGCATCGTGCTGTCTGAGACGATGCGGGCGTTTGATGTGAAGGAGCTCGACGTCTCGCCGTGGGCGATGCGCGAGGGCGTGCTGTTGCGCTACCTCGACCACCTGGACTGACCTTCTGCCGCTGTCGAATAACGGGACGTGAACGTGCCGGAGTTCTTGAGTGCCACGACGACCTTGCCGTCAGCGTTCGCCGAATCGGGTGTCGTTACCATTGCCGTTCTCCCCTGAATACGTTGATTGAGTGAATTATCCGTTGAGGTTTCGAGTTGACGGTGCGCCTCAGTCAGCGCCCGCTGCCAGAGCGGATGGCACATGGCTCGCCTCCGTCAGATCCAGGTGAAGCCGTCGGGATCGGTGAAGGCCCCCCGCTCGTTTCCGAAGGCGATTCGGTGCGCCCCGCTCCCCTCCTCCGGCACGCCAGCGTCCTTCGCCAGCGCCGAGCGCTTGTAGAGTCCCAGCTTGATCGTGCCGGGACGGGTCTCAAATTCGACGTAGCTGCCGAAGCTCTTTCCCGGGGTGAAACCCTGTTCGGAGTAGAAGCGTTTGCTTGCGGGCACATTGGATGCTGCGAGCAGCACGACGACATCGTCGATGCGTGAGCTCGCCGGCTCCGTGTTCTTCTTCTTCGACGTTGCCACCTTCACGATGGTTCCGTCTGGGGCCTTGACCGTCCCGCCGAATCCCCAGAGGTTCTTCGCGGCAGGCTTGATCACTGTGGCACCGGCGTCGATGGCGGCATCCAGCAGCACCCCGGCGTTAGCCGGTTGCGAAACGATGAGCGAGATCGTGAATCCACGGAATCCCTCAGAATGCTCCGCTGACTGACGGAACTCCAGTTGTGAGCCCAGGTCGAATGCTGCGTAGAACCGCTCGGCGTCCGCGATATCGGGAACCTCGAGCGTGATGGACGTGAGTGCGTTGGGTGCTGTTGTCGTGTTCATGCTTCAACGCTAGATGCGGGCAGAATCCACTACTTCTCGATTCCTGATCGATCATCGCGAGCGCCGGCTCCACGCACGAAGCGGGGCCGCTGACAGTGTCAACGGCCCCGCATTCTACGCTCGTATGGCTACTCGCCCGAGTTGTCGGTGATGGCCAAGTCTGGCGTTATGCCGCCGGTGCCGAGCGAGGCATTGGCGTTGATTCCTGCCCCGATGGACTCCTCGCGCTGTGTCGTCGTGAAGATGAACTTGCCCTTGTCGAAGTCGACGTGCACGTGGTCGCCCGGGTTGAGTTCGCCGTGCAGAATCTTCTCGCTGAGCTCGTCTTCTACCTCGCTCTGCATTGCTCGACGCAGCGGCCGCGCGCCGAGAGCCGGGTCGAAGCCGACATCGATGAGGCGCTCCTTCGCAGGAATGGTGAGCTCCACGGTCATGTCGCGATCCAGCATCCGCTCGGCGAGACGCTTCGTGAACAGATCGACGATCTGCAGAAGCTCCGGCTTGGACAGCTGAGGGAACACGATCGTGTCGTCCACACGGTTGAGGAACTCGGGCTTGAAGTGCTTCTTGAGCTCTTCGTTCACCTTCGCCTTCATCGTCTCGTAGTTGCTCGCCGTGTCGCCCTCAACCTGGAAGCCGACAGGTCCGCCCGCGATTCCCTTCGAACCGAGGTTCGTGGTCATGATGATCACTGTGTTCTTGAAGTCGATGAGACGACCCTGACCATCGGTCAGGCGTCCCTCTTCCAGAACCTGCAGAAGCGAGTTGAAGATGTCGGGGTGCGCCTTCTCGATCTCGTCGAAAAGCACAACGCTGAACGGCTTGCGCCGCACCTTCTCTGTGAGCTGGCCACCCTCTTCGAACCCGACAAACCCGGGAGGGGCGCCGAACAGCCGCGAGACCGTGTGCTTCTCTCCGTACTCGCTCATGTCGAGTGAGATGAGGGCGTCTTCGTCGTCGAACAAGAACTCGGCGAGCGCCTTGGCGAGCTCGGTCTTTCCGACGCCGGTCGGGCCAGCGAAGATGAACGAACCGCTCGGACGCTTGGGGTCCTTGAGTCCGGCGCGCGTGCGGCGAATGGTGCGCGCAAGAGCGTTGATCGCCTCGTTCTGCCCAATGACACGCTCGTGCAGTGCCTTCTCCATGAAGACGAGTCGACTGGACTCCTCCTCGGTAAGTTTGAAGACGGGGATGCCCGTGGCCTGAGCGAGCACCTCGGCGATGAGTCCTTCATCAACCGTTGCTGTCGCCTTGACCTCGCCGCTTCGCCACTGCTTCTCGAGGCGCAGACGCTCGGCGAGCAGGTTCTTCTCCTCGTCGCGCAGGCTCGCTGCCTTCTCAAAGTCCTGGTCTTCGATCGCCGCTTCCTTGTTGTGGCGAACGCCCGAGATCTTCTCATCGAACTCGCGCAGCTCAGGCGGGCTCGAGAGAATCGACAGGCGAAGGCGCGCGCCAGCCTCATCGATCAGGTCGATCGCCTTGTCCGGAAGGAAGCGATCGGCGACGTAGCGATCCGAAAGGTTCGCTGCGGCAACGAGAGCGCCGTCGGTAATGGACACCTTGTGGTGAGCCTCGTAGCGGTCACGCAGACCCTTGAGAATGTTGATGGTGTGCGGAAGCGACGGCTGGTCCACCTGAATCGGCTGGAAGCGACGTTCGAGCGCAGCATCCTTCTCGAAGTGCTTGCGGTACTCGTCGATCGTCGTCGCTCCGATCGTCTGCAGTTCGCCACGAGCGAGAAGGGGCTTCAGGATGCTGGCGGCGTCGATCGCGCCTTCAGCGGCACCGGCACCAACCAGCGTGTGGATCTCGTCGATGAAGACGATGATGTCTCCGCGCGTGCGGATCTCTTTCGTCACCTTCTTGAGACGCTCTTCGAAGTCACCGCGGTAGCGGCTTCCGGCGATCAGCGATCCGAGGTCGAGGGAGTAGACCTGCTTATCCTTCAGCGTCTCGGGAACTTCGCCCTTGACGATTGACTGGGCGAGGCCCTCGACGACGGCTGTCTTGCCGACGCCGGGCTCACCGATCAGCACGGGGTTGTTCTTGGAACGCCGAGACAGGATCTGCATGACCCGCTCGATCTCTTTCTCGCGCCCGATCACCGGGTCAAGTTTGTTGTCGCGAGCTGCCTGAGTGAGGTTGCGACCGAACTGGTCGAGCACCT
The DNA here is from genome assembly GCF_011751765.2 of Paramicrobacterium chengjingii. Classification (GTDB taxonomy): domain Bacteria; phylum Actinomycetota; class Actinomycetes; order Actinomycetales; family Microbacteriaceae; genus Paramicrobacterium; species Paramicrobacterium chengjingii. Next base: position 2,540,666 of record NZ_CP061169.1, read on the forward strand.
GAGACCCGCCCTGCGGGGCAGCCTCATTTGCGCCGGCTCCGACGGACGCCGATTCCTTGCCCTGGTAGCCCGAAAGCAGCTGGATGACCTGCTGGCGAACGCGGTTGAGGTCGGCGCCGAGCTTCACAAGCACCTGCGCAGCAACGCCTTCGCCTTCGCGAATCAGGCCGAGCAGAATGTGCTCGGTTCCGATGTAGTTGTGGCCGAGCTGCAGCGCCTCACGCAAACTGAGCTCGAGAACCTTTTTGGCACGCGGCGTGAACGGGATGTGTCCCGTCGGCGGCTGCTGGCCGGTTCCGATGATGTCGGTCACCTGCTCACGCACAGCGTCGAGCGAGATTCCCATAGACTCAAGCGCCTTTGCGGCGACGCCCTCGCCCTCGTGGATGAGACCGAGCAGAATGTGCTCGGTTCCGATGTAGTTGTGGTTCAGCATCTTGGCCTCTTCTTGGGCCAGGACGACGACGCGACGAGCGCGGTCGGTGAATCTCTCGAACATCTTCACTCCTTTCGACACCTCGGGCTTAAGTGGTGTCGATACAGACAGCGTAACGAGCATTTGCCCCTCTCTACCCCCCTGTTCGCCCACGGCGTGACAGTTGGCGAGGCCTCGCGGCCAACGGGCGCACCGCATTCTGCGCGCAGTTGACAGAGATAACGACAATCGATATGTTAACGATTATCGGTAATAACGATCTTCGATAAGGACAGATGATGACGGATGCTGGCACGCAGCCCACCGCGACCACACAGCGCTCGCGAACCGAGCGTCTCGAGCGCTACCTTCTGCAGGTGATCGCCACCGGCGCCGTGATGTTCAGCATCATCGGTGCCTGGGCTGCCATCACCCGAGCGATCTACATTCTCACGTCGCCCACCGTGCGTGTTGATGGTATGACGTCAGCGGCAGACCGTGCCGATCTCGTCGCCGAGTTCGGCTCGGTGTCTGACGCTGCATCCGTCACCGCTAACGTCACGGTCTCCGGGCTTCCGACCGGTGCCCGCTGGTGGCTCGTCGCAGCAGACGCCTTGCCTGTGCTCACGGGCTTTGGAGTGGCTGCCGTGATCATCGTGTTCATCGTCAGCGTGCTGAAGGGGCGCCCGTTCGGCACGATGACCCTGTGGGGCCTCGTCGCCTACGCCGCGCTCGCCCTCATCGGCGATTGGGGGCACGGTGTGCTCACGGCGATCGCGCACAGCGAAGTCGCCTCGTATCTGGGTGGCTCGGCAGCATCCGGTGTTTCGACTGACGATGTTTTCTTTCTGTCGCTCGACATCTCGATGACGCCGCTGGTGTGGGCTATCGCCCTCGCGGTCATCGCCGCGGCGTTCGAGATCGGCCGCCGCATGCAACGTGACACGGAAGGGCTCGTCTGATGGCGCCGCGCGAACCAGACGATGAGCCGAGCGGCATCCACTGTCGACTCGACGAGCTGCTCGCCGAACGCGGCATGACCCTCACTCAGCTGAGCGAGGGCGTGGGCGTGAGCATCGTGAACCTCTCTGTGCTGAAGAACGATCGCGCCAAGGCGATCCGGTTCTCGACACTCGTCGCCATCTGCGATGCCCTGCAGTGCTCCCCCGGCGACATTCTTGTGCGCGCCTGAGCGGCTCACGCCGCGCGCGACCTGGCTTTGTGCATCCCGACGGACAATGTGCATGGGCACACCTCTGCACTATGTCCGTAAGTCTGCACAATGCGCCCGCGTGGGCGCAGCGCGGCTCAGCCGAGCTGGTGAATGCCGAACGCCGAAAAGAATCCCACGACGGCGACAAGGCCGGTGAACGACTTCGCATCATCGAAGGCTTCAGGGATCATCGTGTCGCAGATCATCGCCAGAATCGCGCCAGCCGCCACAGCGCTCACAGACGCCGTCAGTTCGACGGGCGCACCCTGCAGCAGAGCAAAACCACCGAACGCCGAGAGTGCGCACGCCACTGTCGTGATGCCCCACAGACCAAAGACGTACACGGCAGAACGGCGCTCGAGTTTGAGGTCGGCAGTCGCCGAGAGCCCCTCGGGAAAGTTGGAGATCACGATGGCGGCAAGAATCGGGATGCTGAGCTGGCCGCCGCCCACGAGGCTGAGGCCGAGCACTGCAGTCTCGGGGATGCCGTCGAGCAGCGCACCGACGACGATTCCCGTTCCGCTTCCTTTCGAGTCGGCTGTGCCTTTGCGATTGCGCGCGCCTCGAGCATCCAGAAGCAGGTTAATTCCGACGTAGACGACCGCCCCGGCGAGAAATCCGAACATCGTCGGCCAGAAGCCGCCCGAGGCCGCAGCTTCGGCGATCAGGTCGAACGAGAGGGCAGAGATGAGCACGCCGGAGCCGAACGCCATCACCGTAGCGACGACGCGCTTCGGCACCCGCACGAACCAGGCGACAGCCGCCCCAATGACGAGAGCAAGCCCCGAGACGAACCCCGAGAACAGCGCCAGTGCCCAATCCATACCTCAACACTAGCGAGCGCAGCTCGTCGCGACGGTGTTGGCTACTGAAGCGCAGAGCTGAGGCGCGCGAGGTTGTCGAGCACCGTTGAGCGCAAGGGCTGCTTCATCCATTCGTCAAGCGTCAGTTCACGACTTCTGCGGCGATAGTGATCCTCGATCGCCCGCATGTCTTTCACGAACGTCTCCCCGCGCACCAGGAGCGAGATCTCGAGGTTGAGTCCGAACGAGCGCATATCCATGTTGCTCGAGCCGAGCACCGCCACCTCATCATCGATCGTGAAGTGCTTGGCGTGCAGAATGTACGGCTTGGGGTAGAGGAAGATGCGCACTCCGGCACGTAGGAGAGCCTCGTAATAGGAGCGTTGTGCATGGTAGACCAACGCCTGATCGCCGATCTCCGACACAAACAGGTCGACGGGGACTCCCCGCTGCACCGCTGTCGTCACGGCGAACAGCAGGGACTCGTCCGGCACAAAATAGGGGCTCGTGATCACGATGCGCTTCTGCGCAGCCCAGAGAAGTCCGAGGAACAGTCGTAGGTTGTTCTCGCCTTCGAATCCCGGCCCCGAGGGCACGACCTGGCACGCGAGCCCACCCGGACGCTCGTCTTGCGTGACGTCGCCTTCCCCGCGAGGATCGTTGCCGTCAGTAAGCAGATCATCTGTCTCGCTGTACCAGTCGGTGAGGAAAATCGCGTTGATCGCTCCAACGACCGGGCCGCGAACCCGCGCCTGCAGCTCCTGCCACTTGAGGCCGCGCTCGATGTTCTTGCGCTTGTTGTAGCTGCGGTCGATGATGTTCTGCGAGCCGATCCACCCGATGCTGCCGTCAACGACGAGGAGCTTGCGGTGGTTGCGCAGGTCGGGCCGCTGCCATTTCCATTTCAGGGGGTCGAGCGGCAGCATCCGGTGCCAGTCGGCGCCCATCTCGGTCAGTCGGCGCGTCATCGCGTGATACCCGGGTGTGCGAAACGACGCCACGTGGTCGAAGAGCACGCGCACGGGAACTCCTCGTTTCACAGCGCGCTCAAGTGCGTCGAAGAACGGGCGTGTCGTGTCGTCTTGGCACAGAATATAGAACTCGACGTGCACCCACGATGTCGCGGCCTCAATATCGTCGATCATGCTCTGGAGGCTCGACGCGTAGCCGTGATCAAGCTCGGCACTGTTTCCACCGAGCATCGGGAAGCCGCCGAGGTTCTGGTTGAGGTATGCGAGCGACGGCAGCCAGTCAGGCTGCGCTGCAAGGCTCTCATCGTGCGGCAGCTCGGCCACGACCGTTGCGATATACGAGTTGATGTCGTCTTGACGTTTGCGCCTCTGCCGCGGCAGCTTCGGGTTGCCAATAAGGAGAAACAGCAGGATGCCGAGGAACGGGATGAAGAAGATGGCGAGAAGCCAGGCCATACCTGCCGTAGGCAGACGGTTGCGTGGAACGTAGATGACGGCGAACACACGCACCGCGAGGTCGATCGTAAAGAGCACGATCGCCCACAGCCCAATGCTGATGCCGAAGATCTCGAAGATCGGCTCGTCGATCATTCGATCTGCTCGCTGGTCCGCGGCGCGCTGACGTGCTCACCCATGAGGCCGATGCTATCGGCCTCTGCTTGATCAGGAGCCGCGGCGTGCCGTCACCGGCGAGTGATCAGTGGTTGGAGGATGTGGGAGGAAGACCGCGGCGGATGCGCTCCTCCGACTCGATGTCGGCGTAGACACGACGTTCGTTGCGGTCGGCGCGAAAGATCGAACGCAGAACGAAGTAGAACAGCGCGAACAGCAGGAGCGTCGGGGTAATCGACCATGCCGCGTTCAGCCAGAAGTCCTCAATCATGATTTCTCAATCATACCCCGAGTCTCCTCGTGATTGACTCTCGTTGGTCAACCTCCGGTGACGATTCCCCAGACACCGGTACCAATCAGGTAGATGCCGACTCCCGCGCCGACGATCCACAGAACAACACGGTTTCTCGACGGCTCGTTCTGGCGCTTGGGGTCGAGCTCGTCTTTCGGCAGGTAGTCGTTCATGGTGCCTACTTCACAAGCGGAAACAGAATAGTTTCACGGATGCCGAGGCCCGTGAGCGCCATAAGCAAACGGTCGATACCCATGCCCATGCCCCCCGACGGCGGCATGCCGAACTCGAGCGCCCGCAAAAACTCCTCGTCGAGTTGCATCGCCTCGAGGTCTCCCCCCGCGGCGAGCTTCGCCTGCTCGACGAAACGCTCACGCTGAATGACAGGGTCGACGAGCTCGGAGTAGCCGGTTGCCAGCTCGAAGCCGCGTACATAGAGGTCCCACTTCTCCACGACGCCGGGGATGCTGCGGTGGTGCCGAACAAGAGGGCTCGTGTCGACGGGGAAGTCCATGACGAACGTGGGCCGTTCGAGACCGCCCTTGACGAAGTGCTCCCACAGTTCCTCGACGTACTTGCCGTGGATGGGGTGCGGAACCTCGAGCCCAGAGGCATCCGCGAGCTGCTTAAGCTCCGCGAGCGGGGTCTCGGGAGTAATGGTGCGGCCTGCGGCATCCGACAAGCTCTCGAACATCGATATGCGGTCCCAGTCACCACCGAGGTCGTACTCGACTCCGTCTGCCCAGGTCACCACGTGCGACCCGGCAACGTCCATCGCGGAGTTCTGAATGAGCTTCTGCGTGAGGTCTGCAATCGAGTTGTAATCGCCGTACGCCTGGTAGGCCTCGAGCATCGCGAACTCGGGGCTATGTGTGGAATCGGCGCCCTCGTTGCGGAAGTTGCGGTTGATCTCGAAGACGTGGTCGATGCCGCCGACGACTGCGCGCTTGAGGTACAGCTCTGGAGCGATGCGAAGAAACAGCTCTGTGTCGAAAGCGTTTGAGTGGGTGACGAACGGGCGCGCCGACGCGCCGCCGTGCATCACCTGCAGCATAGGCGTCTCGATCTCGATGAAGCCGTCGTCGTCGAATGTGCGGCGAAGGCTCGCAACAGCCTGTGCGCGCATCACGACGTTCTTCCTCGCCTGCTCGCGGACGATGAGGTCGAGGTAGCGGCTGCGCACGCGCGTCTCTTCGTTCAGCTCGTTGTGCAGGTTGGGCAGCGGAAGCACGGCCTTCGACGCGATCTGCCACGACTCGACCATGATCGACAGTTCACCGCGGCGGCTCGAGATGACCTCGCCCGACACGAAAACGTGGTCTCCGAGATCGACGAGGACCTTCCACTCGGCCAGGCTCTCTTCCCCCACCGACGCAAGGCTCACCATGGCCTGAAGTCGCGTGCCATCGCCGGACTGGAGGCTGGCGAAGCAGAGCTTGCCTGTGTTGCGCACGTGCACGATGCGCCCGGCGACGCCGACAGTCACGCCCGTGGCCGTGTCGGTCTCGATGTCGCCCCAGTTCGCCCGCACGTCGGGGATCGTGTGCGTCACGGGGACGCTGACCGGGTACGCTCCCTTGCCGGGATCGCTCGCCTCGGCGATCAGTCGCTCGCGCTTCTCCAACCGCACCTGCTTTTGCTGGGAGATCTCGTCGGCGGTGGGCTCGTCGGGCGTCTCGACAGTGCGGTGCTCGGTCATGCATCAACCTTTACGGATCGGAGGTGGGCTGCGGCGGTCGGGCCGAGTCAAGTTTACCCGGCGGATGCTGGGCTGGAGCAGTCCGCACTCAGCGCTCGGCCGACAGGGCGTCTTCGACGGCGCTGCGCACGAGAGACGAGAGGTATGCACCCGGGTGCTCAACGCCGATTCCCTGCAGAATTCCGGATGCCTGCTCGACGATCGAGCGCGAGAACACACGCGCTGTCTCGATCGCCTCGGCATACGCTGCTCTGTCATCTTCGGCGATGACAACGGGCTCCCCACCCATTTCGACGACGAGCGCCTGGCCGATCGGCAACACGGGGGAGGGTCCCGTGACGGCGAAGAACGTCTCGGCAAGTCGGGTCAGGTCGAGGGACGTTCCCGTGAACGACATCGCGGGATGAATGGCCAGGGGGATGCTTCCCGCACGCTGCGCTGGCTCGAGAACTCCCACTCCGCTGTCCGGTGCCGTGTGCACGACGATCTGCCCTGGGCGCCACGTCCCCGTTGCGGCAAGACCCGACACGAGTGCGGGCAGCTCAGCATCCGGAATGGCGATCAGAACGAGTTCGCTGCGCTCGACGATCTCGGGAATCTCGAGAACTGGCACACCGGGAAGCATCGTCTCGGCGCGGTCACGGCTCGCCTCCGATACCGCCGAGATTCCCACGAGCGCGTGACCGGCGCCGGCAAGCGCCGAGGCGAGCACAGGACCGACGTGCCCCGCGCCGATCACACCCACGCCGAGGCGTCCCGCGCGCTGATCGCTCATTCGGGAACTGCAGCCCAACGCTGCGTGGTGTCAGAGTTCGCCGCGTTCGTTGCCGCCTCATTCACGTTCGAGAAGAAGCCGAGCGCACTGTCGCGTGATAACTGCCCCACCGACGCGGTGACGGGGCCCGCCACCGTGTGTGCCTGACCAGAAGCGAGCCCGCGACGGCGCTGCCACGGCCCCTGAGTGATCTTCACCGATTGAATGCGCGCGAGGGGAACGATCACGAGGCGGCGATGGGCGAATCCCTGCCGGGTGATGAGCACGTCGCCCAGCAGCGCATACCCCACGCGACGCCAGGTGAGTGGGTTGAAAATCCATGAGGCGCGGGGTGCAGTGATGTAGTCGTCGTCGGGGCCTGAGCCGAGAAGACCGCGCTGCACGAGGTCACTCGATTCTTCGGGCGAGATGCCCGGAAGCACGAGCGCAAGTACCCGCTCGACGTCGTCGATCGTGCCAACCGGCATGAGCGTCGCCCGCTGCTGCGCCTGATTCTGGTTGGAGCCCGGGGTGTCTTGCACCGCCGTGTTGATGCGGATCTCCCACCAGCCGAACGGGCGCCACAGCAGCGGCTGCCGCACTTCGATGCCGTGCAGGCGACCGGGGGGAATCGTCTCGTTTGACGTTGAGAGCAGTCCGAATCCCACTCGGATGCCGTGCTGCGTTGCGGCGATCGAGTAGCGAAAGGACTTAGTGATGCGCGACCAGTAGTACGTGAAAAAACCGATGATCGCGGGCACAACGCTGAAGAGCACCCACGGCGTGCCGTAGATCGATGCGAAAACGAGCCCGATGATGAGCAGGATGAGAAAGACCGTCGTGTCACTGATCACAACGGAGCCGACGATGCGCATCGGTGGAATGCGCACCACTGATTCAGGCTCGGCCAGATCTGGATCGAGCTCTGGCGCGAGAAACTCGTTCACGCGATCCGTGACGAAGCCCTCTGCGCTCTGTTGCGTTGCGGCAGGGGCTGCCACCTCGCCCTTCGCTCCCGATGCGAGGCGCAGAACATCACGGCGCAGGCCGTCGGTGCGTGCGGAACCGAGGTAGGCAAGTTCAACGCTAGCGCCCTGACCGGCGACAGATATCTGCAGTTTTGCGGCGCCGACGAGCCGGGGAATGAACGCGCGAGTGATGTTGATTCCCTGAATGCGATCGAGTGCAGCCCTGCGGTGGCGGCGAAACAGGATTCCGCTGCGCACTTCGACGGCCTCGTGAGTGACTCGGAACGTGTGCATGCGCCATGAGAAGTAGAACCCGAGAATGAGCACGACGAGCAGCACAGCGAGCGCGACCAGAGCCCAGCCCACGAGGTTCTCACGATAGATCCAGTCGAGCGGGTCGCCGCCGTACTCCGAGTATTCGTCGTTGCCGACGAACATCGCGATGAGTCGCTCGCGCATGTTGGCGATCACATAGCCCAGCACCACGATCAAAATGATTCCGCCGCGCAACAGCGGTGTGGCGGGGTGCAGCCGATGCCACTCGCCGTCGGCGAGCGTGTCGTTCGCCAGAGACTGCGCAACGGCGGCAACGGCAGATTCCGGATGCTGCGGGACAGCGCTTTGCTCGTCGCTCATATGCCGGCCCGGCGGGTCTCGGCCACCTCGACCAGGTGGTCGCGCAGCTTCTCTGCCTCATCGTTCGGGATGCCGGGAATGGACACTCCCGTCGCCGCGGCCGCGGTCACCAACTTCACCTCTGCAAGCCCCAGTCCACGAGCGAGAGGGCCGCGCGTAATATCGACGAGCTGCATGCGACCGTACGGAACGGCGACGATCCGCTGCCACATGATGCCGCGTCGGAAGACCAGATCGTCTGCACGCAGCTGGTAGCCGATGGCCTTGGCCTGGCGCGGAGTGATCACCAGGTCGATAATCGCGACAACAAGGGCCACGCCAAAAGGAATCCACGCCCACGTCTGGCCCGTGAGAGCGAGCACGCAGAACACGGCAAGCAGCACAACGAAGAAGATCACCGTTCCGATGATCTGCACAAGGACGTATTTGGGTGAGACGCGCATCCACTCGCTGATCTCGAGTTGCAGTCGCCCCTCACCGCGCGGTTCGACGAGATTCGATTCGTGAGAGTTGAGCGGTGATTCAGGATTCGGCGGAGTCTGGGTCATCATCCTCATCTTTCGGCAGTCTGCACAGGTGCTCAGCGATCAGGCCCGCTGTGATAAGCAGTGCGGAGCCGAGCGCCATGGCGGCGGTGAGCCACACTGATGCTACCCCGGGCAACACCGTGCGGGTGATCATAAACGTGACGGCCCCGAGCGCGAGCCCGAGAAACAGCGATCCCGACCAGCTGGAGGCACGCGCGAGAGACACGATGCGCATCGCCTGAAACGGATCGACACGGCGCGTGGATGCGCCCGTCACCGCTCGACGAATCGGAATGGAGAAGCCGACGACGATCGCACCGACGACAACAAGGGTGAGAGCAAGGGAGATCGGCGGTACAAACACCGCACTTCCCGATGTCGTGAGCGCCATCTCTGTCAGAAACCCCGCAACGATGCCGATGGCCCAGAGGCTCACAAGCGGAGTAGCCGTCGTGCGCTTCATTCTGTGTCGCTCGCAAGGGTGCGCCGCAGCTCGTCAACCCGCCCGCTGCCGGGCAGCACGGCATCCGGATCTACCTCGAGCCACGGGTCGAGCACAAAGGCGCGCCCTGCCGCGCGAGGGTGCGGCAGCGTGAGATGGGGGTCGTCGCTCTGCACGTTTCCGAATGCGATGATGTCGATGTCGAGCGTGCGGCTGCCCCACCGCTCGGTGCGCACCCGCCCGTGGGCGTCTTCGATGCGTCGTGTCGCCGCAAGGAGCGCCTCCGGGTCGAGCACCGTGCGGGCGAGCACAACTCCGTTGAGATAGGCAGGCGCCGTCTCGTCTTCTCCGTCGAGCGTCACGGCTACCGATTCGATCGGTGTCGAGACAGCGTCCACAAGAATGCCTGTCGTGTGTCGCAGATCGTCAACGGCTGCCGCGAGCGTCGCACGTCTGTCGCCCAGGTTCGCTCCGAGAGCAAGCACCACCGGTGTCGAGCGCAGCGGACGCATGGGGTCACGCACGATCATGCCCGCTCCTTCGACCGTGTGATCGTCACCGAGACGTCGTCGAACGGCACGCTGATGGGCGCCTGGGGCTTGTGCAGCGTGACGCGCACCCTCTGCACGGCAGCAACCTCGAGCGCTGTTCGGGCGACACGCTCGGCCACTGTCTCGATGAGGTCCACGGGCGATGACGCCACCGCGGCGGCAACGGCTTCGGCAAGCTCCCCGTAATGCACAGTGCGCGAGAGATCGTCGCGTGCACCGGCGTCGCTGAGGTCGGAGAACACCGTCACGTCGACAATAAACTCTTGCCCGTTTTCGCGCTCGAAATCGAACACGCCGTGATTGGCGTGCACACGGATGCCCGTGATCGTAATGGCATCGAGATCACTGTCGTTCACGAGTACCACTCTGCCACGACACGTGCCGTCACTCGACCCCTCGAGCAGCGAGAGCCTCGGCCGTGTCGTCGGCGTGCCGCAGGGACTGCACGAGCAGCGGCACAACAAACGCCTTCACGCTCAGACGTCCGATGCGCGCCCGCTGCGCGTCGCGCAGTTCACCGGCGAGCCCCGCGACGACGGGAACCGTCCTGATGGTGAGCGCGAGCATCAGCCCGATGCGATCGGGGTTGACGCCGAACCGCCGAAACGGATGAAGTGCGTGTTCCACGGCATCCAGAATCTCTGTCGTGCGTGTCGTCAGGGTGACGATCGCGGCGAGCAGCAGCACGACAACGACGCGGGCTGCCGTGGCCAAGACCGTCGGAATCGGCAGAAAAAGCAGGGGAACCACAACGATGAACATGATGATCCAGCGGATCGCGAGCACCTGGCGCCACAGTTCCCCCACGCCGAGCCTGCCCACGAGGTAACAGGCGAGAACGAGCACGGCACCGCCACCGAGGTTCCACAGCGACGGAGGCGGCACCGCTACAACGAGCACAGCAACAACGAGCCCGATCAGCTTCGTCCCGGCGGGAAGTCGGTGCAGGATGCTATCGCGAGCACGGTATTGGCCGAGCATCGTCATTGTCGAGCCACCACGTCGGTGAGGTAGCGCTCGATCACCGTCGACGGCGTTCCCTGCGCAATGAGGTGTGCCTCGTCAAACAGGATCGCCTCGTCGCAGCGCGACGCGAGATCAAGATCGTGGGTGACGATCACGCACTGCTGAGGCAGCCCGAGAAGCAGATCGGCGATGCGTCGAGCATTGCGAGCGTCGAGCAGCGTTGTCGGTTCGTCTGCGACGACCATCGACGGCGTGGGTGCGAGCACGGTCTGAATCGCCAGCATCTGCTTCTGCCCGCCCGACAGATCGTGGGCCGGCAGATCAGCGTGACCGGCCAGGCCGTTTTCGGCAAGCACCGTCATCACACGGTCGGCGATCTGCCCCTTTGTGAGCCCTCGCCCACGCAACGAGAACGCAAGGTCTTCGGCAACCGTCGGCATGACGATCTGCGCATCGGGGTTCGTGAAGACGAAGCCGACGCGCTTGCGCAGGGCACGAGCAGCCTTCACCGTGTCGAATCCCCCGACAGACACGTGCCCGCTCGTCGGGGTGCGCAAGCCATTGAGCAGACGCGCGAACGTGGATTTCCCCGATCCGTTCAAGCCGATCACAGCGAGGTTGTGTGCGCGGGAGGTGAGCGAGACGTCGTCGAGCGCCGTCACCTCCCCCACGGCAGTCGGATGCCGCACGGTGACGTGCGCGAGGATGATCTCGCTTTCTGCGTTGTCGGGCAGCATCCGCTTATCGAACCGCCGTCGCGCGGGCCGTTGCCGGGGCTGGTTCGCGCCGCGGCGTGACAAACGCGCGCGGGTACGCCTTCCAGACCGCAAGGGTGAGCATCACCGTGAGACCCGCTTTGATGGCGTCGCCTGGGACGAACGCGAGGTTCGCGATGGTCGCATCGGTCAGCGAGAGACCGAGAGTTGCCGCCATGACCGGGATGCCGACGGCGTAGACGACAACCATGCCGCCGATGACGGATCCGAGCGCAACACGCCACCACACCGGCCGCGTTGCCCCGATGTGCACGATCGCGCCGACAGCAGCAGCGCCGGCGATCCAACCGAGCAGGTACCCAGACGAGGGCACGAAGAACACGCCGATGCCGCCGCGGCCTCCCGAGAGCAGCGGAAGGCCCGCAGCCGTGAGCACGAGAACGACGATGACGGATGCCGCCCCGCGCCACCAGCCGAGAATGGCTCCGGCGAGCATCACGCCGAGTGTCTGCAGAGTGATGGGCACCGCCATGCCGAACGGGCTGATCGCTCCGGGGATGCCCAGAACGGCGATGATCGCGGCGAATGTGGAAATTCGGGTGATGTCGTTCAGCGTTGTCTTCACGATTACCTAGCGTGTCAGGCGGTGCGTGCTTCTCGTTGTGGAGTATTGCACATCGAATCGGCGAAATTGTTGTATCGGGTATCCAAAGACAAGGGGAAAAGCGCGCCGCTTGCGTGCTGTCATTGGTCGTCGCGATGAGCGTTCACAGCGTCGAGAACGTTGAGCGCGGTACGGGTTCCCGTGACGTTGTGCACGCGAACAGCCCAAATGCCTGACTGCGCGCAGAGCATGCTGATGGCCGCTGTCGCCGGATCGCGCTCCGCCGGGTGCGCGCCAGTGGGAGACACCGTCGACAGAAACCGCTTGCGGCTGGCTCCGACCAGCATCCGCCCCGCCAGGGATTCGAACCGGTCAAGGTGTGCGAGAATCGCCCAGTTGTGCTCCGGGTTCTTCGAGAAGCCAAGGCCCGGGTCGATGATCAGCCGCTCGGCGGCAATTCCCGCACGTGTCAGCGCGTCGATGCGCCGCGCGAGCTCGCCGTGAACGTCAGATACGACATCGTCGTAGTGCACCCGCTCGTGGGGATCGGTGAGATACCCGCGCCAGTGCATCGCCACAAAGTCCCGGCCGCTTTCCGCTGCCACCCGCGGCATATCGGGATCGACAAGGCCCCCGGAGACGTCGTTGATGAGTTCAGCGCCGGCCTCAACACTTGCTGAAGCAGTGGACGAATGCATGGTGTCGACGCTCACCGAAATGCCCTCGGCGGCGAGCGCCGCAATCACCGGGATGACGCGGCGCTGTTCTTCAACCGGATCGACAAGTTCGGCGCCAGGACGCGTCGACTCGCCCCCGACGTCGATGAGATCGGCACCCTCACGGCATAATGCCCGAGCGTGCTCGATCGCATCGTCGTGACTGAAAAAGCGTCCGCCATCGCTGAAGGAATCCGGCGTGACGTTCACAACGCCCATAATCAGGGTCATTCGTCGCCTCCCCGTGCAATCAGCGCGACGACCTCCGCTCGCTCGACCGGATCGGCCAGCGTGCCCCTGCTGGCGAGAGTGACGGTCGTGGATCGTGCCTGCTGAGTGCCTCGGGCAGAGACGCAGGTGTGTGCGGCGTCCATGATCACGAGCACACCGGCGGCCTGCAGCCCCGTGCTGATCGCCTCGACGATCTGCTCGCCGAGTCGTTCTTGCACTTGCGGACGAGCCGCAAGCACCTCGACGACGCGTGGAATGCGCCCGAGCCCGACCACGCGTTCTCGTGGTGCGTAGGCAACGTGAGCGGTGCCGATGAACGGCAGGAGGTGATGCTCGCACATCGAGCGGAAGGCGATGTCGCGCACAATCACGATCTCGCCCGAGTCACCGGATTCGAGGGGCATACCCTCGCCGAGCACGTCCAGCGGGTCCTCGCCGACGCCATGGAAGAATTCGGCGTATGACTCAGCAACCCGTTGCGGAGTGCTCTCGAGCCCGGCCCGATCGACACGCTCACCGATAGCTGCGAGCAACTCCCGTGTCGCCGCTTCGATGCGCTCCCGATCAACACCCGTCATGGTCTCTGCTCGCTGGGCTCTACGCGCTGCCCGAACCTGGGGTGCTCTCGGAATCCACGTCTGCTGCGCCCGATCCCGATGACTCAGAATCGGACGATTCGGGCGATCCTCCGGCAGGCTGCGATGTCACGTTGCCATCCGTCACGCCGGGTTCGATCGGAGCCGACTTCGGGATCGCCACAGGGGGCAGATCGCTGACGGGGCGTCCTTCGCTTGAGAGCCAGACGGGTCGCTCATCGAGCTTGCGCACGGGTGCGAAAATGTCGGCGAGCTGATTGTGGTCGAGCGTCTCCTTCTCGAGCAACTCGCTCGCGAGCGTGTCAAGTACATCGCGGTTGTTGTTGATGACCCTCCACGCCTCGTTGTGCGCCTGCTCGATGAGCTCGCGCACCTGCTTGTCCACCTGCTCTGCGAGCTCCTCGGAGTAGTCGCGCTGGTGACCCATGTCGCGGCCGAGGAACATCTCGCCAGAGGCCTGGCCGAGCTTGATCGGCCCCACTTCTGTGGTCATTCCGTACTCGGTGACCATCTTGCGTGCGATGCCTGTCGCCTTCTCGATGTCGTTTGATGCACCGGTGGTCGGATCGTGGAACACGATCTCTTCGGCGACGCGGCCGCCCATCGCATAGGTGAGCTGGTCGAGAAGCTCGTTGCGGGTGACGGAGTATTTGTCCTCGAGCGGAAGCACCATCGTGTAGCCAAGCGCGCGTCCGCGCGGAAGAATGGTGATCTTCGTCACCGGGTCAGTGTTATTCATCGCCGCTGCAGCGAGAGCATGTCCGCCCTCGTGGTACGCGGTGATGAGCTTCTCTTTCTCATTCATCACGCGTGTACGACGCTGCGGGCCGGCAATCACGCGGTCGATCGCTTCGTCGAGTGCGCGGTTGTCGATGAGCTGGGCGTTGGAGCGCGCCGTCAGCAGGGCAGCCTCGTTAAGCACGTTCGCCAGGTCTGCACCGGTGAAGCCGGGCGTCTTGCGCGCAACGACTTCGAGGTCGACTCCCTCGGCAAGTGGCTTACCGCGGCCGTGAACTTCGAGAATCTGCAGCCGGCCGTTCATGTCGGGGGCATCAACACCGATCTGCCTGTCGAATCGGCCGGGGCGCAGCAGCGCCGGGTCGAGAATATCGGGACGGTTTGTCGCCGCGATCAGAATCACATTCGTCTTGGGATCGAAGCCGTCCATTTCGACAAGCAGCTGGTTGAGGGTCTGCTCACGCTCATCGTGGCCACCGCCCATGCCCGCTCCGCGGTGCCGGCCGACGGCATCGATCTCGTCGACGAAGATAATCGCCGGCGAGTTCTCCTTCGCCTGCTGAAACAGGTCACGAACGCGGCTGGCGCCGACGCCGACGAACATCTCGACGAAATCGGAGCCCGAGATCGAATAGAACGGAACTTCTGCCTCGCCCGCGACGGCGCGTGCAAGCAACGTTTTACCGGTTCCGGGAGGGCCGTAGAGCAGCACACCCTTGGGAATGCGTGCTCCGACCGCCTGGAACTTGGCCGGGTCCTTCAGGAAGTCCTTGATCTCATCGAGCTCTTCGATCGCCTCTTCGGCACCGGCTACATCGGCGAATGTGACCTTTGGCGACTCCTTCGATACGAGCTTTGCCTTGGACTTGCCGAACTGCATCACCTTTCCGCCGCCGCCCTGCATGCTCGAGAGCATGAACCAGAAGAACAGCCCGATCAGCAGTAGAGGAAGGAGGATGCTGGCCATCGAGAGCCACCAGTTGCCCTGGGGGACCTCATCGTTGAACCCGTTCTTAGGAGACGCAGAATCCACAGCCTTCACCACAGCGTCTGCGCGGGCGTCGATGAAGTAGAACTGCACCATCTTTCCGCTGTCGCCGGCATCTTTGCTGAGGGTGAGGTCGACGCGGTTGTCACCTTGGGTGATCACGGCCTCAGTGACCGTCTCGCCCTTCAGCAGATCAAGACCTTGCTGCGTCGTGATCTCTTTGTAGCCACCGATGTTCAGCAGGCTCGACCCGATCCAGAATGCCAGGATGGCAATGAGGATGTAGGGAATGGGGCCTTTGAAGATGCGCTTCAGGTTCATGGGAGTTAGAGCGAGAGGCTCAGCACCTTTCAGGTGAGGTGAGCGGGGCAGACCAGCCCCGTCGAATTAGCGTAACGTGCAGCTGCTGTGCGCGCCCTCGGTGTTCCCCGAGGGCGTACAGGGAGGTCAGTCCTCCGTATAGATGTGCGGTGCAAGCACCGCCACATCCCGAAGATTGCGGTAGCGTTCGGCGAAGTCGAGGCCGTAGCCGACAACGAAATCGCTCGGGATGTCGAATCCCACATATTTGCAGTCGATCGTCACCTTCGCGGCGTCAGGCTTGCGCAGCAGGGCGCATACCTCGACGGACGCTGCGCCGCGCGAGGCGAAGTTGTCGAGCAGCCACGACAACGTCAGACCCGAGTCGATGATGTCCTCGACAATGAGAACGTGCCGACCGGAGATGTCTGTGTCAAGGTCTTTGCGAATCTGTACGACGCCGCTTGACTTCGTGCTCGCGCCGTAGCTCGAGACGGCCATCCAATCCATCTGGACGTTGTGCCCGAGGTGGCGCGAAAGGTCGGCCATCACCATCACGGCGCCCTTCAGCACTCCGACGAGTAGGAGGTCTTTTCCCGCATAATCGGCGTCGATGTGCGAAGCGAGTTCCTCAAGCTTCGCGTCGATCTGCTCTTCGGTAACGAGCACCTTGGTGAGGTCGCTCTCAATTTCACTCGCGTGCATGGATCGAGTCTACGTGCCCGGCTGCGCTCACGCCTTTTCGGCCGCTGTGAACACGATGCGGTCTCCACGTCTCGAAACACTGATGCCGGGTACGTTGATGGGGCCCTGCCCACGCCAGTCGGTGACGAGCGCAGCGATCGCCAGGGTGTGCGTGCGCGAGAGCGATGCACCGAACTCGGCCTGTGCGACATATCGAATCAGCCGATTGCGCAGAGCTGCCGGATTGTGAGCGAGCGCACTCACTTCGACGGCGATGCCCGCCTCCGCCGGTTCGCACACCTCCTCAATGAACTCTTCGATCATCTGCTCGAAGGCATCCTCGTCTTCACGCGACTGCTCGGCAGTGCGCGCCAGCGCTTCGGCGATGCCTGGCCCGAGCTCCTTCTCGAACACAGGCAGCACGATTCTGCGCGCCCGCACGCGCGCGAACGCGTCGTCGTCATTCTGTGGGTCGTCCCACACCTCGATGCCGCGCGCCATGCAGGAGTCGCGTGTCTGCTTCCTTCGCACTCCGAGCAGGGGCCGCGCGTATCTGCCGTTCAGCGGAGCCATCGCCTTGAGGCTCCCGGCCCCGGAGCCGCGAGCAAGCCCCAGCAGAACACTCTCCGCCTGGTCGTCGAGCGTGTGTCCGAGCATCACCAGTTCAACCCCTGTGCGGTCTGCAACGGCGTCGATCGCCCGGTAACGCGCATTCCGTGCCGCGGCTTCGGGCCCACCGGCATCCGTCACTGTCACCTGCTCGATGTGCGCCTCGATGCCCCATGTGGCGAGGGTCTGAGCCGTGCGCTCCGCGACGGTGCCCGAACCGGGCTGCAGCCCGTGATCCACGGTGATCGAATGCACCCGGATGCTGCGCGCCTTCGCCTCGAAGGCGAGCGCCGCCGCGAGGGCCATCGAATCGGCGCCGCCACTCACGCACGCCAGCACGGCTGCGTCGGCTGAGCAGCTCTCGAGACTTCGCCGTACGCCGAGCCGTACGGCTGCCGTCGCCGCATCGAGACGCGAACGACCGTCATTTTGTGTGTGGGAAGTTGGAGAGGGCATCAAGTAACGTTAGTTCAGGTTTTTCGATCATCACGATCATAAGGAGAAAGCATATGGCCGAGTACGACGTCGTCGTAGAGATTCCCAAGGGCAGCCGCAACAAGTACGAAGTCGATCACGAGACAGGTCGCGTCTATCTTGACCGCGTTCTCTTCACGGGTTTCGTGTACCCGGTGGACTACGGCTACTTCGAGAACACCCTCGGTCTCGACGGCGACCCCGTCGATGCTCTCGTGCTGCTCGAGTATCCACTCTTCCCCGGCGTCGTCGTCAAGGTGCGCCCGATCGGCGTTCTCAACATGAGCGACGAGGCGGGTTCAGACGCCAAGGTCGTCTGCGTGCAGCACAAAGACCCGCGCTGGCAGCACATTCAGGACATCACGGATGTCCCGCAGCACCAGCGTGATGAGATTGAGCATTTCTTCAAGCGCTACAAGGACCTCGAGCCGAACAAGTGGGTCACGGTCGACGGTTGGGGCGACGTGGCTGAGGCGGAGCGCATCGTGCAGGACGGCTTTGCCAAGCTCTCCGAGCAGGGCGGGCACTGACCAACCGCTGAGAGTGCAAAAAGCCCCCGCGCATTTCCGTGGGGGCTTTTGCTCGTGCATCAGATGTAATTGAGCGGGTTGACCGGGTTCCAGCGCCCCAGACGTATCTCGAAGTGAAGATGGTTTCCTGTCGAACTTCCCGTACTGCCGATCGCGCCGATCGCCTGCCCGGCGTTAACCCAGCCGCCCCATCGATAGATTGAGCTCATGTGCCCATAGCCCGAGTAGACGTTTCCTCCGTGATTGATGAGCACGTAGTTTCCGTAGCCGCCATATACACCGGCGTACTCGATGGTTCCGCCCTTGGCGGCCCATACGGGCGATCCGTAACCTGCACCGATATCGATGCCTTCGTGCAAACGCTGTTCATGGTAGATGGGGTGATATCGCCAGCCAAACGGCGACGAGATGTAATGGCTCCCGGTTGGCCAGCGCCAGCCGGTAGACGATCCGCCGCCGCCGCCACCGCCTGACGAACCGCCGCCACCTGAAGAACCGCCGCCACCACCATTGTTCTTGGCAGCTTCTTCCGCGGCCTTGCGCGCAGCTGCTTCACGAGCCTTGCGAGCGGCTTCCGCAGCCTTTCTGCGCTCTTCGACGCCCTTCTTATACTGCTCGATGGTCTTGGAGGTCTTGTCCTGCAGCGCCTCAAGCTGAGCCTTGAGAGTCTCTTGCCGCGACTCCTGCTCGGCCAGTGCGTTTCGCGCAGCCTCTGCCGCGGCCTGCGCCGCCTTATACGCCTCTTCTGCCTCCTTCTGCAGGCGATCACGCTCATCCCGCGCAACGACGGCCTGATCGCTCAGCGACTGCGCAGTGTTCTTCGCAGTGAGGGCGCTCTGGTACACAGACTGGTTGTGCTCGACGAGCTTCGTCATGCTGCCCAGCGCATTGAGCAGATCGTCGGTCCCAGATGCTGTCGCATCGAAGATCAACCCGAGGCTCGCATTGTCCCCTCCCGACCGATACAACTGCGCCGCAAGCTGCCCCGCTTTGGTGATCGCGGCCTCTGCTTCGACCTCTTTGTCATCAGCCTGCTTCTGAAGAGACTCAGCACGCGAGATCGCTTCAGAAAGGGCGATGCCTGCCTCGTAGAGTTTCTGCCCGGCAGCTTCCTCCGCTGCCTTGGTGTCGGCGACGCGTTGCTGGAGGGAAGCGATCAGGTCCTTGATCTTCTTGATCTGGTTGGCCTTGGCCGACTGATCATTCTTCGCCTTCTTGACGTCGTCCCAGCTGGGGTATTTGTCTGCCCAGGCCGGAGCGATGCCCGCGACACCGGCGACCGCGCTGACAACGCCGAAGACCCCAAGTGAGATCACCTGTCGGCGCGTCGCGCCAGCCTTCGAATCGTCGACAAGGGGACGCGAGAAAATGCCCGCACGAGGCTCTCGATCTCGCTTCGACATCTCAGTACACCGACCTTTTCACATTTGTAACAGACGTAACAGTGTTAACACTATTCCCAAGAATCCACCAATGAGCGCGAGAAATCAAGGTTTCCGAACGCGACCGCACCGTGAATCTAACCGCCGAAGTGGCCGAAACGCGCGACATTTGAGGCTCGTCGCCAGATCGGCGCGCCCGGGCTGTTGCGAAATTTGTGAATCGGCATTGTTGCCCATATGCTTTTACGTCGGTAGGCAAAGCAACTCCTCGGAGTGGTTTTGAGGCCCCATCGTTTAGCGGCCTAGGACGCCGCCCTTTCACGGCGGTAGCACGGGTTCGAATCCCGTTGGGGTCACGAGCACTGCTGAACGTGCTCTACAATTGAAAAGCGAAATCAAAGTTTGGCCCTGTGGCGCAGTTGGTTAGCGCGCCGCCCTGTCACGGCGGAGGTCGCCGGTTCAAGTCCGGTCAGGGTCGCTGGTGAAAAACCCCTTCGAAAGGAGGGGTTTTTCTCCCTTATGTGGCACATGTGCTGCATTGGCTCTGTAGCTCAGTTGGTAGAGCGTTCGACTGAAAATCGAAAGGTCACCGGATCGATGCCGGTCGGAGCCACTGAAACCCTCACCTAGCTTCTACATGGTGGGGGTTTCTTCGTTTCTCCGAACGGATCAGGCTCACAAGGCCGCTTTGCGCGGAGCCAGACGGCGTGGCATCAGGTGAGCGGTCGCACACACACTCTTCCTCGACGTATTCTGAAAAACGGATGCACGGTGGTCGATTAGCTGCGTGCAGGTCGATTAGCTGCGTGCATGCACGTGACGATTCCGGATGCTGCTCGGCGGGCACGCTTCAGATCTCAGCATCCGGTGTTCGCCCGCGGTCCGTCGCTGTCGCGCGCGGCGATCAGCGCGGCTTCCCGTCCGAGCCGCAACGCCGCTTGGCGAACAGGGTCGACGAGGTCCGCACTCCGGATGTCAGCGACGGTGACCACCCACGGGAAACCATCACCCAGGTACGCGATCTGCTCGCCAGGCAGGCGGCAGAGAATGCGATCGGCTTTCATCTCGAGTTCCCAACGGGCATTGTCGTTCGTCATGATCCTTCAATTTCACTAGGGAGGGGCATCTGCCTGCGGCTGAGGGGTGTTTCTCGGGCCATGGAGGAGGCTTCACTTCATGAGACGTACTCACGTCTGATTTATGACGGCGCAGCCTTACCCACATTCGAGGGTCACCTCTGAACCGCACGCGCGGGCGCGTCACAGTATAGAAACGGACCCACCTCACAAGCAGGCGTAAGGCATCGTGGGATAATATGAGTAATCCTCACCCTCGCATTGGGGGCATGCACTGACCTTCTCTACTCTCTAGGCTCGCTAATATTAATGAGTAATCCTCATGTTTAACGTGAGTGGTTCGATGCTCACGACTGGCGGGGAGACGGACGATGACAGAGGTCAAGCTACGCTTCGGAAGTACATCAGTACTGTCGGAGCTTGCTGGCGCTTTTCGTCACGCGCGCACCGCAGGAAAGACGTTAGACAAACCGTGGGCACGGCACTATCAGTCGCGTCTCGTCGTTACCGATTCGGTCGTTGTACTCGCTGCGAGCGCGGCAGCGAACGTCGCAGCGTCGGCGCAGAACTCGAGCCAACTAACAACGTACTCGGTCGCTACGGGCCTCGCCATGAGCACGATCTGGCTGGTCATGCTTGCTGCACTCCACACTCGCGATCGTCGAATCTTCGGCACTCAGGCCACCGAGTACAGACGTGTCGTCGCAGCCACATCGAGCGCATTCGGTCTCGTGGCGATTCTCACTGTGCTCTTTGACGTCCCTGGAACGCGCGATTACTTCGTCGTCGCTCTGCCTCTCGGCTTGCTCGCTCTGCTTTTCAACCGCAAGGCCTGGAGAGAGAGTTTGACTCGTGCAAGAGCTCGCGGCCGATCAATCGCTCGCGCCGTCGTGATCGGCGATCCTGTCGATACGCGATACGTCATCAATCAGATACAACAGCACTCTGCTTCTGCGTTCACGATCGTCGGCGCGGTGAACACTGGAGACTCGGCTCGTCACGCAATCGACGGGGTTCCCGTGCTTGGGGGCTACACCGACGTCGCCGAGGCCGCGCGTACCGTGCAAGCAGACACCGTCATCGTGGCAAGCCAACCTCATGGGGGCGGTGACATAATTCGCAATCTGAGCTGGCAGCTCGAAGGCACCGCTACCGACCTCGTGCTCGCTTCACGTCTCACCGACGTCGCCGGTCCCCGCATTCACTTCCGTCCCATTGAGGGGCTCCCACTTATACACGTCGAGATCCCCCAATTCGATGGCGCAAAGCACGTTGCCAAGCGGATCTTCGACGTCACAGCGTCCGCACTCGGCCTCATCGCTGCGCTACCGATCATGGCGGTTGTTGCGCTCATCATCGAGGTCGATGACCGCGGGCCGGTGCTTTATCGACAGGAGCGAGTGGGGCGTAACGAGACCACATTCACGATGTATAAGTTCCGCTCGATGGCGGCCGACGCCGAACAGAGACTAGACGAGGTGCGAAAACTCAACGAGGGCAGCGGCGCTCTCTTCAAAATGAAGAACGACCCTCGTGTCACTCGGGTCGGGCGTTGGATTCGCAAGTACTCGCTCGACGAGCTTCCCCAGCTGTGGAACGTTCTCATCGGGGATATGAGCCTGGTCGGGCCTCGGCCGCCGCTGCGCAGCGAAGTGGAGACCTACGAAGAGCACGTGCATCGTCGCCTGTACATTAAACCCGGACTCACCGGCATGTGGCAGATCGGCGGCCGCAGTAATTTGTCTTGGGAAGAGAGCGTCCGCCTCGACCTCTATTACGTCGAGAACTGGTCTCTCGTCGGCGACCTTGTCATCCTATGGCGCACCGTTCGCGTGCTTCTCAACCCCATCGGAGCCTACTGATGGCATCACAACACCAACGCGTCGGCTATGCGCCGGGCGCATTCGACCTCTTCCACATCGGCCACCTCAACATTCTTCGGCACGCTCGAAGCAAGTGTGACTATCTGATTGCGGGTGTCGTCTCCGACGAAATGCTCCGCGAGGTCAAGGGAATCGAGCCCGTCATTCCCCTCGTCGAACGGTTGGAAATAATTCGGAGCCTGAAATTCGTCGATGAGGCAGTTGTCGAGCCGGTACCGGACAAGCTCGACATGTGGCGGATGCTTCGGTTCAACGTGCTTTTCAAAGGTGACGATTGGAAGGACACCGTCAAAGGGATCCAGCTTGAGAACGAGTTCGAAATGGTCGGCGTCGACATTGAGTACTTCCCTTACACCGTATCGACATCGAGCACAAAGCTTCGGAGTGCTCTCGACGCCATCACTCGTTCATCGGCGCCAACAGATGCGCCATCTGATTTCAGCCGTTCCTAGGGAGACAACGACATGAAAACCGCGCTTATCACGGGAGTCACAGGACAGGACGGTTCATATCTTGCCGAGTTCCTTTTGGAGAAGGGATACGACGTGCACGGCATCAAACGCCGTTCCTCGTCGCTGAACACCTCGCGCGTCGACCACATCTACGAAGATCCTCACGAGCTCGATTCACGCTTCCACCTTCACTACGGAGACCTCACTGATGGCACGAGCTTGACCAGGATCATCCAAGAAGTGCGACCAGACGAGATCTACAATCTTGGGGCCCAGTCGCACGTGGCCGTCAGCTTCAACCAGCCCGAGTACACCGCAGACGCCGACGCCCTCGGAACCCTCAGAATTCTTGAGTCGATTCGAATCCTCGGGATGACGGACGACGTGCGTTTTTATCAGGCTTCGACAAGCGAACTCTTCGGGCTTGTGCAGACGATCCCGCAAACGGAGAACACCCCGTTCTACCCTCGTTCTCCGTATGCGGTGGCGAAGCTCTACGCATACTGGATTACGGTGAACTACCGCGAATCCTACGGAATCTACACCTGTAACGGCATCCTCTTCAACCACGAATCGCCACGACGCGGCGAAACCTTCGTCACCAGGAAGATCACACGCGGGCTCTCCCAGATCGCACTCGGTCTCGAGTCGTGTCTCTACTTGGGAAACATGGATTCCCTGCGGGACTGGGGGCATGCCAAAGACTACGTGCGGCTTCAGTGGATGATGCTTCAGCAGGACAAGCCTCAGGACTTCGTCATCGCGACCGGTGAACAATATTCCGTGCGCCAATTCGTCGAATGGTCCGCGGCAGCGATGGGTGTCACACTGGCATTCCGTGGAACGGGACTGGATGAAGTCGGCGTAGTCGAAGCCGTGGAAGGTGAGGCAGCTGCTGCGCTGAAGCCGGGCGATGTGATCGTGCGCGTCGATCCACGCTACTTCCGGCCAGCAGAGGTAGAGAGCCTGCTCGGCGACGCGACAAAGGCAAAGTTCCATCTCGACTGGGCCCCCGAGATCGGTGTCAAGGAGCTGGTGTCCGAGATGGTCGCCACCGACCTCGATGCCGCGCGCCAACACGCTCTTCTGCGGCAGCACGGTTTCACCGTTCCTGTCGTCTTGGAGTCGTGAGCATGCGTGAAAAGGTATTCATCGCTGGCCATAGAGGAATGGTTGGATCGGCCCTTGTCCGACGTCTCGCGCGGGAACCCGTGGAGATTGTCACCGCCACTCGCGAGCAGCTCGATCTGACTGACCCCGCCCAGACCCAGAAATTTTTCGCAGCACGAAACATCACGCAGGTTTACCTTGCCGCGGCGAAAGTCGGCGGCATCCACGCAAACAACACCTGGCCTGCAGACTTTATTCTCGACAATCTGCGCATTCAGAACGGAGTGATCGCCGGTGCCCATGCAGCGAGAGTGCAGAAGCTCCTGTTTTTGGGATCGAGCTGCATCTATCCACGCGACGCCGAACAGCCCATTGCTGAAGCCAGCCTGCTCGACGGCCATCTTGAAGTGACCAACGAACCATACGCCGTTGCGAAGATCGCGGGCATCAAGCTCTGCGAAAGCGTAAACCGGCAGTACGGAACCGACTTTCGCAGCGTCATGCCAACCAATTTGTATGGCCCGGGAGACAACTTCGATCGCGAATCAAGTCACGTTCTCCCCTCTCTGCTGCGGAAGTTTCATGAGGCGGTGCAGAGCGGCTCGCCCGTCGTCGATGTCTGGGGAACAGGAACACCCCGACGCGAATTCATGCACGTCGACGATCTCGCGGACGCATGCGTTCACGTGATGGCCGTGCCGAAGGATTGGTTTGACGCCGTCGTCCCTCCTCAGCGGTCCCACATCAATGTCGGCACAGGAGAGGACATCTCGATCCAGGGTCTGGCCCAGCTCATCGCCGACGTCACGGGATTCAGCGGCAGCATCCGCTTCGACGATTCGAAGCCTGACGGCACGCCGCGCAAGCTGCTCGACATTCACCTCCTCCGATCGCTTGGCTGGTCACCGCACATCGCCCTTCCTGACGGAATCCGATCGACATTCAACTGGTTTGCCACAACGAATGGGGCATACCGTGGCCGCTAGACATGCAACACGCATCACCGTTGTCGGGCTGAACTATGCCCCCGAACCGACCGGTATCGCCCCGTACACGACAGGAATCTGCGAGGCGCTCAGCGCTCGGGGCCATGATGTGACAGCAGTGACCGGACTCCCCCACTACCCCCAGTGGAAGATTCAGGGATCCGAACCTCGCACCGAAGTCCGAAACGGCGTCGCACTGCGCCGTGTCCGTCATTACGTTCCCAAGCGACCATTCGGTCTGCGCCGCGTACGGCTCGAAGTGTCTTTCGGCATCCGTTCGCTGTTTCGCTCATGGAACAAACCGGAATCTCTTGTTTTCGTCTCCCCTGCACTCCTCTCGACATTGATCGGCACCATCAAGGCGCGCGTCCTGGGAATTTCGTATTCTGTCTGGGTTCAAGACATCTACTCGCTCGGAATCAAACAGGTGTCGACATCACGCCTGGCGCAGCTGCTCTCTCGCGTCGAACGGTCCGTACTGAAGAATGCAGACCAGGTTGTCGTCATCCACGACAGGTTCCGCCGTTATATCTCGACAGAGCTCGACGTTCCGCATTCTCGCATTCGAGTTGTGCGCAACTGGAGCCACGTGGCGCCACAGGTACCAACAAAGAACGCGACGCGCAGCGTGCGTGAATCGTATGGATGGAAAGACAATGACGTCGTCGTCGTCCATGCAGGAAACATGGGAGCGAAACAGGGTCTCATCAACGTCATCGACGCGTCCCGCATTGCAGCCGAACGCGGCTCTGCGGTGCGATTCGCCTTCGTGGGCGATGGAAACATGCGGGAAATGCTCGAGCAGGATGCCGTTGGCGTCAACGTGCAGTTCATAGATCCGCTTCCCGTTGAACAGTTCGACACGCTTCTCGCCTCCGCGGACGTTCTCCTCGTCAGCGAAGTTCCAGGGCTCACAGAGATGTCGGTGCCAAGCAAGCTCACGACATATTTCGCCACAGGAGTTCCTGTGTTGGCGAGTGTGTCAGCGTCGAGCGTGACAGCAGATGAGATGGTTGCTGCCGGAGCAGGTCCGCGAGTGGACCCTGACGATCCGAAAGCACTCGTCGATGCCGCCGAGTGGCTTGCCCGCACTGATACGGATGCACGTGCGCGCTTTGGACTCTCAGCTCAGCGATACTGCCGATCTGTGCTCTCGGACCACACGGCAATCGACAGCTTGGAGAACCTGCTGATCTCGTCGCGCACCCCAGGCAATCCAGCCATCGGAATTCCCGTCACTCGATGAGAATCTCGCTAAACGCCGCAGGCTCGCTCGTGGGATAGTTCTTGCACAAGGCGATGTAGCCCCCTCGATGCGCCGTGTCGTTCGCCGACACCTCCGACGAAAGATCCGCGTCTCGGCTGACTCTCACGTCAGTTGGCGACACACGCACGACGAGAGTAATCCCCTGGCCGGCCACGGGCGGCGAGGTCGATCGAACACCAAGTGACGTTCCGTTGTCTTCGCCCGCTGACCGCAAAATGAGCTCGAGAGATCCGTTTGCGCGCAACAGCGCATGATAGCCGGAAGTCTCACTTGGCACGCCGATGCGGTAGGGGGCATCCGATTCGAGACAGAAGGCGATACCCGCCGCTGCCGAACCATCGGGTACCGCGTCTGGCCATTGTATTTTCAATGACACAACGTATGTCGTGCTTGCGACGGGTGACAGAGAGCCCATCCCGTAGCTCTGAATCTCGTCCTTGTCGAGAGTGACAGATGCATCCTTTTCGCTCAGTGTCGGTTGGTGCGACCAACCGTTGTCGACAGACCACGGCAGGTCCCCGGCAGCTCGGAGCCCAGACGAGTACGAGTCTTTCGTCGCTCGCGGCTTCTGCGACATGACATAGGGAATGTTTGAACACATCATGCCCTGCACTCCGAGCGTCGCAAGATGATCGCGAAGAGACCGACGGTGAACCTCCCACACGATCACAGGGATTCCGGTTTCCACGGCCAATCGCACAATCTCGTCTGGTGCCGAATGATGAATGCCGATCATGTCGAAGTGCTCGCTCAACTCGTCGATGCGCTCGTGGATCTCGCTGGTGAAGTAGCCCCAGGTCGTGTACCCGCGTTCAGAGGCCTGGGTGACTTGCCTACCGGCCGCCCATTGCTTCCAGACGAAATGCTTGGCAGCATCCGGGTATGCGTCCATGATGTCGAGGAGGTCGCTTGTGTGCTTCCCTGTCTTGTCTTCGAGGAAGATCACGTTGTCGCCCGCGAATGCATCCAGCACCTCGTCAAGCCGGGAGATTGGAACAAGGTCTGCTGCAGGGCCGAGCCACTCGCGTGCATCGTTGCTGAACTGGCTGACCTCATTCCATGTC
The DNA here is from genome assembly GCF_011751765.2 of Paramicrobacterium chengjingii. Classification (GTDB taxonomy): domain Bacteria; phylum Actinomycetota; class Actinomycetes; order Actinomycetales; family Microbacteriaceae; genus Paramicrobacterium; species Paramicrobacterium chengjingii. Next base: position 2,567,921 of record NZ_CP061169.1, read on the forward strand.
AGCTGTTCGATTTCGGCATCGGTACCGGTGAGCCTTTTGAGATTCGAGTCGTGCTGGCAAACGAAGACACCATCCCGCGTGCGATTCACCGACACTTCAATAGCGTGAGCCCCGGCCTCAAGAGAACGCCCATAAGCCAACGCCGTGTGCTCGGTCCAGTTGTCTCCCGAACCCCTGTGCGCCACATAGAACGGCGTCAGCTTCTTCAGTTGATCGATGCTGCGCACCGGCCTCGCTCCGGCGGAGGAGCTCGTAGTAGGCGATGACGGGGCTGGAGAGTTGCAGCCAGCAAGAACCACGAGCGAGGCACTCCCGATGAGGAAGTGCCTCCGGTCCAGCCCTCTCGGCGACATGCCCTACTCGGCAGGAGCGAAGGTGAAGCTCAACACAGGTTTGTACGCGCTCGGGCCATCTGACGACCAGAGTCGTACGTTGTCATCTCCTGTTCCGACGATTCTCAGCGTGACTGACTGGCCGAGCTGCGTGACGAAGGCCGATGTCGTCAAACTGAATGTATATGAGGTATTCACCGCGTTAAATCCTGTGAGTTCAGCAACGTCAATGCCAGCATCCGTCGGTCGGTTGTTCCAGGTCACGGTGTCCTGTGACCAGGGCGAGGTGATCAGAGAACAGGTGTGGGTGTCGACGGATGCCGCGACAGGGTCTGTGGATGTACGGACCGTGAGCGTGACGCCGGAAAGCTCCATACCTGCAGGTGCCGTTGGAACGTTGAATCCCAAAAATGCTTCCTGCGGGGAACTTCCGGCGCGAGAAGCCACCTGAGTGTTGCCCCCGTAGTTCGACTCCGGCACGCTCGAGATCACCATCGCATCCTGCGTCGGTGATGTGGTCACCACAACGGGTTCTTGCTCGATCGTCGTGGACGCTTCCTCCGAAGGTTCGCTGGTGTTGCCTGCGGCATCCATCGCCGTCACCGCGTAGTAATAGGTTCCGGGTGCGAGACTCGCGTCAGAGTAACCAGTCGATGTGACGTCAGCGATCTTCGTTCCCTCGCCGATCTGCACTGGTGTGCTCGGTGACCGGTACACGGTGTAACCCGTGACAGACACGTTATCCGTGGAGGCATCCCACCCGAGAGAAATCGAGGCGCCGTCTGTGGTAGCCGTCAAACCGCTCGGGCTGCTCGGTGCCGACTCGTCCTCCTCAGGTTCCGGGACCTCGCCTGGTGCGTAGCTCAGTACAAGCTTCGGACGATATGAGTCGTGAGTCGCCTCGCTCGACCAGAGCCTCACATTATCGTCACCTGAGCTGCTGATGCGCAAAGTCACGGTCTGGCCGCTCATCCCCACGAGAACCGCGGCGCTGAGATCGGCGGAATAGGTTGTGTTCGTCGACGTCATGCCACCGATCGTTCCCAGTGCACTGGTAACCGTCGTCGGGCGATTGATCCACGTTACGGTGCCTTCGTCCCACGCATCACTCACGATCGTCACATCATGCGTGTCCGCCGACCCGGCAGCGGGGTCTGTCGATGTGCGAACCATCAGTGTGACGCCACTCACGATGAATCCATCGGGCGAGGTGGGGAGCGTAAACGTCAGGAACGTCTCAATCGGCGAGGAACCGCCGCGCGATGACACCTGAACGTTGTCGCCATAGTTGCTTGTGGGCTGGACCCCGTACACCATGGCATCCGCATCAGCAGATACTGTCTCCGTGACCGGGTCGGGAGCCACCACTCCCGCAACCGCTGACGTTGCCGACGACGCATTTCCTGCCACGTCGACAGCGACAACCTTGTAATAGTAAGTACCCATTGCGAGGTTCTTATCGACGTAGTCGGTCTCGTCGATGTCGGCAATCGCGGTCTCCGCGTCTGCCACGAAGTTCTCTGACGCACCACGGTAAACGGTGTAATGATCGACGCTGACATTATCCGTCGCATCCGCCCAGGCAAGGGCAACCCCGGTCGCTGAGCCTTCCGCGGTCAGATCCGCGGGGACCGTTGGAGGCACGACATCAACAACGTTGACGGACGTCGATTCTGACGCATCCGAGACGTTGCCGGCGGCGTCTACCGCAGTAACTACGTAATACAGGGTGCCGAATGGGACGTTCACGTCGGCGAACGCCGTCTCGTCAACCTCGCCGATCTGTATCCACTGGTTGAAGGGGGCATCGCTGTCTGTGCTGCGATACACGCGGTATGCCTCCACGCCGACGTTGTCGCTAGGGGCCGACCAGCTGAGCTCCACACCCGTTTCAGTCACCTCACCGACAACGTTCTCGGGGACTCTTGGAGCTTCGGTGTCCGCCGTGCCGAGCACATAATGCTGTGCCACGTCTGCCGCACTGAGCGGCGCCGAGTAGACCGCCACCTCATCGATCGTGCCCGAGAAGTTCGAACTCGATGGCGCATCCGAATCGAAGAAATCGAATGTACCGTTGCCCACCCGCCAGTAACCGTCGAATGACGAGTGCGACCTGTCCGAGTTCGCAGACACCAGTACACCGTCGAGGTAAAGCGCCATTCCATCGGGACCCTGGGTGGTCACAAGGTGGTGCCAGTTGCCGTCATTGTAGGACTGTGACGTTGTGACGTTACCGGTTGAAACCGAGAAGACGATCGTGCCGTCATCATCCATGTAGACGTTCTTATCTGTGCTCCACGAAAAGCCAGTCTGAGAGCTCTCAAAAGCAATCAGCTTCCCACCGGACTGTGTAGTTGTCGAGAACCAGAGCTCAGTCGAATAATCGCCAACTCCTGATGTCGCACTTGACGTCACGACTCGACTCGATGATCCGCCGGTGAAGGCCACCGCGGAATTCCCGCCAAGCACGCCGGCTTCGCCGAGCGAAACACCGGCACCGTATTCACCTGGAGCTGCCCCGAAGATGCTCGAGTCCGCTGCTGTGCTTCCTGATGTCTCGCTCAGCCGCCAGTACAGTGCCGGGTCCATGCCATACACGGAAGCACCATAAGCGTCACTGGGCACGGGGTTCATCGTGCCCTCACCACCCGCTGCCGTGTAGTGGTTAATTACTGATGTCGGTGAAAGCGCACTCTGGTACACGGCAGTCTCGTCAATGAGGCCGGAGAAGAAGTTGCTCGACGGCTGTCCGGGCCACCCGTTGAGTTGATCTCCACCGACGTGCCAGACGCCGTAGTAATCCTGCGCCGACGACTCGGGGTTTGTCCCGATCCGTGCGCCGTCGACATAGAACGCCATTCCGTCATCGCCCTGCGTCGCGACGATGTGGTGCCATTGACCATCGTTGTACTGTTCAGGTGTGCGGATCGTGGCAGCCGACCCCACCCACACGCCAAACACGAGCTGACCCGAATTGGTCATGTAAATGTGACGATCGTAATTGCCGCTGAGAGCTGTGTCTCCTGTATTCGTTCGCGGCCGCCCGTTGCCAAATCCGACAATCTTGCCGCCGGAGTTCGTCGTCGTCTTGATCCACGTTTCGATCGAGTACGTGCTGGGTGCCTCGACGTAGTTGTCCTCCCAGACGTAGTCATCATGTCCGTCGAACGAGGCTGAGCCCGTCGTGTCCTCGGGATAGGCGCCGTCATTGACGACCGAGACGCCCCTCTCAGCGATTCCACTGAGCCCGTCGGTTTTCGTACTGCGTGCACTGCCATCCTGCACCCAGCCGCCGCCGACGCTGTCATAGCTCCAGGCGAACTGGGGATTGTCCCCGCGCACAGCGCTCGGGTAGTCCTGCGATATGTCGCCAGCGGTCGCCGATCGAGCCGTTGAGAGTGAACTCGTATTCGTTCCGTCGCTCGCGGACACCCGGTATGTGTGTCGAGATCCGGATGCTACCGAATCATCGACGAACGTCACTTGTGGCCGTTTCCACCACAGCGATGAGGCAGTTCCCTCCCAGAGCGGCGTCGAACTGCCATCGCGGTACACGCGATACGTCAGAATGCTGTCGTCAGGATCAACGACCGTGCGAAATCTCACCTGGATGTTGCCGTCACTTGTCGTCGCTGCGGATACGCTCGGCGTTGGTGGTGCGCCCACGTCGTCGGGCCCAAAGCGCGTCAGACTCTGCTGCGGCTGCCCGTTTATACGGGTGAATTCTCCGCCGGCCCACAGATAGGCATTGCCCGTGGCCGACCCGGTCGCGATTGTCAGAGCGCGTCCGCCGATTCCCTCGCCAATGCCATCGTTGCCGTGAGGATCCCAGCCGAGGAGGGTAGCAGACTCAGCATCCTGGGCGACAAAATAGCTACGCTTTCCATCGGCAAAACCAGCATTCCCCGAGCAGTCATGTGCGTGGTTCACCGAATAAAGCGTGCCCTTATACTCGAGCACGTCCTGTGTGGCGCCCAGGCAGACGTCTCGCCACTTCTGGTCAAGGGTATTCCAATCGATCGCGAAGCGGCCGTCGAAGACTCCCCCACCCGTTCCTTCGTTGCCGGCAAATAGCAGGTCGCCGCCCGTCGACAACGTCTTTGTCACCGACGTGCGGCTGATGAAGCCGAGCGGATAATTGCGTACGTTCGCGCCCGTGTCCGCATCAACGATCGCAATGGCGTGAGAGTCTTGGCCATTGATCGTCATAAAGTCCCCACCGACAGCAACTTTGGTGCCGTCTGGTGAGACGGCTAAGGCACGTCCCGTGACGTCTGCATCCGCAACCCACGGTCGCAGTTGACCAGTGGTAGCGTCGACGGCCGCGAATTTGCTGCGGGGCTGTCCTGCAACGGAGTTGAATGCACCCGCCAGATAAAGAGTGTCGTCCGAGAGCGCCAGCCCATATACAGATGCAGAGATCGAGCTCGTCTTGAACGGAAGGACGGTGCATGACTGCACGTCGAGCGCAGCTGCGCGATAGATGCTCACGTCGTTGATACTGGAGAAGCTTCCTCCGATGTAGACCACGTCACCGTCGTCAGAGGTGACGATCGCACGAATCGACGGACTTCCTCCCGACATTTCTACGGTGAATTGGCAGGAATCCGGCTCACCCGTGTCTGCGTCGAAAATAGCCAGCGCTGCTTGATTGCGAGGCTGCCCGCTTGTGCCATCTGGCGGTCGAATCTGAGAGAACGAACCGCCGGCAATCACCTTGCCGTGCGAGTTTCCAAGAGCGTAGACGACCGAGTTCGTCTGCCATGTCGGTAGATCATCCGCGCTGAATTCGACTCCAGGCGAGAGAGCGCGCACCAACGTAGGTGCGAACACAATGAGTCCAGCCATGAGACCACAAGCTGCGACAACGCTGCCGATCCGTCGAATACGCACTCGGTTCCCCGCTCCTCGTGCGACGAGGTGTCCCGCCGCGAGTGACATCTGTGGCACTGCGCGCGAAACTCGTGCCAACGTGATATTCACTCACTTTTGTGTCTCCCGCAATGCCCCTTCCAGGGGACATGAGCTTTACTCAGCTTTATGGTTGACTGGTACGAACAATGCACGAGGAGCACACATGACGACTCTCGCGGCCGAAATTCGGTCACTGGCTTCTGCCCAGAAGAGCAGCGCAGGAGTCTCACTGTATTCACGTTTCATCAATCGACCATTCGGTCGCGTCCTGGCTGTACTCGCTGTGCGCGCACGAATCAGTGCCAACACAGTCTCGCTACTCTCAGCCGGTGTGACGGTCGTTGCGCTGGTACTTCTCATCCTGATGCCGCCGACAGTGTTCATCGGGCTTGTCTCGGCATCGCTTCTCGTGTTCGGCTTTGCTCTCGATTCGGCCGACGGCCAGGTTGCCCGCATCACCGACAAGAGTTCGCCCGCCGGAGAATGGCTTGACCACATCATCGACTCTGGAAAGATGGTCGCCGTTCACGGCGCTATCCTCGTCGCCGCATTCATACGATTCTCCGTTCCGACGTGGTGGTTGCTCGTGCCACTCTGTTTCATCTTCGTATCGACGGTGATGTTCGCGGGGACGCTCCTCACTCGATTCCTTCAACCTCCATCAGTGTCAGCTGCAACCAGAAAGCCCTCCCTTGTGCGGGCAATCGGCTTGCTGCCCGCTGACTACGGGATCCTCGCAGTGGTGGTTACTCTCTGGGGCTTTCACGGAGTCTTCACGCTCGTCTATACGGGTCTGTTCGCCGCCAACGCTGTCATCCTGCTGATGCTTCTTGCCAAATGGTCCCGCGAGGTCTCGCGCCCCGCAGATTAGAAGGCCTGCTCGACGATTCCGTCCGGCGTATGCACGACGACGTGTCTTGTCTCCCCCTCGTCTCGGTCGAACCACGCGCCTTCGACCTCGGTCACCCATCGGGCAGGCACCCCCGCGTACATTCCCGGCTTGACACCGTTCCCCTGCACGAGCACGGCACCCGCGGCCAACACCGACCGCCCAGGCAACACCGCTCCGCCCAGAATCATGCAGCGGCTCGCGACGAAGCTGCGTTCACCGATTCGCACGGGCACAGCAGTCTGCGCGTTCTCTCGCAGATCGACACTGTGCGTCAAAATCCGAGATTCATGACCGGCAAGACTCGCGAACGAGCCAACTTCGACCCTCGCGGAACAGTCCAACTGGTGACGGCTCATGATCTTTCCGTGGACGCCCACATCAAGAACACCGCCGTCAGGGAGAAGCCGCACATACACGGGGGGAGCAGAAATGAGATTCATGCGCCCAATCATCGCCCCGTCCGCGAGACGAACTCGTCGCATGTTCTTCACGACGTTCCATTTGCCGATGCGGCTCCCTGCTCCGAGCTCAACCGAGGAGACCTTCCACACGACGTTCGACGCCGCGCGCGCTCTCGGATGCACGTTGTGCCCCAACCGCCTTAATGCAAAGTTCTTGGCTGCAGAGGCAGGCAAGATCCAGACCCCTGCCTGCAGAATGTACCGCACAGTGCTCATGCGCGCTGACCTCCGAGAGATGACGCCTGCACGAGATCCGACTCGCGCGGAAACGAGAAACGACGACCGGATGAAGCAAGCTCAATGGCGACTCTCACGACCAAGCCGAACACCACACCGGACAGCGCGCCGATCACTCCAAGCGCGACAGCTCCGAGCGCGACGAGCGGCAGGCCGACGATCATTGAGATCGAGGCCGCCTTGGCTGCGACCCCAACACGGTCGATTGCAGGCATAATCGCTTTACTCACGGTGCTCTCGATGAAGCCGACCGCCACGAACGCGCCTGCAAGGAGGAGCGCCGCAAGTGGAACCTCGATGACTCCGCCCGACAACCAGCCCATCAGAAACGGCGCCGCGATCACGGTGATCACACCAAGGAGCGTGCCCACCGACAGCGCGCCGATAACACATTGCTTCACCCGTTGACGAAGTCCCGAGAAGCCTCGAGCACGCGGAACCCAGGCTTGTGCAACGACGATGACAGGGCCGAGTCCCACCGAGATTTGACGCTGCACTTTGTCGATCAATGCGAACACTGGCAGCGCCCCAGGGGCAACTTGTGTGACGATCGCTACCGGTGCTGCGATATATGCCGCTGAGAGCACCGTTGACGCCAGCCCCGTCCCCTGTGAAGACAAGACCAGGCGCAACTGCCTCGTACTGCCACCCCGAGGAAAGGCACTCAACACCCAACTCGTTGCGATCGCAAATCCGAGCAACATTCCTCCAAGCTGGCAGGCCATGCCTACCACAGCGCTTGCACCCGAATACATGAGCGCAATGCCGATCCCTGTTCCAGCGACGCGTGGCGCGGTCTCCGCAACCAGTTGGAGGTACGGTCTGCGCACTCCGGTAAAGAACCAGTTTGCGCTGAGGCCGACACTCGACATGGCAAGTGCGCCGATAGCAGCATGAACGGCATATACAGGCACCAGAAACACCGCACATGCTGCGGCGACCGCGCTAGCCGGGAGTGCGATGCAGAGTTTGACGCGCAACGACTCCACATACTCCGAACGCTGCCCACGAGGCTGGGCGGCGGCGATGCGCGCAGGACCGGTCATTCCCCACCCGTACCCGATTACGACAGCCGCGATCCCGCCGATGGACTGCCCCACAGCTATCGCCGCCCACGCTTGAGCGCCGTCAGCATGGATCATCGCCGGGATCGCGGCGAGCGCCGCGACGGCCAGGGCTGCGACCGACAACCCGTAGCCGCTAACGCGGCTGAGCACATTGCCGATTCGGCGGATCACGCTACGGTTGGACTGGGGGCTGGACATACCCATCCTTCGTCACTCTCGGGGGCGTTGCAGCGCAGGATCGGCCGCGATGACAGGCTATGTGACACATGAGGTTTCCTCAATTACCCTTTTGTGGGGGTGCGGCTTCTCATCTTATATGAGGCATACTCATATTTATGGGTAATGCGGGGACCACGACACTTCGGCGAAATCTTGGTGCGTTCACGGGTGCCGGATACGACAAGGGCCGCAACATCCTTTGGCAGATCGCCTGGAATCTCGTGTCCAGCTGTGTCGTCACCCAGTGGTGGTGCCCAGCAGGTCTGCGGGCGACGATTCTCCGCGCCTTCGGCGCCTCGATCGGACGCAACACGAATATCCGGCATCACGTTCGCATCCACTGGCCGTGGAAGCTCGCGGTCGGCGACCGTTCCTGGATCGGCGAGCAGACGTGGATCCTCAATCTCGAGCCGGTGACGATCGGAGCCGATGTCTGCGTGTCTCAGGACGTTTTTCTGTGCACCGGAAGCCATGACCGCCGCTCCCCCAGCTTCGAATTCGACAACGCGCCAATCACCGTCGGCGACGGATCGTGGGTCGCTGCCCGCGCTGTCGTGCTTCGCGGAACGTCGATCGGCGCCGATTCCGTCATCGGTGCGACCGCTCTCGTCACGCGAGATACCGTGCAAGGAGAGGTGCTGCTCGCCCCGATCGCCATATCGACGCCCACCTCGACGGCCCAGCGATGAGGGTGCTCGAGGTCGTCACACTGGTCACCCCTGATGGCGAATACGGCGGACCGACACGGGTGGCCGTCAACCAGGCGGCGGCATTGCAACGGCGAGGTCACGACGTCACAATCGCGGCAGCGACGCGTGGCTTCGCTGAGCCCCCGTCTCTGCTCAACGACGTTCCGACGCGACTCTTTCCCAGCAGGACACTGGTACCTGGCACCGGATTCGCAGGACTTAGTTCCCCCAGACTCATGCGCTGGCTCCGCACGAACGTGTCAGCGTTCGACGTCGTTCACGTGCATGCAGCACGCGACCTCGTTACGCTACCCGCGGCGCGAACTGCTCTCCGCAAGGGCGTCCCGTATGTTCTGCAGACACACGGCATGATCGACCCATCAGGCAACCCGCTCGCACGGCCGTTCGACACCTTACTCACTCGAATGGTGCTTTCTCGGGCACAACGCGTTTTCTATCTCACCCCCACAGAGAAAAGCGACCTCACCACTGTCGGAGGCTCACACCTCCAGTTCCAGCATCTGCCCAACGGAGTCCCACGAGCCGAACCAAGCGCCGAGACAGCAATGCCGCTCGAAGTGCTGTACCTTGCACGGCTCGCCCCACGCAAGCGCCCCCTGGCCTTCGTTAAAGCGGCCGCATCGCTTTGCTCTCGTCACCCCGACGTTCGATTTACGCTCGTCGGGCCAGACGAAGGCGAGGCTGCCGCCGTCGACGCGGCGATCACGTCCTCCGGTCACGCTGACCGCATCAGACGCGAGCCGGCGATATCACCGGAGAACACGCTTGAGAGAATGTCCCATGCGTCGGTATACGTACTGCCCTCGGTGAACGAGCCCTATCCCATGTCCGTGCTCGAAGCTATGTCGCTCGCACTTCCGGTGGTCATCACCCGTAGTTGCGGACTTGCCCGCCTCGTCGCTGATTCTGAGGCGGGGGCCGTCGTCGACGAGACCGTCGAGTCACTGGAGGACGGAATCGACAGGATGCTGCGTGACGACGCACTCCGTGATCGCCTCGGTCGGAATGGCATGCACGTCACCCGCGCCGAGCACAGTATGGACGCCATTGCAGAGCGGCTTGAAGCCGGCTACGCGGACTCCGTAACGGTCTGAACTCGCTGCTTTCCCAGAACGAACATCACGCAGACCAAAGCCACTGCAAACGTCCCCGTCGCCTGAAGAAGCGATCCACGCATCAGGATCGTCATGTACACGGGGAAGACCGCGCCCGCGATTGCCCACACCCCGCCAGCGCTAAGAGCCGGGAGGAGTTTCGTGTCAAACCCGCGCAACACATATCCGATGAGAAGAAAACCGACAACGACCGCCGCAACCCCGCCGTTGACGAGAAGCTCAGCCCACATTGGAGCAGATAGGTTCTGAAAATCGTACCCTCGATATTGTGCGAGGAGGATCCCGGTGTCTATCGGCTTATCGCTCCACATCGATCGCGGCACCCAGAACAAGAGGCTGCCGAGAAGCTGGCGCAGAGGCTGCACAAGTCCGTCAATCCAATACGACAGCGCATTAGCAACCTGCCAGAAGGCATCGTAATCAGGGTTCCCTTTATACTCGCCGAAGAACCCGCTCCTGATAAACGTGCCGACGCCATTCCGGAAGGCATCAGCGAGCGGAAAGAGGAACAGGAGCCCGCCAAGAGTCGCGGCGAGCGTCACACGGCTCCGACTAGTCGTCGTCACTGCTCCGAGATATACAGCTATCGCGAAGAGCACGGTACCGAGCGAATAGCGCGCGCTCGCGAGCGGGTTGACAATGATCAGCAGCATGACAAGGCAGAGAGACGTGCCGAGAACGATCGTCGTGCGATGCGCACGCAGGGATGTGCTTCTCCTCAATTGCGAAAGCGCCCCACCCACGATGAGCATCGGATAGATGGCCAGTGCGTAGAACACGGAACGCATCGCGGGGTCTGGCCATGCATGTTCACGAGCCGCGAATGCCGCATCCCGAGTTCCGAACACGCCGGAGAGCCCGACTTTCGAAATGAAATACGCGCTCGCCGCCAGACCCGCTGCGGCAAGCATCACCGTGCGCGCGACGTCGACTCCCCGAGGCACCCTCACTGCGCTGTCGGTTGCGCGTCGACGCTCAATCAGGCAGCGGACCAGCACGCCGATCTCAAAGCAGAAGATGCCAAAGCACACGATGAGAGCAGCTGGCTGATCAAGCGCCGGATCCATGGCTTTCGTCGTGCGAGAGACGAGATCGGAACGAATCTGCACCGTTGGCGCAATACCCATGAAGATGTAGCAAAACAACCAGAAAAAAAACTCGAAGAGACGCGGTTGGCCACCCACAATCAGAAATGAAAGCCGGAGCCCCGACCACACAAGAACAGCCATCGTGAGTACCCATGCGGAGCTTCGTCCGACATCGGGCACCTCGGCCACCAGGTACAGCGGGAGCATGGCCGCCAAGACCCCAGCGGTAGCCGAAAACCAGACAATCACGAAGGCCCGCCCATGACCATCACGCGATGGCTCACGGGAGTCGTTATTCAGAGGCTGCATGGCGGCTTTCCACAGTCACCCCATTAAGGGGCGCAAAACCTGAGTTTTACTCACTAATATCGATCTAGTGTGCCTATCATGACACAGGACCGACGGTGGCGTGAACAGTACCCGAGCTGAAATCACGACCCCGACTACGCGCTGGCACTGAACCCGTCACTGTCAGTCTCAGTCTGTCCGAGGGGGAGAAACTTGGAACATAGAAGCATGTGGGCGTTGATGCGCCAGTATTGGCTCACGCTCGTCGTGTTTGCACTCGCAGGCGGCGCATGCGGCTATGGTGCAATCCTGCTGACCACACCCTTATACACAGCAGACACGGAGGTGTTCGTTGCATCGTCGAGCGGGCAGAGTACGAACGACCTCACACAGATCAGCAACTACTCCCAGCAGCAAGCCCGCAACTACAGTGTGCTCGTCACGCGTGAGATCGTTCTACAGCCCGTCATCAACGATCTCGATCTCGATCTCACGGTCAACCAGCTTCGTCGGAAGGTCTCGGCGACGGTTCCGCTCAACACGTCACTGATCTCAATTTCTGTCGAAACAGACTCAGCGCAGGGGTCGGCCGAAATCGCCGATGCAATTGCCGCAAGCCTGTCGCAGCAAATTCGGGTTCTCATTCCACCGCTCGAAGATGGCTCATATCCGATTCAGCTGAAGACAGTTGAGGCCGCAACGGCTCCCGGTTTCCCGTCATCGCCGAACAGGACTCTGTACGTCGGCCTCGGCTTGGTCATCGGTCTCATTGCAGGTCTCGCGGTGTGCGCCACGAGGGAGTTCGTCAATGCGAAGGTGCGCACACCGGAGCAGGCTCGCGACCTTGCCCGATCCAGCTTGCTCGGCACAATCGTGCATGACCGTGCAGCGGCGACGACTCCCGTTGCTCTTCAGCACGACGAGTTGTCTCCTCGATCCGAGGAATTTCGTCAGCTCCGCACGAACCTGCGATTCCTCCAGGCTGACAGGCCGCACAAGGCGTTCGTCGTCACCTCGTCTGTGCCGGGTGAAGGCAAGAGTTCGATCGCCGCGAACATCGCCGCGACGATGGCAGCTACAGGGCAGTCGGTTTGCCTCGTGGAAGCAGATCTGCGCCGCCCGACGCTGGCGAGTACGCTCGGGTTGGTCGGCGGGGTCGGATTTACAACGTTGCTTGCGGGCGAAGCCGAGCTCGATGACGTGCTTCAGTCTTGGGGCAAGCACGGAATGAGCGTCCTCCTCGCCGGAGAGACGCCTCCTAACCCGAGCGAGCTCCTCGGCAGCGAGCATGCTGAGCTGATCCTCAACAACATCGTCAGTCGCTTCGATGTCACGATCATCGATTGTCCTCCGCTCATCCCGGTCACCGATGCGACAATCCTCGCGCAGCAGTTCGGCGGAGCGATATTCGTGACAGGCATGCGTCGCGTGCAGGTTCGTGAAGTGCGCCGCTCCCTTGAGCGTATGGCGCTCGTCGGCGCGCCGATCCTCGGCGTCGTCGCCAACCGCGCACCGCTCAGCATTCGCGGGCGATACCGGATGACGTACACCGCCCCCGTTGAAAAGACGAAAACGTCGCGCTTCGCTCTGTTCACGCGGAAGGGCGCGAAGTCCAGTCGCCGCGATGATGCCCGCGCAAAGCCAGTGTCTGCCCGCTTTTCACGAGCCAACACTCACCACGATTCGGAACCCGCAAACGAGTCTCTTCGCGCAAGCTGAGATCGATCACTCATTCGACGCTGCGTGATACTGAAGGTCAAGCACCATCGGACTCGCTGTAACGCTCGCCGTCGGCTCGAGATCGGCGATCGCAGAGCCGTCTCGGGCAGCAACAACAGTGACATCGCCGATGGCAAGCGGGAAAGTTTTCACTTCGAGACCGCGGTGCGCGATGTAGGTGTGAACCGACTCACCGATCGTCACCGTCACCGTCGTGTCAACTCGCATCATCGTAAGAACCTCAACGCTATCTCGAGGCGGCGTTGCCGCTCCACCAAGCGTCGGGTGCATAGGTTCTTGAGGCGAGGACGGCGTGGCTCCCGCAGGCTGAACCCGGTACGTGACAGCGACGGTGTCGTCGACAAACTGCAGGCCCGTCCCGTCGGCGAACGCTGCGATATACGGTCTGCTGATATCGAGGAACGCTGTTCCGTGTGCGACGGAGGGCGCAAGCTGCGTGGATTCGCTGTAGTCGTTCCATGTCACCATCTGCACAAAGTCGGCCCCCTCGTCGATGGCAGCGTCCCACATTGCGCGAAGCAATTCCGTATTACGCGATTCGGCGTAGAGGGAGGCGCTCGGGCGTGCATCCTGAGCAGCAACGGGCGCCATCCACTTCACACCGAGGGCGTGGGCCCTCGCGACGTTATCCGAAGCCGCATTCACTGCATCAGGGGTCCGTGCGCCCCAAGCTCCGAGGGCGTAGCTGATTGGCGCGTACAGTGCCATGTTGTCGTCCGACGCGTTGAGGAAAACAGCCATGAAGTCGACCGGCGTTGAAAGCTTGTTCTGTAGATCATCGATGAGCTCACTCCACCAGGTGGCCGGCTTGCCCTCCGCTTTGAAAGAGGACAACGCCACGGCACCATTCTCTGTTCGGTACGCAGAGTCATGGGCATAGAGCTCAACAAGCTTGCCTGCGATTTCACTCACTGGCGAGTCAACGAGCCCGGATGTGGCATCGATGTTGGGGGTCACGACGAATCCGCCCTCAAGATCGGCCGCGCGCATCAGCTCACGGGACGTGTCCCAGTTGCGACCGGACAGCGACATGAGATCGACGGTGAACCCGTCGATACCGGCTGCCTTGGCCTGCCGCACCTCCATACGGAGGTCCGCGAGCCTCCAGTCTCCCTCTCGTGGTGCTCGTGGAAGCGGCCGATCTCGTAAATACCCGCCGTATTCCGAATGCTTTCCGTTCTCTCCGTCGGGCTTCAGATATTCCTCGGCATAGTAGTCACTGTCGGGTGGCTGATTGTCGATCGAGACAGGGAACGGCGGAAAATAGTGAGCGAAGACAATGCCTTTCTGCCGCGCCGAGTCAGCGGCTCCCGGTGCTGCGATCGAAAAGTGCCCTTCGCTCGCGAGTGTGACAACGAGGCGAGGAGCTGAGTCTCCTGAACGTGAGAAAGAGACGTCCGTGCCGTTGGACGCTCGCAACTCGATTCCAAGGAGGTACGTGGTTGACAGTGTCTCCGCAGATTCGAGGGAGAGAGCGGCCACACCCCCACGCTTCGATGGGATGGACGCGATGCCCAGAATCTCTGTTCGATGTTTCGGCTGGTTCTCGAAGGTCAGTGTATCCGCATCCCATGCCGCCGAGGCGGCGTGCGCGCGTACGTCGCCCGTGTGCCTTACGTCGTCGACGGTGAGGGCGAGTTCAGCCGAATTTATCGCGAGCCCTGTGAGCCCGGACGTATCGAACGTGAGCCATGTTCGCTCGGTATTGCCGCGTAACGCAAGCTCCGGCGACTCGGCATGCGACGCCTCCGGGTCGCTCTCTGATGTCCATCCAGCAGCGATCGGAGAGAGAACGACGTCTCGAGGGCTGCCTGTCGTGACGGCGGAGTGGCGATCGATCGAAGCAGCATCAGGTTGCGGACCGAGCAAGAACCCGACCACCAAGCCAAGAGCGCACACCGCAGAAAGCGCAAGCGAGGCAACGCCCCACTTCGCTCGACCGCCCTGTAACGACACGATCCGGTGCCTTTCGCCCGTGACCCCGAGCTATGACAATCGTAACGGAGCCACGCACATCTGCCTGCCTATTCAGCCGGCGAAGCGGTCCGTCGCCTCGATCAGCGCCGAGAGAATACCCGGCTCATCGAACGCATGACCGGCATCCGGAATGATCTGCAGGTCGGCCTCCGGCCATGCCCTGTGCAGCTCCCACGCCGTCATGGGCGGTGTACAGACGTCATAGCGACCCTGCACGATGACGCCGGGAATATCGCTGAGCTTGCCAGCATCCCGAATCAGCTGCCCCTCTTCGAACCAACCCCTATTCATGAAGTAGTGGTTCTCGATGCGCGCGAACGCCGTAGCGAATGCGGGCTCGGTGAACGAGGCGACCTTCGACTCGTCGCGCCTCAGAGTGATGGTCGAGGACTCCCACTCCGACCAGGCTCGCGCCGCCGGCACATGCACCTCTGGGTCGGGGTCGGCGAGCAGCTCGGCATACGCCTGCACCATGTGGTTGCGATCTTGCAGGGCAACCGGCTCGACGAACCTCTCCCACAGGTCAGGGAAGAGCGCAGCAGCCCCGCCCTCATAGAACCAGTCGATCTCCTGCTGCCGCAGCGTGAAGATGCCTCGCAGCACAAGCTCCGTGACGTGATCAGGATGCGTCTCGGCATACGCGAGCGCCAGCGTACTGCCCCACGAGCCGCCGAAGACCTGCCACTTTTCAATGTTGAGCGTGTCGCGCAACGTCTCCATGTCGGCGACGAGCTTCCACGTCGTGTTATGCGTGAGGTCGGCCTCCGGCTCACTCACGTGCGGCGTGCTTTTGCCGCAGCCACGCTGGTCGAACAGCACGATGTTGTACTTCTCGGGGTCGAAGACGCGGCGATGCTCGGGGTTCGTCGCACCGCCTGGGCCACCGTGCACGAAGACGACGGGCTTTCCGTCGGGGTTGCCGCTCGTCTCCCAATAGACGCGCTGACCGTCCCCCACGTCAAGCAGTCCTGTCATGTACGGTTCGATGTTCGGGTACATCTCTCGCATGTACCGACGATAGCGTGAATCCGATTCCAGCTCGATGGTGACCACTCCCCACCACAACGCTTCACGCTCTTCTGGCGACGGAGCCCATGACGTAGCGTTATGTCATGGCATATCGATTTCTTGGACGCAGCGGACTGAAGATCTCCGACATCACGTACGGCAACTGGCTGACGCACGGCGGCCAGATTGAGAACGAGACGGCGACAGAATGCGTGCACGCCGCACTCGATCACGGAATCACAACGTTTGACACGGCAGACGTCTACGCAAACACCGTTGCCGAGCAGGTGCTCGGTGATGCTCTCGCCGGACAGCGTCGCGAGTCGCTCGAGATCTTCACGAAGGTGTGGGGCCCGACGGGGCCGAGGGGCCCGAATGACTCGGGCCTGAGCCGCAAGCACATCATGGAGTCCATCAACGGCTCACTGCAGCGCCTCGGCACCGACTACGTCGATCTTTACCAGGCGCACAGGTATGACCCAGAGACGCCGCTCGAAGAGACGATGCTTGCCTTTGCCGACGTCGTGCGCCAAGGAAAGGCCCTGTATATCGGCGTCAGCGAATGGACGGCAGAGCAGCTGCGCGCTGGCCACGCACTCGCCAGCGAACTCGGCATTCATCTCGTGTCGAACCAGCCGCAGTACAACATGCTGTGGCGTGTGATCGAAGAAGAGGTGGTCCCCACCTCTGAAGATCTCGGTGTCTCGCAGATCGTGTGGTCTCCGCTGGCGCAGGGAGTTCTGACCGGCAAGTACGAGCCGGGGAAGGATGCTCCCGCGGGCAGCCGCGCAACGGACGAAGCAGGTTCGAAGACCGTTGCCCGCTACCTGGGAGACGACGTGCTCACCGCGGTGCAAGGCCTGAAGCCCATTGCCGAGGAGGCCGGGCTCACCATGCCGCAGCTGGCCATCGCGTGGGTGCTGAGCAACCCCAACGTCGCATCGGCGATCATCGGAGCATCCCGCCCCGAGCAGATCGCCGACAACGTCGTCGCGTCGGGGACGACACTCGATCAGGACGTTCTCGACCGCATCGACGCCGTTGTGGGCGACATCGTCGAACGCGACCCGTCGAAGACAGACACGCCGACCGAGCGCCCCTCTTGACGGCGCTGCTCAGCCACTCGTTCACAGAGACGGCGGATGCTGCGAGTCGCAGCATCCGCCGTCTCTGTGCATCGGCACGCCCCCGTCAGCGTGACTGCTTCTTCGCAGCCTTCTCTCGGGCACGCAACACCTTCTCATCAACAGGGGCATCACCCGACTCACGCAACGCCGCATAGTACGCGCGCGCTTCGTCCTGCCGCTGCCGCTCCCCGTCCGTGGCGATTGGCGCCCGCAGATGAGCCTCCTCGAACCCGAACGCGTCGACAAGCTGCACCGCATACGGGCGCAGCCGCGCAACGAGCCGGTTGATGTATGCGCTCACTGCCTCAGCACGCTGCGTCGAGAGCCGCCCGTTCATGAGGTACCAGGCCAGGTGCTTCTCGATGACGCTGAGCCCGAAAAGGTCCCGCAGCCAGGTGAGCACCGTACGCGTCGAGGCATCCTGAATCTTCTCCACTGCCGCGGTGAATGCCTCCCACTGCAGCAGCTCGCCATGCGCGCGCGCCGCCTCGATCAACGCAGTCTGCTGCGAATTGAACAGATCGGCGGCTTCTTTCTTCGAGCGCTTCGACGCGGGTCGCAACTCCTGTGCAATGTTCTCGATCATCGTCTCAACGCGGTCGGTCAGCAATTCTCGCTGCACGGCGGTCTCTCGAAGCTGCCCGACGGAGCGCGCCGTCGAGCCAAAGTCTCCGAGGGTCTGGCCGAGGGTGCGAAGCCCGCTGCCGTGGTAGGCGCGATCGGCGGCCTGCGCGACGACATAGCGCGCGAGCGCTCCTGAGTCCGCTTTGCGGAACTTGCTCGAGAAGTCCGTGAGCAGTCGCTTGGCCACAAGCTGAAGCAGCACGTTGTTGTCGCCCTCGAACGTCACGTAGACGTCGAGGTCGGCATACAAGCTCGTGAAGCGGTTGCCGTTCATGAAGCCGGCGCCACCGCAGGCCTCTCGACACTCCTGCAGTGTGTCGAGAGCATGCCAGGTCGATAGCGGCTTGAGCGCTGCGGCAAGCGTCTCGAGATCTTGCCTGTCATCGTCGGTGTCGGCACGACCACTGAAGACCTCGTCAAACTTGGTCAGCAGAGTGTCGTGCGCGAACGTGTGCGCATACGTCTGCGCGAGGCGCGGCAGCAGTCGCCTCTGGTGCTTCTGGTAATCGAGCAGCACCTCTTCGTCCGTTTCGGATGCCGCGTTGAATTGACGGCGCTGGTTGCCATAGCGAATGGCGATAGTGAGACCAAGGGCGGATGCGGTCGTCGCCGCGCCATCAAGCGAGACACGTCCTTGAACGAGCGTGCCGAGCATCGTGAAGAAGCGACGCCCCGGGCTCGCGATCGACGAAGTGTAGCTGCCGTCTTCGGCGACATCACCGTATCGGTTGAGCAGGTTGTCTCGCGGGATGCGCACGTGCGAAAAGTGCAGACGTCCATTGTCGATTCCGTTGAGGCCCCCTTTGAGGCCGTCGTCCTCGCCGCCGATGCCGGGAAGGAACTCGCCGTTCTCATCGCGGATCGGCACGTAGAAGCAGTGCACGCCGTGGTTGACGCCCTGGGTGATGAGCTGGGCGAACACCGTGGCGGCGATGCCGTCTCGCGCGGCATTGCCGAGGAACTCCTTCCACGCCCCCTTGAAGGGCGTGTGGATCACGAACTCCTGCGTGCTCGCATCGTAAGTGGCCGTCGTGCCGATCGATGCAACATCAGAGCCGTGGCCGATCTCCGTCATTGCGAACGCTCCCGGCACGTCGAGCGACATGATGCCGGGAAGAAAACGATCCTGATGCTTCTCGGTGCCGAGATGCAGCACGGCAGAGCCGAAAAGCCCCCACTGCACGCCGGACTTGATCTGCAGCGACGGGTCGGCAAGCACGAGCTCTTCGAAACCAGCGATATTGCCGCCCGCATCGTTGTCGCCGCCGAGTCGCTCAGGGAACGCCCGCAGCACCTGTCCGTCTTCGACGAGGAGGTGCATCTGCTCAAGCACTCGAGCACGATGGTCTTCCATGGACTGCCCCTCGATGCGCTGCATCTCGGGACGCGCGGCGAGCGCGCGCGACTTCGTGCGAATGTCGCTCCATCGCCCGAGCAGCGCACGCCGAACCACGTCTGTATTGAGGGCGACCGACCCCGGAACTCGCACCGGCCCGGTGTCGACTGTCTCGTGCACGTTTGCGACCTCAGCCACGTCGTCGGGAGTTTCCAGATCTTGCGTCACTTCTCGCCCCTCACCCTTCACGATCATTCGTCGTGCTCACCTTAGGTCGGCGACACCGCCCGGCAGAAGGCTCCCGTCCTTGGGCTACAAAGCGGAGGGCGGGTCCGTGCCTGCAATTGTGGCTCGCCCACAGCATCCTCGGGATCTTCACTGCTGTTTCACACAGTCTTCTCCCCCGGATGGGGATCTATCGCACGTAGTGTAAACAGGGTCAACTACTGGTGTGAGGGATCTTGTGCCGGGATGCATGTTGCTGTAGAGGAAGTCACCGGAATGTCCAGCATTCTCATCGTCGGGGGGACGGGGCTCGTGGGGAGCGCCGTCGCCGTCGCCGCGCTCGCGCGCGGACACGCCGTACGTTCCGTCTCACGTGAAGTTCCAACGCCTGATGCCGCGAACTTCGTGCCCGACGTCGATTACCGTGTCTGCAACCTCTACCATTCGCACCAGACGGAGCTCGACGAGCATCTGCACGGCATCGATGTCGTAATCGACTGCCTCAACGGTGTCTCCCACGTTGCGCAGGCAGTGTTTCGCGTCGGCGCCGTGCAGATCACGGATGCTGCCGCTCACGTCGGCGTCACCCGCATCGTCGTGGTGTCTGACGTTGGCTGCGACCAGAGCGACTTCGCATATTACGAGGCGAAGACCGATCAGGAAGGCGTCTATCTCGACTCCGCTGTGGGCACAACCGTCGTACGGTTCACCGTTGTGTTCGAGCAGATGTTGCAGATCATCGAGAAGGCATCACGGTTTCGCGTGATGCCGACATCTGGTCGAGCACAACTTCAACCCATCGACGTCGCCGACGTTGCCGAGGTGATTGTCGATGCGGTATCCGATACCGGTGCCGACAAAATCACGTCGTACGGTGGGCCGGAGATCGCCTCCGTTCGCTCGCTGTCGCGGCAATGGCTGGCGCACACCGGTCGACGGGCTCTTCTTGTACCCGTACCGCTGGTCACGGCGATCGGCCGATATCTGCGTTCGGGGGCCAATATCGTTCCCGACTCGAGACGCGGTTCGACGACGTGGCAGGACTGGCTGAACAAGTCGTCGCCGCCGCCGGCACCGACCGCGTTCGAGAGCAACACCCACCCGAACGGAACGCCAAGCCCTGCCTAGCCGCGAACGACGTCGATGACGGCTGCGCCATAACGTGCAAGCTTTTTGTCTCCGACACCGCTGATTGTGCCGAGGACTGCTTCATCCGTCGGCTTCGCCATGGCAATGTCGCGCAGCGTCGCGTCAGAGAACACGATGTACGCTGGCGCTCCCTGCTCACGGGCCACAGCGGCCCGCCACTCGCGCAGTTTCTCGAACAGCTCGGCGGCGGCAGGCTCGAGCTCGTGCGCCGCAGTTCGGCGTGACGTTCGCGAGCGCTGCGGCTTCTCGGGTTCTTCGCGCAGGTGCACGGTCCGCTCACCACGCAGCACCTCGCCGCTCGACTCGGTGAGCCCGAGCACGCCGTACTCGCCCCGTGTCGCGAGCAGCCCCTGCGCGAGCAACTGTCGCACAACGCCGCGCCAACGCTGGTCAGAGAGATCGGCGCCGATGCCCCAGGTGCTCAGAGCGTTGTGGCCGTGCTGGCGGGTGCGCGCCGTCTCTTTGCCTCGCAGAATGTCAATCACCTGTCCGGCCCCGAAACGCTGATTGCGCTCCCTATCGAGCCGAACGACTGTCGACAGAAGCTTCTGGGCCGCAACGGTGCCGTCGACGATCGCCGGCAGGTTCAGACACGTGTCGCAGTTTCCGCACGGAGCACTCTCTTGCCCAAAATACCTCAGCAGGTTGACACGTCGGCATTGCACGGTTTCGCACAGGGCGAGCATGGCATCGAGATGCTGCATTGAACGTCGCTTATGTGCGAAATCGGCTGCACCATCATCGATCATGCGTCTCTGCTGCACGACGTCTTGCAACCCATAGGCGAGCCATGCCACTGCGGGCTCACCGTCACGCCCTGCGCGCCCGGTCTCCTGGTAGTAGCCCTCAACGGACTTGGGGAGATCGATATGCGCGACGAATCGCACGTCTGGCTTGTCGATGCCCATTCCAAACGCAATCGTCGCCACGATCACGACGCCGTCTTCACGCAGAAACCGAGACTGGGCTTCGGCTCGCACCTCCGCGTCGAGACCGGCGTGGTACGGGAGCGCGGTGATGCCGCGCTGGCTCAGATAGTCGGCAGTTCTCTCGACAGACGCTCGGCTGAGGGCATACACGATGCCCGCGGCATCCTGACCTTCTGCGCGAATGAACTCCACGAGCTGGGCTCGGGGATCGCGCTTGGGCACAATGCGGTACTGGATGTTGGGGCGATCGAAGCTCGCGACGAAATGCCGGGCGCCGCCGAGGCTCAGGCGCTGCGTGATCTCGCTGTGGGTCGCCTCGGTTGCCGTAGCAGTGAGAGCAATGCGCGGCACGTCGGGCCACAGTTCGGCGAGCTCCGACAGCCCGAGGTAGTCGGGGCGGAAGTCGTGCCCCCATTGCGATACGCAGTGTGCTTCGTCGATCGCGAACAGGGCGATAGTGCCCGCCCCGAGAAGCGACCGCGTCGCCGGATTGCTCAGCCGCTCGGGCGCAACATAGAGAATGTCGAGGGCGCCCGCGCGATAGTCGCGTTCAACGCGAGCCCGTTCAGTGGCCGACTGCGTCGAATTAAGGAATTCTGCGCGCACACCCACGGCTTGCAGCGCCTGCACCTGGTCGTGCATGAGAGCGATCAGTGGAGAGACGACAACGCCGGTGCCCTCGCGCAGCAACGCCGGAATCTGGTAGCACAGGCTCTTGCCGCCACCCGTCGGCATGAGCACGACAGCATCGCCGCCCGCGGTGACCTGGTCGACGATCTCGGCTTGTTCGCCGCGGAACGCGTCGTATCCGAAGACGTGGCTCAGCACCTCGAGGGCGGTGCCACCGGCAGGAGAAGTCATCGACTCCACCGTAGCCGGTGGCACCGCCTCATCGCGCGACGATGCCGAGGTCAGGACGACGGCGGCCCATCGCCCGATGAGGAGTCGCCCGATGAGACGCCGGTCTCGCCAGCGCTGACGTCGGATGGGGCATCCTCGTCTTCGGCGTCATCGGCCAGCATCCGGCGACGCACCAAAATCATCACGACAGCGGCAGCGGCGATGAACACGATTCCGCCCGCGGCGATGAGCCAGCCGATGTCGGAGCCCTCCGGCTCGCTCGCCTCATCACCCGGAGCCTCGTCACCCTGGGCATTCGACTCAGGAAGTGCGTCGCTTGAGCTGCCGCCGTCGTCAGATGCATCAGCGGACGGCTCATGGCCGCACCGCGGAACGGATGCCGCACCCTCGACGGTTTCCTCCCCGTCGTCGGGCTGCCAGGTGAACGTGAACGGTTCAAAGTCGGCGGAACTCTGCTGATGTCCGTCTTCGGCAACAAGCGTCCAGATCACCGTGTACTCGCCCGGTTCCCCGAGAGTCACGTCAGCGCTGAGGGTCGTGCCGTTCGTTACCGTGGCGCAGCCATCGCCAAAGTAGCGCTCGTCGTCTCCCGGCCCCGTCACGACAATGCTCTTGCGCCCGCTCTCGAGCACCGGCTCTGTGGTGTTCAAAGCGATTGTCACGGGCCCCGTCGTCACTGTCGAACCGGGTTCAGGCGACGCTGGTGCGACCTGAGTGTGCGCAGAAGCAGGAACTCCGACCGCGAGAGCCGCCGCCAGCCCGACGGCGAACGCAATCGCTACCACTCGAGGAGTTCGCGTTGCCCTCGTCGACGTGCGTATCACTTGGTCTCCTTCGCGCGAGGCCGACGAGCCGTCACCGCGAGGACGATACCTGCGGCACCGACTGCCAGTCCTGCAATTCCGATTATACGCGCGATCAGGTCATTGTCATCGTCAGTCTGCGAGGATGCCGATGCCTGTGTATCGCTGTTCTCAGCGGCGTCGTCCCCTTCTGCATGGCCGTGCCCCGCCGTGTCAACGTCTCCGACGGCTACCGTCGGCGCCGGGTGCTCGGGCTCATCTTCCCCGGACTCGGCCACCTGGTCCCACGACGTGGATCCGGTCTCGCACGTCTGCTCGACGGGGAACGCCAGGGTTTCTCCCGCCGTCTCTTCCGGAAGCGACACCTGCACCGAGAGAGTGTCGATCTGAGAGTCAGCCAGCGGCGTTTTCGCCGTGAAGTCGACAACACTCGTGCGCTCGCTCACGGGATCGCCGTGCTGATCGGTGACGCCGTCGACGGGCTCCGTCTGCGTCTGCGCCGTCCATCCGGCGTTGACGACGGGTTTCGCCGAGATGATCTCGTCTGGCATCTGGATGCTGACTGCCGTCGTGGGCGAGCCGTCGCAGCCGTGGCCGATCGTGAACGTGAGCACGGTGCTCGAACCTGCCGCTGCCTCGTCGGGAACCACATGCACGTGTGCGCTGGCTGCCAGGGGAAGTGCGAGTGCGAGTGCGGCTCCCGCCACTACTCCGATGCCGACACGATGGCGTGTTGCTTTTTTCATGTTCTGTTCTGTCTTTTCTGTCGTTTGCGTTCGGGCGCGGCGGAGAATCCGCAGACGGCTGCCCGTTTCAGTTGCCTCGCCGAGGCAGTGGAATCACGTGGTCGTCGCGGCAGCTCGACCGCACAGAGGCGACAGCGAGCTACCCGACAGCGAGCGCGGGAGGGCCACGCTGAGAGCGCGACGAGACGACGACGGGTGCACGCGGTGGTGCAACAGCATCCGGCCACAACGATTGCAGCGTCGGAATCGGTACCGGCTCGGGGTGCGTGAAGAGCGTGGAGACGGCGAGTCGCAACGTGGCAAAGAACCCGCGAATGACGTTCTCACCTTTGACGAGAAGTAGCGTCGTGACCACACCGGCGAGAATGTGCGCCACCCACATCATCGGACTGTGACTGTGTGCGACGGCACCGATCTGAACATCAACAGACCCCGCAGCGTGCTGGGCGTGCGCCCCGAACGCGGTCGATGAGATACTGCCCCCCGACGGGGCGAACGCGAACATGCCGTGGTAGGCAAGCTGGCTGAATGCCACAGCGACGGCGACGCGCGGGCGCGACACCGTTTTTCCGGCGAGTGCAATGCACACGAAGACGGATGCGGTGAGCGCAACGCTCACCGCGACGACGCTCGGTGCTCGACCGTCTGCGAGGCCGTGCGATGTCGCTGCGATGAACGTGGAGACGGCAGCGGCGATCGTGCCGCGGACTGCGCGGCTCGCGCGTTGATTCATGCCGTTTCCCTCCGACATCAAGCATAGGCGGTGCCTGGCCACTCGCGAGAGTCGCGGGTACGGTTATGGCAGGCGACGCAATGGGGGACGACATGGCAGACGATGCACCACATGTAACACGCAATGACTCCGAGAACCGCTACGAGCTGTGGCTCGACGACACCGTGGTCGGCCACGCCGACTTCACGGGCACAGAGAGCGGCACCGCCTTCATGCACACGGTTGTCGACGACGCCTATGAAGGGCGCGGGTTCGGGAGCGTGCTTGCCAAGGCCGCACTTGACGACACGATTGAACGCGATGAGATCATTGTGCCGTACTGCCCGTTCATTCAGGCCTATCTCAAGCGGCACCACGAGTACGACGCGCACGTGGCCTGGCCAACGCCCAAACACGAGAAGAAGTGAGCGACCGTGACTCGGTTCGATGCCCCGAGCGAAGAACTGCTCACTCGAGATATCGCATCGCCAGGGCCGACAACGCTGCTGCGTGAATCGCGCGAGGTTCCGCTCGGTGGAATCCGCGGAATCACCGTCCATCGCTCGCTGCCTCAGCGTGGGCTGCCGACTGTGGGCGCGTGGTGCTTTCTCGACTACTTCGATGAAGCTGGCGTTCCCATGCGCGTTCTGCCGCACCCCCACATCGGGTTGCAGACCGTCACCTGGCCGCTCAACGGGGAGATCAGGCACCGCGACACCGTGCTGAACGACGTCATGATCGAGCCGGGCCAGTTGAACATCATGACCAGCGGCTATGGCATTGCGCACTCCGAGTTCTCAACGGAGCCAGACGACGCTGCGGCTGCCCTGCGAGGAGTTCAGCTGTGGGTGGCACTGCCGTCCAGCGCGGCGGACGGCGACCCTTTTTTCGAGCAGCACTCCGATCTGCCGGTCTGGGAGCAGGGCGGAGTGAGTGCCCGCGTCTTCGTCGGCACACTTGGCGCTGCCACGTCGCCCGCCACAACGTTCACCCC
Organism: Paramicrobacterium chengjingii; assembly: GCF_011751765.2. Classification (GTDB taxonomy): domain Bacteria; phylum Actinomycetota; class Actinomycetes; order Actinomycetales; family Microbacteriaceae; genus Paramicrobacterium; species Paramicrobacterium chengjingii. The sequence goes on from NZ_CP061169.1 coordinate 2,593,475, forward strand.
GCTGCTCGGTGCCGACGTGGAGCTCGGCGCGGGCACCGCCGAGACCATCCCCATCGACAGCACGTTCGAGCATGCCGTCTTCGTGCTTGACGGCGTTGTCTCCGTCGACGATGTGCGGGTGAAGGAACGACAGCTCCTCTATATCGGCGACGGATGCCCCTCAATCGATATCGTGGCGGATGCTCCGGCACGGGTTCTCCTCATCGGGGGCGTGCCCTTTGGAGAAGATCTCGTGATGTGGTGGAACTTCGTCGGCAGGTCACACGCCGACATCGTCAGTGCGCGCGATGACTGGGAGGCCGGGTCGTCCCGCTTTGGAAGCGTTCCCGGCCACGGGGCTCAGCGCATTCCCGCTCCGCCGCTGCCAACGGTCACGCTGACCCCGCGCCGACGTCGCAGCTGAGCCCTTTTCTTTCGGCAACTGGCGATTGCCTATATAGGCAAGCCTCAGCTAAATTTGAGACAGTGGAGTTCTCCACACACCCGAGTTCCCAAGGGATACCCATGTTCAGCACCCGCCTCCTCATGACCTGTGCCGCAATCGGCGTTGGCAGCGGGATCGTCTTCACTGTCGCTGGACTGGTCAACGGCATCGTCGCTGCTGCGGCACCCATTGTCTACGGCCTCGCGATCGGCGTATATTTTCTTCCTGGCGTCATCGCTCAGTCGCTTCTGAGGCTCCCCGGCGTCGCGCTCATCACGAGTCTGATCGCTGGACTCGTCGGCTCAGCCGTGAACCCCGCGTTCATTATGCGTTACCTGGCTACAGGGCTCGCGGTCGGGCTGCTGCAGGAGATTCCGTTCGCGATCTCGAAGTACCGGTACTGGAGACCGTGGGTCTTCTACGTCGCTGCGGCCGTCATGGGCACAATCTTCGGCGGAGCTGTGTTCATCGCCGTCGGCATGGAGCATTTCGTCGGCTGGGCGAACCTCGTCTACTTCGGTCTCTTCGCCGTGAGCCCGGTGATCTTTACCTGGCTCGGCCGGGTCATCGCGGCGGGCATCAATAAAACCGGAGTCGCACGCGGCATCCAGCGCCAGATCGATAGCAGATCGCACACGTCGACAACGCAGCACGCACACACGCAGCCGATGACGGCAGCCTGACGCCGCAATGCCGGCGCGTGCACTCACACTCGACGACGTCCGAATCCGCCACGCGGATCGAACCGCTCACGTCCCCGCTGGAGTGACCCTCAGCGTCGACACGGGAGAGGTCGTTCTGCTTCTGGGGCCGAGCGGATGCGGCAAGTCCACAGCGGCGCTCGCCATCAACGGTCTCGTGCCCCAGTCGATTCCCGCCACGCTCGAGGGAACCATCAGCGCCTGCGGAATCGACGTATCGACGACAACAACGGCTCGCCTCTCTGAGCACGTGGCAATGGTTTTTCAAGACCCAGACGCGCAGATTGTCTCCGAGTCGGTGCTCGATGAGGTGTGCTTCGCCCTTGAGAACATGCTGCTCCCCGTCACTGAGATTCTCAGCCGCGCCGAGGACGCCCTGCGCACCGTCGGATTGTGGGGGCGCAGGGAGGACTGCCCCGACATTCTGTCCGGAGGCGCGCGGCAGAGGTTGGCGATCGCGTGCGCATTGGCAATGCACACGTCGATTCTGGTTCTCGACGAGCCAACGGCCAACCTCGACCCGAGCGGAAGCGACGACGTCTACGCTGTTCTGCGGCGCGTAACCGCCGACGGAGATCGATCCGTCGTCCTCATCGAGCACGATGTGGATGCCGCTCTGCCCATCGTCGACCGCGTCGTGATTCTCGATCGCGACGGTCGCACGGCGTTCACGGGCACTCCGCGGGAGGTGTTTGCCGGTCATTCGCGCGAGATCGCCTCGCTTGGTGTCTGGCTGCCGACAGCGACGATGGTCGCTCACCGCCTCGAGACCGTCGGCGTCGCGCTCGACCCGGTTCCCCTCTCGATGCACGATCTCGGCACAGCTCTGGCGGACGTGCAGCTTCCCGCCCTCCGTCAGCCGCTCGCAGTGCCGCCACGTGGCGAGCAGCTCATCCGTGTGCGCGACCTCACCATCACCCGCGGCGACTCTGTTCTTCTCGATCGAGTGAGCCTCGACGTGCACGAGGGCGATTTTCTCGCCGTTATCGGCGCCAACGGGGCAGGGAAGACCACGCTTATTCAGGCGATGACGGGGGTCGCTCGGCCTCCCAAACGGCACGTCAGTCTCGCCGGAGTGGATGCCGCAACACGCGACGCCCGCGCGCTTGCCCAGCGTGTGGGCTTCGTCTTTCAGAACCCCGAGCATCAGTTCGTGGCCAACACTGTCGCAGACGAGCTTGCCTATGGCCTGCGCGTGCACGGCGATTCATCGGGCAGGCGCCTCGAGCCTCACGAAATTGACGACAGCGTCGACACCATGCTTGCGCGACTCGGGCTTTCGGCGCACCGAGACATGCATCCGTTCCTGTTGTCCGGGGGGCAGAAGCGCCGGCTGTCCGTCGGAACGGCGCTCATCGTCGGAGCGCCCATTCTCGCGCTCGACGAGCCTACCTTCGGTCAAGATCGCGAGCGGGCAGACGAGCTGATGGCGATGTTCCAAAGCCTGCGCGCCGAGGGAACGACAATCATCGTCGTCTCGCACGACATGCAGCTCGTCGCCGAGTATGCGACACGAGTCGTCGTGCTCTCGCACGGTGCCGTGGCGGCAGACGGCTCCGCCGCCAGCATCCTCTCTGACGACACCCTTCTGCGACGCAACAGCCTGCGCCAGCCGCCGCTTGCCCGCGCCATGAGCAGCCTTGACTACCCAGAGTGGAACGGCGTCACCAGGTTTGCCGATCTGCCGGGAGCTCGTGCATGACCGAGACGAGCACACGACCCACCCGTCTTCTGCACGCACTCAATCCGCTGGCAACGATTGCCGGCCCGCTTCCCGCAATTCTCCTTCTGATCTTCACTCGCGACATCGCAACGCCCGTGTCGTTCATCGCCCTCGCGTATCTTCTTCTGCTGACAGGTTCTCGGTTGAATGCCCGGCGATTGCTCGTGCTGTTCATCGCTCTTCCGGCAGCCGCGGTCATTCTCGGCCTGGGGTTCAGCCTGTGGACCGATGCGAGCACCCTCGACCACGACACCGCCCTACTGAGCATCGGCAACTACCGTTTGTACCTCAGTGCAGTCGAGGTCGGAAGCGCAACGGCGCTTCGCCTGATCAGCATCGTCGCCCTTGCCTTGCTCACCGGTTTCGCCTCACGTGGCCCCGATCTGGTTCGTTCCGTCGTCGCTCACCTGCGCGTGCCGTATCGAGTGGGGTACGCGGCACTCGCGTCGTACCGCTTCGTCCCGCGGTTTCGCTACGAACTCGATGTGATTCGCAAGGCGCATCGCGTGCGCGGCACAATGGGCGGCCGCGGCCCGATCGCCGCGGTTCGACGCACAATCGGCTACATTGTGCCGCTTCTCGCCAGCGCGATCAGGCATGCGGAGCGCGTCTCGCTCTCGATGGATGCTCGCGCATTCGGTGCGCACCCTTCCCGTACCGAGCGCCACGAGGTGCCGTTCCGCACACGCGACACCATGTTCATCGTGGGGTTCTGGACTCTTTCAGCCGTCATCATCACAAGTATTCGAATCGCCTGAATCATCGATTCACAATTATGCGTATGTGTGTTCTACTTAACGAATGCGATGGGATGCTCAGAAACTGACGGCGGGCGACCGGAATGCGCTGCCTGGGCTCGACCAGCCCGCTGGTCTTGTGCGCTCGGTGCAGGCTCCCGAGTTTGCGGGAATGACGTTTCACGAAGTGCTCGCCAAGTCGGCGCTCAACCATGTTCATGCCAGCTCAGACATGCCGTTCACGTGGACGGTCAATCCGTATCGCGGGTGCTCACACGCGTGCACCTACTGCTTCGCCAGGCCAACGCACGCCTACCTCGAGCTGAACGCCGGGGATGACTTCGACAGGCAGGTGGTCGTGAAGACGAATGTCGCCGATGTTCTGACGCGTGAGCTTTCACGGCCCTCGTGGAAGCGAGAGCTCGTAGCGCTCGGCACGAACACCGACCCCTACCAGCGGGCGGAAGGCCGTTATCGCCTCATGCCCGGAATCATCGAGGCGGTCGCTGGTTCACGCACGCCATTCTCGGTGCTCACGAAGGGAACTCTGCTTCGGCGCGATATTCCGAAGCTTGCCGACGCAGCGGCGCACGTCAACGTCGATGTTGCCATGTCCATCGCTGTCTACGATGACGATCTGCAGTCATCCGCCGAACCCGGCACTCCGACGGCAACGGCACGCCTGGCCACGGTGTCGGCCGCCCGCGAGGCGGGGCTCGAGTGCGGTGTATTCCTCATGCCGATCCTCCCCTACCTCACAGACACAACGGAGCAGCTCGACAATGCACTCCGTCGGGTGAAGGCTGCCGGTGCGAGCTATGCGCTGTTTTCTTCGTTGTACCTTAAACCCGGCGTGAAGCCATGGTTCATGATGTGGCTGCAGCGAGCGCACCCGGAGCTTCTGGCCGCCTACAACAGGCTGTATGCACACGGAGCGCATGTTCCTGCCGAGTACCGCGCCGACCTGACTGAGCGCATGCGTCCGCTCGTTCGCGCGCACGGTCTCGAGCGTCGCCGCTCTGTGCGCTTCGAATCGACGCAGCTCGCCTCCCCTGTGTCGGGGACGGCGCCACCACTGTTCTAGTGAGAGCCGGCCGTACGCGCTCGCTCACCGGCTCGACGCGTCTGGTCGGGAGTCTCGTGCAGAATGCTCGCGTAGCGGTGCGACAGGTGCGCGTAGTCGACATAGCCGAGCTCAGCGGCGAGCGCGGACAGATCAACATCACGCTCCGAATACAGCCGAGTCGCCGCATTCTGCATGCGCCGGCATTCGATGAGCCACTTGGGTGACACGCCAAGTCGCGAACGCACGAGGCGTTCGAGCGTACGAACCGACACGTCAACGGATGCAGCAAGCTCATCCACCCGCATCAGAGCCTCGTCATTCTCAGCGATGGAGCACGCACGGTTCAGCAGCAGCCCCCTCGCATCAATTTCATCCGCTGCCGGTGCGAGCCACGAGCGGAGCGTGCCGATGAGCCGCACACGATCGCTTTCGGCAAGCTGGGCGCGTACGGCGGCGAAGGGGGCGCCGTCGACGGGCTCACCCTCGGGTGCCATGCGCACAAGGTCGCGCGGTGCCGTGCGCGACAGCAGCACACCGGCGGCGGGTCGAAACAGGACGCCGACGGCCCACGCCGCACCGCGAAGCACTCGCGTATCGACGCGCGAGTCTGGGCCGTAGAGAGCGACGCCGCTGGGCTCAAAAACAATGTTCACTGCGGGGTAGCTGAGCACCCGCTGCGGCACGACCGCGCCGTCTGGCAGCGACCAGGTCACGAGCCACACGTGGCGCACGAGTCGACTCAGCCCGGTGCCCAATTCGAACCTGTCGAAGCGCACTCCAGCAGCGCCGGGGTTGAGGTGACCGCGAGAGCGCGGCGCAGCATCCGCCATGTCGCAAAAATACAAGACACCACAGACACCGGCTACCTAATCTGAGCTCATGAGCACAGACACACAGACACACGCGGCGAACGGAACACACACGACAAACGGCATTCCGCACGGAAGCACATCGCTGACCCCGCACATCGTCGTGTCACCGGCAGAGCAGGCATTGGAGTTCTACGCGACAGTATTCGGCGCACATATTGTCGATGTCACGCGGTTCGGCGACATTGTCGCGCACGCTGTCGTCGATTTCGGCAACGGCATGCTGACTCTCAGCGACCCGATGGAGGCGAACGCGCTCATCCCCGTTGACCCGGCTCTCGGGCACGACTACTCTCTAGCGCTCTACTGCCCGAACGTCGATGCGGTGACCTCCGCAGCGCGGGCTCACGGAGCCATGGTCCGCGAAGAGCCGGCGTCATTCGTCTCTGGCGATCGCTTCAGCTCGATTCTCGATCCGTTCGGCATTCGGTGGTCGGTGATGACTCGCGTCGAAGATCTTTCGCCCGCGGAGTCGGCCGAACGCGTCGCCGAGTGGGCTCGGTCGCAGGGATAGACTTCCCGGCATCGTGGACGCGGGTTTCCTGCCGCGCCTCAGAACCATTTCGCGAGCGGACCGAGCATGCGCAGCGCAACGGCCTGCACGACGTCTGGCCAGCGATTTGTCACGGGGGAGGCGATCGCCCAGAGCACGGCGATCACCGCGACGCCGATGGCGAAGAGCGCGAGCCCGGCGGGGCCTGTGCCCTCGTGACCGAGAGTGATGTGGTTGAGATTCTCGGCGGCGCCGGTCGTGAGAACCAGCGCAACATGCACGATCGTGAACACGATGAACCAACCGAGCGCGATCGCGTGCACACTCCGCGCAGCCTCCGCGCCGAACAGGTTCGACCGCGCGGCGCCGACGGCCTTGCTGATGCGCGGCGACTGCAGCATCCCTGTGATCACGGCGAGGGGCGCGGCAACGAATACAGTGACGAAGTACGTCAGCAGCTGAATGCCGTTGTAGGCGACCCAGGAGCGCTGGTCGGGAAAATCGAGCGATGCATATTGAAGCACGGCGCTCAGCGCGTTCGGGAAGACATCGAGGCTGGTAGGGACAACACGGACCCACTGGCCCGTTGTGAACAGCACGATATAGAAGACGATGCCGTTCAGCAGCCAGAGCATGGTGACGGTGAGATGCCACCAGCGGGCGGATGCCGTCGTACGACGCACGCCAGGAAGACCCAGCTGCGTCGGCAGGCCGACGGCATCGTGCCGTGGTGACACCCTCATGCCCGGCTCAACCTGCTCGTTGAGCCGCAGCCACTCATCACCCGGACGCTGCCCCAGCTTCCAGAATAGCCGCGGCCTCCCAGCGAGAATCTGCAGCCCTGAGCGCATAATCGGCAGCAGGAAGACGATGTTGAGAAAGTGCTGCCACCGCAGCCACCAGGGGAACCCCTGTGGATCGGCGCGCTCCACGGTTCCCGGGTGCCGCGCAATGAAGTCCTCGACGCCGGGAAGCTGCCGCAGGGCGACTCCGATGCCGACAATGGCGAGCAGCAGGACGACGGCGGCGGGGAGCGTCCAGATGAGGTTGAGCCACCGTCGGCCGACGCGCAGGCGCGGAAAATGCGCGCGCTTCTCATCGGCTCCGGGCGTTCCGGCGGTCTCACGGGTCGTCACAGTGCCTCCACTGTATCGGCAGGGCGTGGCAACACTTGAACCGTGAGCGGATCGACCGTGACCCTTGTCACCCGTGTTGCTCGTGGAGAATGGGTTCATGGCACAGGAGGCTCTCGCGCATGCGGTAGTGATGATCGTCGGCGCGGGAAAGATGGGAACGGCACTTGCCGCAGCGCTGCGGCACGCCGGCATCGATGTGCGCGATCCGCTGAGCCATGCTCAGATGGATGCCATCGACGACGGCACTCCTTTCGCGAATGCCGACATCGTACTGCTCGCCGTGCCAGATGCTGTCATCGCCGACGTCGCCGCGCACGTACCGCGAGGTGGTCTTGTCGGGCATCTCTCTGGAGCGACAACGCTTGCTACGCTGGCCCCGCACGAGGCGTTCAGCGTGCACCCGCTGCTCACCGTGACCGGAGCGAACGACAGCTTTGCCGGGGCACGAGCCTCGATGGCCGGAACGACGGAACGGGCACGACGCGTGGCCCGGGAACTCGCGACCACGCTGGGCATGACTCCGATCACCGTGGATGACGCCGACCGCGCCGCCTATCACGCGGCAGCGTCGATCGCCTCGAACTTCATTGTGACGGTCGAGGGGTTCGCTGAAGAGCTTGCCGCGACCGTCGGGCTGGATCGCCGTGCACTCGCCCCGCTCGTTCGCGCCGCTGTCGAGAATTGGGTGGAGCACGGTGCCGAAGACGCGCTCACCGGGCCGATCGCGCGCGGAGACCACACGACGGTCGAGCGGCAACGAGCCGCCATCGCGGATGCCCTCCCGCACCGGCTCGCCCTCTTCGACGCGCTCGCCGAGGCGACGCGCGAACTCGCGGCGAAGTCCGGCCGCACGACCTGAGCGTGTGAGCTCCGCACCGCTGACCGCACCGATGGCTGTGTCAGGGGCGTTCCGTCAGTGCCGCGTCGAGAATCGCGTCGGCGACAACCCGCTTTGAACCGTCGACCGTGGTGACGATCCGGCTGCCGGAGCCCACGATGAGCACCTCGTTGTCTGAGGTGCCGAAGCCGCGACCGTCATCAACGCGGTTCACAGCAATGAGATCGGCGTTCTTGCGCTCGAGTTTTCCCGCGCCGAGAGCGGCAAGTGCGTCGGCATCCGCCTCGGTTTCGGCGGCGAAGCCCACAAGCACGGGTCTCGGATGCTGCAGCGCACCGAGATCCGCGAGAATATCGGGGTTGGCCGTGAGCTCGATCGAGACGTCGTCGCCGACGGCATCCTTCTTCATTTTCGTGTGGGCAACGTTCACGGGCCGATAGTCAGACACCGCAGCCGCCATCACGACGATGTCGGCATCTGCCGCGCGCGACAACACCGCATCACGCAGCTCGGCCACCGTCGATACCGGCACGAGTTCGATGCCGACCGGCGGCGGCACCTCGAGGTTCGCGCCGATCAGGGCGACGTCCGCACCACGGTCGCGGGCCGCCTCGGCGAGCGCCACGCCCTGCCTGCCGCTCGAACGGTTTCCGATGAAGCGAACGGGATCGATGGGCTCACGCGTTCCACCCGCCGTCACGACGACGGTCGTGCCGGCGAGATCGCGGGCACCGCTCACTGATGCCACCGCGGCGACGATGGCCTCGGGGTCGGCAAGTCGCCCGACGCCGACGTCGCTTCCCGTGAGCTGACCTGATTCCGGCCAGACGACGTGCGCGCCACGGTCAACGAGGGTGGCAATGTTGTGCTGCGTTGCGGCGCTCTGCCACATCTCCGTGTGCATCGCCGGGGCAATGACGAGCGGTGCCGTCGACGCGAGCACGCTATTGGTCAGCAGGTTGTCGCTCAACCCGTTTGCGAGCTTGGCAATGGTGTTTGCTGTGGCCGGCGCGATGAGAATCACGTCGGCACTCTGGCCAAGTGCAACATGCTTGACCTCGGCGACGCCGTCGAACAGATCCGTCGCGATCGGGTTGCGGCTGATCGCCTCGAGCGTCGGGGCGCCAATGAATCTCAGTGCCTCATCCGTTGGAATCACCTGCACGTCGTGCCCCTGCAGCACAAGTGTGCGGATGATTCCGACCACCTTGTAAGCGGCGATGCCGCCGCATACTCCCACGACGATTCTCATGTGGTTCATCCTACGCACGTCACTCTCGGCAGCATCCCGGTTTGCATCGGTACCATGGCAATCATGCTTCGAACTATGCTCACCTCGAAGATCCATCGCGCCACCGTCACCGCGGCCGACCTCGACTATGTGGGGTCGATCACGATCGACAGCGAGCTCATGGATGCTTCGGGTCTCGTCGACGGCGAAAAGGTCGCCGTTCTCGACATCACCAATGGTGCTCGCCTCGAGACCTACGTCATCACAGGGCGCCCCGGCGGAGGCGACATCGAAATCAACGGGGCCGCAGCGCACCTGGTGCACCCGGGCGATCTCGTGATCATCGTGGCCTACGGCCTCGTCAACGAAACCGAGCTGCAGAGCCACCGACCGAAGATCGTGCACGTCGACGAGCTCAACCGCATTACGGGGCTCGGCTCCGACCCCTCAGAACCCGCTCCCGGCACCGTGCGCTCGGAGGCGAGCATCGGTGCCTGATTCCACGCCAGACAGCAAGGCACCGGATGCTGCCGCCACACGTCCCGCGCGCCGTGTTCGCACCCTCGACCTGCAGAAGGCAAAGCGTGACGGACGCCGCTGGGCAATGCTCACGAGCTACGACCAGTACACGGCGGCGCTCTTTGAACGGTCCGGTGTCGAGGCGCTGCTCGTTGGAGACTCCGCGGCCAACAACGTCTACGGACACGCGACGACCCTGCCGGTCACCGTCGATGAACTGATTCCGCTCGCCCGCGCGGTGTCGTCCGCGACGTCGCGCGCTCTCGTCATCGCCGACCTGCCGTTCGGCAGTTATGAGGTGTCTGCCGAGCAGGCAGCGACAACGGCGATCCGCTTCATGAAAGAGGCCGGGGTTCACGCTGTCAAACTCGAAGGCGGAGTACGTATGGCAGACCGTGTGCGCGCCGTCGTCGACGCGGGAATTCCCGTGATGGCGCACATCGGCTTCACCCCGCAGAGCGAGCACGCTCTCGGCGGATACAAAGTGCAGGGCAGAGGGGATGCCGCGCAGCAGCTGCTCGCCGACGCCCGTGCGGTGACGGAAGCCGGCGCGTTCGCCGTCGTGCTCGAGATGGTCCCCGCAGAGCTTGCCGCCGAGGTCACTCGCGAGCTGCAGATACCCACCGTCGGCATCGGCGCTGGCGCCGGGTGCGACGCGCAGGTTCTTGTGTGGCAGGACATGGCGGGACTGCGCACTGGGCCTGTGCCGCGGTTCGTCAAGCGCTACGCAAATCTCGACGAGGTTCTGAGCGGCGCCGTGCGTGCCTACGTCGACGACGTGGCATCCGGTGCCTTTCCCGAATCGGAGCGCGACTTCTCGTGACGCAGGTCGCCGACACGCGAGGGCTCAACGCGTGGCGCAACGCAACACGTGGGACAGTTGCGCTCGTTCCCACGATGGGCGCGCTGCACGACGGGCACCGCCGACTCATCGCCCACGCGCACGGTGAAGCCGATGCTGTCGCCGTGAGCATCTTCGTCAACCCACTGCAGTTCGGGCCGGACGAGGACTTCGAGCGCTACCCACGCGACCTCGATTCCGATCTCGAAATCTGTCGCGCCGACGGTGTCGATGTCGTCTTCGCACCGGAGCTGCACGAAATGTATCCGCGAGACCCGGAGGTAACAGTCAGCGCAGGGCGCATGGGAGCTGTCTTCGAGGGCGCATCGCGCCCAGGCCATTTCGACGGCGTGCTCACCGTCGTCGCCAAGCTGTTTCAGCGCGTGCGGCCAGACGTAGCCATCTTCGGTCAGAAAGACGCTCAACAGCTTGCCCTCGTCGAACGTCTTGTCGCCGACCTTGATCTCGGTGTGCACATCGAGAGCGTTCCCATTGTGCGTGATGCCGATGGGCTCGCTCTGTCGAGCCGCAATCGCTACCTGAGCGCCGCCGAACGGGAGAGCGCGCTCGCCCTGCCGCGGGCGCTTGAGGCGGCCGCCCACGAAGCCACCACGGCCGCATCAGCCCAGGATGCTGCGCGTCGCACTCTTGCAGACGCCGAGCTGCAGCATCCGGAACTCTCACTCGATTACGCGACGCTGGTCGACCGCGCGACGTTCACCAAGTGCTCTCCCGACTTCCGTGGCGACGCCGTTCTCGTGCTCGCTGCCCGCGTCGGCGCTACCCGCGTGATTGACAACGCGACGCTCACGTTCGGCTGACACCCTCGCCGCCGCACGCACGTTCTGGGCTCCTGCATCACGGTTGCGTCAGTGGCACAGACCAGTCGATGGTTGTTCCCGCGCCGTCAGCCGAATCGATGATGCATGTGCCTCCGTGTCGCTCGGCTCGTGCCCTCAAGTTCGCGAGCCCGCTTTCGACGACCTGCGTTGGAATTCCGATGCCGTCGTCGGACACCGAGAGTCGAACGCGTCCACCGTCAACGCTCAGGGAGACGTCGACGGAGTCGGGTCGGGCGTGCCTCGCGGCATTCGATAGCGCCTCTGCCAGCACGGCGAGAACGTCGTCGGCGAGCGGGCCCGTGAGCATCGATCGCACGGGGCCCGCGAATGTGATGGTCGGTTGAAACTTGAGGATTCGACGGGCCTGGGTGGCCAGCTGAAGTGCACGTGACTGAACGTCAGCGGCCGTGGCGGGAACCTGCAGAGAGAAGATCGTTCGCCGAATGTCACGGATCGTCGTGTCGAGATCGTCTGCCGCCTGTCCTAGACGCTGACCGTCGCTGCCTTCGTCATGCCGCGCGATGCTCTGCAGGCTCAGACCGATCGCGAACAGCCGCTGGATCACGACGTCGTGCAGATCCTCGGCAATGCGATCGCGATCCTCAAGCAGGGCGATCCTCTGTCGGTCCTGACGCGATTGCAGAGCTTGCAGTGCCAGTGAGACTCGATCTGCGAAGTGCGCGAGAGCGCCGGAATCGACGTTGGCCGGGTTCTCTCGGTGATCAGCTGACCAGCCGAGGGCCAGAACCCCCGGAGAACGGCCAACAACCGTGATTGGAACGAGAATGCCTGGTCCGGCGCCTTCGTCGCCCTTTTGCACGACGAGCCCGTCGAGCACCCGTGACGCCTTGCTGGCAGCGACAGAAGCGAACTCGTCGTGCCGTTGAAATGCGAAGGATCCGCTCGGGTCGGCAGATGCAATGCTCCGCAGACGGTGCCCCGGCACCGTCTCGTTGTTCTCTTCGTCGTCCACAGCGACAAGCCACACAGCATCCGCGTTGGCGCTACGTCGCGCCTGATCAACGAGTGCCGGCGCCGCGTCTTCGACCGAGACCGCGTCAGAGAGTGCCGAGGTTACCTCCGCTGTCGCCTCAAGCCACCGTTCGCGCTGCGCCGCCTGCGAATACATGCGAGCGTTCTCGATGACGACGCCCGCAGCCGCAGCCAAGGCGACAGCGGTCTTCTCGTCTGCGTCGGAGAATTCTTCTGTCGTCGTCTTCTCCGTGACATAGAGATTCCCGTACACCTCCCCGTGAATGAGGATCGGCACACCGAGGAACGAATGCATCGGCGGCATCCCAGTGGGAAATCCCTGGTGTGCGGGATGCTGACTGAGATCACGCAACCGCAAGGGAGCAGGATCACGAATGAGCGCACCAAGCACGCCGAGCCCCCGCGGTCCATCAGAGAGCACGGCGAGTTGTTCCTCCGAGAGTCCATGCTGCACCAGCATTCGAAGTCGCCGTTCATGGCCCGGTGGATTCAACACTCCGAGCGCCGCATAGCGCGCATCGAGCAGTGTCGATGCTGCCCGCACGATCTGCTGCAACACGCCGTCAAGTGAGAGGTCGGCCGCGAGAGTGATTACCGTGTCGAGCAGCAGCTGAAGCTGACGTCGCTCGTCGGAGAGACCCTTGACCCGGTCAAGGGTCTCCGCCAGCAGATCGTCCAGCGGAAGATCGTTCACGCGGGCGGAACGTCGCTCGGCAGCAGCTCTCTCGCTCATCGTGACCGTTCACGTCCTCGGGCAAGATACAGAGCCGCCTGCGTGCGATTGTCGACGCCCAGCTTTGACATGAGGGAGGAGACGTAGTTCTTGACGGTCTTCTCAGCGAGAAACAGCTTCGCGGCGATCTGGCGGTTCGTCATTCCAGCGCCGATGCACTCAAGAATGCGCCGCTCTTGATCGGTGAGGCTGTTCTCTTGGGCATCCGATTTGTGCTCGTTGCGGATGCGGCTGAGTACTCTGCTCGTCAATCGGGGGTCGATGAGAGATTCTCCCCGTGCGGCGCGACGCACAGCCGAGACCAGCTCGTCGCCCCGAATGTGCTTGAGAACGTAACCGCGAGCCCCGGCCATGATTGCGGCAAACAGTGCGTCGTCATCGTCGTACGAGCTGAGAAAGAGTGCAGCAATGTCCGGAGATTGAGAGAGCATGTCACGGCAGATGTCGATCCCCGATCCGTCAGGCAGGCGACCATCAAGCACGGCGACGTCGGGCGCGCATGCCACGATCTGCTCCGCCGTGCCCGCCACCTGACCTGCCTCGCCGATCACGCGGATGTCGCCTTCGGCTTCGAGTAGATCCCGGATGCCTCGCCTGACGATCTCATGATCGTCAACGAGAAAGACGCTGATCGTGCCCGGTTCTTGTCTCACAACGGCATCCTCTCCTTCTCGGTCAGGATATCGACCGCTGGATCACCGCGCTAGAAGCGAGCCGAGCCGCCCCACGCGGCAACGATGCCGCAAGCCGCAGTTCCGCCGGCCAATCCTAGGACTTTGGTCCCGCGGATCGCGGGACAATTCCCCTGTCCGCGGCCGGCCGCGGGCGAAATCATTGACGTAGTGGAATGGAGAACCTTCCAGACACCGGCAACAACACATCACGTTCCCCACGAGGGAACACAGACCTCTTCGAAGGGAAGAGACATGAAGAAAATGACCAAGGGCGCCATTGCCGCAGGAATCGGTGCCGTTCTGCTGCTCGGCGGCGCGGGCACCCTGGCCTTCTGGTCTGACGACGCCGCACTCGCCGGCGGCACGCTCACGACGGGAAACCTCACTCTGACAGATGCGACAGCAACGAGTAACTGGGTGTATGCCGAAGGCAATGTGAATGCGGGCGATGCAGTTCAGCAGATCGTTCCGGGAGACACGATCACGAAGACGATGAGCTTCACGATCAACGCGTCGGGAGACAACCTCACAGCCACGCTCACGACACCCTCGTCGACAACTGTCACCGTTGACGGGGGAACAGCACCTGAGACCCTTCAGATGAATGTCAGCGCCGCGTATGAGATCGACGGTGAGGCTGTTCCCAGCGCCATCACAAGTGCGAACGATGGCGACGTGGTGACCGCGGTGGTCACTGTTACCTTCCCCTTCGGTGATGCGACGGTGAACGGAAACGACACACAGGGGATCTCCGCAGCCTTGAATGACATCACTGTGCAGCTGGTGCAGACCGAGGCCTGACGCACATGACGACATCACGACGCATCAAGAGGTGGGTTCGACGAGCCCTCTGCTTCGTGATCATCACGGGGGCGGCGGCAGCGGCCATCGCCGGTGCTGTCCTCCCCCGGCTCACAGGAGCCACGGGCTACGCAGTGACGTCGGGCTCCATGGAGCAGACCCTGCCGATCGGGTCCCTCGTCGTCGTCCGTCCCGTCGCACCGCGCGATATCACCGTCGGAGACATCATCACCTACCAGCTGCGGTCAGGAGAACCCGAGGTGGCGACTCACCGCATCATCAGCAGCGGGGTCGGCACAGACGGGGACATCCGGTGGCGGACGCAAGGTGACGCGAACAGCACGGCTGACCCGATTCCGGTTCGCGCCGAGCAGATCAAGGGAGTGATGTGGTACGTGGTTCCATGGCTCGGCTACATGTCCATATTCGTGGGCGCCGAGCAGAAAGCATCGCTCCTGCTCGTCGTTGGTGTCGCCCTGTTGGGTTACGCCGCCGTCGTCTGGAGCCTCGCGATTCGCGAACGTCGAATCACCGTCAGAGACACCACGATTTTGAGAGGAAACACGCCATGACAACCGCTCCTTCTCGCCGTCGGGGCAAAATCCGTGCGCTGCTGAGCCTCGGAATGCTGCTGGGTATCAGCCAGGTGGGCACTCTTGCGGCTTGGACCGACTCGGCGACGGTATCGGGCGGCGGTTTCAGCTCGGGTACCCTCGATGTCGCCGTTGGCGACGCGGCCGCGGATCAGCTCACGGGGCCGGGAGGCAGTTGGACGCACGCGAGTCTCTCGCTCGACGGTGCCTTGCCTGGTGAGAGCGTCGCCCGAACGGTCACTGTCGGAAACGCGGGCAGCGTCCCGCTGGCTCTCGACGCATCGGCGACGATCCCCGATGGTGCGCTTGCGAGCACCGACGGTTCCGGTCTGCTCCTCACCGTCTCCGTCGGTGGTGAGCCCGTCAACACGGGAACGGCTGCGACGGGCGATCGTCATGGTGTGTGTTCTGGCGGCGTTTCCGTTCTTGTCGATGCCCCGCTGTCGTCGGCGGAGACCTCCCTCGGGATCGACGGCGTACGCCTGAGCCCTGAAGAAGAGACAAGCTTGTGCGTGAGTATCGGGCTCTCCCCCGCCGCTCCAAACTCTATGCAGGGCGCGTCCACGACTGTCGCCATTTCCGTCGAGGCGAAGCAGTGAGTGCCGGGGTTCGCCGCCGGATCGGCGCGATCGCACGCGAAACTCTGCTGACGTGCGGGGCACTTCTCGGGGTGATCTGCATCGCGCTCGTCGTTGGCGCTCATGCTTTCGGAATCACAATGCTCGTGTTCGAATCGGGCTCGATGAGTCCGAAAATCACGACCGGAGCGGCCGCTCTCGCTGTCAAAACAGACGCGGACGACCTCGCTCCCGGGGACGTCGTCAGCGTGACGGACTCGGCTGGACGACGCATCACCCATCGGATCGTCGCCGCCGACGAGATCGCAGACGGCAGCAATGATGTCACGTTGACCCTTCAGGGGGATGCGAACCTTCATCCTGATGACGAGACATACCGTGTCGCCGAAGCGGACCGTGTCATCTGGAGTGCCAATGGGCTCGGATACGTGATCTCCGCTCTGTCGAGTCCGATCTCGATCTTCACAGCGGGAGGCAGCGCCGCGCTGCTGTGCGCTATCGTATTCCGGCGCCGCAGCCGCACGGAAAACATCACACCATCGGACCACCATACGAACACCGACCTGGTGCGACGAGGGCAGGGCACGTTCGTCTCTTCCGAGGGAGTGCCCTCAACGACAGAGCTGGATCACGACGGGCCGTCAGCCCGGTCCGTCGCATCCCGTCTCCGTGCACGTTCCCGTGCGATCACCGGAGGGGCGGCCGTCGCCGTAGCCATCGGGGTACTCGCAGCATCCGGCAGCACAGCATCTCTGACGACTCCCACGCTCGCGGCATTCTCAGACCAGGCGAGCGTGACGTCAGCAGTGGCGACCGGTACGATCCCCGATCCTCCGGTGAGCTTCGTCTGCACGAATGGCAGCTTTCTCAGCGGCTACGTGGACGTCACATGGCAGTCATGGAGCGACGCGCCGATCGGCTACGGCTACCAGGTCGTTGCAACATCCGCTGACGGCGCGACGACGATTAAGACCTGGGACGTCTCGGGAACGACGCTGCCGATCAATCGCAGTGACTTTCCCGCCTCGGGCGACTATCTTGTGTCGCTCCGGGGAACGGATGCCGCCACCGGCTGGGTCTCACACACAGGCCCCACCGTCGAGGTCAGAGCCGGCGGGGCCACATGGGAGCTCAATTGCGCGTAATGGTGAGCCGGTGAGCACACGCGCCGCGCCTGAGCTTGCTGACCGTTACGACGTGAGGTCAGCGATCGTCGGCCGACCGGCGATCTCGTCGATCACGTCGTCTCCGGGAAACGCATCGACGATCGGGGCGTCGATCTCTGCACGACTCAACAGGTCTTCCATACGACGACGACGGTTTCGCGGGATCACTGTGACCACGCGTCCCGTCTTGCCCGCGCGCCCCGTGCGGCCCGAGCGGTGCAGGTACGTCTTGTACTCGTCGGGCATGTCGGCCTGGATCACAAGCGTGATGTCGTCGACATGGATGCCGCGCGCGGCAACGTCCGTGGCGACGAGCACCTTCACCCGACCAGAGGTGAGACGTTCGAGGTTGCGCTGACGGCGGCCCTGGCTGAGGTCACCGTGAAGGGCGACGGCTCGCACTCCCGTGTCTTCGAGCTCGTCGACGAGCTGCTCGGCATAGGCGCGGGTGCGAGTGAAGATCAGTGTCTTCTCGTCGCGGTCTGCAAGCTCAGAGAGCAGCTGCACCTTGTCTTCGCGCAGGGCAACGAGCACGCGGTGGTCGATGCTGCCGGAGTCCTGGTCTTCGCCGGCGACTTCGTGCACCGTCGGGTCGACGAGAAATTCCGTGACGAGCGCTGCGACGCCGGTGTCGAGGGTCGCCGAGAACAGCAGCTTCTGGCCCGCGGGGGCCGTACGCCGCAGAATGCGCTGCACCGGCTCGAGGAACCCGAGGTCGCACATGTGGTCGGCCTCGTCGAGCACCGATACTTTCACGTCTGACAAATCGAGGCGACCCTGCTCAATGAGGTCTTCAATGCGGCCAGGTGTGCCGATCACGATGTCGACGCCGCGCTTCAGCGCACCGACCTGGCGGCCTTGGGGAACGCCGCCATAGATCTGCGTGGTGAAAAGGCCAACGCTGCGAGCGATCGGCTGAACCGTACGGTCAATCTGCAAGGCGAGCTCGCGGGTCGGAGCGAGAATGAGGGCACGAGGCTTGCGACCCATGTCACGCTTTGTTCCGCCGCGGTTCTCAAGCAGCCGCTCGACGAGCGGTGCACCGAACGCGATGGTCTTACCGCTGCCTGTTCGGCCACGACCGAGAACATCTTTACCCGCGAGAACGTCGGGGATCGTCGCGGCTTGAATCGGGAAGGGGGATGCAGCGCCGAGCTCGCCGAGCGTGCGAACGATGTTCTCGCCAAGGCCGAGGTCACCGAAGCTCACACCTTCGACGTCCGATGCCTGAATGGCTTCCGCTTCGAGTCTCTCGAGCACCACGTCGTCGTGAGGAGTAAAGTGCTGCGGCGTCTCGCGCGGCGCAAACGAATCACGACGTTGCGGGCGGTCGTCGCGACTGGCACGACGCTGGGGCCGCTCGCTGCGGTCAATGTCGCGCCTCTGGGGACGCTCATCGCGGTCGAACTGACGCCTCTGTGGTCGCTCACCGTTGTCAAACCGCCGCTGTGGGCGGTCGTTGCGGTCGAACTGCCGACGCTGAGGCCGCTCATCGCGATCGCTGCGACGATGCGGCCGGTCATCACGATCAAATCGACGCGGCGGCCGGTCATCTCGGCTATCCCGACGCTGTGGGCGGTCATCACGCTGAAACCGCGAACCGCGAGAATCTCTGTCGTCACGGCGCGGGCGATCCTCCCTGTCGAACTGCCGGCGCGGCCGACCATCTCTGTTGTCCCGACGCTGCGGACGCTCATCGCGATCGAAGCGACGCTGCGGTTGCTCGTCACGACGGTCACCAGCGCGACGCTGTTCGGCGCGCTCAGCACGCTCGGCGGCATCCCAGCGTTCCTTCTTCGGGGATTCCTCCGGCGTACGGTATCCGCGGTGCCCTGGGCTGCGACTGCCCGGTCTCGGGCCGCCCTTCTTCGCCTGGTGAGCGCGACGGTTGGCCATGTAGTCGGGGTCGAAATTGCGGGCGGGACGTCCGCCTGCGGGCTTCTTATTCTTGGGCATTGTGAGCTTTCCGGGTTGTTCTCGCGCATGAAAGGTACAAACCGCGCGCTGATTGACGCGGTATTCAAAACCCGGGCGTTCAGTGGCCGGGACCGTTCACATCGTGTGTGTGTTCGCATCTCGTTCTCGAGAGGAATCCGGCCCAACAGACTTACAAACCCATCCGCACACGGTGTTTTTTGCACATGCACGGTGTCCAGAGCCGACTTTCTAACATTAGTTCGATTTACCTGTGAATGGGCATTGAAACCCGTATTCGAACGCGCCTACTATCGTCTCGGCGCATGTGCGCGTATGGTGACACCCAACTAGTCCTTATGGACAGGGCGGACAGGTCACAAGCCTGCCCCAGAGAGAAAGGCGTCACCATGAATTTCATTGCATTTCTCATTCTCGGACTCATCGCCGGTGCCATCGCAAAGATGATCCTGCCTGGCAAACAGGGCGGCGGCTGGATCGTCACCCTCCTCCTCGGGGTCGTCGGCGCCTTCCTCGGCGGGTGGCTCGGCAACATGATCTTCGGGGTCGGTGTTGACGAGTTCTGGAGCATTTCCAGCTGGCTCCTCGCCATCGGCGGCGCGATCATCGTGCTGCTCATCTGGGGCTTGATCTTCGGCCGGAAGAGCAAGACCGCATAGTCGCTACTCAATCGCGCTGAATGCGACCCCCGGGGTTCACCCCCGGGGGTCGCATTGTGTTGTCGCGTTCATACCGTCGAGCGATGCCGGGCAAACACGTCGCGTGACAGGATGTTTGCATGGTTCAGGAGCGCACTTTCCCCCTCTGGCTGTGGATAACCGTCGGCAGCGTCTCCGTCACGCTGTACTCCATTGCGGTTCCGGTCAACGCGGTTCTCTATCAGGTTCCCGTCGCTATCGCCTTCGTGCTGTCGGCGTTCACCGCGGGCTCACTCCCCCTCGCGCTGCGCATGCCCCGCACCGCGATCGCGCTGTTCTCCCTCGGCCTTCTCGGCAATGGCATACTCTCCGGCCACGATCGCGACCCGTTCTGGCCCGGCCCCGTTCCCGTTCTCGAGATCATCACCCTTGCCCTCTTCATCGCACTTATCGTTTACAGCCGCGGCTGGAAACTTGCAGCAATAGCGTGGCTCATCGCGGCCGCCGTGGCTGTCTCGCTGCCACCGCTCTCGGGGCGCAATTCGTCCCCGGCATACACGGGTGCCGAGACGGCAGACCTCATCGTCACATTCTCGATCGCGGCAGCAGCGTACGTGATCGCGCTGCTCATCGCCGGCCGAGCCACGATTCGAGACGAGCTCGCGCGGGAAAAGGAGGTATCTGCAGAGGAACAGGCCCGTCGACAACTCATCGAGGAGCGTTCACGCATTGCCCGAGAGCTGCACGACGTCGTCGCTCACAGCATGTCAGTCATCCAGGTGCAGGCTTCCACGGCGAAATACCGACTCACTGATCTCGACGTGCCTGTCGTCGCGGAGTTCGACGACATTGCGGCATCCGCCCGATCAGCGCTTGCCGAGATGCGCCGTCTGCTCGGAACGCTCCGCCCCGATGGTCAGGATGCCGAGAGGATGCCGCAGCGAACGATCGGGGACATTCCAGGACTTGTCGAAGGTACTCGCCGCTCCGGCATCGGCATTGACCTCAGCATCGACGACGATTTGCGCGGCGCGCCGCTCTCGGCGCAGGTGGCGGTATTCCGCATTGTGCAGGAGGCCATCAGCAACGCGCTGAGGCATGCGCCGGGGTCACGTATCAGCGTCAGCGTTGCACGCAGCAACACCTCGGGCCTTGTCATCTCCGTCATCAATTCAGCACCGCTTTCAGCTCCCGTGGATGCCGCGGGAGGCGGTCACGGGATCATCGGAATGCGCGAGCGCACAACGATGCTCGGCGGTAACCTCGAAACCCACGCGACCCCTGATGGCGGATGGATCGTGCACGCCGTGCTACCGTTCGACGCGGAAGCGGATGTCGCTGCACGTGCCGAAGGGAACGCATGACCATCTCCGTTGTCATCGCTGATGACCAGACAATGGTGCGCGCCGGATTTGCCGCGCTTCTCGACGCACAGAACGGTATTCAGGTGGTCGGGCAGGCCGCGGACGGCATCGAAGCCGTCGACCTTGTGCGACGCGAGAAGCCAGACGTGGTTCTCATGGACGTCAGGATGCCGGAACTCGACGGGCTCGAAGCAACACGTCGCATCCTCTCCCCTGCGCATCCGCTCCCCCACGTGCCGCGCGTGATCATGCTCACAACATTTGATATTGACGACTACGTCTACGAGGCTCTCCAGTCGGGCGCGAGCGGCTTTCTGCTCAAGGACTCCCTGCCGGACGAACTCGTGCAGGCCGTGCGTGTCGTTGCAGCCGGTGATGCCCTTCTGGCCCCGAGCATCACGAGACGACTCATCGAGCAATTCGGCCAGAGTCGCCCGTCGACGCCGCGAGCACACCTGGAGCTGAACGCCCTCACAACGCGTGAACGCGAGGTGCTTACGCTAATCGGCTCTGGCCGTTCGAATGGCGAGATCGCCACGGACCTCTTCATCTCAGAGCAGACCGTCAAGACACACGTAGGGAAGATCCTGCAGAAGCTGCAGCTCCGCGATCGCGTCCACGCAGTGATCTTTGCCTACGACGCGGGTTTGGTCACGCCCGCAAGCTGAGTGTGAATGGCCTGACAATGGCTGGGCATGGCTTGAACTGCGGCACTCGCTGAGGAATCGTGGCACGCACATACCCGCAACCGGAAGGAGAGCTTGTGCTCACCCTCACCGACAATGCAAGCACCATCGTCAAGACGATTGCCTCGCAGGCGACCGGCGAAGACGATGCAGGACTGCGAATCAGCAGTCAGACGGAGCCAGGCAGCGGCGATTTCGCCGTCGATGTGGCTGCGTCACCCGAAACCGAAGACCAGGTGGTGGAGGCCGGTGGCGCACGAGTCTTCCTCGAGGAGGGCGCAGCCGTCGCCCTCGATGACAAGGTGCTCGACGCCGAGGTCAATGCCGAGGGCGCCGTGAGCTTCTCGATCGGCAACCAGCAGACCGTCTGAGCCCTGCAAGCTTCACGCTGCCTCACCCCCTCGTAGGGTGAGGCAGCGTTGTTTTTCACCCCGGCGTCCGATGCCAGCCGTGGCACCACGTTCATAGTCTTCTGAGTAGCTCATCTACCAGGAGGCGCACATGACCACCCTTGCACCGCTCCAGGCCGTCACTGCGGGGCGCCGACGCTCACCGCGCGATGCCGGAATCGATCTGGTTCGCGCCGTCTGCCTTGCCATTGTGGTTGCGCTGCATTCGCTGATGGTCGGTGTCAGCCTCGGGTCGAATGGTCCTGTCTTCGAGAACGCTGCCGAAGGGCACGCCTGGTTCATTCCTGTCTCGTTCTTCGTGCAGGTGATGCCGCTCTTCTTCATCGTCGGAGGCTTCTCGACGCGGCTCGCGTACCGCTCGGCGCGGTCGCGCGGCACAGGAGCTGCCGGATTCGTCGCCGGTCGCGTGCAACGTCTGCTTGGTCCCGCCATCGTCATGATCGCCGTCGTTGGTGTCTCTCTGCTCACTATGACCATTGCCGGCATTCCGGCTGACATGGTCGCCGAAGCGGGGTTCCGCATCAGCCAGCCACTGTGGTTCCTCGGCGTGTATCTCGGCATCCAGGCTCTCGCTCCCGCGATGATCACCGCGCATGAGCGAGCCCCACGCATCACGCTCGCGCTCCTTGCACTTTCGGTGATCGGTGTGGATGTCGCGGCAGCAACAACGGGCATCGGCGGGATTGCGCTGCTGAACCTCGGCTTCGTGTGGCTGCTCGTGCAACAGCTTGGATTCTGGCTCGCCGATGGCCAAATCGATTCGTTGAGCGTTCGCGCTCGCGCAGCCATCGGCATCGGCGCTCTTGTCTCACTGATCGCCGTGATCGCGGTGGGGATCTATCCGGCTAACATGTACGCCGCGCTGAACCCGCCCTCCGCAGCGCTCATCCTACTCGGAATCGCACAGCTCGCCGCACTATCACTGGCTCGGCCGTGGCTCCGGCGCGTTGCAGAACGCGAGCTGGTGCGCGACGTGGCCTCGTGGATCAATGCACGCTCGATGACGATCTACCTGTGGCATATGCCTCTGCTCATCGCTCTCGCCGCGATCGGCCTCGTCGGCGCTATGAACGGGGTGCTCCCTCTGCCCGATCCCGGCACAGGCGCCTGGTGGGCAACGCGACCGATCTGGATTGCACTCGCGTTCGTCGCCACGGCACTCGTCTCGCAGTTCGCGGGCCGGTGGGAGCGCCGTGCAATGCCGACACCGACAGCATCCACACGTCGTGCCGTCATTGCGAGCATCGCCGGCGTGCTCAGCGCAGTTGTTCTGCTGGTCAGCGGCATCACCGTCGTGACGGCGATCATGAGCGTGCTGCTGATGCGGGTGGCACTGGCCACCGCAGCAAACCCTCCTCTGGGTGGACGCAGCCGATACCAGAGGGTGATGCTCTCGACCTCGCCTCACGCATAGTTTTCAAGGGTGGACATCGTGAACGAATTCATCATGCAGGCCATTTCCTCTCCGTGGCTGTACGCGGTGATGTTTGCCGTCGCTGTAATCGACGGCTTTTTCCCGCCTATTCCGAGCGAGACAGTGCTCGTGGCTGCGGCAGCCGTCGCTGTGTCGACGGGCAGCACCAACCTCGTGCTGCTGTGCGCCATCGCCGCGATCGGCGCCGCGATCGGCGACAACATCGCGTTCACGATCGGCCGCTCCATCGGCATCCGCCGGTTCTCGTGGATGCGCCGACCCCGCGTTGCCGCGTCGTTTGACTGGGCAAGTCGAACCCTCAGCCGTTCGGGTGCCGGTCTCATCATCGGCGCCCGTTACATTCCCGTCGGGCGCGTCGCCGTCAACATGAGCGCCGGTGCCTTGCGATACCCACGTCGCCGCTTCATCCCCCTGAGCGTTGTCGCCGGCGCCATGTGGGCAGCCTACTCTGCGTGCATCGGGCTCGTCGCGGGCAATCTCGTGAAAGACAATCCGTTGCTCGGCGCCGTGATCGGCATCGTTCTGGCCCTGGTAATCGGCTTCGTGATTGACCGGGTAGCCGCGGCACGTCGCCGTCGACGCGAGGCGGCCCGCATGTCAGCCGAGCTCGACGCCGCCCGCGACTCCACGCGCGTTTCCGCGGATGCGTCGTGACAGCTCTCGGGCGACAGCAGTAATTCGATCGACATAGTCGCGTGGCTCGGCACGGCCCTGCTCGACAGTGATGGCGATGGATGCCGCAGGCCAACCGACGTGGTCGGTCACAGCCACGCCGACTGACGCCAGGCCGCGCGTGATCTCACCGTCTTCTGACGCGAATCCACTGAGCCGCGTCACGTCGAGCAGCCGCCTCAGTTCTGAATATCGGCGCGGGCCGATGCCCGTGCGATCGACGAACGCCGATGTGTCGGGGAAGAGAGCCCGCACCTGGTGCTTCGGCAGCTGAGCGAGCATCGCACGGCCTGTGGCCGCGAGCTGCGCAGGGAGGCGAACTCCCACGTCGCTGACGAGGTGCGGCCTGCGTGGCGCGCGCTCCTCAACGATGTACAAAACGTCGCGGCCGTGCAGCACGGCGAGGTGTGCGTTCTCGCCAATGTCATCGACGAGCGCCGCGAGCAGAGGTCGGCCGAGTCGGCTCAGAGGTTCGTGGCGCGCATAGCCGCCCGAGAGCTCGAACGCCGCGACTCCAAGGCCCCAACGGTGATCCTCTGGCAGATGTACGACGTAGCCCTGGCGCTGCATCTCTGCGAGCAGTTGATAGACAGTTGAGCGCGGCACGCCGAGACTCGAGGCGATTCGTGCCGCGGCGACAGGACCACGTTGTCTGGCGAGAAAGGTCAAGATGCGCAGCGTCTGATCGGCAGCAGGAGCTTTGCTCATGAGGCATCCTTTCTTTTCTGTGTTTGCCGTGCGCTGACGTACGCGTCCGGGATATCGGACACCACTGCCAGTATGCCTGTTCTCGTAGGGCTTGCGGTGCTGTGGAATCAAGGTATGAGCACCACGCTGACCACACACGACGCCGTCATACTCGGTGCAGAGACAACCCACACCGCGCTGCTGACTCCCGACGAGCTCGTGAGCGTTGCCCGGGACGGTGCCCGTGTCGAGCTCTCGCCCGATGCCGCAGCCGCCATCTCCGCTTCGCGGCAGACCATCGAGAGTCTCGCTGCGACGAGCGAGCCGCACTACGGAATCTCCACAGGCTTCGGCGCCCTGGCGACGACGTTCATCGACACGGAACAGCGTACGCAGCTGCAACAGGGCCTCATTCGCTCGCATGCCGCTGGCTCGGGCACCGAAGTGGAGCGCGAGGTGGTGCGTGCGCTCATGCTGCTGCGGCTGAAGACGCTCGCCACCGGCCGCACTGGTGTTCGCCTTGAGACCGCTCAAGCCTACGCTAACGTGCTGAATGCCGGAATCACTCCCGTCGTGCGCGAGTACGGCTCGCTCGGATGTTCGGGCGACCTCGCGCCGCTCTCGCATTGCGCCCTCGCCGTGATGGGCGAAGGCCAGGTGCGCGATGCATCGGGAACCGTGCGCGAGGCCGCCGATGCACTCGCCGATGCGGGACTCCAGCCGGTCGTTCTCGCTGAGAAGGAGGGGCTTGCGCTCATCAACGGCACCGACGGGATGCTCGGAATGCTGCTGCTTGCACTGCATGACATCCGGATGCTGCTGCGCACAGCCGACATCGCTGCGGCGCTCAGCGTGGAGTCGCTGCTCGGCACCGACCGAGTGTTTGCCGACGACCTGCAGCGGCTCCGCCCGCAGCACGGGCAGGGACGTTCCGCCACGAATCTGCGCGCACTGCTGGGTGGATCGCCCATCGTTGCCTCGCATCGCGGCCCAGAAGACCCGAGCGTGCAAGACGCGTATTCGCTGCGTTGCGCCCCGCAGGTGCATGGCGCCGCACGTGATACCGCTGCGCACGCGGCTTCCGTCGCCGCTGCCGAGCTGGCCAGCGCTGTCGACAATCCCGTCGTCACACTCGACGGTCGCGTTGAGTCGAACGGCAACTTTCACGGAGCCCCCGTCGCCTACGTGCTGGACTTTCTCGCGATCGCCGCCGCCGACGTCGCTTCAATGTCGGAGCGCCGAACAGACCGCCATCTCGACCCGAGCCGCAGCAGGGGACTCCCGGCGTTTCTCGCGCACGACGCCGGCGTCGACTCCGGGCTCATGATCGCGCAGTACACAGCTGCGGGCATCGTGAGCGAGCTGAAGCGCCTTGCTGTTCCGGCATCCGTCGACTCGATCCCCTCGTCGGCGATGCAGGAGGATCACGTGTCGATGGGTTGGGCTGCCGCACGCAAGCTGCGGCGCGCCATCGACGGGCTCACGCGGGTGCTCGCCATCGAAGTGATGACGGGATGCCGCTCGCTCGACCTTCGGGCGCCACTCACACCCGGGCGCGCGACAAATGCCGTGCTCTCCTGTGTGCGCGAAAGGGTAGACGGCCCAGGACCCGACCGCATTGTGTCAGACGAGATCGAGGCCGTCGTCGAACTGGTGCGCACTGGTCGCATCGTCGCCGCCGCAGAGAGCGAAATAGGAGAACTGCAATGACGCACGATACGACTCCTTCCGATCACGCCCCACGCGAGGTTCACGCACCGCGGGGAACGACGCTTACCGCCAAGAGCTGGCAGACCGAAGCTCCGCTGCGAATGCTCATGAACAACCTCGACCCCGAGGTTGCCGAGCGACCAGATGACCTCGTGGTCTATGGCGGAACCGGGCGCGCCGCGCGCAGCTGGGACGCGTTCGACGCGATCTGCAGCACACTCGAGGATCTCGAGGCAGATGAAACCCTCCTCGTGCAATCGGGCAAACCCGTCGGCGTCTTCCGCACGCACGAGTGGGCACCCCGAGTGCTCATCGCCAACTCGAACCTCGTACCAGACTGGGCGACGTGGCCCGAATTCCGTCGGCTCGAAGCCGAGGGCCTCACCATGTACGGGCAGATGACGGCCGGCAGCTGGATCTACATCGGAACCCAGGGCATTCTGCAGGGAACGTACGAGACGTTCGCCGCTGTGGCACGTTCGCTGCAGACACGCGGCCGCAGCGACGGAACCCTCGCCGGAACCCTCACGCTCACGGCCGGATGCGGCGGCATGGGCGGTGCGCAGCCGCTCGCCGTCACCATGAACGACGGAGTGTGTCTCATTGTCGACGTGGATGTCGATCGGCTACAGCGGCGGCGCTCGCACGGTTACCTCGACGAGATCGCTGACGATCTGAACGCCGGTATCGAGCGCGCACTGCAGGCAAAGCGCGACCGGGAGGCCGTCTCTGTGGGCGTCGTCGGCAACGCGGCATCTATCTTCCCCGAGATTCTTGCGCGCGGAATCGACGTTGATGTCGTCACCGACCAGACGAGCGCACACGACCCGCTGAGCTATCTGCCCGAGGGCGTCGACGTTGCGCAGTGGCATGCACTGGCAGCATCCGATCCCGCCGATTTCGCCGCGCGATCGCGGGCATCCATGGCGAAGCACTGCGATGCGATGGTGGCATTTCAAGACGCCGGTGCCGAGGTGTTCGACTACGGCAACTCGCTTCGAGCCGAAGCCCGCGAAGGAGGCTGTGATCGCGCCTTCGAGTACCCGGGCTTCGTTCCCGCGTACATTCGCCCGCTGTTCTGCGAAGGCAAAGGACCGTTCCGCTGGGCCGCACTTTCGGGTGATCCCGCAGACATCGCGGCGACCGACCGGGCGATTCTCGAGCTGTTCCCCGACGACGAGCCGTTGCGCCGATGGATCGAGCGCGCGAGCTCGACTGTGCGTTTCGAGGGACTGCCTGCGCGCATCTGCTGGCTCGGCTACGGCGAGCGCCACCGTGCGGGGCTGAAGTTCAACGAGATGGTCGCCTCGGGCGAGCTTTCAGCGCCCGTCGTCATCGGGCGCGATCACCTCGACTCGGGCTCCGTCGCCTCGCCGTATCGCGAGACGGAGGCGATGGCCGATGGGTCCGACGCGATAGCGGACTGGCCGCTGCTGAATGCCCTGCTCAACACGGCGTCGGGGGCCACGTGGGTGTCGTTGCATCACGGCGGAGGCGTGGGAATCGGTCGGTCGATTCATGCGGGGCAGGTAATCGTCGCCGACGGAACGGACCTTGCCGCGCAGAAGATCGAGCGGGTGCTCACGAACGATCCGGGAACAGGCGTCATGCGGCACGTCGATGCCAGCTACGATCGCGCAGCCGACGTTGCACGCGAGCGCGGCGTGCGCATTCCTCTGCTCGCCGCGACCAAGGAGTAGTCATGCGCACGCTCATCACGAATATTGCCGAGCTGGTTACGAACGACCAGCTGGTCACAAATGACGAGCAGGCTCAGGATGCCGTCGGGCAGCGCCTCGCGGGCGACTCCGCGCTCGGCATTCTTTGCGACGCCGCCGTTCTGCTCGACGGTGACCGCATCGCGTGGGTCGGCGAAGCGGCATCCGCACCCACCGATGCTGATGAGATCGTGGATGCTGCGGGGCAGGCGGTGATTCCCGGATTCGTCGACAGCCACACTCACCTTGTCTTCGGCGGCGACCGTTCTGCGGAGTTCGCCGCGCGCATGAGCGGTCAGCCGTACTCGGCCGGCGGCATCCAGTCGACGGTCGAGGCGACGCGCGCGGCGAGTGACGACGAGCTGCGGACGCGCCTCGCGAGCTTCGTCGCCGAACTGCACGCGCAAGGCACCACGACTTTCGAGGTGAAGACCGGATACGGCCTCAGCGTGGCCGACGAGGAGCGTCTCGCGCGCCTCGCCGGAGAGGTCACCGATGAGGTGACGTTCTTGGGCGCCCACGTCGTTCCGCCGGAGTTCGACAACGGCATGGGCAGCGACGGCGACTCCGACGACTACGTCACGCTGGTCTGCGGTGCCATGCTCGACGCCTGCGCACCGCACGCGCGCTGGATCGACGTGTTCTGCGAGCGCGGCGCGTTCTCGACCGAACAGTCACGCCGCGTGCTCGAGGCCGGTGCGGAACGCGGCCTTGGCGTGCGTGTGCACGGCAACCAGCTGGGGCCGGGCGACGGTGTGCAACTTGCCGTCGAGCTCGGTGCGGCGAGCGTCGATCACTGCACGTATCTCAGCGATGATGACGTCTCTGCCCTGGCAGCATCCGACACTGTCTGCACATTGCTTCCCGGCGTCGAGTTCTCTACGAAGCAGCCATATCCCGATGCGAAACGGCTCGTGGATGCCGGTGCGACCGTCGCGCTCGCGAGCGACTGCAACCCGGGGTCGAGCTTCACATCGAGCATGGCGCTCTGCATCGCTATAGCTGTGCGCGACATGGGGCTCACCCCAGCGGAAGCGCTGTGGGCGTCAACGGCCGGAGGTGCCGCTGCGCTTCGCCGCGACGACGTGGGTCGCATCGTGCCGGGGGCGCGTGCCGACCTTGTGCTGCTGCGTGCCCCGAGCCACGTGCACCTTGCCTACCGCCCTGGCGTGCCCCTCATCGAGCGTGTCTGGGTCGCCGGCCGCGCGATCTGATCGGCGCTGATGCAGAAGTTCATGTGTCGAAGTTGGCGCCCAGATTGCCTCTGGGAAGCAATCTTCGCCACATGAACGCTCCAGCATTTGAGGTGCCCAGCCCTCAACCTTCAGCCACGCCAGCCGCGTGCGCAGAGAGCATCGTGAACGCGGCGAATGAGCACGCCCGGCTCGTTGAAGAGCTCAGACGAGACCTGCACGATGATCCACCCGTCGGCGCGCAGCCGTTCGATACGTTCGATGTCTCGGGAGTACTGCACACCGTGAACTCGACCCTGGTATTCGACGGCCACCTTGTATTTGGGATAGGCCATGTCGAGGCACGCGAGGTGGCCCCCGTTCTCATCGAAGAAGTCATTATTGAGCACCGGCTCGGGCAGCCCGTTCGTGACCAGAAGATGGCGCGTCAGCGACTCACGGGGCGACCATGAATCACAGCGCACGAAATGAAGTGCCTTGCGCAGCTTTGCAGCGCCCACCCTGCGGCAGCTATTCACAGCATCCGCAAGCTGCGACGGCGTCGCCAACGACTGTCGCCCGGCATTCGGTCGGCCGTAGCCTTCACGCCATATCCGGCAGAAGTAGTCCCCGACGGCGACGAGCCACGGCACGTCGAGACTCTCACCAAGCGTTGCCCACGTCGCAGCAGGGTCTGATACACGCAGTCCGGACACCACGACGACAGGCACCGTCGGCGAGGCACTGTGTCCGATGACGCCGCGAGTTCGCGGAGCTCGGGCCGGGCGCACCGTCGACACGTGGACTCGGGGGTCCGTCACGAACGGCAATGGCGCGCCGTGAACAGCGGCAGCCGTACAGTGACTGAGAAAGTCCACTTCACGCATACGCGGTGCATAAGCGTGTGCGTGACGACGCATTATCTCCTCGGGGCCCGGCTCGTCGTCATCTGCGACGTCGCGCGCGAGCATCCTCACTCCGTAAAAGGGGGTCTCGAGGTCTGCTGCGCGGAGCCTGCCTTGTTTGACACCTCGATCCGCTGCCGCCGCCACCGAGAAGTGAGTGCCAAGCGCCGTGGGCAGCGGGGTGAGCGAGCGAGTCATGACCGACACTTTGCCAAAATCGCTGCCGGGCCGCACACGTTCTCCACAGGGCCAGCGCGCGAGATCGTTCAGATGTCAAAGCTGTTGGATATATGCGCGAACTCCTGCCGATTTCGACACATGAGCAGGCGGCCTGATTGGCAGGCGGCCTGGCTGGCTGAGTTCACCGCAGAGCGAGTCCGGCTGCGGCCTCCAGCACACAGAGCGCCGCCAACCGCACGGTGCGGCCATCAGCGGCATCCGCCGTGGCATCGATCTCCGTGAGGTCGAGAGACGCAACACTCGGATGCCGCGCGGCGACGCGCGCCACACGGCGCAGCTCGTGCGCGGCAATGCCGCCCGGGGTCGACGCCGGGCATGCGGGAGCCACAGCTCGATCGCACACGTCGACGTCGAGGTCCACGTGGATGGGGCCATTCGCGCTTCCCGCGATTTCGAGAGCCTGGGCCATGACTTCGTCAAGGGAGCGCCGAAGGAGCTCATCGCGCGTGATGACCGTGATGCCGAGATCGCGGGCGCGTTCTGCGTACGCACGGGAGTTGGCGAAGTCCTGAATACCGATCTGCACGACGCGTCGCCCATCGAGACCCGCTTCGACGAGACGCCGAACGGGCGAGCCGTTGGAGCGGCCATCACGCAGATCATAGTGAGCGTCGAGAGTGATCAGGCCTGCCGTCGACACATCGCTTCCCCAGGAGCCCAGTGCTGCGGGAACGGTCGCGGCATTGTCGCCGCCGAGCGCCACGACGAGACGACTTCGGGTCGCGACGTCAGCGACACGCTGCGTCGCGGCATCCTCGTCAGAATCTGGGTCGCGCACGTTTCCCGCGTCGGCGAGTGTGAGCACGTCGAGGTCTGCGTCAGCCGAGTGAGCGAAGGGACTGTACTTCCGCAGCGCTTCTCGCACAGCATCCGGGGTGGCATCTGCTCGTGTCGGCGACAGTGATGTGCTCGCCGTCGGAAGCCCGACGAGAACCAGATCAAGGTCGCCGTTGATGCTGTCTGCGTTCGGCCAGTCGCCCGCCCGCGGCCAGAGGTCGTCGTGTGAGAGCCCCGCCGTATTTCCAGCCATACGTCGACGCTAGCACCGCGGCACCAGACGCCGGGCCGAAGGCGAATCCACGAGCACTAAGATCAGTTCATGGCAGTCATTGAGCGAACGGCACACAGGCAGGTTCAGTGAGCCCATCGAACGATGCCACAGGCCCGATCGGCGTCTCGCGCGCGCGACTGCCGCGAGCCACGCTGTGGCGCTATGGGATCGGCTCGCTCGGCACTGGCGGGTTTGCCACCCTCCCCGGCCTTGTTCTCGTCTACTACCTCACAGACACACTCGGCGTGACGGCGCTGGTCGCCGGGCTCATCCTCACCATCTCAAAGGTCTGGGACGTCGCAATCGACCCCGTCATTGGCGGGCGCAGCGACTTCAGCCTCGCGCGCAGCGGGTCTCGCCGTCGGTTCATGGTGATGGGCGGCATTGCGCTTCCCGTCTTCTTCGTCGTGACATTCGCCGTTACTCCGGGGCTCCCGCCCGCGGTATCTGCGATCTGGGTCACGCTCGCCTTCATTCTGTGCGCCACCTCGTTCAGCCTGTTCCAAGTGCCGTACATTGCGCTTCCGGCCGAGCTCACGGGGCGCTATGACGAGCGCACGCGTCTGCTCACGTGGCGTGTCGTTGTGCTGACCGTGGCCATTCTGCTCTTCGGCGCAGGCGGCCCGCTGCTGCGCGATCTCTTTCCAGACAACCCATACCTGGGGTACCTCGTGATGGCGCTCGTTGCAGCGGTCGCCCTCGGCGCGGGGATGCTGTCGTCGTCGACTGTCGCGCCGCAGAATGTGCCCGAACCGGAGTCCAGGCCGACGGCGTCCCTCGTGCAGAACTACCGTGGCGGCATCCGAGCTCTCATTCGCAGTCAGCCCTTCCGCGCACTTCTTGCCACCTTCATGCTGCAGGGCCTCGCTACCGGCATGATGCTCGCCGGAGCGCAGTACGTGGCAACGTGGGTGCTGCACTCCGAGACCGCCGTGACACTGCTGTTCGTCGCGCTCATCGCGCCGGCTCTTCTGCTGACTCCGGCATGGGGCGGCCTCGCCAAGCGCATTGGCAAAGAGCGCGGGTTCTGGTTAGCCAGCATCATCTTCCTCGTGGCCTGTGCTTCTCTCATCATGTTGTTGTGGTCGCCAGGCTGGTGGGTGTTCGTTCCCGTCGCCGTTGCGGGTGCCGCCTACGCGGGAATGCAGACGCTGCCCATGGCGATGCTCCCCGACGTGATCTCGCACGACGCGGCCCGGCATGGAGAGGGCCGCGCCGGCATCTTCGGCGGCCTCTGGACAGCGGGAGAAACCGCGGGGATGGCCTTCGGCGCGACAGCGTTGACCGTGATGCTCGCCATCACCGGGTACCAGGAGTCGATCGGCATCGACGTTGTCACGCAGTCGACAGCCGCCGTCATGGGCATTGTTCTGAGCTTCAGCGTCGTGCCCGCCGCAGCCATGCTTGTGAGTCTCGTCACGTTAAGTCGCTACAGTCTTCGCCGAGCCGACATCGAGCCAGAGGGAGAGTGACGTGACTGAATTAGGCGATGCGTCACAGTCGATCCTCGAGCGTCTACGCCTCCTGCGAGAGGCGGATGCCGCCACCCACGGTGGGCGAGTTTTGTCGTACGTGTACGATTCGGGGCTGCCCGAGCTCGACGAGCTCGCCGCCGAGGCGATGCGACTCGTGCAGCCGGTGAACGGGCTCGATCCGACGGCGTTTCCCTCTGTTGCCGCTCTCGAGCGCGATGTCGTCGGCTTTGCCAGGCGAATGCTGCACGGAGACGACGACACGGTCGGTTCCGTCACCAGCGGAGGCACAGAGAGCTGCATGCTCGCCGTCAAGACGGCACGCGACGTCTGGGCGGCAGCGCAGGTCTCGGGCGACCCCGCCACCCAGCCGATCCTTGCGCTGCGTCCACGCATCATCGCGCCATCCACCGTGCACGCGGCGTTCCACAAGGCGGCGCACTATTTCGGACTCGATCTCGACCTTGTGCCCGTCGATGCCACCGGCCGCGTCGACGTCGACGATCTGCGAACGCGTTTCGGCCCCGACGTTGCGCTCGTTGTGGTGTCGGCACCGAGCTACCCGTTCGGTGTGCTCGATCCGGTCGCAGAGGTGGCGAGCGCCGCGGCGCGCCACGGCATCCCATGCCATGTTGACGCGTGCATTGGTGGCTTCGCGCTCGCCTGGTGGGGTGACCTGCCGCCGTGGGATCTCGCGGTGCCCGGAGTGACGAGCATCTCGGCCGATCTGCACAAGTACGGCTACGCACCGAAGGGCGCATCTGTGCTGCTGCAGCGAGATCGCGACAGACAGCGTCAGCAGTTCTTCGCAACGGCACGGTGGCCCGGGTATCCCGTTGTCAACGCGACGCTTCTCGGATCGAAGTCGGCTGGTGCCCTCGCTGCGGCGTGGGCGATCGTGCAGCGCCTCGGCGACGAGGGCTTTGCAAACCTCGTCGCCTCGTGCCGCCGCGCGACGGAGCAGTTGCACACGCTCATTGACAACGTCGTCGGGCTGCAGGTAGTCGGGTCTCCGACGGGGCCGCTTCTGGCGGTGGAGACCGATACAACCGTGCCCAAACGCATGCGCGTTGACCCGCACCACTGGGCCGATCGTGTCTCAGAGCTCGGATTCACACTGCAGCTGCAGCCGGGATTCACCCAATCGAACGCCCTCACTCTCCCCCATACCACGCACCTCACGATTACGCCGGTCACCGAACGGATGCTGCCACAGCTGAGCGATGCGCTCACGCGGGCCGCCGCTGATGTGCGGGGGAAGGCGCGGGCCAATCCACGGTTCGCCGTGCAGGCGCTTCGCATGTCGGGGGCTCTCGGGCGCGAGCTCACTGCCGATAAGGCTCAGGCGCTTCTGTCGCGTTTCGGCGTGGGTGGCAAACCCAACGGCTCTGCGGGCACAGCGACGCCGCTTCCGGCAAAGATGGCGCCGCTCATCGCCCTTGTCGAGCAGCTGCCTGCCGAGTTCGCTGAGCGTCTCTTGATCGAGGTGCTTGCCCGCCAAGTGGAGCCTCCGGCAACCACGTAAGCGTCGTGCAACTTACACGGTGATTGCACGGGCACGCCCACATTTTCAACGCGACGAACTCAAGATTTCCGCCGGTATCTCCGCACCTTTACAAGGCTCGGGCGCAGTGTCACAGGTACATGCCCCGAGCCTCGCCGCAAAGGCATTCACATCTGAGGGCAATCGTGGTCCCCTCCAAGCCACATGCTGATCCTGTCGCACGATGACGTACTCGCTTGTGTACGAATCGGGCAGTGCCACGCCACTCAGGGAAAGGACGTCCATCGGAAGACTCGTCTGACGTTGCAGCTCGTCTGCCCACGCCTGTGCTTCCTCGCCGTCGTCACCTCGGCAGCAAATAAGTGTGTACCACTCCCCCAGTCGGTCGTAGAGAGAGGCCCCATCAGGTAGCCAAACGTGTGGCAGCCGACAACCGGGAACTGTCGAAGGAACATAAGTTCCCATGGTGTAACTCGGGGCGTTGCCGTCGTCAACGATTATGGGGGACTCACCGTATGAGTAACCGAAGTTGAGCCCACTTGCCGCAAATTGCTGCACGTTGAGATCGTATGCAAGTCTGCCGAACCCCTCACGAGCTGCGTCACCACGGGCCCCATCAACGTCCAACGTTCCCGGTACATCCGCAGCAGTTATCTTCTCGAGATGGGTCATCGCGAATTGCGACACCTGATCCGTAATGGGCTGACGCTCGGCCACATACGCATCTAATATGGACGCATCAGCCCATCCATCTACGACTGCGCCAATGAGCCATCCGAGGTTCAACCCGTCGGCTATGCCGGCGTTCATACCGTATCCGCCCATTGGCACCCACACGTGAGCAGAATCACCCGCGATGAACATTCGACCCTCACGGAATTTGTCGGCAACTAAACGACGCGCCGTCCAGTCCTGAGTCGAGATGATGCTGTAGTCGATATTTTTGCCGCCTCCAAGAATTGTTCTGATTGCGGCGTCGCGGTCAACCGATTCAGCTTCCACCTCATCAAGGCTCAGGTAGGTGTGGATGAGGAACTTCCGCTTCCCGTCTACCGAATAAACATGTCCTTGGCGTTCATTGCCGAACACGTAGTATCCCCAGGCAGGCCGGGCGCTCATCGCCTGATACAGCCCGGGCGCATCAATGTACGTCGATTGGACATGTTGCAGCACGGGGTCGCCATGGAAGGTAGCGCCGATCGTCTTACGCACAAGTGACCTGCCACCATCCGCGCCAACTAAGTAACGGGCCCGTACCTGGCTGACTTCACCATCGCCGGCATCGACAAGCGTGGCATTTATACCGTCATCGTCCTGTGCAACTCCGACACACTCAGTCGATCGACGCAGTTCAACTCCGGCCATACTCTCCGCATGACGTTCCAGTATCGGATTCAGATAGATTTGATTGATGCGATGAGGCGGCTCTGGCGTGGCCCAGTTTGCATCAGGCCCAATGCCGTCCCCCTGACTGCGGCTCGCAGTGGACGGAATTGGAATACGCCCAAACTCTCGGCCCAAGACACTTGTACGAAATGCCACGTCCTGAGGATGCTGATAAGGCATGCCCGCTCCCCGCACTGTGTCGGCAATGCCGAAGCGGCGAAACGCTTCCATCGTGCGGGAGGCAACGTGATTGCACTTCACCTCAGAAGGATCGCCTGGACTGCGTTTCTCCACAATGATGCTTGTCGCCCCGTGGGTGCTCAGCTCCGACGCGGTCATCAGCCCTACAGGGCCCCCACCGATGATCAGCACATCCGCATCGTATTTCACGCTAACTCGCCTTTCACGTCACGTCCGAATTGAGTCATGAGATCGTCGCCAAGTCTCGTCTACGACCTTCCGGTGCGATGAGCAACGCGGTACCACAAATCACGAGCACCACAATCCAGGCGGCCCCAAGGAGCATCACCCCGCCAGCGGCGACAAACGTGCTGGCAAGAATTGGCGTAAATCCGGCACCAATAGCGGATGCTCCCTGGAACGCCACTGACGAGCCCGTAAAACGAACTCCTGTAGGAAACAACTCTGCAAGGAATGCTGCGAGCGGGCCGAGAATAACGCCCTGAATTCCTTGAGCAAGGACCACCGCAAGAGCGAAGAACCAGTTTTCTCCACTACTGATGAGGAGCAGCGCCGGGTAAGCGAAAATGATCGCGAGAATGATCCCAAATGCAATAACAGGACGGCGGCCCCACTTGTCGCTCAAGCGAGCGGCAAGGATGGCAGTGACGAACATGGCGATCGCAGAGAACACCTTTGAATCGAGTGCGAAAGTACTGTCGGCGCCCTGACTCGTCGCATAGCTGAGCCCCCACACACTAACCATGCCTGAAATCGTCAGCTGGCTCATGGCGACAAGTACGCCGAGGATGAGGACGCGCGGCGACTTCGTGAGGACGCGGAGAAGAGGGATGCGGCGCTCCTCCGCTTTCGCAGACAGTTCCACGAACAGCGGGCTCTCTACAACTTTCAGCCTAATGAAGAGCCCGATCAAAACGAGCACAAAGCTTGCAAGGAATGGGATTCGCCAGCCCCATGACAGGAATTGCTCGGAAGGAAGCAAAGAGAACAGGCTGAGCATTCCTGCCGAGAGAATTGATCCGGCTGGCGCGCCGAGATTGGCAAATGATGCTGCGAACCCGCGCTTGCCAGCTGGTGCCTGCTCGAGTGCAATGAGCATTGCTCCGCCCCATTCACCTCCGACGGCGAATCCTTGAATGACACGAAGGGATACCAGCATTAGCGGTGCGATGACACCAACTTGCTCATAAGTCGGGAGCACTCCGATAAGCGCGGTGCCGATTCCCATCGTGATCATGGTGACGACCAAGACTCCCTTACGACCAAGCCTGTCACCAAAGTGGCCGAAGATTATCCCACCGAGAGGACGCGCAACGTACCCGGCTGCAAGTGTCGCAAATGACGCGACCGTGGCGATCGCGGGGTCTAAGTCCGAGAAAAAGACGTGCGCAAATACGAGAGCTGAAGCGGCGGCATACAACATGAAGTCGTAGAACTCGATTGCACTACCAATGAAGCTGGACGCGAGTATTCTGCGCATCTGAGGAGTACGGAGGGAATCGTGCGTGAGTCTGCGTTGATTTGCACCGTTCTTTGTGCTGCTCATCATTGAACTCTTTCTACGTTGTTCGAAGCGGAAGGCAACCCAGTCCGTGGGCTCCACTTTCGCGGAGTGCGACGACTCTTCAAGTCTGGCGAGCCCTCCGTATGCTAGACAAGCACAAAAATCTAGAGAGATAGTTTAGTCTGGCTAATATGCTTGAGATTTCTAGCATCACGCTGCGTCAACTGGACTGTCTGCGTGCTATCGTCGAATCGGGTTCGGTCTCTGAGGCGGCCCGACGAATGCACTTGTCCCCCGGCGGTGTGTCGCTGGCAATAACCGAGTTGGAACGGCAACTTGACGTTCAACTCACATTGAGGACACGTGGGCGTGGAGTGGAGATCACGAGCGCTGGCCGCTCGGTTTATGAACGCGCGGTCAAAGTCGCAGATGAAGTCCGCGGGATTCACCAGACGGCTGCAACTCTGCGCGGAGAGTTGACCGGTCCTCTGAGGCTCGGAGTATTTACGACGTTGTCGCCGTGGTTCCTCCCGCAAATAGTCGAGCATATTACTCAAAGGTTTCCTGCAATCGACCTGCAACCAGTAGAGGACGGTTCAATTGAGCTGCAAGCGGCATTACTCGAGGGAGGGCTCGACGCCACGCTTATCTATGAGAATCACCTCACGTCAGGAGTCAAGGGTCACCGAATCGCTCCGGTCAGGCTTCAATTGGCTGTAGCACCAACGCATCGGCTCGCTCGCCGCGCAAGTGTTTATCTCAGCGAACTGGAGGACGAAGACTGCGCGCTCCTCGCGAGCGAGCCTGCATCAGCACACGTGGAAGAAATACTGCGAAATGCCGGCATGACCCCGCGAGTGAAATGGCGCAGTGTCAATGTGGAAACGATCCGATCTCTCGTCGCTCGTGGTCTCGCCTACACAATAATCATGGGTCGCCCATATGGCGACCGCACATATGAGGGGCTCCCGATTACGTACCGTCCCATCGCGGACGAGATAGCACCGAACGCGGTTGTGTTCGGCGTCGCTCGAGGCGCTCATCAGAGTGCTAACGTCCGCGAACTTTTGTCATATTGCCTCAAGAACTTCGGAACAGCATCTCACGGCGGCCAGCATGAAATGGGCCGTCTCGCGTAAGGCGACGCGAGGTGCTTGCCCGCCAAGTGGAGCCTCCGGCAACCACGTAAACGTCGTGCGCTCAGCGCTCGAATTTCGCCTCGGTGCCGCCGTACAGCGCGACGTCTATGCGCTCCAGCTGCGTCATGCGCATCTGCGGCATATCGGCGAGAGCGAACCACCGAGCCTCCGTGTTCTCTCCATCGACAGGTTCGGGGTTACCCGAGACATAGCGGCACGCGAACACCAGGTCGAGAAACCGAGCTTTGTCGCCGTTCGGCCAGGCATGGGGCGGCATCGTGTGCACCCATGCGAGACGTTCGGCGACAGCGACGATTCCCGCCTCTTCGAGAACCTCGCGCTCCGCGGCGACAGCGGGCTGCTCACCCGGGTCAATGATGCCCGACACAGATGTCCACTCGTCGTTGTCCGCGCGACGAACAAGCAGCACCTCTGTCCCTTCGGTGCCGCGCCGCGTCACCACAGCCGTGACTCCGCTCAGCCACAACTCGTCTGTGCCGATCTTTCGGCGAAGAGCAGTGATGAACTCAGGCGTAGCCATGCCTTACCGTACCCCGGTCGGCTCCGATTCTGACGGCACTGAATCGGCGTTGTCACGCTCTGCCGTTGCCTCTGCCTTTCGCGAACGCTTGACCGCCCGGCGTTCTTTCGCCCCTTCAACAAGGTTGTACAACGTGGGCAGCACAACGAGTGTCAATACCGTGGACGACACGAGTCCGCCGATCACGACGATCGCGAGCGGCTGCGAAATGAAGCCGCCGTGCCCGGTGATGCCGAGCGCCATCGGGGTGAGCGCGAAGATCGTCGCCAAGGCTGTCATGAGAATCGGGCGCAGCCTTCGTACGGAACCATGCTCGACGGCATCCGCCACGGTCAGACCCTTGTCGCGGTACTGGTTCACAAGATCGACGAGCACGATGGCGTTCGTCACGACGATTCCGATAAGCATGAGCACGCCGATAAGCGACGGCACACCGAGCGGAACGCCCGTTGCGAGCTGCAGGCCAATGGCGCCCGTTGCGGCGAAGGGCACCGACACCAGCAGCAGAAGCGGCTGACGCAACGAACGGAATGTCGCAACCATGACGATGTACACGATGAGGATCGCCGCGAGCATCGCAATGCCGAGCTGCTGGAACGCGGTGTCTTGGTCGGCACTCACGCCGCCGAGCTCGGCAGACGCGCCGGCAGGCAGGTCGACGCTGTCAACCGCCTCCTGCATCTCGACGCTCGCCGCTCCGATGTTATCGCCCGCCGGAGTCGCGCTCACTGTCGCCGAGCGGTCACCCTTGACTGTCGTCACGCTCTGCGGCCCATCGCTGATCTCAACGGTCGCGAGCGTCGAGAGTGCCACGACGCCGGTCGGCGTGGGAACCTCAAGGTCGCGAAGCTCGTCGAGCGATGCAGGTTCGTCAGCGGTCTCCACGTAGATCGTGAGCGTCGTGTCGTCGATCACGATCGTTCCCGCCTGCTGCGGCTTTGTCGCGCCCGCGACGAACGAGCTCAGTGCAACCTCGCTGTATCCGGCTTCGGCGGCATCTTGCCTGTTTACCGCAACCTCAATGTACGGGCGCGACTCGGCGAGGTTGTCGCTGACCTCGGCGACCGAGTCGAGGTCGGTGACGGCGTCGTGCACAGACGTCGTAGCCTTCTCGAGATCCTCTGAGGAGGTCGCTGTGATGTCCACTTCGATGTCGGACGATGCACCGAAACCACTCGATGCCGACACTTCGATTGTTCCGGCGTCGTCGATCGTCGCGAGCTTGTCGCGCACCGTCTGCTGCAGCGCCGTCTGGTCGGCGTCGACGTCTGTCGTGATTGAGAACGAGATCGCGCCCGCATCACCACCGCCAAATGCAGAGGTCAGCGAGTTTCCGCTCGACCCGATCGACACCTGCACAGTCTCGATGCCATCAATATCGAGCAGAGCGTTTTCGACCTTCGTCGCCGCCTCGTCTTGCGCGTCGAGGCTCGCTCCAGGCTCGAGTGTTTGCGTGACCGACAGCGTGTTCTGGCCACTGTCGCCGAGGAAGTTGGTCTTCATAAACGGCGCCGCTGCGAGCGTGACGCCCATGACGAGCAGCGCAAGTATGATCGTGGTCGCCGAATGCTTCAGCGTCCACCGGATGATCGGAAGGTAGGCGCGCTGCAGGCGCGTGGGGTGCTTCAGCTCATCTTCGTGGTCGTTCTGGGCCTGGCGGCGTGCCCGACGAGTGTGGGCGGATGCCGATGGCTCACGCGCGGCGTCGGTTGCGGCGGGTTCCTCAGAGACCGTTGCCGGCCCTTCGGCATCCGACTGCTTCTCTGCCGATTCCTCGTGCGGAACACCCGGCGTCTTCGCCTGGCGCACGTATGAGGCCGAGACGATTGCGGGCATGGGGGCGATCGATGGTTTCGGAGCGCTGGCGGCATCGGACTCAGCAGATGCGCTCGCTTCGGCCGTTGGCGCGACAGCACCCGTGGCCGGTTGCGCCGCCTTCTTCTCGTGGCGTTGCGCCTTGGTCGTCTGCTTCTGCTCCTTCTTGGCAGCACGGGCTGCGTCGGCTTCGTCGCGAGCGCGATTCTTAGCGTCGACAGCATCCGTCTGCTTCTGCTGACGTTCCTCGATCTTCGCCTGCTGTTTCTCGGTGGGAGCGCGCAAAAACCAGTACGCCAGAACGGGAACGATCGTCAGAGACACAAGCAGCGACGCGAGCAGGGCGATCGTGACCGTCAGTGCGAAGGGACGGAACAGCTCACCTGTCATGTCGCCAACGAGCGCAAGCGGCAGGAACACGGCGACCGTCGTGATTGTCGACGCTGTAATCGCCCCGGCGACTTCGCGCACAGCCGTTGCGATCGCCTGAAGACGGGTTGATCCGGTGCGATCAGCGCTGAGACCCAGGTGTCGCTTGATGTTCTCGATCACCACGATCGAGTCGTCGACAACACGGCCGATCGCGATCGTCAGAGCCCCAAGGGTCAAGATGTTGAGTGTGTAGTCCGACACCTGAAGACCGATGAAGGTGATCAGCACCGATGTGGGGATTGAGATAGCCGTGACGAGTGTTGCACGAACGTCGAGCAAGAAGAGCAGAATCACCAGAACGGCGAAGACAAGACCCAGAAGGCCCTCTGTCGAGAGGGACTCAATGGATTGCTCGATGTACGGCGCCTGGTCGAAGACGATCGTGAGGGTGACACCGCTGCCCAACGACTCTTCAAGCTCGGGAAGCGCGTCGGTGATGCCGTGCGAGACGTCGACGGTGTTGGCATCGGGAAGTTTGGTGATCGACATTGTGAGGGCATCTTCGCCATTCACACGCGAGTGAGTCGTCTGAGGGTTTTCCGTCAGTTCAACCGTGGCGACGTCGCCGAGAGTCACGATCTCACCGTCGGGAGGAGTCACGCCGGTCAGAGGAAGCGCCGTGAGGTCATCGACGGATGTGAGCTTCGTGCCGGACTGCACCGAATACGTGCTGCCGTCTTCGGTGATCTCGCCCGCGCCGATGAGCGTTCCGTTTTGCTGCAGAACATCGTTGATGGCCTGGGTCGTCGCACCCACCTTCGCAAGCTCCTCAGCGTCGGGCGTGATCGTCACCCTCTGCCCTGCTGCGCCGACGATCTCGGCCTCGCGCACGCCATCAACGTCTTCGAGCTTCGGAACGGCAACGCGCTCGAGCAGGTCGTTCAGTTCGGCATCGTCACCTCCGGTCACGGCAACTTGGATGATCGGGAGGTCATCGAGGCTTCCCGCCATCACTTGGGGGTCGACGTCCTCGGGAAGCGTCGATGAAATGCGCTCGATTGCCTGATTGATCTTCTGCTCGGCAGTGTCGAGATCGGTGCCGTACGTGAACGTTGCCGACACGAGGCTGAGGTTTGTGCTCGATGTGGCACTCGTCGATTCGAGACCAGGAACGCCGCTGATCGCTTTCTCGATGGGCGTCGAGAGGTCGTCGTTGACGACGTTGGGCGATGCTCCAGGGTAATTCGTCACAATTGCGAGCTGTGGGAACGTGATGTTCGGCGCCAGCTCCTGTTTGAGCCCGGTGAGCGAAATCACCCCGAACACGGCGACAACGACAGTGACAAGCGCGATGAGCGCGCGATTTTTCAGGCTGGCGACGCTGAGAAGATGCACAATTCTCCTGCGAAAAGTTCGAGGTGGAACGGATGCATGCACGCTCTGTACCGTGCACGCCAGGAATCCGCCTGTGCATTCTTTCACAGAAGGCTATGAGTACTCCCTTCGGGAGTGCTCTAGGTTTGCTGGGAGCATCAATTTGCACACAACCCGAATCGTGAAGATCCATTCTCCATGTCTGAATCAATACGGCTCTCTCGCGGTCATGCCGAAGGGGCGGATGCTGTGACAGCATCCGCCCCTCATTCATTAAGCGTCACGCCGACTCTCGACGTACGCGTTCAGCGCGTCTCGAACGAACGTCGCGCCGTCGGTTCCCCTGTAGTTCGAGGCGAACCGCGGGTCGGCGACGTACATCTCTCCGAGCCCAAGCAGGTACTCGTCGGTCGCAAGGCCATTCTCACTACCGGGTGTGCCGGGAATGCTCCCGAGCCATTCGGCATGACGTCGGGCGAGGCTCTGCGCTTCGTCACTGTTTGGGTGAACGCCGCGCTCTGCGGCATCCGCCCAATCCATCGCGAGGGCGTGCTGGCGCTGCTGCCACTCCAAACGCTCGGAATTGCTCATACCGCGCCACCATTCATCTGAACGCGCATACGCGTTCTGTCCCCAGCGCTCTTCGACTTCGTCCTTGTACTGGGTGTGGTCGAAACCGTCGAACATGTTCTCTGCCATGACACCCTTTCCTTTCTCTAACGTGCTGATGGTGTTTTCGACCGACGAGATCTGTCTCAAAATGCGGTCATGTTCGCGTCGCAGCCATGTGAGGTGAGTGCGAAGCGCATGTGGTGCGTCTGCCTCCCGGTCGATCACCTCGGCAATCGCTGAAAGGCCGAGACCGAGGTCTCGAAGCAGCAGGATGCGCTGCAGCCGC
Source organism: Paramicrobacterium chengjingii (assembly GCF_011751765.2). Lineage (GTDB taxonomy): Bacteria > Actinomycetota > Actinomycetes > Actinomycetales > Microbacteriaceae > Paramicrobacterium > Paramicrobacterium chengjingii. The sequence continues at coordinate 2,637,262 of NZ_CP061169.1, forward strand.
ACGAGTGCCGTGTCATCGTAATAGCGGTAGCCATTCGACCCGACATCGCTCGGCTCGAGAAGCCCGATGTGGTCGTAGTGCCTCAATGTACGGCTCGTCGTGCCCGCATGCTGCGCAATTTCCTGAATTGACCAGAGCATCTCTCTTCTCCTTTCTGTGTGCGACAGTGTTCACTGTAGAGATTGACGCAACGTCAATGTCAAGCCTCAATTTTTGTTCTCTGTTGCCATTCACAGCAACGCGATATATCGTGTTTCGAGAACACGCGATATATCGCGTTGCTGATGCAGACAGAAAGGCATCCCATGAGCAGAGAGAAATGGTTCATCCAGCCGGGTGAATCTCGAGTCATCGACACCGGAATTATCCGAGCCCTCAAGGTGGCGCTCATCGCCGGCACCATTGATGTCATCGGGCACGATGAAGACACCGCACGTATTGAGGTCAATGACGTCACGGGCAGAGACCTCAAAGTGACAATCGACGGTGACACCCTCGAAATCGACCACCCCCAGCTGCGCTGGGAGAACTTCATCGACACGTTCAAGGCGTTTGGCCCCAACAAAGCCTCGGCCGCGGTAAGCGTTCTCGTGCCACGCAGCATCGACCTATCGTTCGGCGTCGTGAGCGCCACAGCCCTCGTGTCCGGACTCGAGACGGACGCCCGACTGAGTACAGTAAGCGGCGAAATCGGTGCCGACAGCCTGACGGGCGATGTCGAACTCAACGCCGTGTCAGGAGCGCTAAACGTCAGCAACCACACGGGCACGGTCTCCGTTCACACCGTGTCGGGCGACGTCACCGCAGCGGGCGAGATCACGAAGCTCACGGGCGACACGGTGTCGGGTGACGTGTTCATCGATGCGACGGGGTCATGTGACCGCATCCGCGTTAATTCGATGTCGGGCAACGTCACAGCGCGTGTCGACGCCGATCTCGGCGCTCGGTGCGTGCTCAACACCGTGAGCGGACGCATGCACGTCGATGGCAGAACCGTCGACGGCACGTTTGGCCGCGGTTATTCCATGACGACGACGGGCAGCAGCAATTTCACGGTCGAGGTGACGGCAAACACCGTCTCAGGCGACATTTCGATGATCAGGCGTGCCGACGCTGGCTCGCCCTACAGCGTCGACGCGGATGGAGCAGTGCAATGACCCCGGTTTTCGCCCACGGCAACCTTCGCCTCTATCTGCTGAAGCTTCTCGCCGAGAGCCCTCGAAACGGATACGAAATCATCCAGGCGCTCAGTGAACGCTTTGGCGGCACATACAGTCCGAGTGCGGGCACGGTCTACCCCAGGCTTGCGAAGCTCGCAGAAGAAGGGCTCGTCGCCAAGAACAGCGATGGGCGCAAGAGCGTCTATGAGATCACGGATGCGGGCAGAGCCGAACTCGAGCGCAGAGCCGACGAACTCGACGCGATCGAAGACGAGGTGAGCGACTCCGTGCGCCGCCTCGCCGACGAAGTTCGCACAGGAGTGACAGATGCGATGCGTTCGCTACGCGCCGAGCTCGCTTCAGCAGCACGCGACGCCCGTTCCCGGGCTCAGGACGATCCCGTGTCAACGCCTCGAGACACCGACTCGCGAACACAGAGCCGCGTCGCCGTCTACGAGATTGAAAGTGCCGTTTCGGAGTTTCGCCGAGAGCTCCGCTCCGATCTGCGCAACGCCATCGCTTCGGGCAAAGTCGTCGATGATCAGCTCATTGTGACCGCGCGATCCGAGCTTGCTCGCGTGCGGGAACTGCTGCGCCCGCGTTAACCCTCTTGGGAGTTCGAGCTAGGCCTCGGGCTCCCAAGGAACGCGGCCGTCTTTGTCTGCGGGAAGCAGCGGCACAACCACAACGGGACGGGACTGCGTATGCGCCAGGTGCGCAGCAACCGACCCCCCGAGAAACTCCTGGAGTCCCGCTATAAAGCCGGGTTCGCGCGTTCCCACAACGATCATGCTAGCGCCTATCTCATCGGCCATTGCGCCGAGCACAGCCGAGGGCTGACCGGCGCCGACCCGGGTTGTCCAGGCGACTCCCGCACTGTCTGCTGCAGCTTTCGCACGTTCATCCAGCCATGTGATGTCGGGATCGCCCTCGGCTGACGGATCAGGATCGAACGTCGTGAAGGCGACGGTGCCGTCCGACATAAATCCTGAGGTGTACTGCGTGGTATCGACCCACGCGAACACCACGTCACGATCGAAGGCTTTCGCAAACGCGACTCCCCTCTCGGGTACGCTCTCTGGCTGCTCTCCTGTGACTCCGACAAGTACCGGGCCACCCTCGGGGTTCTGCATGATTTCGAACTCCTCTCGCCACTGCGAACGGCTTCTCTGCCTTCCCCCAAGCGTATCGCTGATTGAGCATTTCGCCGCCATATTCCGCCACTCGCATGTAATGTCTTGCGTCCGGTCAGCGCCCGTCGGTCGGCCAGCCTCACAGGAGAGATCAAGGCACCATCATGCTAAACTCAAAGTTAGTCTTATCGTTCCCTGGTTGATGCAACCGCGGGTAGCCAAACAGCTATCCGAATACTGAGTTTGTGAGGGGGTCTCGCATGGGGCGTGGCCGTCAAAAGGCAAAGCACACGAAGATCGCACGTGAGCTCAAGTCGTTCAGCCCAGAAGTGGACTACGACCAGCTTCAGCGTGAGCTCGGAGGCAGTACTCCTGACCCGTATGAAGACGAGGTCTCGAAGTGGTCTGAGTATGCAGACGACTTCTCGTCAGACCAGCAGAAGCGGGCCTGACGCACGGCAGAGCGCGTGTAGCGCTGAGTCTTCGATCATTGGGACAGAAAGCCGGGCGGGCTGAGCCGCGCCCGGCTTTGTCGTATTCGGCGGCCGTCGAGCTGCGGCATCCTGACTGCCGTCACGACAGTTGCGTTCGCTCGATCCACTCGAGGTATTCCGGCGTGACGGTACCGGTGACATAGTCACCGGTGAAACAGCTCATCTCAAGATCGGTGACATCCGAGCCTTCAACGATGGCATCGCGCATATCGCTGACTTCCTGAAAGATCATGTGATCGGCATTGAGCACGGCACCGATCTCAGGGATCTTGCGATCGTGCGCGATCAGCTCGGCGCGCGTAGGCATGTTGATTCCGTAGACATGCGGATGCCGCACCGGCGGCGCCGCTGATGTGAATGTCACCTTGTTCGCACCGGCGGCGCGTGCCATCTCCACGATCTCCTTTGAGGTCGTTCCTCGCACGATCGAATCGTCGACAATCAAGATGTTTTTGCCCTTGAACTCACTGCCCATGGCGTTGAGCTTCTGGCGCACGCTCTTCTTGCGCTGCGACTGCCCCGGCATGATGAAGGTGCGCCCGACATAGCGATTCTTGTAAAATCCCTCGCGGTATTCGATGCCCAGCTTTTGCGCCACTTGCATTGCTGCCGGTCTCGACGAGTCGGGAATCGGCATCACCACGTCGACGTCTCCAAGGGGCATGTGCCGTGTGATGGTGTCGGCAAGACGGTTGCCGAGCCGAAGCCGCGCGTCGTAGACCGAGATGCCGTTCATGATCGAATCGGGGCGAGCAAGGTACACGTACTCGAATGAGCACGGCACAAGTCGCGGCGAACGCGCGCACTGACGTGAGTGCAGCTCACCGTCTGGTGTGATGAATACTGCTTCACCCGGCGCAATATCGCGCACGACCTCGTACCCGGCGGCCTCAAGCACGAGCGACTCCGAGGCGACGATCCAATCGTCACCCACCATTCCTGCCTGTCGACGCCCAAGCACAAGCGGCCGGATGCCGTATGGATCTCTGAAGGCCAGCAGCCCGTGACCTGCGATCATCGCGATCGCAGCGTAGGAGCCCTCGACCCGCTCGTGCACCTGCGAGACGGCGGTGAAGATCTGGTCGGGATCGAGCTCCATGCCTGAGATCTGGCCCTGAAGCTCGTTGGCGAGAACATTGAGCAGCATCTCGGTGTCGCTCGTGGAGTTCACGTGCCGACGATCGACGTGAAAAAGGTCTTTGGCGAGTTCACGGGTGTTCGTGAGATTGCCGTTGTGCACGAGGATGATGCCATAGGGGGCGTTCACGTAGAACGGCTGCGCCTCCTGCTCGTTGGCGGCGTCGCCCTTGGTGACGTACCGAACATGACCGAGACCGACGTTGCCGACGAGCGAGCGCATGTCACGTGTGCGAAAAGCCTCGCGCACTTGACCCTTGGCCTTCGTCATGTGAAAGGTCGGCCCCTCGGCCGTAGCGATTCCCGTGGAATCCTGTCCGCGGTGCTGCAGGAGCAGCAACGCATCGTAAACCTGCTGGTTGACGGGCTCGTGTGAGACGATTCCGACGATTCCGCACATGTCAGGGGGCTCCCGAAGAGTTCAGTTGTTCTGCGGTTGAAATATCAGCTCGCATAGGTTCCAACGAGTCGCACGGCTCCGCCGTCGACACCTTTGGCTCCCTGCTCGAAGCCGGTGAGATCTCGTGTTCCCCTCCGCACCTCGCCGATCTGCCACGCGGCAACTCCCGCGGATTCGCACAGCGAAATGACGGATGCCGCTTGAGCAGGGTCGACGACAGCGAAGAACCCGATTCCCAGGTTCCACGTGCCCTCGCTGGTTTCAAGCGGAGACCCTGCCATGTCGCTGAGAACCCGAAAGACAGGGGAAGGCGACCACGTCGAACGGTCGACCTCGACCCACGAACCGGCGGGAAGCACACGGGCAAGGTTAGCGGCGATGCCACCGCCCGTCACGTGTGACAGCGAGTGAAGCGCTCCAGGCACAGCGTCGATCAGCTGAAGGACAGGTTTCGTGTACAGCCGGGTGGGCTCAAGCAGCACTTCGCCAACAACGCCGCCGAGGTCAACAGAGGTGTCGGTGAACCCGATCTTCTGCGTTGCAAGAATGTGTCGTACCAGGGAGTAGCCGTTGGAATGCAGACCGCTCGAGGCGAGTGCAATAACGGCATCGCCATCGTGCACGAGATGGGCGCCAAGCACAGCATCCGCCTCGACTGCACCCGTCGCAGCCCCGGCGACGTCGTATTCATCTTCGGCGAGGAGGCCCGGGTGTTCAGCGGTTTCTCCGCCGACTAGTGCTGTTCCTGTAGCTGAGCACGCCTCAGCGATGCCGCGCACGATGTCGGCTATGCGTTCCGGAAATACCTTGCCGCAGGCGATGTAGTCGGTCATGAACAGCGGCTTCGCCCCTACGACCACGATGTCGTCGACAACCATGCCAACAAGATCTTGACCGATGGTGTCGTGCTTGTCGATCGCCTGAGCGATAGCAACTTTTGTGCCGACGCCGTCAGTCGATGTGGCGAGAAGCGGTGTGCGAAACTTTGTGAGATACGAGACGTCGAAGAGCCCTGCGAAGCCTCCGAACCCTCCCTGCACCTGTGGGCCGTGTGTGGCTGAGACAGCCGATTTCATGAGTTCGACGGCGAGGTCTCCCGCTGCGGTGTCGACTCCTGCTTCGCGATATGTCGCGGAACTGCTCACAGATTGTCCTCGTTATCGGCTGACGTGGCTGTTGGTGGCGCCTCAGCATCCGGCTCGCTGACGCGCACGTTAACCTTATCGACTCGCACCGTGTGTGTTTTCTTGCGGGCGCTCACGTCGAGAATCCAGGCAAGAATGCCGAAGATCGCGATGCCCACGGGAATGCAGATCAGCAGAAGAAAGCCGAAAACCGTGCCGGGCGAGAAATACACCTCGCCACGTGCTGCATCGATCTCGTCCGGCCCCCGTTGAAAGGCGAACGTCAGAACCATGGCGGCGATCAATCCGACGACAACGCCAATCAGAATGAATGTCTGGTACTTGGGTGCGCGTCGAACCGCCACCTCATGTGAGCTGGACGTCGCGGATGGCTCCGTCGCGGCAGGCTGATCTCGCGTCGCGCGATCAGGCGCTGGTGTGTCAGAAACGGGGCGCTCGGACTCCGCGCCCGGACTGGTGCTCATGTCTACCATTGTCGCGCATGAAGCTGTGTGCGTTTCACACTGCGCACATGCCACGAGACGACATCGTTAGCGACAACCACGCTTAGTCGCGCAACCTCAGAATGGGCAGCCGCCCCGTCAGGTCGGCCCGGCTTCCGGATGCTGTCACCGACGCCGTCTCGACAGCAACCGCCCACGCCAGCGTGCCCGTCGCCAGTGCCAGCCAGGTCTCGGCGTCAGTCTCGATGACGTTGGGAGGTGTGCCGCGCGTGTGCTTTGGTCCCTCAATGCACTGGATGGCACCAAACGGCGGAACCCGAAGCTCCACTGTGTTGCCGGGGAATCGCTCGGCAAGCAGCTGAAGTGTGAACCGCACTGCCGTCGCCACGTCGTCTCGCACGGCGGCTTCTCGCACGGCTCGGTCGACCGCAGGAATTCCAATGTCATCGGTGATGCGCGCACGAGCCATGCCCATAGGGTAGTACTCGTGAAGATTCTTGTGCTGGGGTCTGGCGCCCGGGAACACGCCATCATCCTGTCTCTTCTTGCTGAGACGGACGGTCACGACATCACGGCGGCACCTGGCAATGCTGGCATCGCACGTGATGTCACGTGCACGGCGTTCGACATCAACGACCCCGTGACCGTGGCAAACGTCGCCATCGAGATGGCCGCGGACCTCGTGGTGATCGGCCCGGAGGCACCGCTCGTCGCCGGCGTTGCCGACGAACTGCGCGAGCAGGGCATCCCTGTTTTCGGGCCAGGCAAGGCCGCGGCCCAGCTCGAAGGCTCGAAAACTTTTGCAAAGCGAGTGATGGATGCCGCGGGCGTGCCCACCGGCCGCGCGCAGCGAGCTGCATCCCTCGCCGACGTGGAGTCTGCCCTTGACACGTTCGGCTCGCCGTATGTGGTGAAAGCTGACGGCCTCGCCGCGGGGAAGGGCGTGCTCGTCACTGACAATCGAGACGCCGCGCTGGATCATGCACGCGCGTACCTGACCAGTGGCAGCATCCTCGTCGAGGAGTTTCTTGACGGGCAGGAAGTCTCTCTATTCCTGCTGAGTGACGGGCATCGAGTTCTGCCGCTCTCCCCCGCGCAGGACTACAAGCGACTGGGCGACGGCGATGTTGGGCCGAACACCGGTGGCATGGGCGCGTACTCCCCCCTGCCGTGGCTTGACGAGACGTTCGGAGATGAGGATGCATTCGTCGACGAGGTGATTCGCACGGTGGCGCAGCCTGTCGTCACTCAGCTCGCCGAAGAGCAGACACCGTTCATCGGCCTGCTTTACGCCGGGCTCATCTTGACGAGCAAGCGGGACAACGCCCACGACAAGGGAATTCGCGTCATCGAATTCAATGCCCGGTTTGGCGACCCCGAGACTCAGGTTGTGTTGCCACGACTCGCTACTCCGCTGTCGCAACTGCTTTTCGCTGCGGCGACAGGCACGCTCGATGATGCCGACAGGCCGGAGTTCGGCATGACAACGGCAGTGACCGTCGTGCTCGCGAGCGAGAACTACCCGGCACAGCCTGTGACGGGGAGGACTATCACGGGCCTCAACGCCGCCGAAGGCATTGAGGGCGTGCACATCGCCCACGCGGCGACAACGGATGCGGGCGGGCAGCTCACGGCGTCCGGTGGACGAGTTCTCAATGTCGTCGCACTGGGCACAACTTTCGCAGAGGCCCGCGAGCGAGCGTATGACGCGGTTGGGCTGATCGAGCTTGAGGGTGCGCAGTACCGGTCAGACATCGCGCTTCGCGTCGCCGAATAGCATCCGTGACGCCTCTACCTTCTCGACCGCCGGCGCTTGTCACGTCGGCCGCGAAAGAGAAATCCGGCGGCGAAAGACAACACGAGAACGATGCCGATCGCGAGCCACAGCGGCCATCGCACCGTCACCCAAAGAAACGTCAGATTCGCATCGTGCGAGTTCTGCACCATGAAGACGATGACGAGCACCACCAGCACGAGCGCTATCCAGTTTGTCGTTGCCAGCAGGCTTTTGAACCCGCCAGCTTCTCCGCTTTCACTCATAGTGGCCGCCCCTGTCTTGTGCTCTGACGTTATCCAGCCGGTGCCTCACGGTCAAGGGCTCGGGCACCACATGCTCAGGCTTTGGGCGAGGGGCTCGGCGGTGACCACGCGGCGGCGATCGGTTTCGGCTTTGCAAAGAAAAGCGTAGCGATGGCACCGACAATGGCGAGGGCTGCGGGCAGCAGCAGCGCCTGCCCCATGGCTGCGCTGAATCCCGCGTGAAGAAACTCTGGCAGCTCTCCAGAGAGACCGGCAGCGTCCGATCCCGACGATCCCTCGTGACCCGGAAGCTCTGTCGCAAGACGCGCCTGCATCAGCATCGAGATTGAGGCGCTTCCCAGAACCGAGCCGACCTGCCGGGTCGTGTTGTAGACGCCGGATCCGGCACCAGCGAGGGCTGGGGGAAGATTGCGCGTTGTCATGGTGGCGAGCGGCCCCCACATGGCGGAGTTCGCGAGGCCCATGACCGCGCTTGGCAGCAGCAGAATCCAGATGGGTTGGTCTGGAGTGAGCACTGCTGCGTACCACGTGAGCGATACGGCACAACAGACCATGCCCGCTGTTGCGACGAGCCGAGGGTTGATGTGATCGATCAGACGGCCGACGAAGGGGGCGAGCACGCCGGAGATCACGGCCATCGGCACCAGCATGAGCGCCGACTCGGTTGGAGTGAGCCCTCTCACCATCTGCAGATAGAAGATGAGCGGCAGCGACATGCTGATGATCGCGAATCCAACGGCTGTGATCACCGTGTTGCCGAGCGAGAAGTTGCGATCGCGGAACAGTCGAAGGGGGACGAGCGGTTCACTTCGGGTAAAGCGCTGCCAGACGACGAATGCGATGAGCACGACGACACCGGTGATGATGAGCGACCACACGGAGATCGGACCCCAGATCTGCCCCCACTCGTAGCTTTGGCCCTCTTGGATTCCGAAGACGAGAAGAAACATGCCGGCGGCGCTGAGAATGACGCCGACGATGTCAAAGCGATGCCGATGCGTCGCGAGCGCTGGCACGTAGCGCACGGCAGCGACGAAGGCGATGATGCCGACGGGAACGTTGATGAAGAAGATCCACTCCCAGCCGAATCCGTCGACGAGAACGCCGCCGAGGATCGGCCCGACGAGCGAGGCGACGCCAGCTGTCGCGCCCCACAGCCCCATGGCCGCACCACGCTTGTCTGGCGCGAAGATACGTGTGATGACCGCCATCGTCTGCGGCGTCATCATCGATGCCCCTAAGCCCTGCACTACACGCGCCACGATGAGCATGGTGATGTCGCTGGAGAGCCCACACGCGGCGGATGAAACGGTGAACAGAGCGAGCCCAATGAGGTAGAGGTTCTTTGGTCCGAATCGATCGCCGAGCCGCCCGGTGATGAGCAGCGGAACGGCGTAGGCGAGCAGATACGCGCTCGTCACCCAGAGCACACTCTCGATCGTTGTATTGAGCCCCGTGATGATCGCGGGGTTGGCAACAGACACGATCGTCGTGTCGACGAGGATCATGAAGAAGCCGATGACGAGTGCCCAGAGAGCAGCCCACGGCCTTTGAGTTCTTTCCACTGGCGTCCTGACTGAGGGAGTGTTCGGGAAGGAACGCCGTCGTCTTCCAGGTGTTCCTCAAGGAATATACTCCCTTGCCCCGACACGGGAAGATGCGAATCAGAATGGTGGCGTGTCTGGTACGTCCTCGCGCTTAGCGTCGACCGCACGCGACAATTGTGGAGAACGAGAGGAGACCCCGCTCTCCGCACTCTAAAATCAACCGTTCCAGAAAAGCCCTGATAATGGAGGGGTGAGCACAAACCTGACACCCGCCGGCTGGAACCATCTCTATTCAGGAAAGGTGCGCGACCTTTTCGAGCCCGCATCTCCCGCAACGGACGTGGCAGGAGCAGGCGACGCCATGCTCCTTGTCGCCAGTGACCGCGTGAGCGCATACGACTACGTGCTCTCGCCTGGCATCCCTGGCAAGGGCGAAGTGCTCACACGCCTGAGCCTGTGGTGGTTTGACAAACTCGGTGTTCCCAATCACCTCGTCGCCAGTCACGCCGAAGGCGAGCGCGGACACGCCGCCCTTCCCCCTGAGATCGCCGAGCGGGCGATGCTCGTCAAGAAGCTCGACATGTTTCCCGTTGAGGCCGTCGTTCGCGGCTACCTGACCGGATCGGGTTGGAAGGAATACGAGCAGAACGGCACGGTCTGCGACATCCCACTACCGAGCGGCCTGCAGAACGGTGATCGCCTCCCCGAGCCGCTCTACACACCAGCGTGGAAGGCGCCACTCGGTGAGCATGATGAGAACATCTCGTTCGAGCGAACCGTGGAACTCATTGGAGAAGAGGATGCCGCAGCAATCCGCGACCTCGCTCTCTCGATCTACGCGAAGGCAGCGTCGACTGCCGAGTCTCGCGGCCTGATTCTTGCCGACACAAAGTTCGAGTTTGGCCGCGACCCTGAGACGGGCGAGATCGCCCTCGCCGATGAGGTGCTCACACCGGACTCGTCGCGATATTGGGACGCCAACGCCTGGACGTCGGGCGAGACCCCCGAGCAGCGCATGGCCAGCTTCGATAAGCAGATCGTTCGCAATTGGCTCACCGAGAATTGGAACATGACCGGCACACCTCCCGAGCTGCCGCCCGAGATCATCGAGCGTACGGCGAACCGCTATCGCGAGCTTTTGGAGCGCGTGACGGGCAACTAGACCTCGCCGCCGCCATCGACGAGGCGCTTCTGCTCGGCCGCACGCTTGCCCATCTCAACGACGGCGAATGACGACCCCACACCGACAAGCAGTGCAAACAGGCCCCCACCGCCACCCCACCGAGACTTGCCGAAAACAGCGTCGATCGACGCGCGCCCTGGGCCCTCGCTGGCAATGGCAACAAGGGTCGAAATGAGCACCAGGTTATATTCAAACCCTCCGTTCGAATTCCACACGCCATTCTTCCCGTGCACCTTTCGAATTGCCGTCACCATCGAGGCAATGAGTCCGCTCGCCGCGAGCGGAGTGGCCACACCAGCGGCAATCGCCGCCCCGGCACCCGTCTCAGCGAGTGCGACGGCGAGCGCGTTCTCCTTCGCCGGCTCCATGTCGAGACTCTGCATCATCTTCTCAGTGCCCGCGAGCCCCGGGCCATCGAATGATCCCTTCAGCTTCTGCAGGCCGTGCCCCACAAAAAGCCCGCCGACGACCACTCTGACCAGAACACGTCCCCAACTCATGAGCACCCCTCCTCTGACTTCGCCGTTCGGCTCCGCTGCTTCGAAGCGTACGGCGGAAAAGTGCAGAAACCAAGAGATCTGAACGTGCGGGAATGTTGTTGCTACAACTACTGTTATACCCATCATGACCACTGCACTCGATCCGTCCAACAAGCTCGCGGCTGACACGTCCATGGGCGCCGTCACCCTTCTCGTCGCCGATCTCGACGGCATGACCGCGTACTACCGCGACGCCGTCACATTGCAGGTCATCGCCGAATCGGAGGGCACCGTCACACTGGGGCGTGGCGCGGAGCCCCTTGTGATCCTCGAGCACTCCCCCGCCCTCACCCACGCACCCACCGGGGCGGCCGGCCTGTTCCACACAGCCATTCTGTTCGAATCGCAGTCCGCTCTCGCCGCTGCCCTCTACTCGGTTGCACGTGCCCAGCCGGGAACTTTCACCGGCAGCGCCGACCACCTCGTGAGCCAGGCGTTCTACTTCACCGACCCCGAAGGCAACGGAATTGAGCTCTACTGGGATCGAGATCGCACCGAGTGGAGCTGGGTGCACGGCCAGGTCGAGATGGCAACCCTCTACCTCGATCCAAATGAATATCTGCGCGACCATCTCACCGAGCAAGCGGCGACGACGCCGAATCCGCTGGAACTGGGCGGAGCCGTCATTGGGCACGTGCACCTTTCCGTCGGTAACACTGAAACTGCCCGGGAGTTCTACGTGAACACGCTGGGTTTCGACGCGACAGCATCCCTGGGCAATCAAGCGCTCTTCGTCTCTGCGGGTGGGTATCACCACCACATGGCGATGAACGTCTGGAACAGTCGAGGTGCTGGTCCCCGCATGCCGGCCCTCGGCCTCGGGCGCATCGGCATCGAGCTGCCCACACGCGACGGGCTCGGCGAGCTGGACGAGCGCCTTCGCCACCACAAACTCCAGACACGCGATGACGGACGCACGCTCAGTTTTGACGACCCATGGGACAACCTGATCACTGTGACGGCAGCCGAATAGTTTCTGAACAGTGACGCCGACGCGGATCGCTTGGGCGGCATAATTGAGGATGCTGGAGGTTGCCCGTGCCACTCGATCCCTACTTCGCTGCCATGCATCGTTCGCACTTGCGCGATCTCGTTCAGCAGTTTCGGCGCAGAACGTTTCTGTCGACACGGCGCTTCTTTGCTCGATTCGGCTCGCGCACGGCCAGGCACCAGGCGCGCACGGCCGCGAGCGCTCACGCTGCAACAACGGCACGGCGATCGACCGCCGACTGGAAGCGGAAGAACGCGCGAGCGTGGGACACCAAGTTTTTCAACCGCATCGGGGTCTACGGACCTGAACTTGCTACAGACGACCGCACAATCCCCGTCACCGGGCACCCCGACGTGAGGGTGCGCATCTATCAACCGACAACGGATGCCGTCGGCCCTCGCCCCGCAGTGATCATGTTCTTCGGCGGGTCGTTTCAGCTCGGCGGCATCGACTGGGCCAGCGAAGACGCACTTTTTCGCTCACGCACTGCAGATGCCGAGGTGATCACGATCGCCGTCGACTACGCGCTCGCACCCGAGCACCGCTTCCCTACTCCTGTCGAGCAGGGCTACGCCGTTCTCGAATGGGTACACGAGAACGCAGCTGAGCTGAGCATCGACCCGCTGCACGTCGCCATTGGAGGAATCTCGTCTGGTGGAAACATTGCGGCGGCAGTGACGCTTGCCAATCGGCAGCGGTCGCGGCATCCGCTCTGCCTACAGGTTCTCGAGGTGCCTGCTCTTGACCTGACCGGCAAACACATCGATTTCAGGCCACTGTGGACGCTGCACGTGCCCTATTTTCTCGCCAGGCGCGAGCTCGTTCAGGTGGCGAGGGCCTACCTCGGCGACCGCTCACGCGCCCGCGATCCACTTGCGTCGCCGCTGCTCGCCGATGATCTGCGCGGGTTGCCGCCCGCTGTGATTCTCACGGCAGAGTTCGACGTGCTTCGTGGCGATGGCAGGGCGTATGCTCACGCTCTGCGCGCCGCTGGCGTTGAAGCATCAGCCGTCGAGTACATGGGCGCTGTGCACGATACCGTCGATTTTCGCGCCGTGGTTCCTCTCGCAGAGCGTTGGCACCGAGACGTCGTCACAGCGCTGCGCACGCTGCACAACCCGGCGACGCACTCCAGCTGAGAGCGCGACGTCACACGTCTGAGCTGACGCCGAGCATCGCCGGAAGCATAGCGATCGACCCCAACACGTCGTCTGCGCCCGCCTGATGCAGTTGTTCGGCACTGTGCGCACCCGTGAGCACTCCCACAACGAGCCCAGCGCCCGCGGCAAGTCCGCTGCGCACATGATTGACGGTGTCGCCGACGACCACCATCGAGTCGACCGACTGCGCACCTGTGCGCATGAGCGCGGTGAGCGGCAGATCGGGAAACGGTATGCCTCGCCCTGCATCCGCTGCGCACAACGCAACGTCAATGGACTCTTGCCACCCGAGGTGGGCGACGATTGCGTTCACGGTGTCACGGGGCAGCCCTGTGGTGAGTGCGATGGAGACCTCCGCGTCGCGCAACAAGTGAAGCGTGTGTTCCGCACCGTCGACAGCTTCAAGCGAGCCAATGTTCTCCAGGTATTCCGCGTCGAACGCCGCAGCGGCGCTCTGCGCCGTCGCCTCGTCTGCGGTGAGCGATCGGAAGACGTCAATTGTTGAGCGCCCCGTGGCGTCATGCAGATACGTGAGCATGGAGGTGAGGCTGTCTTCGCTCTGTACAAGGCCCACGTGCTCGGCTGCACGAGTGAACGCGGCTTCGGCGAGCCCAGCGTCGCGCACCGTGGTTCCAGTCAGGTCAAGAACCGCGAGTTCAACAGGAACGTCGTAGAACTCCACGTCGTCGTCGATGCGCCGCGCCGGCTCGATCGTCAGCGTTTCTGCGTCCATGGTCATGATCGCGAGTAGCCCTTTCTCTGCAGTGACGGCTCAAACGTAAGAGTTCGACCCGAATCACGTGAGTATCGGGGGTAGCCTGCCGGTGAACGACGCGTGTTCGGCAGGTGTCGCCACCGCTACTGCGAGCGGATCAGTCCTCGCTCGCGAGCTGCGGCGACGGCCTGCGTGCGGCTCGAGACACCGAGCTTCGTGAAGATGTGAACCAGGTGCGACTTCACTGTCGCTTCCGACAGAAAGAGCTGCCGGGCAATCGTACGGTTCGACTGCCCGTTCGCAACGAGATCGAGCACCTCGGCTTCGCGCAGGCTGAGCGCGACCGACGCGGCATCCTTTCGTGCGGCGAGGCGACCGGCGACGCTGGGGGCGAGCGCCGTCTCCCCCGCTGCAGCCGCCCTCACTGCCGTGAGAAGCTCGGCCGGAGGGGCATCCTTGAGCAAGTATCCGGCGGCTCCCGCTTCGACGGCTCCGAGAATGTCTGCGTCGGTGTCGTAGTTCGTAAGCACGAGCACACGGGGACCGCCTGCCTCTCGAATGCGCCGCGTCGCTTCGACGCCCTGCGTTCCGCCACCGAACTGCAGATCCATGAGTACTAAGTCAATGTCGTGGTCAGCCATCCGCATGGCCTCGACACCCGTTGCAGCTTCCGCGATGACCGTCATATCCTCTTCGGTCTCGAATAGCGCGCGCAGCCCTGCCCGCACAACGGGATGGTCGTCGGCGATCAACAAGCGAATCATCCTGCCTCCTCGGTGAGCGGTATCGTCGCGGCAAGGGCGGTGCCTTCACCGGGGACGGACTCGATCGACATTCTTCCACCGAGCTCGGTGACCCGTCGGCGAATGGCCGTGATGCCGAAAGACGCTCCGTTTCGATTCTCGAGAGTCGACGTGTCGAAGCCAGCTCCGTCGTCGACGACATCGAGAGTCACGGCATCCTCGTCGAACGTCAACGTGATGTTGAGCGCCGTTGCCTTGGCGTGCTGCTGAACGTTGGCGATGGCACTCTGCGCGACCCTGAGCAGCGTTGTCTCGGTAGTCATGGGAAGCGGATGCGCCTCGCCGACGAGATGGAAGCGCACACGGGTTGCACGTCCACTTGTGCGCAGCGTGTGCTCTGCCGACGCAGCGAGTCGAGTGAGCGCGCCGGCGAGGGTCTGCTCATCGAGCACGGGAGGCGTGAGCTCTCGGATGATTCGCCGCGTGTCGACGAGCGCGTCTGCGGCGGTCTGCCTTGCAAGCTGAAGCTGTTCGATGCCGGGTCTGTCCGGGTCGACGCGTTCCGTCGCGTGCAACAGAATCTGGATGCTCGACAGGCCCTGCGCTACGGTGTCATGGATTTCTCGGGCGAGACGTTCTCGCTCGGCGAGCACGCCGGCTTCACGCTCGGCAATGGCAAGCTCGCCCCGTGTCGCAGTGAGTTCCTCGATGAGCTTCTCGCGCTCCCTCGCCTCGCGATAGAGCGCCGAGTATCCGCCCGAGATCGCAAGGGCGACGGATGCTCCGATCACGGGACCGATCACGCCGCCGACGCTGATGCCCGAGTGGTACCCGAGCATCGCGATCGTCAGCGTCGTCGACACGATGACGCTGACGATGCCCGCGGTCATGGGCAGCAGGTGGAGAAACAGAAAGAAGAGGGGAAACACGATGTAGGCGGCATCCATGGTGACCATGAGCATGCCGAGCCATACGAGGCCGAGCACTCCGATCCACGCATATGAGAAGAGCGAGAGCCGCGTGCCGCCGAACCACGCCAAATGCGCCACCGCGGCACCGCCGAAGTAAACGATGAGCAGGGCCGCACCCAAAACCTGCACGGCACGCGCGTGTTCCGACTGCAGAATCTCAGCGTGCACGATAGCGAAGACGGTCAGTGCGACGAGCAGAATATGCAGCGCCCAGCGCAGCCCCGTAAAGACAGGAGTCAGCGCAGAGTATCTCATGCACTCGAGCCTATTCCGTGTGACCTCCGGTGGTCATCCGTCGAAAGTTTGCTGCGTGCCGACACAGTAGACTGGCAGCATCCTTGCCGCCAGTGTTTCGTTCGGAGTCACACGTGCCCATTCTTGTTGTTGATGTCATGCCGAAGGCCGAGCTGCTCGACCCACAGGGGAAGGCCGTGCACGGCGCGCTTTCGCGCCTCGGCCATGCCGCCGTCTCTGGTGTGCGTGTCGGAAAGCGCTTCGAGATCACGATTGACGAGGTGACGCCGGAGGTGATTGACGACGTCACGACAGTGGCAGGCGAGATTCTCTCCAACTCCGTCATCGAAGACGTCGTCTCGGTGCGCGAGGCGGACGCACGATGAGAATCGGAGTCATCACCTTTCCAGGCTCCCTCGACGATCGCGACGCACAGCGGGCAATTCGATTTGCGGATGCTGAGCCCGTCGCGCTCTGGCACGGCGAACACGATCTCAAAAACGTCGATGCGATCGTACTTCCCGGCGGCTTCAGCTACGGCGACTATCTGCGTGCCGGAGCCATCGCATCGGTCTCGCCCATCATGGCCGAGGTGATCGATGCCGCCAACAAGGGTCTTCCCGTTCTCGGCATCTGCAATGGCTTCCAGATGCTCACCGAGGCGCATTTGCTGCCCGGCGGCCTGATTCGCAATGAGCTCGGCACGTTCGTGCGCCGTGACCAGACGCTGCGCGTCGAGAACGCCGACACCGCGTGGACGAACGATTTCTCCACTGGGGAGGAGATCGTCATTCCGCTGAAGAACGGCGAGGGCGGGTTCATCGCGGCGGACGACGAGCTCGACAGGCTCGAGGGCGAGGGGCGCGTTGCGTTCCGCTACGTCGGTGTGAACCCGAACGGCTCGCTTCGCGACATCGCAGGGGTCACAAATGAACGCGGCAACGTTGTGGGGCTCATGCCGCACCCTGAGCACGCGATCGAAGCTGGATTCGGCCCGGATACGGATGCTGCGATGCGCAGCGGCGTCGACGGGCTGCGCTTCTTCGCCTCGGCGATCACAGCGCTCCAAGCTGTGTAGCAACTCACATTCCATCTTTTGGACGATGCTTCGTCAGCGTGCGTAAGAGACGATAGTGAACATGGCCCCATCTGAGACTTCACCCGTGGCAGCATCCGAGACGTCGAAAGCGCTGACACCCCGACGCCTCTACGGCATCCTCGCGATCGCCGAGACGATCACGTGGACGCTGCTGATCCTCGGAATGCTCCTCAAATACGTCGTTCAGCTCGGCGACTGGCCCGTCACCATTGGCGGGAGTGTACACGGCATCATCTTTGTCGCCTACGCCTTCACAGCGGGCCTCGTCGGCGTGAACCAGCGGTGGAGGCCACTTCAGGTTGTGGGCGCCGTCGCCACGGCGATCATCCCCTACGCGACGATTCCGTTCGACCGCAGCCTTGAGCGCCGCGGCATGCTCGAGGGTGGCTGGCGCCGCGAGAAGACGGATGACCCACGCGACGCGACATGGGTGAGCGCGTGGCTTCGGTTTTTCCTCCGGCACCCGGCCCTGCTCAGCGTCCTGCTTGTGGTGGCCGTCGGCGTCGTCTTCGGCACGCTCCTCACGCTCGGCCCGCCCACCGAGTGGGGCTCCTGACCCGACTGCCGGTTTCGTTTCTCACGCGCGACGGTCAGAATAGGGACATGAGCACGGGAACGCACCGTTGATGGATCAGCAACTGCTCCTGCTGCTTCTTGACCTCACGGGAACATTCGCGTTTGCGCTCAATGGTGCACTCACCGCGATCAGAGCCGTTCGCGTCGACATCGTCGGCGTCATCGCTCTGGGCATGATCACGGCGATGGGCGGCGGGGTCATCCGCGATGTGATGCTCAACCTCTCGCCCGCCACTTTTCAGGATTGGCGCTATCTTGCTGTCGCGGCAGTCGGCGCGCTCATCGCGTTCGCCTTCGGAAACAGTCTCGTTCGACTGTCCACACCGATTGAGGTGCTGGATGCCGTCGGGCTGAGCTTCTTCGCGATCACCGGAGCGATCAAAGCCGTTGAGTTCGGGCTCGGGCCGGTCCAGGCGATCATTCTCGGCACCATCACCGCTGTCGGCGGAGGCACGCTTCGCGATGCGCTGCTCGGACGTGTGCCCTCCGTGCTGAGTGACGGGCTCTATGCTGTGCCGGCCTTCATCGGCGCCGGCCTCGCCGTCATCGCGTCGCTGTTCGGGCTCTACGGCCCCGTCACCGCGGTCGTCGCAGCAGCTGTCTGCTTTCTCATCCGTGTGCTCGGACTGCACTTCAGCTGGAACGCGCCGGTGCCGCGCGAGTGGAAGCGCCGTGGCACCGGCAGCTCAAGTCGGGACTAACGGAGGCTATTTCGCAAGCCACGCGAGTGCCGCGACGACGAGCGCTCGCGTGCCCGTGTCGAGTGTCGGCTGGATCACGGGCGCGAACTCGGGTGAGTGATTCACGGGAATGTCCTGCGCCACGCGCCCTGCTGCCTCGGCAGCGGCATACTGCTCTGCGTCGATTCCCCCGATGCCCCAGTACACGTACGGCACTCCGAGAGCGTTCGGAATGTCGCTGAAGTCTTCGCTCGCTGACTGCTTCTCTATGGGTCTGTTCTGCTCACCAAAGTGCGTGGTGAATGCAGCGGCGACGCGTTCGCTTGCCTCCGTGTCGTTGGCTGTGAGCGGAAAACTGTCGAAGACCTCGTATTCCGCAGGTTTCGGCGACAGCGAGGCGACACACTCGGCATCGACGATACGCCGGATCGCAGCAAACAGCGCGGAGCGCGTCTGCTCGCTGTAGGTGCGGATGTTGAGTTGCAGCACGGCTGACTCGGGAATGACGTTGCTCTTCGTGCCGGCCTGGATGCTGCCGACCGTCAGCACGGCTGTCTCCGCTGGCGCAATTTCACGGGAGACAATTGTCTGCAACCTGACGACGATGTGCGCTGCGAGCACAACGGGGTCAACGCTCGCCTGCGGCATCGATCCGTGAGCGCCGCGGCCGTGAATGATGATGCGGATGCTGTCTGCCGCCGTGAGAAACGGCCCACTCCGCACTCCCAGCGTTCCGGCCGGTAGCGCTAGCACATGCTGCGCGAGGGCGATGTCTGGTGTCGGGATCAGCTCGGCAAGGCCATCGTCGAGCATGCCCGCTGCACCGTCGGCCGTCTCTTCGGCGGGCTGCAGAAGCGCAACGACAGTGCCGTTCCACTGTGCCGGCGATCTGCTCAGCAGCTCCACGGCAGCCACAAGCGACGCCACATGCACGTCGTGCCCGCACGCGTGGGCGACAGGCACTGTGTGACCATTCTCGTCTGATGCCGTTGCCTCGCTCGCGTAGTCGACGCCGCTCTGTTCCGTGACGGGGAGCGCATCCATGTCCGCACGCAGCAGAACGACGGGCCCGTCGCCGTTGCGCAGAATTCCGACAACGCCAGTCCCACCGATTCCGGCTTGCACATCAAGGCCAAGCCCGCGCAGCCACTGCGCCGCCTTCGTCGCAGTCTCGTGCTCGTGATGCGATAGTTCGGGGTTTCTGTGTAGATCTCTGTAAAACTCCTCTTGCCGTTCGCGAAGCTCACCGAGTCTGGCGAGAACCGTCGACGCCACTGACATGTTGTCTCTCCCCTATCGCCTCTTTTTCGCAAGCATTCCACTGCTCGGATGCCGGGGCAACAACGATTCTGCTCACGATCACCTCCTGCGTCGCGCCCGGGTAGGATTGACAACGGTCCGGCGTGCAGCCACGCCCCTTTTTCGTCCCCAGGAGCGAGTATTCCGTGAGCATCCCAGCAGACACCGGCGCCGACACCGTCGCGAACGCAGCAGCGACTCCCGAGAAGGAGCAGCCATATGCGGCCCTCGGCCTGAAGCCCGACGAATATGCGGCGATCCGAGAGATTCTCGGCCGACGCCCTACCTCGGGTGAGCTCGCGATGTACTCGGTGATGTGGAGCGAGCACTGCTCATACAAGAGCTCGAAGAAGTACCTGCGTCAGTTCGGTCAAAAAGTCTCGCCCGAGATGACGAAGAGCCTCATGGTCGGCATGGGTGAGAACGCCGGCGTCGTCGACATCGGCGAGGGCTGGGCTGTCACCTTCAAGGTAGAGAGCCACAACCACCCGAGCTACATCGAGCCCTTCCAAGGTGCCGCCACCGGCGTCGGCGGCATCGTGCGCGACATCATCTCGATGGGTGCTCGCCCCGTGGCCGTCATGGACCAGCTGCGCTTCGGCGCAATCGATGACCCAGACACCGCACGCGTGGTGCACGGTGTGACAAGCGGCATCTCGTTCTACGGCAACTGCCTCGGACTTCCCAACATCGGCGGCGAGACGTACTTCGACCCGGTGTATCAGGGAAATCCGCTCGTCAATGCGCTCTCGGTCGGCGTGCTTCGCCACGAAGATCTGCACCTGGCCAACGCATCCGGTGTCGGAAACAAGGTGGTGCTTTTCGGCGCCCGCACGGGAGGCGACGGCATCGGCGGAGCATCCATTCTGGCTTCTGACTCCTTTGACGACGGCGGCCCGACCAAGCGGCCCGCCGTGCAGGTGGGCGACCCCTTTGCCGAAAAGGTGCTCATCGAGTGCTGCCTCGAAATGTACCGCGATGAGCTCGTCGAGGGAATTCAAGACCTCGGCGCCGCGGGCATCTCGTGCGCGACGAGCGAGCTTGCCGCGAACGGCGACGGCGGCATGTTCGTCGAGCTCGACGGCGTGCTGCTTCGTGACCCCTCCCTCACGGCGGAAGAGATTCTCATGTCGGAGTCTCAGGAGCGCATGATGGCGGTTGTCGCGCCCGAGAAGCTCGATGCATTTCTCGCCGTCGCCGCGAAGTGGGATGTCGAAACGAGCGTGCTCGGTGAGGTCACTGACACCGGGCGGCTCGTCATCAACTGGCACGGCGAAGAGATCGTCAACGTCGATCCGTCGACAGTCGCCGTCGACGGCCCGGTCTACGACCGCCCGGTTGCCTACCCGACCTGGATCGACGCGCTGCAGGCAGACACGGCGAGCGCACTCGAGCGCAGCGACGACCCTGCCGTGCTCAAGGAGCAGACGCTGAAGCTTGTCGGCTCGGCGAATCTTGCAGACAAGAGCTGGATCACCGACCAGTACGACTACTACGTGCTCGGCAACACGGCGCTGTCATTCCCTGATGATGCGGGAATGATCCGCGTTGACGAGGAGTCGGGGCTCGGATTCTCGATCGCCACCGACGCAAACGGCCGCTACTGCCAGCTGGATCCCCGTGCGGGAGCGCAGCTCGCCCTCGCCGAGGCATTCCGCAACGTCGCCGCCACCGGTGCCGTACCCGCAGCGGTCACCGACTGCCTCAACTTCGGCAGCCCCGAGAACCCCGAGGTGATGTGGCAGTTCTCTGAAGCCGTCGAAGGCCTCTCTGATGCCTGCCTCGAGATGGGCATTCCCGTCACAGGGGGCAACGTCTCGTTCTACAACCAGACCGGCGACACCCCGATCTTCCCCACACCCGTCGTCGGGGTTCTCGGCGTTATCGACGACGTTGCCAAGCGCGTGCCGAGCGGCTGGCAAGACGAGGGCGACAACATCTATCTTCTTGGCACGACCCGCACGGAGCTCTCCGGCTCGGCATGGGCGGGCACCGTGCACGGGCACCTCGGAGGCCGCCCGCCGAAGGTCGACCTTCAGCGTGAAAAAGACCTCGCTGCTCTGCTGCACGCGGGGTCGCAGCAATCGCTTCTCGCATCGGCGCACGATCTCTCTGACGGCGGACTCGCCCAGGCACTCGTCGAGTCTGTGCTGCGCTTCGGCGTCGGAGCACGTGTGTGGCTCGGCGAGATCATGGAGCGCGACGGCGTCGACGCGGCATCCGCCCTCTTCTCCGAGTCAACAGGACGTGTGGTTGTCTCGGTGCCTCGCGAAGACGACGTGAAGTTTCGCGGACTGTGCGAGGGGCGCGGGTACCCCGTGCTGCGCATCGGCGTCACAGACGGTGCTGCCTCCTCTGACGCGACACTCGAGGTGCAGGACTACTTCACTGTCTCTGTCGACGACCTGCGACAGACGCACGAGAGCACGCTGCGCGAGCACTTCGCGTAGGCGTCCGCGGCCGCCGCGTCAGTCGGATTCCGGCTGCACGCTGTAACAGAGGTGTGCGAATCCGCCATAGCGTTTCACCTCGGTGAGCTCGAGATCGCCTGGGGCCGTTGCACGAGGAAACAGCGGCGCTCCGCCCGCGAGCGCCGAGGGAGCAATCGACACCTGAATCTCGTCGAGAGCTCCGATGTCGTAGAACTGACCGACGAGTTCACCGCCGCCGACGAGCCACACATCGAGACCGGATGCTGCCCTGACGATGTCGTCGAGATGCTCGCCCACATCGCCGCCAACGAGGCGCACATCGGCACCCTCGGGAATGGGCAGGTCGCGACTCGTGAACACGTACGTCGGGTGGTCTCCGAAGAATGACGACCACTTCTCGGGATGCTCCATCAGCTTCGTCGAGCTCAGCACCCACTCGTACGTCGTCGCACCCTCAACGATCACACCGACCTCGCGCATGAACGCGCCGTGGTCAGGAGCCTCGCCCGATTCGACGGCGAAGAGCCAATCAAGCGAGTTCTGCTCATCGGCGATGAACCCGTTAAGCGACGTCGCCGTGTTGTAGACAATACGTGTCATGTTCTTCACGGTATTGCAGCATTGCCATTCGCGTCGGAGACACGCGTTCGATCACAGCATCCTGCCTCGTTTGCTTGCTTTCGCTGCCGGTCGCAGATGTAGGCTCGTGATGTCGGACGGCGCCTGCCGCCCATCGAATCGTAGGGGGAACGGACGCTCGATCGTTCTCCGAGGGGAGCGATACCGATGTCAGCACAATCCACTCCGTATACGAAAAAGGCGTACGGCCTCTCTATTGCGGCCGCGGTCGGAGGCTTTCTCTTCGGGTTCGACTCATCCGTCATCAACGGCGCCGTCGACGCCGTCGACCACGCATTCTCGCTCGGCCCCGCACTCACCGGGTTCATTGTCGCCGTGGCGCTGCTCGGCTGCGCGCTCGGCGCTTGGATCGGAGGAGGGCTCGCCGACCGGTACGGCCGGCTGCGCGTCATCTTCATCGGCGGCATCCTGTTTCTCATCAGTTCCATCGGGGCCGGCCTCACGCTTGGGCCGTGGGATCTGCTTGTCTGGCGCGTCCTCGGCGGCATCGGCATCGGCATCGCCTCGGTTGTGACCCCCGCATACATCGCCGAGATCTCACCGCGCCAGATTCGCGGCACACTCGCCTCCTACCAGCAGCTCGCCATCACACTCGGCATCTTCGCCGCTTTGTTGAGCGACGCCGTGCTCGCAACCTCGGCGGGCGGCGCAGACGAGCAGCTGTGGATCGGCCTCGAGGCCTGGCGGTGGATGTTCCTCGTCGGCGCAGTGCCCGCCGTCGTCTACATCGTTTTGTCGTTCACGCTTCCCGAGTCTCCCCGCTACCTCTTGGCGAAGAAGCGCGTCGATGAAGCGCGCGCCATCTTCAAGACACTCGTCATCGAGTCCGAGGTCGAACGCAACATCAACGACATCAATAAGGCGATCGAGACCGACGAAAAGAACGCCCGCGCAACCCTGCGAGGTTCTGTGCTTGGCCTCCAGGGCGTCGTCTGGATCGGCATAATCCTCTCGGTTTTCCAGCAGTTCGTCGGAATCAATGTGATCTTCTACTATTCGACGAGCCTCTGGAAAGCCGTCGGCTTCACCGAAGAGTCCTCACTGCTTGTGAGCGTCATCACGTCGGTGACGAACGTCGTGCTCACCTTCGTCGCGATTCTTCTCGTCGACCGAGTGGGGCGGCGTCCGATTCTGCTGAGCGGCTCGGTGCTGATGGCGATCTCGCTCGGCACTATGGCTCTCGCCTTCAGCTTCGCGGCAAAGAGCGGAGAAGATGTCAGTCTTCCCGGTGCATGGGGGCCGATCGCACTCGTCGCCGCAAACCTGTTCGTGATCGGGTTCGCCGCGTCGTGGGGCCCCCTCGTCTGGGTGTTGCTCGGCGAGATCTTCCCGCCGAAGATCCGCGGCAAGGCGCTCGGCGTCGCTGCGGCTGCACAGTGGATCGCAAACTTCGCGATCACTGTCACGTTCCCGTCGATGTCGGAGTGGTCGCTGCCCCTCACCTATGGCATGTACGCCGTCTTCGCCGCGCTGTCGTTCGTCTTCGTCCTGATCAAGGTGCCCGAGACAAAGGGCATGGAACTCGAACAGGCAGAGACACTGTTCACGAAGTAGCCGGGGTCGGCACGGTCGGTTCGGTGAACAGCGCAACGACGCTGGCAATCACGTTGTGCAACTCGGAGTCTGACTGCGCGGGAATGCCTGTTCCTGCGAGCAGACCACGCACGGAGACGTCTTTGTACGCTGTGGTGATGATGCGCACGGCAACCAGAGGATCGACGACGAATCGTTGCCCGAAATTGAGCAGGGTGGTATCGAGAACCTGCGCGAGCTGGCGCTGCATCTCTGTCTCGTGCTCCACGAGATAGCGGCCGAAGTCGGCATTGCGCAGCGCGTGCACGCGAAACTCGGACTCGATAACGCACCATTGCCTGTCGTCGCCCTGCAGCTTGAGAAAGTCGGCGACGAGTCCAGTGATAACGTCGACGCGCTCCGTCATTGACAGTTGCGACAGTGCCTCCCCGTCGAGGCCCGGCAGCACCGTATCGAGGCCCACCTGCACCTGCGCCATTCGTCGATCGTTTTCGCGCTCCGCCAGCGCGACGAAGAGCTCGTTCTTGGTCTCGAAGTTTGAATAGAACGCGCCTCGCGTGAAGCCCGCGCGCTCGACAATGAGCTCGACGGGTGCCGCATCGACGCCGACCTCCGCAAACACGTCATACGCGGCATCGAGCAGGCGATCTCGCGTCTTCTGGCGACGCGCAGACGCTGTATCGGTCGTTGAGCTGACCATCCTGACACCTTCCTGAATTCACTTTGCAATACACGAGTGTATCGAATACATTCGTGTATTGGATACATTCCTGTATCGATTTCTGGAGAACCGTGTCTTCCTTCCTCTATTCCCTCGGCCGCGCTATGCACCGCACCCGCAAAACGGTGATCGGCGTGTGGATCCTCCTCTTGGCAATGCTTGGTGCTGGTGCCCTGCTGTTCAGCCAAGACATGGATAACAGCATCTCAATTCCGGGCACCGAATCACAGCAGGCGCTCGACTCGCTCGGCGCGACCTTCCCCCAGGTGAGCGGCTCCAGCGCGCAGATCATCATCGTCGCCCCCGACGGCGAGAAGGTGACGGATGCTGACATCACCGCACCCGTCGACGAGGCAATCGACACCCTTTCCGACATCGACCACGTGGACTCCGCCGTCTCGCCCTATGACGACACGGTATCTGGCTCCATCAACGAGGCGGAGGATGCTGCGCTGATTCAGGTGCAGCTGGACGGAAGCACCTTCGCGATTCCGGACTCGACGAAGGCCGCCCTCGAGGATGCTGTACAGGATCTCGGCGCGAGTCTTCCCGATGGAGCCGAAACCTCACTCGGTGGCGAGCTGTTCAGTCAGGAAATGCCAGAAATCAGTCTCGTCGAGGGAATCGGAGTGATCGTTGCGCTCCTTGTGCTCGTTCTGACTTTCGGATCGTTCCTCGCTGCGGGAATGCCCCTCATTACGGCGATGGTCGCCGTTGGAGCATCCATGTCGCTCATTCTCGGCGCGACAGCATTCACCTCGATCACGTCGACGACGCCGATGCTCGCACTCATGCTCGGCCTCGCCGTAGGAATCGACTATGCGCTCTTCATCATTTCACGACATCGAGATCAGCTGCGCGACGGGCTCGACGTCGATGAATCGATTGCCCGCTCCGTGGCGACGGCGGGGTCTGCCGTGGTGTTCGCGGGCCTCACCGTGATCATCGCCCTTCTTGGTCTCGGCGTGGCCGGCATCCCCTTCCTCACTGTCATGGGCGTCGCAGCGGCGCTCGGAGTCGGCATCGCCGTCGTCGTCTCGCTCACCCTTCTGCCCGCCCTGCTCGCGATCTCGGGCGAACGGCTGCGCCCAAAGCGCAAGAAGTCAGCAGTCGACGAGGGCACGGCGACGGCGCGACCCAACAGGTTCTTCCTTGGGTGGGTACGCACCGTCACCAAGCGTCCCCTCGTCACGATCATCGCGGTCGTCGCTGTGCTCGGAATCGCGTCGGTTCCCGCGCTCGGGCTCAAGTTGGCTCTGCCCGATGCCGGCGGCCTTCCCAAAGACAACCAGGCGCGTCACACCTACGACCTCGTCTCCGAGAACTTCGGCGAGGGCTACAACGGCATGCTCATCGTCACCGGGCCAATCATCACGAGCAACGATCCGCTCGGACTGATGGAAGACATCGGTGACGAGATTGAGCAGCTCGACGGCGTCGCCTCGGTGCCGCTCGCCACCCCCAACGAGACGGCCGACACGGGAATCGTGCAGGTCGTTCCTGAACACGGTCCCGACTCTGACGAGACGAAGGCGCTCGTTCATGAGATCCGTGCGATGCACGACCATTTCCTCGATGAGTACGATGTCGACCTTGCCGTCACGGGGTTCACCGCCGTCGGCATCGACGTCTCGGCAAAGCTCGGCCAAGCGCTGCTGCCCTTCGGCCTCCTCGTGGTCGGGTTGTCACTTGTACTTCTGACGATGGTCTTTCGCTCCATCGCGGTTCCCATCAAGGCAACCCTGGGGTACCTGCTCTCGGTCGGCGCATCGTTCGGAGCCGTGACTCTCGTGTTCGGCGATGGCGTGTTTGCCGAAGCGCTTGGTGTCGCCCGCACTGGCCCTGTGATCAGCTTCCTCCCGATCATTCTCATGGGGGTGCTCTTCGGCCTCGCTATGGACTACGAGGTATTCCTGGTCTCCCGCATTCGCGAGGACTACGTGCATGGAAAGAGCGCGCGTCGCGCGATCGAGACCGGCTTCACCTCGTCGGCGAAGGTCGTGACGGCGGCAGGTGTGATCATGATCGCCGTCTTCGCAGCATTCGTGCCGAGCGAGGACGTCAATATCAAACCGATTGCCCTCGGGCTCGCAGTTGGCGTGTTCGTCGATGCGTTCATCGTGCGCATGACACTTGTGCCCGCTGTGCTCGCCCTTCTCGGAGACAAGGCGTGGTGGATGCCGAAGTGGCTTGACCGCATTCTCCCCTCGTTTGACGTGGAGGGCGAGGGCCTCGCTCGGGAGCTCGAGCTCGCCGAGTGGCCAGCTCCCAACGCCAACCTTGCCGTTGCCGTCGATGATCTCTCGCTCACGGTGAAAGGCAAGGAGGTGCTTGCCCCAACGAGCATGCGCATCGCACCTGGCGCCGTGCACGCCGTTCGCGGAGACAGCGCACGTGCTGTCACTGCGGCGCTCCTCGCAGTCACCGGAAGGCTCCCCAACGCTATTGGAACTCTGAAGGTCAACGGGTTCGTTCTGCCGTCACGCGCGTCGGCGGTGCGCCGCAGTGCTGGCTACGTCTCGCTGGCCACCTCGGCTCAGCCCATCGCCGACGTGAGATCCGCGCTGGCCGAAAGGCCCCAGCTGCTCGCCGTTGACGGGGTTGACCATGTCACCGAACCCGCACAGCGCGAACGGCTGATGGCCGAGATCGCGCAGGCACGTGCTCATAGCAGTGCACCGACCATCGTGCTGGGCTGCGGCTCAGCATCCGACCTCGATATTGCCGACGGCGAAACGTTCGTCGATAACGTCACCTCTCGCTCACTCGTCTCGGAGGCATCCGTATGAGCAACCGCTTCTCATTCATCGAACGAACCGACAGCACCAAGCGCGTTCGGCCGCTCACTCTCGTGGGGCTGCTGCTCGTGCCGTTCGTCATCGCCGGAATGCTGGTGTGGGCTCTGTGGGACCCGAGCGACCGCCTCGACTCTGTGAAGGCGGCGATCGTCAACAACGATGAGCCTGTCGAGGTCAACGGACAGACCGTGCCACTCGGCCGTCAGCTCGGAGCAGGGCTCGTCGGAAGCGACGACGAAGAAACCAACTACACGTGGGAGGTGACCGACTCCGACGGCGCGAGCGAGGGCCTGAAGGACGGCACCTATGCTGCCGTCGTGACGATTCCCGAGAACTTCTCAGAGGCAGCCACATCGACGGCAGGCGACGCCGACGATGCCGAGCAGGCGGTGATCGATGTCACGACAAGCGAGAACTCTCGACTCATTGATGACGCGGTGAGCCAGGTCGTCACGACGACGGCTGCGAACGTTCTGGGCACCAATCTCACGACGAACTACCTCGACAACGTGTTTCTCGGGTTCAACACTCTGCACGACCAGCTGGGGGATGCTGCTGACGGCGCTACCGAACTCGCTGACGGCACGACCGAGCTGTCTGACGGAATGACCAAGGCGGCAGACGGAGCGGGCGAGCTGGCCGAGAGTTCAGACGACCTCGTCACCGGCGCTCAGGGCCTTGCCGATGGTGCGTCCGGAATCGCCGACGGCGCAGGCGAGCTGACGACGGGCGCCCAGGGAATCGCTGACGGTGCTTCGAAGTCGGCGGCGGGAGCCTCCGCGCTTTCGGGCGGTGCGAGCCAGCTCGGTGCCGGCCTTCAGGGCCTCGTCGATGGACTCAATGCGCTGAAGACCCAAACTGCGGCACTTCCTGGCCAAGCTCAAGGTCTCGCAGACGGAGCCGCAGGCGTTTCCACAGGTGTCAATGGGATCACAACAACGTTGGAGGACAGCATCCAGCCCCTCGTTGATGCATGTTCCGCGGGCGATCCCGAGAAATGCGTGCAGCTTAAGGAGACTGTCGCGGGTGTGACGGAGACCTCGAAGAAGGTTGGGGAGGGTGCGTCTGGGGTCTCTGACGGCATGACCAAGTTCAGCGCTGGCATGCAGCCCCTCGCCGACGGCATCGCGAGTGCGGCAGACGGAGCCGCAGCGACCCAAACGGGAGCGAATGACCTCGCCACTGGAGCTTCAGGGCTTGCAGACGGGCTCTCCCAGCTCTCCGGGGGTGCCTCACAGCTCGCCGGCGGTGCGGGCCAGCTCGGCTCTGGCGCCGAGCAGCTGTCGACGGGTGCATCGCAATACGCGACAGGCATCGAGAAATACACGGGCGGTGTTGTCTCGCTCAGTGAGGCGATGACAAAGCTGGGCGATGGCACTTCCGAGCTCAGCGACGGTGCCGGCTCCCTTGCCGACGGACTTGACCAGGCTGTCGAGCAGATTCCCAATTACAGCGAGTCGGAGCGCAGCTCCCTTTCTGAAGTTGTCGCTGATCCGGTATCGGCCAGTGACGATGAGAGCGCAGCATTCTCCTTCGGCTCCGGCGGCATTCCGCTCTATGCGGTGATCGCGCTGTGGCTCGGAGCCCTCGCCACCTTCTTCCTGCTGCGGGCAACTCCGCGCGCCGCACTCGGCTCCACGCGCTCGGCGTTCATGCTGACTCTCCGCTCTGCTCTGCCTGGACTCGTTCTCGGTGTCGTGCAGGGTGTGCTCGTCTCAATCATCGTGAGCATTGCGCAGGGGATGAATTTCGCCGAAGGTCTGGGGTTTGCCGGAATCGCCGCCCTCATCGGAGCATCCTTCTCTGCCGTCAACCAGGCACTCGTCGCGGTGCTCGGGGGAGCCGGACGATTCATCTCAATGATCGTCGGCATCCTCGCCCTCGCGACGGGCGTGATCTCGACCGTTCCAGGTGTGCTCGATCAGGTGTTCGGGATGCTGCCTGTCAGCCCGGCGCGTGACGCACTAAGCGCCGTGATCATCGGCACTCCGGGTATTGGAGCGGCAATCGTCGCCCTCGCTGTGTGGCTTATCGGGGCCGTGGCCGCGACGACTCTCAGCGTTGCTCTCAGACGCACGGTCTCTTCCCGAAAGCTGACCGCGATCCCGGCCTGACATCAAACTGGTCAACGCGTTCGAGCTGGGCTCCGTGCGCTGGTAAACCAACTCGCCGTCACCCTGTTCACGTCGGAGAGTTGAAGGTTCCAAACCACAAGCACAGGGCCTGAGTCCGGCGCAATGCCGGGCTCAGGCCCTGTGCAGTTCAGATTTAGGCTGAACCGATGAATCGGCTACCGCCGAATCAGATTCCCGTGGCGTCGAAGTCACCGACACTGCTTGACTTCTGGCGAAGCCCGGTGCCCATCTCGTTGATGCCGTTGATCGCCTGGTCGATCCCGCTGTTCAACTCGCGGTATCCCTCGCCGAAGCGATCCGATGCAACCTCGGTAACGAATCCTTCACCCAGCAGGTCTTCGACCTTGCCGAGGAGCGTGTTCAGCTCGGTGCGGATGTTCTCAGCACCGGTGTCGAGCGCTCCAGCCGTCGCCTCGACCTGTTCGTGACTAAAGTGAAAAACCATTCTGGCAACCCCTTCTCGTTATTCTTCAACGTCTGGAATCTAGTTAACCGCGTGAGTCTTATCCTGCCAATGGGTAGGAGTCCCCACCGCTACTCGGGCACTACCCGTTGGTCTCCCGTACCGGCAATTTCACGGAGCATCAACACAGCCACATCCCTGGAGATGCGCCCGTTTTCGTACAGACCTTTGATGCCCAAAAGCGTCCGAGCGCGAAATGTGCTGGCGTCGAAATCGTCGCGCTTGCGCACTATCTTCGCAACGTGCTCACGCAGCTTCTCGTCGAACTCGCGCCCGTCCGGTGAATCACCGTGAATGGTCTGAATCAGCGTCGGTCTCTTCGCTACCCAAAAGTAGAGCGCAAGGTATCCCGCAGCTGTCACTCCGGCGAGCACAACGCCCACTTTGGCACCCGGCACAATCCACAATCCGACGCTTGACACGTGCAGACTCATCACCACGACACCGAGCGTGAACAAGACCGTGTACACGATCAGCAGAAATGGCGAATACGGAAGTGATCGGGGTGAGCTCCGCCTCTCGATCACGACTGAGGCGATCAGCGATGCAACACCGAGAATCCCCGTGATCAATGTGGGCGTTCCAACGTCAAGAAAATAGTCATCCAGATCGGTGAAGGAGCTGGGAAGGAATAACACGCCAACCGTGACGGTGAGCAAGATGATGATGGTCACCACGGCAATCTTCTTTGGCTGGTTCGCGTCCTTGCGGGCGATCGACATGCGCCGGTCAAGATCCGACTGGAGTACGTTGAGGATCTTGCTCTCTGATCGTCCGGAAACCGACGCTTCCAAGGCTGTGAGAAGTTGACGCGGCGACGCCCACTGCGGCAGCGTGAGGGCATGCCGAGTACTCGCAGAGGAATCTGTCGAAACTGAAGCGACGTTCGCGGCCTCCGGCACGTGCCGAAGAACATCCTGCCAATTCGAACGTTCGTCGCTCATAAGCTCCTTCTAGACGGGCGGATCAACGCCAAGGCTACCAGCCAAGGCAACGGCGTCCTCGAATACCACACCGATCATATGGGTGCGTGTGTCGACGATGTCCACGATCACGAGCACCTCATCTTCAACACGTGCGACACGTAAGCTACCGGCCACCAGCGCCTCATCTCCGTCGACCTGGAGAGGAATGGTGTAGGCAACGCTGACGATGCGCTTTCCGTCGACGGCCTCGTGCTCGACAACTCGAGGGAACGAATAGTTGGCGGCATCACCGACGAGCAGCTCCTCCACGGAGGTGACCCCGTCATACTCCATGATGTAGCTGTGTGCGACGGTCTCCGTGCCGAACTCGCGCGTGAAGTACCAAAACTTGCGCGAAGCTACCCTGTGGTGCACGCCGACGACGACTCGCGCCGCTCTCTCCGTGCGCTCCCTCAACTGGGCTTCGCCTGGTAGCCCGTCTGTGGCTTGAAAAGAGAAACCTTTCACCCACTGTTCTGCGTCGACGAACGGACCAGACGGAAATTGGATGGGAACTTCGATCCATGTTTCGTGATCAAAATCGACGTCATTCATGCTCGACGTCGTCATGGTTTCCGCACCCAGTTGAATGTTCCGGCGATGGCGTCGAAGAGTTCGCTCACAATGCCGATCAGATCACTCTTCTCTTCTCCAGTGGGAACGAGCAGAGTCGCGCTGAGCATCAGCGGCGCACGCCCGGTTGATTTCGGTGCCTCAAACAAATGATGAACTGTCAGCGCACCGACACCGACGTCGCCTTCTGGAAACGTCGTCTGCCGTTCTTCCCACCGCCAGATCGCAAGCTCGTTCTCGGTGCGCTCCTCAAGTTCGAACCGCTTCATCAGTCTGGTGCGAAAGTCATCAAGCTGATGCGCCCCGCCGAGAGGCGCTGGCAACACCACCATGGATGCCGGAAGGAGCGTGCCGTCGATGGGTTTGACCGGGAGATAGATCGACGACGCACGGCGTTTCTTCATGTCCATGAACATTCGGTGAGTCAGCGCTCGATAGTACATGTAATCTTTGGCCAGACCGCGAGGCTGAAATACCTGCTTCAGGCTCGCGACGAATGTCTTCTCTGCGTCGTCGTCGACGGCGAAGCGCTTCCACCCCGGCGGGAAGAGGAGCGAGTACGTCACAGACGGTCGCCCTGCCCCGGACGTTGCACCCTTCAACTCTGATTTCAGATCCATGTCGGCCCCGTTCTGACGATGTGGCCCACGTTAGTAGCCGGCGTTCGCCTCGTTGTACGGTCTGTCGAATATGAGCTGATTAGAGTAGTCCCTCGTACTCGTGTAGAGCCCGTTCAACGACGAAGCGTTGTTCACCGCGTCCATGACGGTCTGCGGGTGGGTCAGGCCATATATGTTATGGGCAGCGTTGTTCATCGCCGTCGGCGCTACAGGAACCCGAGGAGTCACCATCCCGAACTCGTTGCGCACCGGGATGCTTCGAGGGCCAGCTGTGGCATTGCGCCAGGCGCCGCTCAGCTCGCTGACGGTTTGCCTGCCAGATCCGCGACCCGCAGCGCGCAGCCCTCCAACCAGGTCGTCGCCGCCTCGTCCCATTGCGTTCACAAGTCCTCGGCCACCGCGCCCGACTATTCGGGTGACACCTCCGCCGAATGGAATGAGGCCGACGGCACCGATTATGACATCTCCCCAGGATCCCTCTCCCTGAGTCAGCGCATAGATATCTCGGCTCAGCTGCACAACAGCAACAACGGTTGTGACGATCAGGATGATGCCCGCGATCGGTCCCGAGACAAAAATCGCAACGACAGCAAGGACGAAGCAGATAGCGTTCAAGACCTTCATCAGGTCGGCGAACCAACCATCGTTATTGTCGGCGTTTGCAATCGCTGTCTCGATGCCCTTAACAGCGGCGTCGTAGCCTTCTTCCCACGTCACATAGTGGCCGTCGAATTCTCCCCACAGTCCTTCGAGCGTGGAACGTGCCGTCGAGAGTGCGGACTCAGCATCGGTCAGATCACTCTGAGCCGATTCTTTCTCAGCATCCGAGGCTTCTTCTTCCCAGATCCAGGTGGTGTTGTTGTCTGAGACTGCGCCCTGGGCATCGTTTCTGGTTTCAGCTGCCGTCGAGACACTGGTCTGAGCAGTCTTGATCTCTTCGACCAGGGGATCGATGTCGCGCTTTGCCGCGCGGAGGATCTCGGCGTACGCGATCAGAGCTTTACCCGTCCCGGTGTACCGTATTCCCGCATCGCTGAGGTCGCTGTGAATGTCGTTGGACGCCTCTCGAACCTTGTCGACGGCCTCACTGATCTGATGTGTGCCTTCGCCGATCTTCTTCAACGCCGTGGCAGTAGTCTCCATCGTCTCGCCGAGCTCTTTAAGGTAGTCACCCCGCGTATCGATGTCATCAGGTTCTCCGTCGAGACGCATGAGCGTGTGGTTCTGCGGAGAGACAATACCGAGACAGTCCATGAGTTGAATTCACTTCCTTTGTCGAAAATCAGACGGCGGCGTACGGAGTGTTGTTGCTTCCGGGCTCAGAGAGTGCAGAATGCTCGCTCGTCTCGAGCTGACTGGCAAGATTCGCGTCGTAATCGTCGTAAGCCGTGATGATGTCGTGAATGTGCTCTCTCAGCTTTCCAAGAGCGTCCGAGAGCTCTGACCGGTTGTCATTCCAGTCCTTCTCGAAGTCATGCACCTTGTTGCGCAACTCTGTGTCGTTGAACGGTGTTCCCACCGATTCCTCGGCGTCATCGTTGCGGTCGGCGACCTCGGCGAAATCATCCACTGCCAATTTGAGGTTGGATTGAACTTCACGCAGATCTTGCATGTTGAGCCAAATCTTGGCAGGCATTACAGGGTCACCCTTCCGCTAACTTGTGGTCGAACTCGCCGGATTTCTCGGCGATGGTGCGCAGTCCAGTCGCCATGTCACCGATTCCGCCAATAGCCTTGATGGTGCCTTCTGTCAGCTGCCTGTAGCCATCCCCGAAGCGCTCCGACGCTACCTCCGTGACAAAGCCTTCCCCGAGCAGCTTTTCTACCTTCGTCAGAAGGTCATCGACGGCGGTCACTATCGACTCGGCCCCGGTATCGAGCACTTTGGCGGTGGCGTCCATCTCGCTGAAGTCCATGTGAAACACCATGACTTGACCGCTCCCCTCTCACTATTGGCACGCTTTACTGTCTACACGCTAACCAAAACTGCCCACTTTGACGATGGGGACTACTCCCCGAAATACTCCTTTTACGGCGAGACAAGCGGCACCTGCACACGCAGGACCTGCCCGTTCTGCACCATGAACCCGCGACCCTCCGGCGACTCGTGCCGAGCAACCCGCGGGAACGGCGTCTTGAAGATCGAGTCACCGTCATGGGTATCCGGTTTCAAGACGATTCCGGCCCTACCCGCTTTCATCTCGCCAATCAGGCCGATACCCGACGACAGATTGGCAACGTCAGCCTCGGTGATCAGAAGGTGGTCACTCCGATTGACTCTCTGCGCGAGAGTCACCAACGGCTTGTCTGCCGCCGACCCGTTGAACTGGGTGAGGTTCTCCACGACGATGACCAATTTGTCTGTGATCTCTTCGTCACTGACAATCTCGGTCAGTTCTTTCACGAGCTCAATGACGTCGTCAGTGCGCACAGCACTGCGTGTCCACTCCATGTCATCTGCGAGTTTCGCACGACGACCGGCGATGTGGAAGAGCTTTGCGCCTGGATCCCACGCTTTGATCGTTCGGGTCAGTGCGCGAAGGGTATTTGTCTTCCCGCTTCGCGGAGGCCCCCCGATCATGAACGTTCCGATCGGCTCGAACCCGCACGGTGCGAGCGTCTCTTCCGAGATGCCCGCGACGGGGAGATCGTTGACCGCATCGGGCATGTCTTCGATCGGTGCTTCCTTCGGCAAGGCACCCACCTCAGGAGCTCTGCCGACGCCCCGCTCGACCAGCTCGGCAGCAAGCGACTCGGTCGCTCGCGTCTGTTCCGAGACGTTTGCCGTTCCGCCGATCACGGCAAGTTGTGTCTCATAGCCGTCGACGACGGCGCGCCCCGGAGGCGAGCTTTCGTCGAGCACGTCCTTTGGCGCACCAAGAAGCTGGTATGACGCTGGGTCGGGCAAGCGCAGAATGGTGCGGCGCTGAATCGCCGCCGAGACAGCGCTCGGAACGCTCCCGCTGCGATCGGCAGTCAGCACGACGTGCATGCCAAGTGGCCGCCCTTCGCCGAGCAATCGAATGAAGGCATTGTAGAGAGGAGCGCGCGCAAGTGTTGTCTCATACTCAGAACGAAAACCGCCGAAGCCGTCGAGCAGTAAGAGTATCCGCGGTTCGCGGGGGACGCCAGCGAGTTCCCGGTACTCGGCGATGCTTCCGGCGTTGACGTTAGAGAATTCCTCTGACCGACGATTGAGCTCGCCGCGCAAAGTCTTCAGGAGGCGGGACACCCGCTCGTAATCGTCCCCGGGCACAACAGATCCGACATGCGGCAGTGCCTCGATCGAGCGCAGCGCCCCGGTTCCGAAGTCCATTCCAAAGACGTGCACTGGGCCACCCTGGTCGCCCAGCACCGAGCTGATGGCCAGCGTACGCAACAGTGCAGTCTTGCCTGTTCCTCCGGTCCCATAGATCGCCATGTGCCCATCGCGGTCTGGAAAGAAGTAGCTCGGCTCCTGAGCCTGCTTTTCCGGTCTGTCACTGACTCCCATCACGATCGCCTCGTCGGAGCGATGCGGCAGTTCAATGAGGTCGTACGTCTCGGGCAAATCGTCAAGCCAGGGGCGGCGAGGTTCGGGAATCCGAGCGTCCTTGGCCGCCGCGACGAACGAGGCAACCATCCGCGTCTGATCGTTCGGACCCAGATCTTCCTCGACTTCGTGGGCGTCGCTTGTGGCCTCCGATTCCCACGGGATGAGAGTTCCGAAATGGAACTCAGCGACGTCGACTGCACTCTTCTCAGGCTCGTCCGACGTCCATCCACCCGCATACCCCGATTGAAACGGAATGAGTCGGCCAGGACCGGTCTTTGCAATGCCTCGACCAGGAATCGTCGGGTCGAATGTGCCCGCGATAGCGTCGCCGACGACGTCCTTCGAATCGCTCTCATCTGCCATGCGCAACGCCACACGCAGGTTCGTGTTCGCACGAAGGTTGTCTTTGATGACACCGGCTGGCCGCTGGGTCGCCATAATCAGGTGGATGCCGAGAGAACGTCCGCGCTGAGCAATGTCAACGACGCCGTCAACGAACTCGGGAACCTCGCCCGCGAGAGCGGCGAACTCGTCAATGACCAGCACGAGAGCAGGAGGGCACTCGGGGTCGCCACGTTTCTCGAGTTCAAGAAGGTCTTTCGCCTTCTTCCGGTTCAGCAAGTGCTCGCGGAAGTGCAGCTCGGCCCGCAGACTCGTGAGGGCACGGCGCACCAGATGCGGGCTGAGATCGGTGACCAGGCCCACGCAGTGCGGCAGATTGACGCACTCGGCAAACGCCGATCCGCCCTTGTAATCGACGAAGAGGAACGTCACGCGGTCAGGACTGTACTCCGCCGCCATGCCGAGCACCCAGGCCTGCAGAAATTCCGATTTGCCCGAACCGGTTGTTCCACCGACGAGTGCGTGCGGGCCTTGTACTCGAAGATCGAGGTGCATCGCGTCGGGAGACCCCTGCCCAATGAGTGCCCGCAGCGTGCCGGCTCTCTTCCTGCGCACGGGTGCACCGCCGCTGCGGTCGATAATCGACGCGTTCTGGTGCCAGCGCTCGAGAGCAGCCTGCGGGTCGTCTGCGAGGTCGGAACCCGTGAGAGAAAGCAGCGACACGCTGCGAGGAAGGTCGCTCGAGTCGGCGATCACAGCACCGGCATCGACAACGGGAGCAAGCCGCCGGGCCAGCACCGTTGCGTAGTGCTGAGAAACGCCCTCGACGTCGACATCGTCAACCGTGCGCCCCTGGCGGACGAAGCTGACCTGAGCGTGGTCAAGGCCGGAAGCCACGTCAACGACGGTTCGGCAGGCCGCGGGCAAAGCCTCGATGGTCGGGGCCATCCAGATCGCGTAGATTCGTGCTTCGGCAGCTCGTTCAATCAGCTGCACGAGTCGCGCGCGATCCACGTCGACGTCGTTATCGATGAACATGATGAGAACGGGAGTCTCTGGCTCGAAGTCCGACTCGAATTTGTCGTCGCCGACCTTGGTGCCACGATGCGCGGCCGACGCTTCATCGGCATGTGGGCCTCGTGCAACATCGCTGGTTCGCAGGTTGCCGATTCTCTCGGCGACAAGACCTTCGAGCAGGTTGAGAAGCACGGTTCCGGTTGCGGGGTTGTCTGCGAGAGGGAAGTCGCCCAACGGATTGTGCGGGGACGTCGTATGCGGCATCCATTTGAGCCATTCGAACTCGCTCGCGATTCCCGTGCTCGTGAGCGCGGCAAATGTGACTTCGGATGGCGAATGCAGGCCGGCGAGCTGAACGCCAAGGGCGCGCACAGTGTCACAGACGGCGCTTGTCGCTCCACAGACTCCAAGCGCGCCCGCGATGTGTGGGTTCTCGACGACGGGAACGTGCGCGATCTGCTCGAACCGCGACCGAAGGGCGTCTAACCGTACTCGGTAGTCTTCAATACCGCCCTCGTTTTCAAGGTCGCCGATCGTTAATCTCCTCGGCATCGGTCCGATGCCGAGGCGCAGGTCGAGAAAGTTCCAGTGTTCGGGACGGCGCGTCCAGAGCATCGGACCAAGTTGCTGCGCCTCATCGAAGATTTCGGCAACAGACGGACTCTCCCGCAGGCGCGTCACGCGTTCCTGAGGCTCTTCGTTCACCAGACGATCTTCCATGGCCTCAAGCTGCAACTCGAAGTCGAAGATCTCTTTCTGCTGCTTCTTCGATGTGCGAGAACTCTGCATCAAGAAGTTCCCCATCATCATCATCGGAGCCATGGCGATGAATCCGAGGCTCAACGGGTTCTTCGTCATCGCGTACATGAATCCGCCCATGAGCACGGGAGCGATCATCATGATCCAGGGGAACGGTCGAGGTTCCTTGTCTGACGGCACCTCCGGTGCGGGCATCTCTTCGCCGACGTACCGCAGCTCCACCCTCGGGGAGCGGTTGAAGCCGAGAAGGCCTCCACGCTCGATGATCGTGCGTTCGCCTGCATCTGTATCGTTGAGCGGAGTCACAGTGATCACCGTGTCTCCGAGCGTCGCTCGACGCCCCTCCATCATGCGCAGACGCGGAACGAGCCCACCATCAACGAGGATGCCGTTCGCTGAGTTGAGATCGACAATCTCGGTTCCCGCCGCCGTAATCTCAATGCGCGCATGCTTCTTCGAGACCATCGGGTCGTTGATCGTCACTGTTGCGTCTGCGTCTCGCCCGATCGTTCCGCTGCCTTCGGCGAGCAGGGTCTCGCGACCGGCATCCGGCCCGCTCAGAATTGTGAGAACTGCGGCGGCTGTCTCGTCTGTGCGAGTTGCTGCGTCGACGACAGAGACGTCGAAACCAGAGCCCAGCGCTGACTCGCCGATCGGGCTGTCGGGGTCGAGCGTCACGCGCTGGCTGCCATCGGGAGACGATACAGCCATCGTGACGTCGTCTGTTGCCCACGGCGCGAGCGCCAGGTTCGGATCATCGTGCAGGAATGTGCGCGCGACGTCACCGACGGTAGCCGTTGAGTCTGCCGTCACGACAACGTCTGACGTAGCACCGTTCTCACGGCGAAGGACGAGCTTCAGCTTCATGACCGCGCTCCCTTCATGAGAATTCGAAACTCACAGTTCCCGCACCTGACGATGCTTCCGGTCAGCCACGTTGGCACGAACGGCTCAAGTGCCCGTTCGCTGCCATCTGCCTGAACCATGACCGTTCCGTTCGAGGATCCGCGGTCTTCCACCCAGACGCCGCGGGCTTCGGCTCCGAAGAGGGCGTGCGTCTTCGACATCGAGTGCGACGGGTCGTTCACGGCGACGAGGTTTACTTGTTCGCCGTCGCGGGCCTCCGGGTTACGCCCGACGATGACGGGCGCATCGGTAATTCCAATGGAGACTCCCCCGCCCTCGACAATGTATTCGATCGATTCCGGTTGCGGTGCGTGGTGAGAGGCCGCACTATCGTCGGCGGATGCCGTGGCAGAGATTGTCGCTTCAGAGTCGACAGGCACCTGGGCCGTAGGTGTCGATGCTTCAGGCGCCGACGGCGCAGGAGCGGGAGGCACGCTGACCGCCCAGTCGTCTCGATTGTCGCCCGGCGGGAGAATCGGGTTCTCACCGACGACGCTCAGCCGAGAGCGCTCACCTGGCGCAAAGTGACTGTCGGTCGCTGTCGAGTCGAGTGCCGGAAGATCCGTTTCGACAATTCTCTCGGGACGGGCAATGCGACGTTCTGCTCGGCGCAGATCCTTGAGGTCCAACGGATTGAGTCCCAGACGAATGTCGACGACCCGACTCTTCGACACTCTGTCGAGCCAACCGATGCCTCGCTCGCTCCACAGCGATGAGCAGAGAAAAAGTGCGGGTCCGATCAGCGGAAGCACGACGTTTGCAGTCTGCAGAATCAGAGTACGCAGTACGATGCGCCAAAATCCGGGCTTTCGCATCTTCACGACGCTCACCGACCGGATGCCAGCCAATGCCTTGCCGACCGTCATCCCCCTCAGCCCGTGCAGTGCGACCTCGACGATGATGAAGATCCAGCCGAGAAGCATGCCGCCCAGCATGACGATGACAAGAAGCAGAAAGTTCGGCTGCTTCGTGAATACCTCGATGCCGGGCCTCGCCCAATTGGCGCCGGTAAGCAGAAACCACGCGGCCGTCAGCCCGGGAGACGCAACGATCAGATAGCAGACGATGTCCGAGAAGTACGCGAGGGAGCGTCGGCCAGACCTCGCCGGTACGATGCCGAGTTGGTCGGCGGTGAGCAGCGCTTCAGCATACTCTTCACGATTACGGGCGCGTTCCGCGGCTTTCTCTGCTGCAGGATCCCTCAACGTCATCGCCTGCACCTGCTGCTCAGCCTCACGCCGAGCACGACGACCATCTGCAACCGTCACTCATTCCTCCCCGAGCGACGCGCTCAGAACACTCTGGCGTCGCCCGCAGACAGCTTAACGAACGACGTCGCCGCAGTCATGGTGGAGTTCTGCCCATGGCGTGCATCTCGGGCGAAAAGGGCACGCCCGTCGCACGTTCCGCCTCGGCCCAGATGGCTGCCGCGACAGTGCGGTTCGTTGTCAACGATGCCGGGGTGCAGCGCGTGGCATCGCCC
Source organism: Paramicrobacterium chengjingii (assembly GCF_011751765.2). Lineage (GTDB taxonomy): Bacteria > Actinomycetota > Actinomycetes > Actinomycetales > Microbacteriaceae > Paramicrobacterium > Paramicrobacterium chengjingii. The sequence goes on from NZ_CP061169.1 coordinate 2,677,872, forward strand.
TTCAGCATCCATTTCGGCCCATAGAACGCGTGGCCGACTGGCGGTGACGAGTCGGATGCCGCACAAACAATGGGCAGCGCTCCACGGTGCTTTCCCTGACTGAAGGGTGCCTGCAGGTTGTCGCGAAATCGCTTGACGCGGCGCGGCTCGTTCACGGCCGGAACGCGCGGTGTTCTGCCCGAGATGGAGTAGCCGGGGTGAGCGACGAGCGACCTCACGAGAACTCCGGATGCCGCGAGGCGACGATCGAGCTCGAAGCCAAACGACTGCAGCATGATCTTTGAACGAGCGTAGGCGAGGAGGCCGTTGTAGAAGCGCTCCGACTGCGGGTCGTCGAGGCGTGGCCACGGCCAGAGCACCGTTTGGCTGCCGAGCGTCACGATGCGGGAGCCGGGCGTGCGCTTCAGTGCAGGCAGCAGCGCGGCGGCGAGAGCGAAGTGACCGAAGAAGTTTGTGGCGGCGACGAGTTCGAGTCCGTCGACGGTTTCCCTGCGCGTCGACGGCGTGTGCACGATGCCAGCGTTCTCGATCAGCACGTCGATGCGTTCCATAGCGTTCAACTGCGCGGCGGCCTCGGCAACCGAACCGAGATCTGCGGTATCGAGTCGCACGAACTCAAGTTGCGCCGTTGGCACCCGCCGCCGAATGGCCGCTGCTGCGGCATCCGCCCGTTCGTCGCTGCGACATGCCATCACCACGCGGTCACCCGACTCAACGAGGCGCAGAGTCGTCCAGAACCCGAGGCCCGCGTTCGCGCCCGTCACGACGACCGTGCGGCGTTCTACCCGCAGGCTCATTTTCTACCGTTCGCGCGCGATGCGCTCGTGGTGGTGGATGACCTCCGATACCACGAACGTGAACCACTTCTCGGCAAATTCAGGGTCGAGCTCCGAGTCTGCGGCGAGCTCGCGCAAGCGCGTGATCTGCCGTGCCTCCCGCGACGGGTCAGACGGCGGCAGACCGTGCGTCGCCTTGAGCGAGCCGACCTCCTGCGTGCACTTGAAGCGCTCAGCCAGCAGGTGCACGAGCGCTGCGTCGATATTGTCGATGCTTTTGCGCAGACGGTTCAGTTCGGCCATGGCTTCAGAGTCGGACATGCCCCAAGCCTAACCGTCACACGCGCTCCGGCTGTGTCAGCACACGCGACAGCACGGGCTTCGTCGATGCGACCGCTACCCCGACGAGTGCGAATCCAGCGACGAAACAGACAACGATCACGAGAAGTGACGCGGGAGCGAAGATCACCGAGAGGCCGAGCAGCGGAAACACGAGCACGCCACCGACGATCGCCGACAAGAGCGCGACGAAGATCAGCGGAACGAACACCAGTCGTGTTCGCACGGCTTCCATCGCTGAGCGAGACATGCCCACGCGATCGAGGTTCACCCACGTCTCTCTGCGGTCGAGAATCTCTGCTGCCTGGTTGACACCGGCCGAGCACGCAACCATGAGAAATGACGCGATGAGGGTAATCAGAATCCCCGTGCGAATGTCGAAGATGAGCACCAGGTCTTGCGGGTTTGCCGAGGCGGATGCTGTGACGGCCAGTGCCGTGCCTGAACCACCAACGACGGCGACGAAGCTCGTCATGGCTACCCCGGACACCTGGCGCCACGCGGCTTTGGGGTTGTCGAGAATGCTGCGTGCAGCGATGAGCTTCTGCGCCGTCTTCGCCGAACGCAACTGTGCCCTGGCGAGCAGCCCGACGGCCCAGGGCCCGACGAGGCCGAGCACAGCAACACCGGCACCGAACGTTCCGGCGAGAACAATGATCACGACCCCCCAGTCGCCGAGGGCTCCTAGGCTTTGCAGCACGATGAATCCAGTGATCACGATGCCGGCCCCGACAAGCACTCGCACCCAGTGCACGCGCTGCGGCTGCTGCTTTGTGCGCACTCCGAGCGGAGAGATCACCACCTGGCGCAGCCCAATGACGCTGCTGAGTGCTGCAATCACAGCGACTCCGGCGACGACGCCGAGGACCATCGGCGCTCCGACCCACAGCGATGCTGCGCCGATCTGCTCTCCCCCAAACGGAATGAGGCCGACAAGAGGCATGGATGCTGCATAGAGCGCCACCCCGACCAGCGCGCCGATGACCGCGACGGCAGTCGATTCGACGACGGTCATGCGAATCACAGCACCAGGCGTTGCGCCGAGCAGTCGCAGTGTTGAGAGACGATCGTCGCGACGTCGCGCAGACAATCGAGCCGCCGAGCCGCCCAGCGAGGCAAGCGGCACAACGAGAAGGGCGAGTGCGAGAACGCTGAGCATCTGGTACAGGGCTGCGTCATCACTCGTCCAGCGCCAGAACATCAACACGCCGCCGGCGACGATCAGCAGAAGCGCCGTCGTGACGGCAAACGCGATGGCGGGCAACACGATTGTTGCCGGGCTTTGAGCGCCGGGTCGTGCAAGCATCCAGGTCAGACGAATGACGGGCATGCGTCCTTTGTGAGGGACAGACTGCGTTGGCTGCGTTGCGATGGCGGTCATTGCTGGCTCCATCCGCTGCCGAGAAACTGCGTTTCGGTGGGCTGCTGTGGAACTTTACCTTGCCGTGACGCGTCATGCTGCAGCATCCCGTCTCGCATGCGGATCGTGCGCGAACAGCGAGATGCCACCGTCTCGTCGTGGGTGACAACGACGAGCGTGTTGCCCTGACCGACCGTCGAGTCGAGTAAGGCAGACATGACACCGTCTCCGGTTGTCGAGTCAAGGGCACCCGTCGGCTCATCGGCGAAGATCACTGTCGCGCCCGTCACCTGAGCCCGCGCGATGGCGACGCGCTGCGCCTGACCGCCTGACAGTTCCCCGATGCGACGTGTTTCAAGACCGGCGAGCCCCAGTAGATGAAGCCAGTGCATGGCACGCCCTTCCGCCTCGCGGCGCGGATACCCGGCCATCATGAGCGGCAACGCCACGTTCTCAACGGCAGTGAGCTCTGGTAAGAGAAGTCCCTGCTGAAACACAAAGCCAAACGATTCGCGGCGCAGTCGCGACCGCTCCTTCTCGCCGAGCTCGCTCACACGAACGGCCCCGGCAATCGAGTGAAATGAGACGCTGCCTGCGTCGGGAACGATGATGCCCGCAAGTGCGTGCAGAAGCGTCGTCTTACCCGAACCGGATGCCCCCATAATGGCGACGGACTCCCCCGGCGCAACCGCGAAGCTGACACCGGCGAGGGCACGGGCAGGGCCGTAACTCTTGTGCAAGTTTTCGGCCGCCAGGACGGGCGGAACTGCAACGGGCGCAGCTCCTGCCGGCGGAACGGAAACGGATGGAACACCGTATGCGGAGTCGTTGTAGTTGGTCATGACTCCATGCTCGTCATCCGCCGGAGCGAGCACATCGCGCGCTGGAGTGATCTGTGTCATCCTCCGGTCGCAGTTACTCGAAACGCTCGACGCAGAGGGTCAGACTCCGCTGAGCTGAGGTGCCGCTGCGTGCTCGAGCCGCTCCGTCAGCCGTGTGCGCACATCGGGCCATTCGTCTGCGAGCACGGAGTAGACGGCTGTGTCTCGCCAGGTTCCGTCTGCACGAATCTTGTGGTGCCGCAGGATTCCCTCGAACGAGGCACCCAGCTTGGCGATGGCCGCCCGAGACCGGGCGTTGACAGCATCCGTCTGAATCTTCACTCTCTCAAACCCCGCGTCGAAGGCGAGGGTCATGAGCAGCAGCTTGCACTCCGGGTTGACGCCGGTTCCCCACGCGGCTGGGTGGTACGCCGTCCAACCGATATGCGCTCCCCTGTTGACCACGTCGATGTCGCCGAGCGACGTCGTGCCGATAATGCGCCCGTTGTCGGGACCGGCAGCGAGCCGCACGGTGAACGGTATGCCCGTGGCAAACGGGTAGTGGCTGCGCAGCTCGCGCGCGAACGTCGCGGCGTCACCCGGCATGCCCGCCACCCCGCCGCCGTAGCCGAATTCATACACCTCAGGCCGAACAATGGCACTAAAGAGCTCTGGGGCGTCGGTGTCGACGAGAGGTTCGAGGCGCACGAACCGACCGACGAGCGGTGCCGGGTCGGGAAAGACGGCAGTCATGAATCGATATTAACGCTCGCGCGAGCGAGGCACGTGGCGCTTCCGGTCTCAACGGTGCCCACGACAGTGCGCGGAATGCCCGTGCGGTCGTCGAGGCGATGCGTGGCCACGTCGCCCGAGAACTGGTGAGCCACATGCACCACCGCGCCGTCGACGATGTGGTGTCTGGGCCAGTTGCCTCCCGATTCCACGTCGCCGATCGCACGCAGTTCTGTGCCGTCGCCGCGCACCTCGAGAGTCGATATTCGGTTGGTTCCACGGATGCCGACATACAGTCGGTCCCGTCTGTCGCCGATCGCGATCTCTGCGCCCGTGTCGTCATTTTCGAGGGAATCTGCGCTTGCTCTCACCGCCGTGAGCACCCGCAGAGCGCCCGACTCGTCGAAGCGCAGCGTGAACACTTCGCCCGAGTACTCAGTGAGCACGTGCAGGTGGCCGCTCTCGTGCCACAGCGTATGCCGCGGGCCGACGCCTCGCGGCAACGAGACGTCCTGCCGGTGCACGAGGCCAGAACGGGTCGGTCGCCACACGCGAACCAGGTCGAACCCGAGATCTGTTGTGACCACGAGACCATTCGGCAGCCAGCGCGATTGGTGCGCGTGCGGCTCGCGTGCCGCGGCATCCGGTGTCGAGAGAGACGCAAGCCCGGTGTCGTCGTCGGCGTCGAAGCCGTAGGGATCCCGTGACGCTGGTTCCGTCACGACGGGTCGTCCGGCGAAGCGTCCATCGTCGCTTAGCGGAATCCAGATGATCGCGCCCGTGCCGTAGTCGGCAGCGACGAGAGCGCTGCCGTCCGGAGCGACCGATAGGTGGCAGACTCCGGCGTCAACGGTGGTGTCGGCCAACGCATCGAGGGTTACACCATCGGGGCGCAGCGCGAGCACCCTGCCGGTGAATTCTTCAGAGGCGTACACCACCGGATGCTCCGGGTGCACCGTCAGCCACGACGGTGACTGCGCCGCGTGCGCGAACGACGGGCGCAGCGTTCCGGCATCTTCCCGCGTCAGCGCGACGATCCCCGCTGCCGTGCCATCGCCGTCGGCCGTGTAGGTTCCGAGCCAAAAAGTGGGTTGCGAGTCTGCCATGCACTTCAGTCTGCCAGCAGAACGTGCCACCATTGAGCATGGCGCGAACAGAACGATACGCGATGGCGTGCCGCACATTTATCGACGTGGTGTCGAACGTGCGTAACGACCAGTGGGATGCCCCGGGCCTCGGAGTCTGGAATGTGCGCTCGCTCACGGGGCACACGGCACGGGCTGTGATCACGGTGATCGACTACCTTGACCTCGACCCGGCAGCTCAGATCGATATGCCGACGGCAGGCGACTACTACGGACAGATCTACCTCGCGTACACAAACCCCGAGGCGATCGCGAAGCGCGGTGTCGAGGCCGGCGTGGCCCTCGGAGCGGACCCAGTCGCGGCCATCACCGTGCTCGTCGAGCGTGCGCTCGCGCTGCTCGCGGATCAGCCGAGCGACAGGCTCGTATCGCTTGGCGGCATGGGAATTCCCATTGACGAGTATCTCAAGACACGCGTCTTCGAGCTTGTCGTACACACGATGGATCTCGCCCGAGCGACAGGGCAGACCGCTGATTTCGCCCCAGAGCTCATTGAGTCGGCGGCCTCCCTCGCGGCAGGAATCGCCGCGCGCAAGGGCGATGGCGAGCAGGTGCTCATGTCACTCACGGGACGCGAACCTCTCCCGCCCGGCTTCAGCGTGGTGTAAAGGTCTCCGATCTGCCCTGCTCCACCTTCGAAATGGCATCTGCCGCTCGCAACAGCGTCAGATGAGAGAACGCCTGCGGGGTGTTGCCCACGTGGTGCCCCGTGCGCGGATCGATCTCCTCACTCAGCATCCCGACATCGTTGCAGTAACCGACGAGCCGATCCATGAGTTCCCGCGCATCGTCGAGCCGGCCGCTGAAGGCATACTGTTCGACGAGCCAGAACGAGCAGGCAAGAAATGGGTTCTCGCCTGGCGGCAGCCCATCGACATTGTGCTCGGTGCGGTAACGCAGCAGTAGCCCATCCGCCATCAGCTCCCGCTCGATAACGGCAACCGTTGACAGCATCCGCGGGTCGTCGTAGGCGCAATACCCCACCTGAGGCAGCTGCAGAAGCGACGCGTCAACGGTGCCCGAGCCGTAGTGCTGTGTATAGGAGCCGAGTTCGGTATCAAAACCCTTCTCTTCGATCTCATCGCGGATGCGGTCGCGCAAAATCTCCCATTCGTCAGCAGGTCCGTCGAGGCCGTCGTCTCTCACGGCGCTGATGGCTCGATCGAGCGCTGCCCACACCATGACGCGCCCCTGCGTGAAATACTGCGCGGGGCCGCGGATCTCCCAGATTCCCTGGTCGGGCTTGTCCCAGGTCTGCTGCACGAACTGCACGAGAGCACGCTGCAGGGGCCATGAGAAGTCGGTCTCTTCGAGACCGGCCTTGCGCGCTTTATCGAGGGCGACCATGACCTCACCGACAACGTCAGACTGAAACTGCTCCACGGCAGCGTTTCCCACCCGCACCGGGCTCGCCCCGCGGTAGCCGGGCAGTGAGGTGATGTCTTTCTCCGCCAGGTCGCGTTCGCCCGCGATCCCGTACATGATCTGCACATCGGCGGGATCGCCGGCAATGGCACGCAGCAGCCATGCTCGCCAACCGGCCGCCTCGTCCGTATAGCTGTGAAGCAGCAGTGCCTCGAGCGTCAGAGAGGCGTCGCGCAGCCACACGTAGCGATAGTCCCAGTTGCGTTCTCCGCCGAACTGCTCTGGCAAAGATGTTGTCGCCGCGGCGACGATGCCACCCGTCTCCTCGTACGTCAGCGCCCTCAGCACCAGCAGTGAGCGGATCACCTCGTCGTAGTAGGCGCCCTCGTGAGTGACGCGGGACGCCCAGTCCGTCCACCATTGCGTCGTTCTCTGCAAGCCGCGGTCGACATTCGGTGCCTCGGGGGCGCGCAGATGCGACGGGTACCACGTCATGGTGAGATCGACAGTCTCACCTTCCGAAATGGAGAAGGTTCCCGTGTGCGCATGATCCGATGCTCTGAGCGACATGCCGCGCATGACGATGGCATCGGGGCCCGCCACCGCCTTGATTCCATGGTGCTTGCCGCCGGAGAGCTGACGCACCCACGGAACCGCCGTCGCGTAACCGAACCGAAATCGCACGTCGGCGGTCATCTCGACGGTGCCGCGCACCCCGCTCACGCGCCGAACGAGATCGGCGCGTCCGTCGCGCAACGGCATGAACTCTGTGACCTCCACTTCGCCATCGTGCGTCACCCAGCGGGTGACGAGCACGAAGCTGTGATTGAGGTAACGTCTCGACGCAACCGCGGACTCGTCCGTTGGCGCCAGCTTCCAGCGACCATGGCTTTCGTCGCCGAGAAGAGCCCCGAATACAGACGGAGAGTCGTAGCGAGGCAGGCAGAGCCAATCGATGCTGCCGTCGCGCGCGACAAGAGCCGCCGTCTGGCAATCGCTGATCAGAGCATAGTCTTCGATATTCTGCGGCATACGCCCAGTCTTGCGCAGGGCACAGAAATTATCGAGGACTGCCCTCGGTCGCGAATTTCGGAATTCCGCTCAGTCCACGAGATCGTGCCGCACGACGATAGCATCGCGGCCGGGGCCGACGCCGATCGCCGAGATGCGCGAGCCCGACATCTTCTCAAGAGCGAGCACGTAGTCCTGCGCGTTCTTGGGCAGGTCGGCGAAGCTGCGGCATCCGGTGATGTCCTGCTTCCAGCCTGGAAACTCTTCGTAGATCGGCGTCGCGTGGTGGAAATCGGACTGGTTCACTGGCATCTCGTCGAACCGAACACCGTCGACGTCGTAGGCAACACACACCGGTATGGTGTCGAGGCCGTCGAGAACGTCGAGCTTGGTGAGAACGAAGTCGGTGACGCCGTTGATGCGCGAGGCGTATCGGGCGACCGGTGCGTCGTACCAGCCAACGCGGCGTTCCCGGCCCGTCGTGGTCCCAAACTCGAACCCGGTCTCGCGCAGATAGTCGCCGCTCTCATCAAACAACTCTGTCGGGAACGGGCCGGCGCCGACGCGCGTGGTGTACGCCTTGACGATCGCGATAACGCGATCTATGCGGTTGGGCGCGACGCCAGAGCCGGTCGCCGCACCTCCGGACGTTGCGTTCGACGACGTCACGAACGGGTACGTTCCGTGATCGACGTCGAGCATCGTCGCCTGGCCGCCCTCGAAGAGCACGATTTTCTCAGCGTTCAGCGCTTCGTGCAGTTCGAGCGCGGTATCGGCGACCATCGGCCGCAGTCGTTCCGCGTACATGAGCAGTTCATCGACGATCTCGTCGACTTCGATGGCGCGGCGATTGTAGATCTTCACGAGCGTGTGGTTCTTGACGTCGAGCGCACCCTCGACCTTCTGCCGCAGAATGTTCTCGTCGTACAGATCTTGAATTCGGATGCCGACACGGTTGATCTTGTCTGCATACGCTGGCCCGATCCCGCGCCCTGTCGTTCCGATCTGTCGCTTTCCGAGAAAGCGCTCCGTCACCTTGTCGAGGGTGCGGTGGTATTGCGTAATGACGTGTGCACTCGCGCTCACGCGCAGCTTCGACACGTCGACGCCGCGTGCAGAAAGCGCATCGAGTTCTTGAAAGAGCACCTCGAGATCGACGACGACGCCATTTCCGATTACCGGCGTGACGCCTTCGGTCAGAATGCCGCTGGGAAGCAAGTGGAGGGCATACTTCTCATCGCCGATGACGACAGTGTGACCGGCGTTGTTTCCGCCGTTGAACTTCACGACGTAGTCGATGCGGCTTCCGAGCAGGTCTGTGGCCTTACCTTTGCCCTCATCGCCCCATTGGGCGCCGACGATCACGATTCCTGGCATGGTGGATGCCTCTCTTTATCGGTGTGCGTGCGAATGGTGAGCGCAGCTCAGTCTTCGCCGCGAATGACGAACGTCTCTGTCGACGGGGCAGGTTCCCGCGTCGTTCCCAGAAGTTCGATGCGCGCGGCCGCCGTGTCGTCGGCACCGCGCAAAAAGTCGTCGAGCCTGTCGACCTCGTCTGCTTCGTCGATCATCGCGGCAGCGCGACGCAGTGCATACAGCGCACGAAGAACGCCGCGGTTGGGCTCGTGCGACCACGGCACCGGGCCCTGCCCGCGCCAGCCCGCTTTGCGCAGCGAATCGAGGCCACGATGGTACGCGACCCGAGCAGCGGCATACCCCTCGAGGGGATGCGCCGGATGAAGAATGTGCTCGGCGTAGACAGCCCAAGCCAGAGCAGATGACGGATGCTGCTTCACAACCTGCGCGATGGCGTCGACGGTCTCTGCACCCTCGAGAGCTGTCTCAACCTCTGGCTCCGCAGGAAGATGCGTCTCTGGAACCCCAAGCAGATTGTTTTCGGTCACGCAGCAATCGTATCAAGTGCTGCTCACAGCGCCCGGGCAAACCACGGGCATTGCGCGACAGCATCCGTTTCGGTGTTTTCGCCTCGCGACCTTAAGATTGAGGGCATGTCCAAAGTCCTCACCAGCCTTCCCGTCGGCGAACGCGTCGGCATCGCCTTCTCTGGCGGCCTCGACACGTCGTGCGCCGTCGCCTGGATGCGTCACAACGGCGCTATCCCTTGCACGTATACGGCAGACATCGGGCAGTACGACGAGCCCGACATCGATTCAGTTCCCGAGCGTGCCACGGAGTACGGTTCGGAGATCTCGCGCCTTGTCGACGCCAAGTCAGCCCTCGTCGAAGAAGGACTCGTCGCCCTGCAGTGCGGCGCCTTTCACATTCGCAGCGGCGGAAAGACGTACTTCAACACGACGCCGCTCGGCCGTGCCGTAACAGGAACGATGCTCGTGCGCGCTATGAAGGACGATGGCGTCGATATCTGGGGCGATGGCTCGACATACAAGGGAAACGACATCGAGCGCTTCTACCGCTACGGCCTGCTCGCCAATCCGCGCCTGCGCATCTATAAGCCGTGGCTCGACGCACAGTTTGTCAAAGAGCTTGGCGGCCGCCAAGAGATGAGCGAATGGCTCGTCGAGCACGGCTTCCCGTACCGCGATTCGGCAGAGAAGGCCTACTCGACAGACGCCAACATCTGGGGTGCGACTCATGAGGCGAAGACTCTCGAGCATCTGAATGCCGGCGTCGACATCGTCGAGCCGATCATGGGCGTCGCCGCGTGGCGCGATGACGTCGATGTGAAGACCGAAGAGGTGACGGTCACGTTCGCCGAGGGCCGTCCGGTGGCGATCAACGGCGTTGAATTCGACGACGCAGTCGCGCTCGTGCACGAAGCAAACACCATCGGAGGGCGCCATGGGCTCGGCGTCTCCGACCAGATCGAGAACCGCATCATCGAGGCAAAGAGCCGCGGCATCTACGAGGCTCCCGGCATGGCGCTGCTGCACATCGCCTACGAGCGCCTGCTCAACGCAATCCACAATGAAGACACGATCGCCAACTACCACCAGGAAGGGCGCCGTCTGGGCCGCCTAATGTACGAGGGGCGCTGGCTCGACCCGCAGTCGTTTATGCTGCGCGAGTCAATCGTGCGCTGGGTCGGCTCCGCCGTCACCGGTTCCGTCACGCTTCGTCTGCGCCGCGGCGACGACTACACGATCGTCGATACGCAGGGACCGCGTCTGAGCTACCACCCCGACAAGCTCTCGATGGAGCGCGTCGAGAACGCCGCATTCGATCCGACTGACCGCATCGGCCAGCTCACCATGCGCAATCTCGACATCGCCGACTCGCGCGCACGCCTCGAGCAGTACACAGCCCAGGGCATCGTCTCGGGCGAGACCGCCAAGTTCATGGGCGATCTCGAAGAGGGCGAAGCCGAGGCGATTTCCGCCGGAGCGAAGTCAACGGATGCCGAGAGCGCCCTCGACTCCGCGGCCATGGAGTTCGGCGTCGACTAGCCGTCGGCTCACGAGAGTGAGATGCCAGAAAACGTCGCCTTTCGCGCAAGCGTCAGCGACGTTTTCTGGCATCTCGCTTTTCGCGGGTGTGTCACAGACCGTTATCATCGATGTGCACACTGTGTACATCGTGGCTCGGAGCCTCGGGCGGAGCCGCTGAACGAGGAGGTTTCCGCATGGCGAAGCTGACGTACACGTTCCTCGCATCGCTGGATGGCTATATCAACGACAGCGACGGGCGCTTCGACTGGGCATTTCCCGGCGAAGAAGTTCTCGACCACATCAACAGGGCCGAGCGCGATGTCGGAACCTTCCTCTACGGACGCACCATGTACGAGATGATGATCGGCTGGGAGAACGACCCAGATGCCGCGGAGCAATCGCCGGGCAGTGCGGAGTTCGCTGAGATCTGGCAATCAAAAGAGAAGATCGTGTTTTCGCGCTCGCTAAAAACCGTTTCCACGAGGAACACACGTATCGAGCGCACGTTTGACCCTGAGCGCGTCCAGGCTATGAAGAACGAGGCGACTCACGACCTCAATATCAGCGGAGCTGACATCGCCGCCTCGGCCTGGCGGGCCGACCTGATTGACGACTGCCATCTGTTCCTAGCACCGATACTCGTCGGAGGCGGCCAGAAATTGTTCCCCGAGGGCATCCGGCGTCCGCTCGACCTCATTGACGAACATCGGTTCTCGAACGGGATGGTCCATCTTCACTATCGAGTGAGGAGATGACCCGGCCGCGGCCTCCGGCTGACGTCTCTTGATGAGAACTCAGACGAGGCCGGCGTCGGCGAGCCAGTCCTTCGCTATCGTTGCTGGCGATGCTTTCTCCTCGCCCTGGTTACGCGCGTTCATCTCGATCAACGATTCGGTTGTGAGCTTCTCAGACACCGCATTGAGCGTCTCGACAACCTCGTCTGTCGCCGCATCCGAGTTAATCAGAGGAACAACGTTCTGAGGCAGAACCAGATTCTCGGGATCGTCGAGCGTGACAAACCCGTTCTCCGCGATCGCTGGCGACGTCGTAAAGAGATCGGCAACGTTGACTGTGCCGTTCACGAGTGCCTCGACGGTCAACGGCCCGCCCGAATCGTTGATCGGCGTGAATGACATATTGTCGGCAGCGACTCCGTAGACGTCGGTAAGTCCCTGCGGACCATACGGCCTCTCTTTCAGCTCAGGGTTGCCCCCGATAACGAGCTTCTCATCGACGTTCGCGAGATCGGCGATGCTTGTGACATCGTGCTTTTCACTGAACTCTTTGGTGACGTTATAGCTGTCTTTGTCTTCGGCCTTCGCCTGATCGAGCACCTCGAAACCGTCCGGAACGGCTTCTGAGAGAGCCGCGTAGACCTCGTCGCCAGACGAGGCATCTGAGGTGTCGTCGTAAAACTGCAGCAGGTTGCCCGTGTAATCGGGAATGAGATCGATCGAGCCGTCTTCGAGCGCCGCGACATACACATCGCGCTGCCCGATCTGCATTGTGCGCTTGACGGTGATGTCTTTCGCCTCGAGCGCTTGAGCGTAGATCTCGGCGATGATCTCCGACTCCGCAAAGCCTGCAGAGCCGACCTTGACCGTTGTTGCCCCGCCGTCGCCTGATTCGTCTGAGCCGGAGATGGAGTCGGCACTACCGCAGGCGCTCAGAGCGAGCGCCGCAGTGACCGCGAGTCCGAGTCCGATGACCCGTCGAGCTGTGACCATTGTGGTTCCCTTCATGTGAACATTCATGCGGCCTCCGCCGCGATCGGTTTGCGTTTTGTCGCTGCCTCACCGAGGCCGCGATCCCGAGCCGCTCGCACACCTTTCGAGACGACAGCGCGCTCAAGCAGAGCGAACAATCCGTCGACGATGAGCGCGAGGAGCGTCACGACGATCGCACCGCCGATGACAGCGTCCCACCGACGGAGCGACAGATTGTCGAAGACGAAGCGGCCGAGACCACCGAGCGGAAGATACGCGGCGATTGTCGCCGTGGCGATCACCTGCAGCGCCGCCGAGCGAACGCCGCTGACGATGAGCGGCATCGCCAGTGGAATCTCCACTCGCGAGAGAATCTGCCATTCCGTCATTCCCATCGCCCTCGCGGAGTCGATTGTCGAACGCTCTATCGCCTCGATGCCCGAGTAGGTGCCAGCGAGCAAGGGTGGCACAGCCAGAACGGCAAGCACGATGATCACCGGTGTGAGCCCGATGCCCAGCCACAGGGCGAAGAGAAAGAGCAGGCCCAATGTCGGCAGAGCGCGCAGCGACCCGGTCACGAGCACCGCAGCTCCCCTCAGCTTGCCGGTGTGGCCGATGTAGAGTCCGAGGGCGACGCCCACGATGCCGGCGGCGATGAGCGTCACAACGGTGTAGATGAGGTGCTCGAGCGTGCGCATCGGGATGCCGTTGGCTCCCGCCCAGTTTGCGGCGTCAAACAGCCACGCGAATGCTGCGGCAAACAGGCTCATGCTGCGACCTCCGTGCGCACGGGCGCTCGACGACGCTTGTCGCGAGCACCCGACCGCGTCCACGGCATGAGAAGCCGGCCGAGAGCGACGAGAGCGACGTCGAAGACAACAGCGATGACGATTGTGGCGACAATTCCCGCGAGAATCTCCGTGGGGAACTGCCGATTGAGACCGTCGATGAACAGGTATCCGAGGCTCGAGACGCCGATCAGCGAGCCGACGCTGATCAGACTCACTGTGCTTGCCGAGACAACCCGCATACCGGCAACCAGAACAGGACCGGCCAGAGGCAACTCGACTGCCCAGAATCGTCCCCATCCGGAGTACCCGACGGCGGTTGCCGATTGACGCACGCTCGGTTCGACGGAGGCGAAGCCGTCGGCAGCCGAGCGGACCATCAGTGCGAGCGCGTAGATGGTCATAGCGACGACGACGTTGGCAGGATCGAGCTGGGTCGTTCCGAGGATGGCGGGCAGCACGAGAAAGAGCGAGAGCGACGGAATCGTGTAGAGCAGGCCGCTCACGGTGAGCAGGATGCTGCGCGAGACAGCATAGCGATGCGCCACCCAGCCCAGCGGAACCGACAGCAGAAATCCCAGCACAATGGGCGGGATGCTCAGCCCGACGTGTGTCACGGTGAGCTCCCAGATCTGCTCGAAGTTCGAGACGACCCAGCTCATGCGTCGCCCGGCTGCTCCGGTCGCAGCACACCTGCAATGCGCCCAGACGGATCGACGGCGACTCGGCGCCCGTTGCGCTCGCGCACGGTGAGGTCGCGCTTGCCCTCGTTAGCGCCCACAAAATCGGCGACGAAGTCGTCTGCGGGCGAGGAGATGATGTCTTCTGCGGATCCCGCCTGCACGATCTGACCGCCAGGGCGGAGGATCACGACGTTATCGCCGAGCAGGAACGCCTCGTCGATGTCGTGGGTGACGAACACGATGGTCTTGGCCAATTTGCTCTGAATGCGCAGCAGCTCTTGCTGTAACTCACGGCGCACGATGGGATCGACGGCACCGAAGGGTTCGTCCATCAGCAGAATATTAGGGTCGATCGCGAGCCCGCGCGCGACCCCGACCCGTTGCTGCTGACCGCCCGAGAGTTGTGCGGGGTAGCGATCGGCGAGCCCGCGATCGAGCCCGACGGTGTCGAGCAGCTCGAGCGCCGACGCATGGGCCTCCGCTTTCTTCACGCCCGTCAGCATCGGAACGGTGGCGACGTTGTCGATGACCGTGCGATGCGGAAGCAGCCCCGAGTTCTGCATCACGTAGCCAATGCGCCGTCGAAGCGTCACGGGGTTGAGCGTCGCGATGTCGTCATCGTCGATGTGGATGCTCCCGCCCGTCGGATCGACCATGCGGTTGATCATGCGCAGGATGGTCGTCTTGCCGCATCCTGATGACCCAACGAAGACAGTGGTCTGGCGCGAGGGGATGGTCAGACTGAAGTCGTCGACCGCCCGCGTGCCATCGGGAAATGTCTTCGAGACGTGATCGAACTGGATCATGGTGGTCGGCGACCCTTCCCGTCAGTGAATTACAACACTAGGGAACATGGCCGACATTCTCTAGATTCCCGCCGAATGGTCAGTCGAATGTGACGTGCTGCGTCACCCACGTGTGCATGGCGACGGCAGCCGCAGCGGACGCGTTGATCGAGCGCGTGGACCCGAACTGGCTGATCTCGACAACCGCCTCGCATGCGTCGATGGCCTCGGCCGAAAGCCCCGGGCCTTCCTGGCCGAAGAGCATGATGCACTGAGCGGGAAAGGCGAACGTCTCGATGATCACCGAGCCGGGCACATTGTCGATGCCGATGATCGGCAGGTCGGACTGCCGCGCTGATTCAACGAGATCCGCGACGGTGGAGTGGTGCATGACATGCTGGTAGCGATCGGTCACCATGGCTCCGCGTTTGTTCCACCGCCGGCGTCCAACGATGTGCACGGTATCGGCGGCGAAGGCGTTCGCGCTGCGCACGATCGATCCGATATTCATGTCGTGTTGCCAGTTCTCGATGGCGACGTGGAACGGATGCCGCACCTCGTCGAGGTCGGCGACGATTGCCTCCATGCTCCAGTACCGGTAGCGGTCGATGACGTTGCGGGTGTCGCCCTTCTCGAGTAGTTCCGGGTCGTACTGCTCCCCCTCTGGCCAGTCGCCGGGCCACGGGCCGACACCGTTCGTCGACAACTCGTGACTCGGGGGAAATGCAGCATCCGTCATATCTCAACCGTAGCCCTGTCCGTCAGGTCGAGCGCGCGCCTCGTGCAGTTTTTCGGTGCACCAAAACTTTGCTATATTTTCGGTATGCCTAAATTTTTGGATGCCGGATCGATGACGGAGCGTGGACGACGCCAACCGCGAGCAGCGCGCGGCATCTGGCTGCTCGGCCCGGCGCTCGTCGCCGGCGTTGCGTATCTCGATCCGGGAAACGTCGCGAGCAACATGACTGCTGGTGCGCAATACGGCTACCTTCTCGTATGGGTGGTTGTGCTCGGCAACCTCATGGCGTGGCTCATCCAGTACCTCTCTGCAAAACTCGGCATCGTCACAGGCGAAAGTCTGCCCGAGGTGCTCGGTCGACGCATCAGCAGACGCCCCGCGCGCATCGCGTACTGGCTGCAGGCTGAGCTGGTGGCGATCGCGACGGACCTCGCTGAGGTGATCGGCGGCGCGGTGGCGTTGAACCTGCTCTTCGATCTGCCTCTCATCGGCGGCGCCCTCATCACAGGAGCGGTGTCGATGGTGCTGCTCACCGTGCAATCCCGGCGCGGCGCACGGCACTTCGAGTTCGTGATCATCGGCCTGCTCGTCATCATCGCGATCGGGTTCGGCGCGGGCATCGTCATTGCGCCGCCCGACGCTGCCGAGACGGCGTCGGGCTTGATTCCTCGCTTCGACGGCACGGAATCCGTGTTGCTTGCCGCGTCGATTCTCGGTGCGACGATCATGCCGCACGCGATCTACGCCCACTCGGCACTCGCCCGCGACCGGTTCAAGCCCTCACCCGACCGGCCGAAGACGAGAACGCTTCTGCGGGCGACGCGGTGGGACGTAACCGTTGCGATGGTGATCGCGGGAGCTGTGAACCTGGCGATTCTGCTGCTTGCGGCATCCGTTCTGCCCGGCGTGGCCGGAACGGACTCGCTCGAGGGAGCCCACGCCGCGATTGCTGTGGGGGTCGGCCCCGTCGTTGCGACTCTTTTCGCCGTCGGGCTGCTTGCCTCGGGGCTCGCGTCGACGTCTGTGGGCGCATACGCGGGTGCCGAGATCATGCACGGGCTCCTTCACCGCCGCATCCCCCTGCTTGCCCGCCGCCTGATCTCGCTCATACCGGCCGTGGTGATCGTGATGATCGGCGTCGACCCGACACGCGCGCTCGTGTTGAGTCAGGTAGTGCTGAGCTTCGGCATTCCCTTCGCCCTTGTTCCGCTTGTTGCCGTGACGGCGAAACGCGGAGTTCTCGGACGGTACTCAAACCGAAAGATCACGACGATCGCGGGCATCATTGCGTCGGCTCTGCTGATCGCGCTCAACGCGGCGCTGCTCGTGCTCACGGCAGCGGGTGCGTGACGCGGCTAAGCTTGGATGGCCATGAGACCCCCCGCAGCCGTGGTCGAGGATTACCTCAAGACCATCTACTCGCACACCGAGTGGCAGCCAGACGACATCACACCGTCACAGCTCGCCGCCCGTCTTGAGCTCGCGCCATCGACGGTCACCGAGATGGTGAAGAAGCTGGCCGCCGCAGGGCTCGTGACGCACAAGCGCTACGGTTCGATCTCACTCACCGACACGGGACGAGTGCAGGCTATCGCCGTTGTGAGACGGCACCGTCTCATCGAGACGTGGCTCGTCACCGAGATGGGCTACACCTGGGATGCCGTGCATGATGAGGCCGAGGTGCTCGAACACGCCATCAGCGACCGCCTGCTCGACGCGATCGACGAACGCCTCGGGCGGCCTGACCGCGACCCGCACGGTGACCCGATTCCGGATGCCGCTGGGAGGAGCGCCCGCGAGGAGTTCATTCTGCTGTCCGCCGCTGCCGTCGGGCACGTAGGCACTGCGCTGCGCATCAGTGACCGCGACCCCGAGCTGCTTCGCCTTCTCGAGAGACGCGGTATCGACGTGGGAACTCGGCTGCGCGTCGATGCGCAGCATCCGCTTCAGGTTTCGACGAATGCGGCGGCGCTCTCGCTCCCCGACGAGGCCGGCGCATCCATCTGGGTGACCGCCTAGTCTCAGGCCGCCGCTTCTGCAGTGGGCTCGAGCCGCACGATAATCGACTTCGACACGGGTGTATTACTGCCGTGCGCTGTGAAGTCCAGCGGAACGAGCACGTTCGCCTCGGGAAAATACGTCGCGACGCACCCTTTGGCCGTCGGGTACGTGATCACCCTGAAGCCCCTCGCCACCCGATCGACTCCGTCGCTCCATTCCCCGTGCACGTCGACAGTCGCGCCGTCGTCGATGCCGAGTTCGGCGAGGTCGTCTGCATTCACGAAGATCACCCTTCTGCCGTTCTTGACGCCGCGATAGCGGTCATTGTTACTGTAGATCGTCGTATTGAACTGGTCGTGCGACCGCAACGACTGCAAGAGCAGGCGCCCTGATGGCACGTCGATGACACGCAGCTCGTTCACGGCGAACTGCGCCTTGCCGGTCTCCGTGGGGAACGTGCGACTGTCGCGTGGGCCGTGCGGCAAGTCGAAACCGCCAGGAGCACGCACCTTCTTGTTGAAGTCGTCGCAGCCGGGAACCACACGAGCGATCCGATCGCGGATGCTGTCATAGTCGTGCTCGAAGTGCGCCCAGTCGATGGTGCTGCTCTCACCCAGCACGGCGCGCGCCATGCGGGTGACGACGGAGACCTCCGAAAGCAGGTTCGGTGCGACGGGCTCGAGCGTACCCTTCGAGGCGTGGATGGCTGCGACGGTGTCTTCGACAGTGACGAACTGCTCGCCCGTTCGCTGCCTGTCGATCTCGCTGCGTCCCAGCACCGGCAGAATCAGCGCAGTCTCGCCAACGACAGCGTGCGAGCGATTGAGTTTTGTCGAGATCTGCACGGTGAGACGCGTCTTCCGCAACGCCGCCTCGGAGACGTCGGTGTCTGAGATCGCCTTGGCGAAGTTACCACCAAGAGCGACGAGCACCTTTACTGCTCCGTCGCGCATTGCTCGCACCGAGCCGACAGCATCCAGTCCATGCTCGCGAGGCAGCTCGACGCCGAACTCCTCGTGGAGCGCGTCGAGAAACGCGTCGGGCATCTTCTCCCAGATGCCCATCGTGCGATCGCCCTGCACGTTGCTATGCCCGCGAATCGGCGATGCACCAGCGCCCGGCCGGCCGATGTTGCCACGAAGCATCAACAGGTTGATGATCTCGGTGATCGTCGGCACTGCGAATTCGTGCTGCGTGAGCCCCATCGCCCACGTGATGATCACGCGCTCGCTCGACATGTAGCGCTCGGCCAGCTCGTCGATCTCGGCGGATGTCACGCCCGTGGCATCACGCACCCGCTGCTCATCGAGCGACTCGAGGTTCTTCGTGAACGCGTCGAAGGCGTGGCAATAGCGTTCGATGAACTCCCGATCGATGACTCCACCGCGCCTGGCCTCGGCATCGAGCACTCGTTTCGACAATGCCTGCAGCAGCGCCATGTCGCCAGCGAGCTTCACCTGCAGAAACTGGTCGGCAAGGTCGGTGCCTCGCCCCACCAATCCGCGAACGGTCTGAGGGTTCTTGTAGCGCTTGAGCCCCGCCTCGGGGAGCGGGTTGACGGCGACGATCGATGCACCGTTCTTTTTTGCATCCTCAAGCGCAGTGAGCATGCGCGGATGGTTCGTTCCCGGGTTCTGGCCCATCACAATGATCAGGTCGGCCTTCTCGAAGTCGGTGTACCGCACGGTCGCCTTGCCCACGCCGACCGTGTCGCTCATTGCCGTGCCCGTAGATTCGTGGCACATGTTCGAACAGTCAGGGAGGTTGTTGGTCCCAAAGGCACGCACAAACAGCTGGTAGAGAAACGCCGTCTCATTTGCCGTGCGGCCGCTCGTGTAGAAGGCCGCCTCGTTGGGGGAATCGAGACCGTTCAGCTCGTCACCCAGAATCTCAAAAGCCCGCTCCCACGTCACCGGGCGGTAATGGTCGTCACCCTGGGCC
Organism: Paramicrobacterium chengjingii; assembly: GCF_011751765.2. GTDB lineage: Bacteria > Actinomycetota > Actinomycetes > Actinomycetales > Microbacteriaceae > Paramicrobacterium > Paramicrobacterium chengjingii. The sequence goes on from NZ_CP061169.1 coordinate 2,697,471, forward strand.
TTGTAGACGGGCTCAGTGAGGCGCCCCTGCTGCCCCAGCCAGTAATCGGTCTTGTCGGCGAGTTCAGACACCGGATGCTGTCGCCAGAAGTCGCTCTCCACCAGAATCGGCGTCGCCTCCCACACAAAAGCCTTCGCGCCGTTCTCGCAGAATTCGAAGGTCTTGCGCTCCGGTGGGTCTTGCCAGGCGCAGCTCATGCAGTCGAAGCCGTCCTTCTGGTTCATCGTCAGAAGTCCCTTGAGAGAACGGCTGACGCCGACGTCTTTGAACGCCGGCCCCATCGCGTGCGCGATACCGGGCACTCCGGCAGCCCAGTCCTTTGGCTTCGATACGTCAGTCTCGTCGCTCATGCCGTCCTCACTCTCGCCACTCTCTGGGTCACAGAACTCGCCGTCGCTGTACTCTCATTAGTCACGCGCTCGGCACCCGCGTACACAACCATGCGGTTGTCCCGCACAAATCCGACGAGGCTCAATCCCACGTCGTCGGCCATCTCGGCTGCGAGCGACGACGGAGCCGACACAGCGGCGAGAATCGGGATGCCGGCCATGAATGCCTTCTGCGTCAGTTCGAAGCTCGCTCGTCCAGAGACCATCAGCACGAGGCCACGGCCTGGAACGTGACCATTCGCCAGCGCCCAACCCACTGCCTTGTCGACGGCGTTGTGTCGCCCGACGTCCTCGCGCAGCACAAGCAGCTCCCCCGTTGCCACATCGAAGAGGGCCGCTGCATGCAGGCCGCCCGTCTTGTCGAACGCGGACTGGCCGGCGCGCAGCCGATCCGGAAGCGTCGCGAGAAACTCGGCGTCGACCGCCGTGTCGTCGGTACGAAGATCGAAGGCTGATGTTGTGCGCACAGCGTCAATGCTTGCCTTGCCGCAAAGTCCGCATGAACTCGTCGTCGAGAATGCGCGCCTCAGTCCTGTAGCGAGTGGCGGAACTACCGGGTCGAGCGTGATGTCGAGAATGTTGTACGTGTTCTCTTCACCGTCGCTCGCGCAGTGCATGGCGCTGAGCACATGTGAAGGGCTGTTCACAATGCCCTCTGCGAGCAGAAATCCCTGGGCAAGTTCGACGTCGTTTCCCGGCGTTCGCATCGTAATCGTCAGCGCTTCGCCTCCGACGCGAAGTTCCAAGGGTTCTTCAACCGCGAGGTGGTCTTCGCGCACCGAAATACGCTCACCCACGGTGTAGCGTGCGACTCGTCGTCGAGCTGTAATTCTGCCCACACCCCTAGGTCTAGCATCGAGCACTCACACCAGCAACTCGCACGACACCTGAGCCACCTAGACTGGAGGCAACCCCCACACCCAGAGGAGAGAATTCGTGCGCACCCGTGAGGACATCGAATGCTGGCTCACCGACATGGACGGCGTTCTCGTCCATGAGAACCGCGCGGTTCCGGGAGCAGCCGAGCTGCTTCAGCAGTGGCGCTTCGAGAACAAGCCGTTTCTCGTTCTCACCAACAACTCGATTTTCACCCCACGCGATCTCAGCGCGCGCCTTCGCGACTCGGGACTCGATGTTCCCGAGGAGTCGATCTGGACGTCGGCCCTCGCAACGGCTGCCTTCCTGCAAGAGCAGGCGTCCGGCGGCTCGGCATTCGTGATCGGTGAGGCCGGCCTCACGACCGCGCTGCACGCGGCAGGTTTCATCATGACCGAGGTGAACCCCGATTTCGTCGTCGTCGGCGAAACGCGCAACTATTCGTTCGAGGCGATTACTAAGGCGATTCGCTGCATCAACAAGGGCGCGCGATTTATCGCAACGAATCCGGATGCCACGGGACCCAGCTCCGAAGGTGTGCTGCCCGCGACGGGGGCGATCTCTGCACTCATCACGAAGGCGACGGGGCGCGACCCCTATGTCGTGGGCAAACCGAACCCCATGATGTTCCGCTCCGCGCTCAACCGCATCGGCGCACACTCGGAAAACACGGGAATGATCGGTGACCGCATGGACACCGACGTGGTCGCCGGCATCGAAGCTGGACTGCACACCGTACTTGTGCTTACCGGGATCAGCGACCAGGCCGAGATCGAGAAGTACCCGTTCCGCCCGAACGAAGTGCTGGGCAGCGTTGCCGACCTGCTCAACGACGAGCCCGTCGAGACCGAGACCTACTGACGCGACAGCATCCGGGCAATCAGGCGGCCGGGACGAGACTTCCGGTCAGAGGGTCTCCCGATGATCGGTTGACGAAGCAGTAATAATTGCGCTGTCCATCATTCCACTGCTCTTCGGTGACCGGGTAGCTTCCCTGCACCTGCACATCGCCGTACGCTCCCGCCGCGGCGAGGTCGAGCACACTCGGGTCGCTGCACTTCAGGTAGATCTGACTCGCCAGTTCGTCTTCCCCGGGGAACGCAGCGTTCTCGGCGTCGGACATCTCGCCGACGGCGACGAGTTGAGCATCGTGCTCACCCTCGCAGTCGACGACTGTGAACTCCTCATCCCACGGGGATGAATAGTCTCCGAGGCACTCACCGCCGCGCAACTGATCCCAGGCGTACGTGCCAGCGGGCAGTGTTCCCTCTGCGGGGATGGATTGCGTCGGTGTCGGAGTGCTCGACTCGGTCTGCTCGGGCTGCGATGCCGACACCATGCCGGGAATGAGCGTACCCACCCAAAAGAGCCCGCCGAGCACCAGCACGGCGACGACGGCGAGTCCGACGAGAACGAACGGACGGTTGCCGCGAGAACCGCCGCTGCCTTCCCCGCCTCGGGGAGCAGCCACGGGGCGCTGCCGAGGTGGCTCGCTGTGTGCCTCCGGCGTGGATCGATTCGTGGCGACGGGTGCAGTTGCCGTGCTTTCGAAGAGGGCACGAAGCCGGGAGCTCGTCTCCGATTCGTCTGACGGTCGGGTGCCCCCCGTTACAGCAGGAGCCGGAGTGATGGGTGCTTCGTCTCCTGCCTCGGGGGCTGCGGCAGGCGTGCGCTCGCGCTTCGGTCCGCCGAACAAATCGAGGATGCCGAGGTCGGGTGACTCCGTTGTCTCGGCCTCAAGCGGAACGCCCGCCTTCTCAGCAAGTGCTTCAGCTTCGGCTCGCTCGGCGTCGTCGGCAAACTCCGCCGGCTCCGAGAACACGGCCTCCTCTGCACGAGCGTCCCCCTCGGGTGACGGCGCATCGTCGATAGGTGCCGGAACGACAGGTGCCGCTTCGTCGGAGACGGCAGATTTGGGAACAGGTAGATCTGCGGCTGTCGTCTCGTCGACAGCATCGTCATCGTCATCGTCATCGTCATCGCCGAGGGCCGACAGCGTTGCCTCATCGTAGAGCCGATCGTAAGCGTCGGGGCTCGAGAATCGTCCGTCGATCGCCGCTTCTTCCGGAGACACGGCTTCGGGCCCGCGATCGGCGAACGGGTCAAACGCCTGCGTCGGCTCGCCCTCGTCACGCTCTATCGCGTCGCCATCGACGACCTGCCCCGCGTCTGTCTCGGAACTCGACTGCGGCTCGGCCTGCTTCTCGACGAGCGGGTCGGGCGCATCGTTGGGGGTAAGACCCCACGAGAAGATGCCGTCGACCTTTGTTCTTCGAGGCGGAATAGGGCTCTCTGCCGCTCGATCGACCGCAGCGTCGAAGGCTCGAGTCGGGGCCCCACCGTCGGCGTCTTGCGTCACAGACGCATCGGCAGCCTCGGGGGGCGTTGCTGCGTCCGCGGCATCCGGCTGCTGTTCTCGACGACGAAAACGACGACGTCTCGACCAACGGCTGCCGTCCTCGGAGGTGTCGCTCGGCGCGGGCCGTGGCTCTGGTTCGTCCTCGTCAACGGTGTTGACGGCTCCCGTGTCATCGAGCTGCGACATCAGCCAGTCAGCGCCCAGATCCGATTCACCCGTCTGCGGGTCCGGTTCGCCGTGATGCTTGTCGTCGTCGCGTGGAGTCACTATGCCAATCCCAAATCGTTCAGGGTGAGGGCAGCGTAATAGTCATACCCCGCCTCCTCGATAGCTTCACGTGCTCCGGTGTCGCGGTCAACTACCACGGCAACACCGGCGACCTCTGCGCCCACCTTCGTGAGCGCTTCTATTGCCTTCAGCGGGGAACCGCCCGTCGTCGACGTGTCTTCAACGACGATCACGCGCTTACCCGCGAGGTCTGGACCCTCAACCTGCTTGCCGCGCCCGTGATCCTTCGGCTCTTTGCGCACGACGAAGGCGTCAATGTCGCCACCGCGCACGGCTCCCTGGTGAAGGATCGCCGCGGCGATCGGGTCTGCTCCCATTGTGAGCCCCCCGACGGCGAACACGTCGGGGACATCAGCGATGAGGTCGAGCATGACCTGCCCGATCAACGGAGCAACTCGATGGTCGAGGCTCACCTTGCGGAGGTCGACGTAGAACGTCGCCTTCTTGCCGCTCGTGAGTGTGAAGTCACCGTGGAACACGGCCTCGGCCGAAATGTGGTCGATGAGTTGAGTTCGCGCGTCAGTCACGTCCCTTAGTTTAGAGTGCGCGACAGCTTACTTGGCCACCAGATCGCCTTGCCGATGTCATAGCTGAGCGATGGCACCAGCAGTGACCTCACAATGATGGTGTCGAGAAGCACTCCGAATGCGACGATGAACGAGATCTGCGCGAGGAACAGCACGGGCAGAACTCCGAGGGCGGCGAACGTGGCGGCGAGCACGATTCCCGCTGATGTGATGACTCCTCCCGTTGCCACGAGGCCGCGCGTGATGCCCTCCCTCGTGCCGTGCAGCACAGACTCCTCTCGCACGCGCGTCATGAGGAAGATGTTGTAGTCAATGCCCAGGGCGACAAGGAAGACGAATCCGAACATCGGCACGCTGGGGTCGGCGCCGGGGAACTTCAGAACGTCATTGAACACAATCGACGACACGCCGAGTGCCGACGCGAACGACAGCACGACGGTGAGCACGAGAAGCACGGGCGCCAGAATCGAGCGCAACAGGAGCATCAAGATGATCAGAATCACGACGAGCACAAGCGGAATGACGAGATTGCGATCATGAACCGATGCATCGATCGTGTCTATGGCTGTGGCCGCGACACCACCCACGAGAACGTCGTTGCCCGATTCGTCGAATTGGGAGCGCAGGTCGCGCACGACCTCCTCTGCCTCCACCGAGTCACCCGGAGCCTCGAGCGTCGCTTGCAGCATCACCTGTCCGTCGACAACCTTCGGCTCGCCTTCGACGGGGCCGGTCGGACCGTGCGTCGGCTGAACACCGTCTTCGGTGACCGGGAGTGTTCCGCTCGGCGAGTCGTCGGAGATCACCGCGAGTGATCCCACGCCGTTCGTCGAAAGCACGGTGTCAGAGACAGCATCCAGTTGATCGTCGTTCGCAATGATGACGGCAGGCGTGCCTGCGCTTTCGGGGAAGTGGTCGTCGAGTACTTTCTGACCCTCACGTGCCTCCGAATGTCCAATCACAAACTCGCTCTGCGAGACGCCGTCGGCCTTCAGCCCGACGAGACCGAACGCAGCTGCGGCGAGCACGAGGGTGCTGACGATCCAGATCGTGCGCGGGCGACGCTTCACGAGGCGCGCAACGGCTGGCCACAGGCCGCGGCCGTCGGCGCCCTTGTCCATGTTGTGCTCGTCGCCGTATTTCGGGCGCAGCGGCCAGAACGCCACCCGGCCGGCCCACATAAGCAGGGCAGGCAACAGTGTGAGGCTCGCGAGAAGGGCGAAGACGATGCCGATCGCCGCAACGGGCCCAAGTGCCTTGTTCGAGTTGAGCTCGCTGAGCAGAAGGCACAGCAGTCCCGCGATGACGGTTCCGCCGGAGGCGAGGATCGCCGGCAGGCCACCGCGCAGCGCCACCCACGACGCTTCCCATTTGCGCTCGTAGTCGCGCAGAGCCTCGCGGTAGCGAGAGACATAGAGCAGTGAATAGTCCGTGGCGGCGCCGATCACGAGAATCATCAGGATGCCCTGGGTCTGTCCCGAGAGCACGACGATGTCGTGCTTCGCGAGCTCCACGACCGTGAACATGGCTCCCGTCAGAGCAACGAGACTTGTGCCAAGGACGATGAAAGGGAGCAACGGCGAGCGGTAGACAATGATCAAGATGACAAGCACGACCGCGAGGGCCACGATGAGCAGAAGACCGTCGAGCCCGCTGAACGCGTCGACGATGTCTGCAGAGAGCCCTGCCGGCCCGGCTACTGCCGCATCGAGCCCACCGGGAAGCTCATCGGCGAAGTACGCGCGAATCTTCTCAACGGTGTCTGCCGGTTTGATCGACGCATCGAGCATTGCCACGACCTGCATTGCCTCGCCGTCGTCTGACATGATCGCAGGCGATACCCCGTCGTCATCGACTCCCGTGATGCCCGAGATGTGGTCGACAGCATCATCGATCGCCGTGCGGTCAGCATCCGTCACACCCGCGTCGCGCTCGAACACGATGACGGCGGGAACCACGTCGTCGCCGCGAAACTCTGGCTCAAGCTCATGCACTTGCGTGGCGTCGGCACTGGCCGGAAGGTGCTGCACCTGATCGTTTTCAGCGACGTCGTTCACCTGGCCAAAGGCCGAGCCACCCGCGCCGAACACGGCAAACCAGACGAGAATGAGCATGAGGGGTGTAACGACCCGTACCCACCGCGGCGCTCGTGACGGCGCGGCATGGGAGGGTGCTGTTGTGTGCGACATGGGTTCCTTTGCGCAGATTTCTCGATGACACGTCAACGCTATGGAACAAACAGGCCATGGCACGTCGCCCAAAAGTTTGAATCCCACCCGAGTGCGAAACCTGCCCAATGCCACTGGCGGCCAGGTAGCGTTGACCCATGCGCATCGCCACGTGGAACGTCAACTCCATTCGCACCAGAGTCGGCCGCGTCGTGGATTGGCTCGTGCGAGAAGACATCGACGTGCTCGGCATGCAAGAGATCAAGTGCCGCCCCGATCAGTTTCCCGTCGAGCCGTTTGAGGAGGCCGGGTACGACCTGCAGATCCACGGCCTCAATCAATGGAACGGCGTCGCCTTCGCGAGCCGGCTGCCGATGACCGACGTCGAGCGCGGATTTGCGCAGATCCCCGGCTTCGGCAAACCACCGAAGGTCGAGCATGAGCTTGACGTCGACGGCGTTCCCATCGAAGCACGAGCACTCGCCGTCACGGTCGACGGCGTTCGTCTCTTCAGCCTCTACGTACCCAACGGTCGCGGACTCGACGACCCGCATTACACGTACAAGCTCGCCTGGCTCGACACTCTGCGCGCGCAGGTTGAAAGTACACTCACGGAACACCGCGATCTGCCGCTGGCGCTCGTGGGTGACTTCAACGTTGCCCCGCTCGACGCAGATATGGGCGACCCCACGTTTATCCACGGCGTGTCTACACACATCTCCGAACCCGAGCGCGCTGCCTTCCGTGCCTTCGAGTCCGCCGGGCTCACAGACGTCGTGCGCCCACTCGTGCCCGAGGGATTCACGTTCTGGGACTACAAGCAGCTGCGTTTTCCCCGCAACGAAGGCATGCGCATCGACTTCATTCTCGGCTCGCATGCCTTCGCCGATCGGGTGACGGATGCCTCAATCCACCGCAATGAACGCAAGGGCGATTCCCCGAGCGACCACGTTCCCGTTGTCGTCGACATCGACTCTGATGGCGATGACGACGACATGCCCATGATCTTCGGCTGAGACGAGCACACAATGACTGCAGAACTGACCGCGAAGCCGAAACGGCTGACGGGTTCATCACGAGGCTGGGACATCGGCATCTCGGTCACCATTCTGTGCCTCGGAGCCGTCGTGCTCGTCGTCGCGTTTCTCATCGCGCTGTTCGGAGTGATGATGGTCAGTGCCTGCTCGGGCGAGTGCAGCGCTCCGCTGTTCATGGCCGGCTGGCTCATCGCCATGATTCTTCCCTGTGCTGTTCTGGTCGCCGGTACGATCTGGGCGATCGTCTTCATGATCCGTGCCAAGCGGGCGCTGTTCATCGCGATCGGCACCATCGCCGTCGCGTTTGCGGTTTGGGCTGGCGGAATCGCGATGATGATCGGCGCCATTCCCGACTTCACCTGGTGACATTGCCCGGTGAGTGACTATGCGAGCAGCGCCGCAATCACGATGAGTGAGGGCACGGCGAGAACCGTCGAGAGCAGAACCGCGTCGCGGGCGAACACCTCGCCCGTTTCAAATCGCGTTGCGTAGTTGAACACGTTCTGCGCAGACGGCAGCGCGGCGAGCACCGTCGCGGCGAATAAATGATCACCGTCGAGGCCGAAGACGAACCGCGCAACCGTATAGGCGATGAGCGGCATGACAGCGGTCTTCAACAACGACGCCACGATAACCCGTGTCCGTCCGGTGCCCGCGCGCAGAGGGCGCTGACCGCTTAGTGACATGCCGAATGCGAGAAGCATGAGCGGCACTGCAGCGCCGCCGATCAGTTCAAACGGTGCGTACACAGCATCCGGAAGCTGAATTCCTGTCGCCGCCACCACAACGCCCGCTGCCGACGCGATGATGATGGGGTTGCGCACGGGCTGGGTCACTATCGACGTCAGCGAGACTTTTCCCGGCCCCGTGATGTCAAGCACGGCGAGAGCAACCGGCGCAAAAACTATGAGCTGAATCAGCATGATGGGCGCGACAAACTGAGCATCGCCGAGCACATACACGGCGACGGGAAGCCCGATGTTGTTCGCGTTGACGTAGCCAGACGCGAGCGCCCCGATCGTCGCTTCGCTCACCGAGCGCCGCCAAATCAGCAGGTTCACGACAATGAAGAGACCGCCAGCACAGACGGCAGCGATGAGGGCTACCGAGATGAACGACGAGAAGATCAACGTCACGTCGGCGTGCGCAAGCACATCGAATAGCAGCGCGGGGCTGGCGATGAAGAAAGCAAGGTGCTGAATGCTGCGGCCCGCAGTTGCGCCACCGATCTGAAGCCGCCCGGCGACGAAGCCTACGGCGATCACGACGCCAATGATGGCAAACCCTGTCAGCACTCCTGTCACTCCTCGAGACTAGTGGAGCGGAAAGCCCCCGGCCTTTCGGGCGACGCTCCGCTGGCGTAGGCTCGGAAACATGCCGCACATGGAAGTGCCGGGGGGCCGGCTGTATTACGAAGCAGAGGGGCAGAGCGACAATCCCGCTCTTCTTCTCATTCACGCGGGCATCGCGACCCTGCGCATGTGGGATCCTCTCGTTTCGGCACTGGCAGAACACCATTTCGTCGTTCGCTTCGATACCCGTGGCTTCGGAGAGACCGACTCCGACGACGTCGAGTTCTCCAATTGCGATGACGCTCTGCGTCTTCTCGATGAACTGGGCATCGAACGCGTGACGGTCATCGGGTCGTCACGCGGTGGCCAGATCGCCCTTGACCTTGCTGTCGAGCACAGTGACCGCGTGGCAGGGATCGTGACCATCGGATCAGGGCCAAGCGGCTTTCCCGAGGTCGAGCTCACCGATGCCGAAGACGAGATCTTCGACACCATCGATGCGACGTGGGCGGCACGGGACTGGCCAGCCAGCATGGACGCCGAAGTGCGACTGTGGGCGGTCGGTCCGCTCCGGGATCCCGGCGACATCGACCCTGATTTTCTCGAAACAGCGCGAACGCTCAATCGATTCAACATCTCGAAGGTCGATGAGAACCCCGTGCCCCGCGCCCTTGAGCCACCGGCCTTCGATCGCGTCGTCGACATCGAAGTTCCGGCACTCATCGTCGTCGGTGAATATGACATCACTCCGGCGCTCATGCAGTTCGAATACCTCGCTGAGCAGATACCCGAGGCCGACTCGGTGCGCATTGACGACACCGCGCACCTGCCGACTGTTGAGCGCCCAGGCGCGTTCCTCACGGTTCTCGAGCCGTGGCTGTCAAAACACGCTCTCTAACCGGCTTTATTACGGCATGTGTCATGCCGTCCGTGCGTCACGCTCAGCTGAACATTAGTCTGTGTCTCCACCGACGCGCGAGGAGCATGACACATGACACTGATGGCATCCGAACGCCTCGCCCATACGGGTGGGGAATCTCGGGCGCTTGATGTCAAATTTTCCTCCGTCGCCCGTTCTTTTCCAGACCGAGCACAGCCCAACCGGCATCGAGCAGTACTGAGCAACATCGATCTCACGGTGAACGCCGGTGAGATCGTCGCCATCATTGGCGCGAGCGGATGCGGCAAGTCGACCCTTCTCCGACTTGCCGGCGGTCTTGGCTCCCCCACCGCCGGCTCTGTCACTGTCGATGGGACGCCCGTCGACGACTTCGATGCCCGCACTGCTGTCGGTTTTCAGGAAGCACGCCTTCTTCCTTGGCGGACCATCACTCGAAACGTCGCGCTCGGACTTCCTCCGCACACGACTCGTTCGCAGGGCGAGGCACGTGTTCAGCGTCTGATCGAACTCGTCGGGCTCAGCGAATTCGCCGATCACAAACCGCGTGAGATCTCAGGCGGCATGGCCCAGCGCACATCGCTCGCCCGCGCCCTTGCCAGAAACCCGGGCGTCCTCCTCCTTGACGAGCCCTTCGGCGCGCTCGACGCCCTGACACGCATCCAGATGCAGGACCTGCTGCTCAACGTGCACGCCGCCGAGCCGACGACTGTGATTCTGGTGACGCACGACGTTGACGAGGCGGTTCAGCTTGCCGACCGAGTCGTTCTTCTCGGCCCGTCCCCCGACCACTCGGGCGCCGGAATCCAACAGATCTTCGCCATTGACGATTCACGCCCTCGAGACAGAGCATCCGCTGATCTCGCCAAGCTTCGGGATCGAATGCTGTCGGGACTCGGTGTCACGCACCGCTGACCGAAATCGCCGCGCCCACTTCTCACTCATCGCAGACAACAAGGAAAATCATGTTCCGTCTCCATCGCTTTACCGCAACGGTCGCTGCACTCGCAGCATCCTCTCTTTTTCTCACCGGCTGTGTCGCCGGCGAAGGTGCCGCCCACGAGAAGGCCGAGACAACACTCAATATCGACTTCGCCACCTATAACCCGCTCTCGCTCATCATCAAGGAGAAGGGGTGGCTCGAGGATGCCCTAGATGACGACGGGGTGAGCGTGAATTGGCTGCAGTCGGCAGGCTCAAATAAGGCGAATCAGGCGCTGCGCACAGAATCAGTCGACATCGGCTCGACGGCAGGTTCAGCGGCTCTTCTTGCACGGGCAAACGGATCCCCTATCAAGACCATCGCCCTTTACTCCCAGCCTGAGTGGTCCGCTCTCGTCGTGGCTCCCGATTCCGACATCACCGATGCCTCACAGCTCAAGGGAAAGAAGATCGCAGCGACGAAGGGCACGGACCCCTATTTCTTCCTACTCCAGTCACTTGAAGCCAATGGCCTCACACCAGACGACGTCACCATCGAGAACCTTCAGCATGCTGACGGGTGGGGAGCGTTGCAGAACGGCTCCGTCGATGCGTGGGCTGGCCTCGACCCGATCATGGCAGGTGCCGAGCAAGCGGGAGCCTCGCTCATCTATCGCAATCTCGACTTCAACACGTACGGGTTTCTCAACGCCACCGAATCATTTCTGAGCGAGCAGCCCGAGGTCGCGCAGACTGTCGTCGACGCCTACGAGCATGCACGCGCCTGGGCTGCCGACAACCCGGATGAAACTGCGCAGATCCTCGCCGATGTCGCTGGGCTCGAGCTCGACGTCGCGACGAAAGTCATCACGGAACGATCAAACCTCGATGTGAGCGCCGTTCCCGGTCAGAAGCAGCTCGACGTGCTCACCGCTATCGGCCCGATGCTGGTTGAGATCGGAGACGTCAGCTCGCAAGATCTGGTGGATGACGCGCTGGAGTCCTTGCTCGATCCGTCGTTCGCCGAGAAGGCGGACCCCAGCGCCGTTGGTGCTGAATGACGATTCCTGAGCAGCGGGTCAGCCTGCCCTCATCCAAAGTCCGGCCGTCCGAGCCGCCGAGCGACGTGCCGGAGAGGGCTCCGCTTATGTCACGCCGATGGTTCGCTATCGTTGCGGGATTCACGATCCCGGGCGTTGTGATCGCTGTGTGGTGGGTCGTCTCGGCGCTCAAGCTGCTCCCGGTCTCTCAATTGCCCAGCCCAGAGATGGTGGTGCTCGCGCTCTTCGATATGGCGCAGCGCGGATGGCTTGCCCAGGACATCGCGATCTCGGCACAGCGCGTGGTGATCGGCTTTCTCGGAGGTGCGACACTCGGGCTGATCTTCGGCGCGGTCGTCGGGCTGTCACGCAAAGGGGATCTGTTTCTCGCTCCAACACTCGGTGCTATCCGCGCGGTGCCGTCTCTCGCGTGGATCCCGCTTCTGCTGATCTGGCTCAAGATCGGGGAAGACTCGAAGATCACGCTCATCGCCATCGGCGCCTTCTTTCCCGTCTACACCACAGTCGCGAGCGCCCTGCGCCACGTTGACAAGCAGCTTGTCGAGGCGGCACGGGCCTTCGGTCACACCGGACTGCGCCTGTTCGCCACAGTGCAGCTGCCTGCGATCATTCCCTCTGTGGTGTCTGGCCTGCGACTCGCACTCGCGCAGGCCTGGCTGTTTCTCGTTGCAGCCGAGCTCATAGCGTCGTCGATGGGGTTGGGGTTTCGGCTCATCGACTCGCAGAACAACGGACGCGTCGACAGGATCTTCCTCATCATCATTCTTCTCGCCATTCTCGGCAAGGCCACAGACGCGCTCATCGGCATCTTCGAACGGTGGGTTCAGCGGCGCCTCGCGTGACACTGGCGTTTTGGCGAGAGTCAAGTGGCCTTTCGGCGCATCCTGAGTGACACTGGAGGTGCACGCGGCGCCAACCCTGTTCGCGTGCAGGCCTCCACACGAGGCCTCGAAGCAATCGCCCACGAGGAGATAGACAATGCTGTCACCCATTTCTCACACGCGCGCCTCTGATCGACACAGTTCAGACGCATTCACCACACCGGAGCTCGAGCACGAGCACGTGCTCGTCACACGCGGAGTTCGCTCCGGACTCACGGTCGTCGTCGCCGTTCACTCGACGACGCTCGGACCCGCGCTCGGCGGAGCCCGCGTATGGACATACCGCAGCTGGCGCGATGCCGTGTCCGACGCGTTGCGCCTCTCTGAGGGAATGACCTACAAAAATGCCGCTGCCGGGCTCTCCAGAGGAGGTGGCAAGTCTGTCGTATACATTCCCGAGGGCACTGTTCTCGACGCCGAGCGCAAACGCGACGCCATGCTCGACCTGGGAGACGCCGTCGAATCTCTGGGCGGCGTGTATTTCACAGCAGAAGACGTCGGGACGTCAGCGGAAGACATGGCGACGGTGTCTGAACGCACGGCATTCGTCGAGGGTCTTCCCGCGGATCGCGGCGGCGTCGGAGAACCGAGCGACGCTACCGCGGCAGGCGTCTACTCCGCGGTCACGGCGACACTCGATTCTGTGTTCGGCAGCCCCATCGTCGCTGACAGACGAGCCGTCATCTCGGGGCTCGGGCAGGTCGGTGGCCGCTTGGCGCGCCGCCTCGCTTCGGAGGGCGCACGGCTGATCGTCACCGATGTCAATCCCGCGCGCAAGGCGCTTGCTGACGAGATCGGCGCCAGTTGGATCGAACCGGGCGATGAGCATCAGTTCGAGACCGACCTGTTCATTCCGTGCGGCGTTGGCGGGGCGCTGACGCCCGATGTCATCGCGTCGCTACGTTGCCGCGCCGTCGTTGGTGCCGCAAACAACCAGCTCGAACAGCACGATGGCGCAGAGCAACTCGCCGAACGCGGCATCCTCTGGGCTCCCGACTTCGTTGTCAATGCCGGGGGCGTCATCTATATTGACATGGCGTCGAAGCCCGGCGCAGACAGACAGGCGATCGAGGATCGCGTCGAGCACATCGGTGACACGTTACGCGCCATCTTCGCGCAGGCTCAGAGCGAGAGCATCACAACCCTCGATGCAGCAGAACGGCTCGCGCAGGAGCGACTCGAGTCGGTGCCCGCCGGCGTATGAGGTTCATACCTCTCTGACGAGTGCGCGTCGGTTTGGCAATGTGTCGAACCGCCGCGCACTCGGTGCGTCACAGAACAGCACGTCAACCAATGAGGCTCGGCTGAAGATCTCTCATCGTGCGGAAGCGGGTCATTCTCGCCACCCCGACGGCAGTCAGCGCCAGCGCCCCGACAAGCCACAGCCCCAGCACAATGGCGTCCTGGCCTGCCGCTGCATAACTGCCCCCATACATGAACTGCCGTAGTGCGTCGACCGTGTACGGCATGGGGAAGGCGAAGTGCAGCGCTCGCAAGGGCTCGGGCAAAGTCTGCCAGGGGAACGTCCCTCCAGCAGTGACGAGCTGCACCACCATCAGCACGAGTCCCAGAAACTGCCCGACGCTGCCGAACCACACGTTGAGAGCGAGGATGATTGCGGCAAACGTCATCGATGATAGCGCCATGATGCCGAAAGCGCCCCAGGGTTGATGGACGGTGAAACCGAGGGCCCCCGAAACGATGAAGTACAGAGCGATCATCTGAATTGCGCCAAGACCGGCGGGCATCATCCAGCCGGCGAGCGCCGTGCGAATCGGCGCGCGTATTGCCGTGATTGCGCGCTTCGACACGGGCTTGATGATGAGAAACAGTGCGTAAATTCCGATCCAGGCCGCGAGCGCCACGAAGAACGGAGCAAGTCCGGCACCGTAGGTTCCGGCCTTCGTCACTGCAGACGTCGAGACATCCACCGGGTCGGCAATCGTCGCCGCTTGGCTGTCTCGCAGCTCTTCAGACGAATTCGGGATGCTGTTCACGCCCTCGTGCAGTCCGTCTCGCAGCTCGGTGATACCGCCCAGAAGTGAGCTGAGCCCGTCGCGCAGCGAAACGGCACCTGCCGACGCCGTGCTCGCACCCTCTTCGAGCTGGCTGGCACCTGCCGCCGCGTCACTGATGCCCGCGGTCAGTGCTGGCATCGCATCGGCCAGCGCACGGGCTCCATTCGATACCTGCCATGCTCCATTCGACAGGTCGTCGATTGACGATACCGTGCCCTGCACCGTGGAATTCACGGCATCAGCTTTACTGCGCAGCGGGTCGAGTTTGGCGAGCACCTCGGCAATCTGCCCGTCGTCGTACCCCTGCTCGGTGAGCCATTCGCTGATGTCTGTGCGCACGCCTGGCAATGCACTGTTGAAGCTCTCGGATGCTGCAGCGACAGAGTCGGCGGTATCGGCGATCTTCTGGTTTCCTGCCGCCACCTGAGCGGCGCCATTGGCCAGCGTTTCTGTCTGCCCCGGGAGAGACTGCGTCTTACTCTTCAGTTCATCGAGCCCATCAGACAGCGATGTGGCCCCCGTCGTGAGTTTCGCGAGCCCATCCGCAAGGTCGCTCGAGCCGTTATACGCTGTCTCGGCACCGTCGGCCAGCTTGTCTGCACCATCCGCAGCGCTCACGAGGTTGACCCGAATTTCGGCGATCGCATCCAGCATCCTGCTCGCCGCCTGCTCATTCACCATCGATACGATCTGCTCTTTGATCGTCGTGATCGCAGATTCGCCGATCGTCGACGCAAGATAGCTGTTCGCATCGTTTGTCGTCAGCACGACCTCGGCCTGACGGGGGTCGTCGGTCTGAGGCGAGACGAGCGATTCTGAGAATGCAGCAGGAATCGTCACAGAGAAGTCGAAGTCGCCCGATGCCACACCGTGCTCGGCAGAGCTTCTGCTGACGCGGCTCCATGAGAACGTGCCATCCTCGAGCAGAGACTCTGCCACGTCGTCGCCGTAGTTGGTGTAGTCGCCGTCGGACGTCGTTCCTTCGTCGTCGACAACGAGGGCGACGGGAACCTGGTCGAGGTTGTCGTATGGATCTTGATTCGCCCAGAGGTACAGGCCGCCGTACAGCAACGGGACGACCATCAGAGCAAGCAGGGCGACCTTCGCCATCGTCGTAGCCGTGAGCCGCGCGAACTCCGCGCGCAGCATTGCAAAGACCTTCATGAAAGTTCTCCCGTCTGAAACAGAGGCACGGCGTCGGCTGCGACGGTCTCAGAAACGTCGGGCCCCGACAGCCCGTTGATGGCCGTCGCCGAAGAATAGCCGGCGATCACAAGAACGCCGTAGCCCCGCGCGGCAAAAGTGCGGCACACCCGCCACCACTCGACGGGGTCACCGCCGTGGCGGTCGGGCGACACGAGGACAAGTGCCTCGACGCCCGGTCGGCGGGACGCCAGCTCAAGCAGCATCCTCACCCGGGCCGTCGGTTCAAGCTGCGCCATATCGAGTCGCCGCTCTGCCGTGAGGTGAAGTTCATCGAGAGCGTCGCGCACAGCGATGGGGTGCGCGGGTCGGCCCGCGAACATGAGTTCCTCGCTGACAACACGCCACACGGGTACGTTCGGCGCAGGGTCACTGATGTCGGGTGCGTCGATGAGCGCAATGGTACGACGCAGACGCTTCGGAGAGCGCTCACCGTCAACTGTCACGTCACCGCTCGACGGTTTCATGCGGCCCGCGACGATCAAGCCGAGCACGGTCGGCCGCTGTTCGGTGTCGGCGCGCACGAACGTCACGTGCTCGGATTGCACCGTCACAGTGGTGGGCGGTAGAACCTCGGCGTTCTTGCCTTTCGTTACCTCGTTCACATCGATGCGCATGGCACGCCTCCGTCGATCATTGTCAACTTAGCTACGGTAATACAGACTTCGCGGCTCCACCGCTCGAGCACTGAAGCCTGAACGCATGTGCACGGTCCCTCAGCACTTCGGTCAACGCTCATTACGCTCGTGCACCACGGGTCTAACGCTAGAGAATTGCGTGACAGCTCGTGATACGCATGATTATCCGCAGCTCGTCCACTTTTCACGATGCATTCCCGCATAGGCTCGAAAGCGAAGCGCGAACATCGAACGAGCGAGGAGGCTCCTATGGAACATGCCGCTGTCGACACTGCCGCACGCCCCGTCTCACGCGACGGCGGCATCACGACGAACCCGGCCTGGCTCAAGCTGAAGTCTGCGGCCACCGCTCTTCAGGCTCTGCAGTCCAAAGACGGGTCGATCGAAGACACGGATGCTCACGAGACGGCGCGCAGCCACGTCGCTGATCTGATCGATGGCGTGAACGAACTTTCTCCGCTCTTCCCCTGGGATGAGGAGTACCTCGCCGCGGTGCGCGCCGATTTCACCCGGTGGGTCGATGGCGGCTTCGGCATTCCTGACTTCTATGACGCGCTCGTCGCCTTCCGCCCAGAGCAGCACCGCGTCGACGGCTTGACGCACCTCGTCGTCTTTCCCATGTACACGCAAAACGGTTCGCGCAACCGCCACGTCGAAGCAGTGCTCGTCGAGGTGCTCTGGCCCGAGTTCATCGCTGAGCTCGAAGCAGGCGAGTTCTCGAACAAGCTGTTCGTCCCGATTCGCTTCATCGACTTCACGTCCGGCTACGACACCAACGCGGCGGTACTCTTCCCCGAAACCGTCGCTATGCGTGAGATTCCCCCATTCACATGGGGAGCCATCTTCCAGGATCGCGAAGCCGCGCGCTTTCGCCGCGTTGTGACGTCAGCATCCGATATCACAAAACTCGACCTGCCAGACGACGCCCGCGAGCTTCTCGAGAGCCAGCAGCTCGCCGAAGAAACCTTCGTCATGTGGGATCTCATCCACGACCGCACACACATGCGCGGAGACCTGCCGTTCGACCCGTTCATGATCAAGCAGCGCTCCCCCTACTTCATGTACTCGCTTGAAGAGATGCGGTGCGATATGACGGCGTTCCGCGAATCCGTGCGCCTCGAGCGGCAACTCACAATACGGGAGCAGAGCAACGGTGACCCTCTCACAGACGCTGAGAGCGCGGTGCTGCGCCATGCAAAGCTTGTGCAGTACGCCGTCATCTTCGACCGCATCTTCCGGTTCGCCCTCACCGGCACACGCAGCCGCAACTACGACGGACTAGGCGGGCAGCTGCTTTTTGCCTGGTTGCACCAACACGACGTGCTGCACTGGACAGACACAAAGCTCACGATCGATTGGGACGACGTGCCCGACGTCGTTGTCGCTCTCGGAGACGCCATCAACGAGCTGTACTGGCGCTCGATCGATCGTCCGAAGAAATCACACTGGCTCGCCGCCTATGACCTCGTTTGCTCCGTGCTCGAGCCTCATCCGGCCTCGGCTTGGGCACGTGGGCTCGATGACGAGACGCTCTCGGGGCTCCCTCGTGGAATGACGGATGCCGTTCTCGACGACGAGTTCCCCCTGTCGATGTTCTACGAGGCGCTCGGCAAGAAGATGGGCGACGTCATCGAGTCGACGTCAGGGATCACCGGCGCAGATTGACGCGCGGCCTGTTGTGAGAATCCGCCCCGTGGCGGATGCTCTGTGCGCACATTCTCGCTACCGTTGACGCATGAGCGACACTCTCGACCCGATAGAGCAGACGTGGCAGCGCCCGCCAGCCACTGTGGCAAGCCGTCGGCGCGATGCTCTCGGCGCGCTCGTGCTCTTCGCGTGCATGATGCCGAGCGCTGTGCTGTACCGGCTGGCGGGCGCGATGGGCGAGCACTCCGAGATGTGGATCACGATCGTCTGGGCCGCCGTCATGTGCGGAGCACTCGTGTTTCGGCGCCGCTGGCCCAGCGTCACCGCACTCGTCGTCGCCGCAGCGTACATCGCGGGCATGGAGCTGGGGGCCAGCGAGCTGCTCTTCAGCCAGATTGTCCTGTTCGTCTCGATGTACACGGTCGGGGCATGGGTGAGCGACCGACGCATCGTTCGATTCACGCTCGGCGCAATCATTGGCGCGATGCTCATCTGGCTCGCGATCGCCATGGTGACCGCGGTGACCGATCCGAGCATTCGCGGCGATTACAACGGATTTGGCACGCAGACCGCGATGCTCGCATACTTCGGCATTCAGGTCATCACAAATCTGCTGTATTTCGGTGGTGCCGCCTATTTCGGAACTCATGCGTTCCGGTCTGCCCGGCAACGCGCAGAACTCGAGTACCGCACGATGCAGCTCGAGCAGGAGCGCGAGCGCTCAGCATCCCAAGCTGTTGCACTTGAGCGGGTTCGCATTGCCCGTGAGCTCCACGATGTCGTCGCGCATCACGTATCGGTGATGGGAGTGCAGGCTGGCGCTGCGCGCACGGTGATGGACGCAAATCCGGATGCTGCGCGGTCATCGCTCGCAAACATCGAGCAGAACGCACGCACCGCAATCGACGAGCTGCATCATCTTGTGGGCACCCTTCGCCAAGGCGACGACGAGGAGGCGTCGGCCAGCGTGAGCACGATCAGCACCTCCCAATTGAGCGACTTGGTCAGAGAGTCATCGGAAGCAGGACTGCCCACGCACTTCGAAGTGCACGGATCCGCGCGCCCGCTCGCGGGAACCGTGTCGCTCACGCTCTTTCGCATTGCTCAGGAAGCCCTCACCAACGTTCGCAAATACGCGGGGCGCGAGGCAACGGCCGACATTCGTCTGCGCTATCTCGATTTCGCCGTCGAACTTGAAATCGCCAACACCGGTCTTGTTCCCGTCAAGCCTCGACCGGGTGGACTCGGTCACCTGGGAATGCGCGAGCGTGTCGCCGCCGTCGGCGGTGACATCGAGATCGGCCCCCGCTCGCGTGGCGGCTATCTCGTACGCGCACGCATTCCCATCACCGAGGCAGTCCTACCCACCGGAGCAACAGCATGAGCACTCGAGTACTTCTCGCCGACGATCACGAGATGGTGCGTGCCGGCTTTCGCATCATCCTCGATGCTCAGCCGGACATCGAGGTCGTCGGCGAAGCCGAGAATGGACAGGTCGCCGTTGATCTCGCGAGCGAGCTGGCGCCCGACCTCATCTGCATGGACGTACAGATGCCCGTGCTCGATGGACTCGAAGCGACGCGCCAGGTGACAGCATCAACCGACGCTGCCGTCATTATGCTCACAACATTTGATCGAGAGGACTACCTCTTCGCCGCACTCGAGGCAGGAGCGAGCGGCTTCCTGCTCAAGAACTCAAGCCCGGAAAAGCTCGTCGAGGCTGTGCACACCATCGCCTCGGGCGACGCACTGCTGTCGCCCGAGGTGACGCGTCGCGTCATCCAGCGATTCTCATCTGCCAGTGCGCCCGCTGCGTCACGCCCGAGTGCTGCTGCTGAACTCGGGCAGCTCACAGAACGAGAGGCAGAGGTTCTGCAGCTCGTCGCGCAAGGGTTGTCCAACTCCGAGATCGCTCGAAGTCTCTATGTCGGCGACGCGACGGTGAAGTCGCATGTCTCAAAGATTCTGCAGAAACTTGCTCTTCGCGACCGGATTCAAGCAGTCGTCTTCGCCTACGAGAACGGCGTCGTCGTTCCGCGCGCCTGACCGGGCTCGTCTGCTGGGCTCTGCACTGCCGAGTCTCCCGTTTCGTCGCCGAGAGGCGGCGCTGCAACGAGGAACTCCTCTGAGACCTCGGCGCGTGAGAACGGACCTCGCCCGTCACGGAGATGCTGCGGCTCGTCGAACTGCACAGTCCAGACGCGCGCCTGCACACTCTGGTTGGTCACGCCGCTGTGCGGGAGTACGGCGCCGCTTCCAACGATGAGCCCCGTCGGTTCGTCTGCGAAGCTGTCGCCCGTGGCACCGTCGACCACGTGCACAGGCACGCCAATTCCGAACGGTGTGCCCGTGGCATCCGACGTCTGCCTTATCGAGGAGCGTTTGCTTGAAAACCACACGACGTCAGTCTCTCAGACTCCGACGACTCACGAGCTCAGAATGCCGCCCTCTTCACACAACGTGGCCACTCAGAACGCCCAGCAGTCGGAGCTTCTCGGCGCTTTCGCTCCCCGGCGTCGCCGTGAAGACGAGGAGCCCCTGACTCTGGTCGATGTCGAACAGCGACTGGCAATAGACCTCCATGACTCCGACCTCAGGGTGGACAAGCCGCTTGTACTGACTGTGTTTGTGCTCGACGCGATGCTCAGCCCACAACGTTCTGAACTCGGCGCTTGATTCCGTCAGCGCATCGGCGACGTCGGCCGCGGGCGAGGGGCGCCCATCGCGCACGTAGGCCGTCCGAAGGTCGGCGACGAAGTCCCGCGCGCGCTGCTCGTGATCATCGTCTGGATAGACCGTCCGGGAGTCCGGGGCGGTGAACCAGCGATACACAACGCTGCGCTCGAGGCCCGAGAACCGCGTCTCGTCGCCGAAAAGCGTGATCGCGAGTCCCGTCTGATAGAGAATCTCGCCCGCGCTGCCGACGACCATGGCCGGAGTATCAGCGAGGCGATCGAGAATTCTCATGATTCCGGCATCAACGTGGTCTCCGCGCATGATGCGGCGCGGCACAGGGTATCCGCCGAGGCGCAGAAGATAGTCCCGTTCATCGAGCGACAGGCGAAGCCCTCTCGCAAGCGCGACGAGCATCTGCTCACTCGGATGCGGGCCTCTGCTCTGCTCCATGCGGCTGTAATAGTCGACAGACAAGCCGGCGAGCGCGGCGACCTCCTCCCGACGCAAGCCATCCGTCCGACGGCGCGGCCCCCGCGGCATACCGACGTCTTCGGGCTGAAGCGCAGCTCGGCGGGTGCGAAGGAAGTCCGCGAGCTGCGCCCTGTCGTCACTCATCATGTGCTCATTCTGCCCGACGCGGTTCAGAGCCGCATTCCTCCGGATGCCTCGACTCTCTGGCCCGTCACCCACCCCATGTTCTTGGAGGCGAGCGATGCGACAGCTGCTCCGATGTCATCCGGCTGCCCGACGTGGCCCATGGCGATGATGCCCGAGAGCACGTCACGGATGCCTTCGTCGTCGCGGAGCGATCCCCCACCGAAGTCGGTGGCCGTCGCACCGGGCGCGATCGCATTCACGGTGATACCGCGCGGAGCTAGATCTCGTGCAAGGTAGCGTGTCCACACCTCGACCGCCCCTTTCGCGGCCGCGTACACCGAGTAGCCGTTCTCGCCGACGAACCGAGAGAGACCGCTCGATGTGTTGATGATGCGGCCCCCATCGGCGATGTACGGCTCAAGAGCCTGTGTGAGCATCACAACGCCGACGACATGCATGTCAAAGGCGTCTCGGATCTGCTGTGCGCCGATCTCGCCGAGCGGAGTCCATACCGCGGCACCTGCGTTGTTGACGAGGATGTCGAAGTTGTCGCGCCCCCAGCCGTCAGAGAGCTCGGTGCGCACCTGCGAGGCGAATGCATCGAACGAGTCCGCGTCAGTGACGTCGAGGGGAAGCGCTACGGCTCGGCGGTCGAGCGCTGCGATCTCGTCGACCACCGCTTCGGCTTGCTGCGCGCCCGTACGGTACGTCACGATCACGTCGACGCCGCTTCGCGCAAGAGCAAGGGCTTCACTCCTACCGATTCCTCGATTGGATCCGGTGACGAGTGCTATGCGTTCCTGTGTTGTATTCATGTTCCTACTGTCGCGCCGTGTCACGAAACGAGGAATGCCATGTTCAACCAGGGATCGACTGTCCTACCTTCGGGTCCTCCGCCTGGCGGATGAGAGCCGAAACCCGCCCAGCGGCGGATGCCGTCAGGCAATGCCGAGCCATAACGTTGAGTCAGACCCGATGAAAGGATCGACAGTGCTCGAGATCTCCGGCATCACCAAGAACTTCGGAACACGCCGTGTTCTGAATGACGTAGGCTTTACGGTCGCGCCAGGCCGCCTCACCGGCTTCGTCGGTGGCAACGGCGCAGGTAAGACGACGACGATGAGGATCATTCTCGGCCTACTGACGTCAGACTCAGGAAGCGTCAGCTTTGATGGACGTCCACTCTCGGCATCCGACCGACGTGCATTCGGCTATATGCCGGAAGAACGCGGCCTCTACCCCAAGATGAAGGTAGCCGAGCAGCTCATCTACCTCGCACGGCTTCACGGGTTCAGCCTCGCCCATGCACAGCGAAACGCCGACAGCCTGCTCGAGAGCCTCGATCTCGCGGAACGGGCGAACGACCCCATTGAAGACCTCTCGCTCGGAAATCAGCAGCGTGCGCAGATCGCCGCCGCTCTTGTGCATGAGCCGACGACGCTGATTCTCGATGAGCCGTTCTCCGGACTCGACCCACTGGCTGTCGACACCGTCGTCGGCGTGCTCGGCGAGTACGCATCCGGCGGGGTTCCCGTGCTGTTCTCAAGCCATCAGCTCGACATCGTCGAACGTCTGTGCGACGACCTCGTGATCATCGCCGGCGGCGAAATTCGCGCAAGCGGCTCTCGCGAGCAGCTGCGCGCCGAGCACTCGGCGAATCGCTTCGAACTACTCTTCACCGGCGACGCAGGTTGGCTTCGTGAAACGCCGGGCGTGAGCGTTCTCGACTTCGACGGCGGCTATGCGATCTTCGATGTCGACGACGACGCGACGGCGCAGCACGTGCTGCGCCGCGCCGTTGACGAAGGTGCCGTCACAACGTTCGCTCCGAAGCATCCATCGCTCGCAGAGATCTTCAAGGAGGTCATCGCATGACCACCCCCACGCACGCCCCGAGCTTCACCTCGAGCACCTGGCTTGTCGCCGAACGCGAGATCATGGCGCGACTGCGCAGCAAGGCATTTGTCATCTCGACGATCATCCTGTTCGTCATCACGATCGGCGCGCTGATCATCGGTGGCCTCACGGTGCAGAACCAATCGGATGCTCCGATCGCAACGGTTGGCGAGGCGTCGTCTGCGCTCGACGGCGTCGACGGGTATGACGTCACGGAGGTGTCGAGCGTCGACGAAGCGAAGACCCTTGTCGCAGACGGCGATGCCGACGCGGCTCTGATCCCCGACGATTCAGCGGTCGGGGTGGCCATCATCGCCGATACCGAGGCGCCGACGTCGCTCATGATGCAGCTCAGCATCACGCCGAAGGTGACGCTTCTGGACACCAGCGCCGAGAGCCCGCTCATCGCCTATTTCGTCGCCATCGGTTTCGGACTTGTGTTCTTCATGTCTGCAATGACCTTCGGGCAGGTGATTGCGCAGAGCGTCGTTGAAGAGAAGCAGACTCGCGTTGTCGAGATTCTCATGTCGGCGATCCCCGTGCGCTCGCTGCTTGCGGGCAAAGTGCTCGGCAACTCGATTCTGGCGTTCGGGCAGATTGCTGTGCTCGCCGTGCTGTCGATCATCGGTCTCTCGGTGATCGGTCAGAGTGACCTGCTGCTTGGGCTCGGCGCCCCCATCGTGTGGTTCGTTGCCTTCTTCGCCATCGGATTCATTCTGCTCGCAGCAATGTTCGCAGCCACCGGCTCGATGGTGTCGCGACAGGAAGATATTGGGTCGACAACGACACCCGTCACGATGCTCGTGATGCTTCCCTACTTCCTCGTCATCTTCTTCCACGACAACCCGCTCGTGCTCGGCATCATGTCGTACGTACCGTTCTCGGCTCCGGTCGGCATGCCGATGCGGCTGTTCCTCGGCACAGCCGAATGGTGGGAGCCGCTTCTATCACTGCTCGTTCTCGCAGTATCCGCAGTCGTCGTCGTGATCATCGGCTCACGCATCTACGAGAATTCGCTGCTCAAGATGGGTTCGCGCGTGAAATGGGGGGAGGCCCTCAGCCGCTGATTGTCGGCGTCTGAGCACGACCGCCCGCAGGCTTCTGCGGGCGGTCGCCATTTTGGTGCTGGACGAGCATCGAGACACATCGCACACTGGAGGCATGGCCGAATTCCAACTGCCAGAGCATCCCCTCGGCGCGACGCTCATCGACATGGGCACGCACCAGCTGCTCACGCTTGAACGGACGATGGAGCATTCCACGGCGACACTGTGGCCCGCCCTCACGGAACGCGCAATCATCGTGCGCTGGGCGCCGTTCTCGCCCGACCGTGATCTCGACCGGCTGGGAACCATCTCGCTGCGCCAGACCGATGACCTCGAGGCGAACGCCAATCTGGGCAAAGTGCTGACCGCGGCAACGCAGCAGATGCTGTCGTTGATGTGGGCAGACGACCGCATAGACATCGAGTTGGCTCCGTCGCCCGAGGGCACCATCGTGCAGCTCAGCCATGTGTTTGCCGATGTCTCTCTCGCGCCGAGCCTTGCGGCCGGGTGGCACATCTGCCTACAGGCGCTCGACGCTGTCGCGGGCGGCATCCAGATTCCGCTCGTCGTCGGCGACGCCGCCCATGCTGCCGGCTGGGACGCGCTCTACGAC
Source organism: Paramicrobacterium chengjingii (assembly GCF_011751765.2). Taxonomy (GTDB): domain Bacteria; phylum Actinomycetota; class Actinomycetes; order Actinomycetales; family Microbacteriaceae; genus Paramicrobacterium; species Paramicrobacterium chengjingii. The sequence goes on from NZ_CP061169.1 coordinate 2,722,502, forward strand.
GAGTACATGAAACGACTGTGATCCGCCGGTGTTCGCCCAAACGTCGCAATATCGCAGGATTCCTGCGCCCGATGCAAGCATCGATGCCGTCGGATGGGTGAGGATGGAGGTGTGAACTCTCTGCACGATCCCACAGTCAAGCAATTCGCCTCCGACAACTACGCCGGCGCGCACCCCGAGATCATCGACGCGATCGTCGCTGCCAATGGCGGCCATCAGATCGCCTACGGAGAGGACGTCTACACGGCGCGCCTCGCCGATGTGTTCGAACGCCACTTCGGAGACGGGGTCCAGGTGTTCCCCGTGTTCAACGGCACAGCGGCGAACGTGATCGGATTGCAGTCGATGCTGCCTCGATGGGGCGCTGTGATCACAGCATCCACCGCCCACATTCACGTTGACGAAAATGGCGCACCTGAGCGCGTCGGCGGCATGAAGCTACTCACCGTTGACACGCCAGACGGCAAGCTCACCCCCGAGTTGATCGATACCGAGGCGTGGGGCTGGGGCGATGAGCACCGGGCTCAGCCGCTCGTCGTGTCGATCACGCAGTCGACCGAGGTCGGAACCCTCTATACGCCAGAAGAGGTGCGTGCGATCGCCGATCACGTGCACGAGCGCGGCATGAAGCTGCACATGGACGGCGCACGCATCGCCAACGCCGCCGTGGCTCTTGACCTTCCGCTGCGCACCATCACGAGGGATGCGGGCGTTGACGTCATGAGCTTTGGCGGAACAAAGAACGGGATGCTGTTCGGCGAGGCCATCGTGGTTTTCGACGAGAAGGCGTCCGACGGGCTCGTTTACCTGCGCAAGATGAACATGCAGCTCGCATCGAAACAGCGCTTCATCTCTGCCCAGCTCATCACCCTGCTCGAGGGCGATCTGTGGAAGCGCTCGGCACAGCAGGCGAACGCGATTGCCGCGCAACTGCGTCGTCGGCTCGACGAGCTCATCGCTCAGGGCGAGCTGCCCGGCGTCACCTTCTCGCAGGCGACGCAATCGAATGCAATCTTCGTCAAACTCCCCGACGGCATCGCCGACACCGTGCGTGAGAAGTTTCGCTTCTATGACTGGGACGCCGATCACAACGAAGTGCGATGGATGTGCGCGTTCGACACCACAGAGGCCGACATCGACGCGTTCATCGCCGAGATTCGACAGGCATTCGCTTCTTAGCACTCACAGAATGACGGCGAAACGGATGCTGCCCAGCATCCCGCGTCGTGCGGTGACACAGACCGTCATATGACGTACGGGAATTCCTCCGAAAGCGTCCAGTTTGCAGTGGCATACTTGCCGCATGCCCGGCCGGATTCCCGCCTCTTCACGCCCTGAATGGGACCTCGTGGCATCCGTCGTACTGCAGGTGCTGCTCGTCATGACGGTGGGCCTCACGCTGCTTGTCGCGAGTTTTCTCGGGCTATCGACAATTCCCTGCATCGAAGTAGGTCGCTACTGCAATTTCGGTCTCATCGGCTTGGGCACGACGATCGCACTGTGGGTTCCCATCGCCTCGGTGATCGTGTTCACCATCTGGACGATTCGTCGTCTTGTCACGAGCCGCATGGCGTACTGGGTGCCAGTGATTGGGCTGCTTGTGTGCGTCGTCGGCTACGGACTCGGCTCCGTGCTCGTGAGCATCGGCATGCCCCTCCCCCTCTTCAGCCGCTGACCGCGCTCTGTTACAGAGAGTTTCACTGCTGCACGCGGCCGACTCTCCACGACGCTTACGGTCGGGGTATGACTTCAGCAATCGACGTGCACGCGAGGAACACGAGCCTCTACCCAGCCCCGGAGCACCTCGCACTCACGGCCAACGTCACAGCGGCAGACGTCGCACTGGCGGATGCGCACCCACTCGCTTTCTGGGAGCAAGCAGCACGCAGGCTCGACTGGCACACTCCATGGCATACAGTTCACACATGGGAGCCCGTGCGACAGCGAGATGACGGAGCGCTCACTGTGCCGAAGGCCGAGTGGTTCGCTGGTGGCACTCTCAACGTTGCAGTGAACTGTGTCGACAGGCATGTCGCTGCCGGCCGCGGCGACACTGTGGCTCTGCACTTCGAGGGCGAGCTCGGCGACCGTCGCACCCTCACCTACGCCGACCTGCAGCGCGAGGTGTCACGAGCGGCGAACGCGCTCACCGCTCTGGGCGTCGGCACGGGCGACCGCGTTGTCATTTATCTCCCCGTCATTCCCGAGACGCTGATCGCCACGCTGGCCGTCGCGCGCATTGGTGCGATCCACTCGCTTGTTTTTGGCGGGTTCAGCGCCGAAGCCGTGAAGTTTCGCATTCACGACACGGGCGCGAAGCTTCTCATCACGAGCGATGGCCAATTTCGGCGCGGTGCGGCCGTGCCCGTCAAAGCGCAGGCGGATGCCGCGGTGGCGGAGTCACCAAGCATCGAGCATGTGCTTGTGATTCGCCGCACGGGCGAGCAGACGCCAGACGTACCGTGGACTGATGGCCGCGATCTCTGGTGGCACGACGTTGTCGCGACAGCATCCGACACCCATGTTCCTGAGTATTTCGACGCCGAGACGCCGCTGTTCATCATGTACACATCGGGAACGACGGGTACGCCCAAGGGTCTCGTTCACACATCGGGCGGCTACCTCGTTCAGGCGAGCTATTCGCACTGGGCGATCTTCGATCTGAAGCCACACGACGTTCACTGGTGTACGGCCGACCTTGCCTGGGTGACGGCGCACACGTATTCAATCTACGGGCCCCTCTCGAATGGCGCCACGCAGGTGATGTACGAGGGCACGCCCGACACTCCGCATGCTGGCAGGCACTTCGAGATCATCGAACGGTACGGGGTGACGACGTATTACACGGCTCCGACGCTGATTCGGTCGCTGATGGGCCGATTTCCTGACGGACCACCCGCTCACTACGACCTGTCGAGCATCCGGCTTCTCGGCACTGTCGGCGAGGGGATCAATCCATCGGCCTGGCGCTGGTTTCACGAGCGAGTCGGCCGGGGCGAATGCCCCATTATCGACACGTGGTGGCAGTCGGAGACCGGAGCCGCGGTGATCGCGCCGCTGCCGGGGGTCTCGACGCTCAAACCAGGGTCGGCGACCAGGGCCTTGCCGGCATTGTCGACGCGGGTGGTGGATGCCGCAGGCAACACGGCTGCCCCCGGCGTCGGCGGAACGCTCGTCGTCGATCGCACGGGACCCGCGCTTGCCCGTACAGTGTGGGGCGATGCGGAGCGGTATCGCGATTCCTATTGGGCGGACTATTGGCGGCAGGGATGGTTCGCGTCTGGCGATGGCGCCACTGTGGATGCTGATGGAGACACCCGGGTGCTCGGCCGCATCGACGATGTGATCAATGTTTCGGGGCATCGTCTCTCGGCACTCGAGATCGAGTCGGCGCTCGTATCGCACTCCGCCGTTGTGGAGGCCGGCGTCGCCGGTGTCGAGGATGCCGTCACAGGCAGCGCCATTGCGGCATTCGTTGTCGTTGGCGACGCAGAGCTCGCCCGGACGCATCCCGAGCTCGTCGCATCGCTTCGTGAGCACGTCGCCATTCAGATCGGGCCGATCGCCAAACCTGCCCACGTCTTCGCTGTGCGTGAGCTGCCGAAGACGCGATCGGGAAAGATCCTCCGGCGCCTCCTCGCTCGTATTGTCGATGGGCGTCCGCTCGGCGACACCACGAGTCTGCATGATGCGACAGTTCCCGACGAGCTCGCCACCGCCGTGCGTCAGCAGAATTTCTGACATCTGCGGAATAAGCTCTGTCATCCAATGCGTTTGCATGTATCGGAGCCCAACGTCCCAACATCGACATCAAGGAGATCCATGACCCCGCAGGACCGCATTGCTGTGACAAGCTCACCGATTTCGGAGGTGATCGCCAGCCGTTGGAGCCCTCGCTCATTCGACGTGACCGTTGCGGTTCCCGAGGCGAAGCTCACGTCGGCGTTGGAGGCAGCGCGCTGGGCAGCATCCGCCGCCAACACTCAGCCTTGGCGATTCATTGTGGCTCGCCGTGGAACGGCGGAGCACGCGGCGATCGTCGAAAACCTGCTTGGTTTCAACCAGCAGTGGGCTGTCACCGCTGCAGCTCTTATCGTGAACGTCGCCGAGACGGTGACCGAAGACGGCACCGATCGCCGATGGGCAGAATACGACCTGGGGCAGGCCGCGGCTACACTCACGCTGCAGGCTCACAAAGATGGACTGCACGTTCACCAGATGGGCGGGTTCGATCCTGAGGGGTTGCACGCAGCGTTCGATCTTGACGAGCGATTCCGCGTCGTCTCAGTTGCAGCGCTTGGTGTGCTTGCCAGACCGGAAGCGCTGCCCGATGAGACGTTGCGCGCGCGTGAGGTGGCTCCACGCGAACGTAGGCCGCTCGACGAAATTGTGCTCGTCAACGCGTAGCCTGCAGGGTCAGAACACCACCTCAGACGAGAAAACAGTCGCGGGAGGGGGGCCGGTATCGGCCGCCCCTCCTCCCTGTGATTTCTCCCACCTCAGGCAAGGCGGTCGATGCGCACACGGCGTCGGAGATACTCGGCGAGCGCCACGGCGAGCGCGATCGCCCACAGCGGCCACAGAAGCTCGGGCCCGACGGTCGACCAGTTCTCGCTGAGCGGAAAGGCTCCCGTCATGAACACGCGAACAAACATCACGCCCCCGGCAAAGATGGCGAGCGCTCCGATCGTGACGGGCACTGCAGCGAGCGACAGTGGAACCCGCCGTCCGCCGAGCGCTGGCACCCAGCGCGGCAGCCGCTCGCCCCACCTCTGCACGAGGCCGAGCGTGAGCAGCGCCACCGCTGCTGCGACGCTCGCGAGCCCGAGGCCGATGTTCCAGAGGCCGGATTCCTGCCCGTCGACCAGCATCTGGTCTGAGATGCCGAGAGGGATCCCCGCCGCCCACGCAAACCGGACTGCAGCGTAGATAGCCGGCACCGCGACAGCAATGGCAACGGCAACCGTCGCGAGCCCGGACGGGCGTCTCCCGTCCACCGCGATGATCCGCCCAGCGGGCGCTCGCACGGCTGCTGCGATCCACACTGCCGATCCCAGCAGCATCCCGAGCTGCAGCGTCAGCGGCCCGTCAAGCGGCACGAGCCGGAAGCTCAGCGCATACCCGATCAGCGCCATCACTCGCGCGTCAGCGACGACGACTGTACTGAACAGCGTGAGGGCACCCGCGTACACCGCGAGCAGGGTGATGGGCGGAGTGCCCGCGCGAGTGATCGCCCTCGTCGCGATGCCCACTCCCGTGATGCCGACCACGACGAGCAGCAGCGAGGCGACGGCGTGTGGTGGCGCATCGATCAGAGCGGTGAAGTCGTCGGCGACGAAGGTACCGAACGGAGCAGCAACGAGGCCGACAAGCCAAAGCACGGATGCTGCCACGAGGCCGATCGACCAGATGAGTGCAGCGAAGAGGGCAACGCGGCTGCGACGGTGCTGCATGCCCGCGTCACGGGCTGTGATGTGAGGTGAGGTATTCATGATTCCAGCGTCGCGATCGGCGCGCTTCGGGTCTCCCCCTGCCCGGGGGAATGTGTTCCCCGCGCGGGGGAAATCAGCGAGTTTCGTTCCTTGGCAAGGCTGCACCTGGTTCGATGAAGCCCGATTCGTATGCGGCGATCACAGCCTGCGTGCGGTCGCGTGCCGCGAGCTTCATCAGGATGCTGGCGACATGGGATTTCACGGTCTCCGCCCCGACGAAGAGTTCCGATGCAATCTGTGCGTTCGACAGTCCGCGTGCAACGCCACGCAGCACGTCTTTCTCGCGTTCGCTGAGGTGCGCCGTCGCCAGCTTGTCTCCTCGCGAACTTTGCCGTGTTGCGAGCCGGCGGATGCGCGCGGGGTAGAGAAGCGAGTCGCCCTCGGCGACGATCCGCACGGCACGCACGAGCTCCGCCGGCTCCGCGCGTTTCACGACGAAGCCGTCCGCGCCGGCTTTCAACGCCTCGTAGACGTGGTCGTCGCTGTCGAACGTGGTGAGAATCAGAACGCGAGGACTGTCCGGGCGCTGTCGAAGAAGCCGGGTCGCCTCGATGCCGCTCACCCGCGGCATGCGTACGTCCATGACCAGCAGATCGGGTGTGAACTCGTCGACGAGGTTCAGCACGTCTTCGCCATCCGACCCCTCGCAGACGACGCTCAAGCCAGGCTCAGCATCGAGAATTGCGCGCAGTCCCGCGCGAACCAGAGGTTCGTCGTCGACAAGTGCCAGACGAATGCTCACGCGGCACCTCCCGCTGGTCCGTGCGTCGGTAGCGTGGCGGCAAGCCGCCAGCGCCCGTCGCTGACGTCAATCTGGCATTCGCCGCCCAGCACAGATACCCGCTCGCGCAGGCCGGTGAGCCCGCGCCCGTCGATCACGCGGATCGCCTCCGTGTCGTTGTCGATGCGAATACTGAGTTGATCGCGCCCGACCACGATCTCAATGGTGATGCATGGCGTCGCCGAGTATCGCAGGGCGTTTGTGACCCCTTCTTGCACCACGCGGTACGCCTCGCGGCCCAGACTCGCGGGCAGTCGCTCCGGGTCGCCATCCAGGCACAGTTCGACGCTGAAACCAGCCGCACGTGTCTCCTCGGCGAGCAGTGCGACATCACCCAGCGTGCGACGGTTGGGGGCATGGTCGTCTCGTGCCGCTTCTCTGTCGCGCAGCACAGAGAGCACGTAGTCGAGTTCGGCAACAGCGCTGCGCGACACCCGTTCTATCTCAGAGAGCGCAGCACGCGCGGCATCCGAGTCGCTCTCCATCGTTCGGCGGGCGACGATCGCCTGCATTGTCGTGACGGTGAGGGCGTGGCCGACCGAGTCGTGTACGTCACGCGCGAGTGCTCCGCGACGTCGAGTGGCAGACGCCTCTTCGGCGTCGCGGGCGCGCTGCTCGTCACGAGATGGCCCGAGCAGCAGGGTCGCATACCACGGCAGAAGGTACCCGGCCCCGATCGTGAACGCGACGATGAGCACCGAAGCAACAGCGCACAGCACGAGTGCTGTCGCATGATCGACAACGGAAACGGCGAAGGCGTCACGCATCAGCTCGGCGCCCGTTTCTTTGTCGCCCAGAGCATCGCCGATCAGCACGGCAAGCAGCGGAAAGACGAAGGCGACTCCCACGATCAGGATGCCGCCCGAGGCGATATGCCCGGCGAAGAAAAGTGCGCCTCGCGCCGTGTCGGCGAACGTTGCGCGCGCCCGAGGTTCGGCAACGACGGAGTCGAGCAGCTGTGACGCAACAGTGCGCTCAAGAGCGCGCGTCACCGGAAGCGTCGCCGGAACGATCAGCAGCGCGGCGACAGCGATGCTCGACCAGCGCGCATACCAAGCGATGTCGTCGCCTGTCCAGAGGGCAACACCCCAGATGAGGATCGCTCCGTACGGAATGGCAACGAGCCCGCCGATGAGCAGCACAAGCAGACGTCGCCACGCAGCCCCAACGAGAGACGCCACCTTCGAATGCCCGGTCACGAGTCCATCGTGCCGGACAACGGCGCAGGCCGCTTCCCCCGCGCGGGGGAAGCGGCCGAATCGCGATCAGACCGAGGCGACCGTGAGATGATCACCAGCGGAGTCAAAGTCGACCCGCACCGTATCTCCGTCGTGAATCTCGCCGCCGAGGAGCGCCGTAGCCAGACGATCGTCGATCTCTTTCTGCATCAACCGGCGAAGCGGGCGAGCTCCGTAAATCGGATCGTAGCCGCGATCCGCGAGCCACGACCGTGCATCGGGCGTGACGGCGAGCTCGAGGCGTCGTTCGACAAGCCGTCGCTGCAGTCTGTCGATGTAGAGCTCGACGATCTCGCCCAGCTCCTCCTGCGTGAGCGCGGAGAAGACGACGATGTCGTCAAGCCGATTGACGAACTCGGGTTTGAAGGCCTGCCGCACGAGTTCATGCACCGACCGCTCTTTCTCATCCCACGACAGAGTCTGGTCGATAAGAAACTGCGATCCCAGGTTTGACGTGAGAATCAAGATGGTGTTGCGAAAGTCGACGGTGCGGCCCTGACCGTCGGTCAGCCGTCCATCATCGAGCACCTGAAGCAGCACATCGAATACCTCGGGGTGGGCCTTCTCAATTTCATCGAGCAGGATCACCGAGTAGGGGCGCCGGCGCACCGCCTCGGTGAGCTGACCGCCCTGTTCATACCCGACGTACCCGGGAGGTGCGCCGACCAAGCGCGACACAGTGTGCTTCTCGCCGTACTCCGACATGTCGATGCGCACCATGGCTTTCTCATTGTCGAAGAGAAACTCAGCGAGAGCCTTTGCCAGCTCGGTCTTTCCGACGCCCGTAGGGCCAAGGAACATAAACGAGCCGGTCGGGCGATTCGGGTCTGAGATACCCGCTCGACTGCGGCGAACAGCATCCGCCACAGCAGTCACTGCTGGCTTCTGACCGATCAGTCGCTTGCCCAGCTCTGACTCGAGGTGTAGAAGCTTCTCGGTCTCGCCCTGAAGAAGTCGACCGACGGGAATGCCGGTCCAGGCAGCAATGACCGCGGCGATGTCGTCGTCTGTCACCTGCTCATTCACCATGCGCGGCTCGTCAGGCTCGCTCTCGTTCTCGGCCTGCTCGAGCTGCTCGGTGAGCTGCTTGATCGTTGTGTACTCGAGCTTCGAGGCTTCGGCGTAGTTCGCCTCGCGCATCGCTTTGTCACGCGAGGTCTTTGCCTCGTCAAGCTTCTTCTTGAGGTCTCCGACTTTGTTGAGTCCCGTCCGCTCGCGTTCCCATCTCGCCTGAAGATGCGACAGTTCCTCCTGGTTGACCGAGAGCTCCTCGCGCAGCTTGGCGAGTCGCTCTTTTGAGGCCTCGTCTTTCTCCTTCTTGAGGGCGAGCTCCTCGATCTTCATGCGGTCAACCTGTCGTTTGAGTTCGTCAATCTCAACCGGCGACGAGTCGATCTCCATCTTGAGGCGGCTCATCGCCTCGTCGATCAAGTCGATCGCCTTATCGGGAAGCTGACGCGATGTGATGTAGCGATTGCTGAGCGATGCCGCCGCCACGAGAGCAGCATCGGTGATCGTCACTCCGTGATGCGCTTCATAGCGTCCCTTCAGCCCACGCAGAATCGCGATGCTGTCTTCAACGCTGGGCTCCCCCACGTACACCTGCTGAAAGCGCCGTTCGAGTGCGGCATCCTTCTCGATATATTCGCGGTACTCGTCGAGGGTCGTCGCGCCGATGAGGTGCAACTCACCGCGTGCCAGCATGGGCTTGAGCATGTTGGATGCCGCGACGGAACCTTCTCCGCCGCCTGCTCCCATCAGCAGATGAAGCTCGTCGACGAAGGTGATGATCTCGCCTTCGGCGTCGTTGATCTCTTTCAGAACACCCTTGAGGCGCTCTTCGAACTGACCTCGGTACATTGCTCCGGCGACGAGCGCCGAGATGTCGAGTGAGACAAGCTGCTTGTCCTTGAGCGACTCGGGAACGTCACCGGCGACGATGCGCTGGGCGAGCCCTTCGACGACGGCCGTCTTGCCGACTCCGGGTTCTCCGATGAGTACCGGGTTGTTCTTGGTGCGACGCGTCAGTACCTGGCTGACTCGACGAATCTCGGCATCTCGACCGATCACCGGGTCGAGTTTGCCCGCTCGAGCAATTTCGGTGAGATTGACGCCGAACTGCTCAAGTGCGCTCTTGGCGTCCTCCTGCGTGGAGGGCGCACCTTGCATGTTTGCCATGTGTGTCCTTCCTGCCTGCGCACATCACTGGTGCATATGAATCAATACTGGAATCAATACTGGAATCAAAACTTGAGTCGTTGATACTCAAGTTTACAACGTGTCTGTCTCCGACACCAGTTCAGGGACCCTCTTTGGAAGATTTTCCGCTGACCCGTAATGTGTGGGCATGACAACCCCGGCAGATGCAGCACTGCTTGCACGACTCGAAAGTCAACGTCAACATGTACTCGGCATCGTCGAGGGGCTCGACGACGAGGCAATGGGAAAACGTGTGCTGCCCAGTGGGTGGTCGATCACGTCGATGCTGCATCACCTGACCCTCGATGACGAACGGTTCTGGTTCGGAGGCACCGTTGCCGGCGACCGGGCTGTCATCGACTGGGTCGGGTCTGGCGGCGACGGGTGGAACGTGCCTGGGCATCTCACCGGCTCGCAGGCTATCGCCCTCTACACAGACGCGATCGAGCGCTCAAACGCCATCCTCGCATCCGCATCCTTCGACGCTCCGCCCGCCTGGTGGCCCGCTGACCTCTTCGGCGAATACCGACTCGCCACAGTGCGCGACGTCGTGCTGCACGTGCTCACCGAGACAGCCACCCACGCGGGTCATCTCGATGCAGTTCGCGAGATCATCGACGGGCGGCAATGGCTCGTCTTCGAGTAGTAGGTCACACCCAGCCGTTTCGCCGTGCCAGCTGAAGAGCCTCTGCGCGGTTGCGTGCCCCGAGCTTGCCGATCGCAGCAGACAGGTAATTGCGCACCGTCGCTGGTGACAGATGCAGCTGCGCGGCGATCTCAGAAATCGGGATGCCGCCGTCACTCGTGCCGAGTACGTCAACCTCGCGATCGCTCAGCGGGTTCTCCCCCGCGCTGAGCGCCTGAGCCGCGAGCAGCTGGTCAATGATCGTCTCGCCCGCGACGACCCGCCTGATGGATGCGGCAAGCTCCTCAACCGGGTTGTCTTTGACGAGGAACCCACGCGCGCCGGCATCCATCGCTCGACGCAGATACCCCGCACGTCCAAACGTCGTGACGACGATGACAGCTGTGTCCGGGTTCTCACGCCGCACGTCGGAAATCGCGTCAAGGCCGGACTTCCCCGGCATCTCGATGTCGAGAAGTGCGACGTCGGGCGTGTGCTCCCGGATTGCGAGGGCGATCTCATCGCCGCGCCCGACACCGGCGACAACGCTCAGGTCTTCTTCCAGCTCGAGCAGGGTGGTCAGCGCCGACCGCATCATTGTCTGGTCTTCAGCGATCACTATCGAAATCACGTGGTGCTCCCTTCTGTCGGAACGCTCACCGTCAGAGTGAACCCTCTGGCATCGGATGCGATGTCGAGGGTACCGCCTGCGCGCGATGCGCGTTCGCGCATTCCGCGAATGCCCGAACCCCATTCGGCGGCGACGGCACCATGACCGTTGTCTGCGATCTCAATCGTGTCGCCCGCGTCATCGGATGTGATGCGCACAGTGCACCGGGTGGCGTGTGAGTGTCGCAGAACGTTTGTAGTCGCCTCGCGCACCACCCAGGCGAAAAGCGAGTCCACCTTCGGTGACAATGAGGGCGTCGGGCTCGATGTTTCCGCGCTCACCTCAGCATCCGTCATCGCTTCGATTGCGCCGGCCAGTTCGTGTTCAAGCTGCAGCTCGCGATAGCCCGCGACGGTCTGGCGAACGTCGGCAAGCGCGGTGCGCCCGACGTCTTCAATGCCACGTGCGTGGATCACGACAGCATCAGAGTCGGATGCCGCGAGGCGACGAATCGCCTCAGCCTTCACCACGATCACCGACAGCGTGTGCCCCAGCAGGTCGTGCAGGTCGCGGGAGAAGCGTTGCCGCTCTTCTGCGACCGCGAGTCCGGCGAGCCGCCGCCTGGTCGCGCGCAGGTCGGACACTGTGTCGATGAGGTAGCGAATGAGGTAGGTGCTCATTCCCGCCATCACGCTCGCAAAGCCGAAGAGCAATGCGCTCGAGAGTGACAGTGACTCGAATCCCTCGGTGACAGCTCCACTGATTGACAGCGCCATCACAACGCCGGGGGCGTAGCGAAAACGAATAGCCGTGGCTGCCGCGATCGCGAGTAGCGGATACAGAAAACTCTGTCCCGATCCCGAAATCACGAATTGCAGAACAACCAAGACGGTCAGAACGATAACCGCTACTTCTCCGTACCACCGCGGAACATCGCGGTACGAAAGCACAACAGTCAGGATGTACCAGGCGGCAATCACGACGTAAGCGATTAGTTCGACGGCGCGCCCCGACGTTGCACTCGTCACCACGGGCGCGATCAACAGAATGGGCAGCCATACGAGCGCAAACCAGGGGCTGCGCTTCATGAGTGCTCCAACCGCCCAATCGTCGCACTCTGCTGTCATGTTTCGGTCGGTCATCAGTGTTCTCCCTGAGTTCACGTTACGCGTTCGTCTGCTGAGTGAGGCCATGCCGGGCAGAGAGACGCAGCCCAACAATGAGCGCGATGCCCACGACGACATGCATGATCTCCAGAACTCCCAGCACGGGGCCGCTCGCGCCCGAGAGCGCAGGCCCGCCGAGGGACAGCGCAAGCACAACAGCTCCGATGGCCGTCCACGCGTTCAGCCCGGTGCGGCTGCGTGCCATGAACGCCCGCAGTCCCCACGCAGCCAACCCGGCAAGTACAACGGATGTCGCGATGGCTGCCGGCCCGACGGTCGTCCCCGCCTGAGGCACGACGAGCTCGATGCCCGCGAGAGGAACGGCAATTGCCCACACGAGCTCAGCGGCAAGTGCGGCGATGATGATGGTCAGGATGCTGGTGAGCGAACGCCGTGCGTTACGGTTGCGTTTTGTCGCCCGACCAGTCGTCTGTGTTGCAGTCATGGTGTTTCCCTTCGTCACTGTCGACGATAGGAATTGCACGGGTCGTGGAGGCAGAGAGCGATATCCCGACATTTGCAGGACAAATGTCACAGAGCTTCATCTCGCGCAGTAACCGCAGAGCACACTCCATGTAGCGCTTCGAGTACTTTGACTCGTGCGTGGTGTTCCCTCGGGGCCGCCGCGTACTCAGGTGCGCGGCCTGGTATCTCGGCCAGGGCCCGGCGGGTCGCGGCCGTCGTCTGGCGAGCTGTCCCCGGGTTTGCGCCGCCTGCCGAGATACCGTCGGTTGACGTACCAGTCTGGTGGAACGAGTCTCGGTTGCCCTGTGTTGTCGCGGGTGAGGGACCATTCGCCGCGTTCAACCAGACGGTGATGAAACCAACACAGCATGACACCGTTCGTGGTGTCGGTTTTGCCGTCTTTTGCCCACCCGTGTACGTGGTGTGCTTCACAGAGCCAGGCGGGGATGTCACAGTCGGCAGCAACACACGTGCCGCCGTCGCGTGCGATGAGGGCGAGGCGTTGCTTCGGGGTGAACTCTCGTTTGGCGTACCCGAGGTTCAACACGTCACCGTGCTCATCGATACGCACCTGTCGGGTGTCGCCGTCGCATCGCATCTGTTTCACAAACGACATGGGTAACGGTGCTGGTGTGCCCGGTGACCAGGCAGCACCCGTACCCGTTTCGAGGTCGTGATCTTTCACGGTGACGAGCACGGTGGGTCCTCTGCCGTGGAGTTTCGGTGCGGACTTCTGTTTCCCGGTGCCGCCGATGATCGCTGTGAACACGTCGGCACGTTCCTGCTGCCTCGACCGTGCTTCCGGTTCCTGGCCGTGGGCGGCTAACTCTTCGGTCTCCATGAACTTCGGGCTGGTGCGTTTGGACATGAATGCGTCAAACACGGGTGTCACCTGTGCTGCCTGTTCCGGGGAGAGAGTGCCGGTGATTTTCATGCTGCCATCATCCCGATGACGAAACAGCAGAGCGCGTGCTTGATGGAGTTCTTCCGCTGTGGGTTCCACACCATCCGGATCCAACGCAACACAAAACATGCGTGCCTGCTGCCGCAGAGCATCCGCCGACACCGGCACCTCACCGTATGCACCGGTGGCGTTACCCAACAGTGTGCTCTCGGCCCACTCTGCTTGTTCCGGTGCCACCCGAGACAGTACCGGCGCCAACGCCGACGTGATCACCTCGGCAACATCCAAACCGATCGTGCCCTCAGCAAGCGCCGCAGCCGTCTGGGTGAAGACCGGATCCAACGGCAACCCCGTGTCAGACACCCGCGGTGTGGTCTGTTCGGCGACTTTCGCGTACCGGTGCGCTGTGGAGTTCTTCACCCCCGTCACCTTCTCAAACAATGCCGTCGGGGACGACGATCCGTGACGGGCAGCCACACCATCAAACCCCGCATCCGTATCCGAGCGCCGGGCAATGTCTCCGACGTTGGAGATTTGGCGGCCCTCGACAATGCGGGCGATGTTTCCCAGAAGACCGACATAGGTCAGCAGCGTGTTGGAGGTAAGAGTGGCCGGGTCAACATCGGCGAGCTTCGCAACGGCCGCCACTGCTACTTCCGCGGCACGCACAGCAGCAGCATCCGGACCCTCCACAGGCTCGAATCCCGGTATCGCCGCTGTGTTCTGCATGACCACAGTCTTCCAGCAGCCACCGACATTCCTACCGACACAAACCCCCGATCACACCACCATTGTGGACAACTCGCAAAACTTTCTACCTGTGGACGACAAAGCGAGAAGAAGCTCAATCCTCGATACCAGCGTTGGGGGTCGAGTCATCACGCGAGCGACGCAGCCCCGTCGAGGCGATCGCGCCGAGAGCGAGGAAGATCCCCGCGGCACCGAGCGAGATGCGGGTGGCATCCGCCATGCCCGTGGACAGCGCTTCCACGACATCCGGTGCCGCATCCCCGAGCTTGCCGTGTGTCCCCTGCTCGCGCAGTGGCTCGATCGTGCCGCCCGCTGCATTGACCGTGGCATCGGTAATCGCCGTCGCGTGGTGCGACGGGAGTCCCTCGACGGCGTCCAACTGCCCCGGAATCACTCCGGCGAGCGACGCCGCAAGCACCGTGCCGATCACGGCGGTGCCCAACGCCGACCCCACCTGCCGCACTGTGCTTTGAGTCGCAGAGCCCTGCCCCGACTCGCCAACCGGAATGTCCGCGAGCACCGTTCCCGTGAGCTGCGCCGACGCGAGCCCCAGACCAAGCCCGTAGACGACGAGCACCGCGGCGAGAAGCCATAGCGAAACGGATGCCGTCACCACGAAGACCAGTGCAATGACGGCGATCGTCTCGAGCACGAGCCCGATCAGCACGGTTGTCGGTGCCGAGAAGCGGGCCGCCAGGTGGCGCGCCTGGGCGCCGGCGACAAACGCGCCGAGCCCCATCGCGGCGAGCGCGAGCCCTGCTTGAAGCGTGCTGACGCCGAGCGCATTGACAATGAACAGGGGCAGTGCGAAAAGCAGACCAAACTCCCCAATCGCGACGCAGAGGGCGACGAGGTTTCCCCAGCGAAACGTGCGCACACGGAACAGACTGAGATCGAGAATCGCCGAACGAGCCAACCTCGCACGGCGCAGCTCCCAGCGAACGAACCCGACGAGGGACGCCGAGCCAAGCAGCAGCGCGAGAGGAACCGCAGAGATCGCGGCATCCGTTCCCCAGGTCCACGAGAAGATCGTGAGCTCAGACGTCGGCGTCCACCACCCGAGAGACTCCCCTTCGATGAGCCCAAAGACGAGCAGCCCAAAGCCGGCGACGCTGAGCAGAAGACCACCGACATCGAGACCGGGAATCTCGATCTTTTCACGCGATTCGTCAACGGTGAGCAGAACCCCGACGATGAGCAGCACTCCGAGTGGAGCGTTGACAATGAAGATCCATTGCCATGTGAACGACGTGGTGATCCAACCGCCAACAAGCGGCCCGAGCGCTGCCATGCCCGAGATCACGGCGCCCCACACACCAAATGCAATGGCGCGATCTTTACCGCGGAACGTGGCGTTGACGCTAGAGAGCGTCGTCGGCAGAATCAGTGCGCCACCAACGCCTTGCACTACTCTCGCGGCAATCAACGTACCCGCCGAGGAGGCCAGGGCTGCAATAGCACTGCCCGCGACGAAGATGACAATGCCGATGATCAGAAGTCGGCGTCGGCCAAACCGGTCGCCAAGCCGGCCCGTCGTCAACAGCAGCGCGGCGAACACGACGGAATAGATGCCGTTCACCCACTGCGCCTCGCTCACATCGAGGCCGAGATCGGCAATGAGCGTCGGAAGAGCAACGCCGACGATCGTGCCGTCGAGCACGATCATCGACAGCGATGCCGCAAGCATTCCCAGGCCGATCCAACGACGTTTGCCCGTGCTCGTCTGCTGCGTGCTGACCGATGACATCGGTGCTTCTTTCTGCCGGAGACAACCCGGCACACTCAGAGACTACGCATCTGAAATCGTCCTGGCATCGACCGAAAGTTTTATCACTCGCCCGAACGGCATGGATGCTGTCGAGCGCAGCGCCCGACAGCATCCATGTGAGTAGTTTCAGGCCCCCTGCGAGACCCGATTGCGGTAGCTGTACTGAGCGGCACGGTGCTCCGGGGACACACGATCGCCCTTCTCCTGCAGCTTGTTGCGCAGAGTTCCGGGCGTGTAGTCCGTCTGATAGGCGCCGCGTGACTGCAAAACGGGAATCACGTGCTCAACGATGTCTTCGAACGTGCCGGGCGTCACCGCGTATGCCAGGTTGAAGCCGTCGACGTCTGAATGCTCCGCAATCTCCTGGAGCTGGTCAGCGATCTCTTCGCCGCTTCCCACAATGTACGGCCCGAGCCCACCGATCGCGCCTTGCTTTGCAATGTCGCCGACCGTCCACACAGTGCCGTCGTCGGCACCGCGCTGAACATTGGCGACGGCGGACTGGATGGCGTTGCTCTTGACGTTGCCCACGGGCTCGTCGAGCGAGTACTTCGACAGGTCGACGCCCATCCAGCCCGAAAGGAAGACTGCTGCGCCCTCGGGGCTCGCATAGCTGAGATAATCGTCAAGTTTCGCCTGGGCCTTCTCCGGCGTGGAGTCCGTGATCACCGTGATAAGCGCGTAAATGCGCGCGTCATAGCGGCCGCGGCCCGCTGCCTCGAGGCCATCCCGAATGCGCGTGACTGTCTCTTTCAGTCCATCTTTCGTCGAGTTGGCGATGAAGATAGCCTCGGCGTTCTCCGCAGCGAATTTCACGCCGCGCGGCGACGCGCCAGCCTGGTAGATCACGGGCGTTCGCTGCGGGCTTGGCTCAGAGATGTGGATGCCGGGAACTGTGAAGTTCTTTCCCTCATGCCCGATCTCGTGCACCTTGCTCGGGTCCGTGAACACTCCCGACTCACGGTCGAACTGCACGGCGTCGTCTTCCCACGAGCCTTCCCACAGCTTGTAGAGCACCTCGAGGTACTCATCGGCGTAGTCGTAACGGTCGTCGTGCTCCATCTGGTCGTCGTGTCCCATGTTGCGGGCCGCGCTGGGGAGGTATCCCGTCACGACGTTCCAGCCGACGCGACCCTTCGTGAGATGATCGAGCGTCGTCAGGCGGCGCGCAAACGGGTACGGGTGCTCGTAGGCAGTGCCCGCCGTCACGCCGAAGCCGAGGTTCTCTGTGACGGCGGCCATTGCCGACACCAGCAGAAGCGGATCGTTCACGGGCACCTGCGCTCCGTGTTTGATCGCTCCCTCGTTGCTCGAGCCATACACATCGTAGGTGCCGAGCACATCGGCGATGAACAGCCCGTCAAACTTGCCGCGCTCCAGCAGCTGCGCGAGACGAGTCCAGTACTCGATCGTGTTGTAGTCACGCGACCGGTCATCCGGATGCCGCCACAGCCCAGAGGACTGGTGTGCGACGCAGTTCATGTCGAAGGCGTTGAAGCGAATCTGGCGAGTCATTCACCAAGGATGCGCCGTCGAGCGGCATCCGTCACGTTGGCCGTTTCACATTTCGTCACAGTTCTCGCGCGAGCACTGTCTGAATCAGGCGGTGACGCGCTCATAGATCTCGATCATGCGCGCTGTCTGAGCGCTCTGGCGCAGCGTTTCGGCCGCACTGGGAGAGGGACGACTGAGCTCACCGGATGCTGTGGAGTCGACGACCCGTGTGATTGTCGCTGCGAGCGCGTCGATCGAATCGTTCTCTGGCTCGGCATAGACGCCCTCGGGAAGCTCCGCCGCGATCTGCGGGTCGCACACAATCGACGTCGTTCCGAGCGCCGCCGCCTCGAAAACCGTCATGCCCTGAGTCTCGAAACCGATGGAGGTCTGCGCGAGTGCATCGGCGTTGGCGATCGCCGCGAGTGCATCCCGATAGGGGACCTTTCCGACAAAGACGACGCGGTCTCGCAGCTTGTGCTTCGCCACGAACTCTCTCGCCTTCGAGAGCAGGAGTCCCTGACCGTAGAGCCGCACCTCGGCGTTGACTCCGGATCGCTTGACCGCCTGAAGAAACTCGAGAATGCGCTTCTCGTGACTCATGCGCCCCATCCACACGAGGCTGGGGCGAGGCTTCTTCGCATCACGGTCGAGGCCGGCAAGTACATCGTCAATCACGTCGTCGTCTGCACCCGTGCGCACAACGTCGATCTCTTGCGCGACACCTTTCGTGCGAAGAAGCGCCGCGAAGTGGTTGCTGGGCGCCGTGACAGCATCCGCCCTCAGGGCAAGCTCGTTGAGGTACCGCCACGCGTCAGGGCGAAGCAGCGACATCTGGCCGCCGAGCGAACGCCCCTCGAGACTCAGCAGCATCTTCGTCGCGAGTTTCGGAAACGGCACGGTCTTGCGCAGGCCAAACTCCATGTTGTTGTGAAACGTGAGCACAACGGGAATGCCGTGGCGCCGCGCGAAACGCAGCCCGATGACAGCGCCCCAGAAATCGCCTTGGATGTGCACCACGTCGACGGGGCCGCGGCGCGCCATCTCGGCGTCAAGTGTGCGATCGCTTCTGCGGCCGGGGCGCGTCAACGCGTATTCGCGGTCAAACGTGATGGGAAACGACGGAAGCTCGACATAGCAGGGGTCGCGCGGATGCTCCCTGTGCATGCCCGGGGCCACGATCGTCACCTGATGGCCGGCCTTCTCAAGAAACTTCTTCTGCAGCCGAATCGAAACCTGCGCACCGCCGAGCGACTCAGGATGCTGGTCGGTCGCGATCATGATGTGCATTGTCTGCCCACAATACCGGGCGTCCTTTTGCAGTGGCAGTGAGGTTCGCGCAGAGCGTGTGCGTCGGACATCGTTCTCGACGAGAAGATCGGGACGCGTCATCGCCATAGACGTCAAGGCCTCGGCAACGGCATGTGCCGAAGATTTCCGTGGGCTCACGCATCTTCGCGATCGACTCGGCGAGGACGTGATCGCGGGTTACGTTCTCTATACCGGACAGGAAACGCTGCCTTTCGGCCCCACATTTCGAGCGGCCCCCATCAGCGCGCTGTGGGAGCTGCGTCCATGAGGTTGCGTCGCGCGTTCGCATCGACCACCACACGAGCAGACGACTGCTCCTCGAACCTGTACGCTCAGGGCATTCGCGTGATCTTCTTGACCTTGCCCCTTGGGCACAGTCGAGAGTGTCGATGCGGCACTTGCCGCACGAGGTTACGGAGGAGCGATGGACGAGTTGACGGCCGGGGAATTCCGGCATCGCACTAGGCTGAGCGCGAAGATGCTCAGACTCTACGCCGATGCCGATTTGCTCACGCCGGCGCGCATCGATCCGTTCAACCAGTATCGCTATTACGACGAGAGTCAGATTCCACTCGCACGATTGATCGTCCTGTTGCGAGGACTCAAGATGCCGCTCGCGGACATCGGGAGGCTCCTCGAAGCTCATGACGACCAGCGTCCGGGCATCGTCGACGCGTACTGGCAGCGGGTCGAGTCCGAGCACGCGACAACGCGCGCTCTCGCGAACTACGTGATCTCGCAATTCGATCCCGAAAGGACACCGACAATGTCAGTGCACACGAGAACAGTGAACGAGACCACGTACGTCACCGAAAAGAAGACAGTGCGGCCGGAGCAGATTCCGTCGTTCATTGAAGAATCAGGACATCGGCTTTTCACTGTCGCCAGCCGGTTCGGCGGCCCCGCCGGTGCGCTGACGACCATCTACAACCAGGAGGTGAACGACGAGTCCTCTGGCGAGATCGAGAATGCGGTGCCAGTCGCCGGCGCTATCTCAGAATCCGATGTCTCCGCACCAGTCTCGGTGCTGACCGAACCAGCCGGCGAGCACGCCTACACACGCATCTCAAAGGCGCAGGTGCGATTTCCGCAGATCCTGCAGGCGTACGACGAAGTGTTCGCATGGCTGGAGAAACAGAGCCTCACCCCGACGGGGCGACCACGTGAGGTCTACTTCGCCGACTGGGCTGAGATCGGCCCCGATGACCCGGCGTGCGACATCGCCGTTCCATTCACCCGGTAACTAGGCGGATCGCAGTTTCGGCACGCCCTCACTTTCGCGCGACGGGGGTGGGGGCGTGCCGTCTCCAAAGGGGCGACCGCCGAGTTCTTCACGCCCATGTGGGGTGAGCCACACGGTCTCGTCTGGCCCGAGCGGCACGATGCCGCTCGGGTTGATGTCACGGTGAACGATGTAATAGTGCGCTTTGCTCTGCGCGAAGTCGATCGTGTCGCCAAATCCGGGAGTCTGGAAGAGATCGCGCGCATACGCCCAGAGCACGGGCATCTCGGCAAGTTTCGACCGATTGCACTTGAAGTGCCCGTGGTACACGGCGTCGAAGCGCGCGAGCGTTGTGAACAGCCGCACATCGGCCTCGGTGATGCTGTCACCCACAAGAAAGCGCTGCCGTTCGAGGCGCTCGCTCAGCCAGTCGAGACGATCGAAGAGTGTGTTGAATGCGCGTTCGTACGCCTTCTGAGATCCGGCGAAACCCGCCTTGTACACACCATTATTGACGTCGTGATAGACGATTTCGCTCACCTCGTCGATCTCGCTCCGCAGTGCATCGGGATAGAGATCCGGCGCACCGTCGCGGTGGAAGGCGCTCCACTCCGTCTCGAAGTCGAGAGTGATCTGAGGGAAGTTATTGGTGACAACGGCCCCGGTGGGAACGTCGACGATTGCCGGCACCGTGATGCCGCGCGGGTAGTCGCTGAAGCGCGTGAAGTAGGCCTGTTGCAACCGCTCGATCCCGAGCACGGGGTCGACCCCGCCCGGGTCGAGGTCGAACGTCCAGCTGCGCTGATCGTGTGTCGGCCCAGGCAGGCCGAGCGAAATCGCGTCTTCGAGCCCGAGCAGGCGCCGCACAATGATCGTGCGGTTCGCCCAGGGGCACGCACGCGCAGCGATCAGCCGGTAGCGTTCCGCTTCAACGGGCCAGCCATCACGCCCATCTCGGGTAATCCGATCTTCAATGTAGTTCGTGTCGCGATCGTAGGGCTGCCCCGGCTCTACGTAGCGCCCGTCAGCATCCGTCGATTCAGCCATGTCTCGACCATACGTCGCAATTGAACGTCCGGCGCTGCTCTGAGCAGATTGATCCCCATCGAACAGGAGCGCCCCGTACGGTTGACGTGGCACGTGCGAGGCACGCAGAGCTTCGCTCCCGGCATTACCCATGCCTATCCGCACACGCTCAATCACAGAAGGAACGCATTATGGAATTGATCTTCGTTCACGGAGCGCTTGTGCGAGACGGGCAATGGTGGTGGCAGCCGACTGCCGAGCTTCTGCAGAAACGCACGGGGGTCCAGAGTCGCTCGGTTGCGTTGCCCTCGTGCGGTGAGACCTCTCTCGACGAACTTTCCGGCGGCCTCGCTGCAGACGCCGCGGCGCTTCGCCGTGAGCTCGACAATGTGAATTCGGCGATCGTCGTCGGGCATTCCTACGGCGGCACGGTCATCGCCGAAGCCGGCCATCATGACGCCGTCGAGCACCTGCTCTACGTGTCGTCGTATCTTCCTGATGCCGGAACGTCGCAGGGCGCGATCATGAGCGGTGAGAGCGATCCCGTCTCGATCGGCGACAACGGCGACGGCACGCTGAGCGTCTCTGGCTACGACGCTGCGTCGTTCGGAGCCCGCTTCCTTCACGACGCCGACGACGAAACTCAGCGCCGGGGGTGGGACAGAGTGACTGCGCAGTCCGCCGGGGCCTTCATGACGCCGACCAGTGCTGCCGGCTGGCAGGGGGTCGATTCGACGTACATCGTCTGCGAGCACGACCACAGCACATCCGTCGAACTGCAACGGTTCCACGCCGACCGGGCGACACGCTCATTCGAGGTGCCGACCGGTCACCACCCGTTCATCACTCGTCCCGACCTGATCGTCGAACAGCTGGAGGCGCTTCTTCAGCAGTGACCACCAGGTGGCCGTCGGTCGCAGAAACCGACGTGAGGTGCATCAGCGGGCATCGAGCTCCTCAACCGCCTCGATCAGGGTGCCCTGCACAAATGTCAGCCAGTCGTACATGCCCTGCAACGACTCGACGTCTTCGTCGCTGAGCTCCGCCGCGAGCTCGTCGGTCGGCTCGGCGATGCGCGAGTCGAGACTGAGTCGCAAGTCGGTGAGCGATCGCATCCAGCGCAGTGCGCGTTCGCGATCAAGACGCACCGCTGTCGTGTGCCCCATCGACACAGGAAGGGCGCCGTGATCGCGAAACGTCTCGAGCACAGCATCCGCGTCTGCCCTCTTGCCCTGTGTCAGGTCATCGACGGTGAATCGCCGGAACTCCTCGGCCGACTCGTCATCACGCAGGTACGCGGGCGGAAATAGCCGTGACCCGGCCGCATCGCCGACGGCACCGCCTGCCGCAATCCCGTCGATTAGGGCTTGCAGCTGCTCGGTGAGGTTGGTGAGCACCGATACCTCAATGTCTTCGAACTGCGCCTCGATGTGCTCACCCGAACGCCGAAAAGCCCGCATCATTGCACCACCGTCGTCATCAGTCCGCCTTCTGCAACGTCGACATGAGACCGTAACCATGCATCGCGGCGACGTGCCTCTCCATCTCTTCGCGCGTGCCGGTTGCTACGACAGCCCGCCCGTCGTTGTGCACTCGCAACATCAACCTCTCTGCCTGATCTCGGCTCATGCCAAAGTAGCTCCGGAACACAAAGGCCACGTACGTCATGAGATTCACCGGGTCGTCCCACACGATCGTCACCCACGGCGAGCCGAGAGTCAGCTGCTCGTCGAGTCTGGTGTCTTCGTCGGTCTGCGGCATACCTCTATGCTGACACTTCGCGAGCTGCGAAGCATCCGCCAAGCCCTCAGATTTCTGTCTGCGGTCAGATCAACCCGACAGGAGCACCGGATGCTGCCGAGCGATGCGCCGCTTCGGCAATGCGCACGGCGGCGAGCCCATCGATCGCGGTGACCCGTGTCGGTGCGCCGTCGGTGATCGCGTCGCTGAAGTCGCTGAGCTGTGCGAGGTACGCGTCTTCGTGCGCAGCGGCAGACTCGGTCTCATGCTCCGCTGGCGAATCATGATCGATCATTCCCATATCGCCCTCGATGCGGAATGCGGTGCGAAATTTCGTCTCGGGTGGTCCCCAACGCCCCGTCACTTCGGTGACAGCGCCACCGACGTGGGTAAGAATCACACGCGCCTCAACGAGCGTCGGCACGACGCCCTCGATAGTCGCGGGTATCTGCGTCGCTTCGACTCGTTGCACATCGCCGAACATCCAGCGCGCCTGATCGTAATCGTGAATGAGAAAGTCCACCAGAATTCCGCCCGAGGCTGCATCGTCGTCGAACCATGATCCGCCGGCCGGTGTTGCTGCCTCGCGAGTGAACTCCGAGCGCACTATACGGCCGAGCGCACCGGATGCGACACTCGAGCGGGCTGTCGCGTAGGGCTCCATGTATCGCACGACGTGGGCGGGAAACAGCGGAACACCCGCAGCCTCAGCTGAGAGCACCAGGTCTCGTGCCACGTCTGTAGTGCGGGCTAGCGGCTTCTCGCACACGAGGGGCAGATCGACAGAGATCGCGGCACGAATCTGCTCAGCGTGGTACGGGGTCGGCGACGTGATGTCGACGATCGTCGCATGGCGCAAGAGGTCTTCAATGGATGCCGCGGCAGTCACGCCGTGCTCGACTGCGAACACGCCTGCCGAACGCGGCGACCACACGACAACATTGGCGCCGAGCTGTTTCCACGCCGTGGTGTGAGTCGCCGCCATGAAGCCGGCGCCGATGAGTCCGATCGTGTGCTGTGCCATCGAAGCTCCTTCGCTTGAAGCTAACGTAGCAGTGTGGTGTCGCCGCTTCGCGTTCGCGCCCTCGCGCGTCGATCGACGGTCAGTCCGTCGTCAGTTTTTCCGCGAGCATCACGATGATGCCGCTCGGCCCGCGCACGTATGCGAGCTTGTAGACGTCTTCATAGGTTGCCACGCCGCGAAGAGGCTGACAGCCGTGCCCTGCTGCTATCTCAAGCGCTTTGTCAATGTCATCGACGGAGAAGGCAACGCGGTGCATGCCGATCTCATTAGGCTGAGCGGGTTGTGACTCGATGGCATCGGGGTGAATGTATTCGAAGAGCTCAAGTCGGCCCACTCCATCTGGTGTTTGGAGCACTGCGATCTTTGCGTGGTTGCCATCAAGCCCGACGGCAGTGTCGGCCCAATCGCCACTGATCGTGTCACGGCCGACCACCGTGAGCCCGAGGTCGGTGAAGAACGCGATCGTTGCGTCAATATCGCGAACCGCGATGCCGACATTCTCCATTGTGATACCCATGGTTCGCACTGTACCGAGCCAAGCTGTTCAGCTCCAGTGGTACGCGTCGCACGTCGAGAGTTAGCGATGCAGCCGCTCGAACGACACGAAGTCGAAGCCCTCGCGGCAATCACGCGCCACTTCGCGCCAGTCGGCATCCAGCCACTCAGGAAACACGGTGTCGCCGTCGGGCTCGGCATCGATGAACGTGAGCTCCATGTGGTCGGCGAGATCCATCGCCTGCGCATAGATTTGACCACCGCCGACGATCGAGACCCGTGCATCACCTGCGAGCGCGAGCGCAGCGCCGAGCGAATGCGCGGTCTCGACGCCGTCGCGGTGCCACCCGGCATCCCGTGTCACAACGATCGTGCGTCGGCCAGGCAGCGGTCGACCGATCGAGTCGAATGTGCGACGACCCATGATCATCGTCGTTCCGAGAGTCACCGCTTTGAAGTGCTTGAGGTCTTCGGGCAGGTGCCACGGCATGCCGCCCTCCGCGCCGATCACCAGGTTTCGCCCCATGGCCGCGACGAGTGTGACGCTCATACAGCGATCGGTGCCTTGATGCTGGGGGCCGCCTCGTAGTTCTCGAGCGTGAAGTCCGCGATCTCGAACGAATCGATCTGCGTGCGTTCGGGATTGATGCGCATGGTGGGCAACGGCCCCGGCTCACGCGACAGCTGCAGCTTCGTCTGCTCCAGGTGATTCAGGTACAGGTGCGCATCGCCGAACGTGTGCACGAATTCGCCCACTTTCAGTCCGGTGACCTGTGCCACCATCATGGTGAGAAGTGCGTAGGAGGCAATGTTGAACGGCACTCCGAGAAAGACGTCGGCCGAGCGCTGGTACAGCTGACACGAGAGTGCGCCGTTCGCCACATAAAATTGGAACATCGTGTGACACGGCGGCAGAGCCATGTCGTCGACCTCGGCGACATTCCATGCGTTGACGATGTGCCGCCGTGAGTCGGGGTTGGACTTCAGCGACTCAATCACCTTCGCGATCTGATCGATGTGCCCTCCGTTCGGCGTCGGCCAGGAACGCCACTGGTGACCGTAAACCGGCCCGAGGTCTCCGTTCTCGTCTGCCCACTCATCCCAGATCTTCACGTTGTTCTCGTGCAGCCAGGCCACGTTCGTGTCGCCGCGCAAAAACCACAGCAGTTCGCCGATGATGCTTCGCAGGTGCAGCTTCTTCGTGGTGAGAACGGGAAAACCCGCCTGCAGATCGAACCGCATCTGGTGCCCGAACACGCTGAGAGTTCCGGTTCCGGTGCGGTCGGATTTTTCGACGCCCTCGTCGAGAACACGCTGCATCAAGTCAAGGTATTGGCGCATGACACCAGCGTAATCGACCCGGCCGACAGATCAGTCGGGTCGACGTGACGCGGTCACCGTAAATTTCGCGTTGCGACCCAGCTGCGTCGTGCGACCGACCAGACGCTCGAGCTGCGCACGATAGCGCAGGTGCGAATTCCACACGGCAAGCAGCGTGCCCCCGGGCCTGAGCACGCGCGCGGCTTCGGCGAAGAGCTTCAGCGCGATGCCAGCGTGAACCGAGGCGCCGATGTGAAATGGCGGGTTCAGCAGCACCGCATCAACGGATGCGTCAGGCAGGGCAGACATCCCATCGTCGCGCTGAACGGTGACCCGATCACCAACACCGTTTGCCTCGGCCGTGAGGCCGGCGGATGCCGCCGCGGCTGCCGACTGATCGGTCGCTGTGACGAACGCATCCGGCCGTCGCTTCGCAAAATCGGTGGCGAGCACCCCCGTACCACAGCCCAGGTCGACGACGTCGCGTGCTCCGGCGGGCACAGCATCGAGATAGTCGAGCAGAAACCGTGTTCCCACGTCGATCTGGTTTCCCGCAAAGGCTGCCCCGTGCGCCCAGATGGTCAGCCCGAGGTCGTCGTGTCTGCGCGATTGTGGCCACCTCTGCGTGCCACACGGTTGAGGAGCGGATGCCGTGATCACACGCGATTTCTGGCGTGCAAGCCCCGCGTTCACACTGCCGAAAGACTTACCGAGAACCTCGTTCATCGCCGATGTCATGTGCTTGACACGACCGCCGGCGAAAACGCGAACATCCGGCGATGCCGCGCGCGCGATCAGCCCGGCGATCTCGTCGAGCGCATCGAGCGAACGGGGAAGCTGCACCAGAATCACGCGAGCACCACTCACCAGATCGTCGTCGAGAGGTCGCATGACAATGCGTTCGCTGAGGCCGAATCGCTCGGCATTCGCGACAATGGCATGTTCCTGCGAGAGACCATCTTGATGCACGCGGATGCCGGCGGCGCTGTGCAGCGCGGCCGCACCCAGCGCGAGGGCACCGTAGCGGTCCCCGATCGCCACGACGCTGTCTTTCTCAGCATCCGCCAGCTCTGCTTTTGCAGTGTCAAGCAGCAGCCGGTCGGTCGCATCCACTGCGTAGAGATTGGGCGCTTCGATATCTGGCCACCGACGGAGCAAGTCAAAGGAGAATGACGTCACCCTCTCAGGCTACGACGTGCGCAGGCGAACGCAGCACGTGTGCAGCCAGCCACCAACTGAGCGAGCCGACCAGGGCACAACTGACGATCGCCATTCCGATAATCAGCACAGTGAGAAACTGGCTCGCGGCATCGGGGCTCCCCAGCCACGGCCAGTGCCCATTTCCCCAGAAATATGCCACAACGAAGAGTCCCGCGACGGCCGACCACGCCACCAGTGCGATGCCTGAGCCGAGCAGCGTTGTGAGGTTGAGCCGGTGAACGTTGCCAACGCGCAGCACCGACAGGCTCGCCGCATAGCCGAGCCCGAATGCGAGAAAACAGCTGAACGTGGCGACTGCTCCCTGACCGAGAACCAGGTCGATCGTCTCGCCGAGCTCCTCGCCTGCCCCAAGCGCCAATTGCCATGTCCCGGCAAAGAGCAGGAGCATCCCGAGACGCATGACTGTGTAAACGAGCACGATAACGCCAGCCCCGATGAGCAGAAAGCTGAGGCCACCCGCAAGCTGCGCGCACGTGCGCTGACGCAGAACGAGCGGTGGCTTCGCAACCATCAGCCTCGAAGCCGGAGAATCTTGTTGTGGGCTCGTCCGCGAGCGCGGCGCAAACGTCATTCGTGGGTCGCGAGCGTTCGTCATGCGCGGTCCTTCCCTGTCGGCAGGACTTCACCGTCGCAGACAGCGCCTCAGCTCGACACCCGCCCGTGGCAGTGTGTGGATAAGCGTGCTCGGGCGGCTGCCAGTGGACGACAATGGTCGGCGTCCTGAGCGCGTCCAGCGTGTGCTTTCGCTCAGGTGGCGCGCTGTCCGTCCGCGTACAGCTGCGCTGGGCGACGCGCCCGCAAGCAGTGCGCCATCCACCACCAAGCGAAGCTGCCCACCGCCGCGCTGGCAACGGCAAGCACGACTGTCCACACGATCAGGTACACCGGGCTGTCATTGAAGCTGCTCGAACTGCCGTCCAGGCGAAAGAAAGGGACGATCTGGAACAGCGTGCCAATCACTGTCGAGACTATCCACCAGGCAACGGCCCCAACCCCGATCCCCGCCCACGTCGTACCGATGGGATGGTTGACTCGGGCACGCTTCATCACGAGCACGCTCGTGAGATAGCCGGCAACCCAGGCCACAACTGCGGCGAGAGCAATGCCGCAGACAATCCACCAGGCGTCGTTCCAAAGCTCGGCCAAGCTTCTCGTGAATACTTCGGATTCACTGCTGGTGCCGTCTACCCAGGCACCCGTCGCCTCCGCTAGAGTCCCAACGAGCAAGAGCGTGCACACAACGGTCAGCAGTGCGACGCCGAGCGACATCAGCGGAAATCCGACGCCTCCCGCGGCAAGCGCAGCTCTTCTCTGTGCCCGTGTCAATGGTGGGCGCGGATAACGCACCGGCGGCACGGCGTATGCGGTGGGTGACGGGCCGTAGGTTGGCTGCTGCCCGTATCCCAGTCGATTGGCTTTGCCATTCTGATCTTCAGGGTTCAGGTTCTCGTTAGACATAATAAGGCTCGCCCCCGTACCGTTGCGCCGGGTGGCGCTCCCGCATGCAATGCGCCATCCACCACCAGCTCAATGCCCCGGCGATCGCCCAAACAACGGTGCTCAACACGAGGAAGACGCCGGTGTAGATCAAGAAATTGACACCCGCAGCGTCGGTGTTGAGGAGCGCGACGAAGAATCCTCCTATGGCGAAGATAATCTGCCCCAGCCACATCAAGATGAATCCGGCACAGCTGGCGATGCCGAGACCCGCCCACGTCACGCCCGTTGTTTTGTTGACGTGGCCGGCCTTGGCGATGCCGATGCTCGCGCCGTAACCAGCACCCCAGATAAGCAGTCCAGCTACGAGCACGAGCGCGAATACCCACCAGTAACTTCGAATCGCCTCTAGTTCGGCGAGCATTTTGAGCGTGTCTTCGTCTTTGTTCTCTACCCGAGCGGCAATGCCGGCGATGAGTCCCGCAATGGCCGACCATCCCAGCAGGGTTACGACAATGCTGAACCCCAAGGTCATGAGAGGAAACCCGATGGCTCCCGACCAGAGCGCAGATCGCTTCTGAGTGCGGGTGAGCGGCGGGCGTACGCGGCTCATCGGGCGATATTGCTGATACGGCTGCTGGGCATACGGAGCACCAGGGGTCGGCATGCCAGGGGCCGGACCGCCAGGGGCCGGACCGCCATATCCCTGTGGCGGATTCGGGTAGCTCGGGTACTGGATCGTCACGACGTTGCTCCTGTTCTGCTCGTTCTCTCACTGTTGCAGAACGCCGACGCGCTGTCTGTGGGAAGAAGTCCCCGTACCCATACGAATGACGTCGGCCACCGAACGGGTCGGTGGCCGACGTCATATGAATTTCGTCACACGTCGTCGCGTCGCGGGCGCCACACGACGATTTCCGTGCGTCTCTGTGTGCGTGTTCCGCTTCTCAAGGGAATGACGTCACCGTGCTCACCCGCGGCGAAGACTCGCCGACCCTGCGATTTCAGCACCTGGTCGGCAAGCGCGTTCTCGAGTTCGCGCACGCGACCGGAAAGTCGGGTGACTTCGTTCTCGAGACTCAGAATGCGCGCGATCCCCTCCAAGCTCACGCCCTCTCCGCTCAGACGCTGCACTTCACGCAGTTGCTCAACGTCTCGCATTGAGTAGCGGCGAGAACGCCCGGCCGTTCGTTTGGGCTCCACGAGCCCAATGCGGTCGTACTGCCGGAGCGTCTGAGGGTGCATCCCCGCAAGCTCGGCAGCGATTGCGATCGCGAAGACCGGTGAGTTCTCGTCCATGATCAGCCTCGTGCCCTCGCAAGAATCTCATCACGAGGGTTCTCGCCCGGCTCAAGGTCGTGGTAGGCCTTGAGAGCGGCTTCGGCTTCCGATGACAGGTGAGCCGGAACGGCGACCTGTATCTCGGCGAGCAGATCACCCGTTCCCTTTGACGTCTCGACGCCGCGACCTTTCACACGGAGCACCCGGCCGCTCGGCGTACCGGCAGCCACCTTGAGCTTCACTGGTGCGCCGTCAAGCGTCGGCACCTCGATCGTTGCACCGAGGGTCGCCTCAACGAACGTCACGGGAACCCGCACGCGCAGGTTCAGGTTCTCCCGTTCGAACACGGGATGCTTGCGCACATGAACCGTGAGCACGATGTTGCCTGGCTCTCCGCCGTCGGGCGAGGGCTGCCCTTTTCCGCGCAGCTTGATCTTCTGTCCATCCGATACCCCAGCGGGGATCTTCACTTTGATGGGCCGCCCGTCGGCCGTCTGCAGAGTGATGGTGTCACCCTTGGTGGCCGTCGTGAAGTCGAGAGTCGTGGATGCTGTCACATCACGTCCCGGTGTCGGGCCGCCGAACCCGCGGTATCCGCCGCTCGGCTGCCCGAAGCGACCTCCGCCGAACATCCCGCCGAGGATGTCGTCGAAGTCGGCCTGCTGGTAGCCACCGCCACCGCCTCCGCCGAACATCCCGCCGAAGACGTCCTCGAAGCCGCCGTTCCCGCCACTGGAACCCGGCGCCGTAAATCGGGCGCCGGATCCCATCGCGCGAACCTGATCGTACTCCTTGCGCTGCGCCTCATCGGAGAGCACCGAGTACGCCTCGGAGATCTCCTTGAATTTCGACTCAGCCGCGATGTCGCCTGGGTGCGAGTCCGGGTGGTATTTGCGAGCCAGCTTTCGGTAGGTCTTCTTGAGATCTGCCTGGCTCACGCTCTTGTCGACACCGAGGACTTTGTAGAAGTCCTTGTCGAACCAATCTTGACTTGCCATGGCACCTACTCGGCAGGAACAGCGACGACCACCTTGGCCGCTCGCAGCAGTGTGTCTCCCACAAAGTATCCGGTCTGAACGACGTCGACGATAGTCTCTGTCTCCACGTCCTGGCTGGGCTGTTGGAAGATCGCCTCGTGCTGATTATGGTCGAAGGCGTCACCCTCGGCACCAAACTTCGCAAGACCGAGCCGTTCCACCGAGAGGCGCAGCTTCGACGCGATCTGCGAGAACGCCGAATCACCCTCAAGGTCACCGTGCTTCTCGGCGAGGTCAAGATCGTCGAGCACGGGGAGCAGTGCGTTCAGCACGTTACCCGTTGCTCTCTCTTTCTCGACCTCGCGGTTGCCTTCCGTGCGACGACGGTAGTTGGCGTATTCAGCGTTCACGCGTTTGAGGTCGCTCAGCAGCTCGGCTTCGCGCACATTCTCGGCGTCTGCCTCGTCGTCGCCAAGAGTCTCGTCATCAGCGGCGGCAAGTATGTCGTCGACCGTGAGCTCGTCGTCAGACGCTGCCTGCTCGGCAGCGTCGTCCTGTGCCGAGGGGCCGGAGGCTTCTGCCTCCGACCCCGCGGTCGCCTCAGGCTGACGAACCTCACCGGTCTCCGGGTCGATGCGACGTTTGTCGGTGACTCTCGGCTCTTCTTCCGGGTTCTGGTTCTTGTCAGTCATTCCTACTTCTTCTCGTCCTCATCGTCGACAACCTCGGCGTCGACGACATCGTCGTCGGAGTTCTCGTCGGCAGCGGGCTCTTCGCCTGCGGCCTGAGCCTGCTCGCCTTCTGCCTGCGCCTGCGAGTAAATGGCCTCGCCGAGCTTCACCTGGCTTTCATTGAGCTTATCGAAGGCTGTCTTGACAGCATCCTCGTCTTCGCCGGCGAGAGCCGACTTGAGAGTGTCAACGTCTCCCTGCACCTCGGACTTGACGTCGTCGGGCAGTTTGTCGTCGTTGTCCTTGATGAGCTTCTCGATCGAGAAGGCGAGCTGCTCCGCGCTGTTGCGCGTCTCAGCCTGTTCACGGCGCTGCTTGTCTTCGGCAGCATTCTCCTCGGCTTCGCGCACCATACGGTCGATGTCGTCCTTCGAGAGCGACGAACCACCCGTGATGGTCATCGACTGCTCGGTGCCCGTGCCCTTGTCCTTTGCGGACACGTGCACAATGCCGTTTGCGTCGATGTCGAAGGTGACCTCAACCTGGGGAACGCCACGAGGAGCCGGAGCGATGCCCGTGCCCGTCAACTCGAAGGTTCCGAGGTTCTTGTTGTCACGCGTGAACTCACGCTCGCCCTGGAATACCTGGATCGCGACCGACGGCTGGTTGTCGTCAGCGGTCGTGAAGGTTTCGCTTCGCTTGGTCGGAATGGCCGTGTTGCGCTCGATGAGCTTGGTCATCATTCCACCCTTGGTCTCGATACCGAGGCTCAGAGGGGTGACGTCGATGAGCAGAACGTCCTTGCGCTCGCCCTTCAGAACACCGGCCTGGAGTGCGGCGCCGACGGCGACGACCTCATCGGGGTTGACGCCCTTGTTGGCGTCTTTACCGGTCTCCTTCTTCACGATCTCGGCAACGGCCGGCATACGCGTCGAGCCGCCGACGAGCACCACGTGCGCAATGTCGGAGACCTTGATTCCCGCCTCGCGAATGACATCAGAGAACGGCTTCTTCGTGCGCTCGAGCAGGTCGCTCGTCATGTTCTCGAACTGTGCGCGAGAGAGGGTCTCATCGAGGTTGGCTGGCCCGTTCTCTGTCAGCGACAGGTACGGCAGCTGGATGCTCGTGCTCGTCGAGCTGGAGAGCTCCTTCTTCGCCTGCTCGGCAGCTTCCTTGAGGCGCTGCTTGGCGATCTTGTCGTTCGAGACATCGACGCCGGTCGACTCCTTGAACTTGGTGATCAGCCAGTCGACGACGCGCTGGTCCCAGTCGTCTCCACCGAGGCGGTTGTCACCGGAGGTGGAGCGCACCTGGATTGTCGAGAAGTCGTCGTCCTTGCCCACTTCCAGAAGTGAGACGTCAAACGTTCCGCCACCGAGGTCGAAGACGAGAATCAGCTCGTCCTCCTTGCCTTTGTCGAGCCCGTAGGCGAGAGCGGCGGCAGTTGGCTCGTTGATGATGCGCAGCACATTGAGGCCAGCGATCTCGCCGGCTTCCTTCGTCGACTGGCGCTCGGCGTCGTTGAAGTACGCAGGAACCGTGATGACCGCGTCGGTAACGGTGTCGCCAAGGTACTGCTCGGCATCGCGCTTCAGCTTCTGCAGAATACGAGCCGAGATCTCCTGGGCCGTGTACTTCTTGTCGTCGACGGGGAACGACCAGTCGGTGCCCATGTGGCGCTTCACCGATGCGATTGTGCGATCGACGTTCGTGACAGCCTGGCGCTTCGCGGTCTCACCGACGAGCACCTCGTTGTCTTTGGTGAATGCGACAACCGAGGGGGTTGTGCGCATGCCCTCGGCGTTGGCAATGACGGTGGGTTCGCCACCCTCAAGAACGCTCACCACCGAGTTGGTGGTTCCGAGGTCGATTCCTACTGCACGTGACATGTGTTTTCTCCTTCTGACCAGCCAGGTCTCTTGGCATGGCGCGTCTGATGCGGGTGGGTAAAGTCATAAGGCACTCGTAGTTGAGTGCCTACGGCTCAAGTTTACTCGACACGGTCGCGCTGTCAATTTCTCCCAGCCAATCTTGAGCATACTTGACTCAACTTTCTGGCGAGCGGTTTTGTTCCGTATCATCGAGGCGGTGCTGTGGATATCTCGCTGCATGCACGACGAACGCACCGCTGTGCAGACGATCACCCTTGTCCTCGGTTCAGATTGCGCACTGCAACGCCGCGCGCGAATCATAAGCGTCGTGCTCCACCAGATCCGCAGGTCTATTACGCTTATTTCGTGACCCCGATGGGTGCGGTCACTGTCTGTGACGAGAGGATGCTGCGATGCACGTCGAGTGGTGGAGCATCCTCCCCTTTGTTGCTCTGCTGCTGTGCATTGCCGTTCTCCCGCTGATTCCCGCGACCGAGAAGGCGTGGGACCACAACCTGGTCAAGCTCATTGTGGCGCTTGTGCTCGGTGTGCCGATCGCTCTGTGGTTCACCTTCGCCGGTCACCAGGGCATCGTCACCGGTGCCCTCATCGAGTACTCGCAGTTCATCGTGCTGCTCGGCTCGCTATTCGTCGCCTCAGGCGGCATCTTCCTCTCTGGCGACATCAAAGCCACGCCGCGCAACAATACGATCTTTCTCGCCATCGGCGGCGTTCTCGCATCGTTTATCGGAACAACCGGCGCGGCAATGCTGCTCATCCGCCCGATTCTCAATACCAACCAGGAGCGCAAGCACCGCGTTCATACGGTGGTCTTCACGATCTTCATCGTTGCCAACTGCGGCGGGTTGCTGACACCTCTCGGTGACCCGCCACTCTTTCTCGGGATGCTTCGAGGAGTACCGTTCGAATGGACACTCGGCCTCTGGCCTTATTGGCTGTTCGTCAATGTGATGCTTCTTCTGACGTTCTATGCGCTCGACAAGCGTTCCTACGCGACCGAGTCGGCGGAGACAATTGAAAACGACAACGCTGCGCAGACCAAATTGGGCCTGCGCGGTGGCAGCGGCCTCCTGTTTCTCGCCGTTATCATCGTCGCCGTTGCCTTTGTGCCGTCCGTTGATGCACATGCAATTGAGCACGGCACCGCCGAGTTCGCCGATTGCATTCCCTGGCGCGAAATCGTCATGATTGCCGCGGCTGTCGGATCGCTCCTCATCGGCAATCGCGCCGCCCGCTACGTTGACAACAAGTTCACGTGGGCACCGATTCTCGAGGTAGCGGCACTCTTCATCGGAATCTTCCTCACTATGATGCCCGCGCTCGAATACCTCGGACAGGTTGCGCCCAAGCTGCCGCTCACGAACATCACTCTGTTCATCTTCTCTGGTGGGCTCTCCTCTGTGCTCGACAACGCTCCCACATACGCAACGTTCTTCGAGATGGCATCGCACGTCGATGGCCAGAACCTGGTGGCCGGAGTGCCCGAGATTCTCCTCATCGCCATCTCCCTCGGTTCGGTGCTGGGCGGGGCGATGACCTACATCGGCAACGGCCCCAACTTCATGACTAAGTCGGTCGCAGACTCGGCCGGAGTCTCGATGCCAAGCTTTGGTGGTTACATTCGCTGGTCGCTCACATACCTCGCTCCCGTGCTCGTTGCGATGGTGCTGATGTTTCTCACTGACGGCCTCTGGTGGAAGGTGCTCGGCCTTGTGCTGTCGCTTCTGCTTGTCGCACGAGCCGTCTGGATGATTGCGAAGCCAGCCAGGGAACGCACGCCGCAGGCCTGAGTCGGATGCCTGTGGATAACTTCCACGCGGGAGCCCCGATTTTTCTACGCTATTCCGTATGCGTTTCTCGAGGGCCTGGCGTGCGGTGGTGACGCTCGCATGTGTCGGCGCGCTCGCCCTGGGTGTGACTGCCTGTGTCCCCTCCGAGCCCAAGCCAACGCCGACTCCAACGAAAACGGCGATTTTCGCCAGCGAAGACGAGGCGCTGCAGGCGGCGGTCGATGTCTACCAGCAGTTCAACGCGGTTCTTGACGGAATTAGTCAATCTAGTAAACCATCTCCAGACGAGTTGAAACCACTTGTATCCGCAGATTTCTATTCGAGGATCTCAAACGATCTGACCAATTCGAATGATGGGGAATACACCATCGGCAGTTCTGCGTTTCGCGATCAAAAGCTGATTTCGGTCTCACAATCGAAGGAAGACGCCACCATTTCGATCGGTATCTGTCGGGACTTGACCCACGTCAAGGTCTACGACGCAAGTGGCGCAGACATTACAGAATCACGCAAGGTAGACGTTGTTCCATTGGAGGTCTCCTTTGTGTGGAATACAGATGATTCCCGACTCGTAATAGATGGATTGGACGCATGGCACGAGTCAGAATCCTGCTAATTGTTGGGGTAATCGTCGCTTTCAGTCTGTTCCCAACGTCTGCTCAAGCTGCGAGTTGCACTGAGTTGGACTATGCCAATGGGGATTGTGTCGCCGATGGAGACACAATCGAGGTTGGTGGGGACAAGACTGATCCTGGCAACGGCGGATCAGATGGGCGCGATGACGGCGGCGGGGGCGGCAGCGACAACTCTGGTGGCGACAACGGCGATGGGGACGCTAACGGCAAGCCAAAGGCTCATCTTGAGTTTCCATGCCAGTTCGTGGGCACCTGCCCTGACGAGGGCTCCGATCCAATCACCATTCACGACCTCGCGTCGTTCACCCCCGAGCAGGCTCACGTGACCATGGAGCCAGACGGATGGATGATCGTTGGACTGCCCGCGAACTTCTACGCAGACGCCGATGTGAACACAGACTCGGGAGAACTGTTCGACTTTCCGATCACCGTACGGTTCACGCCCACCAGCTACAGCTGGTCATGGGGAGACGGATCATCCTCGACCACCGACAGTGGCGGCAGCTCGTGGAAGGACCTCGGAGTGAAAGAGTTCACCGCCACGGCGACGAGCCATACGTTCACGGAGAAGGGCACGTATACGGTGTCGCTAACCGTGAACTACTCCGTGGAGATCAAGACGTCGGGTACAGGCTGGCTTCCGGTTCAAGGAACACTGACGAAGGCAGCATCCGGAGTCACCGCCATCGCCACTACTGCCAACTCCGTCATTGTCGACAAGGAGTGCAACCGCAATCCTTCCGGCCCCGGATGCTGAATTAGTTTCGACGATTGCGGACGGAAGCGGCGACACCGGCAACGACAAGCAGCGCACCGAGGACGACGAGCGCGGTGATCGTCAGTGCGACCACGTCGACAGTGATTGTGGGGATGGCGAGTACCGCCATGACAACAGCGAAGACCAGGAGGATGATGCCCCAGAAGATCGTGCCGAAGATCGGCGCTCTGCGCGTCGACGCGGTCGCCGCGGCATCCGGACCTGACCCAGACTGCGGCCGATACGTAGGCTCGGACGCGAACGGAGCTGTCGAGCCGGTCTCCGGTTGAGAGAACAAGGACTCGGCCGGCTCAGTGCCGTCGGTATCTTTGCGATCTGGCGATGACGGTTCGGTACTCATGGTGTCTTCCTTACTGTGACGTCGGCTGTGCCGAACATGACGCGCACGTGCACTGTTGTGATGTCGGAGTCGGCGGCGCTCTCCGCCGCATCGGATTGGATGACGGCCGAGGGAAAGAGCCCGCTTGGCGTGCCATTGGCATCGTCGACTCCATTGGAATTAAGCGTCGCGGCCGCCCCACTGAATCGAATCTCTATGGGCACGTCGTCTGGAATGACGACATCTGTCGTTCCGAACCCGAGCCACAGATCAATGTCGCCTCCCTCTGCCGACGTGTCGAGCTCGCGCAGGTCCAGAGTCGCCCGGCCGAAACCCACGACGTAGTTCTGCGACTGCGCGGACCCTACCTCTGACACCCGCCACGTCGTGTCGCCGAATGCAGAGAAGTGCGACGCCTGCGGGACAATTCCGACGAACACGAGAGCGATGACCGCGACCGTCGAGAAGAATCCAAGTCCGCCGTTTTCACGGCCACGAATGCCCGCAATGATCGTGGCGACCGCAAGCACGACGAGGGCACCAGAGACTCCGAAGACAAGGGTGCTCTGTGTCCAGCCAAGACTGAGTGCCGCGAGGGCCGCGAGCGCACCGCCGACGACGGCGAGCCCCAAGCTGATGGCGATATAGCCGGCGCCGGGCTGACGCTCACGCCAGCGGGCAGCATTCTCGGCACGGCGCTGCGCGTTCTCTCGCATGCGCGCTTCGTGCTGGGCGCGCGCGGCGGCCTGACGCTGCTGCGCAGCAACGTAACGATCGTTGGCGGGTGTCGATGCCCACGTCGGCCCGGATGTGTACCCGGGGTACGTCGCGTACGGCTCGCTCTGTGGCGCGGCATACGGAGGGCTCTGCGGCGGCTGCTCGTCCGCCGGTGGGGCGGGCGCGTCGTTCGCGGCATCCGCCGTTTCGGTGTGAGCCGCAGGCTCCGCGGATCCGTTGGTCCCGGCCGCAAAGCTTGCTTGTTGTTCACCCACAGGGCTGGTCGGACCGGTGGGGCCAGCCTGGCCGGAGCTCCAGTAATCGGTGTGCGTGCGGGGACCGTTGGGATCATGAGGGCCGCGTTGTGATGCCTTTCGCGAGATCACCACGATTAGCCAGATGAATCCGGCCACGAGCACGATGATCCACCCAGCACGCAGCATGCCCTCAAGCCAGCCGGGCATTCCCCACCAGCCCGGCGTTCCCTGCCACCAAAGGCCCTGCGAGAACGGAACAAACATCAAGACGAGCAGCACGCCGATCGCTATCAATGCGGGATCGAAGATTCCCTGCAGCATCCGTTCAACGTGAATGCGCCCCGTCGTGTCGGGCAGCAGCGCCCAGCCGACGGCGTATGCCAAGAAGATCGGGCCGCCAAGCAGCGCGACGATAATGGCAATTCCGCGCACCAGCATCGGGTCGAGCCCTGTGCGCTCTGCCACCCCTCCGCAGACACCGGCTACCCATTTGTCGTCTGTGCGACGCACATTGATGCCCCGGATCCAGTCGAAGAATCCACCCGGCGCGGACCACCCATTTGGGTTGGCCCCGGGCCGTTGCGATTGTCCATTGTCGTTCGTCATGGCTTAAGACTGCCAACCTGATCGGAACGACACCATGGGGGTTCCCCCTGAACCAACCCTGACATCACACCCCGAAGTACTCAATTCCCGCCCCGGAGATGCTTGGATTGTCCCATGCAGACCGCCACAATCGTTCGACCGCGCTTGCGCGTGATCGGTGGCGTCTGCGCTGGGTTCGCCGAACACACCGGAATTCCCGTGGGCGCTGTACGCGCTGTGACCGCAATTCTCACGCTCTGCGGAGGCGCGGGCTTGCTGCTCTACGCATGGCTCTGGGCGACAACTCCGATCAGCGAGGGCCACACGCCCGTGAAGAATGTGCTCACCCGCCCCAACACTCAAGACGAGCGGGCGGATGCTGCGGGCTCGCGCGCGCCCGTGACAGAGATTCTTCTCGGCATTGCCCTGCTTCTGGCCGGCGCCGCCATGATTGCGACTCGGCTGGGCGCTGATATTCCGCTCGCGTTCATCGTTCCCGCCGTCGTCGTGGTCGCCGGCGCCGGACTCGCCTGGCGGCAGTTCGACGGGCTGCGGCGCGGAAGAGTCGCCGGACGCTCGGCCCTCGTCGTTCGCGCCATGGGCGCCCTTGTACTCGTAGTGCTGGGTATTTTGCTGTTCTTCGTGACAGACAACGAGCCCAACATCTGGACTGTGTTTTTCGCAGCATCCGCTGTATTGCTCGGCGTCGCCGTGGTCGTGGCACCGTGGGTTCTGCGCCTAGCGCGCGACCTCGCCGACGAGCGCGCGGCGAGAGCCCGCGACATCGAGCGCTCGGAGGTGGCAGCGCACCTGCACGACTCGGTGCTGCAGACTCTTGCCCTTATTCAGCAAAAGGCTGAGCCGGGCTCTGATGCATCGCGGTTGGCTCGCGCACAAGAACGCGAGCTGCGCGAGTGGCTCTTCGCCGAGAACGTCGGCGGGCCACTCGACCTTTCGGCTGAGCTGCGGCGAGCAGCATCCTCTCTTGAAAACGACTTCGCAGCCCGCATCGATGTGATCACGACGGGCGTCGCGGTGCCCGAAGCGCCCGAGGGCCTGCTCGCGGCCGCGCGCGAAGCAATGCTGAACGCAGCCCAACACGCAGGCGGTACAGTGACCGTGTATTCCGAATCGTCGCCATCGAGCATCGAGATCTCGGTCTCGGATCGCGGCCCTGGATTCGACGTCGATGCGATTCCTGACGGACATTTCGGAGTGCGCGAGTCGATCGTGGGACGCATGACTCGACTAGGCGGATCGGCGACGATTCGCCTAGGGCCCGGCGAAACCGGCACCGAGGTACTGTTGCGAATGCCATTCGCACAGGGAACGAAGGAGGACGCATGACCGCAGAAGAAGAGCAGGGTCTTGCAACGCTCATCGTCGATGATCACTCGATCTTCCGTTCAGGGCTCCGCGCCGACTTGGCCAGCGACATCCACGTGGTCGGCGAGGCCGCGAGCGTCGACGAGGCGATCGCGCTCGTTACTCGACTCAAGCCTCGCGTCGTTCTTCTCGACGTGCACCTTCCCGGCGGCTCCGGTGGCGGAGGTGCCGAAGTCGTCACGCGCGCAGCACCAGCTTCACCCGAAACCCTGTTTCTGGCACTCAGCGTCTCGGATGCTGCCGACGACGTCGTGCGTGTTATCAGGGCCGGTGCCCGTGGGTACATCACCAAGAGCTCGTCCGGCGCCGATGTGTCGGATGCAGCACGGCGAGTCGCCGAGGGCGACGCCGTGTTCTCTCCCCGGCTCGCCGGATTCGTACTCGACGCGTTCGGCGCGATCAGCGGCGAAACCGCGCAGGCCGACCATGAGCTTGATCGCCTCTCGAAACGGGAGCAGGAAGTCATGAGGCTCATCGCTCGCGGCTACGCATATAAAGAGGTGGCCGCAGATCTCTTCATCTCAATCAAGACCGTTGAGACCCACGTGTCGAGCGTGCTGCGCAAGCTGCAGCTGTCGTCACGCCACGAGCTCACTGCGTGGGCGCTGGAGCGAAAGTTGCTCTAACCCTGGCACGGGCAGAACTCCCCCTCGGAACACTCCACGATGAAAGATAGGTTTAACGATATGACTGACAACAACGTGCCTCCGGCTTCGCCGGAGCCCAGCGACACCCCGGCAACTCCTGCTGAGGAGAAGCTGGCCGACGAAACGCAGGCCAACGAACAGCAGGCATCACAGGCTCAGCCACAGCAGTCGCCCCCTGAGGTGCACGAGCAGCAAGCGCCGCCCGCTCCAGGCCCGGCCCCGCAAGTTCATCCTCAGCAGGGTCCGCCTCAGCACGAGCAACAAACACCTCCGGCACCGCAGCACCACCAGGCTCCTCCAGCGCCACAGCACCAGCCACAGCAGCCTCCACAGGTACCACCTGTTCAACCTCAGCAGGCTCCACAGGGCCAGCCCCAGCAGCCTGCGCCCGGCTATGGCCAGCCTGATCAGGGATACGCGCAGCCGGGGCAGGGATACGGGCAGCAACCATACGCACAACAGCAGCCGTATGGGCAACAGCCGGGCTATGCCGGGCCAAACGACCCGTATGCAAAGAGCCGACTCGCCGCAGGACTTCTGGGAATCTTCCTCGGCGGATGGGGAATCCACCGTTTCTACCTCGGCTATGCCGGCATCGGCATCGCGCAAATCATCGTCACAATCGTGACGTTCGGCTTCGGCGCACTTTGGGGATTCATCGAGGGCATCATGGTTCTCGCTCGCGCCCAGTCGTTCCAGACGGATGCCGAAGGTCGCCCGCTGCGCGATTAACAGGCAACGTCTCTTCGTCTCGCCCCGCACCCGGCACGCCGGTGGCGGGGCGAGACGAAGTTAACGTCGTCCCGATAGCCTGTGTGCATGAGCAAAGATGCGTCGGGCACGAGCGGGCGGCCACCCACTGGAGAGAACCGCACGACGGGGCCCATCGTCGGTCTGACCGATAACGCTCAGATTCCGAAGACACGGGTGATCTCGTGGGCTCTCTGGGACTGGGGCTCTGCATCGTTCAACGCTGTCGTCACGACATTCGTCTTCAGCACATACCTTGCAAGCTCACTCTTCGTCGACCCTGCGGTCGTGGACGCTGCGGGCGGCGACGCAAGCGATCCCGACCTGAAGCTGGCGCTGGCGACGAACGCCACACACCTCAGCACTGGCTTGCTCATAGCCGGCATCCTTGTTGCTCTTCTCGCGCCGGTGATGGGGCAACGCTCTGACGGATCGGGCAAGCGCAAGTTCTGGCTCGGCGTCAATACACTTCTCGTCGTGATCGCCATGGCCGCGATGGTCTTCGTCGAGGGGTCACCTGCTTACCTTGTGCTCGGCATCGTGCTGATCTCGGCTGGCAACGTCTTTTTCGAGTTCGCGAGTGTGAACTACAACGCCATGCTTGTGCAGGTGTCGAACCGCGGCAATGTGGGCAAGGTCTCCGGTATAGGGTGGGGGCTCGGTTATGTCGGCGGCATTGTGCTGCTCGCTCTACTCCTTCTTCTGTTCATCCAGAGCTTCGGAACTGAGGGGCACGCCGGCATCCTTGGAGTCACGACCGCTGACGGGCTCAACATTAGGCTGGCCATCCTCTTCTCGGCCGTGTGGTTCGCCGTCTTCGCGATTCCGCTCATGCTCAAAGTGCCCGAGATCCCTCGCATCACGCGACGCAATCGAACCTCATTCTTCGCCTCTTATGCGTCGCTTCTTCGCACGATCGGGCGCCTCGCCAAGAACAGCCCTCAGGTGCTGGTCTTTCTCATCGCGAGCGCGGTCTTCAGAGACGGACTCGCCGGAGTCTTCACATTTGGCGCCATCATCGCCGCCCAGGTGTTCCATTTCTCGAGTTCCGAAGTGCTCTATTTCGCCGTCGCCGCGAATCTCGTGGCAGGCATCGGAACGTTTGCCGGCGGTTGGCTCGACGACCGCGTCGGCGCGAAGAACATCATCATGGTGTCACTCGTCGGTCTCGTAATCTTCGGGGCAGCGGTGCTCTTCGTCGGAGATGCACAAATCGGGTTCTGGATCTGCGGGCTGTTCCTCTGCCTCTTCGTCGGTCCGGTGCAATCCGCGAGCCGCAGCTTCCTTTCGCGCATCACCCCGCCCGGACGCGAAGGAGAGATCTTCGGCCTCTACGCAACGACAGGACGCGCCGTCAGCTTCCTCGCGCCCGGCCTGTTCACCCTGTTCGTCGCACTGACGGGCGACACCCGCTTCGGCATCCTGGGCATTGTCATCGTTCTGCTCGCGGG
Organism: Paramicrobacterium chengjingii; assembly: GCF_011751765.2. GTDB lineage: Bacteria > Actinomycetota > Actinomycetes > Actinomycetales > Microbacteriaceae > Paramicrobacterium > Paramicrobacterium chengjingii. The sequence goes on from NZ_CP061169.1 coordinate 2,764,926, forward strand.
TTTGCTGCTGATGCTGCCGGTGAAGGCCAAACAGTCCACCATCGCGTAACGCAGCTGCCGGCTCAGCTCGCCCACCCATTTCATGCCACACTGACCTATTTTTGTTCCGCGTTGCTTGCTATTGTTTGTGCAGTACCGGATGAAAGGAGGAAGTGCCATGACTGTCTTCAGTCTGCCTACGACGTTAAATTCCTCCGAGGTCGCCCCACTCAGCTGACGCACGCGAGCGGCCTCCCTTTCTCTGGAGTTCGCACCGTGTCTTTCGACGCACTCAGCTTCTCACCATCCGATCTCGCCGAGCCCGGCCCTGACCAGCGCTGGTCAACCTGGCCTGAAACTTCCCCAACAGAACGGGGACCTCTGCCGCATCCTGACTGGATCATCACCGAATCCGCCGCGCTCGACACCGAGCTTGGCATTGTCAAGACTGGTAAAGAGGCTGAGGTCTTCCTCATCGAACGCGCGGTTCCCGGCGACCCGTCGCGCTCCTGCGTTCTCGCAGCAAAGCGCTACCGAACGTCGGCGCACCGAGACTTCACGCGCAGCACGCAGTACGTCGAGGGTCGGCGTACAAGGAGCATGCGAGATGAGCGCGCTCTCGGCAAGAAGTCGACGTATGGCCGCGAACTTGCCGCGACAAACTGGGCCTTCGCCGAGTTTGAGGCTCTGCGACGCCTGTATGTAGAGGGCGCACCCGTGCCATACCCGGTGCAGATTCACAACGACGAGATTCTGATGGAGTTTGTGGGACACGGCATCACAGCTGCCCCGCGTCTCGCGCAGATCAGAGCGGATGCGGCGGAAACGGCTCTGCTCTTCGAACAGGTGGTCGAAGCGATGCACGTCTTTGCTCACGCCGGATTCGCGCACGGCGACCTCTCGCCGTACAACATCCTGATTCACAAGGGGCGCGTCGTCGTGATCGATGTGCCGCAGATCGTCGATCTCGCCGCGAACCCGAGTGGCCTCGATCTGCTGCATCGTGATTGCAACAACGTGACGACATGGTTTGCGAGGCACGGCGCACACGTCGATGCCGAATCATTGTTCGCAGAGCTCGTCGCCGAGGTGTTCTAGCCTGCCCAGACCTCTCTCGCGCGGAACGGCAGAACTGTCGCCCCGCGCGGGGCGGACTCGTCGAGTGCGCTGATCAGTGCCACATGAGCATCAGCCGACGCTCCCTCCGCATCGAGAGCAAGCAGCGCTGCACCAGTGACGGGTGCCGTGGTGATGACACTCAAGTTCGCCGCCGGAACACGACGTGCCAATTCGCTTTCAACGCGATCGATGAGCACCGGATGCTTGCCTGAGACAACGCCGCCCCCGATAATGACCGGGACCTCGGTGTCGCCGAGTCCGAGCCGTTTCATCGTGGTCACCGCAGTCGTGACGATCTCGTCCGCCTGCCGAGTGATGATCGAGCGCGCGACCTCGTCGCCGGCATCGGTGAGGTCGAAGATGCCGGGAACCAGCTCAATCAGACGCCCCCTGTCTAATTCGCCCCGATGGATGGCCTCGGTGACGGCGGCGACCGAGTTTCGTTCGAAGTATCGCGGAATCCACGATTGGAGGGCCGTCGGCTCCCCCCGGCCGTCTTCGCTGCGGGCCGCAAACCACAGGGCCGTTTCGCCGAGCCCAAAACCGCCGCCCCAGTCCCCCGAAATCATCCCGAGAGACGCATACGTAACTTCGGCTCCGTCTCGACGTACACCAATGCAGTTTGTGCCTGACCCGCAGATCACCGCTACGGCATCCTCTGCCTCGGTTCCTGCTCGCAAAACGGCGAAAAGGTCGTTTTTCACGACAAGGTTGCGGCTGAATTCGGGGGCAGACACTGTGAACGCGTGTCGAAACTCCGTGATCTCGATGGGAAGGTCAAGTCCGGAAAGGTAGATATGCACGGCATCAATATTGGATGCCGTCATGCCTGCGCATGCCTCGCGGATTGCGCCGACGAGCGTTGCCACCGACTGCGCCAGCCCTTCGAGGTGCGGGCTGGACCCACCCGCGCGAATACGTGCGTGTATCGTTCCTTTGCGATCGAACGCGACAACGTCTGTCTTCGAGCCGCCGCCATCGACGGCGATCAGAAGCCCCGAGCCGGTCATGCCAACCAGGGAAGGTAAGCCGCATTCTCGCTGAGCAAGAGGTCGGTGAGCTTTTCTGCGCGGTCATACTGCTGCACGAGCGGGTGCGCCATCATGGCCGCCAGAACGCGATCCCGACCGCCGTGCGTGGCCGCGTCGAGCGCGAGCCGCTCATACGCGGCAACGTGCGCGACGAGGCCCTGCTTGTCAGCCTCGAGCGGAGCGATAGGCAGTGCAGTGAGCCCGCGGGATGACACCGATGCCGACACCTCGATCACGTGGTCGTCGGGCAGAAACGGCATAGCGCCGTCATTTCGAACATTGACAACCTGCGTATCTCCCGTGTCTGATCGCAACGATGCGATGAGCTCAACGGCGGCCTCTGAGTAGAACGCACCGCCGCGCCTCAACAGCGCCTCGGGTTTCGTCACGACAGCCTCGTCTGCGTACTGCGCGAGGAGGTCGCGCTCCACCTCCATCACGGCTTCAGCGCGAGTTGGCTCGCGCCTCTGCTCGTGGAGCACGATGTCGTGCGCGTAGAAGTACCGCAGATAGTATGACGGAACCGCGTTCTGCAGGCGCAGCAGTTGCTCGGGCAGATGCACATCATCGGCCACCCAGCTCGCGTGCTTGTCGAGAAGTTCGGGAAGACGGTCGCTGACTATTCCCGATGCGTCCCGAACGAAGACATTGCGCTCCCACGACAGATGGTTCAGGCCCACGTGGCCCAACGTGAGGTGTGAGGGTGCGACGCCGAGACGCTCGGCAAAGCGACGCTGGAAGCCGATGGCGACATTGCACAGCCCGACGGCTCTATGGCCCGCGTTCAGCAGAGCGCGCGTCACAATGCCAACCGGGTTCGTGAAGTCGACGATCCACGCATCTTTCGCCGCGTGCTCCCGAATCACGTTTGCAATCTCGAGCACAACGGGCACCGTGCGAAGTGCCTTCGCGAATCCACCGGGTCCCGTGGTCTCCTGCCCGATGCAGCACGCGTCGTGCGGCCATGCCTCGTCGGCTTTGCGAGCATCCTGCCCCCCGATTCTGAGTTGGATCAGAACCGTGTCGGCGCCCGAGACCGCGGCGACAAGATCGTCTGTCGCATGTACTTTCGCTTCGTGATCAGATGCGGCAAGCATGCGCGTTGCCATTCCGCCGACGAGACGGCGACGCTCTTCAGACGGGTCGTAGAGCCAGATCTCGCTGAGGGGGAGCACGTCACGGTAGCGGATGAAGCCGTCGATGAGCTCGGGCGTATACGTCGATCCGCCGCCGATGATGGCGAGTTTCATTTTTATCCTTTCACTCCGGAGAGCCTGATTCCTTCAACGAACGTTCGCTGCGCGAAGAAGAAGACGATGACGACGGGTACCATGACGAGCATTGTGAGGGCCATCGTCAAGCCCCAATCGGTTCCGTGCGTTCCTCTGAAGGTGGCGAGCGCGTATGAGACGGGCCACCAGCTCGGGTCTTCCGATGCGTAGAGCAGGGGTCCGAAGTAGTCGTTCCATGCTTTGAAGAAGAGGAAGATTCCCGCGGCGGCGATTCCCGGCTTCGCCATCGGAACGGCGACGCGAGCGAGAACTTGCCATTCGTTGCAGCCGTCCATGCGCGCCGCGTCGATGTATTCGGTGGGGATCGTCAGAAAGAACTGGCGCAACAGAAAGATTGAGAATGCGTCGCCGAGAAGGTTCGGCAGGATCAGCGGCCACAGCGTTCCCGTCAGATCAAGCTGCGCCCACATGATATACACGGGAACGGCGGTCACCTGCGGCGGCAGAAGCATCGCGATAATGATCGCGACAAAGATCGCGTTCGCGTACCGGATGCGGATCTTCGCGAGAACGTACGCGGCAGGAACGGACGACAGCAGCATGAAGATCGTCGCGAGCCCCGCATAAAGCGCCGAGTTTCCAAACCAGCGGATGAGGGGAGTGCTTGTGAACGCGTCAACGTAGTTCTCCCACCGCCACGGGTCGGGAATGAGCGCACCCGTCAGCGTCTGGTCGCTGGACATCAGCGAGGTGAGAAAGACGAAGACGACGGGCGCGATGAAGACCACGGCGAGAGCCGTCAGAAGGGTGTGCTCGGCGATCCACATCAGCATCGAACGAGGCCCGCGTGCATGCCTGCGACGTTCTGGGGCGTCGCCCGCCGTCATTTGTCGTGTGGCCGTCACAGTCATTTTGCTCCCTCCGGGTTGAAGGCCGAGACCCTGCGCAACAGGAAGATCAGGAACACGGCTGCGACAACGAACAGCAGCACGGCAAGCGCCGACGCGTAGCCAAGTTGGTAATTGGCGAACCCGCGAACGTACAGCCACTCGGTGAACGTAAGGAGTGAGCCGTTGGGGTATCCCAGTGTCATTCCCGTCCCCTCGCCGACCGTCGCTTTACCCGAGGCCACGCCCGAGGCCACAGCTGCTTCTGTGAAGTACTGCAGTGCGGCGATGATGCCGGTGATGAGGGCGAAGATCAGCACGGGGACGATGTTCGGAAGGGTGACGTAGCGCACCTTCTGCAGTCCGTTTGCACCGTCAAGCGACGCTGCTTCGTACTGGTCGCTCGGAACGTCGAGCAGTGCGGCGAGGAAGATCACCATGATGTCGCCCATCACCCAGATCCCGAGAAGCAGCAGCGAGGGTTTCGCTAGTGCCGGGTCGTTGAACCACAGCGGCCCCTCGATGCCGAAGAACCCCAGAATCTGGTTGACCGGGCCGGTTCCTGGGTTGAACAGGAAGACAAATGCGACAACGGATGCGACAGGGGGCACGAGTGCGGGAAGGTAAAACAGAGTCCGCCAGAACCCGGCAGCTCGTTTTGCCCGCGCGAGCAGGCCCGCGACCCCGAGTGCCATCACGATTTTCACGGGCGTGAGAAACACGACGAACCACAGCGTGTTGAGCGCTGCCATCCAGACCTTGGGATCCTTCGTGAAGAGATATTCGTAGTTGCGCAGTCCGATCCATTCGGGGTCGGAGACAAGGTCGTAGCGCGTGAACGAAAAGAACACCGAGGCAATCAGCGGGTAGACGAAGAAGACTCCGAGGCCGAGCAGTGCGGGTGTGAGCATCACCGCGGCGAAAACACGGCGAGGCTTACGGGTGCGACGGCCCGGGGCGCCGGGGAGAGCTGCGACTCCCCCCGGTGCCCCGCGAGGTGGTGCGATAGTCACGGTCCACTCACCAAATCGATGGAATCGTTGATCTGCTTATCAACCTCGGCGAGGCCCTTCGTGAGATCGCCACCGTCACCCGCCTGATACCTGGTCCAGTAGTCGCCAAAGGCCTGTTCATAGCCAGCGCCAACGGGACTCGGCGGAGTCGTCGTGGTCTTCGGGTTGAGAGCGATGTCGATGAACGTCTGATATTGCTCCGTCACCTCGAGGTCGGGGGATTGCAGAGCGGATGTGGTCGTCGGTACGTTCTTCAGTCCGTTTGCCATTTTGACGAGTGCGTCTGTGTCGGTTGACAGATACTTCAACAACGCCCACGCCAGTTCAGGATGCTTGGATCCCTGTGCGATTCCCGCGATGTTCCCGACGATGTAGCCCGATCCGTAGAGGTCTTCGTAGCCTTTCGCCGTGGGGAACGGCGCGGTTCCGTAGTTGAGGTCGGGAGCCTGATCGTCGATGAACGCTGTGCGATACTCCCCGTCGACGGCCATCGCCAGCTGCCCCGTGTGGAAGGCGTTCTCAGCCGAGAACTCTTGGCCGAGACCGGCGGTGAACGCCTGCAGTTTGTCGTAGCCGATCTCATCGACGAAGTCTTTCTGCCACGTCATCAGAACTGGCCAGCCGTCGTCGCTGCCGATCGCACTGCGGCCGTCGTCTGTGAGCCATTGTCCACCGACGGCAGGGCCGAAGTGCGCGGGAGAATTCTCGTACATGCCCATGAACGGGTTGAATCCCAGTCGCTTGATCGAGCCGTCGTCGTTATACTCCGTGAGCTGGAGCGCGAGTTCTTTCAGCCCGTCGAGCGTCTTGGGCATCTCAGTGACGCCGGCTTCGGCAAGGATGTCCTTGTTGTAGTAAAGCGCGTTGACATCGGCGAGCACGGGCATAGCGCAGCGCGTGCCCTCATATTCCGAGTATGACTTCACGGTGTCGGAGAATTCGGTCATGTCGACCTTGTCGCGATCGATGTACGGTCCGAGATCCTGAAAGGCTCCCGTGGAACAGAAGTTGCCGACCACGGCCGTTGAATATGAGAGCGCAACGTCGATGTCTCCGCCCGACGCGATGACTTTGCGTACTTTCTCGTCGTCTTGGCCTTCGTGCACGTCCACGGTGACACCGGGATTGTCCTCTTCGAAGTCATCGATGACGTTTTGAATCACGTCGGCTTCTCGATCGCTGAAGAAGTGCCAGAGCGACACTGTGCCTTCAAGCTTCGTCGGCGCCTCGTCCGCAATGTCTGCGGAGGTTGCGCCCGACGAGCATCCGGTGAGTGTAATTGCTGTCGCGATTGTCGCGATCCCGGCGATCGCTAAGCGTCCGCGATGGGAATGGGAGCGTTGTTGCATCAGTGAAACCTCGCTTTTCGTGTGTATATGTAATGGGCAGATGGCGCTGGTTTTGAGCGCACTCGGGGAAGCGCAATGCCGGTTGTCGGCGTGCGCGGGTGTCGTGTGGTGGTTGTCTTAGGGCCTGGTGATCGCCGCGATGAGCCCTTCGGTGAGACGTTCTTTGAGCACGCACGCCGCCCCCGCAAGGACGGGCGGCTGTGTCACTCCAGTGCTCTGAATAAGGGGATGCCAGCGTGTGTGATTCTCGATGGCGGCGGCCACTTCGCGAGCGAGAACATCTCCGCCCATCACGCCGACGGGTCCGCTGAGAATCACCGCTTCAGGGTCGAGCACGGCAAGCACAGGCGCAATGCCGAGGGCAACGCGTTCGGCGATCTGTGTCAGCATCCCGTCCCGCTCGTTCGATGCGTCGATAGCAGCAAGCAGGTCTTCAAAACGCTCCGCGCTGACACCGTATGCCTGGGCTATCGACGCGATCGCATCGCCGCTGATGAGATCTTGCAGATCACGCGCCCGGGGGTCGAGGTCTGCGGCTCTCAACGGAGCAGACAGATAACCGATCTCACCAGCGCCACCGCTAGCCCCGGCAAGCACCTCGCCTCGAATATCGAATGCGACGCCGAGCCCGTTTCCCACCCAGAACAACGCGAAACTGCCCAGGTCTTTTCCCACGCCGATTTCGCGCTCGGCGACGGCGGCAACCTTGACGTCGTTCCAGACGACAACATCGAATCCGAGGTCGGCAGACAACCGCGTGTTGATGTTCTCGCGCGGCCACCCCGGCATCTCATCGGTGAACGATAGCTCCCCCGTCGATGCGTTGACTGCCGCCTGCACACCGACCACGGCTCCGCGCACACGAGCCGGGTCGACGCCGGCCTGCGCACACGCCCTGTGAACCGCGCCGGTCAGTTCCGTGGCAGCATCCTTGTCTCCACGCGACCGTGCGTGAAAGTCCTCGACGACGGGGTAATCACCTCCGGCGGCATCGATCACCACGGAACGAGTGACTTCAGGCTGCACATCGATAGCCACGCCGATCGCCAGTTTCCGGCGCACCCCATAGCTCATGGCGGTGGGGCCCCGAGAGCCTGCGATCTCCCCCACTGGTTCGATCAGTCCGGCCGCCTCCAACCGAGATACCATCTGCGACGCCGTCGGCTTCGACAGCCCCGAGAGTTCACCCAGTCGATTGCGAGTGAGCACGCCGTACTCAAGCAGAAGGGCGAGTGCCTTCTGGTCGTTTGTCGCGCCCAGCCACGACGGCGTACCGGGGAGTGACTTCGTTGCCATTGCTGTCCTGTCTCTGTGGGTGAAATTTAATGTACAGGAAAGATTCTTAATAGTAAAGATTCTTTTCTATACTGCTCGAGCATGCGCCAAAACTGGCGAGGTCCTCGCCCGAATTCCTGACCCCTTTTGGCGTTAGCTCTGAAACTGCGGGGCACGGGCATCAGGCACGATAGCGTGAAGTGAGACAGGCAACGCACCGAGGGAGGGCGGAGATGCTCGACGCAGTCGTGGTGGGTTCCGGACCTAACGGCCTCGCCGCCGCCGTCACGCTCGCTCGCGCCGGACTCAGCGTTCGTGTATATGAAGGTTCGGAGCACCTCGGCGGCGGATCGCAGACCGCCGAACTGACCGAACCGGGCTTTCACCACGACGTGTGCTCTGCCGTGCATCCCATGGCCTACGCCTCGGAGTTCTTTCACCGCTTCGGCCTCGCCGAACGCCTCGAATTCATCACCCCGCCTGTCTCGTATGCCAACCCGCTCACTTCGACCCACGCCGCGCTGGCCTGGCGCGACCTCGAACGCACAGCAGAGAGTCTCGGCCGTGACGCCCAATCGTGGCGAGCACTCCTGCGCCCTCTTCTGAACAGCCTTGCCGCCATTTCCGACGCGGTGGCTCACCCGATTCTGCGCGTGCCGCGGCATCCTGTGCCTCTCGCTCGATTTGCTGCGCGCGCGATTGAGCAGGGCTCTCCCCTCTGGAATCTCGCGTGGCACGGCGACGATGCCCCCGCGCTGCTGACCGGTGTGATCGCGCATTCGATCCGCCCACTGCCGAGCATCGCCCCCACTGCTGCCGGACTCGTTCTCGCCGCATATGCACACGCCGGCGGCTGGCCGATTCCTGTGGGCGGCAGCCAGATGATCACCGATGCGCTCGTTGCCGACGCTGTCTCGCACGGCGTCGAATTCGTCACGGACCACCACGTGGGGTCGCTCAGCTTGCTTCCTCCTGCCCGCGCCGTCATCGCCGACACCGGTGTCGGCGGCCTCAGCACACTCGCCGGCGATCGGATGCCGCGAGACTACGCGCGCGCCCTTGAACGGTTTCGCCCGGGCAACGCCGCGTCGAAAGTGGACTTCGCGCTGTCCGGCCCGATCCCCTGGGCCAACCCCGACCTGGCACGCACGGCAACGCTGCATCTCTGTGGCACCCGAGCCGACGTTGCGCGAGCCGAGAACCAGGTGGCCCGCGGTAACCACGCGGACAACCCGTATGTTCTGCTCTCTCAGCCGAGTGTGTTCGACCCGACGCGCGCACCGTCGGGCATGCATGCGGTATGGGCATACACGCACGTTCCACGAGGATCGACGATCGACCAGACCGAAGCCGTCACGCGCCAGATCGAGCGTTTTGCACCGGGGTTCCGCGATCTGATCATCTCGTCAGCGACGCGCACGGCCTCCGAACTTCACAATCACAACCCCAACTTCATCGGCGGTGACATTGCAACGGGTGATGTCTCGCTTCGCCAGCTCGTCGCGCGCCCCGTTCCGTCGTTCGACCCCTGGCGAACGCCTATGCCCGGTGTCTACCTGTGCTCGGCGGCAACGCCACCCGGCCCCGGCGTACACGGGCTTGGTGGCTGGAGGGCCGCGCTCTCCGCACTGCGCAACGAGTTTGGCATCCACCGCGAGCCGGATCTTTCGCCCCGCCGCCGCCGCCGCTGAGAACACAAATCCGCTCACGCATTCGGAAAAGCGTGCCGACACGCCGCTAAACAGGCAACGGCGCACCGCAACACGCCAGGAGATTCCGAATGCCTGAACACAGCAAGATCCGTCGCGCGGATGACGCGTGTGAGAAGTGAAATCCGTAGTGTGGCAGAGCAACGAAAGGGGAATCGTGCAGTCAGCAGCTCTCTCAATCCGTGGCCTCGTCAAGCATTTCGGGGCGAAAGTGGCGGTCTCCGGCATCGATCTCGACGTGCCCGCCGGCTCGTTCTACGGTCTGGTCGGCCCCAACGGCGCAGGCAAGACGACGACGCTCTCAATGGCAACAGGGCTTTTGCGTCCGGATGCCGGTGGCATCAGCATCCATGGCGTCGACGTGTGGCAGAACCTCGTTGAAGCGAAAAAGCTCGTCGGTGTGCTCTCCGACGGCGTCGCTTTGTTCGACAGGCTCACGGGTCAGCAGCTCGTCACCTACGCCGGCATGCTGTGCGGTCTCGACCGAAGCAGCGCAGTCGAGCGCACCACAGACCTGCTTACAATGCTCGATCTCACCGACGCGGGAAGCTCGCTCGTCGTCGACTACTCCGCGGGTATGACCAAGAAGATCGCGCTCGCCTGCGCTCTCGTTCATGCGCCGCGCGTGCTGGTGCTCGACGAGCCCTTCGAGTCGGTCGACCCGGTGTCGGCGGCGAACATCCGTGACATCCTTGCCGAGTATGCGCGCGGTGGAGGAACGGTCATTGTCTCCAGCCACTCCATGGACCTCGTTCAGCGCATGTGCGACCACGTTGCCATCGTCTCCCAGGGCCAGATCGTCGCCGCGGGCACCGTCGATGACGTGCGCGCAGGGTCGACGCTCGAAGACCGTTTCGTCGAGCTCGTCGGCGGGCGCCGTCACACAGAGGGGCCGTCATGGTTGCAGTCCTCGTAAGTCTGCGGTTCCGCTCGCTGTGGAACTCCCTCAGACGCAGCCCCTGGCAGATGGTCGGAGCAGCATTCGGCGCGTTCTACGGGCTCGGGATGCTGGGCCTGCTGTTCGTCGGATTTGTGCTGCTCAGCATCGCACCACTTGAGCTCGCGCGCCCCATTGTCGTCGGAGCAGGTTCCGTTCTTCTTCTCGGGTGGCTGATTGGCCCCCTCGTCACCGTCGGCACCGATCAGACGCTCGACCCGATCAAGCTCTCGCCGTTCCCGATCTCGCGAGACACCCTGTTCATCGCTCTGACAGCAAGCGGAGTGCTGGGCATTCCCGGCATCGTCACGACGGTTGCCGCACTGGGGTCGGCCATCATCTGGTGGCGGCATCCGCTCGCCCTCATCGTGTCGATCGTGTGCGCGGCAATTGCCGTGCTCACGTGCATTACAGCGTCACGCGCGTTCACAACCGCCTCGGCGGGCGTCAGCTCTGGCCGGCGCTTCCGTGAGCTGTCTGGCGTGCTTCTGTTCATTCCGCTCATTCTTCTGGGGCCGATCATCATCGCCGTCACCGAGGGAGCGCGGTCGATCGCCGATCTACTTCCCGCAATCGCGTCGGTGCTCAGTTGGACGCCGCTCGGCGCGGCCTGGGCCGTGCCCGGCGATGTCGCTGCGGGCGAGTGGGGTGCCGCTGCGGCACGGTTCGCCATGGCTCTAGCCACACTCGCCGTGTGCCTCGTCCTGTGGCGTCGAGGTCTCGACCGGATGCTGTCGAGCCCACTGCGCTCGAGCGCATCCGCGCAGTCCCACACCGGTCTCGGCTTGTTCAACGTTGTCCCCGACTCACGCATGGGCGCCGTCATGGCCCGATCGCTCACGTATTGGATGCGGGATCCACGCTATGCGCGGCAGATGCTCGTCGTACCTCTGATTGTTGCGCTCATGCTGTTCTACGGCATGCTGGGTGCCGGCGGCATGGGCATGGTGACGTTTGGAGTCATCTTCGCAGCGTTCATGATCTCGACAAGCCTGTATGCCGATATCGCATTCGATGGCACTGCCTTTGCCCTGCACATGGCGTCGGGCGTACGCGGTGTCGCCGATCGAACGGGTCGTGCTTTCGCCGTGGCATCGTTCGGCGTGCCGCTGATGGTCGTGATCACTGTCGTTGTCGCCGCTGTGAGGGGAGATTTCGCGGGAGTGCCGTCGCTTTTGGGTGTTGTGCTCAACATCACGCTCGCGGGCTTCGGGGCTGCAAGCATTACGTCGGTGCTCCTCGTGTTCCCCGTGCCGAAGCCGGGAGACAGTCCGTTCAAATCTCAACCCGGCGCGGGACTGCCGTCAACGGTTGCCATGCTGGGAACCTTTGGCGCCACGGCTGTGCTCTCCATCCCAACTTTCGCCCTGGGCATCAGCTACATCGTGACGGGCAGCTCGCTCATTGGGTGGATCGGGCTCGCGGTGGGCGTCATCGTGGGGTGCGCAGCCTTTGCCGGCGGCATGGCGATCGGTGGCCGAATCTACAATGCTCGAGCGCCCGAGCTCCTCGCGACGCTGCGAAAGTAGCGGCATCCGCGCTCTCCCTTAGGATCGGGGCATGAGTTCTCCACCGCAGATCGACGGCTACAGCTATGTGAAGCTGCTCGGCCGCGGTGGTTTCTCTGACGTGTACCTGTATCACCAGCAGCTTCCCAACCGGTTCGTCGCCATCAAAGTGCTGCGCACCGATGCCCTCAGCGAGACCCTGCGCCGGCAGTTCACTGCCGAGGCAAACCTGATGGCGCGGGTGTCATCGCACTCGGCCATCGGCACGATTTTCTCGGCGGGTGTGGATGCCGAAGAGCAGCCGTATCTCGTGATGGAGTACTGCTCCGGCGGCAGCCTTGGGGCGCGCTTTCGCCACGCGCCGCTCGACGTCGCCGATGTTCTACATATCGGCGTGCGTGTGGCATCCGCCCTGGAGTCGGCGCACCGCGTCGGCGTTGTGCATCGTGATGTGAAGCCGGCAAACATCCTGATCAATGACTACGGTGCCGCCGTTCTCACCGATTTCGGTATCTCCGCAATCGCCGACGGCTTCCCCGAAGCCACACGCATGCGCGAACAGGCATATGCAACGCAGTCCGCCGTTGACAACAATGCGAGCTCGCTCGGAATGAGTATTCCGTGGGCGGCCCCCGAGAACTTCGACGATGAACCGCGCGTTGATGTTCGCAGTGATGTCTTCTCGCTCGCCGCGACGCTTTTCTCCCTGCTTGAGGGACGCAGCCCCTTCGAGGTGCCCGGGGGTTCCAATCGCGGCGCACACCTGGTCGCCCGCATTCAAAACGGAAGCGTAACTCCGATGCAGCGTCAGGGTCTGCCCCCTGTCGTCGTCGATGCGCTCATGAGAGGGCTCAGCCATGAGCCCTCGCAGCGTTTCCCGACGGCGCTCGACTTCGCGCAGAGGCTTCAGCAACTGGAACGCGACCTCGGTCTCGCACCGACGCGCATTGAAGTTCCCTCCGTGCCGAGCGACGTGCCCGCGGCCGAAACAACGGTCCGTGCGGAAGCCACTGCAGAAAAACCCCTTTCCGGCTACGCGCCCGTTGCGCATTCGGCCGTTCCGGCGCAGACGCAGATGTCGCACGTCACCGAGCCGCCGACGCACGCCTCACGTCCCCGAAAGCACCCCCGATGGCGTCTCGGGGTGATCATCGCGGCAGCGGCCGCTGTGATTCTCGTTCTCGGCATCGGCATCCCACTCGCCGTGAACAGTGCGGCAAGCAATCATCCGACGCAGACCCCGACGGCGCAGCCCCCGCTCACCATCGACAGTCTTGACATCGTCGAAGGAGACGACGAATGGTCTGTCACCGTCCCCGAAGACCTCGCTCCACCAACCGAGCGCGAAGGAAAAGTGCTTCTCGAGGGCGAGAGCTCAACGACGATTACCGATTCCAGCCGAGTGTCGTTCGGGTACGACGAGGCAACGTGGGATTACGGGTGGGAGTCTCACCTCTCACCGCCTGACTCCGGCACATTCAGCTCGGCGACGACGTCGGGCCGCGCCCTTTCGCAGTTTCTCGGGGTAGACCTCGAAGGGATGCCCGTCGGCACCGTTGTGATCGCCGCCGCGCCCCAGGGCTACTTCGCTCAGCACTCCCCGCTCACTGATGCTGAGATGACAACGCAGATCGTCATCGTGCGCATCAATGCCCTCACCTGACGCGGCTGTGCTGCCGCCGTTGGATCTGCTCTACTCCGATCTGCTCTACTCCGATCTGCTCTGAGCAGTTCTGCTCTGGGCCGCATCAGCTTCCCTCGGTATGCTCTCGCGAGCATGCTCGAGTCATGGCACATGACGACACTTCACCACCGCTCTTCACCGAACGCATGCGCGAGCAGCTGCTACACAAACGCGTGCTCGTTCTCGACGGCGTGCTCGACGACGACAACGGCACGCTGCTCGCCAGTCAGCTCCTTCTGCTGGCCGCCGAAGACTCGAACTCCGACGTCGCACTGTGGATCCATTCTCCGGGTGGCAGTGTCCCGTCGATGCTCGCGATCCGAGACATCATGCGGCTCGTGCCGTGCGACGTCTCGACCCTTGCACTCGGCCTCGCGTGCAGTGCTGGGCAGTTTCTGTTGTCGGCCGGCACACCGGGAAAACGAAGTGCCCTTCCGCACGCCCGAATTCTCATGCACCAGGGCTCGGCCGGCATCGGCGGCTCAGCCGTGGAGGTCGAGGCGCAGGCCGCCGACCTGCGCCACAACCGCGACACCGTCCTGGGGCTCATCGCCGACGATACGGGCCAGCCCATCGAGCGCATCTTCGAAGACTCGCTGCACGACCGCTGGTACACGACAGAGCAGGCGAAGGAGTACGGGTTCATCGACAGCATCGTTTCGGGCTTCGACCAGGTCATGCCCGATCGCAGAAATCCAATTGGACTGGGGGTCTGACATGAGCTCATACACAATCCCGAACGTCGTGGCGCAGCATCCGCGAGGCGAACGCATCATGGACGTTTACTCAAACCTGCTCACCGAGCGCATCATCTACCTCGGCACTCCCGTCGACTCAGGCGTCGCAAACGCCATCATCGCCCAGCTGCTGCATCTGGAATCCGAGAGCTCGGGCGAACCGATCAACCTCTACATCAACTGCGAAGGCGGCGACCTCGCCGCGATGCTCGCCGTGTACGACACGATGCAGTATGTGCAGTCCCCCATCGCGACAACATGCGTCGGCCAGGCCATCGCCGCCGGCGCCGTGCTTCTCGCCGCGGGGACGCCGGGTCGGCGCGCTGTTCTGCCGCACACGCGCGTCGTGCTGCATCAGCCGGCTGCAGAAGGGCGAGGGGCGATCCCCGACCTTATCCTGCAAGCAGACGAAGTTGTTCGCATCCGGTCCGAGATCGAAGAGATCCTCAGCACCCACACCGGTCAGACCGTGCAGACGCTTCGTCGCGATACCGATCGAGACCGCGTTTTCACGTCGGGGCAAGCGCTCGATTACGGACTCGTCGACCAGGTGCTGACGCCGAGGGGACAAGCGGATGCTGCGGCGTGACTCTCCGCTCAGGCCGCGAGCAGCAGCGCGTCGACGCCGTTCGTGGTGCTCTGTCGCTGCGGCCCGGCCGCCACCTCGCCCGCGAGTTCGATGAGCGATGTTTCGAGCGCTCCGGCGATCGCCGCGATCATCTCGCTCGACGGCTCCTTGCGCCCGCGCTCAACCTCCGAGAGGTATTGCGGTGAGACGCCGGCAGCCTTGGCTGTCTCGATGAGTTTCTCTCCGCGCCGGCTCCGATGCTCCCGAAGCCGTTCTCCAAGTTCTTCGCGCCACAGCCTCTCCGGCTGCGGGCGCTCGGGCGGCCGCCGTTCCGAATGCTGTCCGCGCTCCGCATTGGCACGACGACGTCGCGCCACCTTCATGTCCACGATCTCAGCCATGCTTCACCCTAAAACGGGCGGCGCACTGCTGTCTCGCGATTCTGCTCAGAGCGGATCGCTACTGCCCGGCCCGGCCCGCGTCTGTAACGCTCACGTCTGTGCGGTGAAAGTTTGCGAACGAGCGGGATGCCGTCGGGCCGCGCTGTCCCTGATACCGCGAGCCGTATTCCGACGATCCGTATGGGCGTTCGGTCGGGGACGTGAGTCTGAAGAAGCAGAGCTGCCCGATCTTCATGCCTGGCCACAGCTTGATGGGCAATGTCGCAACATTGCTGAGCTCCAGCGTGACGTGGCCAGAGAACCCGGGGTCGATGAACCCTGCCGTCGAGTGTGTGAGCAGGCCGAGCCTGCCGAGCGAGCTCTTACCCTCGAGGCGCGCAGCGGCGTCATCGGGCAGTGACACCCGCTCGTAGGTTGAGCCGAGCACAAACTCCCCGGGGTGCAGAATGAACGACTCGTTCGGCTCCACCTCGATCAGTCGCGTCAGCTCCGGCTGATCCTGCGATGGGTCGATGAATGGGTACTTGTGGTTATCGAACAAGCGAAAGAACCGGTCGAGGCGCACGTCAACGCTCGAGGGCTGAACCATGTCAACGTCATATGGATCGAGCCCGATGCGTGAAGCGGCCAGCTCTGCTTTGATGTCGCGATCTGAGAGAAGCACGTTGTCAGTGTATCCGTCAGAACTTGCTAGTATGTCGAGGTGCCCTCGAGCACTCTGCGGATGTAGTTCAATGGTAGAACTTCAGCTTCCCAAGCTGATAGCGCGGGTTCGATTCCCGTCATCCGCTCCAGTTATGCACACACGCAGCACGTTCTTACACCGAACACCATCTGAGCGCCGTTCGTGCCATTGTGCGAGCTGCGATTGGGATGAGTTCAAGATCGACTGACTCGTCGGCTGCGTGTGCACATAGAAGATCGCCAGGCCCACTGACTACGGCCGGGATCCCCTGCGCCTCATAAAACGAGGCGTCCGACTGTGCTCCGGCTGGTATGACACCTGCATCCAGGTAGTCTTGCCCGGCGACCGAGTTCCGGGCCGCAAGAGCGGTGCGTACGAAGTCGGCACCCGGGTCGCTGAACGCAGGTGGCCACGACGCATACCATTCGAACTCTGGAGGATGCTCGCGCAGCCACGGGTCTAGCGCGCATGCCGCGTGAATATGCTGCTCCACTTCGGCCTTGATCTGTTCAAATGCGTCGCCAGGCGGAAACGACAATAGATAGTCGAACCGGGCACGATCGGGGAAGTAGGGCGCAGCTTCGATACCTACGTCTGCTTTGAGCACGCCCGGATGAATGATAAATGCACCGGGCAGGAACTGAGGATGTGCTTTTGAGATTCCCCACTGTTCCTCGAGTTGTCGCATCGCGTTGTATACGTATACACCCTTGTCGATTGCATTCACTCCGATGGAGTCTCCGCCTCCCCCCGGTCGAATGGCCAGATTGCGGGACGCCCAGTGTGCTGATTTGCCGCGCACCGTAACGGAGAAGAGCGCGTTACCAGGTGCGGTGTTGGACATCTGCAATAAGTTCCCTGAGCTCGTGGGCTCAGGGACAAAGGCGGCGTCAACTTGGTATCCGGCGTTGAGTACAGCCGTTGTGCCAATCTCGTGGCTCATAGTTTCTTCGCCAACTACGGAGTGGATATGTAGGTCTCCGTCAAGTCGTACGCCGACTTCAGCGAGCGCTTTAACCGCGAGCCACATTGCCGCGTGCCCAGCCTTCATGTCGGTCGCCCCCAGCCCGAATAAACGGTTTCCCTCGCGCACTGCTGTCCATGGATCGACAAATCGGCCTTCCTGAGGAGCGACAGTATCTATGTGCCCGTTGAACGCTAGGGAACGTCCTTGGCCGGCACCTCGCAGAATAGCAACGAGGTTGGCACGACCTTCCTCTATCTCGACGTAGTCGATATGCATGCCTAGGTCACGAAGGTGAGTTGCGAATAGTTTGTTTGCTCGCGACTCTCCTCCGATGTGATCAGTTTTATTCACACCTGGCTGCTCAGGGTTGACACTTGGAACGGCAACGAGCTCTTCTAGGAGGGTTTCCGCTCGTCCACTAAAGCGAGAGATTGTCGCATCGATCGCGTTCTCAATCTTTTCAAGATCTGGTTGCGTCGTCACTATGAAGCCTCCTCGAGCCCGGTAATTGCCTTAACGAGAGAATCCGCTGTGAACTGAGATGTTGGCGCGTTCGCTACTACTCGGCCAAGACGCAGGACGACAGTTCTGTCACTTACCTCGAGGACGTGTGGCAAAGTATGCGAGATGAAGATGACGCCCAGACCGTTGGCCTTTGCCTTGAGGATCACCTCGAGTACTTCCGTTGACTGCTTTGCGCCGAGGTGGTTGGTTGGCTCGTCAAGAATAATGACTCGGCCTGCCCATGCAATTGCTCGGCCGATAGCGACAGCCTGCCTTTGTCCGCCAGAAAGCTTTGATACAGATCGTGCTGAGGCTGGAACGGCGATTCCTGCGTTCTGCAGGTCTCTGTGAGCTTGCTCATCCATCTTCTTTTTCGCAAGGAATCCCAGCTTCCCTCTCAGGCCAGGGGCCTTCAGCTCACGCCCTAGGAAGACGTTTGCGCTCACTGAGAGGTGCGGCGCTAAGCTCGAGTCTTGGTACAAGGTCTCAATTCCTCTATGGAGCGCGTCTTGCGGTGAAGACCACTCCACTTCCTCTCCATCCAAATACATCTGCCCAGAATCTGGCTTGTGCGCGCCGGATAGTGCTTTCACGAGTGTGGACTTTCCCGCACCGTTGTCTCCGACCAGCGCTACGACCTCCCCCGCTTCGACACCAAAATCAACACCATCGAGAGCTACAACGCTCCCGTATCGTTTGCTTGCTCCGCGTACTTCGTACAAATTGTTGCTCATGTTCGTAACCTCTAGACAGTTGATCGATTGCGGCCGATACCTTGAACTGCTACCGCGAATGCGATGAGAATTCCTACGACGATCTGCTGCGCATTCGGCTCGACCCCGATGAGGATGAGGCCGCTCAACACACTTGCGGTAATCAATGCGCCCAGAATTGTTCCGGTGATTCTTCCCACGCCGCCGAATAGGCTGACTCCGCCAATCACGGCTGCCGCGATCGCTTGGAGTTCGCCTCCGCGTCCTGAAGATGGTGAGCCTGATCCGAGTCGGAAGTACACGAATAGACCAGCCAGCGATGCGAGTATCCCGCCAATCACGTAGACCTTGACGAGGTGCTTGTCGACGTTGATGCCTGCCACGCGTGCTGCAAAACGGTTTGAGCCGATTGCGTATGAGTGGCGGCCGAACTGGGTACGCGAAAGAACCAGCCAGGCGATCAGCAGCACAACAATTACGACAATCAACGGAACCGTGAGGACACCAAAAAACCTAGTGTTTCCTATAGAGATAAGTTCCCGGGGTGCGCCCGCGATTTGCACACCGCCCGTAACTACGAGCGTGGTGCCTGTGCAAACGCCCATCATCGCGAGGGTCGCGATGAATGGCGCTAGTTTGACACGCGTGATAAGGAAAGCGTTGATACCGCCAACGAGGGCGCCAACAAGGATGGCCGTGCCAACGCCGGCCAAGATGCTGGCGGTGGGAGAAGCACCGCTTTCGTTTGCCCACCGCACTGCTAGGGCTGCAGAGACTCCGCTGAGCCCAAGCAAAGCACCTACCGAAAGGTCAATTCCACCGGTCAGCATGATGAAAGTTTGTGCAGTCGCCATCAGCATTACTGGACCAAAGTCCTGGAGGACGTTGCTAAACGCGGCGGCGGAGAAAAACCTTGGATTGATGATGGTGAACACCAACACCATCACGATGAATACGCCTATCAAGAGAGTTTCTTGCTTCGACCCAAGATTCTTCAGCCGTTCGATACCAGCATCCGAGGTTGTCTGACCGTTTCCTGCCATCGGTCCTTTCCCCTCCGTCTTCAGGTTCGTCATTCTGCGTACTGATATTTCTTGGTCTCACCAAGGTTGTCCCGGTTGATGACGACGTTCGGAATCACAACTTCTCGTTCAATATCTTCTTTTCCCTCACCAGTAACTTGTGCGTAGGCGTACTGAAGAGCCAGTCGCGCTTCCTCGGCGGGGTCCTGCGCGATCAAAGCCGACACAACGCCTTCTTCAAGGTCCTGGACCTGGTTCGAATAAGCGTCATAGCAAATCAGGTTGACGTCGTCAGTGGCTTTGGCACTCCGAAGCGCAGCTGCCGCACCTGTGCAAGATGTCCCATCAACAGCAAACACACCTTCAAGGTCAGAGTACTCAAGCAGAGTGGTGTTCAAAATGGTCGTCGCCTTTGCCGGTTCACTGTAGGCATATTGCACGGGAAGGACGTTCAAACCGTCGTACGCGCTATCAACTGCGTCCTGAAAGCCCTCGACGCGCTGGGTCCCAGTTGTGTTCGTAGGAGAGGCGGAGATCACGAGCACTTTACCGTCGCCGTCTAATTGGGAACTCATCTCTTCCGCGGCTCGCTCGCCCCCATCGTGGTTGTCCCCAGTGATATGCGACACCAACGTACTGGTATCACTCACCGTCGTATCAACAGTCACCACTGGAATGTCCATGGATGCTGCCTTGTCGACACTTGGCTGGAGCGCATCTGCATCGGTCGGAACAAGCACCAAGGCATCAACACCTTGTGTGAGAGCAGAATCGACGAAGGGGAGCTGCGACTCGGGGGAATATTCGTCAGAAGCGCCTTGCCAAATCAGCTCGATTCCGAGTTTTTTCGCCTCGTCCTTCGCCGCGATTTCCATCGCGCGAAAGAACGGATCCGACGCAATACCTGGAACGAAAGCAATCTTGACCTCGTCCTCCGAACCCCCGGGATCGCCCGAGGAACATGCGCTAAGCACTAGTCCCAGACTTACAGCCCCTGCCGCCGCCGCTATCACCGGTCGCGTCTTTGCCATATCGCTCAGCTCCTTTGCTATTTGATTCGCACCTATTGCAAACCAAAAGTCGACTTGTCCGACCACTATGCCATAGATATAGACAAGCTGGCTAGCTGTCAGTCAATCGTTACCATCGTGTATCCAAGTCGATATTCGCTTGGGTACGCCCAGTGGCATCTCGCCACGATGCAGGCAAACTTCAGTGGCACTGATCGCTACGGGCTACCGATCATTGCTGATTATTGCTGATTATTCTCAGCAGGCAGGTTTTGGCGGCGTCCTCCTATCTGCCAAGTTCGCGGCATGGGTAGCGAAGCGCCCAGAACCACGCGAAAAGCACAATCTTGGTCATGCTTCTGTGCGCTGGGGACTTGCGCAGGTTATGGCGGAGCTGCCCGTTTCGTTCGCGATGGGCTGCGATCTACGGATCTTGCGGGAACCCACCCCTGTGCTGGCATGTCTTTGCTGCCACCGCAGCACCTGCGCGCATACAGTCAAGTACAGATTTTCCTTGAGCCCGCGCAGCCACGAATCCGGCAATGTAACTGTCGCCAGCTCCTGTTGTGTCGACGACGGCCGGAATCTCGACTGCGGGAACGCTGAACCAGTCCCGCCCATCGAACGCAATACTTCCATCCGCGCCGCGAGTGACGATCGCTAGTTGCGCCCCACCATCTATCGCTTCCCGAGCCATAGTATGCGCCTCTGCGGATTCCTCACCTGCAGAACAGAACGCAACGTCCAAGTGCTCAAAGCCTTCACTTACGGCACAGTCCTGACTGATCTGCACACCTCGGCTCGCTAACTCGTTGCGAATGCGTGATGCAAACGGACTCATTCCAATATGCACAAACGCACGCGTTGCTATGTCATCGAGGTCATCGGCGCTCGGCATGTAAGTTGCGCTCACCTCAAAGTTGTCCTGCGCGATTATGCGATCGCCGCTGGGCTCGACACGTATGAGCGTCGTGGACGTTTTACCGGGGAGCTCAGTGAGCCCGTCGGTGTTGACCTTGTTCTTCGCCAAAGCCTCCCTCACGCGGAAGCCGAGGTCATCAGACCCGACTGCGCCGTAGTATCCCGCACGGGCACCCATGAGACTCCATTGAACAGCCGTATTGAGCGCGTTTCCCCCGATAAAGCTCTCGTCATCGGCTCCATAGTAAATATCAACGGTGTTATCGCCCACTGCCGCAAGTGATAAGTTGTTCATTTTCCTACTCCCTCTGCGAGACCTCGAATAAAGAAACGTTGGCCCAGTATGAAGAGAATGATCATGGGCACCGCCGCGATCGCCATTCCCGCGAACACAGCAGGGAAGTCGGTTGTTGCACGCGAAGAAAGATTAGCGAGCCCAACCGGTAGCGTCTTGAGTGAATCATCTCCGACAAATACGAGCGCGAATAGGAATTCGTTCCAAGCGAATATCACGTGCAAGATAACGGCAGAAGCCATAATCGGCTTTGACATGGGCAAGATGACGCGCCAAAAAATCTGACGAGTCTTTGCTCCGTCAATGATGGCTGCCTCATCGACCTCTCGCGGCAGACCGACCATGTATGACCTGATCAGGAAGGTCGTAAACGGAATCCGAAACGCCGTGTAGAGAAGAATAAGCGCCCAATAGGTGTTGTAAATTCCCCAAGACTGCATCAGTTTGACGAGTGGGACCAGCGCTACTGCCGGCGCGAGCATCAACCCTCCCACAATGAGCAGAAGAAAGATCCGGCTAAAGGGTATCTCGATTCGTGAAAGTCCAAACGCTGCCCAAGCGCTCACTAGCGTTGTCAAGAAAACGCTGACTACCGTGACGAGCGCGCTGTTGAAGAAGTACTGGCCGACTCCTCGATCCCATGCGCGCGCGTAGCTTCCAAAATCGAGCGCCTGTGGCATCGCAAATGGGCTGCTGAGAATCTCATCATTCGTCTTAAGCGAGCTGATCCCCATCCATAACAATGGGTAGAGCACCACTATTGCGAGCCCAACGAGAAGTCCCAATAATAGTAGCTTTCCTGCGATCCGGAAAAGCCCGCTCGTCGTCACCAATGGACTCTCCTTTTCTCCGTGTACCGTAGTTGAAATATCGCAAGTATGACCGTCACGATGAAGATGACAACGGCGATGGCCGCCGCGTAACCGAAGTCGTTCTTGATGAAGCCACTGACGTATAGCCAAGTTCCGAGCAGTTGAGTTGAGTTATCGGGACCTCCCGAGGTGGTCACCATCACTTCGTTGAAGACTTGGAACGCCTGCGAGACTGTCACGATCATGAGCAGCCCCGTCATCTCGCTGACGAGTGGCATCGTGACAGAGAATAGTCGGCGCGCCGGCCCAATCCCGTCGAGGGCAGCCGCTTCGTAGTACTCGCGCGGAATCCTTTGCATTGCGACCGCAAACAACAATGTTGTGTAACCGAAGCCTTGCCACTGACTCATCATGATGATGGCGACCATCGCCGTGTCAGAATTACCCAGCCAAGCGTGCTGTAGCGATTCCAGCCCCACCGCCCCGAGCATTCCGTTCAGCAAACCGCCGGATGGGTGGTAGATGAAATAGAAAAGAAGGCCGGTGACGGTAAGCGAGATCGCAGACGGCATAAAGTAGATCGATCGCAGAATCGACTTGAACCGCTCGTTTCGCAGTCCTTCAATAGTCGCTGCGAGCGCAAGCGCAAAAAACACTTGAACGATTACCGAGATGACCGCATAAAGCGTGTTGTTTCCAAACGCTATCCAGAAAACGCGGTCATTCGCCATCTTTACGTAGTTCTGCAACCCCACGAAAGTCTGCGTTCCAGCAAAGATATTTGATTCTTCTACGCTGTACCGAAAATTCAGAATCAGCGGATAATAGACGAAGAGTAGGAGCCCCACGATGGCGGGTGCGATCCAAACTAGCCCTCTCTTTGAGACACGTTGCATGAATAACCTCAAATAGTTTCCGAGGGCGCACGACTCGGTTAAGCCGTGCGCCCGCCCGTTGAAGGTGTGTCTACTAGCTAGCTGGCAGTGCTATCCGAGGCCTTCTTGACGTCCGACATCACTTGTTCAGGTGATTTATTCCCACTTATGAGTCCTTGCACGCCTGAAAGATAAGCCTGCGCGACATCGGGTACTGTCACAGTGTCAAGCCAAACTGCGAGACTCGAAGCCTCGTCCACCTGCTTCACACTTTCCTCCAACTGAGGAGTCACATCAGTCTCGGCTAAGCCATCTTTCGTTGCACTCGGGAATCCGATTGTCTCGTACAATGCAGCAGCGTTCTGCTTGTTTGTGGCGAACTCCATGAAGTCCACCGCGAGTGGCAAGTTCTCAGCGTTTGGGTTTACCAGGAAACCATCCGGCGCACCGGTGAGCGACCCTTGGTCGCCCTTGGCATCTTCTGGAACGGGGAGCTTGAAGACACCATAGCCGTCCTCCTCGGCGGCGCTACCTTCTGGCGTGGTAGCCGCAAACTCCACGTTCTCAACGTAGAACATAGCTACATCGCCGTCGCCGAAACGGTTGCGCTCAGAGTAGTAATCGGACCCGTTAGCCTGTTCCTGAGTGTCTGTGCAGTTCGTCAAGATCTCCTGGAACTGTTCCAGTGCTTTGACGTAGCCTGGATCTTCGAATTTGGCTGTAGCCGGTTCATAGTCTGCGCTGAGCGTCTCGGCAGGCACGTTGTAGCTGTTAAGCGATGTGATGAAGTGGATGGCAGGCCAGCCGTCTTTATTGCCAAACGACATGGGAGTGACCCCCTTATCCGTGAGATCATCACAAGCTTGAATAAGTTCCTCATGGTTCCCAGGAACATCAACTCCAGACTCCGCGAACAATTTCTCGTTGTACAGCATGAACTTTGCATCCAGTGCAAGCGGGACACCGTAGTAGGAACCGTCGTCGCTGAACGTGTCTAGAGCCGCTTCGTTAAACGTGCCTCCCCATTCCGTGCTCGGGGCAATAACGTCCGAGAGATCAAGAGCGAGGCCGTTGTCGAAGAACTGCGCAGCGTATTCACCGGGCCAAGAGAAATACACATCAGGAACGCTCTGAGAGGCGACAAGTGTCTTGATCTTGTCCTTGTAACCCTGATCAGATTCCTGCTGCAGATCGATTGTCACGCCTTCGTGCTTTGCCTCGTAGTCTTTTGCGACTTGTTCAAAGAAAGCTGCATTCTCACCTGCGTAGCGGGTAATGACGCTTACCGAACCGTTGTAATCGACATCCGTTAGGTCTACATCACTTCCCGGAGCGGAGTCAGTGCTGCCTCCGGCTGTACATCCCACGAGAGCGACCGCAACGGCACTCCCGAGCGCAATTGCGCTTAGCCTCTTGCTCAATTTGATCCTCCAAGCTCGCGTCTTCGCGAATCAGGTGCTGTGTCACAGAAACATCATAGACCTTGCTGTCTGACATCTCCTACAGGGATCTTACAACCAATGTTGATTGTCGGATAGCATGTTGCAATGCGATCTACATTCCGCCTGCGCACTCCTGTCGCTTATAGCGACGATGACCGCTCGTATTGGTTGAGGGATGTTGTGCGCACACCGCAGCCTTCACTCGATAGCAGCACCGTCGCCGACGTCGCTATCATTGGCGGAGGCCTCACAGGATTGTGGACAGCAATACGTATAGCGGAGTTGGAGCCCACTAAGAAGGTGGTGCTTCTTGAAGCCTCGCGATGCGGCGATGGGGCTTCCGGACGCAACGGGGGCCAACTCCATTCTTGGTTTGACAGCCTCAAAGCGCTGACAGATGTAACTAACGAGCGTGAGGCGCTAGATCTCGCCGGAATGACAGTCGAAGCCATAGAAGAGCTGCGTGCGCTTCAAGAGGACCAGGGTTATGACCTGGGCCTCCGTCTTGACGGCTGGCTTTGGACAGCAAGCGCGAGCTCACAAGAGGGTTCTTGGACCGAAACGCAGGAGAGTGCACGGCGAAACGGGAAACACCCCTATCGAACGATTGATCGGGAAGAGATTCGACAGCGTACAGGTTCTGCAGTCTCGTATCTCGGCGTAGAAGAAGAGCTGGCCGGAACCGTGCATCCAGGCAAGCTGATGGTTAGCCTCGCGCATTACGCAATCTCTAAAGGCGTAGTCATATTTGAACAATCAGCAGTTCGCTCAATCACACTTGGGCGCCCAGTTGTAGTGTCCACTGAAAATGCCACAGTGAGTGCGACATCCTGCGTGTTAGCGACAAACGTATGGGCAAGCTCGATACCGGATATTCGCAAGCACATGTATGCGGTCGACTCACAGGTGATAGCTACAGAGCCAATTCCTCAACGCCTTGATGACATCGGGTGGCGTGACGGGGAAGCAATTTGTGACTCACAGAACCAAGTTCTGTACTACCAGCGCACGTTAGACGGACGAGTGGTTTTCGGACGCGGAAGCGGTGGACCCGTGTACCGTGACCACCTCGGCCAAAAGCAGAGCAGACATCCACGATGGAGAAAGGACACGATCAAGGAGTTCCACCGAGTTTATCCGTCGCTGAAAGACGTCGCGATTGATCATGACTGGGTGGGCGCCATCGACTGCGTACCGAGCCACATCCCGATTATTGGCCACCTTCGAGCCCAAAAGAACTTTGTCTACGCCGTCGGATGGAACGGAACCGGCCTTGCTCAAATTCCAGCATGCAGTCGAATCATAGCGAACCTGGCTCTAGAGAAAGACAACCGGTGGGCACAAAGTGGTCTGGTCAATCAAAAGAACCTGAAGAGACTTCCTCCAGAACCATTCCGGTTCATCGGAGCTTGGATTGTCAGGGCAGCTATCGTCCGGCAGAACCGCGCAGCCATTTTAAATAAGAGTGTGGGCCCAGTGACCGCGCTCATCGTGAAGCTGATGCCCAAGGGTACGAGCGAACACAGTTGACGCCGCGGCGAGGAGAGGGATAGACGAGAATG
This sequence comes from Paramicrobacterium chengjingii, assembly GCF_011751765.2. GTDB lineage: Bacteria > Actinomycetota > Actinomycetes > Actinomycetales > Microbacteriaceae > Paramicrobacterium > Paramicrobacterium chengjingii. Next base: position 2,791,163 of record NZ_CP061169.1, read on the forward strand.
TTCAATGGCATTGTCTTCGATTGCGACGGAGTACTCGTCGACACTGAGCCGCTAAGCATGCGAGTAACTCAGAAAGCCGTCGCCGAGCTAGGTTGGCACCCCACAGTTGAGGAGCTCTACCGACTATTCCTCGGGTGCTCGAAGGAGCATCTTCAAAAAATCGTTGAGAAAAAGACGGGGCGCAAACTTACGCGCGACTGGCTCACTCCCTATCGTGCGTTTCGCAACGACCTGTTTCGACGCGAACTCACAGAAATTCACGGAATTTCTTTCGCGCTCGATCGCATCGACATGCCGATTGCTCTCGCCTCAAACAGTAGTCACGCACATATCGAGTTGGCTCTAGAAATTGTGGGACTCTTTCCACGCTTTCAACGGAACATTTCGAGCGCTGAAGACGTCGCACAAGGCAAACCAGCTCCCGATGTTTATCTACACGCCGCGAATCAGTTGGGGCTTGACCCAACTGAATGTATGGCTGTTGATGACAGCCGCGCGGGGGTTGAGTCGGCGAAGGCAGCTGGGATGTATGTCCTCGCATATGAAACGCCCCTCACCCCTCGGGGCTCGTTCGACGACCTTGGAGTGAGCACGTTTAACAACATGCGAGAACTCCCCGGGCTGGTGAACAAGATCCGCACCGCCACGACGCGGTCAAATAGCAATGCACAGTCAGCGACCAGTTCATAGCGTCACGAGGAGGAATCAAATGAAAGTTGCCATGTTGACTAGCGGTGGAGATTCACCAGGGCTCAACGCTGTAATACGAGGCGCAGTGCTCAATGGCACGATTCGATACGGAGCCGAGTTCGTCGGGTTTCGCTTCGGCTGGCAAGGACTCTTGGACGAGGACATGGTCCCTCTCGAGCGCCATGACGTGAGAGGTCTCAGCAAGCAGGGCGGGACCATTCTCCATACGAGCCGCACGAATCCAGTCGATGCGTCAAACGGAGGCGCGGAACGGATCCAAGCTATGTTTGACCGAAATGGCATAGACGCGCTCATCGCTATTGGTGGAGAAGGCACGTTAACAGCAGCTCACCGCCTGTCTGAAAGCGGTCTAAACATTGTGGGTGTACCCAAAACGATCGACAACGATCTGGATGCAACGGATTACTCGTTCGGCTTTGACACAGCCGTGGAGATCGCAACTGAAGCAATCGACAGGTTGCGCACTACCGCTGAGTCCCATCAACGCTGCATGGTTGTAGAAGTAATGGGACGACACGTAGGGTGGATCGCTCTCCACGCTGGTCTCGCATCTGGGGCTCACGCAATACTGATCCCAGAGTTCCCACAGAGCCTCGAACAGATCTGTGACTGGGTCCACCAAGCCAAACGTCGCGGTCGTGCACCTGTAGTGGTTGTTGCAGAAGGCTTCACCATGGAGAATATGCAAGCCGCCCATTCGCACAAGGGGCTCGACACGTTCAATCGTCCGCGATTAGGCGGCATTGCAGACGTTCTAGCACCAATGATTGAAGACAACACAGGCATTGAGACGAGATCAACCATCATCGGCCACATACAACGCGGCGGAGTACCAAGCGCATTCGATCGCGTCCTTTCAACCCGACTAGGTATGGCAGCGGCAGATGCGGTAATGGCCAAGCATTGGGGACAAATGGTGGCGGTCAAAGGTACGGACATGACGACGGCACCTATCTCTTTGGCGACGGCAAATCTCAAACGTGTTCCGCTACAGCGTTATGACGAGTCACGCTTACTGTTCGGGTAGGCGTCGACTGAGAGATTACGTTCAGCGTCGCCTCACGACGCTGAACGTAATCTCACTGCCAAGGTGAAAGTCCTTGGCATAGAGGATTCGAGTGTTGTTGCGCGTCAATCCAACCTCAGTTCCCAACAGCCACGGCCCCAGGCCTTCTAAGTTGTACTTTTGCTCCCATTCTTCAGGCAGTTGGACGGCGGAGATAGTTGCGAGCGCCGAGTTCACGTAGTGGCCATGCGCGGCAAGAGCTTCGGTCAGTGAGCCGCTCCAGTCCCGATGATTAATCGGACCTGGCAAGGCCAGCCTTGGAACGGTGTTAGCGCTCACGACAAGTGGTCTCTCATCGCCGTATCGAATTCGCAGGAGGCGAATTACCTCAGCTCCAGGCTCTATCTCAAGAGCTTGCGCTTCTTCCTCATTAGCGTTTCCCAGGGTGACCTCTAGGACAGCACTGGTGACCCGATAACCAAGCCCGGTGAGCACCTCCGTAATACTTTCGTATTTGGTCATAGGACGCTCAACGCGTAAGGCACCAGACGCAGAGATAAAGCGCCCGTGGCCTTGAACCGCATGAACAGTTCCCTCCTGCTCAAGCAAGCGCAGCGACTCTCGGACCGTGGAACGCGAGGCGCCGTAAAGGTCGACTAGTTCAGATTCAGTGGGTAGCTGGTCTCCAGGCTTCAGACCGGCCGAAACAATCAGCCCTCGAATCTGATGATAGACGCGATCCACCACACTTTCATGCCCAGTCGTCTCAACCATTTCATCCTTGACTGACAAGTTGTTCGCTCCGTTCATCGGGGATTTTGACCACTCGAAGAGCGTATCAGCACCGCTACAACAAATCCGGGCGGCGCAGCGATGGCCGTTTTCCACTTTCTGCCCTACCATTGTTACTGTTGTCAGACATTAAGTTCAGTTAGCAGACAAGGAAGTTAAATGTTCAATTTTGACGAGCAACGCTATGTTGGTATCCAGTCGGGCGCAGTCAAGCTTGCTCATCCAATTCGTGAGGCCCTCGCCAAGGAACTCAGCAACGGCATCGAGAACATCTACTTTGCTGGCGCAGGTGGCGTGAATTTCCTCATGCAGCCAGCAGCCCGGCTGTTGCAAACCAAGTCAACGTTTCCGACATACGTCGAAATGAGTGCCGAACTCGTCAACAGCGGTAGTGCCAACCTCGGCGCGAATTCACTCGTCGTGTTTCCGACGGTGTCGGGAACCACGAAGGAAGCACTTGCAGCGTTGGAGTTTGCCCGCGCAAAGGGCGCACGAATTCTCACGCTGACGGCCAAAGCGGATACCCCTTTGGCCCAAAAATCGGACGTCAATTTCACCAACTATTGCGCCGACGACACCTCTAGCGAGAACTTCTACTTGCAATCTCTACTCATCGCGCTCGCGATTATGGACATTCGGGGTGAGATTGACGACTATGACGAAGTCGTCGCTCAGATTCAACGGCTCCCGGAGCTGCTTGTGTCGGTCAAAGAGTCGTTCGATCCTCGGGCTGAAGCATTTGCACATGAAATCAAAGACGAACAGCATCACATCATGACCGGTTCTGGGTCGGTTTGGTTCGAGGCTTGGTATTACGGAATGTGCATTCTTGAGGAAATGCAGTGGATCTGGACGCGTCCCGTTCACGCTTCTGATTTCTTTCATGGGACGCTTGAACTCATTGAAAGCGATACAAGCGTGATCCTTCTCAAGGGCGAAGACGAGCAACGAGAACTTGCTGATCGCGTGGAACGTTTCGCCCCTACCGTGACGAACAAGCTGCGGGTATTCGACAGCAAAGAGTTCACGCTGGACGGAATCTCAGATCGTGTCCGTGCTCTGATCTCCCAGATTGTCCTCGCAGCAGCGTTCGAGCGCCTGAGTATTCATCTCGAAGCCGTGCGTAAGCACCCACTTACCACTCGCCGCTATTACAAGAAGGGAAACTTCTGATCCTCGTTCAATTCGGTTAGATCTAAGGTCGTCCTCTGGAGCAACCATGCCGGAGGACGATCTTGATTCCTTGGCACGAATGTTCTGGCTGTTTCTCATAGTCATGTCGTTGCTCAGGCATCGGCTCACCCATCACGAGCGCAATGTAGCGCCTGATCGACCACCTAGGCAAGTCGAGTTCGCGTATACGGCCCGCTCACGCCAATTTGATTATGAATCTCAACCTAATCATCTGGCGTGTCACTTGGCGGACAACCCATAGCCGCTGGGGATAGCGCCCTACTATTTATCGGCGCCGTCTGCTTGCCTATAGTGCGGTCGTTGCCGAACACGCATGGTTCGAAACACGTTGTCGCCTCGGCATTGCGAACCCATCGACTAGTGTGGCTCGATCACCTGGCGCATCCGGCGTCGTTGCCGGTAGAAATGAGGATGCCACGACCCGTGACGGCTTCGGTCAGCAATTGACATATTGCAAGGGCCGCGATCTAAATCGGTGGCAGCGAGAGGGTCCTTTGTAAATGCGCCCCATTGTCGGCCCGGGCCAGTGTGGCAGTCGAGGCGTTACGGCGAGAACGCCACGGCACCTACGACCTTTTTTGTGCTCCCAGTGGTTGCCATCCACGGAGTAACGAGAACATCGAGAATTGCGCTTCTGTAAATATCTGCGATTCTTTTGCACGAGGGAGCGGACTCATCTCGATTCGAGAGTTTTCACATCCCTATAGTCGTAATTCGTGTCTTTGGAGAGGCCCGAGCGAGCCTCGGCCACCAGAACGACACGTCTGAGACAAAGGAGTTATTGATGACGCGAATCGGAGTTGTCGCCGAACTGGCCGGTGAGACACGGGTCTCCGCCACTCCAGCGACAGTCGCGAAGCTGCGCCAGCTGGGCTACGACGTCGTGGTCGAACGCGGTGCCGGCGAGGCATCCGCGTTCCCCGACGCCGCCTATTCTGAGGCCGACGCCACAATCGTCGACGCGGATGAGGCCTGGGCATCCCCGATTGTTCTCAAAGTCGAGGCACCAACGGATGCCGAAATCGAGCGCCTTGCAGACGGCGCGACGATTATCGGTCTGCTGAGTCCCGCATTGCGCCCCGAGCTGCGAGCCACACTGGCCACACGCGGGATCACGGCGATCGCAATGGATGCTGTGCCACGAATCTCGCGCGCACAGTCGATGGACGTGCTGAGTTCGATGGCGAATATCGCCGGGTACCGCGCCGTCGTCGAGTCTGCCCACGAGTTCGGCCGATTCTTCACAGGCCAGGTCACGGCCGCCGGCAAGGTACCTCCGGCGAAGGTGCTCGTCGCTGGTGCTGGCGTCGCTGGGCTTGCCGCGATCGGCGCCGCATCGAGCCTCGGAGCGATTGTGCGCGCCACAGACCCGCGCCCTGAGGTCGCCGACCAAGTTCGCTCGATCGGCGGCGAGTACCTTGAGGTCGTTGTGCCGGACGAGAAGAAGGCTGTCTCATCCGACGGCTACGCGAAGGCGACGAGCGAGGCATACAACGAGCGCGCAGCCGAGATCTACTCAGAGCAGTCCGCCGATGTCGACATCGTCATTACGACAGCGTTAATCCCCGGCCGTGCCGCTCCGCGCCTCCTGACGGCAGCGGACGTCGCCAGCATGAAGCCGGGCAGCGTCGTCGTCGATATGGCGGCTGCACAGGGCGGAAACGTCGAAGGTTCGAAAGCCGGCGAGCGCATTGTCACTGACAACGGCGTGATCATCCTCGGGTATACCGATCTCGCGGGGCGGTTGCCAACGCAGGCCTCGCAATTGTACGGAACGAACCTCCTCAACCTGCTCAAGCTGCTGACGCCGGAGAAGGACGGCACTCTGACCATCGATTTCGACGACATCGTTCAGAGATCCGTCACCGTTGTGCGCAACGGAGTGGAGACGTGGCCGCCGCCTCCCGCGCAGGTGTCGGCAGTGCCGAAGAGTCCCGTCGCTCAGCAAACGACAACGCCAGTGCCGAAGAATCGCGCGATGCCTGCCGGTGGCAAGACCGTCCTGATCGCACTTGGAATCGCCGCGCTCTTCCTCGTGAACACCGTCGCGCCGCCACCCCTCCCCCAGCATTTCACCGTGCTCATGCTGTCTGTCGTTGTGGGTTTCTACGTGATCGGGAAGGTGGCTCACGCCCTTCACACGCCGCTCATGAGCGTGACCAACGCCATTTCCGGAATCATTATCGTCGGCGCCATCGTTCAGATCACCACGCCCAATCTGCTGGTGCAGATCATCTCTGCCTTCGCTGTTCTCGTGGCATCCATTAACATCTTCGGTGGATTCGCCGTCACACGGCGCATGCTCAAGATGTTCTCGAGCGGCTCAGCCCACTCGGCGGGCGGCCAGCAGGGGGCGGCGCGATGAGCCCGATCGAACTGGCGGCATCCGTTGCAAGCGCCGCATATATCGTCGCGGCCCTGCTGTTCATCATGAGCCTTGCCGGGCTCAGCAAGCACGAATCGGCGCGCTCCGGCGTATCCTTCGGCGTTGTCGGCATGGTCATTGCCCTCGGCGCAACAATCTGGGTAACCCTGCAGGGCGCGTGGGGGCAGCCCCAGGCCGTCGTCGGTCTTGTCCTTCTTGTCGTCGCGATGCTCGTCGGCGCCGCCATCGGGCTGTGGCGTGCTCGCAAGGTAGAGATGACCGGGATGCCGGAGCTCATCGCGCTCTTGCACAGCTTCGTCGGGCTCGCCGCAGTTCTCGTGGGATGGAACGGCCACCTGCACGCTCCCGGACTGAGTGGAGCCCTTGCCGACATCCACCATGCTGAGGTCTTCATCGGCATTTTCATCGGTGGCGTGACCTTCACCGGATCGATCGTCGCCTTCCTGAAGCTTTCGGGTCGGATGCCGTCAAAGCCGCTCGTCCTTCCCGGCAAAAACGTACTCAATCTCGGTGCAATCGTCATCTTCATCGGACTGACGGTCTGGTACGTCACGATGCCCGTGCTGTGGTTACTTATTCTCGTCACGCTGCTGTCCCTCACTCTCGGCTGGCACCTTGTGGCATCCATCGGCGGTGGCGACATGCCTGTCGTCGTCTCGATGCTCAACAGCTATTCGGGATGGGCAGCAGCAGCCGCGGGCTTCCTGCTCAACAACGATCTGCTGATCGTCACGGGCGCGCTGGTCGGATCCTCAGGTGCCTACCTGTCATACATCATGTGCGCGGCAATGAATCGCTCATTCATCTCGGTGATTGCCGGAGGCTTCGGCATCGAAGCGCCGCAAGGCGGAGACGACGAACACGGGGAGCATCGCGAAGTCGACGCGAATGCTGTCGCCGAGATGCTCTCCGGTGCGTCGACTGTCGTCATCACTCCGGGGTACGGCATGGCCGTGGCCCGGGCGCAGTATCCCGTCGCCGAGCTCACTCAGAAGCTGCGCGACCGAGGAGTCGACGTGAGATTCGGCATCCACCCGGTTGCTGGGCGACTGCCTGGGCACATGAACGTGCTGCTGGCCGAGGCAAAGGTGCCCTACGACATCGTGCTCGAAATGGATGAGATTAACGATGAGCTGGCTGAGACAGACGTCGTGCTTGTCATCGGCGCAAACGACACGGTGAACCCCGCCGCGGCGGAAGACCCATCAAGTCCTATTGCGGGGATGCCGGTGCTGCGTGTGTGGGAAGGACGCAACGTTGTCGTGTTCAAACGATCGATGGCGTCCGGCTACGCCGGCGTTCAGAACCCGTTGTTCTTCCGTGAGAATACGCAGATGCTGTTCGGCGATGCGAAGGAGGGCGTCGACGACATTCTCAGGGCTCTCTAGGGGTTAAGACCCGCAGAGGCGCAGCGAGCGCCCTCGCTGCTGGTTACGCTTGCGCCTCAATAAGATGACGGGTCGAGTGGGCGACGAATGGGATGCCCTCCCTCAGCTGTTCATCGAGCTCGAGAAGACTGCTTCGGTACCTGTCAACCGCGAAGTCGGGAATCCACCACACGCATTTGCGCAGGATCCACACGACAGCGCCGATGTCGAAGAACTCCATGCGGCATCGAGCAATGCGAAGATCTCGAACCGTCAGCCCCGCCTTCTCTGCGTCCGCACATTCGCGCGCTGGGTCTCTTCCTCTGCGCTGATCAGGAAGGGGTCCCAGGAAATGCTCGATGAGCTCAAAGGCCGACGCCGGCCCCACGTGCTGCGCAAAATACCGCCCACCCGGCCGCAGCACTCGGTGAATCTCACTCCAATTCGGCGTCACGGGATGCCGTGCAGTGACGAGCTCGAATGACCCGTTCTCGAACGGCAACGGCGCGCCCTGCTCAGTATCAACCACGTCAACTCCCCGCACCTCAAGACGCTGACGAGCCTGCGCGGCATTCGGCGGCCACGATTCTGTCGCTGCCATGCGGGGTGGAAGCAGCGGCGCCTCGGAAAGCACTTCTCCCCCTCCCGTGTCGAGATCGAGTGCACTGCCCACGCCGGCGAGCCTCTCGGCCATCAGCCGCACATATCCCCACGGAGGACGCTCTTCCGTGGCGCGCCCGTGCAGCCACTCGAAACCCCAGCCGTCAACAGCGGCGCCGGCCGCTTCATCGATGAGTTCGTCAAATGATCTCATCTCATGCATCCCTGACCTCACCATTCTCGACGACAACCTAGCGCACCCGTCCGACGCTCATCCTAGGTCCCCGAATACAACGTCGACCGTCGGCGACAGCGGCTCCCGGCAATGCTGCGCCACGCATAAGAAAAACCTTGCCATTCGCTGTCGATATGGGTGTAATGAAGGCGGTGGAGGAATCAGTGCGTGCGACCTCGTCGCACACGAACGACGGGAGCCTCGACCGAGGCTCCCACTCGCGACAACCCCGTGAAATCGGCACGATGTGAGGCACACTGAAGTGACCGGACAATGAAAGGTCGACGTGCAGAAGACATCGCTCACCGCACTTGCCCGCCACGAGCTTGATCACGCCCTTACCAGTTCGAGCGGACGAAGCGCCAAGACCGTCTTCGGCGGGCGGGAACACGCACTGCGTCAGACTCTCATTGCCCTGCGCAACGACGAAACCATGGGCGACCACGAAAGTCCGGGCGATGCCACCGTGTACGTGATCAGCGGGCGCATCGAACTGACGACTTCGGATGCTTCGTGGACAGGCTGGAAGGGCGACCTCATCATCGTCCCCGACCAGACACACAACGTTCGCGCGCTTGAGGATTCGGTCTTTCTGCTCACCGTCGCAAAGCGCTGACCGCCCGTCAATCGCGCTCGCGGGTGACGTCCCACGCGTGGTGCACGATGTCGTGCACGTAATACCGACCCAGCGTCTCGATGGTGAACGATGCTCCATCGCTGCGTCGCCCCCTGCGACCAGCAGCTTCTGCTGGAACAGCATCAAACGCTTCCGCCGCGGCAAATGCAGCATCCATCAGGTCACTCGCCACCTGTTCCAGCGCCTGGTCAGCGTAGCGCCCCTGCACTGCTGCCTCGTCTTGATTCCAATCGGGGAACACCGGGTTCTCGTGCGTCATCGCCAGCACGAGCCGCTGAGCGAAGAGGGAGTGCACGTCACGAACGTGGCACGCGTATTCCAGCGGTGACCATGTGCTGTCGTCTGGGCGCTCGCGCACAGTGTCTCGCTCGAGCACATCAGCCCAAATGCCCGCATTGGCGCGCACATAGCTGCCGACTTCCGAGAGCTCAATCGCTGTCGCGTCAAAGCCGCATTCGGGACATGGCCGGGTCAGAACCCACGTCCAGTCTTTGGTGTCAGGGGTGATGGGCATACTCCAACCCTAAAGCCGAGCGTGCCGGAACGAAGATTTGAGTCCGGCAGTCGGGTTACCCCTGGCAGACGGCGCGATCGCTCACCTGGTCGCTCATCTGCTCGGCCGACCATGGCAGGTCGATCGACGGTGCCTTCGAGCCGGAGGCCGCGGGAAGCTTCGACGCGTACGACGCGAGCTGCATGGCGAGCGAGAGCGCGAGCGAACTACCCGCCGTTGAGTTGTTCAGCATGACGACGACGGTGAGTCCGGATGCCGGGTCGCTCAGCGACGCCGTGATAAACCCGGGCACATCACCCGACTGTCCGTAAAGCGGCCCGTAATGGTATGTGCCGAACCCATACTGGATCCATGATTCGGCGTCGTCGCTGATAGCGCGCGTGTTCTCCTGATTCTTTGCAGCATCTTCGCTGAACAGCTTCGACTGGGCGAACGCCTGCGAGAACGCACGCAGATCGTCTGCCGTCGAAACGACGCCCGCCGACGTGTAACCGATCGATGACGACAGCTTCGACTCGTCGAACGGCTTGTCGCACTGCAGCTTGCCCGATACCTTCATTGCTTCGTAACTGTGCAGCGCGCTATCGGGCAGCTCGGTGTCGGTGGGAGCTGGAAGCCCCGTGTTATCGAGCCCGAGGGGCGCGAAGACATAGGTGTTGTAGAGCTCCGAGAAGGACTTTCCCGTTGCCGACTCCAAGGCCTGCCCGAGCACAATGTAACCTGTGTCTGCCGTTGAGAATGATTCACCCGGCGTTGCAGCGTGGGTGGCCATGCCGTCGTTGTACAGTTCGTTGGGACTCCAGACCCTCTCTGGGTTCTGAATAAACGTCTTGTCAAGATTGCCTCGGTACCCGCCGAGGCCCGATGTGCCCTGGCACAGGTGCTCAAGCGTTAGCCCGTCGACTCCGACCGTCGTCGGCAGGTACTCCGAAACCTTGTCGCCCAATTCGACGACGCCGTCGTCGACGAGCGCCAGCAGAACGGCGCACGTCATCGGCCGCGTGTTTGCACCGATGCGAAACGCCATGTCGGCGGTAACCTTCGTGTCGCCGTCGATCTCGGTAACGCCGTAGCCTTTGACGCTTGTGCCCGCCCACGGCGCCCATACACCCGCGATCGCGCCGGTCGATGCCGACGACTCGATTGCGTGAGCAACGGCTTCATCGATGAGTGTCGCCGTTTCGTCAGAAATGTCGGCATCAGCTTGCGCCGGAAGAGTGATGGCGGGAGCCGACTCCCCCGAGCATGCCGTCAACGCCAAAAGTGCGACGCCGAGCACGGCACAAGCCGTCACCATGCGCGAGTGGTGTACATGCCCTCTCACCAATCGACCTCCCCCAAGAGTTCTTGCTGGATTGTAACCAACCAGTCTGAAATAGAGCCGTATGGCGTGGAGCCGCCCGGTCTGGCGCGTCGCTGAACGGGCTGATTGACTGTGTGTATGACGCAACACTTCGACGCAGACGTGATCACTGCGGTTCTCAGCCACATGAACGGTGACCACGTTGCCGATAATCACACAATCGTTCACGCGTTCGCCGATCTGGCGGCATCCGATGTGACCATGGTGGGGTTCGATGGCGATGGCGGTGATTGGGAATACACGGATGCCGCGGGCGAGCGCATTCTCACCCGCATTCCGTGGCCAACCGAAGTGGTCGAACGCAAAGACGTGCGTCGCGCTGTCGTCGAACTGCATCGCGCCGCCGTTGCACGCCACGCAGACTCACGCGGTGCACCAGAATCCTCGTGACATCGGCCTGCTCCGTCAGTATGCTGAGGCTACCCTTACCCGAAATCCTCTGACGGAGCACCATGACCACCACACGATTCTCTGCCCTGATTGCCGAGCGCACCCGTTCGTCACACTCCGACAGCGAAGGCGCCACGTTTATGAGCGACCTGATGAAGGGTCATGGCACGAAGCGCGACTATGCAGAGCTCTCGGCGCAGCATTGGTATATCTACGAGGCGCTCGAGAGCTGCGCCGCTGATCTGGCAGACGATGCCGTCGCCTCCCCCTTTCTTGCGCCAGAGCTCCGGCGCCTGCCGCAGCTTGAACGCGACCTCGAGCACTTGTTCGGCTCGGACTGGCGCAGTGAGATCAGTGCGCTGCCGACGACAGCGGCCTATGCCGACCGCATCCGCGAGGTTGCGTCGTCACCAGCCAGCTTTATCGCGCACCACTACACGCGATACCTCGGTGATCTCTCGGGCGGCCAGTTCATTGCCCGGCTCGTGCGCCGTCATTACGGTCTCGGCGACCGAGGCGTGGAATTCTACGACTTCGATCAGATCGAGAACATCGATGCGTTCAAAGAGAACTACCGGATGCTGCTCGACTCAGCGCCGTGGAACGACATCGAGCGCGAGCACATGATCGAGGAGACGCTCCTGGCGTACCGGTTCAACTCCGACCTCTTCACCGATCTGCACCGGGCAAAGGTCGCGTGAGTTCCCTCACCCGCACGCCTCAGTTTCAGTGCGCTGCGGGCGCGGCATCCGCACCGGCAATGCGCGTGACGTTCGCCATGAATCGCTGAACGTCTTTGTCGACGATGATGTCATTTGGGCGAAGCGGCCTCGAGAGGTAGAGGCCCTCGAGCGAGGTGAGCCGGCTGAGTGCGACGTACGTCTGCCCCGGACTGAACGCACGGTTTCCCAGGTCGACGACTGCACGGTCATAGGTTTTGCCCTGTGACTTATGAATTGTCACGGCCCATGCCAGTCGAAGGGGAAACTGCTCGAACTCGGCAACGATCTCCCGTTTGAGCCGCTTTGTGATGGATGAGTAGGAGTAACGGTATTTCTCCCATGTCGCGGGTTCGACCTCGTGCTCGTCACCATCCACGTCGACGAACACCGTCGAGGTGATCTTCGTGACGGTGCCGATGGTGCCATTCACCCAGCGAGGGCCGCCGTCGTTTCCGCCGTCGTTGCGCAAAAACATCACCTGCGCGCCCTCTTTGAGCTCGAGGGTCTCTTCGGCAGGGTACGCGCGGCCGCCGAAATCACCGTTGATCTCGGCCTTCGCGCTGAGCGATCGGCCAGGCAACCGCGCGAGTGCCGCATTGTTGATGCGATTGACGCTGTCATTTCGGGATGCGAGCGTAATGACGCCGTCATCGGGTGGCGTGCGCGCACCCATCGTGTTGAGTCGCTCGGCGATGTCGGCCGTGACCCGACCATGGCGCACCGCGTTGAGCATCCGTTTGAAGTCGACGTCATGCTGCCTGTGGATCTCCGTGAGCTCAACGATCGTCAGCGATGCGTCAAGCCAGACCTTCGCGTCGAAAAACCACATCGAGCGATACGTGTCGGCGAAATAGGCACGTTCTTCCGGATCTCCCGGCACGGGTGCGAGCTGGTAGGGGTCTCCGAACAGCACGATCTGCACGCCGCCGAACGGTTCGCTTGCTCGCTGCCTCGCCTGACGAAGGCTGCGGTCGATGGCATCCATGAGGTCGGCGTTCACCATTGACACTTCGTCGATGACGAGCGTCTCGATGGTGTTCAGAAGTTTGCGTACGGCATCGTTCTGCTCGATGTCGCTGTCGGCGATCACGCCGATGGGCAGCCGGAAGAGCGAATGGATTGTCTGGCCGCCCACGTTGAGAGCCGCGACTCCCGTCGGCGCGGCGATCACCAGCTGCTTGTCAGTGCGCCACGCCAGCTCATTGAGGAGCGTCGATTTTCCGGTGCCCGCCCTACCCGTGACGAAGATGTGGTCTCGAGTCTTCTCGATGAGGTCAAAAACGGCCTGCTGCTCGGGCGCGAGGGCAAAATCGGTCATAATGGGGTTGCAACACTCTTTTCCTCGACGCGGACGACCCCACCATGATAGGCGACGGGCACCACTACCCGTCGATCTTGAGCCCGCCCTGCCATAGGATGGCCTCTGTGACCCAGGTACCACCAGCTCAGCCGAATTACGTTCCTCCGGCCCCGCAGAAGCCGGATCGGCCGTCCGACCCTGCGCGAACCCGGTTCATCATCATCTGGGTGATCGTCGGTGTCATGCTGCTCGGCGCCGCGGCGAGCGCCGTCGGGTCGCTGCAGCGCACCGTGTACGGGGCCCGCGGAACCGTGACCGAGTACCTCGACGCATTGCAGCGCGAAGACGCGGCCGGAGCTCTTGAGGTTCCGGGAGTCAAACTCTCGAAGGGCGAACTGAAGAGCGCGGGCCTGCCAGAGAACGCGTCGGAAAAGCTGTTGCGCAACAGTGTCATCACGCCGGTGTCCGACACGCAGTTTGTGTCTGACACAACGGTGGGCGACGGCATCCACCAGGTCACCTACGACTTTACGATCGGCGACGATGCCGGTACCGCTGTCTTCGAATTGAAGAAGGTCGGCGGGCTCTTCGGACACTGGGAGTTCTCGACGAGTCCGCTTGCTGCTGTGAACCTCAGTGTTAATCACACAACGCAGTTCACGATGAACGGCAAGAACTTCGATACGCGTCAGATCGCACCGAAAGACACGGAGGCCGCGTTCGACAACATCGTGAATGTTCTCGTCTTCACACCGGGCAGCTACGATTTCGCCATCGATACCGATTACCTCACGGCAGAACCGACACAGGTGTTTGCCGATTCACCCGGACAGGTGGAGGAGGCGAGCGTCGACGCCGAGCCCACCGATGATTTCATTGACATGGCCCAAGAGCAGTTCAACGCTCAGCTCGACGAATGCGCAAAGCAGGTCATTCTGCAGCCCACAGGATGCCCCTTTGGCTACGAAGTCACAGACCGTGTGTCGGGCGACCCCGCATGGAGCATTTCGTCATACCCCGACATCGAGCTGGTTGCGGGTAGCGAGTCATGGGAGATCCCGAACACCGACGCAACGGCGACCATTGACGTCGACGTGCAGTCGCTTGCCGACGGCTCAATCGACAAGGTCACCGAGAACGTGCCGTTTAAAGCATTCGGGAACGTGTATCTGTTCGCAGACGGCACCGTCACCGCACAACTGCTCACGAAAGAAACGACGGGCGACGACGAAGACGAGAACTGAGCAGCCACTCCGTCACACTCGGTCCTTATCGGCGTCGTCCTTCGCCGCCAGCTTCGCCAACTGCTCGTTATACGCGCGCAGCTTGGCGTCGTCGCTGCGTGACTCCGACCGGTCGTTGCGCTTCTGCTCACGAGTATCAGACTTCGCCCACTGCACAGCAACGATGATGGCGAGGATGATCGTCGGTATCTCACCCACACTCCACGCGATGCCACCGCCGATGTACTGGTCTTCGAGTGGGGTAGGACCCCATGTGCGTCCCATCGCACCGAACCAGTCGGCGGCGAACAGTCCTGTGCTCATCATGATGGAGATCCCGAAGAAGGCGTGCATCGCCATCGTCGCCATCAGCAGCAGAAGCCTCATCGGGTAGCCGAGGCGCGGAGGGCCAGGGTCGACGCCGATGAGCGCATTGACGAACAGGTAGCCGGTGATCACGAAGTGGGCGATCATCCACTCGTGCCCGATGTGCTCCTCCATCGCCCAGCGCAGCAGCGGGGAATAGTAGAACGCCCAGAGCGAGCCGGCGAACAACACGGCCGCGATCACTCCGTGGCTGATAAAGGACGAGAACTTTGAATGGACGAAGATGAGCACCCATTCGCGGGGGCCGCGCGACCCGTCCGTGCGTTTGCGCAGTGCACGCAGTGCGAGTGTGAACGGAGCACCAGGGGCAAGTAAAACGGGAACGGCCATCGTGAGACCCATGTGCCCGAGCATGTGCAGGCTGAAGAGGTACCGCTGGTACAGGTTGGTGGCACCGCTTGTGAGGTAAAACAGCAGCAGCAGACCGGCGATCCACGAGATTGTGCGCAGAACAGACCATGTGTCACCGCGCTTATGGAGCCGCCACACGCCACAGAGATAGAAGAAGATGCCGAAGCCGCACACGAGCATCCAGATCAGATCGATATCCCAACCTGTGATGAAGCTTGACGGTTGGAGCGGCGGAGGAAGCGGATCGCCCGTGAGCAGAATGGCTGGGGTGCCCTCCTGCGGGGCCTCCTGGGGCACAGGCGTCGCTGTGCGCGCGAGCGCGGCCGCAAAGCCAGAGGCGATGCCCATGAACCCTACCTCGGTCACGGCAAGCGTCCAGAACAGCCGTGTGCTCGTGCGCGCCGCACGCGAAACGACAACCTTAGACGCGGCACCGGGCTGCGGCATCCGCTGGATCACCCACCGTCGATACATGGCGCCGAACATGCCCAGAGCGACGAGCGCGGCGACTTTGAGAATCACAAGCAGGCCGTAAGGGCTCAGCAGTGATTCCCACGTTCCGATACGCAGCTGAGCACTCACGTAACCCGAGATCGCGACGACGATGAAGCAGATCAGAGCAACCGTGGAATATCGGCTCAGTGCCCGAGTGAGCTCGACTCCCTCAAGCTCACGTTTGAGGATGACGAGTGCCAGGAGGCCCCCGACCCACACGGCGGCGAAGAGAATGTGAAGGCCAAGCCCATTGACCGCCTGGGCGTGATTGGCCGCACCCGCTGCGTGCCCCTGCTCGGCCATCGGTACCAACGAGGCGAGGGCGAGCACACCGACGAAGAACAGTCCAGTCTGGTTGCGCACGGCAAAGCACAGTACGGTGACCGCAGCCGCGATGAGTGTCGTGATGAGCCAGGCCTGTCCGACTTCGACGTCAGTGAAGAACACGGCGAGCTTCTGACCGAAGTCGTTGCCGAGCGAGAACCGTGTTCCCGTGATGTTCATAAACGTATAGAACGCCGTGCCGGCTGAGGCGACCGTATAGACACCGGCGCCGGCAGCGGCCACGTCAAGTGCGCGACTGTAGGCGGGCCGCGTGGAATCGAGCGCGAAGAGTGCAATCAGAATCGTGCCCAGTGTGAGTGCGACGCCAAGGTTGACCACCAGCTTCATCACGGGCAGTGCGTATCGCACAAGGGCACCGGGATCTCCGATTGCCGGGGCATCCGCTCCTCCGCCGAGCGCCAGTCCGGCGAAGACAGCAAGCAGCGCGACGCCAAGCAGCACGGAGGGGCCGAGAATGCGCACAGAACGGGTCACGCTACAAGGTTACGCGGCCGTGCTGAATGCGGGCGTTCATGCACCGGAATGCAGAAGGGGCGTCGTGCAGTGCACGACGCCCCTTCTGGAGAGCTGGAAGCTACTTGGCAGCTGCCTTGAGCTTCGAACCAGCGGTCACCTTGACGGAGTGGCCAGCCGGAATGTTGATGGTCTCGCCCGTCTGCGGGTTACGGCCGGTGCGAGCAGCACGGTTCGTGCGCTCGACGGCGAGCCAACCTGGGATCGAAACCTTGACGCCGTTGCTGACAGAGCCAGCAAGCTCAGCGAACAGGGCGTCGAGCACGCCACCGACGGCAGCCTGGCTCTGGCCGGTCGACGAGGCGATCTTCGCGACGAGCTCGGTCTTGTTGAGCGACTTATCAGCCATTGAGTTGTCCTCCTCGGACGTTTGCTGCGTGAATCACGCGGTATTCGGCCCCCTGTGACGAGTCATCACTGAGGTTCTGTGACTCGATGAATGTAACAGAGATCCGCATGATTTCGCGGATTTCTGCGGGTTTTCGAGCACTTTCAAGGCGCGTGTCGCCCTAAATCGACCCAAATTGGGGAAAAAGCACTCGAATACCGCCATTTTCCGCGTGTTCGCTTCGGACTCCGGACAGAGAAAAAGGGCACCGGCACGAGGCCGATGCCCTTTCTCAGGGAATGTGACTTACCAGCTCGACTTGGTCACGCCGGGCAGCTCGCCACGGTGTGCCATCTCGCGGAAGCGAACGCGCGAGATGCCGAATGCCTTGAGGTGTCCACGCGGACGTCCGTCGATCGCGTCGCGGTTGCGGACGCGGACCGGTGAGGCGTTGCGCGGAAGCTTCTGCAGGCCCACGCGGGCTGCTTCACGCGACTCGTCTGTGCCATTGGGGTCAACGAGAGCCTTCTTCAGCTCGCGACGCTTCTCTTCGTAGCGGGCAACGACCTGCTTGCGCTGCTCGTTGCGCGCGATTTTGCTTTTCTTAGCCATATGCTTATCGCTCCTCGCGGAAGTCAACGTGCTTGCGGACCACAGGGTCATATTTCTTCAGCACGAGTCGGTCTGGGTTGTTGCGACGGTTCTTGCGGGTCACATAGGTGAATCCCGTACCTGCCGTCGAACGAAGCTTGATGATCGGGCGGACGTCTTGTGCCTTAGCCATTAGATCTTCTCCCCACGTGCGAGAAGGTCTTTGACGACGGACTCGATGCCGCGTGCGTCGATGACCTTGATGCCCTTGGCGCTCAGGGTGAGCGTCACCTTACGTCGAAGTGACGGAACGTAGTACGTCTTCTTCTGGATGTTCGGGTCGAAACGACGCTTGGTGCGTCGGTGCGAGTGCGAGATGTTGTGTCCGAAGCCGGGAACGGCTCCGGTCACCTGGCACACTGCTGCCATAGTTGGTCTCCTTCAATACCGCAGAACGGATGTTCTGCCCAAGATCTCTTGTCGGCATACCTCCTGCACGAGGAGATATACGGCGTGAACGGTCGAGAGGGTCCGATCAGCCAACGAGCTACTCTATCACAGCGACAAGGTCAGGATGACTTCTGCGCAGCCGCGCACTTCGGGCACAGCCCAAAGATGTCGACGATGTGCCTGGCATCGGTGAAGCCATGCTCAGCGGCGACGTTGCGAGCCCACCGCTCAACCTCGCCCGCTTCGATCTCGACGGTAACACCGCACGTGCGACAGATCAGGTGGTGATGATGCCCCGAGCTCTCGCACGCACGATACAGCGACTCGCCCTCCGGGGACTGCAGCGAGTCGGCATCCCCGTCTGTGGCGAGATCGGCAAGCGCACGGTAGACCGTCGCGAGGCCGATGTGGGACCCCGAGTCTTTCAGTTGCGAATGAAGACCCTGTGCGCTGACGAAACCGTCAGTGGAGTCTAACGCGTCTCGCACAGCTTCACGCTGCCACGTATTGCGTCTCACTACCATGCGTCACCTCCAGGAACCACCCTCCAGACTACCCCGAGATTCCCGTGTTTTCGGGCGAGAACCTGATCCGCCGAGCAGCTCGCTCAACGCACGGCAGGACGCGCCTTGTGCCTGAGCCCGACGAGCCGTGCAATCAGGTAGATCGCGAACGAGATCGTCGTGATGTACGGGCTGATCGGCAGGGAGCCACCAATGGCAAGAAGGATGCCGCCCACGGCGGAGACGAATCCGAATGTCACGGCAAGCACCGGAACCATGATGGGCGAGCTCGAGAGCCGAAGCGCTGCCGCGGCCGGGGTCACGACGAGTGCCAGCACGAGAAGCGCGCCGATGATCTGAACGGACACCGCCACGATGAGCCCGAGAAGAACCATGAACGCGAGCGAGATGAATCGCGTCGGAACCCCACGTGCTGCAGCAACATCGGCATCGAGGCTGTCGAAGCTCAACGGGCGCCACATCCACAACAGGCCGACGAGCACGACGGCAGAGATGGCGATGAGCCATCCGAGTCGCGGGTCGTCGACAGCAATGATCTGCCCGGTGAGCAGGCCGAACTTGTTGGCAGAGCGCCCCGGATAGAGCGCAAGAAACAGGATGCCGAGGCCGAGACCGAACGGCATGAGCACGCCGATGATTGAATTGCGGTCGCGGGCTCGTGAACCAAGCAACCCGATCATGATGGCCGACACGAGTGCTCCCGCGATGGACCCGGCGATCACGTTGGCACCAAAGAGCAGCGCGGCAGAGGCCCCGGCGAACGACAGCTCACTGATGCCATGGACGGCGAAGGCCATGTCACGCTGCATGACAAAAACGCCGATCAAGCCGCCGACGATGCCGAGCACGGCACCCGCGATCACGGAGTTGTGCACCAGCGCGAGCAGCTCGCCGTAGTTTTCGAAGTTGAACAGGCGCGACCACAAGTCGTCGCCGGATGCTGTTCGAACCAGCAGCGCCATGGGTGGGGTCATGCCACGCCCTCATGATCGTGGTGGTGCGTGGTCTCGGCATCCGGAATGCCCACAACGACGACCCGGCCGCCCGTTCGGATGCACTCGACGGGGGTGCCGTACAGCGTCGAGAGAACGTCCGAGCGCAGCACTTCGTCTGGCGTGCCCTCCAGAAACTTCCCGCCGGCAAAGTAGAGAATGCGGTCCACCATGTTCAAAACGGGGTTGACGTCGTGAGTGACGAACAACACGGCGGTGCCCGCCTCACGTCTGCGGGCATCAATGAGCTCACTCACTCCGCGCTGATGGTGCAGGTCGAGACTGAGCAATGGCTCGTCGCACAGCAGGATGCTGGGATCGGCAGCGAGTGCCTGGCCCACACGCAGCCGCTGCTGCTCACCGCCAGAGAGGCTGCCAACCGGCTCCTCCGCGTAAGAGGTCGCACCGACAGCGTCGAGCAGATCATCAACGCGCCGCTTCTCTGCACGCCGCGACATCGGAATACCGAACCGATGACCGTTGACTCCAAGCGCCACGAGATCGCGGGCGCGCATTGGAGTGCCTGCAGGAATCAGCTTCTGCTGTGGAATATAGCCAATCTGTCTGTCGCCGCGACGCACCGGATGATCGTTGATGGTGATGGTGCCCGTCGTCAGCTCCTGTTGGCCGAGCAGCGCCCTAAGCAGCGTCGTCTTACCGGAGCCGTTCGGTCCGAGCACCGCGAGAAATTCTCCGGGGCACACGTCGAGGTCGAGATTCGACCAGAGTGTGCGGTCACCAAAGCGAAGCCCGGCGCCTCGCAGTGAGACGACCGGGTCGCTGGGATGCTGATGGTGGGTCACGCGGTGAAGACCTCGCTCAGAGCGTCGATGTTTGCGGTCATCCAGCTGACATATCCCTCGCCGTCGGGCAGGGTCTCGGTGAACGACACCACGGGAACATCGGCTGCTTCAGCGGCATCCTTCACCTTCTCTGTGATGGAACCGCTCGTCTGCTCATTGTATGCGAGCAGAGAGATGTCTCCCGATTTCACGAGGCCAAGCATCTCTTGCATTGTGGATGCCGAGACGTCTGTGCCTTCTTCAACAGCCTCGCTGAAGGCTTCCGGCGTCTTGTTGTCCAAACCGGCATCCTCAAGCAAATACAGCGGCACCGGCTCGCTGATCAGCACAGAGGCCCCCTCAGCGGCTTCTCCGATCGCGTGGACCGATTCATGTAGGTTCTCGAGCTCTGCCGAGAAATCGGCGTAGTTGTCGTCGAACGAGCTCGCATTGTCGGGGTCGAGCTCGCTGAGCTCTTCTGCGATGTGCTTGGCAAGGTGATCCATGGCATCGAAGCTGTACCAGACGTGCTCATTGAATCCCTCGACGTGGTCGTGCCCTTCGTGCTCGTGGTCGGCCTCATCTTCATGCTCATGCGCGTGCTCATCAGACTCGGGCATGAGTCCCGAGAGCTCCGCTGCGTTCAGCAC
Organism: Paramicrobacterium chengjingii; assembly: GCF_011751765.2. Taxonomy (GTDB): domain Bacteria; phylum Actinomycetota; class Actinomycetes; order Actinomycetales; family Microbacteriaceae; genus Paramicrobacterium; species Paramicrobacterium chengjingii. The sequence continues at coordinate 2,812,011 of NZ_CP061169.1, forward strand.
AGTGGGCTCTGAGTCAGCGATCAGGTCGTCCATGAAGCCGTCGTAACCTCCCCCGTTCTCGATCACGACGTCGGCCTTGCTGACTGCCAGGCGATCCTGAGCGCTGGCCTCGTACGAGTGAGGGTCTTGGGCGCTCGAGTCGATGATCGATGTCACCTCGGCGGCATCTCCGGCGATTGCCGCTGCGATGTCGCCGTACACGTTCGTCGAGGCAACGATAGAGAGTGCATCACTCTGCTCCGCAGCATCCGTCGATTGGCACCCCGCGAGCGAAAGGATGACGGCGGGAGCGACGATGAGGGCGGCGATTGAGCGTTTGTGCATGTAGATTATCTAACCACTAATGATAATGATTTTCAAAATCGAAATGACGGATGCTGCGGCTCACCACGAAACGAAACGGCGGACCACCCTCGAGGGGTGGCCCGCCGCCTGTCGTCAAACGCCTACTTGGTGAGGCCGTCGACGTAGTCCTGGTTTTCTGCCATCCAGTCCTCAACAACCGGCGTGAAGTCCTTAACTTCCTCGTCGGTGTTGTACATGACGTTCTCGAGCGAGAACAGCAGATCCGAGTCCATCTTGAAGTTGCTCAGCCACTCGTTGACCTCGGGGAAGTCCTCCTCGAAGCTCGAGCTCGTGAAGGTGTGAATCGACTCAGCTTCGCCAAGGGCCTTCTTCGGGTCCTCGAGGTCCTTGATGTCGAAGGCATCGTATGCCCAGTGCGGGCGCCACAGCGTCACAACGATGTTCTCGTCAGCGTCGAGCGCCTTCTTCAGCTCGGCAAGCATCGCGGGTGTCGACGACGTGATGAATTCCATGTCTTCGAGGCCGTACTCAGGAATAACGGCGTCCTGCGTTGCCTTCGTGAGACCAGCGCCCGCCTCGATGCCGATGATCTTGTTGTTGAACTTGTCAGCGTTGGCAGCAAGCTCTTCAATCGAGTCGATCGGAGCGTCGGCGTTCACAGCGAGCGTGAGCTTGGCATCGTCGTTCCACGAGCCGAGGTCGACGATGTCGTCGCCGAACTTGTCGAAGTAGTCTTTGTGCGTCAGTGGAAGCCATCCGTCGAGCGCAAAGTCATATGTTCCGTCGGCAACACCGGCGAAAACGGGGCCGGCGTCTGCGTACTCGAGCTTGACGGTGTAGCCCTTGTCTTCGAGAACCGACTTCCACACGTACGAGGCGGCCTCGCCCTCGGGCCAGCCGTTGAAGACACCAATCGTGATTTCACCCTTGTCTTCGCTGCCTCCACCGGAGCCTCCGGCATCGCCGGAGCATCCCGTCACGCCGAGAATAGCGGCCGTGGCCATGGCGGCCACAGCGAGAATACGCTTCTTCATTCTTTTCCTTTCTACGCCCCGGGCGAGCCGAGGGTCACACATTGTGGGTTGGTTCAGAGCCCGCTGATTCCGGCCGCAGGTGCCCGTTTGGGGCCCGCAGCCTCGGTCTGCTCGGCGTCATCTGATGCCTGCTTCGATGCGTCATCGGAACGCGTGGACTTGACTCGCTTCTTCTTGCCACCGCCGCCAAGTGACGCGGTAAGCCGATCGAGAATGATCGCGAGGATGACGACCGACAGACCTGATTCAAAACCAAGGCCGAGGTCGATTGACTGCAGCGCCTGAACGATGTCCTTGCCCAGGCCGGGGGCACCAACCATCGCCGCGATAACGACCATCGACAGCGAGAGCATGATGACCTGGTTGACCCCGGCCATGATGCTCGGCCGCGCTAGTGGCAACTGGATCTGGAAGAGGATGCGGCTCGGCGATGCACCGAACGCCTGCCCGGCCTCCACAACCTCAGAATCGACTCCGCGAATACCCAGCTCTGTGAGTCGCACGCCTGGTGCGATCGCAAAGATGATGGTCGCCACGATGCCGGGGACGACACCGACGCTGAACAGGATGATCGCGGGGATCAGATAGACGAAGGCAGGCATCGTCTGCAGAAAATCGAGGATCGGTCGGATGACCGATGACGCAGCGCTGGAACGGGCAGCCCAGATACCCACCGGGATCGCGACGACGACGGCGATGGCTGCGGCGACAAGCGTCAATGCAAGCGTGTGCATCGCGTTGTCCCACTGGTCGACGGAGAGCACGACAACGAGCCCGACCGCCGTGCCAACGGCGAAGAGCCACCCGCGAGCGAAGAACCCGAGCACGACCAGCACAATGACGATCACCCAGAACGGCGGAGTGGCAAAGAGCCAGTCGACGCCTTCGTAGAAACCACCGAAGATCGCCGCGATAATGTCGAATAACAGTGACAGCTTGTCTGTAATGAAATCGCTGAAGTCTTCGATCCAGCTGCCGAGGGGAAGTCTGAAGTCCATCAGTTGGCACTCCCTTCATCTGTAGCCGGCGCTTCGTCGGCAGCGGGTTCCTCGCCGCCAGACTCTCGCAGCGTTTCGGTCATTGCCTCGACGGGAACCGTCACGGGCGGCTCGACCACGGGAATCTCTGTGGTCGTCGACGGAACGTTGCCGAGTGATGCAAGAAGCGTGACGCGCGGGATGGCGCCGAGCAGACGATTGTCATCGTCGACGACGGCGACGGGAAGCGTCGACTCAGCGGAGATGCCGAAGAGATCGACGAGGTGCTGATCAGGGCCGACACTCGGGGTGTCGTGGCGCAGAATCGACATGATGTCTTTCTCGCCGTCCTTGACCGCGCGCATGACGTCGCGGTCGCGCACAACGCCGAGGAGCTTGCGGCCGTTGCCGACGACGAACACTGCGGAAGTCTGCAGGTCGCGCATCGTGCGCAATGCACCGCGAGGGCCGGCCGTTGCCGTGATCACGGAGCGGGCAGGCTCCATGACACCGGATGCTGTCAGCACGCGTGCGCGGTCGACATCTTGCACGAACTGGGCGACGTAATCGTTTGCCGGGTCGGTGAGAATGTCGTCCGGTGCGCCAATCTGCACGATCCGTCCGTCGCGCATCACCGCGATGCGGTCACCGAGGAACATCGCCTCGTTGAGATCGTGCGTGATGAAGATGATCGTCTTGCCCAGCTCCTGCTGCAGTTCGACGAGCTGCTCCTGCATCTCCCGTCGAATGAGCGGATCGAGGGCAGAGAACGCCTCGTCCATCAGCAGAATGTCGGTGTCCGCAGCGAGCGCGCGAGCAAGACCGACGCGCTGCTGCATCCCGCCGGACAACTGGCTCGGAAGTTTGTCTTCCCACCCCGTGAGGCCGACGCGTCCCACCCACTCGAGCGCCTTCTGCTGACGCTCGACCTTGGTCATCCCCTGGATCTCCAGGCCGTACGCCACGTTGTCGAGCACGGTGCGATGCGGCATAAGTGCAAAGTGCTGAAACACCATCGAGATGCGCTTGCGACGAACGTCGCGAAGATCTTTATCGGAGATGCCCGTAATTGAGGTGTCACCGATGGTCACGGCTCCCTCGCTTGTCTCCCAGAGACCATTGAGCATGCGGATGAGCGTCGATTTTCCCGAGCCGCTCAGCCCCATGACGACGAAGATCTCGCCATGCTTGACCTCGAAGCTGGCGTCGATGACCGCGGCGGTGCCCATCGACGTCAGGGAATCGCGCGATTCCCCGGCCTTGAGTCGTTTGATGACCTCTTTAGGCCGACGGCCGAAGACTTTATAGAGATTCTGGGCTACTAACGCTACGGTTTCTGACACGTACTCTCCTGGCACGCAGTGAAGATACTGTGGCTGCTTCACGTGCGGCTAATGTTTGTGCGGCCGGGCCAAGAACACGGGCGGGTGACCGAGGTCAAGCATTGAAATGACGGACTGAACCGTCACGGCGAACTCGGGTACCTGCCAAAGCGTCGACCGGGTAGTCGGCGCCGTTATTCTCGACCATACGTCCACGTGATTCCGACGGTAGCCGGCTTCTCGAGGGCGCGGACTGGTTAAGTGGCCCGTAGGCCACAGACCAGCTTAACGGCCGTGGCGCGACTATGCGAGGCCGCTCGTCGCCAGCCCGGCGGCAGTGTACACGATCACATTAGTAAAACAGCTGGTCAGACGGCAGAAAAATGAGTTACTGCTTCGTTATGTCAGTGCGCGGCTGAGCGCTCAATCGAGCAAGAGCGCGGGCTCTTCGATGATTGACGCCACGTCGGCGACGAATCGCGAGACCACATCGCCGTCAACCACGCGATGATCAAATGACCCGCCGATCGTGGTCACGAAGCGCGGGCGCACTTCGCCATCAACCACCCATGGCTTCTGCTTGATCGTGCCCATTGCCACGATGCCGACCTCGCCCGGGTTGAGAATGGGCGTCCCCGTGTCCATGCCGAATACCCCGATGTTCGAGAGGGTGATCGTTCCGTTCTGCATGTCGCTCGGCTGCGTCTTGCCGTCGCGCGCCGTGAGCGTGAGGTGCTCGAGCGCAGTCGCCAGTTCGAGCAACGTCATCGACTGAGCTTCCTTGACGTTCGGTACAAGCAGCCCGCGCGGAGTCGCCGCCGCAATCCCCAGATTGACGTAGTGGTGAATGATGATCTCTTCGTCAGTCCACGTGGCGTTGACACTCGGGTTGCGCCGCACGGCCCAGATCATCGCGCGCGCCATGATCAGCATCGGAGACACCTTCACTCCGGCGAAGTCCGGTGATGCCTTGAGTCGTTTCGTGAACTCCATCGAGCGCGTGGCGTCGACGTCGACGAACACGCTCACATGCGGCGCCTGGAACTTCGACCTCACCATTGCCTGCGCTACCTGCTTGCGCACACCCTTGACGGGAACGCGCTCTTCGCGATCCTCGCTCCACTCGGGTGTTTCGATGTTGCGGAACACACTCGCCTGGCCCGCGTGACGCACGACGTCATCGCGCGTAATCTCACCGGCCAGGCCGGTTCCCTCGACAACGCTCAAGTCGACGCCGAGATCCTTCGCGAGCTTGCGAATCGGCGGCTTGGCGATGATCGGCCCCGCCGCGGCGGCGGGAACGGATGCGGGAGGAGTCGGCGGCGTGTTCAGACGCCTCTTGGCCCGTCGCCTGCTCGGAGCGCCGGCTCCGGTTCCATACCCGACGAGCACGGCTCCGTCTCCTGCTTCCTCCGGTTCGATCGTCGACTTCGTGTCGGCGGCGACGGTCTCTGCCTCGCGAGTGGGCTCGGGTGCAGCATCCTCCCCTGTGCTCTGCACCGTGACGATGGGTGTTCCCACGTCGACAGTCGTGCCCTCCTCGACAAGAAGCGAAACAATCGTGCCTTCGAAGGGCGATGGCAGCTCAACGAGCGATTTCGCGGTCTCGATCTCGACGAGCACCTGGTTCAGCTCGACTGAGTCTCCCGCCGCCACCTTCCATTGCACGATCTCGGCTTCGGTGAGACCCTCGCCGACATCGGGAAGGGGGAACTCTGACTCGCTCATGTGCTCTCCAGGTGCTTAGTAGGCGAGAGACCGGTCGACGGCCTCGAGGATGCGGTCGGCGTCAGGAAGGAACTGCTTCTCGAGACGCGCAGCGGGGAACGGAACGTCGAAGCCCGACACTCGCAGCACGGGCGCTTCAAGGGAGTAGAACGCTCGCTCGGCCACGGTTGCCGCGATCTCGGATCCGACCGAAACGAAACCGGATGCCTCTTGCGCGACGATTAGCCGACCTGTCTTGCGCACGCTGGCAAGCAGCGGCTCGTAGTCGATGGGAGATATCGAACGCAGATCGACGACCTCGAGGCTGATGCTTTCCCCCGCCGCCAGCTCGGCAGCTTGCAGGGCCGTCGTCACCATCGCCCCGTGGGCAACGATCGTCGCGTCGCTTCCCTGCCGCACAACGCGGCTTGCGTGCAGCGGCGCCCCGTGGGCGCTGAGGTCGACGTCACCCTTTTGCCAATATCGGCTCTTCGGCTCGAAGAACACGACGGGGTCATCTGACGCGATAGCCTCCTGGATCATCCAGTACGCGTCATTCGGTGTCGACGGGCTGAGCACCCGCAGGCCTGGGGTGTGCGCGAAGTATGTCTCGGGGCTCTCCTGGTGGTGCTCCACCGCTCCGATGTGACCACCGTAGGGAATGCGGATCACGACGGGCATTGACAGCGCGCCCATGTGCTTGTTTGTGAGCTTCGCCAGCTGCGTTGTGATCTGGTTGAACCCGGGGAACACGAAGCCGTCAAATTGAATCTCGCACACGGGACGAAATCCGTTCATCGCGAGGCCGATCGCCGTTCCAATGATTCCGGACTCGGCAAGCGGAGTATCAAGAACGCGATTCTCGCCAAACTCAGCGTGCAGGCCTTCGGTCACACGGAATACGCCGCCGAGCGGTCCGATATCTTCACCCATCAGCAGCACATCGTCGTCGGCCATGGCTGCGCGCAGCCCGGCGTTCAGCGCTTTGGCCATAGGCATCGTCGTGATTCCGGATGCCGCGACAGCAGGGGACTCGAGTGTCTCCGTCACTGGTCTGCACCGCCTTCCAAGCTTGCTTCATACGCGTCGAGCCACTCAGACTGGTCGTCGACGAGCGAATGCTCCTCGCTGTAGACAAAATCGAACATCGCATCGCGATCAGGATTGGGAAGCTCGAGGCAGCGGCGGCGCACATCAGCGGCATAGTCTTTCGCCTCGGTATTGACCTCGTCGAAGAGACTGTCTGCAGCGCCCTGCGCACGCAGCCAGGTTTCGAAACGAGCGATCGGGTCACGCGCGGTCCAGGAGTCGAATTCGTCTGTCGTGCGGTACTTTGTGGGGTCATCGCTTGTCGTGTGCGCGCCGACTCGGTAGGTGTCCGCCTCGATGAACTGCGGGCCGTTGCCGCTGCGAGCGTTCTCGAGGTGATGCCGAGACACCGCGTAGCTTGCCAGCACATCGTTGCCGTCAACGTGCACGCTGTCGAGGCCGAATCCCGCTGCGCGCCTGTACAGGGGGGTGCGCGACTGCCTGCTGACGGGAACGGAGATCGCCCACTTGTTGTTCTGCAGAAAGAACACCTGTGAGGTCTGGTAGCTCGCAGCGAAAATCATCGACTCGTTAACGTCACCCTCGCTCGTCGAACCATCGCCGAAGTAGACCATCACCGCTTTGTCCGACTCCGGATCGCCCGTCGCCGTCTCGCTCCGAAACGAGACGCCCATGGCGTACCCGCTCGCGTGCAGGGTCTGCGCGCCGAGCACGAGTGTGTAGAGGCGGAAGTTGCCGTTTGCCGGGTCGGTCGGATCCCATCCGCCAAGCGTCACACCGCGGTACAGGGCAAGGATGCCGAGAGGGTCGACTCCGCGAATGAGAGCGACGGCGTGCTCGCGGTACGAGGGGAAGATCGTGTCCTGCGCACGAGCGGCCCGTGCCGAGCCCACCTGCGCGGCCTCCTGCCCCAGGGACGGAGCCCACAGAGCAAGCTGTCCCTGTCTCTGCAAGTTCGCAGCTTCGAGATCGAGCCCACGCGTGACGACCATGTCGCGCAGAAACTGCACATGGTCGTCGTCGGTGAGCCCGTCGAGCACCGGGAGGTATTTCTCAGCATCCGGCGTCGGGGCGAAGGTTCCGTCGGCCGCGAGCATGCGCACCGAGGAAATCTGGGTGTCGTTCACAGAAGCCACCGTTCTAACCTAGGGTCCTTGCGCCGTGACCGGATGGGAGGGAATTCACAATCACTTCGGCCGCAGCTAGGAGCTTATCGACAGATTCCGGCTCGCCGATGCTCAGTCGGATGCCGGCACCGGCGAACGGCCGCGACACAATACCGTGCTCGGTGAACGTCGCTGCCGCAGCATCCGTTTCGTTTCCCGTCGCAAGCCACACGAAGTTCGACTGAGTCGCCGGAATTGCCCAGCCCTGTTCGCGGAGCCGGGCCACCACGTGATCGCGACGTTCGACGAGCACGTCAACGCGAGAGAGCAGCTCATCGGAGCGGTCGAGTGATGCAATCGCTGCGGCCTGAGCGGGTCCGGTAACAGACAGCGGAATGGCGGATGCTCGCGCGGCATCAAGCAGCTGCTCTGAGCCGAGCGCCCAGCCAACACGCAAGCCGGCAAGACCATACGCCTTAGAGAACGTGCGCAGCACCACAAGATTGGGGTAGCGACCGACGATGTCGAGGCCGTTCACCGCAGTGTCGTCGCGGACAAACTCGGCATACGCTTCGTCGAGAAGCACGAGCACATGCGCTGGAACCTTCTGCATAAACGCGGCAAAGTCGATGGCGGTGATGATCGTACCCGTGGGGTTGTTGGGCGTGCACACGATCACCACACGGGTGCGATCGGTGATGGCATCGGCAATCGAAGTGAGGTCGTGGGCACCATTGCCGTTATTCGCAATGGGGACGCTCGTCGCGCCGGCGACCGTCACGAGTCCGGGGTATGCCTCGAAGCTGCGCCACGAGTAGAGCACCTCGTCTCCGGGGCCGGCTGCGGCCTGGATGAACTGAGAGAGCAGTGCGACCGAGCCCGAGCCCACGTGGATCTCATCTGCGCTGACTCCGTGCTCGGCTGCAAGCCGCTCCCGCAGCGCTGTGGCCGTGGCATCCGGGTACCGATTGACGTCATGTGCAGCAGAGATCGCCTCGATCACGCCGGGAAGCGGAGGAAACGGGTTCTCATTACTCGACAGCTTGAAGGCGTCGGGGGCCGCGGGTTTGCCCTGCCGGTAGGGCGGGGTTGCGATTATCTCGGGGCGCAGTCGCACGTGCGATGCGTTGGGAAGCCGGCTGGCGTCTTCGAGGGCATTCACCTTCCCGAGTCTAGACATTGACCATTCCCTGGTGGGTATACGCGCGGACGTCGATAAGAGAAGGCCGAAAAACATGGGGTTTGCTCGGCAACTGCTGGCATCATGGTGGCATGAGGTTCCTTCTGCAAGTCATCGTGAACGGTGTGGCAATCTGGCTGACCACGCTCATTGTCGGCGGCATCACCATGACGTCGTTTGGCGCCGAGTGGTGGCAGATCGGGCTGAGTTACGCCGTAGTCGGGCTGATCTTCGCGATCGTCAACGGCATCATCCGCCCCATTATCAAGGTCGTTGCGCTTCCGATCTACATTCTGACGCTCGGTTTGATCTCGTTCATCGTGAACGGTCTTCTGCTACTGCTCACCGCCTGGCTGAGCAGCCTGTTCGGGTTTGGGCTCCAGGTCGAGGGGTTCTGGTGGGGTGTGCTCGGTGCCCTCGTCATCGGAATCATCAACTGGTTCATCGGGTTGTTCGTTCGGCCGAAGCGGTCGCAGTCCTGATCGACGAGGGCTACGACGAGCGAATCGCGTCGTCGGGCAACGGCAGCGGCGACGGTTGCGGCCCACGACGATCCACATGCTCGCCGTCAGGCCGACCCGATTCGTGAAGTGCGTCTTCGTCACTCCCCTCACTGCGGTCGAGCACACCGTCACCACCAGCATGGTGCGAGCCCGTCGTGCCTGACGCGACGTCGTCTGGGACTGCGTTCTCCCCTGCCGCGCCACCGGATGCGTGAGGAATCGGCTCATCAATGCGCACAGCGCGGTAGTCGGTTCTCGCGCCGCCGCCATCGATGTCGTCGAGCGCCGAGTGGAGTGGCCCGAATCGAGGATCGAACGATGCGTCCATCTGGGTTGCCGTCTTCTCGTACCCGGACATGCTGTGCGGTGACATCCAATCATCACCGCCAGGAGGGGCATCGCCGGTGACGACAATGCGTTCACCGCCGTCGGTGAAGCCGCCGAGGGCCGGAACAACGTCTCCCGAATGCTCGACAGCGTACGCATTGACACCGTCAGGCAGATCGGCGCCGGTTGATGGAGCGCCGAATGTGACGAGCGTCTGCACGTTGTAATCACCAGACTGTGTAATGCGTTCGGCAATGAGCCCGCCCTGCGAGTGGCCGACGATGGTCACTGAATCGTCAGGCTCGATGCCGGCGTCGCCCATCGCCTGCTCGACCGCACGGTAGCCGCCGCCGTCCGCATCGGCCATGAGCGCCAGATTCGACTCCATATCAAATGACTCGTCTCCCCCGCCGACGCCCATGTCGACGGTGCCACCGACGTACACGACCCAGGAGTCACCGTTGCCGTACTCTTCGATGCGAATCTGTGGCGAGCCGGCTCCTGAGCTCGGGATTCGTCGCGCCAGATCGGCAATTGACGTCGGCGCGCTCACCGCTGAGCGGGCACCAGGGGTCACGGACACCGCAGACTCGCTGAACGCGCGAACGCCGAGAGCGCCCAGTCCGACGGCTGCACCGGGAACCGAGAGCATCGGATCGTTGATGAGGTCAGACAAGGCCGGGGGCATGCCCAGCGCCGACTTGATGCTGTCGTCGCTTCCCGAGACGACCCCACGCACGAGAAACATTGCCAACGGACTGCGGGCGACCTCGGGATGCGCACCGAGCCAGCCCGTTATGTTCGCCCCAAGCACGGATTTTACGCGTGAGAACGCTTGACGCCCGCCCGGAGTGACAGCCATCGCAACGAGGCCGGGCCCGGCGATGAGCGTAGCTCCGACAAGGGGAAGGAGCATATGCCCAAAGAGCGCACCTCCGACCGCACCCGTGGCGGACGACGCCAAGTTGAACAAGCCACTCACCGTCGACTCCGTCTCGAGATACAAGGAAGCACTAGCCCCGAGCGCCCGAGATACAGCTGCGGCCTGGTCAGACGCGGCCGCCAGCTGATCCGCTGCTCTGTCGATCCTCGGCCCCGCCGTGCTCCACCTTGACGAAGGATTCGGTGGCGCCGTCATCACGCGCGCTGCTGACGCCTCAGCACTCGCGAGCCCGCATTCGAGCGAGAAACTCGCGAGCTCGTCTGCAAGAGTGCTGATCTCGTCGGTGTCGATCATCGTCGGGCTGCCTACCGTGATGCTCATCGTGTCTCCTTCATGCGGCCGGACTCCATGTGCGAGGCAGTGTCTGCCTGCACGCGTGCGATGTCGTGCAGCACAGCGTTGAGCGCCCCGTTCAGGCTCGACTCGCTGATCGTCAGCTGCGCGTCAATGTCGTGCAGACGCAGCTCGTATGCGCGCGCCGACGCACCCGACCAGCTGGCGGGCATGGCAAGGGGAATGCGACTGTGCGCGAGTGCCGCGACAGTGTCGCGCACGCTGTCGAGGGCGGTGTGCTGGGCGCGCAGCTCGGCGATCGCCTGCTCGGCCTCGGCTTCGGTGACGGGATTCACGGATGCTCCTTCCACGGCGTGTATCCAGGCTCTCCCGCGGGAAGCATCCGCCCCACTCAGGGAGGGAAAACTGTGGACGGTCACGACATTGGCGAGGTTGTGGAGGGAAAATGACAGCGGGGACTGTGATTCGACTCCACAGTTCGACAGAATGGAACCCATGTCCCGCGCCTCCGAGGTCGTTCCCTTTTCGATCTGCTTCGTGTGCGCGGGAAACATCTGCCGGTCTCCGATGGCAGAGATCGTCTTTTTGTCGCGCGTTGAACAGGCGGGGCTTTCCCGCTGGGTGACGGCGACATCCGCGGGCATCGGCGATTGGCACGTCGGCGAGCGCGCAGACCAGCGAACGCTCGACGCGCTCGCTGCCCGCGGCTACGACGGCTCGATGCACAGAGCAAAGCAGTTCGACGAAAACTGGTTTCCGAACCTCGACCTCGTCGTCGCTCTCGACCGCACACATCTGCGTTCGTTACAGCACAGCGCGCCAACGGCATCCGATCAGACAAAGGTCTCTCTGCTCATGTCGTTCGACGATTCCGCAGACCGACCATGGGACGTTCCCGACCCGTACTACTCGAATGCGCAAACCTTTGACAAGGTTCTTGGGATGATAGAGAGAGCGAGCCTGGCCTTGTTCCGCCAGCTCGAGCCAGCGATCCGACAGGGAGCCCTTCGATGACACCACTTCCGCCTCAGCCACTCAGCCCTCTCGACGGACGGTATCGCGCCGCTGTCACTGATTTGGGAGAACATCTGAGCGAGGCGGGACTCAATCGGGCGCGCGTCGCCGTTGAGGTGGAGTGGCTGCTCTACCTCACGTCGCACGGCATGTTCGGCTCGCAGCCGTTGACTGTCGCCGAGACCGAATCGCTTCGGCAGCTTGTCGACGATTTTGGTCAGGCGGAGATCGATCGGCTTGCCGAATTCGAGGCGACAACGCGTCACGATGTGAAGGCTGTCGAATATCTGGTGCGGGAGCGACTGTCAGAGCTTGGTCTCGATCGAATTGCCGAGCTCACCCACTTCGCGTGCACGAGCGAAGACATCAACAACCTGTCGTATGCCATCACGGTGAAGGATGCCGTGCAGAACGTGTGGCTGCCCACCTATCGCGGCGTCATTCAGACCCTGCGCGAGCTTGCCGAGAAACATCGCGATGCCCCCATGCTGTCGCACACGCACGGTCAACCGGCGACGCCGAGCACGATGGGACGCGAACTCGCTGTCACCGTGTATCGACTCGAGCGGATTCTCGTGCAGATCGACGCAAGCGAGTACCTCGGCAAATTCTCGGGGGCGACAGGTGACTTCGCCGCACATGTCGTTGCCGACCCGGATGCCGATTGGCCGCGCATTTCGCGTGAGTTCGTCGAGTCTCTCGGGCTTACGTGGAACCCGCTCACCACGCAGATCGAATCGCATGACTGGCAGGCGGAGCTGTACTCCCGCATCGCTCACGCCGGGCGTGTGCTGCACAATCTTGCCACCGACGTGTGGACATACATCTCAATGGGATACTTCCGTCAGATTCCGCAAGAGGGAGCCACCGGCTCGTCGACGATGCCGCACAAGGTGAACCCGATCCGCTTCGAGAATGCCGAGGCGAACCTCGAGATTTCGGCTGCGCTCCTCGACTCGCTTGCCTCGACGCTCGTGACGTCTCGCCTACAGCGCGATCTCACCGACTCAACGACTCAACGCAACATCGGAGTCGCTCTCGGCCACTCCCTGCTTGCCCTCGACAACATCGGCCGCGGGCTTCGCGAAATCGACCTCAACACGGAGGCACTTCTCGCCGATCTCGACGGCAACTGGGAGGTGCTCGGCGAAGCCATCCAAACGGTGATTCGCGCCGAGGTCACGGCCGGTCGCTCACAGATCAGCGACCCCTATGCTCTGCTGAAAGAGCTGACCAGAGGAAAGCGCATCGGCCATGCCGAGCTCGCCGAGTTTGTGTCGGGTCTCGACATCGGAGACGACGCCAAACACCGCCTGCTTGCCCTCACACCCGACCGCTACATTGGGCTCGCCGCGTCGCAGGTCGACGCACTCGGCGCGCCACGCTGACCCCAATTGAGCCGTCCCCCGACGGCATGCGGCGCTGAAAACTGAGTGTGAGGAACCCAAGAAGATATGGATCCGCGGTTGTTGTCGTCTTCCGCCGCCTTGCGACGTGAGTCTGCCGCGCACCCGGGACACACGCGAGCACACAACCGCGCACTCGTGCTGCAGATGCTCTATCGCGGATCCCCCATCAGCCGCGCAGACATCGCTCGCGAGTCCGGACTCACCCGCGTCACGGTGTCCGACCTTGTCGGAGATCTGCAGCGCGAGGGTCTTGTTGTGGAGCGCGGCATCCGTCAAGCGAGCGGCCCAGGCAAGCCTGCAGTGCTACTTGAGATGGCCCGCGACAATCAGCAGATCGTCGCGATCGATCTCAGCGGCCACGACGTCTTCAGGGCAGTGCTCACAAATCTTGACGGCGAAATCTCCGAGGAGGTCACGATCCCGTCGCCCGATGTCACGGGTGACAAGGCTGCAGCGCTCGTCAACGACCTTCTCGAGTGGGCGCTGCAGCTGACCACGGCACCGGTGCTGGGAGTCGGCATTGGGGTTCCGGGAATCGTCGACACAGATCAGATCGTGCGGCGCAGCATCTCTCTTGGCTGGACGGATCGCGCGCTCGCTCCCGCTTTGATGGCGCGCTTCGGTGTGCCGGTGTGTGTGGCAAACGATGCGAACGTCGCTGTTCTTGCGGAACACAGCTTCGCCTCGGGTGGTGATGACCTGCTGCTCGTCAAGATCGGTCGCGGTGTCGGCGGCGGACTGCTGCTCGATGGCCGCCCCATTCTCGGATCGCGCCTGACGGCCGGCGAGATCGGTCGCGTGCTGGTGCGAGCCACTCCCGACAGCGAGCCTGTGCCGCTCGAATCACTGATCACCGCACCGACGTTGCGCACGCATATCGAGAAGGCGGTTGTCGGCGGAGAAACAGCGGATGCTGCGCTGCGGCGTGCTGGCCAGGTGCTCGGTGTGGCGCTCGCACCCCTCATCACGTCGCTCGGGCTGACGTCGGTTGTGCTCACAGGTCCGAATGAGATCGTCGGCGACGCCCTGATCACAGCGACGCGCGACGCGGTCGACACCCACACCGCCGATGACGTCGACCACGTCGATATCCACGTCACACCGCTGGGCCCCGACATCGTGTTGCGCGGTGCTGCTGCCCTCGTGCTCTCCGAACGCCTCGGCATCGTGTAGGCGCCCTCTAACTCATAGGCTTGTCCCATGCCGACCCTGCACGACATCACGACGTTCTTCGACGACACTCCCCCTCACGGGAAGTCACCGTGGGTAGTGCCGCCTTCTCCCCGTCCGATCGACATCGTTGAGTACGACGAGACATGGCCGATGCAGTATGCCGAGCGCGAGTCACAGATTCGACGTTCTCTGGGTGCACTCGTTCTCGACATCTTTCACGCTGGTTCGACAAGCGTCCCCGGCCTCCCTGCGAAGCCCGTCATCGACATCGAGCTCATCGTGGCCGATCCCTCGCACGAAGCATTGTGGCTCACGCCACTCGTCGATCTCGGTTACATACTCACGGTGCGCGAACCGTGGTGGTTTGAGCATCGGTGTCTCACAGCATCCGATCGATCTGTGAACCTGCATGTCTTCGGGCCGGACTCCCCTGAGCCGTGGAAGCAGCGTATTTTTCGCGATCACCTTCGCCAAAACACGAATGACCGGATGCTGTACGCAGACGCCAAGCGCGCCGCCGCATTAGCCGCGACCGACCGAGGTGAGACGATGATGGAATACAACCGGCGCAAGCAGTCCGTCATTCGCGACATCTACACGCGAGCATTTATCGCGGCAGGACTGACGCCCGGGTGAAGCAGGCAGAAACTGCTAGAGCATTGTCGGCGGCTTGGGGTTTCCCTCGTCGTCTCGCTGAATTTCTTCTTGCTCGATCTTGTTGGGCTTGATCGTCAAAGCGAAGAGCGCCAGAAACACAAGACCCGCGATGAAGGCGATGCCGGCGAGAACGATAGTAAGAAGAAAGTCACGCGTCGACATCAGCGTGATGAGCCCGGCAAAGATGCCGAATGCAGCGGCGATACCGAGAAGCTCAAGAGGCTTCAGCATCTCTCGCTTGCTTGGCTTTGTCATTCTGATTCCTCCGTCGACGCGATTTCGTCCGCCTTCTGCCACTTGATCGACAACCCTCCGATGGCGAGAAATACTGCCATGATGGCGGCGTATGCCCCAAAGACTCCAACGGCCATGACCGACGACGTCAGAGTAAGCGGTGCGTTGTTCAGCCCACCGTCAGTCTGCTGAAAGTCGGGTGGTACCAGTACGAAGACCACGGCGAGAAGAGCGGTGAGTCCTCCCGCGATCAGAAAATCACGTGACAATGCGGAGCGACGGAAGAGACGGTACCCGGCGTAGAGCTCGAGGAGCCCCGTCATACCCGCCCAGATCGACACCGTGAGCAGAAGCGTGCCCAGGCCCGTCTCACGCAGTGCGAGCGCTGCAGTACCCGCGAAGATCGAGATCACTGCCTGAGCGATGATGAGACGGCGCGTTGCCCGGTCTGCGACCATGCGAACCGACAACGCACCGATAACGATGCCTGTCACGAGCGCGAACACGCCGAAGGCCGTGAGACCGAGCCCTGCCGAGTGATCGCGTGAGAACGTGATGAAGAGGGCAACCGCGGCAAAGAGCACGGCGCGTACCACGTGAAGAATCCAGAACCGCGTCGGCGCAAGCTCTATGGCATGCGGACGTGCGGGAGTGACCACGAAGACCCTGCCTCTTTCATGAAGATCGGCCGTCGGGACACGGCCGGTGATGCATCCATTCTATCGGCCTCATCCTGAGCATGCGCCGCCATTTACCGAACGGGAATCCACGCGGGCTTTCGTGACGAGAAGTGCACGGTGAGTCCGAAAACCAGCGTATGGTCGGGCTCAAGACGCGCGGCCTCTTCTAGGTAAACAAGTGAAATCGCGCGCTTGCCATTGGCCCACTGCAGCCACGCCAGTGCACACAGCAACCCGGCCCTGTATGGAGTCGGGACCAACGCGATTACCCTTCGGAGAAGTGCGATTCCGAGTCGAAGTCGTTCACCCACGGGACTCTGCTTTTCGTCACCACGAAAGAGCCTCGAGACACGATCGCACGCGAAGTCCGATCGATTCGTGAGTTCTAAAACGTAGTCGTCAACGGACATCTCATGGATCTTCGCCTCGGTGATCAACGACAGCCACCTTCTTCGGTTCTCGACGCCAATCTCGCGCCCGAACGCGATCTGCAGCGCTACCGCCTCAGCAAGAGACGGGAAGTTGCACACCATGACGAGCTCGGCGGCATGAAAGAGGGGAACGTGATTTGGCTCGACCTTCAGCAGGGACTCGACAAGTGGCACAACGTCGAAGAGCGCGTTGATGTGTGGTTCATTGAACGACAGCATCCCAGCACCCGCGCTCTCACGCGTTTCCGACAGCGGTTCACAGATGTCGAGGAGTTCGTCCGTTATCGCCTCACGCTCCCACTCGTCGACATATGGCAGGTGCACATAGCTCTCGTAAAGAAACTCAGAGTTCTTGTGGGGCATCGTCATGCGATCAGACTTCCGCGGCGCTTGCACCTGTGGGGAAACAATGCACGATGCGTGGATAGTCCGCTCCACCTCGACGACCTGTGGATAAGTATCGAGCTCCTAGACGCGACGTTTGTCACCTCAACAACGGACGCGTGCATGGGTTCTCCCCGCTTCTTCGTCCACAGGCAAGAAGTTTTGCGAGTTATCCACATTGGTGGTTTGATCGGGGGTTTGTGTCGGTGCAATGTCAGTGGGTGCTGGCAAACTGTTGCCATGCTAAACGCAGCGGCGACACCGGGATTCGAGACCCCAGAGGGTCCGGATGCTGCAGCTGTGCGTGCCGCGGAGAACATTCTGGCGGATGCTGCTGAGCTCGCCAAAATTGATCCGGCCACACTGTCTGCCGACGCCCTCCTGACCTATACCGGGCTGTTGGGAAACATCACCCGTGTTGTCGAGGGCCGCCAAATCGGCAATGTCGGAGACATTGCCCGGCGCTCCGATACCGATGCGGGTTTTGATGGTGTGGCGGCCCGTCACGGGTCCTCGTCTCCGACGGCATTGTTTGAGAAGGTGACGGGGGTGAAGAACTCCACAGCGCACCGATACACGAAAGTCGCCGAACAGGCGACACCGCGGGTGTCTGACACGGGGTTGCCTCTCGATCCAATCTTCACCCAGACGGCTGCGGCGCTTGCTGAGGGCACGATCGGTCTGGATGTTGCCGAGGTGATCACATCAGCGTTGGCGCCGGTACTGTCGCGGGTGGCACCGGAACAAGCAGACTGGGCCGAGACCACACTGCTCGGCAACGCAACAGGTGCATACGATGAGATCCCCGTCACGGCGGATGCCCTGCGTCAGCAGGCACGCATGTTCTGTGTCGCACTTGATCCGGATGGTGTGGAACCCACAGCGGAAGAACTCCATCAGGCACGTGCTCTGGTGTTTCGTCACCAGGACGACGGGAGTATGAGAATCACCGGCACCCTGTCCCCGGAACAGGCAGCACAGGTGACACCCGTGTTTGACGCATTCATGTCCAAGAGAACATCACCGAAGTTCATGGAGACCGAAGAACTCGCCGCCCACGGTGAGGAACCGGAAGCACGGTCGAGGCAGCAGGAACGTGCTGACGTGTTCACAGCGATCATCGGCGGCACCGGGAAACAACAGTCCGCACCCAAACTCCACGGCAGAGGACCCACCGTGCTCGTCACAGTGAAGAACGATGACCTTGAGAACGGTGCGGGTGCTGCCTGGTCGCCGGGAACCCCGGCACCGTTACCAATGAGCTTTGTGACACAGATGCAGTGTGACGGCGACACCCGACAGGTGCGTATTGATGAGCACGGTGACGTGTTGAACCTCGGGTATGCCAGACGTGAGTTCACCCCGAAGCAACGCCTCGCGCTCATCGCCCGCGATGGCGGCACGTGTGTTGCCATGGACTGTGACATCCCCGCCTGGCTCTGTGAAGCACACCACGTGCACGGGTGGGCGAAAGACGGGAAGACCGACGCCACGAACGGTGTCATGTTGTGTTGGTTTCATCACCGTCTGGTTGAACGCGGCGAATGGGCTCTCACCCGCGACAACACCGGCCACCCGAGACTGATTCCACCAGACTGGTACGTCAACCGACTGTATCTCGGCAGGCGGCGCAAACCCGGACACAACTCGCCAGACGACGGCCGCGACCCACCTGGCCCCGGCCGAGATACCAGGCCGCGCACCTGACGTACGCGGCGGCCCCGAGGGAACACCACGCACGAGTCACACCACTCGAAGCGCTAACCGGCATGTCCTGTGATCATCACGACGCTGTGCAAGGCCGGCTACTCGGTTACGAGCGAACTCAGCGGCGATTCTTCCCCGGCGCGGGTGTCTGCTGCGTGCGCTCGTTCTCCGCTTGCATCTCGATGAATGTATCGTGCGCTGTCGTGTGAAAGCCCTCGTCGTAAGCTGCCATTGCTGCCGCCATCGCCTGGCCCGCCGCCCCTCGGCGACGCACCCGCCGCGCTATCAGTGCAAGTGCGCACAGGACGGCGCTCAGCAATACGACGATCAACGCCCCGATCAGCCACCCCATTGCCTCAGTATCGCATTGTGCGTTTGTGCACACACCGTCCGTCCACGCGGCGAACGCACCGCCCTCGCCGACGGCAGCCACCGCACCGAGCCCTCAATTCTGATCCAAGATGGCGTCAAATCGTAAGGTTCAGCGGCACTTTATTACGTCGAGAGCTGCAAGACGGTCAGATGAACGTGCTCAACGCGCGCCGGTAGCTGTGGCTGTTCTCACGCGTCGCAGCGGTGACGAGAAAGGCGTTCTCGCCAACTCTGTGGGTGAATTCACCCGAACAAGGAATGATCACGATTTTCGTCAGGCCGGCGAGCCATGCTGGGATGAGTGCTGACAAATCGCGCCGCTCAGGTTGGCTGTCGATTTGCGTCGGCATCGCCGCCAGGTGAGCATCCCTTCCACGTTGTGTCCAGGTGGTGTGCGATTCATAGCCGAACGCGCTGCCGCCGAATTCGTCGCGCCAGCTGGGGCCGACTATCCGACGGAGAAGATCGGCGCGTTCGGTCGAACCTTCTGCGGTGATCTGAAGATCGTCGAACGATCGTGGATTACGCTCCTGACCCGCGTGCGCCACGGCGGCATGCCAAATGCGGGGCCATGCGGCCTCCCACTCGTCGCGAGTGTCGGCACTGACTGCAGGATCCTGAACGGTTACGGGTGTATCCAACAGCCGCGGAGGAAGGCTTTCGCCGTGAGGCCGCAGTTCAAACGCTTCCCTGAGCCATAGCAATTCCAGAAGAGCCTGAGGTCGGCCCTCGACAGTGATGGACATGTCGTGCGGCCACAAGTTCCCCAGTATTGATGCGCTAGATCTCAACTTAGGCAGGGGCCATATCGGCAAAGCGCGAATAGTGCCCCTGGAAGGCCACGGTGATCGTCGCCGTCGGGCCGTTACGGTGCTTTGCAACGATCAGGTCCGCCTCGCCAGGGCGTGAGTCTTTCTCGTACACAGACTCGCGGTGAAGAAGCACGACCATGTCGGCATCCTGCTCAATCGAGCCCGATTCACGCAGGTCACTGATCGCCGGCATTTTGTCTTGCCTCTGCTCAGGACCACGGTTCAGCTGCGACAGCGCAATCACCGGAACCTGAAGCTCCTTCGCCAGCAGCTTCAGCGCACGCGAAAACTCCGAAACCTCCTGCTGACGGCTCTCGACACGCTTTCCGCTCGTCATGAGCTGCAGGTAGTCGATAACCACAAGCTTGAGCCCCACACGCTGCTTGAGACGACGACACTTCGCCCTGATCTCAACCAGCGTCATGTTGGGGCTGTCGTCGATATACAACGGCGCCTCATTGATGCGACCACGAGTCGACGCCATTGTCGTCCAGTCGCGCGAGTCGAGCGTTCCCTTGCGCATGTTCTGCAGGGGGATCGCCCCTTCGGCACTGAGCAGACGCATGGCGATCTCACTCTTGCCCATCTCGAGAGAGAAGAAGATTGACGGCTCGTCATTGGCAATAGATGCCGCACGAGCGAAGTCGAGCGCCAGTGTTGACTTACCCATTGCGGGGCGAGCAGCAATAATGATCATCTGCCCCGCGTGCAGCCCATTGGTGAGATCGTCGAGCTCTTTGAAGCCGGTAGGAATACCGGTCATCGTGCCATCGCGGCCGCTTGCAGCTTCGATCTCTTCGACAGCAGCGTCGACTGCCGTATTCAGCGGCACATAATCTTCTGCAGTGTCGTCGCCAGAGACCGAATAGATCTCTGCCTGCGCGTTGTTCACAAGGTCGAGAACCTCGCCCTCGCCCGAGTAACCCATCTGCACGATGCGAGTACCTGCCTCGACAAGCCGGCGCAACATGGCCCGCTCGGAGACGATGGATGCGTAGAACCCGGCGTTGGCCGCGGTCGGGACGAGCGAGGTCAGAGTGTGAAGATAGTCGGCGCCGCCGGCACGCTGCAGCTCACCCTGCTTGACGAGCTCATCCGTGACAGCGATGACGTCGGTGGGCTCACCGTGCGAATACAGAGACAACATCGCGTCGAAGATGATCTCGTGCTTCGGAACGTAGAAGTCGACACCACGGACCAGTTCGACGACATCGGCGACAGCATCTTTCGAGAGCATCATTCCGCCGAGCGTCGATTGCTCGGCGAGGAGGTCGTGCGGCGGAGTGCGCTCATACGAACGCTCCGAATCAGGACCAGCTCCGCCACCAGCCTCAAGATGCGCGATCGACACGAATTGACTCCCCCTTTTCACAACTCACCGGCACAGCACTACCCCGCCTTGGCCGCAACCGAACTTCTTCGTTCGTCGTTACCCGCCAAGTGAATCAGCACCCGCCGACACCAGCCGCTGGTTCGCTTGTGCGCACGTACGCGACCGGTCTGCTGACTTACCTTAGAGACCTCTTGCCCATCCCCCAAATCATCCTGTGGATAACTCTGTGGAGAACCTGGGCGAAACGCCGACAGTCCTGTGGGGAACAGTTGTGGATAACTGTGGAGAACGTGGGGATCGAAAATTATTTCTGCCATTTGACCTGGCATTCCTTTTTCCACCATCTGTGGAGAGCAAACGCAATTGAAGCCATGGTTGAGGGTTGAGATTCGACACATGCCTGTGCACAAGAGAGCAAATATTAGTCCGAGAACCAACCCGGTGCAACCCTTGATTTCGCCGGGGATCACACAAAAAACTGCGGGGTGGGCCAGTGGCCCACCCCGCAGTTGTAGAGCGTCTTACTTAGCAGCAACCACCCGCAGGGCAATCGTCGCGGAGACGTCCTCGCGGAGGCGCAGCGTGGCCTCGTGCTTGCCCGTCAGCTTGATGGCGCTGGGGATCTCGATCTTGCGCTTGTCGACCTCGCCAATGCCTGCCTCGGAGATAGCCGAGGCGATGTCGCCGGGCTTAACCGAACCGAACAGGCGGCCTTCGGCTCCTGCCTTGACGGTGAGCTTGATCTCGTTTGCCTCGATGGCGTCCTTAAGAGACTTCGCCTCTTCAAGCGTCTCGAGTTCACGAGCGGCACGAGCCGACTTGATCTGCTCGACCTGCTTCTCACCACCACGCGTCCACGGGGTAGCGAAACCCTGCGGAACGAGGTAGTTGCGGGCGTAGCCGTTCTTGACCTCAATGACATCACCGGGGGCACCGAGGCCTGTGACCTCGTGCGTCAGAATTACTTTCGACATTCGTGTGCTCCTTAGCGGCCCGAGCCGGCGTAGGGCAGAAGTGCCATTTCGCGGGCGTTCTTGATTGCCCGTGCGATCAGGCGCTGTTCCTGCACGGAGACACCGGTGATGCGACGTGCGCGGATCTTTCCACGCTCTGAGATGAACTTGCGGAGTGTGGCGACGTCCTTGTAATCAATGACGCCGACACGAATTGACTTCGCCGGGGCGGATGCCTTTGCACCCTTACCGCGGGAAGGCTTGCGGCCCTGGCCGCTCGACTTTCCAGCCATAGTGGTTTCCTCTTCGTGAAGATTCGGTGTGACGGCACGTTTACGCAACCCTCACACGCATGTATTTAGAACGGGGTTTCGTCGCCGTAGCTTCCGGGTGTTGCCCACCCATCGCCGCCACCCGACTGGGGCTGCGACTGTGCTGCGGGTGCCCACGGCTCGTCGTTCTGGCCGGGCGCGGACTGAACACGTCCTTGTCCGCCGCCAGACGACTGCGCACGGGTAACCTGCGCCGTTGCATAGCGAAGGCTCGGGCCGATCTCGTCGACATCAAGCTCGATCACTGTGCGCTTCTCGCCCTCGCGGGTCTCGAACGAACGCTGCTTGAGACGACCCTGAGCGATGACGCGGCTGCCCTTGGTGAGAGTGCCTGCGACGTGCTCAGCGAATTCACGCCAAACGCTTGCACGCAGGAAGAGTGCTTCACCGTCTTTCCACTCGTTCGACTGACGATCGAACGTGCGGGGAGTGCTTGCGATGGTGAAGTTGGCAACCGCAAGCCCTGACTGCGTGTAGCGCAGCTCAGGATCGGCGGTGAGGTTGCCCACCACGGTGATGACGGTTTCGCCAGCCATGGGACTAGGCGCCCTTGCTTGCCTTGCGCGCGGCCTTGGCCTCGGCGCGCTGCGCTTCGAAGGCGACCTGAGCGATCGCTTCTTCTGCGCGGAGCACCTTCGTGCGCATGACAGCCTCGGAGAGCTTCAGCTGGCGGTCGAGCTCCTGAGTAGACTCGCTCGTCGCTGTGAAGTCGACGACGGCGTAGATGCCCTCGGACTTCTTGTTGATCTCGTAAGCCAGACGGCGGCGACCCCAGATGTCAATGTTGTCGACAGTGCCACCGCCATTGCGGATGACGTTGAGGAACTTGTCGAGGCTCGGTGCAACTGTGCGCTCGTCAATCTCCGGGTCGAGGATGACCATGAGTTCGTACTGATGCGTCACTAACCCACCTCCTTCGGTCTTGATCGGCTGCAGACGTTCTGCAACAGGAGGGTTGTAGCATCGTGGCTCGCGTTCATGAAGTGAACACGGGCAACTTGGTTATGATACCCGACGCCGGGGCGAAGAGCGAACGCGCGATCAGTTCTTTGAACCGATTGCCCCATTCGCCGCGGCCTGGGCTTGTTCCAACCCGTCAAGCGGTTTCACCGTCCCCGCGAAAATCTCCTTAAAGATGGGGTCGAACTTCTCGTAGCCCTTGCTGTAGTTCGGCCCCGTCGGCGCGGGGATCGTTTTGCCATCGGAGACGACGTCGAAGAACGGCGACACATCGACGTCTTTCTTGCTCCAGTAGTCGAAGTAGGTGTCTTGAGCTGCGACCACGCCGGGCACGGCCGCGCCGTCTGCCCCAAGATAGGCGTTGCCCTTCTCACTTCCGAGCCACCCGAGCACCTTCTTGATGGCATCCGTCTTCTCGCTTGCCGCATTGCCCGCGGCCACGATGCCGTTTGTCACAGAAACGCGCCCCTCAGGACCAGACGGGATCTTGGCAACGCCCCAATCGAAGTCGGCATTGTCGGCGACGTTTTTGAGGTTGTAAAGCCCCGATTGGAACATGGCCATCTTGCCCTGGTTAAACGCATTGAGGCTGAAGTCGGCGTCATCGTTCGTGTCGGCGGCCGAGGGCGCCACGTGATACTTGTTGATCGCCTCCACGAGGTAGTTGACGGCCTTCGCAGACTTCTCATCTGCGAACGCAAACTCGTCACCGTCTTGGAACGCACCGCCGTTGGAGCCGATGAAGGGCAGCAGAATCGCCTGCAGATCGTAGGCGATGTTTGTGCCGTACTGCTCGAGCGAATCGCCGTCGAAGCCCTTGGCGTCACCGGCTTTGCCGCTCGAGTCGAGCGTGAGCTTGCGAGCGACCTCCAGATAGGTGTCTGCAGCTGCCTCGCTCGACTCCTTCTCTTTGTCGGGCTTTTCGGGGTTCCAGGAAAGGTCATCCAGTTGCTCTGGCGTCACCCCGGCCTTCTCGAGCAGGTCGGCGTTGTAGTAGACAGCGATGCCTGCGTCGTACAGCTGAGGCACGCCCCAGAGCGTACCGTTGCGCGTGAACTGATCGACAACGCTTGGCTCCCACGCTTCGGCGGCGGCAGAGCCCATGACAGCACCGACGTCCAGGAGGTTGCCCGAGTCGACATAGGCACCGTAGTAGGAGTTGTTGATCCAGTAGACGTCGTCCATGGTGCCGCCGGCGACATCGGTGCGGAGCTTCGACCAGTAGTCAGCCCAGGGAACGACGTTGATGTTCACCTTGATGTTCGGGTTCTGCTCTTCGAACTCGTCGAACGAGGCCTCGTAGGCCTTGGCGACCGTTTCGTCCCACAGCCGAAAATTAACTGTTGTGGTGTCTGCCTCGGTCGTGTCTGACGCAGCGCAGCCAGACAGCATAAGGGAGGATGCTGCCACCGCCGCTGCAATCGTAAGGATTCGCTTCGCCATTCGGGACTTTCTCTATTTGAAACCGGTAATGGTGATGGACCTGACGATGTGCTTCTGAAAGATCAGGAACACGATCACCAGCGGGACGAGGGCTAACGTCGTCGCGGCCATCACCAGCGTCCAATTGCTCGTGTACTGAGATTGGAGGCTAGCAGTCGCGACCGTGATCACACCCCACGTCTTCCCCGTTGTCACCACGAGTGGCCAGAGAAAACTGTTCCACGCAGTGACAACGGTGATGAGCGCCAAAGTGACGATAATTGGTCGCGACAACGGAACCACGATACCCGTCATGATGCGAAAATGCCCGGCGCCGTCGATGCGGGCAGCGTCGACGAGATCCCGAGGGATGCCTCGGAAATACTCTCTCAACAGGAAAACTGCGTATGGACTGCCGAACATGAAGGGCAGAACAAGCCCCCAGAAAGTATTGCGAAGTCCCAGCTGAACCATCATGAGGTACAGCGGAATGACGAGCACGACCGCGGGAACCATGAGCGACGACAGGTACGTCCAGAACAGGATGCTACGGCCAGGAAACTCGATACGGGCAAATGCATAGGCGGCCATGATCGAGAAGCAGAGCTGCCCAACGAGAAGCACTGCCGTCATGGCGAGAGTGACGCCGAGCGAACGACCGAAGCCGAATGCGCCGCCGAGGAGTTCACCGAAATTTCCGAGCGTTGCCGGATTGGGCAACGACACTGCGCCCTCTTGTGCGAACTGCGTTGGCGTAGTGAACGCGGTCATCACGCTGAATGCGAAGGGGAGAAGCGTGACGGCCGCGCCGACAAGCAGAAGTGCGTACACGCCAAGGGCCGTGAGCGCACGGCGCGATGCCCGCGCAGGCGGTGTTCTCACCGGCATCCGGAGTCTTTCGCCGCTACGAGAGGTCATAGGTAGTCCTCCCGCGAAAGTACAGCTGCTGAGCCACGGTGATGATGACGAGCAGCACGAGCAGCACGACGGCAATGACGCCCGCCTGACCCAACTCGAATGTTGAGAACGCCTCCGTATACAAACGCATGGCGACGACGTCGGTATAGCCCAGAGTCCCCGCGTCGGTCACGGCGTGCGGACCACCCTTGGTGAGCGCGTAAATCTGATCGAAGAGCTGAAAGACGCTGATGACACTCGTGACGAGCACAAAGAACATGGTGGGTCGCAGCAACGGCAGCTTGATGCGCCAGAAGATGGCTGAGGTTCCGGCGCCGTCGATACGCGCGGCATCGACAATGTGCCGAGGAATACTAAGCAGACCGGCGACGAAGAACAGGGTGATGTAGCCGACGTTCGTCCAGATGACGACAGCGGCGACGCTCGGCAGTGCAAGCGCCGGGCTCGTCAGCCATTCGATTCGCGAGCCAATGAGTGAGTTCAGTAGACCGTTCGTCGGCGCGAGGATCCATTTCCAGACGATGCCGAGAGCAAGCGGCGCACTGATCCATGGCAGAACATAGATCACTCGAAATACAGCGCTCCCCGGAAGACCCCGCGTGAGAAGCGAAGCGGCGAACAATCCGAGGGCAGTTTGAACAGGAATCACGATGACAACGAAGATTGCGGTGACGAAGAGCGAATTGAGAAACGCGGCGTCCCCGAGCACGTTCTCGTAATTGTCAGTTCCCACCCACACCGGAGCACTCAGCAGATCCCACTGGTGGAAGCTGAGCCACAGCACGACGAGAATCGGGAAGAGCAGAAACGCAACAAGGCCGAACAGGCTCGGCGCAAGAAGCAGATATGCGGAGGAAACCTCACTGCCTCGTCGACTACGACGGCGAGGCACCCGAGGCGTCTGTGACACCGCGGGCTTCGCGGTATCGCTCACGCCAGGCATATATTCGATCGTATCGACCTTGGCGACGAGAACAGTATTCTCCGGATGCCCGCGGGCTACGCCTCGCTCGATGCCCACCATTCTTTGAGGCGACGCGTCGCCTCCTCCTCACCGAGGATCCCCTCGTCAAGACGAAGGTCGAGCAGCCATTTGTACGCCTGCCCGATTTCGGGGCCTGGCCCAATACCGAGCACCGCCTGAATGCGGTTGCCGTCGAGCTCGGGCCGCACGGCTTCAAGCTGCTCCTGCTCTTGGAGTTCGTCAATGCGTGCCTCGAGGTCGTCGTAGGCGAACGCAAGACGATCGGCCTTTCGCTTGTTGCGTGTCGTCACATCGGCGCGAGTCAGCATATGCAGTCGTTCGAGCAGGTCTCCGGCGTCGCGCACGTAGCGGCGCACAGCCGAATCGGTCCAGGCACCCTCGCTGTACCCGAAGAAACGCAAGTGCAATTCAATGAGTCGGGCGACCGACTTGATGGTGTCTGAGTCAAAGCGCAGAGCCTTCAGTCTCTTCTTTGCGAGCTTCGAACCGACAACATCATGGTGATAGAAGCTCACAGCCCCACCCGGCTCAAGCCGCCGCGTCGCAGGCTTTCCGATGTCGTGCAGAAGAGCAGCGAGCCGCAGCACGAGATCGGGCTCCCCGCCCGGGTGCCTCTTCGTCTCGTGGCCGATCGCCTGGTCGAGCACCGTCAGCGAATGCTCGTAGACATCCTTATGGTGGTGATGCTCGTCGGTTTCCAGCCGCAGTGCCGGCACCTCGGGAAGCACGATTTCCGCAAGACCGGTATCAACAAGCAGACGGATGCCTCCACTCGGCGCGGCGGTGCAGAGCAGTTTTGCCAGCTCAGTCTGCACGCGTTCGGCGGAAACGATCTCAATGCTCGGCGCCATTTCCTGCATAGCATCTTGCACCTCATCGGCGACGAGGAAGCCGAGCTGACTCGCAAAACGGGCAGCGCGCATCATGCGCAAGGGGTCGTCGCCGAAGCTCACCTCGGGAGACGACGGCGTGCGCAGCGTGGCGTCAAGCAGGTCTTCGACTCCGCCGTGCGGGTCGACAAGCTTCACGTCGGGAACACGCAGGGCCATGGCGTTGACGGTGAAGTCACGTCGCTTGAGGTCGTCGTCGAGCACGTCGCCAAACGCGACAATGGGTTTGCGCGTCTCGCCGTCGTAAGCATCGGCACGATATGTCGTGATCTCGACGGTGTCTGAAACGGCATCCTGCCCCTCGCCCGTAGTGATGCGGGCGCCGATGGTGCCAAACTCCCTGCCGATGTCCCACTGGGCGCTCGAAAGAGGTGTGACGATCTCGAGAATCTCGTCTGGCCGCGCGTCTGTCGTGAAGTCGTAGTCGTGCACCGGAACTCCAAGCATGGCATCGCGCACCGGCCCGCCGACAAGTGAGAGCTCTCGTCCAGCATCAGCGAACGCCGTCGCGACGCGCTGCACGACGGGTGAGTCGGCGAGAGTCTTGAGTCGTTCGAGGGCCTCGGCCATGTTCACCATGATGACAATCGTAAATGAGCCCGGCGGCGAGCGCGCGCCGGCGTCGAGCGACATGGCGACGGTCTTGCAAACTGTCGCCTAGGGTTGAGCGGTGACACCTTCTCCCTCCACCCTTCAGGCATTGCGGCGCCCACGCGTGCTCACCACCGAAGTGCTGGCCGGCATCGTCACGACGCTCGCGCTCATTCCCGAAGTGATCTCGTTCTCGATCATCGCCGGCGTCGATCCGAAGGTGAGCCTGATCGCATCGGTCGTGCTCGCCGTCTCGATGTCGTTTCTCGGCGGCCGCACGGCCATGGTCACGGCGGCCGCCGGCGCCGTTGCCCTCGTTGTCGCGCCACTCGTCCGTGACCAGGGCACCGAGTATCTGCTGCCAACGGTCATTCTCGCCGGGCTCGTGCAGATCGTGTTTGGTCTCTCGGGGCTCGCGCGTCTGATGCGGTTCATTCCGCGCTCGGTGATGATCGGATTCGTGAACGCCCTCGGCATCCTCATCTTCGCCGCCCAGGTTCCGCACCTGCTGCACGTGCCCTGGCTCGTCTACCCGCTTTTCGCCCTGACGATCGTGATCGTCATTGGGCTTCCCCGGCTGACGAAGGTCGTTCCCGCACCGCTCGTCGCCATTGTGGTGGTCACCGCCATCGCCATGATCGCGAACCTCGGCGTTCCGACGGTTGGTGACCAGGGCGAGGTGTCTGGCGGTCTTCCTGGCATCACTCCGCTTCTTGTTCCGCTGAACCTCGAGACGCTGCAGATCATCTGGCCGACCGCGCTCAGTGTCGCGTTCGTCGGGCTCATGGAGACGTTGCTTACCGCGAAGCTCGTCGACGACATCACCGACACTAAGTCGCACAAGGGCCGTGAATCGTGGGCACTCGGCGTCGCCAACATGCTCGCGGGGCTCTGGGGCGGCATTGCTGGCTGCGCCATGATCGGGCAGACGGTGGTGAACGTCAAGCTGGGGCGTGCGCGGACCCGCATCTCGACATTCGTCGCAGGGGCGTTTCTTCTGCTGCTCGTCACGGTGCTGAGCGACATCATGGAGCAGATTCCTATGGTCGCGCTCGCCGCGGTGATGATGGTCGTCGCCGTATCGACGGTGAATCTGCACAGCATCCGACCCTCGACACTCAGGCGCATGCCGCTCTCAGAGACGGCGGTGATGGTGGTGACCGTCGGCATCGTCGTGGCGACGAGCAACCTCGCGATCGGTGTTGGCGCGGGAGTGATTCTCGCGATCATGCTCTTCGCACGCCGCGTGGCGCACGTCGTCAGCGTGACGCGCACCGTCACCGGGACATCCGTCACCTACACGGTGGTCGGCCCGCTCTTCTTCGGCAGCAGCAATGACCTTGTTGAGCAGTTCTCGTATGCAGAGGACTCCGGAACTGTGATCGTCGATCTGACGGCGGCGCAGATCTGGGATGCCTCAACAGTGTCTGCCCTGGATTCCGTGCAGGCGAAGTATGACGAGCATGGCGTCGCGGTCTCATTCACCGGACTCGACGAGAGGTCAACGCGGTTCCGCAACCGTCTCTCCGGCACTCTCCGGTGAGCGTTGTCGTGTCGGTTCTCCGTGAGAGCATGTGAGGCGTGCCCTTCGACGCGCTCCCCCAGATCGCACCGGATTCAGCCGCGCGCTTTGTCTCCGACGCGATGCTCCAGCGCGCTCGGTCGTATGCCTCGGGCGGGGCTGTCACCGACATGGTCTGGACCGCTGACTCTCGCATTCTCACGTCGAGCGTCACCGGAACCGAACGGCAGCCCTATCGATGCACCATCGCGCTTGTGCCGTCGGGAACGATATACACGGTCGAGCGCGCGTCGTGCACCTGCCCCGTCGGGCTTCGTTGCAAGCACATCGCGGCGACACTTCTGGTCTGCGCAGGGGAGCAGCTGCGACGCTCGGCGCAGAAACCGAACGAACCCGCGTGGAAGTCAGCTCTCGGCGCCCCGCCGCCCACGCCAACGGGCTCGGTGCCGTCAACGTCGCTCGCACTCGGCTTCGAGCTGAGACGGCGCGCGGTATCGACGAGGCGACATGCTCCGCAAACGCCGGCGACGCCAGAGGACGTCGTCGACGGCCTCTCGCTCAGATTGCGCGTTCGCCCGCTTCTGCCTGGCCGACGCGGCGGCTGGATCAAGGGAAACCTCTCGTGGCGCACGCTCGCGCACCAGCAACACCGGCTGGGCCTCGATTCAGAGCAACTGCTGTGGTTCACGCAGTTTCTCGGTCTCTACGACGCAACCCGCAACCTTGCGCTGTTTGGAGACACCGAGACTGTGCCGCTCGATGAGTTTCGCAGCCCACTGCTGTGGACCCTGCTCGCCGACGCCGAACGCGTGGGCGTCACGTTTGCCGGGTTCACGCGCGGTCTCACCGTGTCACTCGGCTCAAGCGCCACTGTGAGTCTCGATGTGCGTTCCGCAAGCGATGGGCTCCGCCTGTCGCCCCGCGTCGAGATCGACGGCGATACGTTCCGCGCACAGAACGTCTTCGCGATTGGAACGAGCGGGCTCTATGCGACCGCGGTGCGCGGCGACAGCGGCATTCAGGTGACTCTTGCCCCCGCACGCACTCCCCTGACGCCCGAGGCTCTCGCGATGTTGAACCGCACGGATGCTGTCGCCATTCCGACGACCGACGTTCCCGAGTTCTTCAGCGACTACTACCCCCGCGTCAGCGCCGGAATCCCAGTGACCAGCAGCGATGACTCCGTCGACCTGCCCGACGTGGCGCCGCCAGAGCTCGTGCTCTCGGCGACCTATGGCACCCGCGACGCTCTGACGCTCGGCTGGCACTGGGAGTATCACGACCCGCAGCGCACTCTCCACCTCACACCGAGTCTGGGTGAGCGCCGTGATGCCGACACCGAGTCCGCAACGACGGCTCAGGTTGAACGGGCTTGGCCCGACGTGCAATGGTCGACGTCGCACACGCTCCGCGATGTCGAGACGGCCGAGTTCACGGAACACGTTCTGCCTGTGCTCGAGTCGCTTGATGGGGTGCGCGTCGATGTGTCAGGCACGCGACCGGAATACCGCGAGCTCACAGAATCGCCTCACGTCGCCATCACGACTGTCGAGACCGAGCAGAATGATTGGTTCGACCTCGGCTTCGTGATCACGATCGAGGGCCGAACAATTCCGTTCATCGATCTCTTCAACGCTCTGGCTCGCGGCAAGAAGAAGCTGAAGCTCGTCGATCGCACCTACTTCTCGCTCGCGCACCCCGCGTTCGACAGGTTGCGCGAGCTGCTCGACGAGGCAGATTCTCTCGACGAGTGGGAGCCGGACAAGCCGAAGATCAGCCGATACCAGGCGAGCCTCTGGTCTGAGTTCGAAGACCTCGCAGACGAGACGCATGAGGCGGTGTCGTGGCGAAATTCCGTTGCTGCCCTCGCCGGCGGCACGATTGCCGAATCTGCTGTACCCAAGGCTTTGAACGCAGAGCTTCGCCCCTACCAGGTGCACGGGTTTCAGTGGCTCGCGTTTCTTTGGCAGCACAGCCTTGGCGGCATCCTCGCCGATGACATGGGCCTCGGCAAGACCCTGCAGGCGTTAGCGCTCATCACGTACGCGCGAGAAGAAAAGGGAACGGATGCCGGGGAGCCGCCGTTTCTCGTCGTCGCCCCGACCTCCGTCATCTCCACGTGGCAGTCCGAGGCGCAACGCTTCGCCCCGCATCTTGACGTACGCGTCATCGAGGCGACGCAGGGCACGCGCAAGACGCCGCTCGCGCAGACCGTTGCGGGTGCCGACGTCGTGATCATGTCGTACGCCGTCATGCGCATTGACGCTGCACATGTCGCGGAGCGAACCTGGGCGGGCCTCATTCTCGATGAGGCGCAGTTCGTCAAGAATCCTGACTCCAAGTCGCACGCGGCGGCGAAAGACATTCGGGCACCGTTCCGTCTCGCCATCACGGGCACCCCGCTCGAGAACTCGCTTCTCGACCTCTGGGCCCTGTGCTCGATCACCGCGCCCGGGCTGTTCCCGTCACGGCGCCGATTTGGCGAAGAGTACGTCAAACCGGTTGAGAGCGGCGAAGCTCCGCAGCGCCTTGACCGCCTGCGAAAGCGCATTCGGCCTTTCATGATGCGCCGCACCAAAGAGCTCGTCGCCCCCGAGCTGCCCAACAAGCAAGAGCAGACCATCTCCATTGAGCTCGCCGCCGACCACCGCAGCCTCTACGACACAGTGCTGCAGCGCGAGCGCAAGAAGCTGCTGGGGCTCATTGACGACATCGATCGCAACAGATTCATCGTCTTTCGTTCGCTTACGCTGCTCAGGATGCTGGCGCTTGACCCCTCTCTCGTCGACGACGAGTACGTGGGAATCACAGCGAGCAAGCTCGACGTGCTGTTCGAACACGTCGAAGCTCTCGTCTCCGAAGGGCATCGCACACTCGTATTCAGCCAGTTCACGTCGTTTCTCGGCAACGTTGCCGAGCAGCTCGATGCTCGCGGCATCCGGTATTCATATCTCGATGGCTCGACGCGGCGTCGCAAGACGGTCATTGACGAGTTTCGCGAGGGTGATAACCCGGTGTTCCTGATCAGTCTCAAGGCCGGGGGCTTCGGGCTGACTCTCACCGAAGCCGATTATGTGTTCATGCTTGATCCGTGGTGGAACCCCGCGAGCGAGGCGCAGGCGATTGACCGCACGCACCGCATCGGCCAGACGAAGAATGTCTTCGTGTATCGACTCGTCGCCGAGGGAACGATCGAAGAGAAGGTGATGGCATTGCAGCGCAAGAAGGCTGCGCTGTTCGATGCGGTCGTCGATGACGACGCGGCGTTCAGCAGTGCGCTCACCGCTGACGATATTCGGATGCTTCTCGACGACGCGTGACGCGCACGCAATCCTCTAGCATGCGACACGCGCATCTGCGAGACTCGCAACAGAGATAGGGGAGGTTTCCATGGCCACAGTGGCAGAGAACATCGTCGAGACACTCATGGCAAGTGGAGTCAAACGAATCTACGGCATTCCCGGTGATTCTCTGAACGGTTTCACGGATGCTCTGCGCACGCGTCCCGAGATCGACTGGGTGCAGGTTCGCCACGAAGAATCGGCGGCGTTCGCCGCATCCGCCGAGGCCGCACTCACCGGTGAGCTTGCCGTGTGCGCCGGCAGCTGCGGCCCGGGAAACCTGCATTTGATCAACGGACTGTTCGATGCACAGCGTTCTCGCGTTCCCGTATTGGCTATCGCCGCTCAGATCCCCACGGAAGAGATCGGAAGCGGATACTTCCAAGAGACCCACCCCGTGGAGCTCTTTCGCGAGTGCAGCGTGTATGCAGAACACGTTTCGAGTGTCGACCAGATGCCGCGTGTGTTGCACATGGCAATGCGAGCGGCCATCGAGAGGCGCGGCGTCGCCGTGATCGTGCTTCCCGGCGATGTGGGGCTCGCCGAGGCAGCGAGCGAGCTTATTGCGCCGATCTTCGGCACGACGTCAGCCATCGTTCCCGACGGGGCGTCACTCGACCGCGCTGCCGAAACTCTTAATGGGGCAGGCAAAGTGACGATCCTTGCCGGCGCCGGTTGCGAGGGCGCCCACGACGAGCTCATGAGGTTCGCCGAAACGCTGAAAGCACCGATCGTGCACGCGATGCGCGGCAAGGAGTTCGTCGAGCACGACAATCCTTACGACGTCGGCATGACCGGTCTGCTTGGCTTCGCCTCCGGGTACCGGGCGATGGAGACCTGCGACACCCTTGTGATGCTCGGAACGGACTTTCCGTATCAGCAGTTTTTCCCCGACGACGCAACAGTGGTTCAAGTCGATATTCGCGGGGAGAACCTGGGACGGCGCACTCCCATCGACGTCGGACTGCGCGGTGGTGTGCGCGAGACGATCGAGGCGCTCCTCCCCCGGCTCCGGGCGGCGAAGAACAGTCGCCACCTCGACGCGATGCGTAAGCATTATGCGAAGACCCGCAAGAAGCTCGATGAGCTCGCGACGCCGCGGCGCGGATCACAGCCCTTGCACCCACAGTATGTCGCGCGCCTCATTGACGAACTCGCCGACGATGATGCCGTGTTCACACCAGATGTCGGCTCCCCCGTTGTGTGGGCGTCACGGTACCTCACCATGAACGGAAAGCGCAGGCTGATCGGCTCGTTCACGCACGGCTCCATGGCCAACGCGCTCCCGCAGGCGATCGGTGCGCAGTCGGCGTTTCCCGGTCGGCAGGTCGTGACGTTCTCGGGCGACGGCGGCCTCTCGATGCTGATGGGTGATCTCATTACCCTGACGCAGAGCAAGCTGCCGGTGAAGCTTGTCGTCTTCAATAACTCGTCACTCAATTTCGTGGAGCTCGAGATGAAGGCAGCAGGCATCGTCACCTTCGGAACAGGTCTTGACAATCCCAACTTCGCTGACGTCGCGACGGCACTGGGAATCAAGGGTTTCCGCGTCGAACGTTCGAGTGATCTGCGAGGCGCAATGGAGGAGGCGTTCGCGCACGACGGCCCTGCGCTCATCGACGTCGTCACCGAACGCCAGGAGCTCTCGATGCCCCCAGCGATCACCGCCGAGCAGGTGGGCGGCTTCGCGCTGTATGCCATTCGAACAGTCATGTCCGGCCGCGGTGACGAGCTGATCGACCTGGCTCGCACGAATGCACGGCAGATTCTCTAGCCCCGGCGCCTGGACCTTCCTCGCTACCGGCGCGGAAGGTCTCAGCTCTGTCACGGGGTCTTGTGCGGTGTCGCTTCCTGCGTCATTGTTGATCCCAGCGGAGGATGACTATGTCCAAGAGATACGTTCTGGCTACGAGTGACCTCGTCGATCTCGCCCCGGGTTACGGAACCGCGGTGGTGTCCGACCAGATCACCGTGTCCGGGCGCGCTGTCGGGTACATGTACCGCGAGGAGCCAGACGATGGCGGTGATAGCGGGTGGCGTTTTCTTTCGGGCGACGAGTCGCAGGAGTATCTCGACGACGAACGCCACGTCGGAGTCTTCGAGGTGAACGATATCGCCAACCTCGACAACGCGATCATCGAGTACCTCGATGCTGAGTCAGGAACCCACCTCGTTCGCGTCGACGGCTCTGACGACTTTGTCGACGTCGATGACGATGGTGGTCCAGATGAACTCCAGGCCGAGTACGTGAGCTCAGATGACGACTGGGTGGAGTTCGACGTGGATGCTGTCGACAGCGTCAGCGATCTGAGAGACGACGACAGCATGTGAGTTCAGGGCGTCGGCGCTCAGTGAATTCCAGCGATGATGTCGTCGACAACCCGCTCGGCGAGCAGAGTTACGACTTCATCGCTCTGCGACGAGAGCGGTCCGTGTAGAACGAGCTGAGCAAAGCCGTGCACGGAACTCCAGCATGCCCATTCGGCACCCTCGCGCCGACGCGTGCTCAGCTCTCCCGCATCCACCATGTCGTCGAGGGCACCGATGAGCAGGGTGAACGGCGCTGGAACACTCACGCTCACCAGATCCATTGTCACTGCCGGGTCGTCGGGCTGGCCGAAGAACGCGGTGTCGAACCAGCCAGGCTCCGCCCGGGCGAATGCGATGTACCCCAGGCCGACCGCCCGAAGCCGAGAATGCGCTGGTGCACGCTCGTCTTTCGGCGGCATCCTCATGCGCATCTCCTCAGCCATCTTGCCCTGGATCGCCTGCGCGACTGCGGCGATCAGAGCCTGACGATCGGCGAAGTGCCGGTAGGTGGCATTCGGTGACACGCGCAGCTGCCGTGTAATACTGCGCAGCCCGATGGCATCCGGACCAGAGCGACGAGCCTCGGCGAGCGCTGCCTCGATCAGCTCTGCTCGCAGATTGCCGTGATGGTACGAATCTCTCGGCGACACTCTTGATTCCTCACTTGGTTCATGTGTACGGTGTCTACATCATAGGTGTTCACACTGTCCACATGTCGCGACAAACACGAGGAGGCCGACATGCGCACGCTCGCTGTGACGCAGAACATCACACTTGACGGATCGATTGAGATGCTCGACGACTGGTTCGATCCCACCGCTGACCCAGACCCCGATTACCAGGCGCTCAATGCTCGTCAGGACCGGGATGCTGATGCCTGCCTTCTCGGTCGGCAGACGTTCGAGGACTTCCGTGGATTCTGGCCACACCATGCCGACGACGCGCTGGGAGTGTCCGATTATCTGAACTCTGTGCAGAAGTATGTGGTTTCGACGACGATCAGCGATCCGGCATGGCAGAATTCGACGGTTCTGAGCACAGACCCGATCGAGCAGATCCGCTCGCTTAAACAACAACAAGGCAAGAACATCGTGTGCACCGGCAGCATCCAGCTCACACACGCGCTGATCAGCGCCGGGCTCGTCGACGAATATCGACTCTTCACCTACCCCGTGGTGCAGGGGCGCGGACGACGGCTCTTCCCCACTGGCGTCCAGATGCCGAAGCTTCGGCTCATCGAGTCACAGTCGTTCCGCGACGGAGTTGTCTTCGCCGCCTATCGTCACGACCAGAAGGATCACCAATGAGTTCTGCATTTCCGCGCACCGTCGATGCCGAGACCTGGCGGCGTGAGCTTGACGCACTGAGGGTACGAGAAAAGGCAGCGACACGAGAGCTCGACGCGATCGCCGCCCAAAGGCGGCGCCTTCCCATGGTCGAGCTTCCCGAATACACGCTTGACGGCGAGACGGGCCCGCTTTCCCTGGCCGACGTCTTCGAGGGGCGGTCGCAGCTCATCACGTACCACCATATGTGGTTCCCTGGGGAGACGTGGCAGTGCGGCGGATGCACGTCGTTTACCTCTCAGTTCACACGATTGGAGTTCCTGCGAAACTACGACGCACGATTTGTCGTCGTCACGCAGGGGCCGATCGACGAAGCACTCGCGTACAAGCGCCGGGTCGGCAATCAGATGACGTGGTACTCCTCCGCCAGGAGCAGCTTCGGGGCCGACGTTGACGCGCCGGCTGGCGGCGGCTTCGCTGTCAACGTCTTCCTTCGCGACGGCGAAACCGTGTACCGCACGTGGCACAGCAGCGGCAGAGGTACCGAACAGATCAGTCACACATTTCCTCTCATCGACCTCCTGCCATGGGGTCGGCAAGAGGAATGGCAGGATTCGCCTGACGGCTGGCCCGTCGCACCTGCGTACAGTGGGTGGCTCGATTCTCCGGAAATTGCAGCGTTGTATGGCGAGAAGTCCTGACGCACCCGGGCAAAGAGTGTGAAACTCTTGCCAAATTCGCAATTCGATGGTGGAATAGTTCGGCTCAGCGCGCGGTTGGCTCTCTCATTGACGTGAAATACCGTCGCACGATTCCCCCTAAGTTCTTGCGCTTTCACCGCGCCCGCACACAACGAACGGAACACTCTTGACTGACCGCACCTCTGTCTCTACGCCAGAGTCCGGAACCGCAACGCAACCAGCACACATGAAGGTGATCTGGCTGCTGCTCGGCGCTGCCTTCGTGGTGATTCTCAACGAGACGATCATGAGCGTCGCCCTCACCGATCTGATGCGCGACCTCAGCATCTCTGCACGCCTCGCCCAGTGGCTGACTACGGCGTTCATGCTCACCATGGCCGTTGTGATTCCGATCACCGGCTTTCTGCTGCAGCGTTTCACAACGCGACAGGTGTTCATCGCTGCGATGACGCTCTTCTCCCTCGGCACCGCGCTTGCGGCGATTGCGCCGGGGTTCTGGATGCTGCTTGGCGCACGCGTCGTGCAGGCATCCGGCACCGCGATCATGATGCCGCTGCTCATGACCACGATCATGACCCTTGTTCCACCGGCCTCCCGCGGAAAGACTATGGGAAACGTGTCGATCGTCATGTCTGTCGCCCCGGCGATCGGGCCGACAGTCTCGGGCATCATCCTCGATTCGCTCGGCTGGCGCTGGATGTTCATCATCGTTCTGCCGATCGCCGTCGCGATGCTCGTTATCGGTACCAAGTTCATCACCAACGTGAACGAACCGCGCAAGCTTCCCATCAGCGTTCCGTCGATCATCGTCTCCGCCATCGGATTCGGGTCGTTGGTCTACGGGTTGAGCAATATCGGCAGTGGCGACGGCGACAACCCGCAGGGCACGCCCGCGAGCGTCTGGGTGACTATTGCCGTTGGCATCATCGCCCTCGTCGTCTTCGTCTTCATGCAGAAGCGCCTGGAGAAGAAGGACGATGCACTTCTCGACACACGCACATTCGCCTCTGCGAACTTCTCGACGTCAGTCGTGATGATGGTCGTCGCCATGATGGGGCTGTTCGGCACCATCATCCTTCTGCCGATCTATCTTCAGCAGGCGCTCCACCTCGAGCCGCTGTTCATCGGACTGCTCGTTCTCCCCGGTGGACTGCTCATGGGCGTGATGGGTCCGTTTGTCGGGCGCATGTACGACAAGGTCGGCACCAAGCCTCTCCTGGTTCCCGGAACGATCATCGTGGCTGTCGTGCTCTGGACGTTGGCCTTGACTGTGTCTGCGACGACGTCGCCGTTCTTCATTCTCGGCGCGCACCTGGTGCTGAGCCTCGGTCTCTCGTTGCTGTTCACCCCGCTCTTCACGTCGAGCATGGGGTCAGTGCGACCTCACCTCTACTCGCACGCGAGCGCGATCGTGGGAACCGTGCAGCAGGTGGCCGGCGCAGCGGGAACGGCGCTCTTCGTCACAGTGATGGCCACTGTGTCGACCGGTCTCATGACTGACGGTGTCGCCGAAGACGCAAGTGTTGCAAGCGGAGTTCGTGCAGCGTTCCTCGCCGGAGCGATCATCTTCTCGTTCGCGATCATCGGCGCATTCCTCGTAAAGAAGCCCGCCGATGACATCGCAGACGACCATAAGTCTGACGACGATCTGGTGGAGGCTGACGTAACGGCCTGACGCACACCGTCGAGCCGACAAGGAGGCTCGCTCTGACCTCACGACTCAATCCGAGTCTGCTGGTACAGAGCGAGCCTCCATTCGCCGTTTAAGCGCACAGTGTGTGCCACCTTTGACGTTCGAGAGCAAGGATGCCGTTGTCGCGATCGTCATCGACCATGCGATCGCGCTAACAACTTCGGCTCGCGAGGGATAGAGTCCCGGCGACGTCACTCACATGATCGGGCGACGCTCTCGAGCTCGTATGGTGCTGCGATTGCGCTCGAGAACCGTACCCTCGTTCCACTGCGTTGCAATGATGCGAGAGGCGCGGGCGATATCGCGGGCGCACTCAGGGCAGCACCAGTCGCTGAGCCCCTGCTTCACCGCAGCTTCGTAGGGGCGCAGATCGACGGCGACGTTGTCGACAACCTTTGCCGTCGTCGTCATGTGGCCAGACGAGACCCCAACAAAGCTGCGCGCGCAAGCGCAACTCCAATCGTCGATTGCGGTGGCGTCCTGACACGGACCCACATCGACAACGAGTTCGCCCGGCACCGCGCGCATAAAATCGTCGGGGTTCTCACCCTGCAAATCGGTGGTTGCAATGAGTACTTTCATGATCTTCTCCCGTGTTTCGGTTGGAAGATCCGGCACATGCTAGACCATATGGGCGGCGACCGACATTGCCAGCACCTATTGCCGTGGCGGCTGCTGCTCAGCATCCTGAGTCGGGAGCGGCGGACGTGGTGGCGGAACCTGCTGCCACCCCTGCGGCTGCTCGCTCGTGACCGGCTGCGGCTCCGTGACCGGCTTCGATGAGTCGGCGAGCTGCTGGTCAAGCTTCTCCTGCTCCTGAACGGGGATCGCGCCCGTGAACATGCTGCCGCGCGCTTCGGCTTCGGGAGATCCAGAGAACATGCCGGAGCTGTCGCGCTCGGAGTCGGCCTCTGCGCCCTTCGGCCCTGAGCGCGCCATTTTGCGGTCCATTGCTTCGCCGTCGATCATCTGAACGCGCGTCACGGGCAACGAGAAGTTGCCCGTCTTCTGCAGCCACGAGATCATTTCTTCGCGAACGAGGCACTGCAGATCCCACAACTTGCCTGAGTCCGCGGCCGACACCGTTGAGCGCGCCGTGACGAAGCCGCCCGTTGCATCGATGATCTGCAGAGAGCCGCTGCGGCCGTCCCACAGCTCGGTATTATCGAGCACCTCATGGAGCTTCACGCGCATTGCGGCGATATTGACACGCCAGTCGATCTCGAACGGGATGGTGCCGAGAATCTGGCTGGCATTGCGCGTCCAATTGGTGAAGGGCTGCGATGTGAAGTATGTGCACGGAACGATGAGCCGCCGTTCATCCCAGATGTCGACGACAACGTAGGCGAGAGTGATCTCACCGATGCGCCCCCATTCGCCTTCGACAACGACGACGTCACCCACGCGAGCGGCGTCGCTAAAGGCAAGCTGCACACCGGCGATCAGGTTGCCCAGAACAGTCTGCGCGGCGAGACCGGCGACGATGCTCGCGATGCCGGCGGACGCGAGGACGCTCGCGCCGATCGTTCGGATGCCGGGGAACGTCATGAGAATCGAGCCGAGGGCTATCACGACGACAATCACGATCAGAAGTCTGCGCACCATCGTCATCTGCGTGCGCATGCGGCGGGCAGCAATGGTGTCTTCGGCACCGGCGTACTTGGCATTCGACACGTCGGCGAGCACATAGACAGCACTCACGAGCAGCCACGCCACGAGCCCGATCATGATGATCGACAACAGGTGTACGAGGCCTGGAATCCA
Organism: Paramicrobacterium chengjingii; assembly: GCF_011751765.2. Lineage (GTDB taxonomy): Bacteria > Actinomycetota > Actinomycetes > Actinomycetales > Microbacteriaceae > Paramicrobacterium > Paramicrobacterium chengjingii. Next base: position 2,852,634 of record NZ_CP061169.1, read on the forward strand.
TCCGGGGAGAGGGAACGCCGCCGCGACGACTCCCCACAGCGCGGCAATCGAAATGAGGGTGCGGAACGGAAGTTTGCATCGCGCCCGCACATATTGGAGAGCGGGTTTGCGACGTTGCAGCGATGTCAGTCCCAAAGCGATGACGAAGAAGATGGCGACAACGACGATGGCTGTCGCGACAAGTGCAATGGCGAATGTCAGCCATGACTGCAGAGGATCCATGCGGCAGACTCCTTTCCTCGAGTGCCCACGATGCCACAGTTCCTTCTGTTTTCGCTTGCGGGTCTACCTCAGTTTCGCTCCTTCCGGCTCGGGGAGAATGATGCTGTCGAGGTAGTCCTTGAGGCATGCGGCCATATCGATGCTGGGGTCGAGAAGCCATTGAAGCTGGATGCCGTCCCACAATGCCACGATCGATGACGCAGCGCGTTCCGGGTCGACGCCTGCACGTAGCCTGCCCTGTTCCCTCAACATCACGAGCTCCGTTGAATACTCGCCGCGCAGCCGAGCGAAACGAGAGACGAAGTACTCGCGCCCCGGGTAGTCCGTCGTCACAGATTCTCCGCAGAGCACCGAGTACAGCTCGATGAGCCCCGGAACGCTCTCGTTGAATCTCGCCTGCTCGACGAGTGTCGTCTCAAAGTCGCCGTCCTCAGCGATCGGCCCGGTGTCCGCCTCTGCGTCGCGCTTGTTCAACACAGCCACCAACAGGTCGGCCTTCGACGGAAAGTAGTGAAGCAGGCTCGTCTGGCTGAGCCCGACACGGTCGGCAACGTCTTGCAGCGAACCGCCCCGGTAGCCCCGCGAAGCGAACACCTCGAACGCCGCATCGACGATGCTTCGCCGACGCTCGGCCGACTTGGCATAGGGTCCGCGACGCTTCGGTGTGCCCACGTTGCTCATGCCGGAAGATTATCGCGTCAAACAGTTTTCGACGAATTTCGAGTGGTTACTCGAATTTGTGTTATGTTTCCAGACGTCGCCAATCCATACCAGCACCACCCGGGTGATGACGACTTAGTTCTCTTCTGAACACGCATTGACACAACGAAGTGGAGATCGTATGACACCAGTCACACGACGGCAGCTGCTGAGCTTTGGGCTCGGCTCGGTCGCAATCGGGATGCTGGCCGGCTGCGCAACACCGGGAACAACCTCGGTGAATGCTCAACCCGTGATCGCACCGGCAGCGACGGGGGAAAAGATCACCCTCACCTACTGGGCCTGGCTGAAGAACCTGCAGAAGGTCGCGGATATCTGGAATGCAAAGAATCCGAACGTTCAGGTTGATGCCGTGTGGATTCCCGGCGGCAACGACGGCGGGTACCAGAAAATGTACTCGGCTCTTGCCGCGGGCGGCGGGCCCGATCTTGCGCAGGTGGAGATGCGCACGATTCCCGAGTTCATGCTCGTCAACGGGCTCGTCGACCTCTCGCGCTACGGCGCTGACAATCACGCGGCGAAATTCGACAAGACGCTGTGGGATCAGGTGAGCTTCACGGGAGGCGTCTACGGGGTCCCTCAGGACTCCGGCCCCATGGCCACGTTCTACCAGCCGGCTCTCTACGACACGGTGGGCGGAACACCGCCGGGAACCTGGGACGAATGGGCGGAGCTCGCGAAAGAACTGCGAGGCCAGGATATCTACCTCGAGTGCTTCCCCATCTCTGACGCCAGTCCGTTCTGCGCGTACGCGACGCAGGCGGGGGCACGGTGGCTGACACCGGAAGAAGACGGCTGGGTCATCAACATGACCGACGAGGCGACGCTGAACGTCGCGCGCTTCTTCGACGCGGCCATCGACAAAGACCTCGTCACCACGAGTTACACCCCGTACTCACCGGCGTGGTATGCCGCTGCCGCAGACGGAAAGCTCGCGGCGGTGACAAGCGCAAGCTGGGGCGACGCCTTGGTTGAAAGCGTCGCCGGCGGCGGTGGCAAGTGGAAAGTTTCGCCCATGCCCACCTGGGGCGACAGCGGCTTCGGCTCAAGTTACCTCGGCGGATCGACGGCGGCGGTTCTCGCCAACAGCGCACATCCCCAGGAGGCACTCGAGTTCGCCGTCTGGATGTGCACGGATCGCGAAGCGATCGATGCTCTCATCAAGCACTGCGGCATCGGCTGGTCGCCCGCGGCCGACTACATCGGCGCCTCGCGCCAGGAGCCGTCTGATTTCTTCAGCGGGCAGAACTACAACGAAGACGTGTTCGTTCCGGCGACACAGCAGCAGAACCCCGACTGGTCGTGGTGGCCCGTGACGCAGCAGTCGTTCAACATCCTCTCTGACGGCTTTCGCCGCAAGGCGTCGGGAGGCACACTCGTCGACGCGGTCGCGTACGCCGAGACGGAGATCATTGACGCGTTCAGGCACAAGGGCCTCAGCATCCGGAAGGAGAAGGCATGAGCACCATGACCGAGCGCGTGACAACACGCGGCACCACTTCTACGCAGAAGGGCACGCGCACCAACGCGATGGCACGAGCGCCCTGGCTGCTGCTTGCACCGTTTCTGCTGCTGTACATCTTCACCTTCATTTTGCCGATCATCGTCGCCATCGGCTCCAGTTTCACGACAGTGAAGAGAAGCGGTCTTTTCGGCGAGCAGGGCGTGACAAGCCAGTTCGCCTGGTTCGACAACTACGCGCTCGCCCTCGCCGACGGCAACTTCATCGCCTCGATCGGCCGCATGCTGCTCTTCGGCATCGTGCAGGTGCCCGTCATGATCGTGGCGGCCACGGTGCTCGCACTGCTGCTTGAATCAGCATCCGCCAGGTGGCCGGGCCTTTTTCGCGCCGCCTACTTCATGCCCTACGGCGTTCCCGGCGTAATTGCCACGATCCTTTGGTCCTTTCTCTACGTTCCGGGCCTCAGCCCCGTGATCGACGTGGCGAGTTGGATCGGCCTCGACATCAACTTTCTCGGCGCGGGAACCGTGCTCTGGTCGATCGCAAACATCGTGACCTGGAGTTACACCGGCTACAACATGCTCATCATCATCGCGCAGCTCAAGGCGATTCCGGCCGAGTTGTACGAGGCAGCACGAGTCGACGGTGCGGGCCCGTGGCGCATCGCGCGCAGCATCCAGATTCCCCTGATCACCCCAGCACTCGTGCTCACAACGGTGTTCTCGATCATCGGCACCCTGCAGCTCTTTGCCGAGCCGCAAGTGCTGCAAACCGTGGCTCCCGCAATCGACAGCCAATACACGCCGAACCTGTCGGCATACACAACAGCATTCGCTTATAACGACTACAACGTCGCTGCAGCCCAAGCTGTGCTCATCGCGGTCGTCGCGTTCGCTCTGTCGTTCGCGTTCCTCCGCCTGACGAACAGGAAGAGCAAATGACGACGACATCACCCAAGACAACACAGCTGAAAGCTGTAAAGCCCGGCCTCACATCGAGCCGCATGGCGGGCCGTCGCCGCTCATCGACGATCATCGTCACGGCAATCCTCGTGATCGTCTCCCTGTACTTCATCGTCCCGGTGTACTGGGTGATCGTTGCCGCAACGAAGACGACGGAAGACCTATTCTCGACGTACGGATTCTGGTTCGCACCGACGTTCGCGCTGTGGGAGAACCTTGGCCAGGTGCTGACATATGGCGGCGGCATCTTCGTGCGCTGGTTTCTCAACTCCCTTCTGTATGCGGGGGTCGGCGCGGTGCTCGCCACCTACTTCGCAGCGGCAGGCGGCTATGCCTTGGCGAAGTACCAATTCCGCGGCAACAACCTCGTGTTCGGAACGATCCTCGGCGGCGTGCTGGTGCCGGCGACGGCGACGGCGCTTCCGCTTTTTCTCCTGTTCAGCCAGCTGGGTATTGCAAACACCTACTGGAGTGTTCTCCTCCCGTCACTCGTGTCGCCCTTCGGTCTGTTTCTATGCCGCATCTACGCGCAGGCGACAGTTGACAACGCACTGCTCGAGGCCGCGCGAATCGACGGCGCAGGCGAGATCCGCATCTTTCATACGGTCGGGCTGCGCCTCTTGACCCCCGCGCTTGTGACGGTGTTTCTGTTTCAACTCGTGGCGATCTGGAACAATTACTTTCTGCCGCTCGTGATGCTGTCGGACTCGAAGCTGTACCCGATCACACTCGGCCTCAACAACTGGCTCAGTCAGGTTGACCGGCTGCCGGAGTTCTACGAGCTCACAACGGGCGGCGTTCTGCTCTCGGTGATTCCACTCGCCATCGCCATGATCGTGCTGCAGCGCTTCTGGCGAGGCGGCCTCACGGAAGGATCTGTCAAGTAATGACCTCGTATCTCACCGACGTCGGGCCGGGGGCGGGCGCTCGCACGCCTGCGCGGTCGTGGCTGCACACGGATGCTCCGACTCTGTCGTTGAACGGCGACTGGCGCTTTCGGCTGCTGGCCGGAGCGCCGGGTGAGCCTGGTGCCGCCGGTGCACTGCCCGCGGGCGAGGGCATTGACGATGTGTCGCTTGTCGACTTCGATGATGCGTCGTGGGAGAGCATCCCCGTGCCCTCTCACTGGGTACTGCAGGGCGATGGCAGCTACGGCGCACCGATCTACACGAACGTGCAGTTCCCCTTTCCGATCGATGCCCCGAACGTGCCTGACGACAACCCGACAGGTGACTACCGCCGCACGTTCGATGTGCCGAAATCGTGGTCGGAAGCTGAGCGAATTCTCTTGCGATTCGACGGCGTCGAGTCTCGCTACACGGTGTGGGTAAACGGCGTCGAGATCGGCGTGGGCAGCGGTTCGCGGCTCGCGCAGGAGTTCGACGTGACGGATGCTGTCGCGACGGGCGAGAACACGATAGCCGTTCGCGTGCACCAATGGTCTGCCTCGAGCTACGTCGAAGACCAGGATCAGTGGTGGCTTCCCGGCATCTTTCGCGACGTCACGCTGCAGGCACGGCCCGTCGGGGGAATCGACGATGTGTGGCTGCGCGCGGGGTTCGGCGACGACAGGTCTGGCGTGATCACGGGTGAGGTGACAGCATCCGAATCTGCATTCCCCGTTCGCCTGAGCGTGCCCGAGCTAGACATTGACATCACGTGGGCGAGCGCCGATGACGTGACACCGATGACGGTGGATGCTGTCGAACCCTGGACGGCCGAAACACCTCGGCTCTACGAGGCATTCGTCTCGAGTGCCGCCGAGTCCATTTCGCTTCGACTCGGGTTTCGTAGCGTGCACATCGACGGCGACCGGTTTCTCGTCAACGGCGAGCGCGTCGTGTTTCACGGCGTCAACCGCCACGAAACGCACCCCGACCGAGGTCGCGTTTTCGACGAGGAGTGGACGCGTGCTGACCTCACGCTGATGAAGCAGTTCAACGTCAACGCCATCCGCACGAGCCATTACCCACCGCATCCGCGAGTTCTCGACATCGCAGACGAACTGGGCTTCTGGGTGATTCTCGAGTGCGATCTCGAGACGCACGGCTTCGAGCGCGGGGGCTGGGCCGGCAATCCGAGCGACGATCCGGGCTGGCGCGATGCGTATCTCGACCGCATCGAACGGACGATCGAGCGCGACAAGAACCACCCGTCGATCATCATGTGGTCGCTCGGGAATGAATCAGGTACGGGCCAGAACCTCGCCGCCATGTCGGCGTGGGCCCATGAGCGCGACCCCGAGCGTCCTGTGCACTACGAGGGCGACTACACGGGCGCGTACACCGATGTCTATTCCCGCATGTACTCGTCTGTGCCCGAGACCGACGCGATCGGGCGCGACGATTCGCGGTCGCTGCTGCTCGGCTGCACGGCACCCGAGTCGGCGAGGCAGCGATCGAAGCCGTTCATTCTGTGCGAGTACATCCACGCCATGGGCAACGGACCCGGCGCCATCGACCAGTACGAGAACCTCGTCTGGGAGCATCCTCGCCTGCATGGCGGCTTCGTGTGGGAGTGGCGCGACCACGGGCTGCGCACGCGGGATGCAGACGGCACCGAGTACTTCGGCTATGGAGGCGACTTCGGCGAGGTCGTTCACGACGGCAACTTCGTCATGGATGGCATGGTGCTCTCTGACAACACGCCGTCGCCCGGACTGTACGAGTACAAGCAGGTCGTCGCACCGGTGCGGCTCACGGTGGAGCGCACGACATCAGGGCCGGATGCTGCGACAGCACTCACGCTGACAGTGACGAACCGCCGACACACGGCCGACACGAGCGACCTCGAGTTCCGCTGGAGCGTGGAGACTGACGGCGTCGCGACCGCAACCGGCGTCGTCGAGCTCGACCTGGTCGCGGCGGGCGCCGTGCAGACGGTCGCTCTGCCTGAGCTCAGCGTGCCCGCCAGCGGCGAGGCCTGGTTGACCGTCGAAGCTGTGCTCAATAAGGATGCCGCGTGGGCACCCGCCGGGCACAGCATCGTGTTCACGCAGTTCAACCTCGCTTCGCAGCGCACCGGGCTCCAGGGGCCGCGGCTGACAGCATCCGACGTCTCAGGCGCCATCGCCGCAGAACGTCAGCTCGGCCCGGCGCGCTTCAAGCACGGCGAGCTCGTGTCGTTGGCGGGGCAGCCTGCCTCGGGGCCACGTCTCGAGCTGTGGCGCGGGCCGACGGACAACGATCGCGGGCAGGGGCGCGGCTCATACGAGCACGTCGATCCGTGGCTGAACAATGGCAATGGCGAGACGGCACCCGCGTACGACACGGTGTGGCGCGCAGCAGGACTCGACCGCTTGAACTCGCGCGTCGAACTCGTCGAGACAGGCACGGATGCCGTGCACGTACGCCGCCGGTGGTCTGCCGCGAACTCGCGCGACTCGATTGTCACCGACGAGCGCTGGCAGCTCGTCGACGGCGAGCTCTGGCTGCGCACAGACATCACACCGACGAGCGGGTGGAACATCGTGTGGCCGCGCATCGGACTGCGCTTTGAGCTTCCGACGGACATCGACGGCGCTTCGTGGTTTGGCACAGGCCCCCTCGAGTCGTATCCAGACAGCAGGCATGCCGCGCGCGTCGGTCGTTTCGAGGCGGCGCTCGACGAGTTGACTGTCGATTACTCGCGTCCGCAAGAGACCGGGCACCGCAGTGATCTGCGATCGCTCACCGTCGCGCGTGGCGGCAACGACTGGCTTCAGTTTGATGCCGCCGCAGACGCGCGCGGGCGCAGGCCAGGCTTCACCCTCACGCGGCATACGGCGCAGCAGCTCGATGTGGCGCGGCATCCGCACGAGCTGCCCGACAACGATGTGACGTACCTCTACATCGACGCGGCGCAGAACGGCCTCGGATCGCGCGCTTGCGGGCCTGACGTCTGGCCCGACTTTCTGCTGCGTCCGGAGGCACGCACCATCGCGTTGCGCTTCAATGCCCTGTAGCCGCGCACTCATTCGGAGATTCGATGCGACACGCCGCAGAAGACACTGTTTCGCACGGCGCATCGCCTGGATCTCCGAATGTGTGTACACGAGGGAGCCCGTCCGCAGCGCGAACGGGCGGACACGTTTACGCCGAAGCGGCCCCGGGGCGGGGCTGGACCCACGCGGGGTATGAGTACCCGTCTTCTCCCGGGAACGCGCCTTTGTCGTCCCATGTCAGTTGATAGGCCTGCACGGTCAGAAAATCTGGCCGGTCGTAATGCCGGTTGGCAGCGAAAAGGTACTGGGCAGGGTCGGGAAACTTCTCTACGAGAAAGCGTGGAGCGTTGTCATCTGGTGAGATGACCTGCCCCGGCAGAAGTTCTTCCCCGCCACGAATTCGATCGAAGAACCAGTTCAGCGTGTGTGCGGCCGATTGCTGTGTGAGGCCGAAAACGATCAACTCTGGATGCCCCAGGCCAAAGAGCCCCACGGAATAGCAGAACGACGGCGACGTCGCCTCCCCGAAAACGTATTGCAGATAGCATCCGTATTTGCGAATTGTCAAGGCGACGTGGCGATCTTCCTGGTCGAGCCAGGCTTGCGTTTGTGCGGTGTCAGATTCATTCATGCCGAAACGCTAGGGCGCGGCACCGACATCGTCCGATGGCCGAACTTTCGCGAACTGACAGGATCGAGCGTTCTCGCCGTCACGCAGCATCCAGTCAATAGTGATATCGCGCCTGAAGGATCGCGAGGTCTTCGCCATCGACGAGGTACACACGTCTGTGTTCCTCAGTTATGCGTTGCGACCAGGCGCCCTGCGCACCCTGTTAGCTCGTCATGCCTGAAGCGCGATATCCACCATCCGATCGGTCGATCTGTGACCCTCCCTCCGAGGGCGGAAGGGGTGGCACACTGGGACCATGAGCGAACAGCATCCGCGCCTCTGGCTCTGCGCGACGTGCGGGGTCGAGTATCCGCCCGGCCCAACGCCGCCCGAGCTATGCCCCATCTGCGAAGACGAACGCCAGTACGTGCCCGCAACCGGGCAGCGTTGGACGACACGTGCCGAGTTGCGCGACTCCGGCCAGGCGGTCGAGGTCACGCAGGTCGATGACCTCCTCTGGGGCATCAGCGCTCCCGGCGTCGGAATCGACCAGCAGGGCATGCTCGTGCAGACGAACGAGGGCAACCTGCTGTTCGACGTGCCGGGATTTATCGATAAGGCCGCAATCGACCGAGTGCGTGAGCTCGGTGGCATCCGCCATATAGTGGCGAGCCACCCGCACATGTACGGCGCGCAGTCGGCGTGGAGCAGCGCGTTCGATAATGCCGCCATCTGGGTGGCGGAAGCCGACGTCGGCTGGCTCGGGTACCGCACAGATACCGTGCGCACCTGGAACGAGCCGTTCGACATTCTGCCGGGTATCCGCCTCGACCAGATCGGTGGGCATTTTCCTGGAAGCACAATCGCGCACTGGAACATCGGCGCAGGCGGCCGAGGCGTGCTCTTCGCGGGCGACGCGATCTTTCCGACGCCAGATGGCAACGTCACTTTTCTGCGCAGCTACCCCAACCGCATCCCACTCTCCCCCGCCGTCATCCGGCGCATGGCCGATTTCGTACAGCGGTATCGATTCGACGTTCTGTACAACAACTTCGGTGCGTGCGTTCCGCGGGATGCTGCCGCAATCGTTCAGCGATCGGCCGACCGCTACATCGCCTGGACGAGCGGCGCCAACGACCACCTGACGTAGCGAAACTCTGGCCTCGACTGGATCATCGAGCGCTACCGGGTGAAGGTCGACACGGCGCCTAACATTGTAATCAGTGCTCGTACATTTGTTCGAAGATTAATTACGTACTGGTACTTTTCTTCGAATATTGCTATGATTGAGCCATGGATTTGCAGCGCTGGTGCTCACTGTCACAGAGCCCATTGCCCATGGGCGATACGGGCGACAGTCTCGGCGATGAGTACTGGATGATTAGAGATGCCGTGGAGCTCGAGGACGGTTCCATGCTGCCGTCCGCAGAGTTCGGAGACGCACTCGAGGCGGGTCTGGATGCCGTTGGGGCTGCCTACGATCAGACACAGCGTGCCCAGGCGTTTGTCGTCGAGAACATCTACCGGGCGCATGACGTGTACGTGCGCTCTCGCGATGCAGTGCTCGCCCATTCCTCCGCCGAGTCTCACCCGGGCCAGCTTTCGGACGACCAAGCGATGGAACGCTCGTTTGTCTCCGAGATCGCGGCAAAGATCGGCGTCACCGACAGGATTGCTGAGGGAATGATCCGCGAGGCGATCACACTCATTGATGATCTGCCCCAAGTGATGGACGCTTTTCGTGTTGGGTTTACGAGTTACCTGCACGCTCGCACAGCAGCGCGGCAGGCCTGGTCGCTGCCGGTGGAGGCACGAGCCGATTTCGACGACGCAATCGTGGGCGCTGCCCGCACGCAGAGCCCCACACGATTCACGCAGACCGCCCGAAAGCTGCGCGAAAAGCTGCACCCAGAGTCCATTCAGACCCGCAAGAACACGGCGTTCGACGAGCGACGCGTTGAGCACGATCCTGCCGAAGACGGCATGGCCTACCTCAGCCTCTACCACTCGGCCGACGTGACGACATCGATTGTCGAGCAGGCAACCACTCGCGCTCGTGCCCTGAGAGCGGCAGGCGACCCGCGCACGCTGCGGCAAATCGAGGCAGATCTCATTGCGGAGTCATCCACGACCGGAATGCTCGTCACCACAGCCTCAACCGCTGATGACGACTCAGCTGATACTCCTGTCACTGACACCTCAGATGACACTGAAGGCACGGGCAGCACGAATGCCGCGCCGAGTGATTCCGGCACCGTCACACTCACCCGTGCACAGTTTGCCGCGCTGCGGCCCGGCGTCGTCATCACCGTTCCCGCCCTCTCCCTCATCGGCCGCAGCGCAGAACCTGCAGATCTCGCCGGGTACGGACCCATCGACCCCGATACGGCGAACACGCTCATCGGCCAGGCGACCAGCTTCGTCCGCGTGCTCACCGACCCGCTCACGGGCGCTCATCGGCACACCGACCCGAAGAAATACCGACTCAGCGAGAAGATGAAACGAGAAATACGTCTTCGCGATGTCACATGTGATTTTCTCGAATGCAATGCACCCGCAATATATTGCGACATCGACCATATTCAAGCGTGGGAAGATGGCGGCCTATCGACGGCCGCGAACCTCCACGCGTTGTGTCGACGACATCACACGTTGAAGCACACAACGAACTGGACTCCACGAAGACTCCCCGATGGCCGAGTGCAATGGACCTCCCCCACAGGAATCAACTACGTGACGAGGCGGGAATAATCAACCTGCGCGGCAAGAACACCTGATATGCCCTCATTTGAGGAGCGGCTTGACTGTGAATCTGCCTCAGAACTGCCGTTTTTCGCCACAATTCTGCCCGTGCGGCAGAATCTCGACGATACTGCGAGGTCAAGGCGAGTACCGTTGATTCAATGACTTCCTCAGACCCCGTAGCGCCCGCGGATGATACTGCCGCGCCCGCCCAGACGACGTTCGCCGATCTCGGGCTCAGCGATGCTGTGCTGAAGGCCGTGCGCGACGTCGGTTACGAGACACCGTCCGCCATTCAGGAAGCAACCATTCCGACGTTGCTCGGCGGCCGCGACGTCGTCGGCCTCGCTCAGACCGGCACGGGCAAGACAGCTGCCTTCGCCCTCCCCATCCTCTCTCGTCTCGACTCCGCCCAGAAGAAGCCTCAGGCACTCGTGCTCTCGCCGACGCGTGAGCTCGCCCTGCAGGTCTGCGAGTCGTTCGAGCAGTATGCCGCACACCTCAAGGGTGTTCACGTGCTTCCCGTCTACGGTGGCCAGGCCTACGGTGTGCAGCTGTCTGCGCTGCGCCGTGGCGTTCACGTTGTCGTCGGCACCCCCGGCCGCATCATGGACCACATTGCCAAGGGCACTCTCGACCTCTCCGAGCTCACGTACCTCGTGCTCGACGAGGCAGATGAGATGCTCAAGATGGGCTTCGCCGAAGACGTCGAGACGATTCTCGCCGAGACTCCTGTCGAGAAGCAGGTCGCCCTGTTTTCGGCGACGATGCCACCGCAGATTCGCCGCATTTCCAAGAAGTATCTGCGGGATGCTGAAGAGATCACCGTCAAGAGCAAGACGACGACCTCGGCCAACACCACCCAGCGGTACCTCATGGTCTCGTACCCCCAGAAGGTCGACGCGCTCACCCGCATCCTCGAGGTCGAGAACTTCGACGGCATGATCGTGTTCGTACGCACGAAGAACGAGACAGAGACCCTCGCTGAGAAGCTGCGGGCACGAGGCTACTCGGCAGCCGCCATCAGCGGGGATGTCGCACAGGCGCAGCGCGAACGCACCGTCGGACAGCTGAAATCGGGCAAGCTCGACATTCTCGTGGCAACCGACGTTGCCGCCCGCGGACTCGACGTCGATCGCATCAGCCACGTCGTCAACTTCGACATTCCCATCGACACCGAGTCATACGTGCACCGCATCGGCCGCACAGGCCGCGCCGGCCGCAGCGGAAGCGCGATCAGCTTTGTCACGCCGCGCGAACGCCGTCTGCTCGGCGCAATCGAGAAGGCGACGCGTCAGCCCCTCGAGCAGATGCAGCTGCCCAGCGTCGACGACATCAACGTCACGCGTCTCACGCGATTTGACGACGCCATCACCGCGGCGCTCAACCAGACAAAGCGCATCGACGCCTTCCGCGACATCATCGGTCACTACGTCGAGCACCATGATGTTCCCGAGGCCGACGTGTCAGCGGCCCTCGCCGTCGTTGCACAGGGCGAAACGCCATTGCTGCTCTCGGCTGAAGACGAAATGCGGCTCGCCCGCGACGATCGCAAGGCGAAGCAGAAGAACGTCGACGGCGCTGATCGCCGCAAGCGATCGTCAAAGTCGATGGCGCCGTACCGCATCGAGGTCGGCCGCCGTCAGCGCGTCGACCCACGGCAGATCGTTGGCGCTCTCGCGAACGAGGGCGGTTTGAGCCGTGAAGACTTCGGCGCGATCGACATTCGCCTCGACTTCTCTGTTGTCGAACTTCCCGCCGACCTCCCGAAGGACTTCTTCTCACGCGTGGCGAACACACGTGTCAGCGGTGTTCAGATCGACATCAAACCGGATCGTTTCGGCGGACCACGCAAGCGCGACGGTGGTCGCGGCGGGTCCCACGACCGCGCAGGCAAGCGTGGGTCACACGACCGCGGTGGAAAGCGCGACGGCGGCTGGAAAGACAACGACGGCGCTTCCCGCAAGCCCCGTCACTGACGAGGAGCCGCACGCAACGTCTGCGTTCCGTCCCCAATAGCCCGTCTCAGCAGCCGATGTGAGCGTTACTTCGACAGATCTCGAATATATGGTTGCATGTATATATGCTTTACCGTATGTTATAAACTATGACATCGACGGCCGTGCTGGAAGCCATCGTCGAACCAACTCGGCGCCAGATTCTGGACGCTGTGCGCGGTGGGGAGCGATCGGTCGGAGACCTCGTTGAGATCGTCGGCATGCACCAGCCCGGGGTCTCGCGCCACCTCAAAGTGCTTCGCGACGCTGGGCTCGTCGAGGTTCGGAGCGAAGCACAGCGACGGCTCTACCGCCTACGCCCTGAACCGCTGAAAGAGCTCGATGCCTGGCTCGAACCATATCGCGCTGCATGGTCGGGCCGACTCGATGCCTTAGAACGACACCTCGAACGCACATCAACACCGATCCGGAACACCAACACTGCGAAGGAGTACTGATGAATTCCTCACCCACTGGCGCGATCGAGCGCACACCCGATGGCGGCACAGTTCGCTTCGATCGTTTGCTCGCCTTCCCGATTGACGATGTCTGGTCGGCGATCACCCAGCCCGAACGCATCGCGGACTGGTGGCCGCCATTCGCCGCCGATATCACAGTGGACCTTCGTGAGGGCGGAAGAATCGTCTTCGATTGGCCGGACTCGGACTTCCCGACGCTTGAATTCACCATCACTCGGCTCATCGTGCCCACTCTGCTCGAGCATTCGCACACGAGCCCTGGCTCGTGGATGCGCTGGGAACTCGATGCCACCACAGACGGCACTCGTCTGCGTGCCACCTATTTCATCCCTGATATCGACATGGCTATCGAGCGCGGCGACCTCGTGGGACTGCACTATTCGCTTGATCGTCTCGAACCCGCGCTTGCCGGGCGGCCCAGCGCATGGGACACCGTAGCGTTCACGGAGTTGGCCGCTCGCTACGCGAAACCTGATTCCCATTCAGCTTAGGCCTATCGGGACTGGTCGACGGCTCGGTGTCGTGTGGCGACAGTGCCCGAGCCATGCGACTCAGACACTGCTGCACCATCTCGTCACGCCAGCGGGCGAGGCTCCCCGCGCCTAAACGCCGGCAGGCACCTCGCTGAACGCACCGCGGTAGCGTGCAGCCGGATGACGATCGTTGAGACGTGCCTGCCCGAACAACTTCTCGCGTAGCGTGCCCTCGGCATATTCGGTCTTCGCCAGGCCACGCGCACGCAACACGGGCAGCACCTTCTCGGCGAATTCCTCAAACGAGCCCGGGATCACCCAATTGATCACGTTGATGCCATCCACGCCCGCTGCCTGCCAGATCTCAAGCTCATCGGCGATCGACTCGGGCGTGCCGATGACGGCGCTGCCCCGCGTGCGCTGCAGCACGAGGTCGGCGACAACGGGCTCGCGGTCGGTGATGTAGCGGGAGATCCACTCGACGAACCCGCGCGCCGAGTTCGTCTGCACATCCTTCAATGGGGTCTCAGGAGGATACACACGCCCATCGGGATCGACAATCGCTGAGTGCGCCGCGTACCCCTCGACCGACACGTATTTAAAGTACTCATCGGCCTTCGCCTCGGCTTCTTCCTGCGTATCGCCGATGATGAAACTCAAGCCCTGGAAGAACTTGATGTCCTCCGGCCTCCTCCCGTACTCCACGGCGAGAGCCCGTGTTTCGTCGATCTGCTGTCGGGCGATCTCGGGGCTCGGAGCGATGATGAACGTCGCTTCGGCATTGCGAGCGGCAAACGTGCGCCCGGCGACAGACGACCCCGCCTGGTACAGCACCGGCGTGCGCTGAGGAGACGGCGACGGCAGATGCGGCCCTTCAACGCTGTACCGCTTGCTCTCGTGGTGAATCTTGTGCACCTTCGACACATCGGAGTACGCACCCGAGCGATCCTTCAGCAGAGCATCGTCATCCCACGAGCCCTCCCACAGCTTGTACGTCACATCGACGTATTCCTCAGCCCACTCGTACCGATCATCGTGGTCGACGAGCTTCTCGAGGCCGAAGTTGCGCGCACCGTTGTCTTGCATGCCCGTCACGATGTTCCAGGCGACGCGACCGCGCGTGATGTGGTCGAGAGTCGAGATCTGCCGGGCGAAGTGGAACGGGTGACTCTGCATCACGTTGGAGGTGAGCGCGAGCCCGATATGCGTCGTGTTTACGGCGAGCGCCGACAGCAGCACTGTCGGATCGTTGCTTGGAATCTGCAATCCCTCGTTCACGTACACGTCATACGGCGCATCGGCGTCGCCGTACAACCCGGTCACGTCGGCGAAGAACATGCCGTCGAACTTCGCCGCTTCCAGCAGCTTGGCGAGATTGATCCAGGTGTCGACGTCGTTGAACTCTGTCTGACCGGCATCCGGCCTGCGCCATTGGCCATGCTGAATGTGCGAGTTGGTGTTCATCACGAAAGCGTTGAAGAGAAGCGGTGTGGTCTGGTCGTTGTTGGTCATGATGGTGCTCCTTGCTTGGTAGGTCGCTAGGTCAGGCCGGGGTGGAAATCGGTGATGATTCCGGATGCTGTCGCTCGACGTTGCTCGTCGCGCCGACGAGCTGCGCGGTGTACTCGTGCGCCGGAGCTGTGAAGATCTGCTCGACCGAGCCATGCTCGACGACGCGGCCGTCTTTCATCACGAGCACCTCGTCGCTGACGTGGCTGATCACTCCGAGGTCATGTGAGATGAAGAGGTAGCTCAGCCCGAGCTGCTGCTTGAGGTCGTCGAGCAGATCGAGAATCTGCGCCTGCACCGAGACGTCGAGTGCCGACACCGCCTCATCGAGAACGAGGATCTGTGGCGACGGTGCAAGGGCGCGAGCAATGGCGATTCGCTGCCGCTGCCCGCCCGAGAGAGTGAGAGGAAAACGTTGCAGCACAGCATCCGTCAGCCCCACTTGCTGCACGAGTTCCCGTACTCGCCGACGGCGCTCGCCACGCGGAGTGTTGGTGGTGAGCGCGTCGAGCAGAATGCGCTCGGCATTCCATCGCGGATCGAACGAGCTCAGCGGGTCCTGGTACACAACCGAAATGCGCCGGCGTCGTGTGCAGCGCTTTCGCTCACTCACCCGAGACCAGGCCCGGCCGAGCAGTGTCACCTCACCGGCATCCGGTGCCGTCAACGCGAGCGCCATGTGCGCCGTCGTGCTCTTGCCCGAACCCGATTCCCCCACGATACCGAGCGTCTGGCCGCGCTCGAGTGTGAACGACACGTCATCGACCGCGGTGGCCACGGACCCATCGGGCCGAGGAAAGCGTTTGACGAGGCCGCTCGCCTGCAGCACGGGGCCCGCGTCGCTGTCATCATGGTGCGGATCCCGCTGCGCGACGACGGGCGTCACGTCGCTGAGTCGCGTGCCCCGCGAATGTGGTCCGGGAACAGCTGCGATGAGGCGCCGGGTGTAGGGATGCTGCGGATCGCCCAACACCTGGTCCGCCGTACCGACCTCGACGATGCGTCCGTCTGTCATGACCGCGATCTGATCGGCGAGCTCGGCGACGACGGAGAGGTCGTGGCTGATCAGAATCTGCGAGACGCCTCGGCGCTTCGTGTCGGCGAGGAGCGCGAGCACCTGCGCCTGCACAGTCACGTCGAGAGCCGTCGTCGGTTCGTCGGCGATGATGATCTCGGGGTCGAGCGCAAGCGCCGACGCAATGAGCGCGCGCTGACGAAGCCCGCCCGACAGCTCGTCTGGGCGCTGCTTCGCACGCTGTTCAGGCTGCGGCACGCCGACGGCATCGAGCAGCTCGACTGCTTTGCGCCGACGATCGGCGTGCCGGCCCCAGCCGTGCAGCTTGAGCGCTTCTTCGATCTCCGCTCCGACGGGGCGGAGCGGGTCGAGCGACACGAGGGCGTCTTGCAAAATGAACCCAATGCGGCGCCCGCGCAGGCCACGCCACTGCTTCTCGCTCGTCTGGGCGAGGTTCTGGTCGCCGAGAGTGAGCTCGTCTGCATCGATGTGCGCACCGGCACCGGTCAGCCCCACGAGCGTGCGCGCCGTCACCGATTTGCCCGAGCCCGACTCCCCCACGATCGCGAGGCATTCCCCACGACGCAGCTCAAACGACACGTCGTGCACAACCTGGTGCCGCTCGCCGCCACGCGGGAACGACACGTTGAGACCGCGAGCGCGCAGCACAACGTCGGACGGGGCGGGTGTGGGGGCCACAGCATCCGGAGCAACAATCGTGTTTGTCATTTCTCTCCCCGTTCAAGTGCGCGCTGAATGTGCTGGCCAATTGTCGTTGCGGAGATCGCGAGAACAACGATCACGAGCCCCGGAACGACGGTGAGCCACGGTGCGTGGGTGATGTAGAGCCGTCCCGCGTCAAGCAGCGCGCCCCATTCCGGCGACGGCGGCGCCACGCCGAGCCCGAGGAACGACAGGCTCGATGCCCACACGATCGACTGCCCGATCGACATGGTGATAACGGCGACGAGCGGACGCACGGCGTTGGGAATGATGTGCCGCGAGAGAATGCGGGTGCGGGAGTGCCCGAGCGCCGTCGCTGCTTCAACGTATCCGGAGTTCTTCGCGGTGAGGATCTGCGCTCGAATCATGCGTGCGTAGCCCGGTGCCGTGCCGATCGCGACGGCAAACACCTGCGAGATCGCCGATGGCCCGAGAACCGACACAAGAAGAAGCGCGAGAAGCAGCGTCGGAAACGCAAACTGAATCTCGATGATGCGCGCGGCGACGGCACCGATCACACGCCCGCCAAGGGACGCCGCCGCTCCCAGAATGAGCGCGAGCGTCATGCTCACCGCCGTGGCGCCGACTCCGATCAGCAGCGACTCTCGCGCCCCGAAGACGACGCGGCTGTACAGGTCGCGACCCTGCTCGTCTGTGCCGAACCAGTGTGCGGCGCCTGGCTGTTGAAGCGCCTGGTCGAGTGCGAGAGCAAACGGGTCGTGCGTGGCCAGCACCTGCGGTGCGATGAGCGCCACGACGAAGAACGCGGTCACGGCGAGCGCTGCATACAGGCCGAGAGGATGCTGTCGCCTACCGGCCTTCGGTGCTACCTCCGGTGTCAGAACGACGGTCATGATGCCTTCAATCTCGGGTCAATGAGTGTGTAGATCACGTCGACAATCAGGTTCGCCACCACGTACAGCGCGGCGATGAGCACGACGACGCCGGTGACGATGGGAAGGTCTTGCGCGTTCACGGCAGTGATGAGCACCGTGCCGATTCCCTGACGTGAGTACAGGGACTCCACGACGACAGCGCCAGAGATCGTTGCTCCAAGCGCCCACCCCGACAGTGTGATGGCGGGAAGCACCGAATGCCTCAGCACGTGCTGCACGCGCACGCCGATATCACCCATGCCGCGCATGCGCGCGGACACGATGAACGGCTGGTCAAGCGTGTGCTCGAACTCGGATCGTGTTGCCTGCCCCATGAATCCGGCGAGCGGAATTGCGAGTGTCAGTGCCGGCAGAAACAGCCCCGCCGGGCTCGATCCGCTGATCACCGGAAACCAGCCGAGGCCGAGCGAGAAGACGACGAGAAGGATGATACCGAGCCAGTAGTGCGGCAGTCCGGCTGCGGTGGTATCGACGACGGCGCCCAAGGCGCGCAGCTTCGGTCTGTGCCCCGCGGTGAGCGTCACCCAGACCACCATGATCACCCAGGCGAGCAGAATCGCCGTGAACGTGAGAATCAGCGTGGGGCCGAGCTGCTCGATGATGACGTCGCTCACGGGCCGGTACTGCTGGTACGACATTCCGAGAGTTCCCGAGACGAGCGCGCGCAGGTAGTCAACGTATTGCACGAGCACGGGCTGCAACAGGCCGTACTGCTCATTGATTTGCGCGAGTTCCTCAGGCGTGCGCTCGATGGCCTGACCGGCACGGATGTTGTAGATCACCGTCGCGCGGTCGCCGGGAAGCGCCAGCTGAGCGAGGAACGCAACGGTAGCAGCGCCGAAGAGTGTGATGGCTGCGCCGACGAGTTTGCCGACGATGCGCCGGATCAGCGTGCCGCGATTCGCTCGACGGCGAGCGCTGCCCGCAGCGGCATCCGCGTCGATTCTGACCTGCTCTGGTGTGACCTGCTCAGCTTCAGGCGACGAAATATGCGTCATGGAAGACCGGTCCTCCCTGTGAGTGCTCCTGCCAGACGTCCTTGACGAATGGCGAGATGGCGAGAGTGCTCAACCGGTCGTACAGCCCGATCGAGAGCGCGTGATCGGCGATGTACTCCTGCGCCTGCTGGTACAGCGTGTTCTGCTCGTCGATGTCTGCTGCCGAGTTGGCGCGCAGAATAAGCTCTTCGAGCTCTGGCGAGTTGTAGAACGCCGCGTTGTTGCCGTTGGGGCTCTCGTCAGTGTCGGCGCGCCAATTGATCCAGAGGATGCCGGCGGTCACACTCGTCCAGTACCCCGCAGCAATGTCGCGTTCGTCAGACTGCGTGTAGGCACCGGCGAAGTGCTCGCTCGGCGGAACGGGGATGAGCGTCACGTCGAACCCAGCCTGCTTCGCCTGCTCGGCGACGCCCTGCAAGATCGAGCCGCCTTCGGCGTTGAACGTCGTGCCTGCTCCGTACGGCAGGGTCACCTCGAGTGGCTTACCGTCTTTCTCGCGAACCCCGTCGGCGTTTGTCGTGCTCCAGCCGGCTTCGTCAAGCAGACTCTTCGCCTTCTTGAGGTCGAACGTGTACTGTTCAGCCGCCTTCTGGCTATAGCCCGGGGTCGCTTGGCTCACCGCGCCGTTTCCCTCGTAGGGAATCACGCCGAGGCCGATGGTCTCGACGAGGCTCTCGCGGTCGAGACTGTAGGTGAATGCCTTGCGCACCTTCTCGTCGGTGAACGGCCCTTCGCGAGTGTTGAACGCAAGCTGCTGCGGGCGGCCCGGCGTCACGTACTTCTGCAGGTTGAAACCGCCCAGCTCCAGTGTCGTCCAGTCGACAGAAGGAACGTCGTAGATCGCATCGACCTCGTCGCTCTTCAGTGCCGCAGACCGCGTCGTGCCGTCGGGAACGAAGCGCCAATCGACGGTCTCGACGATCGCCGGGCCCTCGTGCTTCGCGTTCGCCGGCCACGATGTGTAGTCGTCGTTGCGCTCGAGAATGATGTTCTCACCGCGGGTCCACGACGCCACAGTGAACGCACCGCTGCCGATGGGCTGCTCGCAGTTCTGCTCATCTGTGCGGGTTTCGAGAGCCTCCTGCGATTGAATGCCGAAGTAGCCCTGAGCGAGCGTCTCGGGCAGCCGCGGGTATGGCGTGGAGAGGTGGATGGCGAGTGTTGTGTCGTCCACGGCTTCTGCCGACGAGAAGTAGCCCTCGAGCCAGACCTTCGCCGTGCTGTTTCCTCCCGCAAGCCAGTAGTCGAAGTTGTAGGCGACGGCGGATGCTGTCAACGCGCTGCCGTCCGTGAACGCGACGTCCTCCTTGAGATCAAACGTCCAGTCGAGCCCGTCGTCTGACACCTCCCACGAATCGGCGAGCCAGGGCACGGCCTCGCCGTTCTCGTCGAGCGACGTGATGCTGTCGAGCACCTGATAGCTCAGATACGCCTGTTCGATCCAGCCGCCAAACACGCATTGCGGTTCCTGCTGATGCGCGTAGACGAGAGTTCCCCCGGCAACCGGCTCGGCATCATCAGCTGTGGAGGCGCCAGCCGCGCACGACGTGAGCATCATCATCGCGGCAACGCTGACGGCGAGTGCGGCGACATTTCTGTTTCGTGGCATAACGAACCCCATGGGTGACAAGGCGGATGCCGCATGTGCGGCGTGGTCGAGTCACGAACTTACGGGGTGATCACGGCATCGACAGAGCACCCGTTGTCACAGTTCGTAGTGTGACCGGTGCGCGCGGTCACATGACGTCATCTACACCGCTGCCGTGGCTGCGCGGGTGCCGTTCGTCTAGAGTGCGCGCTTCTCGAGAGCAATGAGCTCACGTTCACGGTCGAAGATGCGCTCGGTGCGTGGTGCCCGATCAACGCGCCAGCCACGGCGCTCACCGTCCGCATCGTAATCTGGCCAAGGTGCGTTTCCGTCTGCGATGAACTGCACCCACGCAGCATGCATCGCGTCGGCGACTTCCTGTGGAGGATGAGCTCCAGTGCTAGCCTCGACGTTCTCGCCACCGAGGCAGTCCCACACGAACGGCAGTTCCATGCAGTGCCCTGTCAGCTGGTTGAGCGCAGACGGAAGCCTGAAGTCGTAGGCGTACACGGAACCCGTCTTCGCAGCGAGCACCCGAGCCGTTGTGAAGCGAAACACGGCGTCGGTCGCCGCGCTTCCGAGCATCCGTCGCGAGCGCCCGGGCGTGACCCTCGCATAGTGTCGTGCGCTGCGCCCGAGTCCCACGAGGCGCAGGGCGAGCGTGCGGGGCATCAGGTCGAGCGCCGCGGGCTCCCCGAGAACCACTGCGTCTGTCTCGTTGGCGTTCGCGCCGATCAGTAGCGGCTTGTCCGCTCCGGTCCCCCGAGCGAGAGCATCGTCGATTGCGTACGGAATCAGCTCGCCGTCGGCAACCGGCGTCCACGACATTGAACTGCCCCCACGCATGAGCCGCCGCAGCCACGCAAGCGTCATGCCTCGCTTTTGGGAGGTCTGCTGCGCCTCGAAGACGTCTCGCTCGGGAATCTCTGCGAACGCGTCGCGCGTCGCTGCGATTTTCAGCAGCGTCGCTACCCGCGATGTGCTGATCGCCACCTCGGAACGCTCCCCCGTGCTCCACCCGGGCGATTCGGCGATCACCCGGGCGAACAACGGCTGTGCGCTGGGCATGGACAGCAGGGTCAGAACGGCTGTGCCGCCCGCACTCTGGCCGCCGATCGTCACGCGGTCGGGGTCGCCTCCGAATGCACGGATGTTGTCGCGCACCCAGTGCAGCGCCAGCATCCAATCGTGTACTGCGCGGTTGTCCGGGGCACCGTCGATCACCCCGAAGCCGTCGAGCCCGATGCGATACGACACCGAGACGACAATGACGCCGTCTCGGGGAAATGTGCCGGCCGCGTACCACGGCGAAGAAGGAGACCCGGTCGTGAATCCGCCGCCATGAATCCATACGAGCACGGGCAACGACGTCTCCGGGCGGATGCTCGGAGTGAACACGTTGACGGTCAGTGTCTCGTCTCCTGGGTAGGAGGGCTCGGGTATGAGAGTGATTCCTGCCATGTAGTCGCGCAGCGGGGTAGCCCCATAGCGCGTGGCGTCACGCACTCCGTCCCAGGCTTCGTGGGCGACAGGCAGCGCAAATCGTCGCTCACCAACCGGGGCTTCCGCGTAGGGGATGCCGAGAAACGCGAGTTGGTGCGGGCCGAGCTGTGCTCCACGAACGGTACCGGCGGTGGTCTGCACGACGGCACCGTCGTCAGGCTCAGGAGCGTTCGTTTTCGCTGTGCTCGGCGTCGACGTCATGCCTCTTGCTTACCACGCCCGCGATTCCACCACCGACGACGACGAGCCTGCGGCGCCGTGGGTTCGGTTGTCTCCGCGGGTTTCCGCGCGGCACGTCGTTCTTCCCACGCGGTCACCTCGGCATCAATGTCGCGGGTCGGCGTGACGACGGGCGGACCACCGTGAAGCTGCCTTCGTGCTTCGCGCACTCGCTGATTGAAATCCGTGAGGTACTCGCGCACCCGGGACTCTGAGAGAAGTTCGTCGAGCGTCTCTTCGAGGCGCTCGTGCTCTTTGCGCAGCTGGAAAACCGGTGGGGCGAAGCCAGTCAGACCCTCAGACTCGACCTTCTGTTTGATCCACCAGTCGGGGTCGCGCGGCTTGTCTATCCCTTTGAGCGGCTTGCCCGCTCCGGGCAGGTTGTCGAACTCACCGCGGCGCCTGGCCAGCTCAATCGCTGTCTCGACGGCGGCCCAGCGCTCCTCTTCAGTATTCCACTGGGGAGGTCCGCCGCCGCTGCCTGACCCCTCAGCCTCGTCGGGCGCCGCATGTCGTGGGGCGGTGCGCTTGGCCTGATCGTTCATGACGTTTCCTCCACTACTGATATGTAGGTGTTTTTGTCAAGGGGGCAGAGTGAAACGGTCCCGGGAAGTGTAGGGCTTGTCCGGGACCGTTTCTGCTGGCATCTGGCGGAGTGGGGTCTGACGTGTCTTTCGACGTTAACACGGTCAAACTGATATGCGCAGGTTGGTTACTGCAGGGCGAAGCGTGCGATGGTGGAGCGGTGCCGCAGGTCTAGAGATCGAGCGTCGCCCGTCAGTGCTGATGGGCTGTTCATAATAGTAGAGCGGGTCATTCCACACGTGTTCGCAGACCTCACGGCCGTCGTGGTGTCAGCGGTCTGGGGTGTCAGTCAGTCATGATCGCGAGTGACCAGCACCAGCCGGAGAGTTCTCTGGCGATCGCGACGTTGGCGATTGTTGCCTTCTTTCGTCGGGCTACGAATTTCTCCCACTGCTTGTGGAGTCGTTCGTTTCCGGCTTGTCCGCGTAGTCGGGCTTCCTGTGAGGCATTTTGCTGTCGGAGCGTCAGTGCTGAGGTCGGTTGCTGTCGGAGCTGTTTGCGGTGGTGCCAGGCGGCCTCGACGAGGAGTCTGCGGGCATGGGAATTGCCGGTCTTGGTGATACCGCCGAGTCTGCGTGAAGTTCCTGACGAGTATTCCGACGGGGTGAGTCCGAGATAGGTGCCAATTGTTTTCCCGGTGAATCTGTCCCAATCGGCGATCTCAACGGCAAGCGCGAGACTAGTGAGCGCACCCATGCCACGCAGGCAACCCAACCGGGTCACCACAGGTGCGAATTCAGAAGCATCAGCCATTCTTTCAATTTCGGCATCGAGTCGGTCTCTGCGGGCAAGGACTTGCGCAACGGCTTCGTAGGATGCATCGAACGCGTATTGGTAAGCGATTGTGCCTGCGCGATGCTCCCGGATCCACACGTCGTGCTTGCGAGTCCATGTGCCACCTCCGTCGTAAACATGCCCGTGACGAAGAAGCAGTTTTGAGAGACGATGGCGTGAGGCCATGAGGTCATGGCGGCAGTCTTCCCGCGCCCGGACAAGATCGCGTGCAGTCTCCTCGTCAATAGTGGGGACACGCACGGGGGTGATCTGTCCAAGCTGGAGGAGATGCGCCAAATGCAGAGCATCATTCTTATCGGTTTTGACACGGTCACCTGGCGGACGCTGCAACTTCGATGGGGCGGCGATCACGCACGCGATGCCAGCACCTGTGAGGCGACGGGAGAGATCATAGCCTGTCGGGCCGGCCTCGTAAGTGGTGAGAGCCGGTACTGCGAGACCACGGACCCAATCGATCACCGCGGCCGGATCATAGGGAAACTTCTTCCAGGTAACTTCACCGGTATCGCTGTGAATTGCTTGCGCGACGATGGACCTGGCGTGCACGTCCAAACCCACGTGAGTACGATAGATGTTCAACTGGGGCCTCCAAGATCGACTGAGGAAGACCAACCCCGTCAAGGCTCCAGCACCTATGCTGGAGCCCCGCAAATGGCACGGCTGGTAAACCTCGATCATGCGATCTGGGGCCTCAGCCTTGTCAAGAGGTAGCCACAGTCATATCGTCTAGGCTATGCGGCCGCGACACGACAGAAAAGGCACGACGATTCATCCGGTGCCATCACGTTTCGACATTCCTGTCGATGCCGAGGGTGGCGATGAGGTCTTCGTGCAGCTCGAACCACACGCGATGGCATGAGTCGACCGCCGTGCCGTCCACCCACTCATGCTCACCGCGCCGCGCACGGCGCAGTGCCGCGGCATAGCGAACGTCGTACCCGCCGAAGCGGCTCAGAATGCTCTCGAGGTTCTCGCTGATCGACGTGAGTTCGTGCTCAATCTCACCCAGCTCACGAAGCACACGTGCGTCCCACTCGAGATCTGTGTGATCATTCGATGCGAGACGCCCGTCTGATGCGGGTCGAAGCTGCCAGTTCGTGCACGCGGTCAGCAACGTCGCGTTGACCGGAAGGAAGTCGCTATAGACGCGCTTCAGCCGATGCTCACCGTCCACCCTCGCTAGCTCCTCCGTCAGCCGTCGCTCGTTCTCTCGCCGTCCGCGGTCCGTCAGCGACCAGCCCGAGAGACCAGCGAAGCTCGCGAACGTCACCCATCCGCAAGCCTCGGCGTCCCCGAGCGCTTCATCGACGGCGTCACTCGAGAGCCCCCACCGTCGTGCGACAG
The DNA here is from genome assembly GCF_011751765.2 of Paramicrobacterium chengjingii. Lineage (GTDB taxonomy): Bacteria > Actinomycetota > Actinomycetes > Actinomycetales > Microbacteriaceae > Paramicrobacterium > Paramicrobacterium chengjingii. The sequence goes on from NZ_CP061169.1 coordinate 2,877,398, forward strand.
CATCCGAATTGGCAAATCCGAGAATGCGCACCCCGTGCAGTGCCAGAGCCAGACTCACAGAGGCGTCGTCGTCTGTCATGGGGCATCCTGTCGCTCGGCAAGCCGGGTGAAGTGCTGCTGGCATGCTTGCGGAGATTTGAATCCCATGGCCGACGCGATCTGGGCCCAGGTGAGTCCCGCGCTCCGGGCTGCGAACAGTAAACCGGTTTCGATGCCCTCGACCTCGGCGCGCACCGCTGGCACGAGAGCAAGAGCGTCGACGAGCTCGCTCGGCTCAGCATCCATCGACTGCCACAGCGCAAACTGGGTCAGATCGACAGCAGACGGCGGCACGGATGCTGGTCGCCATGGCTGCTCAGAAATACGGCCGTCTGCGCGCGACAATAGACGGCCGCGAGCGCGCTCTTCGCGACGAGCCTGCGCATGAACGTCGTTCGCTGCCTGCGGGTCGGGGTTGCATGTCATGGCTCCATCGTGCAGTATCAACATTACGTTGTCAACATTTTATTGAAAGGTGATGAATGCTTCAGGAGCTGCGCTGTGCAGACGTCGCGACCAGCGGCGCGAAGGCTGCCGCGCTCGGCACGATGCTTCGCGCCGGACTACCGGTTCCCGACGGCTTCGTCCTCACATTCGACGCGTACCGTCTCGCAGCTGCTGGATCATTCCCCCGTGCGCTCCGCCACGAGATCCAGGGCGCTTACTCGGATCGTGGCTGGCCCATTGTTGCCGTGCGGTCCTCGGCCTCGGGCGAAGATACGGTTCGGGCGTCGGCGGCGGGCGCCCACGAGAGCATGCTCGGCATCGACGGCGCTGAGGCGCTTCTTGCAGCGATTCGCCGGTGTTGGAATTCCCTGCGCTCCGCACGCGCCGTCGCGTACAGACAGGTGGCCGAGCTCGGCGGCGCGTCCGATGACTCCGCAATGGCGGTCATCGTGCAAGAGATGGTTGACGCTGATGCATCCGGTGTGATGTTCACCTCGCCCTCGCCAGGTGGCGCCACTCTCATCGAGTCGTCGTGGGGCCTCGGCCCGAGCGTCGTCGAAGGTCGCATCACGCCAGATAGCTTTCGCGTTACCGACGACGGCACGATCGACCGACGGCTCGGAAGCAAGAGGTCGCGCCTTGACGCGAGCACGGGAGGTCTCACGTCTCGCGTCGTTGACGAGCCTCAGCGCGGGTCTCCGTCGCTCGACGACGAGCAGGTGTCGACGCTCGTGCGTCTTGGGTCTGAGATCGGCGTTCTACTCGGGGGTGCGCAAGACATCGAGTGGGCAATGGCTGGCGAGAAAGCCTGGATTCTGCAGGCACGACCAGTCACCGCTGCTGTGCCGTCGCCAGTGGAGCATGCCGAGAGAACAACGGCGGCATTGGCCGGAGCTGCCGCAAGCACAGGCACTGCATCTGGGGTGGCACGCATCGTCCGCGGACCACAGGACTTCTCGCGGGTGGCACGTGGAGACATTCTGATCTGCCCCAGCACCGACCCCAGCTGGACTCCCCTGCTGCGTGTCGCCGGGGGTGTCGTCACCGAGCGCGGCGGGCCTCTCGCGCACGCTGCGATCGTGGCGCGCGAGCTCGGCATCCCCGCTGTTCTTGGCGTCACCAACGCGACGTCGCGGCTCACCGATGGGTCACTCGTCTCGATCGACGGTGATCTCGGCACGGTTACCGAACGACGACCGACATAGCGCAAGGAGCATCACATGGCCGTTCGACACCTATACATCGCCCGCCACGGAGCCGCCGACGCCTTCGGCGAGCTCACAAGCGCCGGGCAAAGGCAGGCGAATCTGCTTGGAGAGCGCCTCGCACGGCTGCCGATCAACACCGTGTGGCACTCACCCCTGCCACGCGCGGCAGATACCGCCCTGACGATCGCCCGGCACGTTGCGTCCGCTCCACTCATCAAGGCACAGGAACTCATCGACCACGTTCCCTGGGTTCCACCGAACGACGAGATGCCATCGACAATGCGCGGATTCTTCGACGGCTTCGGCCGTGACGACGCCGCCGAAGGTCACCGGATCGCGACCACACTCATTGAGAAGTTCGCCGCCGCCCCCGCGGCGGGCGACGACACTCACGAGGTGCTCATTACCCACGATTACCCCATCGCCTGGCTGCTGCGTCACGCGCTTGAGACCCCTCCCATTCGCTGGTTCGGCATCAGCAGCGCCAATGCAGCCCTCACGGTCATCGAGTTCCGCCCCGAGCATGCGGCAACGCTCGTCATGTTCAACGACATGTCACATCTGCCTGTGGAGCTGAGGTGGACGGGCTTTCCTCCACGTATCCGCCCGTAGGATGCATATTTGTCGAGAGCAGAAAACGCCCATTCCCAGTGGATTCTGAGGCGCCAGAAGGCACAACGAGCCCTCTTTGGGTAGACGAGAGGATGCCGCCGGCCGACGATCGGCGTCATGGCAGGCGAGGCGACGGGTCACAGCATCCGCATGTCGCCGGTTCTCGCTGCGCCATGAGCCACCCACAGCGGTGACTCATGACTTGTTTACCCAGGTTGCGGTAGGAAAGCACTCAGATTCATGGTCGAGGCTCGGCCTTCGTGCCCGGAAGCGCGCCCTCGCGGCCTGGCACCCCGAAACCCGAACCCTGACCTGACACCCGTGAGGCTGAATGACATCCCCCGAACTCGAAGCTGCCGATAACGACGCAGATCTGACCCCCTTCCCCCGACGCAACCACCTGGCGCGAATGCGCCGAGCGCGAAACAAGCGGCGCGCCCGCGTCGGAGCCGGTGCGGCTCTGGCTCTCGCCCTCACGGTGAGCGGAACAGGAATCGCGGCGAGCTGGGCCGCTCCGACGGTTGACGAAGATCCCCTCGTCGCGTCCGCGGCATCCGTCGCTCAGGCCAGCGATGAGCTGCGAGCCGAGCAGACAGCTCAGCAGAGCGCGAAGGAGGCGCTCGACAGCGCAACCGCCGTGCTCGACGACGCAGACGACGCTGTCGACACCGACGACCTCTCGACGTTTGTCGGCCGCCTGGCTGACTACCGCACACTCACCCCGACGTTCACTCTGAACCTCGTGAAGCAGACCGAGGCCGAGACGGCATCCGTGTCGGAAGACGACGCTGCCGTCAAGAAGCAGAAGGCTGAAGAAGCCGAGAAGCGGGCTGCCGAGAAAGCAGAGCGTGAGGCAGAAGAGGCGAAGAAGCGGGCAGCCGCCAACACACCGGAAGGCGCAAAGGCCGTTGCCAAGACCATGGCATCCGAAGAGCATGGTTGGGGCGAAGGCGAGTTTAGTTGCCTGGTCTCACTGTGGAACAAGGAATCCGGCTGGTCGTATACGGCATCGAACCCGTCAAGTGGCGCCTACGGCATTCCACAGGCGCTTCCGGGAAGCAAGATGAGCAGCGTCGCCGCCGATTGGGAGACCAACGCCACTACACAGATCACCTGGGGGCTGAAGTACATCGCTGACGTCTACGGGTCACCGTGCTCGGCATGGGGCCACTCCCAGTCAACCGGCTGGTATTGACGTCGCAGACTACAGTCCGCGGCCCGCTTCCCACGGACCGTCGGAGGTTCCCGTAATGAGCGCGTTCACCGACATGGCCTGCGCGTCGGTGAACGACGCGATGTAGTCGACGATGGCGCGCGAGCGTCCGAGCCGCGCAACCTCGGCTGACCCGCCGTGCTCGAACAGCTCGGGGCGCTCATCGCGCAGCGCCTTGTACTCGCTCGTCGCGGCCTCCACCGAGTCGAGTAGCCGCCGTGGAGCTCGCCCCGCGTCGTCTGGGTCGTTCAGCCAGGCGTGAAAACCTTCGGCCAGCGAGGCGATGATGCGGGTCTGCCCGCGCTGATACACCGCGAGATCTGAGCGATCGAGCACGAAGCGGGAGTGCACGAACTTGAGAACGATCACGTCGTGCCACGCTTCGTCGGCAAGCCGCACATGTCCGCTGCGGATTGTCGGAGTGCGTTCGACGGCGATCGATGATTTGAGCCTGTCGATCCAGCGCCGGGTGAAGCCGGTCACCGCACGATCTGCCTCAAGTCCGCCGTCATAGGGGACGGCAAGCAGTCCGTCGACGAGGTCATTCGCAACACGCTCCACCGAGGCGCGGAAGGCCTCAGCATCCGCAATCCACGGGTCTTTCTCTTCAATTCGCCGCCAGGCGAGTTCGAGAGCATGCCCAGGGCTTCGCGGGTCGAGTTCGGAATCGTCGGATGCCGCAAGGGCTGCACGCGCCTCAAGCCACGCCCTCAACTCCGCGGACACTGCTGTGTACTGCAGAATTCCCGCGCGGTAAAAATCGTCAAGATCATGCACGGCATAGGCGATGTCGTCGGCGATGTCCATGACTGAGCATTCGAGCGTCTGCTGATGCCCCGCGATCGCTGGAAAAACCTTCAGCACGTCACGCATCTCGTCACCCTCGATGTCGTACGCCGAGAACTTCTGCGCCCCGATGGCGAGTGCTGTGCCGACGCCGCGCGGCATCTGCTCGGGCGGCCTGCTGGGAATCGCCCGCCACTCGCTGCGCGTCCACGGGTACTTCAGCACCGCGGCACGAACTGCACGAGTGAGATTGAGTCCGCGTGCTGTCGCATCACAGCTGTCAAGAGCCGTCAGAATGCGAAAGGTCTGCGCGTTGCCTTCGAAGCCGTCGGGCAGCCCGAGCGTGTCACGCGCGACGCGGTCGAGCTCCTGTTCGCCCAGATGGCCGAATGGTGGGTGGCCGAGATCGTGGGCCGCAGCTGCCGCCTGCACGACAACAGGATCGCAGCCGCCGAGGTCGCGCACGAGCTGCTGAGTTGCTTCGTCAGCCGTCCGCAACCCGATGGCGATGGAACGGGCGACCGCCGACACCTTCAGCGAGTGCGTGAGCCTATTGTGAATCACCGTGCCCGATCCGGCCTGCGGGATCACCTGTGTTACAGCAGAGAGGCGGGAGAAGTACGGTGAGAACCTGATCCGTTCAATGTCGACGCGAAATTCGTCTTCGCCCTCGCGCAGCTGCTCAGAAATCGCCCGCTCGCGTCCGCCGTCGGTATGCGTCATCTGCCTCGTCACCATAGTGCGGTTCAGCCTAGCGCGCGTGCGCGTTGACGAAGGTAGGCGCGAAGTGATGCCTCCGTCGTGAGAGAGATGGCTTTGTCATACGCGGCACGAGCGTCGATTGCTCGTTCGAGACGCTCGAGCAGCTGGGCGCGCAGCGCCCACGCTGGTTGGAATCGGTCGGCACCCTGAATTCCATCGAGTCGCACGAGTGCCTTCGCCGGCCCCTCCTTGTCTGCAACAACGGCGGCGAGCGCTACCCGAGAACCGATAGTCGGCGCCACCTCGACAAGGGCCGTGAGAAGTGTGGCCAGCGCCGCTGAATCGACGCGTCCCGTTCGCGCGCGATCACAGTGGGCTGACTCGATCGCAGCCTCGAGCTGAAACCGCCCAATGCGCCGAAAAGCGGCGGCACGATGGATGTACTCTTCACCCCGCCGAATGAGGTCGGCATCCCACGTGCGAGTGTCCTGCTCATCGAGCGGAACGAAGACATCGTTTACCACGCGAGCGTCAAGGCGAGAAAGCGAGAAGCACAGAACCGCTGCGAGGCCGAGGGCCTCGGGCTCGTCGGGAAGCAGGGTGGCAATCAGCACGGCCAAATGCAAGGCTTCGCCCGAGAGCGAGATGGCGAGCGTCTCACCGGAGACGAACTGCCAGTCGATCGCGTAGCTCGCGTACACCGCCTCTAATACCGCATCCAGGCGGTCGGGCATGTCACCGCGTCCGGGTAAGACCAGCGGAATTCGCGCGTCTTTGATCTTTCTTTTTGCCCTGACCAGCCGCTGAGCGAGCGTTGGCGTGGGGACGGCGAATGCTCGGGCGATATCCGCCGCGTCGATGCCGAGGACGACCTGGAGCATCAACGGCGCCCGCACCGCGCGATCGATCGCCGGATGAGCACAGGCGAACAGAAGCTCAAGGCGGCGGTCGGGGATTTCCTCTGAGTCTGGTTCGGGCGCGACAGCAGGGTGAGTAGCCAGTTCCATTTCTTCAAGAGGAACAGATGTGCGCACTGCTGCGGAGCGAAAGCCGTCTCGCAGTCGGTTGCGAGCAACGGTCAGGAGCCAGCCTGCCGGATTTCCCGGCACCCCCGTCTCGGGCCACACTCGCAGTGCCCGCTCCAGTGCATCAGAGAGGGCATCCTCAGCGGCGGGGATGTTTCCGGTTCCTGAGGCGAGAACTGAGATGAGGCGACCGTACGATTCGCGCACGGTGCGCCGAGCTGTCTCGGCGGCACCGTGCGCGTTATCGTTTTTCACGTGTCACCCGGCTGGCTGCCACACGCCTTCGCTCACGACGAGCTGGGCGGGGCGAATCTCGATGGTTCCGTAGGCAGCTCCGGGACATTTCTCTGCCCACGCCATCGCTGCGTCGATGTCGGGAACGTCGATCGAGAATATGCCAGCGAGCTTCTCTTTGGTGTCGGCGAATGGGCCGTCTTGCACGCGCATCTTTCCCTCACGCACTTTCACGATCGATGCGGCAGTTGACGGGTGAAGAATGGCTGCGTCAGCAAGCACGCCGGCGTCAGTCAGCTCGCGAACGAAACGTTCGAAGCCGGCCTCCGCATCGGCCCATGACTCGGCAGGAACGTCTTCTCGCCTGACCTCTTCATTGTGCAGAATGAGCGCGTAACGCATGTGTGTCTCCTTTTTCTCAGGTCGTGAGCGACGCGTTGTCGCTCTCACCCCAATGACGATCGACCGCCTCGTCAATCGACACATTCTGAAAAGTACTCCGAGATTCATGCTCATGCAGCACCGCGAGCACCTCGGAGCTAGACGCGCGCATCCTGCTGCGGAATCCAGATCTGTTTGATGATGAGCAGAATGGATGCCGTCACGGGCACTGCGATGAGCGCGCCGAGCAACCCGAGCAGCGTGCCGCCGACGAGGGCGCCGATGACAACGAGTGACCCGGGGATCGACACGGCTCTGTTCATCACACGCGGGGTGAGCACGTATGCTTCGAGCTGCATGTATACGAGATAGGCCACGGCGAAGATGAGCGCATCCACCGGGTCAGCGAACAGGGCGAGAATCGATCCGATCGCCCAGAACAGCACAGAACCCACGAGCGGGATCAGCGTCAGCAGGAACGCAGCCGCCATCATCAGCGGGGGAAACGGCAGTCCGAGCACGAAATACAGGATGCCAGTGAAGATCGCGTTGAAGAATGCGAGCGTCACCATTCCCGCCGTGTAGCCGCCGATCGCGTCGGTGATCTGCTCGGTCATGTCAGCGAGCCGCGGTCGGTTGCGAGCGGGCGCTAGCTGATACATCGACGATTTGATGGTCGGTAGCGACGCTACGAAGTAGAGCGTCAGCACCAGCACAATGATTGCCCCGGAGATGCCGGTGGCGACGGAGACACCGACCTTGAGCGCGCCGCCGCCGATGGCGGCGATGTTCGCTGGGTCGGCGACGAACGTCTGAAGGTCACCGAGCAGACCCTCGAGGCCCGGCCCGAATATGCCCTCGAGAGTATGAAAGAGGCCTGAGCTGGAGAAGTCGTCGATGAGGGTAGGCACCGATGTGGCAAACAAAGCGATCTGACCGACAAGAATCGGAATGGCGAAGCCGAGAATCGCGCCGAGAACGATGAAGACGCCCACAAACACGATGACGATCGCCCACGGCCGTGAGATGCCGCGGCGGGAGCACCATTTCACGGCGGGCTCAATTGCCAGAGCCAGAAAGACCGCGAACAGCAGGTAGATGAACACTGTGGAAAGGTTCGACACGGCAAGCCCGAGTGCAACGGCGAGCAGCACGCCGACCGTTGTGAGAAATCCAGTGCGCAACGGGCGGGCAAGAACGATGGAACGCAGGCGGGGCAATTCGCTCTCAGCCGCCGACGCGTGACGTTGACGTCTCATGAGGGTCACACTATGGGACGACGTCCGCGACGGCGATGTGCCTCACCGAACGTCGGCAATCCGCTCCAGTCGGCTGCCAAGCCCGATATCGGCGATGACGAGACGCCCGACGTAGTGTGCCGCTGGTTCACGCAGCATCCCGACCTTTGCCGCCCCGAATGTGACTGTCAGGTCGGCGGGCAGCACGCAGGGATCGGCGACCTCGCCGGTGTCCGGATGGATGCCGCTGGGCAGGTCGCACGCGACGATGACCGGATGCCGCGGCTCGCCGAATTGCGACAGCATCCGTTCGACGGTCTCTCGCGCCGAGCTGCGCAGGGCGCTGCCGTTTGCGCCGGTGCCGAGGATGGCGTCGACGATTACGTCGTAGTCGTTTGCGTCGATGCTCGCTGCATCGACCAGTCGTGCTCCAGCTTCGACCGCTGCAACGAAGCCTGCCTCGTGCACGCGCTCGGAGGTGCGCACGATGTCGACGACGAGGCCATGCTCGGCGACCGTTGCTCCGGCGAAGAGCGCGTCGCCACCGTTGTTGCCGGAACCGACCACGAGAAGCACTCGGTGTGCTGCGGCATCCGACCCGACCCGCCGTTCACGCGCGACAGCGACGATCTCGTCGGCGAGCGCCGCCGCGGCACGCTGCATGAGCGGAACGCCAGCCTCGAGCAGCGGCCGCTCGGCCTCCCGCACGTGCGCTGCTGTGTACGCTTTCATGCTCGTCACGATAGTGCGAACGGCATCGACGCTCTAGAGGTAGTCGCTGTGCGATGCCTCGCAGATCGACGAGTCCGCCAGCTCGCGCCACATGAGCGCAGCCGCTGGTGCGCCATCGTCTGCCGTCTTCGACGTCACGTCGCCCATGATGCGCTTGGCAAGAAGTGACTTGTCTTCGCAATCGGTGCAGTCGATCACCGTCGAGCTGATCTCGATGCCGTGTGAGCTACCGGCCAGCATGTGCAGTTTCTCGGCGAGCGTCTCGTAGATCGGAAGCACCCGAGACGAGCGCGCGGCGCCGCCCTTGATCACAACATAGACGTGGGCGTCTCCCTCGAGGAGCGCGCACGAGCTGTCGATCTGCTGCTCGATGCGGCGCAGCGAACGCTTCACCTCGCGCACTCGGTCACACCCAGACAAGTCGACGCCGACAATCAGCGCCCTCGCGGCGTCCTCACCTTCACGGTGCAGAACGAACTCCTCAAACTCGCGGGTCAGAACGCCGCGCCCGGAGGCTACGACATCAAGTTCTGTCAGGCAGTCAAGATAATCACCACGTCGCAGAACGACGGACGATGCACTCACTTCTGTGCTCCCTTTCGTGGGGCCCGCGCTGTGCGGGTGCCGGTCGGGTCGACCGGGCTTTGTCGGAATGAACGCGGAATGGATGCTGCATCTCACAAAGCCGCATTGCACACCTCCCGTTTTCAAGCCGCCGACCAATATAGCCCCCTGTACCGCATTTGTCAGCCCCACACCTCTAGCCGGAATCGCTGCTCTTCGAGACAATGGTGAGATGAGCGAAATTCTGGTGACTGGAGGCACGGGAACCCTCGGCGTTCCCACGGTGAACGCACTGCGCAAAGGCGGGCATTCCGTGCGGGTTCTGAGCCGCCAATCCGGGCCAGAGCAGGTGACGGGCGATCTGCTCACGGGCGCAGGTCTCGGCGACGCGCTGAGCGGCGTCGACACAGTTGTCCACCTCGCGACATCGGCAAATGCGAAGGACGTGGATGCCGCCGAGCGACTGCTCGATGAGGCGGAACACTCCGGTGTGACGCACATCATCTACATGTCAATTGTCGGCATCGAGAGCATCCCCCTCCCCTACTATCGGGCGAAGCTCGATGTCGAACGGCTGCTTGAGGCGTCGCCTGTTCCACACACGATTCTGCGAGCCACGCAGTTTCACGACCTTCTGACAATGATCTTCGCGTACCAGAAGCGGCTGCCGTGGGTCTTCGTACCGCGCTTCGGCGCGCAGCCGATCGCCGTCGACGACGTGGCCGTTCGCCTTGCGGAGTTGGCGGCCGCTGAGCCGGCGGGACGCGTTGCCGATATCGGCGGGCCCGAGAAGCTCAGCGCCGAGCAGATGGCGCGTCAGTGGAAGGCCGCCGCGCACTCGACGAAGCGCATCGTCTCGATACGTCTGCCCGGCGCGATCGTGCGCGCTCTGCGTGAGCGTAAGAACATGGTTCCCGGCCCTCGGTACGGAACGCAGACGTATGCCGACTATCTGGCGCGGCGCTACGGCTGAGCGGCATCCTCTTCGCCGAAATTCTCTGGCACACGTTTCGACTTCGCGGGAGTCACGAGCGCGAGGCCGACAACGCAGGCGACAATCCCTGCAAGGAACACCACCTTCAGAATCGACGCGGGCTCGACATCGGTTGCCATCGCCCAGGTCACGGTGAGCGCGGCTCCGATTCCGGTCCACACCGCATAGGCGACGCTCACGGGCAGCCCTTTCATCGCGTAGCCGAGACCGAGCATGCTCGCGGTGAGAGCGAGCACAAACACGATCGATGGCGCAAGGCGTGACAGACCGTTGGAATCTCCGAGAGCTGTCGCCCACACGGCCTCAAGCACGGAGCTTGCGAGCAGAACAATCCAGTACCGCATCAGCTCACCACCTTGATTCCGACAACGCAGGCTACGAGACCGGCGAGCAGCAGTACACGTGCGACAGTTGCGCGCTCCTTGCGTGTAGCGATCGCCCACACAGTGGTGAGCACGGCACCCATTCCCACCCAAACCGCATACGCGGTTCCCGTCGGGATGAACGCCATCGCGTAAGCGAGACCGGCCATGCTCACGCACATGGACACGACGAAGACAACGCTGGGCCAGAGTTTCTTGAGCCCGTTCGATGCTGATAGCGCACTGGCCCACACGGCCTCAAGTGCGCCCGAGAGAATCAGGACCACCCATGCCACGACAATTCACCTTCCGTGGTCAGTCTTGTCGCTGTGCGGGTACTGCGCCCTCGTCCGCAGGCTCGTCTTGAACCTTGATTTCTATCTTATCCGCCTCGGCTGGGCAGTTCTGGAGCACATGATAGTTTCGCCATGTGAGATTGCAGTGACCGAGACACACGAGTCTGAGCCGCCAAGCGACCCACCGCGAACCGGGATCTTCGCCGACCTGACTCCGCTCAAACACAGCCCGGCTTTTGCACGGCTGTGGGGCGGCAACGCCATTGCAGGAATCGGCACACAGATGACCATCGTCGCTGTCGGGCTGCACATCTACGACCTCACACAGTCGACATTCGCCGTCTCGCTCGTTGCGCTGTTCGCGCTCGTTCCCATGCTTGTGTTCGGGCTCTACGGCGGAATGCTCGCCGACGCGTTCGACCGTCGCACCCTTGCTCTGGTCACGGCGATCGTCGCGTGGTGCTCTACCGTGACGCTCGCGTTGCTCGCATGGACCCATGTCGACCAGGCCTGGCCGTTCTACCTCGTCATGACGATCAACACGGTTGCCGCGACAGTTCTCGGCACGACGCGTCAGGCGATCCTTCCTCGTCTACTGCCGATTGAGCTGCTTCCGGCAGCATCCGCTCTCTCTGGAATCAGCGCGGGCGTCATGGTCACTGTCGGCCCGGCTCTCGCTGGCGTGCTCGTCGCCACAGTCGGCGTGCAATGGACGTTCACGACAGACGTCGTGCTCTTCGCGTTTGCCTTTGCCGGTATTGCCTCGCTGCCCCGGCTCGAGCCCCACGGCGACGTACGTTCGGCCGGATTCGCATCTGTTCTCGAAGGGCTGCGCTTTCTGAAGACGGCTCCGAACATCCGCATGTCGTTCATCGTGGACCTCGTGGCAATGACGTTCGGGCAGCCCCGCGTACTCTTTCCCGCCGTCGGGATGCTGCTGCTCGGCGGCGGCGCGATCACGGTCGGCGTACTGACTGCGGGTGTCGCCGTCGGCGCGTTCATTACAAGCGTCTTCTCCGGCAGGCTCGGAGCCCTCCGACATCAGGGCATCGCGATTCGCAATTCGATAGCGGTCTTCGGCGCGGCGACGCTGGCATTCGGCGTTGTGCTTCTCGTCGCGGCACTCTCGGGCGGGGTCGCGAGCGAATCAGTGGTCAACTGGCCCGCCCTCATCGTCGCGACGCTCTGCATGGTTGTGGCGGGCGGTGCCGACAACGTGAGCTCCATCTTCCGGATGACTCTACTTCAGGCGTCGGCTCCCGATGCCATGCGCGGGCGCATCCAGGGCATCTTCACCGTTGTCGTCACAGGTGGTCCCCGCGTGGGCGACCTTCTCGCAGGCTCGCTCACAGCGCTGACGGCGCTCTGGGTGCCACCGCTGTTTGGCGGCATCGTGATCATCATCGTCGTGTGGCTTCTGGTGCGTATGAACCCGCGCTTCGCAACATACGACGCGCTTAACCCGCAGCCTTGAGGCTGTCGGCCTACTGGCCGAACTCCTCGGCAAGTACCCCCGCCATCACGTCAGCTTCCCATTGGTGGTACGAGGCGACAACGGTACGCATGCGTGCATTCGCGAGGTCGCTCACGAGCATCTCTGCGGCCGGTGGAAAGATCGGAAGCGTCTCGGTCCCCACCATTGCCAGAGTCGGCTGCGTCACGTTCGACCACCTCTCACCGCGTGGCAGATCATGAATCGCAAGGGATGCCGCGTCGGCAACGAGCGACGGCGCCAGCGCCACCATCGATGGCCACGCGTCACTCGATTTGGCTCCCTCGAGCCAGGCACGCGGCATGTCCTTCATGAAATGTTCAACGGTGCTCTCGCCGTCTCCGGCGGCGACTCGGCCGCGAAGCTCGTCGACGAACTGGGCGGCCTGCCCCTCGTCGGCGACGGCGAACGGCACTTCCCACACGGCGAGGCGCGTTATCGGCAGACCGGCGTTGGCCGCCCACAGCGCGATCGCCCCACCGGATGAGTTTCCAAAGACAGACGCTTCTGCGCCGGCCACGTCGATGAGCGCCGCGAGATCGTCAACCTCCCGCTGCAGTTCACTGCCGGCATCCGCGACCTTGACTGGTCCGCTCTGACCGCGTCCGCGCCGGTCATAGATGTATACGGCGAAGCCACGTTCGGCAAGAAGCTCAGCCATGCGTGCCGTTGTCGCATCACCGCTGCGCTCTTGCATCGCCCCAGCAATGAGAATCACAGGCTGCCCTGACCCGTAGCGGTCGTACGCGATGCGTGTGCCATCGGCTGATGTCGCAAAGTCGGTCATTGTCACTCCTTCGTGATCACACTCGGCTGCTGACCCCTAGCCTGCCACCGCACAAGGGCATCCTCTACCCCGCGCCGCACATTCATTGCGAAGCGCGTGCTTCTACCGATGTGCCCTGTGGCACGCGCACGGAATAGTTCACGCTCACCACTCGTTGTCATCTATGCAAATGCATAGACAAGGCGACAAGCGCCCAGCCGCCCACTACCGTGAGGACACCATGAGCGACACAAAGTTCGGCCTCGACACGTTTGGCGACGTGACCGTCGACAATTCAGGTGAGCGCACGCCCGCCCACCAGGTCATCCGCGATGTGGTCTCACAAGCGGTGCTTGCCGATCAGGTCGGCATCGATGCCATCGGTCTGGGCGAACACCACCGCGACGACTACGCCATCAGTTCGCCCGATATAGTGCTTGCCGCTATCGCGGCTCAGACCAGCAACATCCACCTCGGCACAGCGGTCACCGTACTCTCGAGCGACGACCCCGTGCGTGTGTACGAAAGATTTGCCACATTGGATGCCGTGAGCAACGGGCGCGCCGAGATCACGCTCGGCCGAGGCAGCTTCACCGAGTCGTTCCCCCTGTTCGGCTACGACCTCGACCAGTACGAGACGCTCTTCAACGAAAAGCTCGACCTCTTCTCGAAGCTGCTCGACGAGAAGCCCGTCCACTGGCAAGGCACGCACCGCGCACCGCTGCACGGGGCAAACGTCTACCCCAAGACCGCCGCTGGGCGCCTCCCCGCCTGGATCGGCGTTGGCGGCAGCCCCGAATCCGTCATCCGATCGGTGAAGTACGGCATCCCGATGATGCTCGCCATTATCGGCGGCGACCCCGCACGGTTCGCCCCCTATGTTGACCTCTACCACCGTGCACAAGACGAGATCGGGCGAGACCGGATGCCGCTTGGCGCCCACTCTCCCGGCCACATCGCTGCAACAGACGACCTTGCGCGCGAGCAGCTGTTTCCGCACTTCAAGGTCAACCGCGACCGCATCGGCGCCGAACGCGGCTGGCCGCCCACGAGCTACGATGACTTTCTGCGCGAGGCAGACAGCGGCTCGCTCTACGTCGGCTCACCCGAGACCGTCGCTCAGCGCATCGCCTCGACTGTGCAGACACTTGGCCTCGATCGCTTCGATCTCAAGTACTCGAACGGGCCGATGCCGCACGAGCAGCTCACTGAGTCGATCGAGCTGTACGGCCAGACCGTCATTCCGATGGTGAAAGACATGCTCACGCGGTAAATTGTGCCGACTGACAACAATCAGTCGTTTTTGCCTTTCACCCGGCATTTGTTAGGGTTTTCGAGGAGATGCTGCAGATCCGACGACGTGCCACGTCCCGCCCCTTGGTTGCCACGCAATCAGACGCCGCCCAAGTCTTACGCAGGAATCTTTCATCTGTATGCATTGTTATCTCCTATGAGCCATATTCCCAAGGAGTTTGATTGAGCACACCCGCTGAGGTCGTCGAGACCGACACCGGAACAATCACCCGCTATCGCCGCCACCCCCTTGGCCGCGGACTGGTTGCTTCGGGAGCAACGGTCGACCCGACCGCCCACATTGAACGAACCGCCTACGTCGAGCCCGGCGCAATCGTCGGCCGCGGTGCATGGATCGGTGCAACCGCGTGGATCGACCGCGACGCAACGATCGGCGCAGCCGCTGTCGTCGGCGCGAACGTGCACGTCGGCCAAAACGCACACGTCGGTCACGGCGCGCGCGTTGGCGGCCACTCACGCATCGGTGCCAACGCGCGCATCGGCAATGGCGCCAACGTGCCAGGCGATAGCCAGATCGATGCATTCGCCGATCTCCCAGGCCCGGGAGACATTCCGGCGTAACGGCGCTACCCCTATTCGTCTGCGGCGAATGGCGTTCCCACCCGGGAGTTGCCATTCGCCGCTTTCGTCAGTCGTGACGACTGCCGTAAAAGTGAGATGCCAGAAACTGTCGCTCGTGGCCCCCACTGTCACGACACTCTTCAGCATCTCACTGTGCGTGCCCTATCAGGGTCGGGTCAGGGCGAGCCCCCGCCGCAAATGGGGTGAGGCCCGGATGCCGCGGCACCGCCGCGTCGCGAGGCTGGATTCATGCGTCACACTCCTGCCTTCCGCGGCGCGCGGTCACGCCGTTCCCACACCAGCACTCACCGCCTCCGCCGACCGCGCGCTGTGCTCGCGACAGCATCCATTCTTGTTATTGGCGGCCTGGGGCTCACGATCGGCATCACCGCCTGCGCCCCCAGCTCACCGGCCGTCGATACCGTCGGCGCGGTTGACTTCGAGACGCCGCTTGCGATCCCGCCGCTTGCCGAGCGCACGGTAGACGCCGACGGCACAGTACACGTCGACCTCACCGCGAGGTCCGGGTCGACACCGTTCGTCGATGGAACCGAGACGCCGACACTGGGGTACAACGGCTCCTATCTCGGCCCGACAATTAAGGTGCACCGCGATGAACACTTTGCCCCGTGCCTGACGAACGAGCTGTCGGAAGTGACCACGCTGCACTGGCACGGAATGCACCTACCCGCTGCTGCAGACGGTGGCCCGCATCAGCCCGTTGAGCCGGGCCAGCAGTGGTGCCCAGAGTGGACGATCGACCAGCCGGCGGCAACGCTCTGGTACCACCCGCACCCGCATGAAGAGACCGAACGGCAGGTCGGCCTCGGCCTCGCCGGAATGCTGCAGATCGAAGACGACGTCGAAGCGGCATTGCCGCTGCCGCGCGATTACGGTGTCGATGACGTGCCCGTCGTCATTCAAGACGCCCGCTTCTCTGACGAAGGCGAATTTCAGAAGACACAGGACTTCGTCGGAACGCTCGGCGATACGCTGCTCGTCAACGGCACGATCGGACCGTACTTCGAGGCCACCACGAACGTCGTGCGGCTGCGCATACTCAACGCCTCCCCCGCACGCGTCTACGACTTCGCATTTGACGACGACCGCGAGTTCGCCATGATCGCCAGCGGCGGCGGTCTGCTCGAGAAGCCTGCGCAGCTCGATCACATTCGGCTTTCTCCAGCGGAGCGCGCAGAGATTCTGGTGAAACTTGAGCCCGGCGAGACGGTGACGCTGCGCAGCAATCCGCCGAACCTCGGGGAGAGTTTTCAACCGATCACCGGGTCGGCGGGCCACGATGATCGCTTCGATGTGTTGCAGCTTCGCGCAGCATCCGAACTCGACCATGTCGGCGAGATTCCCGAAACGCTGACGACCATTGAGCCTCTTGATCCAGCGGATGCCGTCGGCGAGCGCTCGTTCACGCTCAACGGACACAACATCAACGACAAGCAAATGAAGATGGATCGCATCGACGCCGTCGCCACCGTCAACACGACGGAGATCTGGAATGTTCTCAACGAGATGCCCGCGCCGCACAATTTCCACGTGCACGACGTGCAGTTTCAGGTGCTGAGCGTCGACGGCATGCCACCGTCGCCTGAGCTGGCCGGGTGGAAAGACACCATCTACCTCGAGCCTGACGTGCAATATCGCATCATCATGGAATTCACTGACTACGCAGACGGAGACAACCCGTACATGTTCCACTGCCACCTGCTGCGCCACGAGGATGCCGGCATGATGGGGCAGTTTCTCGTGATGGAGCCCGGTGCAAATGTACCGTCGCGCTGGGTCGTCGATGAGACGCCGGGCGACGATGACGACTCTGCCGATGCGGGCCGGCACCAGCACTGAGCCGTGCCGGCGATCAGGCCACGGGCTTCCACCGTCCCCCGTCACGTCGCGTGACAAACCAGCCGCGTACCTCGACGACGGTAGAGGCGACGGATGCCGCGTGCGCGGCGACCTGCTCGGCGAGCTCGTCGTCGTCGCACGTGTAGCGCACCACGATGCGCGGGGTGCCGCGCACCACCTGCACGTCGCTGGCCTCGACGGTGACGAGCTCCGCTGCGGCATCCGTCATCGTCGGGATCACGCTCCCGGGCGTGACGCCTGCGCGCAAAGTCCCGGGAGACAGCGTGATGCGGTAAGAAGGCACGCCGCGATGCTACCCCGCCGCGAACGGCCGAAGGTGTCCGGCGTGCAGAGATTCGGAGATCATCCGCGACACGCCGAGGGGACGGAGGGGACACGCCGGTGGCGGACCAAAGTATCCGAATGGGTGCACGCGAGAATCACGCGCCGGCGAAGAACGCTGTGGAGAGTCCGGCGAGAGCGGCAGCGTCGTCGACGTGCACCATCTCGCGGGCGGAGTGCATCGATAACAGCGGCACGCCCACATCAACAGTGCGGATGCCCAGGCGCGTCGCCGTGAGCGGTCCGATCGTCGACCCACACGGCACCGTGTTATTCGACACGAACTCCTGATACGGGGCGGCGACCGATGCCGAGAGTCGCGCGACGAGCGCCGCACCGGCAGCATCCGTCGCATATCTCTGGTTGGCGTTGATCTTGAGCAGCACACCCTCGCCCGCGAACGGCTGATTCGCCGCATCGTGCTTCTCTGAATAGTTCGGATGCACAGCGTGCCCGGCATCTGCCGAGAGACACCAGGATGCTGCATACGCTTGCTTCTGCTGCGACCGCGTCGCGCCGAGACCCTCGCCAATGCGTGTCAGCACATCGTCAAGGATCGGGCCGCTCGCACCCGAACGTGATTGAGAGCCGAGCTCCTCATGGTCGAAGGCTGCGAGCACCGAAATGTGGTCGGCATCGGCGCCTGAGCGATGTGCCTCGAGCAGGGCAACGAGCCCGGCGTAAACAGACGTGAGGTTATCCATGCGCCCGGCGGCGAAGAATGCGCCGTCGAGCCCGAAGCGCTCCGGCACGTGGGTGTCGGCGGTCAGCAGGTCGTAGCCGGCGATATCGTCACGATCGACGCCGGCGAACGCGGCAATATGGGCGAGCAGGTCTGCCTCTCTCGCGTTGCCTATTCCCCATACCGGCTGCACGTGGCGCTGCCTATCGAGCGTCAACCCCTCGTTGGCGCCGCGTTCCAGGTGAATGGCGAGCTGCGGAATGCGCAGGAATGGCCCCGTGCGCACGACGGTCTCGGTGCCGTCGCGCAGTGCGAGCCGACCAGCCAGTTCGAGCTCGCGGTCGAGCCACGAGTTCAGCAGCGGTCCGCCGTACACCTCGACGCCAGCCTGCAGCCAGCCCAGGTGTCCCGTCGTCGGTGACGGTTTGAGCTTGAACGCGGGCGAGTCGGTGTGCGCGCCGAGAATGCGGAATGGTGTGGACGGGGCGGATGCTGCAGGCTGCAGCCAGGCGATCACGGCGCCGTCGCGCACAATGTAGCGTCCGCCGGACGTTTCGTCCCACGCTGCTTCTTCATCGAGTCGCTGGAATCCTGCCGTGTCAAGACGCCGTGCCACCTCGGCTGCGGCGTGATACGACGAGGGCGATGCGGTGATGAAGCGGGCAAAATCGGCAATGTAGTCGTTCACAGCATCCATGCTTCTATCCAATCACGGCCCTGTGTCACAATCCGAAAACGCCCCTGACGAAGAACTTCGAGAAGACGAGGAACGCCTTCACACGCCGTGCAGCAGTGAATCCTGTCGCCCTCATCGAACGCCCATTGGCGAGCACATTGCGAGGATGCAGAACGAACACGGTTGAGAGAACTGTGCTCGGGTCGTTCACCCGCCATGCCGTGATGTCCACCGTGGTGAGACCGCGGTAGCGCGCTATCGGGCCACGGCCGCGCTGACGTTTGATTCCGATTGCCGACCACGCTTGACCGTGTGCGTCAGTGAATTCGAGATTGTATTTCATCAGGTGGTCGACGTGCTGGGGAAACATGTTCAGGTGGCCCGTGACCGAATGAGTGCCCGGCACCTCTGCCAGCGCGAGCGTTCCCGACACCGGCAGACGATGCAGAGGATCAGCTTTGAAGCTGTCGAGGCTCGGAATCTCCAGCCGCACCTGTAGCCGTCCTGCCTGCGCCGCGCGTGCCGAACGCTCGTGCATCGTCTCGTCGAGAAAGATGCCGTCGCCTGCGGTCTGGCGCCGACGGGCAGCCATCCAGCTGTATGCCTCGTCTTCGGGAACGGGCACGCGACGAACACGCGCCCACTCGGGAGCCCTCCAGGAGTGATCTCCCGTGACATCGCGAATGATTCCCTCCATCGCCCGCTCTGCACTGGCGAGAATCGTGGCGGACGGATTCGCGCCGGTGGCAGCCGGAATCACAGACCCGTCCATCACGTAGAGTCCCGGGTACCCATGCACCTGACGATCGGGCCCGACAACTGCCGTATCGCGATCGCTACCCGTCGGAACGCCGCCGAGCGGATGCACAGTGACGGGGCGCCTGAAGAGTGACCAGGAGATAGGGGAGCGCACTGGTGAGCCGATGATCCGCGCGACGGCGGGGCCGACTCGCCCTTCTGCGTGGTAAAGCCGTGCCTGCCAGCGATTGAGCCATCGCAGACGAGCCTCGCCCTGCTTGTCGAGTTCCAGCTGTCCCGTTCCTGCGTCTCGCCCCATCGAGAGCAACGCCATTGTGCGGCGCGCGTCCCGACGTCGTCGTGACCGCCACCAGGCGCGAACACGTGGTAGAGGGAGCTTTCGATCCAGAAGGGCAGCGAGCACTGGAGGTACCGCCCCGTCTTGCACCTGAAACCAAACCGGTTCGGATCTCTCCCAGACGTCAAGGACCGTCGTCGTCGTGATGGTCGGACCCGTCGTCAAATCCCCCGACCCCTGTCGGACATTGCTGAGCGCTATGAAGTCCCCATTTCCGGAGAAGCCCTGACCGAGCGTTGGCGAAAGGTCGGGAAGCGTCGTGTCGACATCACGAGAACGCAGAAGCAGTTCGGTCGTCGCCACAGAACCGGCTGCGAGGAAGACTCGTGAAGCGGTTCTGCGCACACGTCTCGCACCGCCCTCCTCGCGCGACCAGATCGCCCAGCCATCGTCATCCGGTTCGATTCGCACGACTTCAGAATCCGTGATTGCTCGCGCACCGTTCTGTTCTGCCACGGCGAGATAGTTGTAGTCGAGAGAGTTCTTTGCGCCTTGATTGCAGCCGAGAATGCACTCCCCGACGAACGAGCAGCCTCTCTGATGCACCGTGTGGGTGTTGGGGCTCCAGAGGTTCGGGGATCCGAAGTGAACGGCAAGGTTTGGACGAATCGTCGCGGGGGCGATGCTCAGTCGCTGCCCCAGGTTCTCAAGAATCGCGGTGCGAGGTGGGAACTGGCCCGTTTTCGGATCCACGCTGACAGGCGAGACCTCAAGCATTGTCCCCGCCAAGTCGTAATAAGGGTCGAGGTCCGCGCGCCGCTCGCCGAGCGGCCACCGCTCATCGAACAGATTCGGTGCGGGTCGCGCGAAAACATTGGCGTAGACGAGCGAGCCACCGCCCCATCCGGCCGCCTGCAGCGACAGCATCGAATCCAGCCATCGCACGTCGTAGAGGCCGTGGTCCGAATTCCAGAGCCAGTCGTTGTGAAGCTGAGGCGAGCGGGGGAATTCGCCGGCACGCCATCGTCGCCCTCGTTCGAGCACAGTGACAGAAAATCCGGCCTGCGCCAGGCGAGCTGCTGCCACGGCCCCACCGAATCCGCTCCCGACGACGAGAGCGTCGACGCGCTGACCGTCATTCTCAGAAGGAGATGTCTCGCGATCAGAACGGCTCTCCTCGCCCATTTCTCTCTCCCGTTCCCAGTTTTCCCAATCTCACATGTTCCACGGTAGGTGACACGTGTCTCACGGCTGCAGTGGGCCAACCTAGACTTGACACGTGCGCCCCTACATTGTTCCCCTCATCGGCGCGGTTCTCCTCGTCATCGGAATCGTGATCGTGCTGGCAAACAGGCAGTTCGCGACCGTCGCCCTCGTCTTCCAGATTGCCGGCGTCGTGCTGCTGGGCTTCTACATGGTCAAAGAGATGCTCCCGGGGCGCTCAAAGCGCAAGCGCTGATTCGGCATCCCCTCGTCGCTCTGCCCGATCTCACGCAACCCGCGCCACAAGCATCAATTGGAGCACAACACCGATGAGCCGCATGACGCGTACGCCTCCGCGCACCGAGGTGAGCCGCGCGGCCCGCCGCGCACGACTCGCCGTCGGGCTGCTGTTCCTCACAAACGGGGCGCTGCTCGCCAACATCCTGCCTCGATACCCCGAGATCAAAGCGGAACTCGGCATGGACAATGCGCTGTACGGCCTTGCCCTAGCCGCCTTCCCGACGGGCGCGATCGTCGCTGGGCTCACCGCTGCCGGTCTCATTCGCCGATTCGGATCCGCTCGGCTCGAAACGGCGGGCACGATACTGACGAGCCTCGGACTTCTGGGAGCAGCGTTCGCTCCCGTCAGTGCGCTGTTCGCCGCCAGTCTGTTCACCGCAGGAGCGATGGACTCCATCACAGACGTCGCGCAGAACGCCCATGGTCTGCGGGTGCAGCGCCGCTACGGGCGTTCGATCATCAACTCATTTCACGCGTTGTGGTCGATCGGCGCGGTGCTCGGTGGCTCCATGTCGGCTGCGGCCATCGCGCTGCAGCTGCCGGTCAGCATCCACCTCTCGATCTCGGCTGCGGCCTTCTCTGCGGTGGCGATCGCCGCACTCACGCTCTGTTTGCCAGGACCGGATGCTGACACAGACGCGCACGCCACGGTCGACGCTGATGCCACTTCGCGTCTGAAGCCGCGGCGCATCGCGCTGCTGCTCGCCGCGTTCGTGCTCATCGGCATGGCCGGGGCCTTCATCGAAGATGGTGGAAACTCCTGGGCGACGCTGTATCTGCGCGACAGCCTCGATGCTCCAGGAGCCCTCGCCGCGACCGGCTTCATCGCTCTGGTCGGAGCTCAGTTCGTCGGGCGTCTCATCGGTGACGGCCTCGTCGATCGATTCGGCGAACGCGCCGTCGCTCGAGCGGGTGGAGTCGTTGTCGTGGTGGGGATGGGCAGCGCGCTCGCATTCCCCTCGGTGCCGGGAACGATCGCGGGTTTCGCAGCGGCGGGCCTCGGTGTAGCAACGCTCATTCCCGCGGCCATGCACGAGGCTGATTCTCTGCCCGGGCTCCGTCCGGGAAGCGGCCTCACCATCGTGTCGTGGCTTCTGCGCCTCGGTTTCCTCCTCGGCCCACCACTCGTCGGCCTGGTCTCAGAGACGGCCGGTCTGCGCACCGGGCTGCTGATCGTGCCGATTTCCGGTGCCCTGGTCGTGCTGCTGGCGGGCGCGCTGAAACCTGCACGCCGTCTCTCAGCATGAGAGGGTGAATGAAGGCGAGAGGAGCATCATGGCACGGCGCGTTCACATCACAGGATTCGGCGGCATCGAGAACTTCGAGGTCGTTGATCAGGCGGTTCCTGAGCCAGGCGAGCGTGAGTTTCTGGTGCGCGTTCAGGCAGCCGGGCTCAATCCTGTCGACGCCAAGATCGTCGCGGATCCGGCGAACGCCGAACGCCACGGCGTCACGCTTCCCGCGGGCAGTGGCAATGATTTTGCGGGGCGCATCGAGAGCATGGGGCGCCGGGCCTTCGGCTTCGCGGTTGGCGACCTGGTCTTTGGCGGGGCGCGCATGCGTGCGCAGGCGGACTACGTCACGGTCACCGCAGATGCTTTGACGCTGGTCCCCGGTGGTCTGAGCGTCACTCAGGCCGCGTGCCTGGATATCGCGGGGCGTACGGCCATGGCGATGGTGCGCGAGATGGACGTCACCCGCGACGACACAGTTCTCGTGAGCGCAGCAGCGGGCGGCGTCGGCTATCTCACAGCGCAGTTGTGCCGTTTGCGCGGAGCTACGGTGATCGGTACCGCGAGTGAGCGCAATCACGCGCTGCTTCGCGCACGAGGAATCGTCCCCGTGACTCACGGCGACGGCCTCACGGACCGCGTGCGTGCTGCCGCACCACAGGGCGTCGACGTCGTGCTCGATCATGCCGGCCGCGAGACGCTCGAAGCCGCGATCGAACTCGGTGTCGCCGCGACCCGCGTCAACACAATCGCCGACCGCCCCTTTGCCGCCGAGCACGGCTTCAGCGACTATGCCCGTGCCGAGAGCACGCACGATGAGCTGCGCGCAATTGCCGAGCTTGTCGCCGAGGGCACCGTGGATCTGCCGGTCGAGGCTACCTACCCGCTCGAACAGGTGCGCGCTGCGTACGAGCACCTTCTCACCGGCCACGTGCGCGGCAAGATCGCCCTGACCCTCGACGAATAAGTCCCGGCGATCAGCGTGATTCGGGCGACAGATCCAAGCGGCGCAGCAGTTGAGCGTTGAGAGCGACGACAACAGTGGATGCCGACATCAGCAGCGCACCGACGGCTACCGGCAGCACGAAGCCGATGGGCGCGAGCACGCCCGCCGCGAGCGGAACTGAGATCAGGTTGTAACCGGCGGCCCACCAGAGGTTCTGCGTCATCTTGCGATACGTCGCGTGCGAGAGGTCGATGACGGACAATACCGAGCGCGGGTCGTCGCTGGCGAGAATGACGCCGGCCGACCCGATCGCCACGTCGGTGCCCGCGCCGATGGCGAGGCCGACGTCTGCCTGGGCAAGGGCCGGCGCATCGTTGACGCCGTCGCCGACCATCGCGACACAGCGCCCCTGCTTCTGCAGCTCGGCGATGGTCGACGCCTTGTTTTCGGGCAGCACGCCCGCGTGCACCTCGTCGATGCCGAGCTGATTCGCGACAGCATCCGCCACCGCCTGTGCATCTCCCGTCATCATGACGACGCGAATGTCTCGAAAGTGCAGTTTCTTTATGGCAATCTCCGACTCCTCACGCACGTCGTCGGCGAGCTTCAGCGCACCGATGACCTGCCCGTCGCGCACCACGTGGAGCACGATCGCCCCTTCGTCCGACCACGGGCCGACGGCCGTGAGCGGCTCGACCCCAGCGTCGCGCAGCATTGCGGGCCCGCCAACGCGGATCTCCATGCCGTCCACAGATGCGGTCACTCCGAGCGCGGGCTCGGAGCGGAAGTCCTCGGCGCGACGCACCGCGACGCCGCGCAGCTCCGCTTCGCGCACGATCGCGCGAGCAAGCGGATGCTCACTGTCGGATTCCGCGGCAGCCGCGAGTGCGAGCAGGTCGTCAGCCGAAACGCCCTCGACCGGCGAAACGTCGCTCAGCGCAGGCTCACCACGCGTGAGTGTTCCCGTCTTGTCGAAGACGACGGCGTCGACGGTGCGCATGGACTCGAGGGCGAGCCTGTCTCGCACCAGAACACCACCGCGCGCGGCGCGCTCGGTTGCAATCGAGACGACGAGCGGAATCGCCAGCCCAAGCGCGTGCGGACACGCAATCACGAGCACGGTGACCGTGCGGATCACCGCGGCGTCCGGCTGCCCGATCAGCACCCACACGAGTGCGGTGATGACGGCGGCAGAGAGCGCGAACCAGAACAGAAGGGCCGCGGCCTTATCGGCGAGACGCTGAGCGCGAGATGTGGAGTTCTGCGCATCGCTCACGAGTTTCCAGATGCCGGCGAGCGCCGTGTCGTCGCCGATCGCCGTGACGCGAACGCGCAGCGCCGTGTCCGTCGCTACCGTCCCGGCGACAACACGGTCGCCTGGCGCGCGACTGATGGGAACGGATTCTCCGGTCACCATCGACTCGTCGACGTCGGCAGTGCCTTCTTCGATCATGCCGTCTGCGGGCACGCGCGCTCCGGGGCGCACGATGACGAGGTCGTCGACGGCGAGTTCATCGGGCGACACGATTTCGACGCTGTCCCCCACAAGGCGCTCGGCTTCGTCGGGCAGCAGCGCAGCGAGAGAGTCGAGCGCAGACGATGTCTGTGCCAGCGAGCGCATCTCGATCCAGTGCCCAAGCAGCATGATCACGATCAGCAGAGCCAGCTCCCACCAGAAGTCGAGCTGATGGTCAAAGACGCCGACGCTCGCGCCGAGTGAGGCCACGAACCCCACCACGATGGCCATGTCGATGAGCAGCATCATGCCCGGCCGTCTGGCCCGCAGTTCTGACACGGCACCCGTCAAGAATGGTTTGCCGCCCCAGAGGAAGATGATCGTTCCCAGAACGGGCGAAATCCAGTCGACGCCGGGAAAATCGGGGCGAGCATAACCGAGGATGCTGGCGAACATCGCACTGAAGAATGCTGTCGGGAGCGACAGCACGAGCATCACCCAGAACAGCCGTCGAAACTGTGCGACGTGCGACGAGTGGTCGTGGCCCGCGTGTTCACCGTGCTCGGCATGCTCGTGTGCCACCCGGTGCTTATCGTGATCTGTATCGTTATGCGTCATACCCCTCCCTTACGCTTACTATACCCCTAGGGGGTATATTTGCAAGAAGCGCAGCTCCGTTCCTTCCCTTGTCAACACTGGAGTTTTGGCGTAGACCTAGGAGCAAGGGAGTGATCATCATGATGAGCAACGATGCTTCACCAAAAGAGCACCACGAGTCGCCCGCGCACCACGGCGACCCCGGCGGGGAATCCTGGTCGCGACCAGACGAAGCAGGAATGAGCGAGCACATCGAAGGCGGCGGCGACCCGGGATCAAACTCCGCCGAACGACCTGACGAGTTCGCCCGCACCGACGACCCCCACCCCGGTGGTGATCCCGGTGGAGACTCATGGACTCGGCCCGACAAGCACGCGATCGACGACAACCCGACGGGTGGCGGCGACCCGGGTGCGGGATCGTCAGATCGGCGACGTCGGTGAGCTGACAGCATCCGCACCAAATTGATACCGGGAGGGGGTATACTCTCTGCCGGGAGGCATCATGCAGCACGGATACGTCGACGACAAAGAGGCCCTACTCAAGCGCTTGAAGCGCGCTGAGGGTCAGGTGCGCGGCATTCACAAGATGGTCGAGAACGACACGTATTGCATCGACATTCTGACGCAGGTATCTGCCGCGACAAAGGCGCTGGAGACCGTCGCGCTGCAATTGCTTGACGATCACCTGAACCATTGTGTGGCGCAAGCCACCCGCGAAGGCGGTCCGGTGGCTGACGAGAAGCTCAAAGAGGCCTCCGCTGCAATCGCCCGCCTTGTCCGCTAACCACCTCGACCCGTGCAAAGGAAACAACGCTCTATGTCATTCACCGACCTCGGCCTTACCGACAAGAACGCCGCCAACGACACGACGGGCGGATGCTGCGGAGGAGGCGCCTGCATGTGCGGACACGGGGAGACAGAATCGTCGACAGCCTCCGCGACAGTGGTTGACGGTGCGCTCGCCACGACTTTCGGAGTCACGGGCATGACATGCGAGCACTGCGTGAAGGCGGTGACCGAGGAACTTTCGGCGCTCGGAACCGTGACGAACGTCTCAGTCGAGCTCAAGCCCAACGAGGAGTCCCAGATCACCGTCACGAGCGATGAGCCGCTGGAGACAGCATCCGTGCGCGCAGCCGTCGAGGACGCGGGCTACACCCTCGCCTAATGCCCTCGCTTTTCTGCGATCCGCGGATCTTCACTAGGGCACGATCCGCATCCCGCGCGCCTCTCAGTGCATAACCAGTTCGGCACCCTCACCTGTGCAGAGACTCTGATGGATGCTCGCACTGATCCCACACCTTTACGAGACGCGCAGGTATTCGGCGAGTGCGTCTCGTATAATCTCGCTTGGTTTCTGGCCGTCGTGAGCCGCGCGAGCAGTCAGGGCGAAGTCGAGGTCGCGGTTGTGGATAGCCCGCCCAACTCTTTTCCTGTGGACGACAAATGACCAATGCCTGGTGGAAGTCGTGCACATGAGCTGCCCGCGAATCGCGCCCGCACATGAATAGGGGTATGGTGCCACCATGCTTCACACGCGCCGATTTCTCAGCCCTCGACCGATCACCGGTCGCTGGGCTCTCGTGAGGCGCGCCTAGTCAGACGGGTCCGGTCGAGGGGCATCCCCCGCACACATCGACCGAAAGACTCCGTTATGACTTCCGACTATCTGACCCCAAATCAAATTCACGACGCGCTGAACGTCCGTGATCTCAGCGACCCTGCTCAGGGACAGCATGCAATGCAGCTGATCCTCGACGACGTGGTGACAGCCCTCACCGAGATGTGGGAGATTCCCGCTCGCGAGCACAGAACCAGCGCACTGACAAGCGTCGACGACAACTATGACAGACTCGGGTACAGTCCGGATGCTGTCACGCGCGACCGCCGCTACTCTCGCTACGTGAGCCCCACGGTCATGCTGCGCAGCCACACCACCGCAGTCATACCGCAGATTCTCGCCGATCTCACCCATGCCGAGCGGTCGCAGGCACTCAACGCTGCCGACCGCGACACGCTTCACGTCGTTCCTGGCCTCGTGTATCGCCGCGATGCCATCGACCGCACGCACGTGGGCGAACCGCACCAGGTCGACCTGTGGCGCATCGCGCGCAGAGCTCCCCTCGGTGCAGACGATCTGCAGCAGCTGGCCGCGACTGTCGTGGAGGCCGTGCTCCCCGGCGCCACGTGGCGCGCGGTGCCGTCGCGGCATCCCTACACTGTTGCCGGTCTGCAGATCGACGTGTTGGCAGAGGGCCAGTGGCTCGAACTCGCCGAATGCGGCATTGCTGACCCAGCCGTGCTCCAGCGCCGCCAGCTCAACCCGGGGCGGTGGACCGGTTTGGCGCTCGGCATGGGACTCGACCGGGCGTTGATGCTTCGCAAGAGGATCACGGACATCCGCGTGCTGAGATCCGACGATCCACGAGTCGCCGAACAGCTGCGCGATCTTGCTCCGTGGCGCCCGGTCTCGACGCTTCCTCCAATCCGCCGCGACCTCTCCGTGGTCGTCGACGAGGGCTCCGATGAAGAGACAATCGGAGATGCGGTGCGAACAGCGCTGGGCTCCGACGTGGATGCTCTGGAATCGGTCGAGGTGCTGTCGTGGACCCGGTATGCGTCACTTCCCGTTGCGGCACGTGAACGCCTCGCCCTACAGCCCGATCAGGCAAACGCGCTGCTGCGCATCACGCTGCGGCCGCTCTCGACAACGATGACGGATGCCGAGGCGAACGCCGTTCGTGACGCGGTCTATCGCGCCGTTCATGTCGGACCCGTTCTGGAGCTGATCGGCAGTCGGTGACGTCAGCGTGCGCCCGCGCGGCGATCCGACGCCGCGTGTCCGTGGAGCGGCTCAGCGCGGGCGTCAACAACATCCATCGTGGCTGCTGCATGCGCAAGGCCACGGTGCCCTCGTGTTGTGAACGCCATGATGAACGAGACGACGACAAGCAGACCCAGAAGGAGACTGCCCAACCCGGCCTCCCATGTAACGAGCAGCATGTACCCGCCGATGCCGAGCACGAAGCGCAGCGGCCGGGCGATGGCAGCGGGCGTGACACGATGCACGGCTCGGATCAGCACGATCCGCTCGCCGAGCGTCACCCCACCGATCAGCACCGAGAGCAGTTGAACCGTGAACGGCAGCACGAAGGCTGCGGTATCGAACACCGCCGGGGGAATCCCGAGTTGCGGACGACCATCAAGAAGCGCAATCACGAGGCTGATCGCGACGACGATCCAGCTGGCGATCCAGAACAGCGCCACATCGCAGAGCATGCCGAGCAGACGACGCATCGCGGTGATGGGGCGCGGCGCACCAGCATCCGGATTCTGCCGTGATCGTCTCCACAACAGCATCCCGATGATAGAACCGATCAGGGCGCCCGCCGTGTTCGCGATGAGGTCGTCAACGTCGAACACGCGGTACGCGCACGAGTAGAGCCCCCAGATGCCCGTCACCTGCGTCACCTCGATCAGCATCGATACGACGAAACCCGAGACGGTGGCGACCACGATGCCCCGCCCGCCGAGACGGCGGAGAAACCAGCCGAGCGGCATGA
This sequence comes from Paramicrobacterium chengjingii, assembly GCF_011751765.2. GTDB lineage: Bacteria > Actinomycetota > Actinomycetes > Actinomycetales > Microbacteriaceae > Paramicrobacterium > Paramicrobacterium chengjingii. Next base: position 2,906,259 of record NZ_CP061169.1, read on the forward strand.
ACAGCACAACGTTGAGCGCCACCTGCACCGCAGCGGGGTTCTGCACCAGCGCGCCGACGCTGCCAACACCGAAGCGCGCAACGTCGTTCACAAACATGAACGGCACCGTCTGGAGCGGCACACACGTGACGTCGCGGCCTTCCGGGAACGGCAGCAGCGTGTATGCCCAGAGCGCCATCGCATAGATGAGCGCCGCGAACCACAGGATGCTGCGCCAGAACGTCATCTCACCACGCCGACGATAGCTCAGGGCAACAAACGGAACGAAAGCGACGACTGCGAACGCACACCCTGCGAAGACGGCGACGAGGGCAGGGGTCAGAGCACTACTCACCCATCGATCGTACCGGCGACACGTTACCGAGTCTGATCACGCGATCTGCCCGGGCCGCGCTTTGCTCGATGAGCCGTGCGTTGGCGTCGTCGACAGTCGCAACCCAGTCACGAGCGGCATCCGGGGTCTTGCCGAAGGCGATGTGCCGAGCGATGAGGCGTTCGCGGCGCAGCGTCTCATCTTCGCGAACGAACCAGATCTCGTCGAGCCCCGCGCGCGCATCACGCCAGCCGTCGAGCAGCAGATAGTTGCCCTCGGTCACGACGACGTCGATGTTTGGTTCTATGGCGAGCGCCGCAGCGATCGGCTGCTCGATGTCGCGCTCAAAGCCCGGCGCGTACACCGTGTGCGGCGGGCGACTCGCCAGGGCAACGAGCAGCCGCGCGTAACCATACCTGTCGAAGGTCTCGGGCGCGCCCTTACGATCACGGATGCCGAGCGCATCAAGCGTCACGTCGGCGAGATGAAAGCCATCCATCGGCACGTGTGCAGCGTCGGCTCCCAGTTCGGCGACGAGCGCTCGCGCGAATGTCGTCTTGCCCGCACCGGGAGCACCGGCCACACCGAGCATGATCCGATTGCGCGCGGTGCGGATGCTGCGCGCCGCCGCCGCGAGATCGGAAAGTGCTTCTGCCACCCTTTGAGTGTGGCAGAGTCGACAACGGAAGACCTGAAGTGATGTCAGGAGGTTGTATGAGATCCATTCTCGTCACCGGATCATCTGGTGGAATCGGTGCCGCTGTGGCACAACGGTTTGCCGAGGTCGGCGATCGCGTTGCGATTCACTACTCCAGCAACCGCGAGGGCGCCGAGGCCACGCGACGCGCCCTGCCTGGGGCGGGACATGGGCTCGTGTCCGGAGACATCGGTGCTCCGGACGGCGCGAAGCAGATCGTGGACGACACGATCGACCAGCTCGGCGCTGTCGATGTGCTTGTCAGCAACGCGGGCGTGGCCCCCACAGCGCACAACAGGCACGTGATCGGCGAGACGTCATATGCGGAATGGACGGCAGCGTTCCGTCACATGATCGATGTCAATCTGCTCGGAGCCGCAAACGTCGCCTGGGCTGTCGCATCGCACCTCATCAACCGAGGCTCTCCTGGTGCGATCGTCAACATTGGCTCGCGCGGTGCGTTCCGTGGTGAGCCAGAGCATCCGGCGTATGCGGCGAGCAAGGCGGGACTTCACGCACTGGGACAGTCGCTCGCCGTGTCGCTTGCACCGCACAGCATCTCGGTCACGTCTGTTGCTCCGGGCTTTGTCGCCACACCGCGGCAGCTCTCGAAACTGGACGGACCCAACGGCGATGCCCTGCGTGCACAAAGCCCTTTTGGCAGAGTCGGCACGGCAGACGAGATCGCCGCCGCGGTCTTCTGGCTGGCGTCGCCGGAAGCGGCGTGGTGTTCCGGCACCATCGTCGATGCAAACGGCGCTTCTCACCTGCGCAGCTGACGCGCAATCATGCGTCCACCAAATCGGTTTTAGGAAATACTGACGCCGATGCCAGTGATTGATCTGGCACCATGGCACCGACACAGCAGGAGCACTCACCATGACTGAACACGATGTTCCCCACGCGATCCGCGAGTTCATCGACGCAACAAATGCCGGCGATACCGAGCGTTTCGTCGCGGCCTTCACCGACGACGCCTACCTCAATGATTGGGGGCGGGAGTTTCACGGCCATCGCGGCGTACGCAGCTGGGACTCGACAGACAACATCGGGAAGCAGGCACACTTCGAGATCCTCTCCGTCGAGGCAGACGAGGCTGCCGGATCCTTCAACCTCACCGTGCAGGTCACCGGCAATGGATTCAACGGAATCGGTCCGCTCAATTTCATTGTGCGAGACGGTCGAATCGCCAGCCTGCGGATCAGCTGATGGAACTCCCGATGAACCCGTGACAGACGACTTCATCGACGGGCTGATCTTGAATCTCCTCGACGGAGTGGCTTCAAGCTGAACGCACGTCTCCGAGCGCGAACGCCACCTCGAAGCCGTCGAAGATCGCCGCGTCGATCGACCGTGGTGCGCGTGCGTCGCCCACCACCGTCACAGGAACATCCACGCCGGCAGTGTCGAACTGCACCTGTTCGCGCGGCGTCACGAGAACAACAGTGCGCGCTTCGACGTCGCGCTCGCCGCCAGAGGGCAGCTCGCGGATCGTCGCACGGGCGGCATCCGGTTCGAAAAGGGTGGGCGTCGCTGACACATCGATCGCGAACGCACCGTCGCCAGGCAACTCCCCCGGTGTGCCCGGCACACGAAACAGCCGTCGATGCAGATGGTCGCGATCCTGGCTGCCGCGAATGAACGGAAAAGCCGTGTCGAACCGGGTCACGAGACGCACGTCGTCTGCCGCTGCCGCAATGGCGAGCGCCACACCCGATGCATACGGCGTGCCATCATGATCGACGACAAGCACAGGACTCTTCAGGAGCTCCGGATGCTCAATGGCTTCCCACGCGTTCACAACGCCAGGCTGGCCGGCGAGAATCGCGAGCGACGCTGATGCAGCATTCGTCACCGTGGACCCGCGTTCGGCGGGCAGCGACCCGGTGGCAACGATGACGTGGTCAAAGGGGTCGGATGCTGCGGCGAGTACAGCCGCATCGACGCGAGTTTCGAGACGCACATCCACGTCGGCAGCATCGCGCGTGAGGTCATCGACAAGGAGCCGGATGCTGTCACGCCCCGGCACGCGAGCGGCGAGGTTGAGCTGCCCTCCGAGTTGCGCACTCGCCTCGAACAATGTCACGCGATGCCCGTTGCGGCTCAGCTCAACGGCCGCTTTTAAGTCGGCCGGACCGCCGCCGACAACGCCCACGTGCATCGCTTCCGCGACAGCATCCGGTACCGCTCGTGCCGCCTCGCGCCCGACCGTCGGGTTGACAGTGCATCCCATAGGCAACCCCGCGCCTGTGCGCGCGAGACACCCTTGATTGAGGCGGATGCAGTGCGTCACCGGCGCGCCCGTGCGCAGTTTCGTCGCGAGATCGGGGTCGGCGATCTGCCCGCGCGTGAGGGCGACCAAGTCTGCGAGTCCGTCGACAATCACCGCGCGAGCATCATCGACGGTCGCTGCGGCTCCGACGCCGAACACCGGAATATCGGCATTGTGCTGCTTCACCGCGGCGACATCGTCGCGCAGCCAGGCCGCGGGCATCGCCGACGAGGGAAAGACATAGTGCACCTGGTGGTACTCACCACCCGCGAGGTTGATGTAGTCAATACGAACGTTCTTGCGCAGGTGGTCAATGATCGCCAGGCAGTCGTCGCGCGACAGTCCGGCGTCATCGAACTCGTTAGCGACGATGCGAACCCCTACGACAGCCTCGTCGCCCACCCGCTCGCGCACACCGCGCAGCACCTCAAGCGGAAACCGCGTTCTCTCGAGCATCCCACCGCCGTACTTGTCGGTGCGCTGGTTGTAGAGAGGTGACAGGAACTGGTGCAGAAGGTACCCGTGCGCCATGTGCACCTCAACACCGTCGAAGCCACCGCGCAGAGCGTTCTCAGCCGTGACCACCCAGCCTTCCGCGAACGCGGCCAAGTCGTCGACAGTCGCTTCGACGGTCGCCGCACCGGTCGACGGCGACAGCATCCTGCTCGCACTAAACACTGGTCGCGGGCCGTCGGGACCATCGGGCGACGCCTGGGCGCCGTGATGGTTGAGCTGCGCGAAAATCTTGGCACCGCGCGCGTGAACAGCATCCGTCAGCCGTCTGTCTGCCTCAACGATGTCGGTTCGCCAACCATCGACGAATCCTCGGATCGCACTTGACGGGTGCACGAACCGATTTCCCGCGATGAACAGCGCCGTTCCGCCCTCGGCTCGGCGGGCGAAGTAGTCAATCTCCTGCTGTGACTCTCGGCCGCCCACCGCATACAGTTTGGAGTGCGCCGCCTGCATAAGCCTGTTGCGCATGGTCACACTGCCAATGCGCAAGGGTGTGAAAAGCGGGTCGGATGCTGCTGCGCCGCGCTGCCCGTCAACGGTGCTCATGTTCCTCACTTTACGTAAAGTACGGAGGTTCAGGTGGGCCCCGATGCCGACGGCGATAAGCTCATCACTGTGAGCGCTCCTGAATACTCGATACGACGAACCGTCGAGTCAGACTGGCGCGAGGTTCGTGATCTGCGCCTGGAAATGCTTCGCGATACGCCAATAGGTTACGGGGAGACGCTCGACAATGCTCACGGCAAGGGCGAAGCCGAGTGGAGAGTGCGGGCAAAGCGAGGCACGGCCGAGCATGGCATCGCGCTCGTCGCGATCGACAGTTCCGGTCGCTGGGTGGGAACCATGGGGGGCTTTGTTCCAGAGCACGAAACGACGCCGATTCTTGTCGGCGTGTATGTCGCGCCCCGCTGCCGGGGTCGCCAAGCGGGAGTCACAGACGCGTTGCTGGATTCCATCGAGGAGTGGGCGCGCACCGAAAGCAACCTCCTGATGCTTCACGTGCACGAAGACAACGCACGGGCGCGCAACGCATACGAACGCCGAGGCTTCGTTCAGACCGGTCACATCGAGCCGTACTCCCTTGATGTCAGCAAGAACGAACTCGAGATGATCAAACGGCTCTGACCCGGCTGTGGAAAACTCTCGCGAGTGTCGGCGGGGACCGTTTCAATGGATCTCATGTACACAAACGATCAAGACGTCGATGATGACTATGACGAGTACGAAGAAGAAGAAGACTGGTGGGAGCGCGCCGGCGTCAACGAGCGACGGAGGCAGCAGAGCGCCGCAGTGCGCTGGGCGCGACACCGGTGGCCGACCTACGCGAAGGCTACAGGCGCTCCCCAGAATGTTGCGGAGGACAGCGTCGACTACGCCCTCCATTACCTCGACCTGCACGGGTTGATTCACCTCGCACGCTTCGTCGACGAGTTCCGAACCGGCGGCTGCGCAGACGATCTGACGCCACTCGACATCGTCGGTGAACGCCCGCTTCTCAGTGAGAATGAGATCGCGAGGCTCTGCACGCACTACGGCAGGCAGAGAACCGACGGCGACGACGAGCCAGTGCACGACGGGTGGGAACTCACCTGGGACCGTACGAACCACGTCGCGCAGGTTCTCGCCAGAGAGCTCGGCGAAAGGCAGCTCCTTGCAGAGCTCTACGCACAGCGGGGCGTGACACCCACGCTGTCAACTGACGAGCTGGAGCGCACCCTGGCCGAGATCGCAGCCGACGGTCGCGTCTCGTTCGAATGGTTCGCGTCGTTCTTGAGAGGCTACGGCGTCAGTTCCTGAGCCAGACCGTCGTCTCGCCGGGCAGCGTCCCATCGTCGAGAAGGCCACTCGACACAAGAACCTCGCCAGCAGGCAGCGGAATCGCCTCTGGGCCGAAGTTGGTGACGACCTCCCAGCCGTTCGCACGACGGAAGTGCAGCACGCTGCGAGCATCCGACCCCTGCCATTCAAGCGACTCGGCAGTCTGCAGCTCGGCGCGCAGTGCGAGAGCACGACGGTACAGGTTGAGAGTCGAAGAAGGGTCGCCGCTTTCGGCTTCAACGGAGAGTGAACCGAACCACTCTGGCTGCGGTAGATGCGCACGGGCGGGACCGAACCCGAAAGACGGCCCGTCGACCGTCCACGGCAACGGCACGCGGCATCCGTCACGCCCTGGATCGACTCCGGGGTTGTGAAAGTAGGCCGGGTCTTGGTGCTGATCCGCAGGAATGTCGGCGACCTCACCCAGACCGAGCTCCTCACCCTGATAGAGATAGGCAGACCCGGGCAGCCCGAGCATGAACAAGGATGCTGCGCGCGCACGCCGCAACCCGGTGGCGATGTCGAGTTCCGGCTCCGTTCCGCCAGAGAGCAGCCACTCGGAACCCTGCTTGACATCGCGTCCGCCCCGCGCCGGCAGGCCGTAACGCGTGGCGTGGCGAACAACATCGTGGTTCGAGAACACCCACGTTGTCGACGAGCCGGCGATCTGAGCTTCGGCGAGGTTCGTGCTCACGATCTCGAGAAATTGGCCAGCATCGAAGTCTGCTTCAAGCAGGTCGAAGTTGAACGCCTGGCCGAGCTCATTCGGGCTCGCATAGCGGGCGCGGCGCTCCGCCGAGTCCACCCATGCCTCAGCAACGGCGGTGCGTGGCGGATCGTACTCGTCCAGCACCTGGCGCCATTCGGCGTAGATATCGTGCACCTCGTTGCGGTCCCAGATCGGGTGCTTCCCATCGGTTGTGGGAGTGGCATCGAGCTCAGCCTGCGTCGGCAGCACGTCGGGAAGCTCCTTTGCGCAGCCGTGCGCGACGTCGACACGAAATCCATCGACACCACGGTCGCTCCAGAAGCGCAACGTCTTCAGGAAGTCCTCGTGCACCTCCGGGTTCTTCCAGTTGAAGTCGGGCTGCTCTTTCGCGAAGAGATGCAGGTACCACTGGCCGTCCTCTACCCGCGACCACGCGGGCCCTCCGAACATCGAGATCCAATCGGAAGGCGGGATCTCGCCGTTCTCACCGAGACCGTCACGGAAGATATATCGTTCACGCTCCGGCGACCCCTTGCCTGCGGCGAGCGCCTGCTGAAACCACACGTGTCGGTCGGAGCTATGGTTGGGCACGATGTCGGCGATGAGCTTGATATTCGCCTCGTGCAACGTCGCGATCATCTCGTCAAAGTCGTCGAGCGTGCCGATCTTGGGGTCGACGTCACGGTAATCATCGACATCGTAGCCGCCGTCGGCGAGAGCAGACGGATAGAAAGGGCTCAGCCAGACGGCGTTGACGCCGAGCTGCTTGAGGTAGGGCACGCGGCTCGTGATGCCCGTCAGATCGCCGATGCCGTCGCCATTGGCGTCAGAGAAGCTGCGGGGGTAGATCTGGTAGACGGTGGCCTGGCGCCACCACGTCGCACCGGCATCCGCGTCATTGTCGCGAGTGTCGGGGTTCGGGCTGCTGTCGAGCACATCGGTCATTGTTCGAGGGGCCTTTCTACGCAACGTGAGAGGGAGTGATCTCACCCTAGAGCAGATCGCACAACGTTCCCTCACCCCCTGTTGCTCGCGCACTCCCGGACGTAGCCTGAGTGCATGGTCAATCGAATGAGTGCTGAAGAATTTGCCGAGGCATCCGGGGTGGCCGATTGGGAGGCCGACGAGACAAGCGCCGTCGCAACGTTTGCGACAGGCACGTTCTCTGACGGCGTCTCGTTCGTCGACGAGATCGGTGCGCTTGCGGACGCTGCCGAGCATCACCCCGACGTGGAGCTCACATATCCGGCCGTCACCGTCACCCTCACGACACACGAAGTCGATGGGCTCTCAGAGCGCGACGTGGAACTCGCACGTCAGATCTCGCAGGTTGCTCATGACAGCGGCATCCACGCTTCGTGATCGCAGTTCGGTCGGGCGCTCGCCCCGTGACACGGATGCTGGGGGTCGCCGCGGTGCTTGCACTCTGTCTGACCGCGTGTTCGTCCGGCGAAGAGTCCTTCCCCGGCACATGGGGGAGCGACGACTCCGGACAACCGAACCTCACAATCGACGATGACAGCTCATACAGCGGCTCAGACGGCTGCAATCGCGTCAACGGACAGGGAACAATCTCGGGCGACACGTTCCGCTTCGGCTCGATGATCGGCACCTTGATGGCCTGCGAGGGCGTCGACGACTGGCTGCGCCGGGCCGATACAGCCAAGGTCATCGACGGTGACCTCGTCGTCTACGACGACGAGGGCAAGAAGATCGGCACGCTCGACGGCGACTGACGAGTCGCCAACTAGCGACCGTCGACGAGCCGGATGAACGCACTCAGCTGCGCCAGTTCATCCGGCGTGTGCGGAAGATAGTCACTGAGCGACGGCGAGTACACGAGATGCGCAGCCCATTGCGCGCGTGAGATCGAGACGTTGAGGCGGTTTTTCATGAGCAGAAAGCCCATGCCCCGCGGCACCTCGGTGGGGTCGGATGCCGCGAGACTCACGATTGCGATCACGGCTTCCTGCCCCTGAAACTTGTCGACGGTCCCCACTCGAACAGCCGAGTGACCTGCCCTGTCGAGCGCTTCGCGAACGACCCCGACTTGCGCGTTGTACGGCGAGACGACGATGATGTCGCGCTCCGTCAACGGATCGCACTCGCGCCCGTCATCGGGGTCCGTCCAGCTCTCCCCGAGGTATTCACGAACGATCTCGACGACACGTGCCGCCTCTTCAGGCGACGATGTCGCGTTTCCCACGTGATTAATGGCATCGATGTGCAGGCCCGGCGACCGATTCTGCAAGTGCCGCTTTCCCGCGCACGCGTGTGAGCTCAGTTCACCCTCGTATGAGAGCTCAGAGACAACGCTCGTCACTTCCTGACGCATGCGACGGCTCTCGGCGAGAAAGTAGCCCAGCTCGTCAGGCAGCACGTCATGCCCGGCGCTCACCCAGCCGAGCGCCGACTCGTCGACGGGTTCGGGATGCGTGCCCTGGCTCACCTGTGGAAGCTGCTGCGGATCACCGAGCAGAACGAGGTTGCGGGCTGCGACGCTCGCCGCGATCGTCGAACCGAGCGAGTATTGCCCTGCTTCGTCGACGACCAGCAGATCAAGTTCGCGCCGCCCGACGTACGCGGGGTTGCTGAAGGTCCACGCCGTGCCCCCGATGACATAGCCGCTCTCTGCGTGGTCGAGGCCGAACGTCAGGTACTGCTTTCTGTCGATCGCTGTGAAGGCGTGACCGTCGCTCGCCTCACCCTGCTTGAGAGCTTTTGCCACGAGCTCCGCGTCGAGCCCTGCGCTCGTCACCACACGGTCGAGCACGTTCTCGACAACAGCGTGCGACTGCGAGACCACGCCGACCTTCCACCGATGGCGTCGCACGAGCTCGGCGATGAGGTGCGAAGCGAGGTACGTCTTGCCCGTTCCGGGAGGCCCTTGAACGGCGAGGTACGAGCCGTCGAGATCGAGCACTGCCTCCGTCACGTCGGCGAGGTTGTCTCCCGTTCGCGGCAGCGCGTTTGTGTGGGTGCGAGGAGGAACTCTGCGCAGCAGATCGAGAACAGGCTCCGCCGGCAGTGCCGCCGAGATCTCGCCCAGGTCGGAAGACGCTGACAGGCCGGCGCTATCGAACGCATCGATGATGTTCTGCCCCCACCACGCGATGGCACCGACCTGCGTTCCCGGCCTTGGTGGGCTCTCGGGTGTGAGAGCAACGGGCATGGTGTCGTAGCGATCGATGTCTCTGCCGAGAGTCTCTTCGAGAAGCATCCGGCCGTCGTCGAACACCTCGAGAACGGTCACGGCCCGTGCAACCCGCGCCCCCGGATCGCCTCGATCGTCGAACCACGGCCCCGGATGCTCGTAGAGCGCGTACGGCTTGGCGCCGGCCTTCACCGTGCTTCCTGGTGCCCACGAACCGCGCACGACAATGTGTCGGCGGTCGCTGCGCTGCGTGCCTTCGCGGTGCCACTCGCGATCGAGCGTCGCCCGATCGATGACGAAGCAGTCGCGAGTGTCGGCCCAGTCGTCGAGGGGCTCGACGAGTCGGGAGAAGTGCGCCCACCAGAAACTCTTCTGCTCGCGCCGGTGGTAGTCGATGGCCGCCGCGGCGATGGCGAGAGCGCGCTGGTCTGCCGTGCGCTTGGGGTCGAGAGCATCGCCCCCGAATTCCCGGAGCTCCTCGTGCAGTGGAGACGGCTCAATGTCGAGCGGGTCACGTTCCGCTGCCGCGAACGGCCGCACGCCGGCGTCGGTGGCGAAGCCCTGCAGCCAGTCGCGCAGGCGCAGAGTGGACAGGCAATCGTATTCGTTGTAATCGGCGATGGAGTCGAGCATCCGCTGCGCTTCAGCGGCGGCATCCGGATTTCCTGCGTCGCCCGCGACACGCAGCTCTCTGAGCTCGGCGTACTCGGTGATTGAATCACCCGCGTTTGTGACGTCGCCCTCACGGTGTTCGTCGCCCATATAGAGCGGCTCCAGCTTCTTGATGGAGTACGAACGCGAACCGACGCGCACGCTGTGCCGCACGATCGGGTACAGGTCGACGAGCACGTGCGCGCGCAGCAATTCATCGACATACGCCTCCCCCACTCCGTGCCGAGCCGCGAGCGACAGCAGGTGCGTTCGCTCGTACGATGCGTAATGGTAAATGTGCATTTTCGGATGCTGCTCGCGCCGACGTCGCACGTATTCGAGAAAGTCCCGCAGCGCCTCACGCTCCTCGGCAAAACTGTGCGCCCAGAACGCCCGGAACGTGCCGTCGGGTTCGATGAGTCCGAACAGGTAATCGAGGCCCCACTCGGCTGTGCCGTCTGCACGAGCTTCGCTGTAGAGCGGATCGCCCTCAAAGTCGAAGAAGATGTCGCCGGGGTCCGGTTCGGGTATGGCTGCGAGTGCCTCGGGAGCAAAAACGCGAACGGCCGGGGCATTGGGCTCTGCCGCCTCTGCATCTGCCGTGTTGGCAGGTAACTCGCTCTCGAGTTGCAGCCTCGCCTGCTCTCGCAGATTCGCGAACGTTGCCTCCGTCATGTCGGAGACCGGGCCAGATGCTGCGGCGAGCGCGTCGATCGTTGCGATTCCGGCTGCGATAAGCCGCGTCCGTTGCCGCGTGCTGAGTCCGCCAACGAGAAGCACGTCACGGTGCAGTTGCACGGCTTCTTCGCATAAATGGCAGCGGCCGCACGCCGTATATCGCTCGTCACCCCAGGCCAGTGGCTCTGCCGCCGCGAGTCTCTCAGAGATGATGTCGTGCAGTCTCACCACGCGTCGCCGATACACCGGAGTGATATCGGCGAGACGATGCTCACTGTGAGTACCGTCGCCCAAGATGAGCCGGGCGACGGGGCTTACGGCGATGTCGAGCGCGGCGATCTTCTCGCCGTAGGCCGCGAGCTGCAGCAGCGCCGTGATCTTAGGCGACCGCGCAAGCTTTGTGTCTTGCACTTCGTAGCTGCCGTCGGGTTGGCGGACAATGAAGTCGGCGAACCCGAGAAAAGCGCCGTCCCAGAATGTCGCCTGAAATACGACGTCAGAGCCCGCCGTGAAGGCGCGAAGCGTCGCGTCAGCGGCATCCTGAAGGTGCTCGGTCGCCATCGACTCCGGCCGGGCAATCTCGACGACGCCGTCACCAAAATCGTCTCGATACTGCTGAAGCACCCGTGCCTCGTGCTCATCGCCCAGCGCTGACGTTCGACGGTTCATGGCATCGCGTTCTTCAACGATGGGAGCAATGCGTCCAAGCTTCCCGTCGAGCTTCCGCAAGAACGCCCACTCGCAGGTCGACGCTTGTGTCAGGTCGCTCGCGCTCGTCACCACGTGGGGCGTGCCGTGGGCAGCATCCGTCGGTTCAGAGCGCAGAAACACGAAAACCTCCTCAAATCGCACGACTGTGCGCCGTGCATCATCAGGTTAGAGGCAGGCACCGACATCAGAGAAGCGAGAACGTTTACGACGGCAGCTGGCCCGGCGCGCGTGCGCACACCGGGCCGGGCTGTCGCGACGGCGACCGCCCCTCAGCGCGCCTGTGCCCTGCGTACCAGGATCGCCCACGCCGCGGCGCCGATGACTCCAATCGCGAGAACTACGCCCATCCAAGGGAGCCATCCCATTGTGAGTAGAGAGAAGAGCCACTCGGCGAACGCTGTGTTGAGAATGGCGCCCATGACGACGCACAGGCCACCGACCATGAACAGGGCAAGAACAACCCAGAGCGAGAACTGACCCCAGCGATTGACCATGGTCGTCGCAGCAGCACCGATGAACATGAACGCCGAAATGACCAGAAATGTCTGGATCAGCGTCTGCCATGCGGGTCCGATGCCCGTGTAGAACACATCGAAGAATCGGATGTGGAGGCCCCAGCCGGTGGTCGCCTGTTCAATCGTCTTGCCGATTGTCACGACGATCGTGAAGATGGCGGCGAGCCCGAGAAAGACCAGGGCGGTACCGCGTGCGAATTCACTTCGGGTCAGCCCGAGACCGGTCGCGAGCGGGAAATACTGGGCCATCGCCGCGATCCCGAATCCCATGAGTGGTCCGAGCAACGCGAAGATGGCGCCGTTCCAGCGCATTCCTTCGTACATGTCGTTGAGGTCTGATGCACTGCTGGTCACGCTGTTCGCAATGATCCCGACAATGATGATGACGACGAACGAGAAGCCCATGATCATGAGCGGCTGACCGATGATGGTGAATCGGTTGGCGGTGTGCAGGTTCACAACTGGTCGAATTCGCATGATTCCTGACTTTCACGCAGTGACGGTGGAACGCTGGGCGTCCGTGGTCAGATGGACAATGAGGTTTTGGAGCGAGACGGAAGACACTGACAGATCTGCGCGCTGGGCAGCATCCTGATCTCCTTCGTTCGCGATGAGCGTGGCGGACGCCAGCCCGCCCATGCGCTCCTGCGCGATGATTTCGCGGTTTGCGATGAAGGCGTCGACGTCGTCGGCGCGGCCCGAGATCTGAATGGCGTGTCCGCGGAGCTCCTCGGTGTCGCTGTCCAGTAGCACACGACCCTCGTCGAGGACGACGACGTGCTCAAGCAGGTTGGCCGCTTCATCGATGTGGTGGGTCGACAGCACGACGGTGCGCGGATACTCGGCGAAGTCCGAAAGCAGACGGTCATAAAAGATCTGGCGTGCGACAGCATCCAGTCCCAGGTATGGCTCATCGAAGAACGTCAGCGGCGCACGCGAGGCGAGACCGATGATGATGCCGATCGCACTGAGCTGACCGCGCGAGAGCTTCTTGATGAGCCGCTTAGTCGGCAGGCGGAAATCGTCGACAAGACGCTCGGAAAATGTCTCATCCCAGTTGGGATAGACGGATGCTGCGACGGCGAGCACGTCTCGCGCCCGGAAGGTATCGGGATACTTCTGACTCTCTTGTATGAAGCAGGTCTGCGCCAAGATCTTTGCATTCTCAACTGGATTCTCGCCGAAGACCGTCATCGTGCCTTTCGTGGCGAAGATCTGCCCGGTGAGCAGTTGCATCAGCGTGGTCTTTCCCGCGCCGTTGCGGCCGAGAAGCCCGTAGATGCGGCCGGGCTCGAGGTCAATGGTGACGCCGTCGACCGCTCGGACGTCTTTGTACGTCTTGGCGAGATCACGCGTGGATATCGCGGTCATGATTGTGCCTCTTTCGTGATCAGAGCGACTAAGTCTTCAGTGCTGATGCCGAGCTTCGCGGCCTCATGTATGAGAGGGGCGACGTACTCTGCGGCGAATGATGTCTGCCGTGATTCCTTGAGCTGGCGCGTGGCGCCGGTTGCGACGAACATGCCGATCCCCCTCCTCTTATAGAGGATTCCGGAGTCCACAAGGCGGTTGAGTCCTTTGCCGGCCGTGGCCGGGTTGATGCGCAGGAATGCAGCTAACTCGTTCGTCGAGGGCACAGCCGTTTCTTCCGGGTATGTGCCGTCGAGGATGTCGTTCTCGATCTGCTCTGCGATCTGAACGAACAACGGGCGACTGTCATCAAGCATCCTGTGCGACTCCTCGTTGGTTCATTACTCAACTAATGAACCATAGAACCTTACTCATGTCAAGACGATCGCAGAAATTCGTTGGAGTCGGCGGTCACGGCAAGCCACAAGCATCGAAGCACCCGTGAAGTCGCTGTCAGTTACGCACGACGAAGACCACTGCGCCCAAGCAGCGGCGCAGCACCAACCTGCTCTCCAGGCAGGCAAACGGGCGGTCGCCAGAATTGGCAACCGCCCGTCGGCCAGGGGTCCTAGCGTCGCTTGAGCGACCGCTTGCGACCCACCAACTTCACCCCCACTCCGAGCAACAGCATCAAAGCTGCAATTCCGAGAATCGCGGCCCCGCTGTCGGGACCAGTCACAGGGAGCTCATCCCCTACGGCACCGTTTCTCCAGGCTTCCGAGCTGTCGGAGGAAGCATCGCCGCCCGCGTTCTGCGAACTAGCCTGCTCATCTCCCGTTGCCCCTGCCTCAGAGTCGTCGGTACCGTTCTCGTTATCGCCCGACTCTCCGGTGTTCGAGTCATTGTCACCAGAGCTTTCAGAATCTGAGTCATCAGAGCCTGACCCGTCGGAACCTGAGTCATCAGACCCAGATCCGTCAGAACCCGAATCATCGGACCCAGATCCGTCGTTGGACGAGGAATCGTCCGTGGTGCTGTCTCCAATGATGGAGATCGGCGAGTCTCCTACCGTCACCGGGATGTCGATAACCGGGGCGATAATCGTGCCGTCGAGGATGCCGTCGTCGGCACTGTTGTTGTCAGATTCGCCGTTTCCAGCGTCACCGTCACCAGCACCGTTCTCACCTGTGTCGCTGTCGTCAGCGTCGCCGTTACCCGTGCCACTGTCACCGGAATCACCGTCGCCAGAGTCACTGTCTCCAGCGTCACCGTCGTCAGCAGCACCGTCTCCAGCGTCGCCGTCACCAGCAACACCATCATCAGAACCTGACGAGGTCGAATCACCAATCACTGAGATCGGCGAATCAACCACCGTCACCGGAATCGAAACAACAGGGCCAGCAATCGGCCCAGTTGTCGAACTGTCACCAGTTCCGTTATCACCGGCATCATTGTCGCCAGCGTCACCGTTTCCTGTGTCACTGTCGTCGGCATCACCGTTACCAGCATCACTGTCACCAGTGTCACCGCCACCAGTGTCACCGCCACCAGGCAGCCCAGGAAGGTTGCCGTCAACGATGTCGCTCGGCAGACCCGGAAGGCCACCGTCGAGAACACCGTCAACGACGCCAGGGACAACGTCACCGATAACGCCCGAAGGCAGGTCAGTCACGTCACCCGGCAGGCCCGGAAGACCACCGTCGATAACTCCAGGAATCAAGTCACCCAGCGAACCATCAACGATTCCACCAGGCAGACCCGGCAACCCCGGAAGGTTGCCACCAACGATGCCATCGACAAGCTCTCCAGGCAACGCCGGAAGACCACCATCGAGAACACCGTCAACGACACCCGGAGCAACGTCACCAATAACGCCCGAAGGCACATCGATCACATCGCCCGGCAGACCAGGCAGACCTGGAAGGTTGCCACCAACGACGCCATCGACAAGCTCTCCAGGCACCGCCGGAAGACCACCGTCAAGGACGCCATCAACAACACCCGGAACAACATCACCAACGATGCCCGAAGGCACATCGATCACATCGCCCGGCAAACCAGGCAGACCCGGAAGGTTGCCACCATCGATCACTCCAGGAATCAGATCCCCCAGCGAACCATCAACGATTCCACCGGGCAGGCCACCGTCGAGAACACCGTCAACGACGCCAGGGACAACGTCACCGATAACGCCCGAAGGCAGGTCAGTCACGTCACCCGGCAGGCCCGGAAGACCACCGTCGATAACTCCAGGAATCAAGTCACCCAGCGAACCATCAACGATTCCACCAGGCAGACCCGGCAACCCCGGAAGGTTGCCACCAACGATGCCATCGACAAGCTCTCCAGGCAACGCCGGAAGACCACCATCGAGAACACCGTCAACGACACCCGGAGCAACGTCACCAATAACGCCCGAAGGCACATCGATCACATCGCCCGGCAGACCAGGCAGACCTGGAAGGTTGCCACCAACGACGCCATCGACAAGCTCTCCAGGCACCGCCGGAAGACCACCGTCAAGGACGCCATCAACAACACCCGGAACAACATCACCAACGATGCCCGAAGGCACATCGATCACATCGCCCGGCAAACCAGGCAGACCCGGAAGGTTGCCACCATCGATCACTCCAGGAATCAGATCCCCCAGCGAACCATCAACGATTCCACCGGGCAGGCCACCGTCGAGAACACCGTCAACGACGCCAGGGACGACGTCACCGATAACGCCTGAAGGCAGGTCAGTCACGTCACCCGGAAGCCCTGGAAGGCCACCGTCGATAACTCCAGGAATCAAGTCACCCAGCGAACCATCAACGATTCCACCAGGCAGACCCGGCAACCCCGGAAGGTTGCCACCAACGATGCCATCGACAAGCTCTCCAGGCAGCGCCGGAAGGCCACCGTCGAGAACACCGTCAACGACGCCAGGGACAACGTCACCGATAACGCCCGAAGGCACATCGATCACATCGCCCTGCAAACCAGGTAGCCCCGGAAGACCACCATCAACGATGCCGTCAACGATGTCGCTCGGCAGACCCGGAGGGCCACCGTCGAGAACACCGTCAACGACGCCAGGGACAACGTCACCGATTACGCCTGAAGGCAGGTCAGTCACGTCACCCGGAAGCCCCGAAAGACCACCATCGAGAACACCAGGAATCAAGTCACCCAGCGAACCATCAACGATTCCACCAGGCAGACCAGGCAGGCCCGGAAGGTTGCCATCGATGATGCCATCGACAACGTCACCCGGCAGACCCGGAAGACCACCGTCGAAGACGCCATCGACAACACCCGGAACAACGTCACCAACGATGCCCGAAGGCAGGTCAATCACGTCACCAGGCAGGCCCGGAAGGCCACCGTCGATCACTCCAGGAATCAAGTCACCCAGCGAACCATCAAAGATTCCACCCGGCAGACCAGGCAGGCCCGGAAGGTTGCCGTCAACGATGCCATCGACAAGCTCTCCAGGCAGCGCCGGAAGACCACCGTCAAGGACGCCATCAACAACACCCGGAACAACATCACCAACGATGCCCGAAGGCAGGTCAATCACGTCACCAGGCAGGCCCGGAAGACCACCGTCGATAACTCCAGGAAACAGGTCACCCAGCGAACCATCAACGATTCCACCGGGCAGACCCGGAAGGCCTGGAAGGTTGCCGTCAAGGACGCCGTCAACGACACCCGGAACAATGTCACCAACGATGCCCGAAGGCAGGTCAGTCACGTCACCTGGCAGGCCCGAAAGGCCACCGTCGATAACTCCAGGAAACAGGTCACCCAGCGAACCATCAAAGATTCCACCAGGCAGACCAGGCAGCTCCGGAAAACCGCCGTCAAGGACGCCATCAACAACACCCGGAACAATGTCACCAACGATGCCCGAAGGCAGGTCAATCACGTCACCCGGAAGCCCCGAAAGACCACCATCGAGAACACCAGGAAACAGATCCCCAAGCGAACCATCAAAGATTCCACCAGGCAGACCCGGAAGGTTGCCACCAACGATGCCGTCAACAACGTCACCCGGCAGACCCGGAAGACCACCGTCGAAGACGCCATCAACAACACCCGGCAAACCCGGAAGCCCCGGAAGGCCACCATCGAGAACACCAGGAATCAAGTCGCCCAGCGAACCATCAACGATTCCACCGGGCAGACCCGGCAACCCCGGAAGGTTGCCGTCGACAATGCCATCAACGACACCCGGAACAACATCACCAACGATGCCCGAAGGCAGGTCAATCACGTCACCCGGAAGCCCCGAAAGACCACCATCGAGAACACCAGGAAACAGATCCCCAAGCGAACCATCAAAGATTCCACCAGGCAGACCCGGAAGGTTGCCACCAACGATGCCGTCAACAACGTCACCCGGCAAACCCGGCAGGCCACCGTCGAAGACGCCATCAACAACACCCGGAACAACGCCACTAACGATGCCCGAAGGCAGGTCAATCACGTCACCCGGCAGACCCGGCAAACCAGGCAGGCCACCGTCGATAACTCCAGGAATCAAGTCACCCAGCGAACCATCAACGAGTCCACCAGGCAGACCCGGCAACCCCGGAAGGTTGCCACCAACGATGCCGTCAACGACGTCACCCGGCAGACCCGGAACGTTGCCGTCGACAATGCCATCAACGACACCCGGAACAATGTCACCAACGATGCCCGAAGGCAGGTCAATCACATCACCCGGAAGCCCCGAAAGACCACCATCGAGAACACCAGGAAACAGGTCACCCAGCGAACCATCAACGATTCCACCCGGCAGACCCGGAAGGCCCGGAAGGTTGCCGTCGACAATGCCATCAACAACACCCGGAAGAACATCACCAACGATGCCCGAAGGCAGGTCAATCACATCACCCGGAAGCCCCGAAAGACCACCATCGACAACTCCAGGAAACAGGTCACCCAGCGAACCATCAACGATTCCACCCGGCAGACCCGGAAGGCCCGGAAGGTTGCCGTCGACAATGCCATCAACAACACCCGGAAGAACATCACCAACGATGCCCGAAGGCAGGTCAATCACATCACCCGGAAGCCCCGAAAGACCACCATCGACAACTCCAGGAATCAGATCCCCAAGCGAACCATCAAAGACTCCACCAGGCAGACCCGGCAACCCCGGAAGGTTACCATCGACAACACCCGGGACAACGCCACCGATAACACCCGAAGGCACATCGATCACATCACTCGGGAGCCCCGGCAGAATCCCGCCGAGAACGCCATCAACAGCATCCGGAAGCAGACCGTCGAGATCCACTACAGGCGGGTGAATGTCCTCGCCCGGGAACGTCGGAACGTATCCCGGAACAATGTCTCCCACGAGCCCGTCAACGACATCACCCGGCACTACGCCACCGACGACCCCGTCAACGACACCGGGAATGATGCCAGCGACGTCATCGGAAGGCACCTCAGTGTGATCCCAGCCAACGGATACCGATCCGGAAACCGCACCGGATGTCGCATCAGCTCCTATGGAGACTCCAAGACCACCCAGCGAGACCGGGAGGCTGATTCCGCTAGACACCGCTGTGTCGACGGCAGTACCGCCATCGCCAGGGAGAATTCCCCCGACGACGCCCGTACCGATGTTTACATCAACATTTGTCCCGGACTGTGACGTGTCCCCACCAATCGACACCGAAATGCCGTCGTCGGTGAGGGGCAAATTCACAACGACACCAGCCGTCGATCCGTCATTCGAGCCACTCCCTGGAGGAGTGTCCGAATCGTCTGTGGGCGGCCATGCATCTCCGTTGGGCGGAACCTCACCGGCATCAGCGGGCGGATCAGTGCCTTCAGTCGGCGGAGCAGACCCATCCGTGGGTGGCCACTCGTCACCAACCGGTGGGACTACCCCATCAGTCGGCGACAAGATCTCACCAAGCGGCGGGAGCACGTCACCTACCGGTGCCAGCACCTCGTCAAGAGGCGGAACCACACCGCCTGTGGGAGGAACAGCATCGTCAGCCGGCGGTGTTTCGTCGTCTACCGGAGGAGTTTCGTCCTCGGCGGGCGGCGCGTCGCCATCTGCCGGTGGCGTTGAGTCTTCCGCCGGCGGCGTTGAATCCTCCGTCGGAGGAGTCGTGTCTTCCGCAGGCGGGGTTTCCTCCGCAGGCGGCGTTGAGTCCTCCGCTGGAGGCTCTGTGTCCCCCGCAGGCGGCGTCGTGTCTTCCGCAGGCGGAGTTTCCTCCGCAGGCGGTGTTGAGTCCTCTGCAGGCGGCGTTGTGTCATCAGCAGGCGGCGTCGAGTCGTCTGCCGGAGGTTGAGACCCGCCACCGGTTGCTGACGACACAACGTCGTCGACAGCATCCGTCGCGGTGTCTGTCACGTCCGTGACGATGTTCGTGACGCAGCCACAGGCCGTGTCATCGTCATCGGGCGGAGACTCTGCGGCATTCGCCGCAGTCGCGCCGAAGAATATTATTCCTCCGGCAAGCAAGGTGCCATAGAGACACCTTGTCAAGGTACGTTTCATTTCTCTCTCCTGATCGAAATCGGACCCATCGCGCAGATGGGTTGCGCATCGCCGCAATGGCGACTGCGCGCCCGTCAATCAGGAGAGCAGGTGAGAGTGAGGGTCAGAGATTCTGGAATGTCGTCGTCATCGACGAGACCCGAAAGGATGCTGTCGCCCGCCACGACCGCGCCGCTGGAGAGCTGGTCAGCTACCGGGCCCGTCGCGCCAGCGGAGCCGCTCGCCGTTGCGAGGCTTCCGCTCGTGAGCGTTCCGCGGGACGGAGAGGTCGGTGTGGGCTGCTCCGCGTCGCTAGACAAGTGTACGGCACTCGTGCTTGAGGGCGCCGGGTGAAAATCATTGACCGACACACGCGAGGTATCGGCCGTCGTGCTGTGCACGTTCGCCTCCTCGGCAGTCACAACGGCTGTGTCGCTAGAGGCAGGAGCATTCCTCGGCGTTGCCGCCTCCACAGTCGCACTCTCCACCGGGAGGGAGGTGACGTCCGCGGCGCCGAAGGCAGCTGTCGTTACCGTCTGACCAACGGTCACGGTCACAGCGTCTGTCGTCTGAGTCGCCGTGGTCACGACGTCAGAGACTAGCGGATCGAGAACCTCAGATAGCGCACTTGTCGTCGACGTGACGATACCCGTGCCGACGGCATCGCTGAGATCGTCTCCGACCAGCGGCACGCTCGCGACGAGCGGGTCGACAACGGAATCGACAACCTTCGCGACAGGGGCCGTGACGTCATCGGTGACGGTGTCGGATACAGCAGATTCGACAGCCTCCGTGACCGAATTTGTTGGTGCCTCCGCAGCCTCTTCTGCCGGTGGCGCGTCTTCAGCAGGCGGCGTCTGCACCGAGCTGGAATCTGAGTCCTCGACCGGTGTGCTCGACGCCTCATCCGACTCGGATGGCGCAGCCGACTCGTCGGCGGGCGGAGCAGAGCCTTCAGTCGGCGGAGCAGAGTCTTCAGTCGGGGGAGCATTGTCTGCTGGAGGTGCGGGCTGCTCTGCGGGCGGTGTGACAGCATCCGTGACGCCATCAACAACGTCAACGACGTCATCAGTTGCAGCATCGACAACGTCCGAAACGGGGTCAGTCACGTCGTCGGTCACCGCGTCCGTGACCTCAGTGACGACGTCGCTGACGCTGCTGCTCGACTCGTCTTCGCTCTCATCGGCAGCCGCCGATGAAGCACCGAAGAATAACTGGGCGAAGAACCACACGAGAGCGAGGGCGCCTGCCATGACAAGCACACGGGTGATATGGAATTCACCCCATGTCGCGGATTTCACGAGCTCCACCCCCGAAGCTGGCTCTCAAAACGCCGTTACTCGACAGGATGACACGTTAATTGCTTCTTGGCCAGGAAATCTTCCTGACGATATGTCACATTTCCTGGTGAATCTCGCTCCATCCACCGTCAGCCACGGTGATGCGCAGCTTGGCCGGAATCTGCTCTTTCATGCCCTCAACGTGGCTGATCAAGCCGACCGTTCGGCCGCCGGCGCGTAGCGAATCGAGGGTCGACATCGCGACCTCAAGAGTGTCGGCGTCCAGTGATCCGAAGCCCTCATCGATGAAGAGCGTGTCGAGTGTGATGCCGCCGGCGCGGGCGGTGACTGCCTCAGCGAGACCGAGAGCCAGCGCGAGCGACGCGAGGAAAGTCTCGCCGCCCGACAGTGAATGCGTCGCACGCGCAACGCCAGTGTGCTGGTCGAAGATTGCCAGGCCAAGCCCGGACTTCACGTTACGGTACTGCACCGAATCGTCATGCTCGAGAACGTAACGACCACCCGTCATCGTCCGTAGCCGGGCGTTAGCCGCCTCGACGATACGT
Organism: Paramicrobacterium chengjingii; assembly: GCF_011751765.2. Taxonomy (GTDB): domain Bacteria; phylum Actinomycetota; class Actinomycetes; order Actinomycetales; family Microbacteriaceae; genus Paramicrobacterium; species Paramicrobacterium chengjingii. The sequence goes on from NZ_CP061169.1 coordinate 2,927,982, forward strand.
TCGAGCTCGGCCGCAAGCACGAAGCCCTCGAGGCGCATCTTGCGCGTATTCGGGCCGTCGCCGGCGAGGGTCCTCGCGAGGTTGCGCACGCGTTCGAACTCGGCAGCGGCGGTGGCCGACTCAGCAAGCCGCTCCTTCACCGTCGCCACCGTGCGCACCAGACTCGTCAACCGTTCGTTGAGAGCCTCGCGGATGCGCAGCGCCTCGTCTCGGGCGGCACGAGCCTTGGCAACTGCGGTCTGCGTCGCATCGATATCGGGAACCTCGGTCGGCAAGTCGGCCAGCTCAGGCTCGGCCAGGATCGACCGGACAGTCGCGCGTGCGTCATCATGAGTGCGGATGCGCTCGCGCAACCGTTCAAGGTCGACCCCTGAACGTCGCGCATTCTCGACGGCCGCCGCGTCAGCAAACTCGCGCTCAGACATGCTCTGTGCAAGCTTCTCGCTGGCTTCCGCCGCTGCCACGTCACGGTCATCTCGCGTGCGCAGCGCCGATGCGAGCATCGCAGCGGAGTCGCGCAATACCGTCACGATCGACACCACCTCGGCGATCGACGCGGCGTCCCCACGCTGAGCGTCGACGGACATCGTGATGCGCGCGATCTCCGTGCGCGCCTCGCTCTCGGTCGCAGCCTGCGCGTCTCGTTTGGCGCGCAACTGCTCACGCCGGCCGTCACCCGCGTCGCGTTCCTCGATAAGCGATGCATGCTTCTTCTCGAGTTCCGTGACGGTCGCGGCAGCGTCGGCCGCCGCACTGACACGCTGCCTCGCGAGCTCCAACTCGGCGTCGAACTGCTCGAGAGTGCGGCCACCGGAAACGGCCCGCTGCTCGGCAAGCTTCTCGTCCAGAGCGGATGCTGCGCGCGCAGCATCCGCTTTGGCCTTCTCTCGCGCCGCGAGAACCTCTCTGGCCGCGTCGACATCGGCCTCGGTTACCGGCGTGCCCGCGTGAGTTGCCGGTGACGGATGCTCGGTGGAACCGCACACCGCGCATGGCTCCCCCACGCGCAACTCCGCGGCAAGTTCAGCTGCGTGACCAGCGAGCCGTGCATCAAGCAACGACTGCAGCGCCGACGACGCTTCCGTGTTCTCACGCACACACTCAGCCTCGACTTGGCGTGCGACGTCGCGTTGACGCTCGACCTCGGTGGCGAACAATGCGGCCGCGCGTGCGCTGACCAGGCGGTCGACGTCAGCGGTCGCCGCGTCGGATCGTGACGCTTCCACTCGAGCGGCCGTGAGCTCGTCGTTTGCCGCGGTGAGCGCCCGTGGAAGCTCGGCCAGTCGCAATTCGAGGTCGGCGAGTGCTGACTCGGCCGTGGACTTCCGTTGGATGGCCTCGGCCTCAGCGGCAGCGAGTGCCTCAAGGCGCGACTCTTGGACACGTACGTCCTCGAGCAGCGCGAGGCGCCCCGAGTGCTTCTCAGCGACAGCATCCAGCTGCTCAGCCGTCAGCGTTGCGTCGCCGCCGGCAGCCGCGTGGGCATTGCCTGCCGTCGCGACGCGCGTGCGCGCAATGTCCGCGGCATCCTGCGCCGACCGCTGTGCCGTCACGTACGGCCACACCTGCTCCGCCCGCTCGGCGGCTGCCTGTTCGGACTGCACCTGGGCGATCTCGGACTCTGCCTCATTCAGCTCTGCCGCTCGCGCTCGCGCGTCAGAAAGTCGTTTCTGCCGCCGCTGCCGCTCGGTCGCCTCCGTGTGCTTCGCTTCGGCGTCATCGCGCACGGTGTCTGCCGCGGCTGCGTCAGACACCGCCGTCGCGACGCGCGTGCCGAGCTCGATCACCCGGTGCTCAAGCCAATCGACAACACCTTCCTCAGGCGGCTCGGCCTCCGCAAGGCGCGCGGCATCGCTGATCAGCTGATCGGTCTGCGCACGCGTCGCCGCCACGGTTGCCTCAAGTTCGCGACGACGTTCATCAACGATGCCCTCGTAGTCGGCGAATCGCTTCGTGCCGAAGAGGCTGCGCAGCACCGCTTCGCGATCGCGGCTGCCCGCCAGAAGGAACTGTTGGAAGCGGTTCTGCGCGAGCAGGATCACCTGCAGAAACTGCTCCTTCTTCATGCCGACGATCTCGGCGAGCTCGTGGCCGACATCGACGGGGCGCGACGCGATTCCCTGCCACTGGTCACCCGTCAGAACCTCCAGCTGCGCCGTCGACTTCTGCATCGTCGTTCCGGCGCCGCTCTTCTTGCGCCGCTCGTATTCGGGCGACCGCGTCACGCGATATCGGGTGTCACCGATCGTAAACTCGAGTTCCACTCGCGTCTCATCACTCGGGGCACAATGGTCGCTGCGCAAACGGGCTTTCGTCCCGTCGAACCGAGGAACGCTGTCATACAGCGCAAACGCTATCGCGTCGAGGATGCTCGACTTTCCGGCGCCCGTCTTGCCCGAGATCAGAAAGAGCCCGTCGTCGGTGTACGCATCGAAGTTCACGGTCTGAGTCGTGCGATACGGCCCGAATCCGGTGATGCTCAACGTATTGATTCTCATGCGCTGGTCTCCACCGACCGCACCTCGGCGACAGCTTCCCGAATGATCTCACTCTCGGCAGCGGTAGCCCCCTGACCGTTGCGCACGTAGGTGAGAAACTCGTCGATCACGTCGACATCGCTCTTACCCTGCACCCGCTGCGCGTACGTGCGCGTGCCGTGGTCGGCCACCACGGAGGGCTCGTGCACCATCGTGGCGCAGTGCGGAAACCTTCGCTGCAGCTTGCGCATCGCATCGAGTGGTCGCACCGTGTCCGTCAGCACGGCGCTGACCCAGTCGTCTTCGGCGTCGGTGTAGGCGTCGTCGGTCAGCAGTTCGTCGAGCGTGCCGGTCAGGATGCTGAGTCGCCGCGGAATCGGCAAGTCGACCCACTCCACCTCCCGGAGGCCCATCGTATCGAGCTCGACAAGCCAAACGCCGCGCGGCTTGCGTGCCTCGCTGAATGAGTAATGCAGTGGGGCACCCGAATACCGGATGCTGTCTGTCAGCGTCGCACGCCCGTGAATGTGCCCGAGCGCCGCGTAGTCGACTCCCTCGAAGACGCTCGCGGGCACAAGGTCGATGCCGCCCGACGTGATGTCGCGTTCGACGTCGCTCGCGGCATCCGCCACGCCCTGGGCGAAGCAGTGCGACACCACGACAGAGCGTCCGCCGCGTTCGGCGGCGTCAGCGTGCACACGGCGCATCGCAAACGATACGACGTCGGCCTGCGTGCGCAGTGTTTCGCCCGGGTACCTGTGCCTGATAAGCGCCGGTTCGAGGTACGGGATGCCGTAGAAATGCACAGGGCCGTCGTCGTCATTAACCGTGATGGGAACGTCGAGCGTCTCGTCGCTTGTGAACACGTGGATGCCGGCGAGTCGCGCGAACTCCGACTGGAATCCAAGCCTCGCAGCCGAGTCGTGGTTACCGCTCGTCACGACAATCACCGCACCCGTCTCTCGCAGTCGCGTCAGCGCGCGCGTGAGCAGGCGATAGGCATCGGCCGAGGGCGTCGCCGAGTCAAAGACGTCTCCCGCCACGATTACAACGTCGATCTCGCGTTCGCGCACGATCGCGGTGAGGGCCTCGAGCACGCCGTCGAGCGCGTCGAGCGTCTGGTGCCCGTGGAACGACCGGCCGATATGCCAGTCGGACGTGTGCAGAATACGCATGGTTCGACGCTACCGGCTGCCTCCGACAGCCGAGGGCCCGATGCTCGACCTGTGGACGACGCTGTGCTGCACGTCGAGGTTCACGCGACTCATTTTCAGATGTCACAGATTGCATTTCGGGGCGCCCTGAGGCGCGGATTTTGACCTATGAGTTGCGGCCATCACATCAAGCAAGCTATCTTGCTAGCATGCTAGACGATGCAAAAGCGAAGAAGGTGCAGTTCAATGTGTACCTGCCCGCCTCACTTGTCACGCAAATTAAGCACCGCGCAATCGATGAGCAGACCTCGCTGTCATCACTTGTCGAACGCATCATGAACGACTACGTCTCGCAGGAGGGCACCTCATGACCACGATTCAAGTAATCCAGTTCACACAGCATCCGCACCCCTGGCACGCCCTCGCCGAGGCACTCGGTCTCACCGCGAATGGCGAGAAGAACGATGCGTGGACAGAGTTCGACGGCGACGGAATGCTGGCATTGCACGCAGTGGACGCCAGCGACCCCCGTGTCGGCACGGCGGAGGTCTGGATGCTTGTCGACGACGACGACGCTCTCGCCGACCTCGAAACTCAACTCAGCGCAGCCGGCATCGCCGTCATCCGGGGCGCGATGGAGGGCGTCGGAGCGACACTCGAGATCGCCCTCGACCCCCACTCCACGATTCACGCGGTTGTCGGCCATGCCCGCGCACCACGAGGCGACACGGCAATCCTGCCACTCTTCTTTACGCCGAATGTGCCAGCGAGCACCAACGTCGCAACGACGCTCGAGCTCAAGCCACGCACGTCGTCTGACGCCGGAACATGGGCAGATCTGACAGCGCCGGGTGGCGGCATCCTCGCTTTGCACGCGGAGCACGCAGCACAGACTCCGGATGCTTCGCCGGTCAGCCTCTCGCTCGAGTACCGTGGCAATCTAGACGCACTTGCCGAGCGACTCACCGACGCCAACTTCGAGAACTCTGTCGTCGACGAGGCCTACAACCGCACTCTCATTCTCTCGACACCCGACGGCAACGAGCTCTGGGTGAACGGCGCTCAGACCGATCTATACGGATACACCGAGCACACGTGATCTGACGATCGCACTCGATGTTTCCTCTGAGACACGTCGCGGTCATACCCTAGGCACCATGACCACGCTCGCGCGTCGCCTCGGCCTCGCAGACGCCGTCGTCATCGGGCTCGGCTCGATGATCGGCGCCGGCATCTTCGCGGTGTTCGGCCCGGCCGCTCGGGCGGCGGGTACTGGGCTGCTCGTCGGTCTCGGCATCGCCGCCGTCGTCGCTTTCTGCAATGCGACGTCGTCGGCGCAACTTGCAGCGCAGCATCCGGTGTCTGGGGGAACCTACGCGTACGGGCGCGCACAGCTCGGACCGTGGTGGGGGTTCGCAGCGGGTTGGTGTTTTCTGATCGGCAAAACCGCATCGACAGCCGCGATGGCACTCACTTTCGCCGCATATGCGGCTCCGGCCGGGTGGGAGAAGCCCGTCGCAGCCCTCGCTGTCGCGGGCGTCGCGCTCGTCAACTATCTGGGCGTCACGCGAACGGCGCTGGCGACACGCGTCATCGTGACCATCGTTCTCGTGTGCCTCGCCATCGCCCTCGTCACCGCGAACGTCGGTGCCGAACGTACACCGATCGGCGACGTCTTCGCGGCTGGGCCGTACGGAATTGTGCAGTCGGCGGCGCTGATCTTCTTCGCGTTTGCCGGGTACGCGCGAATCGCGACCATGGGCGAAGAAGTGCGCGACCCCGCACACACGATTCCGCGGGCGATTGTGATCGCGCTTGTCGGCGCCTTCGTCGTCTACAGCATCGTTGCCCTCACCGTGCTCACGGTGCTCGGCCCAGATCAGCTCGCGCACACGATTTCGCCTCTGCGTGATGCTGTGCCCCCGTGGGCGCGGCCGGTTGTGCAGGTCGCGGCGGCCGCGGCATCCCTCGGCGCCCTGCTCGCCCTCATGGCAGGAATTGGGCGCACCGGCCTCGCCATGGCGCGTGAGGGAGACCTACCGCGGCCGCTCGCAGCCATTCACGAACGGTGGCGTGTTCCGCATCGCATCGAACTGCTGCTGGCCGCCATCTCGATCGTGCTTGTTCTCATGGTGGATCTGCGCGGCGCCATCGGCTTCTCAAGCTTCGGCGTGCTGCTCTATTACTTCATCGCCAATGTCTCGGCATGGACGCAGGGCACCCCACACCGGCGCTACCCCACGTGGTTGCAGGCCGTTGGCATGGTGGGGTGCATTGCCCTCGCCGCGGCGGTGCCGTGGCAGAGCCTCGCCGCCGGGGTGATCGTTCTTGCAATCGGCCTGGTCGGACGGATGCTGTTTCACCGCCGCCGTGCGAGGTAGCCGCAGCCTCAGTGGCCGAGGTTGACGTGCGCTCTGTGGTGGGTGCCTTTCTCAATCACGTCGACGAACCCGAGGGCATAGTCTGCGGCAGAGATCGCGCCTCCGTCGGGCTCAACCGCGACGTCGTCACCGAGGCGGTAACGACCGAGTTGCTCGCCGGGCATGTGCGCGCCGAACCGGAGTGCCGGGCTCACAAATACCCAGTCCAGCGTCTCGGGTGTTGCCGGAAGATCGTCGACCACGAAGGCCGCCCCGAGGCGAATCTCCTCGTGGAGCTCCTCAGGGATTCCGCTGAGGTCTGAGACGAAACGGTCTGCTCCGGGCGCGGGGCGCAGCGATGATGCGCCGCCCACGATGTACAGCCGAACGCCTGCGGCATCTGCTCGTCGCGAGAGCAAGCGGTAGAAGTCGCGCCACGCGCTGGCGAGATCGCCACGTGGGGCGAGCGCGCCCACCACCACGTCGGATCCTTCGATGACCGACGCCAGCGTTGCTTCGTCTGTGGCGTCGCCCTGCACGTAGTTCACGTTCTGAACGGGCTCAGTGGGAATCGAACGGCTCAGCGCAGTGACCTCGTGGCCACGAGATGCGGCTTCGGCAACGATGGCAGACCCGGCGTAACCGGTGCCGCCGATGACAGTGATGCGAGACATTGAATACCTTTCAGTGAAACAGTGGCGCCAATCGGCAACCGGTAGTTACTATAAGAGAGCATCTCTCTGATGGGAAGAAGGCACTTTGTGGTAACCAACAAGTCCATTTCGGAATTCCGCGGCAACCCGTACATCGCTGACTGTCCGACGCGTCCCCTCCTTGACCGCATCGGCGACCGCTGGACAGTGCTCATTATGGGCATCCTCGGGCACGGCGAAGCACGTTTCTCAGAGTTGCGTCGCCAGATCGAAGGCATCTCGCAGAAGATGCTGACACAGACTCTCAGGGGTCTCGAGCGCAACGGCCTCGTGCGACGCACGGTGTACCCCGAGGTGCCGGTGCGTGTGGAGTATGCGCTCACTGACGCGGGTCGCTCACTCCTTGAGCCCCTCGATGCCCTTCAAGAGTGGGCGATCGAGCACGTGCACGACGTGTCTGCAGCGCAGAAGGCGTACGACGAAGCCCACTAGACGATATGACTGTGGCTACCTCTTGACAAGGCTGAGGCCCCAGATCGCATGATCGAGGTTTACCAGCCGTGCCATTTGCGGGGCTCCAGCATAGGTGCTGGAGCCTTGACGGGGTTGGTCTTCCTCAGTCGATCTTGGAGGCCCCAGTTGAACATCTATCGTACTCACGTGGGTTTGGACGTGCACGCCAGGTCCATCGTCGCGCAAGCAATTCACAGCGATACCGGTGAAGTTACCTGGAAGAAGTTTCCCTATGATCCGGCCGCGGTGATCGATTGGGTCCGTGGTCTCGCAGTACCGGCTCTCACCACTTACGAGGCCGGCCCGACAGGCTATGATCTCTCCCGTCGCCTCACAGGTGCTGGCATCGCGTGCGTGATCGCCGCCCCATCGAAGTTGCAGCGTCCGCCAGGTGACCGTGTCAAAACCGATAAGAATGATGCTCTGCATTTGGCGCATCTCCTCCAGCTTGGACAGATCACCCCCGTGCGTGTCCCCACTATTGACGAGGAGACTGCACGCGATCTTGTCCGGGCGCGGGAAGACTGCCGCCATGACCTCATGGCCTCACGCCATCGTCTCTCAAAACTGCTTCTTCGTCACGGGCATGTTTACGACGGAGGTGGCACATGGACTCGCAAGCACGACGTGTGGATCCGGGAGCATCGCGCAGGCACAATCGCTTACCAATACGCGTTCGATGCATCCTACGAAGCCGTTGCGCAAGTCCTTGCCCGCAGAGACCGACTCGATGCCGAAATTGAAAGAATGGCTGATGCTTCTGAATTCGCACCTGTGGTGACCCGGTTGGGTTGCCTGCGTGGCATGGGTGCGCTCACTAGTCTCGCGCTTGCCGTTGAGATCGCCGATTGGGACAGATTCACCGGGAAAACAATTGGCACCTATCTCGGACTCACCCCGTCGGAATACTCGTCAGGAACTTCACGCAGACTCGGCGGTATCACCAAGACCGGCAATTCCCATGCCCGCAGACTCCTCGTCGAGGCCGCCTGGCACCACCGCAAACAGCTCCGACAGCAACCGACCTCAGCACTGACGCTCCGACAGCAAAATGCCTCACAGGAAGCCCGACTACGCGGACAAGCCGGAAACGAACGACTCCACAAGCAGTGGGAGAAATTCGTAGCCCGACGAAAGAAGGCAACAATCGCCAACGTCGCGATCGCCAGAGAACTCTCCGGCTGGTGCTGGTCACTCGCGATCATGACTGACTGACACCCCAGACCGCTGACACCACGACGGCCGTGAGGTCTGCGAACACGTGTGGAATGACCCGCTCTACTATTATGAACAGCCCATCAGCACTGACGGGCGACGCTCGATCTCTAGACCTGCGGCACCGCTCCACCATCGCACGCTTCGCCCTGCAGTAACCAACCTGCGCATATCAGTTTGACCGTGTTAACGTCGAAAGACACGTCAGACCCCACTCCGCCAGATGCCAGCAGAAACGGTCCCGGACAAGCCCTACACTTCCCGGGACCGTTTCACTCTGCCCCCTTGACAAAAACACCTACATATCAGTAGTCGCACACGTGAGGTACCTGCGGCAGTTGAGGGTTTCCTCGGGTCGAATCGATACGATCGTGGCAACGAACGGAGAACACCGGTGACACTCGATCTCGACGCGGCATCCGCCCTTCAGACCCGCACATTCCGCGGAGCGCTCTTCGACATGGACGGTACTCTCATCGACTCGACACCCGCCGTCTTGCGCTCCTGGGCTCGGCTGGCCGCAGAGCAGGGCGTTCAGACAGACCTCGGCACAGGCAACCACCACGGCCGCCCGGCACGCGAGCTGCTCGCCAGCATCCTGCCCGCCGATCAGGTGGAACAGGCCCTCGCGCGTGTCACTCAGCTGGAGATCGACGACACCGACGGCGTCGTCGCCCTCCCCGGAGCACTCGACCTGCTCACTGCTCTCCCCGAGCACTCGTGGACGATCGTCACCTCGTGCACGCAGGCTCTCGCCGACGTGCGCATCGCGGCATCCGGAATTCCCCGCCCCGATTCGTTCGTCACGTTCGACGACGTTGTCGCGGGAAAGCCCGACCCCGAGCCTTTCGAGACCGGCGCCGCGCGCTTGGGCGCGCACCCGAGCGACTGCGTTGCCTTCGAGGATGCTCCGGCCGGCCTCGCCTCAGCGCGTGCGGCCGGATGCTTCACAATCGGCCTTCCCGGAACGCACACGCCGGATGAGCTCGACGCCGACGTCGTGCTCACGAGCCTCGAGCAGCTGTCCATCGAGCTCATCGAGGGCGGCTTCCGGCTCTCCGTCGCTGCCTGACCTCGGCTCGGTCACACGACCCAGCCGCCGACTGCGCGACGATGTCGAGAGCTGCGGACAACGTTGAGGGTTACATGCATGCACGTTGTCCGCACGGTGCTACCTTGCTGCGAGATTGCGGGCGTCGCTATTCTTAGCCGAGCTCGCGGGCGATTTGCTGCGCCGTCTGCTGCATCAGCGGAAGGCGAGTCTTCAGCTGATCGAGGTCTTCGACCATGCGAATCGCCGTGAGCGACAGCGCGCCGACCGCTCCGGCCCTGCTGATGATCGGCACCGCAACGCAGTTGACGAAGTCCTCGAACTCACCGTCGTCGACGGCCCAGCCCTGCTCGGCGATTGCCGCGAGCTCCACATCGAGCCCGCTGCGCGTCGTTATCGTGTTCTCGGTGTACTTCGCCCAGTCGGTGCTTGCAAGCACAGCATCCCTGTGGCCGACGTCGATGTTCGCGAGAATCGCCTTGCCTACACCGCTGCAATGGGTGCGCACGGGTGCGCCGACCCGCGAGTACATGCGCACACCGCTGGCATCTTCGACTTTGTCAACATAAATGATGGAGTCATCCATGAGCGCTGCAAGATGCACCGTGTTTCCCACCACCTTGTGCAGGCGACGCAGAGGGCCCGACGCCACGTCACGCAGATCGATGCTCTCAAGTGAGTTCTGCGCAAGCGAGACGAGGTGGAACCCCAGAGTGTACGTTCCATCTTTGCGACGTCGGGCGTAGCCCACCTCTTCGAGCGACTGCAGTTCACGAAACATGGTCGACCGGTGCAACTCGAATTCCTCGGCAAGCTGCACGACGGTCTTCGGCTCCGCGGCAATCGAATCGACTATGCGAGCCGCACGTTTCACGCTCTGCGACATGGGCACTCCTGTGTTTCGACGGGGGCGAGTGGATGCTGCATGGGCTAGCGCACCTCGCTACGACGAATACCCCGACCGGGGAGCAACTGCTGCAACTCGCCGCCCGCGAGCACCGGCACTCCGGCAACGATCACGTCGTCAATTCCGACGGCTTCACCCAGGGGATGCTCGTAGGTCGCCGAATCGCCGACGACGTCCGGGTCAACGACGATCAGGTCGGCGATCCAACTCGGTGCGATGCGCCCGCGACGGCCAAGCGCGAATCGTTCGGCGGGCACAGCAGAAAGGTGAGAGACTGCCTCGGGCCACGTCCAAGTCTGCGTCTCGCGCACGCACTCGCGCAGGTAGCGTGCGAAGGTGCCTCGGGCACGCGGGTGAGGGTGGGCTCCGATGAAGATGCCGTCAGATCCGCCCATGTGCCCGGGATGAGCGAAGATCTGCGCGAGCTCGGAGACCGGGCGATCGTAGCGCACCGCCATGACGGCGTTTGCCTGCAGGCGGGATGCCGTGAGCACGTCGAGAGCGAGATCGATGGCGTCCACACCGGCCGCCGCAGCGGCATCCTGAACTGTCATGCCGTGCGTCCACGCGTATTCGGGCGCAGCAACGTGCGCGAGGGTGATCATGCTCGGCCACTCGGGCCCGAGGCTCGGCTTGCTGTCGACTTCGGGAAACCAGTCGCGGCGAAGCCGGGCGCGCTCGGCGGGGTCGCCGATCACCCGCACGACATCGTCGACAGGCTGTGCCGAGAGTTCCGGTGGCAGCAGCGGCATCGCGAGGAGGGTGCAGCCGCGCGTGTACGGGTAGGCGTCGAACGTCGCGTCGACTCCCGCCGCTTCGAGCACGTCGAGCTGGGCAAGCACGACGTGCGCCTCGGCGTGAAAGTGCGAGACGTGCACGCGTGCCCCCGTTGCCGCTGCGATGGCGGTGATCTCATCGATGCCTTCGGAAGAGTTCGCCTCGTAACCGCCGCGCATGTGGCTGATGTAGACACCGCCGGCCTCGGCGACCGGCATAGTGAGCGCCGCAATCTCGTCGGCATCGGCGAAGATTCCGGGCACATAGTCGAGCCCTGTCGACAGCCCGACGGCGCCGTCGCGCATCCCCCGCTCGACGAGCGCCGCCATCGCATCGCGCTCGGCGTCGCTCGCGGTCGCCGTGGAGCGCCCACAGATCTCCCAGCGCACGGTTCCGGCGGGGATCGCGTACGCGGCGTTGAGCCTCGATGCCCCGTCGACCGCGCCCAGGTACTCGGCGACGCCGCCACCCGCGTAGCTTGGATGCGGTCCGTTAATGGCCGCGAAGTACTCGCTCGAATAGGCGCCGTCGCCCGGGGCGAACGACACGCCATCCTGACCGGCGACAATGGTCGTCACGCCCTGTTTGAGCAGCGCCCGCTGCACACCGTCGTCTGTGAGAAGCCCATCTGCGTGCGAGTGCGCGTCGACGAATCCCGGCAGCACGTACCGCCCGGAGCAGTCGATCACGTGGTCGGCTTCGCTCGGGATGACAGCGCCGACGGCGACGATCGTCTTGCCGTCGAGGGAGACGTCAGCGACGCGCGCCCCGTCGCGATCAACGACGGTTCCGCCCTGCAGGATGGTTCGCATGGGTGCTCCTTGTGTTGTAGCTGGTGACTCGGATGCTCTAGAAGAACGTGCGAACGAGGTCGATGACGCGGTCGGACTCCGCCGATTCGACAACGGGGAGGTAGTGCCATTTGTCGAACGCGGTGCATGGGTGCGAGAGGCCGAGTGAGACGACGTCGCCGATCGCGACATCCTGATCGGTCAGCGTCAGGTAGCTGTGCTGGTCATTCATTGCCGAGATCTCTGCACCGACGAGTGCACGCCACGTCTGCCCAATGTCGGCGGCGACTCCGCGCGGAATCGGCAGGCCCTCATCAAACGGAAAGTCGCGCTTGCCCGCATCGATCAACGCGAGGCCCCGTTCGGGGTGTGAGACAACGCGAGCGATGCCTCGCATTGCGGAGCGAAGCGGGTTCGCAACGTTGTCGCCCGCTTCATCGAGCGGCGAGATGCCGCGGTAGAAGCCGTCGTCGTGGGTGATGTACGCGCCAGATCTCAAAGTCCAGTGCGTGCGCGCGTCGTCGGTCATTGCACCCGCGTAGACGTCGGCGACGATGTCGAAGTAGGCGCTGCCTCCCGCCGTCACGTAGATGTCACCATCGTCGTAAAGGTCGCCGAGTGCTCGATGCAGCTCAACCTGGCGCTCAAGGTAGCGGCGCACGGCGTCGACAGAATGCGCTGAGCGGTCATGGCCGAGGCTTCCCTCGTATCCGCCAACTCCGGCAAGCCGGACGACACCGGATGCCGCGGCACGCCGCGCCACAGCAATCGCCTCGTCGACCGTGCGCGCTCCTGTGCGGCCGCCGACTTGGCCGAGCTCAATGCACACATCGATCGGGCGGTCGAGGGTGACACCCGCGAGCGCCTGTTCCATCGCGTCGATCGTCGCGGCCGAGTCAACCCAGCAGACAAAGCGAAACGCCGGGTCGGCAAGCTCTGCGGCGAGATAGCGCAGCGAGCGCTCGTCAACGACTGAATTGGCTAACATGATTGAGCTCAACCCGAAGGTGCGCGCCGTGCGCACTTGCGCCATTGTGGCGAGCGTGATGCCCGTGCATCCGGCATCGAGCTGCCGCTGCCAGAGTGCGGGCGCCATCGTCGTCTTTCCGTGCGGCATCAGCTCGAGCCCGCGCGTGACCGTCCACTCGCGCATCACATCGAGGTTGCCCTGCATCGCCTGATCGTCGAGTGCGATGATCGGAGTCCAGAACTCACTGAGCCGCGGTTCACTGTCAAGAAACTCGCGAACAGTGAGGCCGAACGCCCGCGCGGGAATGCCCTTGTCTCGGGCGGAGAGCCGCTCGCTGCCCAGGTCGTCGAGAAGAAGCGATGTCGTCATCGTGGTGCCTACTCACATAGTGTGTGCATTTTCTGCACAAGGTGTTGCGTACAAAGGCAACGGTAACCGCGCACAATGGACTCGTGCAACTCGCCAATCATTTGTCGAGTGTTGCATATATTGCAACGCTAATTGCATACGGCGCACAACCTGTGCATTATTGTTTCATGACTTCTGAGGCCGCTCCCCGCCTGATCACCATCGGCGAGACAATGGTTCTCGTCACTCCGGCATCAGCCGAACGGTTGGCTACCGCCACCGATTTTCGACTCGACGCGGGCGGCGCCGAGTCGAACCTCGCTTCGCACCTCTCCCACCTTGGCGTGCATGCCGCATGGGTGAGCGCCGTCGGCGACGATGCCCTCGGCAAGCGTCTCCGCACCACCATCAGCGCCCGCGGCGTCGATACTCGGTGGGTGACATCGGATGCCGAGGCACCGACGGGCGTGTATTTCAAAGACCCGGGAAACGGCGTTCTCTACTATCGCCGTGGCTCTGCAGCATCCCGAATGAGCCCCGACACTGTGCGAAGCATTCCCCTCGAGTCGTCCGAAATCGTTCATCTCACGGGAATCACCGCCGCGCTGTCGTCGAGCTGCGCCGCGCTTCTTGAGACGGTGTACGAGCGCGTAGCGTCGAGCGACGCGACGCTGAGCTTCGACGTGAATCACCGCGCTGCGCTGTGGCCGATCGACATCGCCTCCGCCACACTGCGCTCCCTCGCCAGCCGCGCCGACATCGTTTTCGTCGGGCTCGACGAGGCGCAGACGCTCTGGGGAACCGAAACGGCAGACGATGTTCGAGCAATTCTGCCCGAACCCGAGCGACTCATCGTCAAAGACGGCGAAATCGGTGCCACCGAGTTTCACCGCACAGCCGAAACAGACGAGCGTGTCTTCGTCGCGACGACCCCGGCCGACGTCGTCGAAGCGGTGGGCGCCGGCGACGCGTTTGCCGCTGGCTATCTCGCGGCAGCGCTGCGTGGCGAAGCGGCATCCGATCGGCTGGCCGCAGGCCACACGCGAGCACGCCTCGTGCTGCAATCGACGAGCGACTACATCTCAGAGACGACCGAACAGAAGGGCTGACCATGGCCGACAACACAGAATTCAATTCAATTTTCGCCGATGCCCCGCTCATGGCGATCATGCGGGGCATGGGCGTGGAGCGCAGTCTTAAAGTTGCTGCCGCCGCCTGGGACCTCGGCATCGACGTGGTCGAACTCCCGATTCAGACCGCAGACGACATCGACGCACTGCGAGCGGTCTCTGAAGCCGGTCGCGCCCGAGGCAAGCGCGTGGGCGCCGGAACCGTGGTCACCGTCGAGCACGTGGCTCAGGCCGCCGCCGCCGGTGCTGAATTCACGGTGAGCCCCGGCTTCGACCCGGAGGTTGTGCGTGCCTCGACGGACGCGGGCCTTCCGGCTCTCCCCGGCGTCGCAACGCCAAGCGAGGTTCAGCTCGCCATGAAAGAAGGGCTCACGTGGCTCAAGGCGTTTCCCGCCTCCCTGCTCGGCACATCGTGGTTCGGCGCCATGCGCGGACCGTTCCCCCGAGCGAAGTTCGTGGCGACAGGAGGAATGGATGCCGGAAACGCCGGTGACTTCCTCACCGCGGGAGTTCGTGTTGTCGCCGTCGGCTCGGCGCTCGAAGACGAGACACAGCTGCCGAAGCTCGCTGAGCTGCTGAAGCGCTGATCATGACGGATGCCGCAGAAGGCAGCGCTGCTGACAGCATCCGTGCCCGCCTTGCTCATGTGGAAGCACGGCTCGCATACGAGATCGATGTCGTGGCAGCGCGTGCAGCGCAGGAACGTGGTGCTGTGTTGGTCGACACACGCAAGCAGGCTTCATGGGATCACGGCCACGTGACCGGGGCTCTTCATCTGCCGACGAGCGACCTCGATCGGGATCTTGGTGGCATGTCGGCCGATCGCACGCTCATCGTTTATGGGTGGGGCCCGGGTTGCAACGGCGAGACGTACACGGCGAAGGTTCTTCTCGAACGTGGATACGACGTGCGCGAGATGATCGGCGGCTACGAATACTGGGGGCGCAACGGGTTCCCCATCGAAGGTGTCGGGGCTGACGGCGAGATCGTCGACCTCACCCGCCCGGCCGATCCGCTCGTCACCGCCGAGTAGCACTCCCGTTATACGTGCAGTCGCTTACCGAGCTCATGGCGGACGGTACGCCCTCCGACAAGCTGCAGCAGCACAAGCACGATCAGACTGAGCCCGCCGCAGATGATCGACGGCAACGCGTTCGTCACCCAGCCGAACGCCAGAAAGCCGATGGGCGCGAGTCCCAGCAGCACCGTCAATACGCTGTAGACGACGTGCTCGCCCGTCTCGATGCGCATGAGTCGGACGGTGATCAGCAGGGCGACAATGGACGACGCGCAGAGGATCGGCACCGCATACGTCAATGACCAGCCGGGCCACCCCGAGAGGTAGTCCCAGTAGACGCAGATGAGGCCGACGATCACGACAAGGTAGACGGTGCTTTTCGCGAGATTGCGACGTTTGCGCACAGCCATCAGCACGACAAGCCACATGGCACTCAGCCCCAGCCAGACGGAGCGGATCATGCCCAGGCCGGTGAGCTCATGACTAAACAGCAGTTGGGCAGCGAACGACGCGAGGATGACGGCGAGAGAGGTGAAGAAGAGCACCCTCACCACGCGACGCCGCGAGAACGTCAACGGCACTGACGGCAGCGGACTCGCCGTTGCCTCGCCCGTGACCGGAGTTCCGCACAGTGGGCACCGACCCCAAGCCCCCTCGATGTCAACCGCGCATGCGTCGCAATGCCTCACAATGCGGCCTCCGCGAGTTCCTCTTCGGTGACCCGCGCGGCGGCGACAGTGACGGCGACCCCACGGTCGGTGAGAAGCCGCGCGAACTCCTTGATGTGATCGGTCTCGACGAACGGAGACGTGAAACTGATCGTGAGCATTCCGGCATGACTCATGACGCAGATCTGCGGTCGCGCCGCTGATACGTGAAACAACATGCGTCCCACGTGTGCATCGACGGATTCGGGAAGACTCACGCGGCCCAGGTTTGAGACTGCGATGCTGAGACCGCGGTTGTTGCCCCAATTGATCAGCCTCAGAATCACATCTTTGAGCGGCCTCGGTATGACCCTCAAGACAAGCAGACCCTCAAGCCGAATGAACTGGCGCAGCGTCTTCTCCAACGCCTCGGGACTGACCTTCGGGCCGAACTGAGCATCGAGCTGTTTGCAGATTGTCCCCACATCGTCGGCGCTCTCGCCGTAGGTGTGGTGCACCCGCACCGTTGCGAAAAAGTTGCGAGGCGATGTCGAGGGGAAGAATTGGCGCAGGTTGACGGGCGCCGATGCCGACAGGGTGCGGGCTTTGCCCAGGTCGCCCGCCGACAAACGAATGGATTCGAAGAACAACGCCGTCAAAAACATCGTCAGTGGGACTTCTTCAGCGCGCGCGAGGTTCAGCACGTCGTGCGCGGGCATCGTGAGTTCGACGGCACGCGTCCGGTTGTCCGGGGTGCGGGTTCCTCTGACGCGGTACACCTTCTTCTCCGGCAGATGGAAGAACCTGCCGACACGTCGAGGCACCCCCAGCGCCGGCCGGGCCCGGCTGTTCCTGAAGTCCGACTCCGACGCTGGTGCTTCGTGGCGACGCCGGCGGCGAAAATAATGCGCGAAGCTGTCGGCGACAAGACCGTGTGTCGGCTCTGCGCTCTCATCGGCCGGCGTGTGTGCGTCGCGCTGTGCGAGGTCGTCAGGAGCGACGGGCCCGGCACCGGACGGGTCTGGCGATGTCGGCTGTTCTGGGTAACGTAATGCGCCGTAGCTTGTCACGAGGTCAGTGAGAAACCATAAGGCGCCGGTGCCGTCGGACAGGGCGTGGAAGATCTCGAGGATGACGCGCTGGCGATGATGCATCACTCGGAAGAGCAGGTTGCGCCGGTCCGCCTGGTAGATGGGAGAACAGGTGTGCTGCCGATCGCCAGTGACGCGCGGGCGCAGGTCGCTGTCTTGAAGGTAGTACCAGAACACGCCTCGACGCAGCACGGCATGGTAGAGGGGGTAACGGTCGTACGTCGCATCCAGAGCCTTCTGCAACAGCACCGGATCCACGTCATGATCCATCTCGGCGCTGATACGGAACACCTTGGGATCGGAGTCGCTCCGCGCGGCAAGAAAGATGTTTGACGCGTTGTCGAGCCGCACCCAGTTGCGTCGCGTCCAGTCCCCGCGGCTCACGTAGCCGCCTCCTGGCCGGGGCTCTCGGCATCGGCATCATTCTCGTCGGACGCGAGGTGATCGTCGAGAAACGCGTTGATCACCGCGTAGGCCTCCCGCACCGGCCGTGAGAACCGTGGCAACTGGATAAACCCGTGCAATGCCCCGCGCACGCGGTGAATCCGCACGATGTTTCCTGCCCGGGCGAGTGCGCGACCGTACGCTTCACCTTCATCGCGCAGAAGGTCAAGCTCCGCCGTCACCACGAGAGTCGTCGGCTGCCCAGAAAGATCCGTCGACTCCAGAGGAGCTACGAGCGGATCTTTGCGCCGTTCTGGGTCAGGCACGTACATATCGAAATAATCCTGCACTTCGGCGCTGGTGAGTCTGAGATCTTCACCGTGCTCACGCACCGAGGCGAACGGAGATGTTGCCAGAGCGTGGTCCCAGTGCGTGACGGGATAGAGCAGGATCTGCCGTCCAGCGCCTCGGTGACCTTGTTGGCGGAGTTTGAGGGAGAGAGCGGCGGCGAGATTGCCCCCGGCAGAGTCTCCCACCAGCACGATGTTCGCCGCATCGGCGATGCCCGCGCGCTGAGGGTTCTCCAGCAGCTGCTCGACGATCCCGAAGCAATCGTCGAGACCTTCGGGGAAGGGATGCTCCGGCGCGAGCCGGTAGTTGACCGAGGCCACGGCGCAGCCTGTGAGGTCGGCTATCGTGGCACACGCCGGCGTGTACGTCTCAATGTCGCCTGTGACCCAACCACCGCCGTGGAAGAAAAGAAGAACATCGTCACGCCGCCGCTCCTTCGGCTGAAAGACGCGAACAGAGACCGAGCGTCCCCCGGCATCGGCGACGGTCTGCCTATATGGCGTACGGCGCCACGGCATCGACATGACGGCGAGTCGACGTTGGAAGCGCCGGACCTTGCCGTAGTCCTCGCGCATGTTGATCCGCGGGGCGGCGAACAGCCCGAGGAAAGCCCGCGTCAGCCGGTTCATAGGCGAGCGGTCGTGTCGGCAACGGGCTGGTGCATGCACTCAGCGTAGAGGGCATGCTCGTGATGTCGAACTACTGCGCGACAAACCACGGCTGGTGCGCGGCTACCTTCGTGTGCAGCCCGGCGTCGGCGAGCTGCTGCTTCACACGCTCACGCTGCTTGATACTCGCCACACCGATGATGCTCAGTGCCGACACCGGCACCTCTCCGCGCACGAGAGCTTCGGCAACCAGCTTCAGCTCGCCGCTGTCGTCAAGGGCGACGCGCGCGAGCATCCGATCTGCTTGATCTGGTTCGCTCGCAAAACGGGTGAGCCCTGCTGCAGCGTCTCCGTCGGCGATCACTATGTCGCCGTCTGCGGCACGAATGCTCGCCACCGTCGCCACGAGCATCACATAGTCGGTGGGTGAGGTGCGCACAATGTCGGAAGCGAGACGAACGTTGGGTTCACGGGAACGGATGCTGCCCCACACCGAGGCGTCGGGCGAGAGAAAGAAGGGCACATACGCCGACACGGCAGCATCGTCGATCATGATGCGCCGACGAGCGGCACGGTTCTCTTCACTGGAGAGCGCGACCTCTGCCCCCTCGGTTCGATCTGCGTCATGCAGCAGATCGTCGCAAAGGATGCTTCCCCCAGCGAGAATCGCAGGCAGGTTGCGCGTGTGCGTGACGTGATACAGACGTTGCTGATCGACGCGCACCGGCTTGCCCTGCTTCTTTGAGCCGCGATTCACCGAATTCGACTGTGTCGTTCGGGTTGCTGTCGTGACTCTCGTCGCGACGATCTTCTCGGGGACCTTCGGTGGATTGCAGACCGCACACAGCTCGGGTTCGAAGCCGTGCCTACATTCGTCGCTCAAGTGAACCTTTCATCCATCGGCCGCGTGGCTTCTCCGGACGACCGGAAACCAAGGTTACGCCCCATGCCGGGGTACACGCGACTCGGCTTCTGGAGCACGAAGGCGCAGGACACGTCCGAAGATGGCGCTGACCGGCCAACTCAGTACGAGAATGAACAGTGCGTAGTAGTTCACCACAGGGAAAAGTACACCGACGATTCCCGCGATGAAGAACAAAACCGTCGTTCCTGCGCTGCTGGCAAGCACGGACAACGGCAGCCGGTCGTCTGGGTTCTCGTTCTCAGAACCCCGGATCACGACGACGAGCAACGTCAACATGAGGCTGCTCATGCCCATCGTCGCGATGTAAAAGCCGATCACCGCAGGTTCGACGGCAAAGTTCGCGGTCATGGCCGTGGGAAGCGGCATAATGACCACGGTCAAGGACCACAGGATGGTGAGAGTCAGGATGCGCGGTGAATACGTGCGCAGATGCTCAAAGATGCGGTGATGACCAACCCAGAGCCGTGCGATCACGGCGAAGCTGATGAGAAAACTTCCGAGCTGCCCCCAATGTTCGCCGAAGAACTCGGCAAACGTCGACCCCGAGTTGATGTCGTCTGAAGCCGCGTCGACGAGCGGAAGAATGAGGAGGGTGATCGCGATGGCCACGATCGCGTCTGTGAACGCCGCCAGCCTTTCTGGGCCCTGTTTCGTCGCCATGCGCCAAGATTACTCCTGCCCGCACCCGCAGCGATCCACAGGGATCAGGCGGCACTCTTCTCGCGTATGCCCGCTCGTCTATGGGCAATCCCTACCAGCAGAGTCAACGAGAAGGCAAGCGCGAACGCGACGAGCATAGACAGCGTCATGCCAAGAACCGTCGTCGACACAAAGGGCGCAACAAGCGCGGGAAGATATGCCGTGGCTTCTGCCCCCGTGAGGCCGACGACAACGCCGCCGCCCGTCGCAGCGACGAGTGCGATCGCGAACACCTTCTTGTCTCCGAACATGAACGGATACGACGACTCAACGAACGTACCGAAGAAGAAGTTGACGGCGGCACCCGAACCGGCCAGCGCGCGTTCCCCGCTTGTGCGGGGCACAATCACGTTCGCGAGGGTGATGCCGAGCGACACCATCACGAGTGAGACCATGTCGATCGCGCCGAAGAAGCTGTGCCCCTTCTCGCCCATCTCAAGCAGAACGAGAGGCAGAATCACGGAATGGTACACGCCGCCGATGATGGCTGGCCAGATCGCGAGGCCGGCAATCGCTCCCGCGAGTGCGGGATTAATATCGACAGCCCATTCGATTCCGCCCTTCACGCCAAGACCGAGCGCATCGGTGATGGGGGCAAGAACAAAGTAGACAAGCAGGCCCGGCAGCAGACCCGCCAGCGCACCGGTGACGATGTTCGCCGTCGTCGCGGGAAAGCTGTGTGACAGCGTCCATTTGATCAGCCAGGCGCTGAGCAGGCCAGCGAGGATTCCCGCCACGAGTCCACCCAGCAGGCCGCCCTCCGTGGCAAGAATGCCCGCGACCGCACCCGCAACGAGCCCCACCTCGCCCAATCCAGAGATCTTGCGTGCAGCCACGGCCGAGACGACCACGGGCAGTCCCGCAATCAACGTGTCGAAAACGGGCGTAAGTGCGGAAAGCCAGGGGATCTGACTCAGAGCGAGCACGAGAGCGAGAGCGATGAACGCCGGGATGCTGCCGACCATGATGCCGCGGATGCTGATGCGCCGCCACGCGGACTCGGGCGCCGTCGATCCCGGAGTCGAGGTGCTGCCGCCGAGCGATGGTCGGTAGCCGACGCCCCAGTGCCGAGCAAGTCCGGAGATGTACGAGACGGCACGCGTTGTGCTTGTCGTTCCTGTCGTTCCTGAGGCCGCGATGAGCTTGACACCGAGTCGCTGGGCGCCGGCGATAGATGTGCCACCTGTTCCGGCAGCCGGAATCTCGGCGGCCGCGGCGGCGACCATCGTTCGCTCGTTCGTGTCATCTGGATCGGCGCTCATCACAATGAGCCCGTCGATTTCTCCAGCCGATACCTGGTTGGCGATCGCGGCATCCATCTCGCGGGCCGCAGTGTTCACCTCAGAAAGAGTGCCGCGAACAATAACGGTCGGTGTGCCGTCGACAAGGCTCCACAGCGCGGCCGGAGTATCGCACGATGCCTGGTCCATGGAGCTGTCTGCAGCAACGAACTGCGCGGCGGCAATGCTGAAGCCTGCGGCGTCGGCTTGTCTTACCACGTCGTGGAGCAGACGATCGGGATCGTCTCCTCCGTGGCTGCGCAGATTGCCTCCGCTGCTGCCGAGCAGCGCGATGCTGCGCGTTGGGGTGACCTCGTCGGGCGTGGACACGTGAATTCCTCTCGATGGCACACAGCAGAAAATTCAGTGTCTCACGTTCACGCATGGCATATTGACGTGTCGTCCGCGAACGACGCGCGACGACGAACGAACGTCAGGATGCTACTCGGCGAGGTTCTCGCTGATGGCGTCGAGCGCGAGCGCTTTCGCCCGGACGGCGACGTCTCCCAGCCGGTGCGTCAACGCGGCGACGAGCCCCTCGATGAGGATCGCCTGAGGCAGTCGCGAGGCCAGAGTGATCTCGTCGCGAAACGTCAGATCTGGCATCGTCACGACGAGGTTGATATCGGCGAGTTGCGTGAGAGGGCTCCGTGCAAACGCCGTCACGGCGATGACCCGTGCGCCAGCATCGCGTGCCGCCGTCGCGATGCGCAGTGTCGACGCGTTCGATCCGCTGCCGCTGACGGCGAGAAGAACATCGTTCTCACCGAGCAGACGCGCAGTGATCTGCTGCCCGATCACGTCGAGCGGCGCCTCGGCTGGCCGTCCGATACTGCTCAGACGCGCCGAGACGTCAAGCGCAAGCGGTGCCGAAAGTCCGTTGCCGCTCACGACGACGCGCGATGCGTTTGCGAGCACCTCCACCGCCGTGTCGAGCTCGGCATCGTCAAGCAGCGCCGTCATGTTCTCGATGCCGGCCGCCACGTGCCTGAAGGTTTCGGCGATAATCCCTGCAGTACCAGGTGCATGCCCGCCCGTCGGTTGCGGCACCTGCGAGTATGCCGCGTCACGCGCGAGCAGCACGCGCAGCTGCTGGTAGCCCGTGAACCCGAGGCTCTGGCACGTGCGAACGACAGTCGCGCGCGACGCGCCCGCGGCATCCGCCACCTGCTGAGAACTCAGCTCGACGATCTCGCCCGACCGCTCGAGCAGCACGGTTGCGACGGCCCGCTCTGTCGGCAGCAGAGACGGCAGAAGCGAACGGATCGTCGCGATGACCTCACCGGGTTTCGTCGGTGTCATGCGCTGCCGGTTCCGGCGCGACTCGGTGGCCCGGCGGCCCGACCGATGCGGTCGACATCGGCCGGCTCAAGATTGAAGATCTCGGCACCATCGCGCTCGCTTGGAGCGGCGATGAACGTTACGACGGGCGATCCGGCTGCCGGAACATCGATGATGGCGAACCCGGATCCGATCGTCGCGCGCTCATGGCCGGCGGGGGCGCAGGCGTCAGACGTGTTGGCGATGCCCGGTGCGACGATAACCGGCACGCCGTTCTCCCGGGAGACAAGACTGTGGTGATAGTGACCGCTCAGCACCGCCGTCGCCCCGCCCGCGGCGCACACGGCGAGAAGTTCGCGGGGGTTCTGCAGCTCAAGGGCCTTCAGAAGCGGCCCGTACGCGGGTGTCGGCGGGTGGTGCACGACAACGAGCGATGGCCCGGATGCTGCGTCGAGCTCACGCCGTAGCCAGTGCAGCTGCTCGTCGTCAACGTGACCATAGCCTGCCTCCGGAACGGCGGAGTCAAGCCGCAGAATGCGCACTCCGCGCACCTCGGTCGCTCCCGTGCGCGGCCCGAGAACCCTCTCGAACTCAGCAGCGCGATCATGGTTTCCCATGGCATAGACGACCACTGCCTCGTGGCGCGCGGCCCACGGCTCGACGATGTCGCGCAGACGCTCGTACGAGCCCGTTGACATGTCGTCTGACAGATCTCCGCTCAGCACGACGACGTCGATATTCTCAATCGGCTCAGCACGGTCGAGCGTGCGAGCGAGCGCCGCCACCGTGTCTACAATGCCGTAGTGAAGCGACTCGTCGCCGTATATATGCGTGTCAGAGAGGTGCAGCACCCGCAGTGGTCGCTCAGTGAGGTTAAGTGCGTCTCGATCAGTCACGCGATCACCCTACCGACCACCGCCGACAGCAGAGCATTCCGCGCATCGGAGGCGGTCATCGCGTCGCCTTCAGAGCCGTGGACTCACGCCGAGCACGTTCGGCTGAGCGCCGACGGAAAGCGCTGACGATCGGCAGCTCCCAGCGACCGCTGATGATGCGCACGCGCACGAGACCCGAGATCTGATCAATGATCATCGTGACGACGATCACCACGATCATCAGCATCCCGACCACGTCCCACACGCGAAACTGAATGTTGTCGACGAGCATCTTGCCAATGCCCCCCGCGCCGATGAGTCCGAGAATGGCCGAGGCGCGCACGCTGATCTCGAAGCGATACAGCCAGAACGCGAACACGTCGGGCTTGGCATTCGGCCACACGCCCCAGCGCATGACCTGCACACGGGATGCTCCCGCAGCCGTCGCCGCCTCGATCGCGCCGCGATCAACGGATTCGAAGCTCTCGTAGCCCCATTTGCCGAGCGTTCCAATCGACCCGAGCGCAATAGCGAGCGCACCGGTGAATGCTGTGAGGCCGGTGACCGAGAGCATGAGCACGGCGATCACAACCTCGGGAACGGCACGCAGAACAGCGAACACACCGCGCACGGGCCAGCGCACGATCGCCGGCATCAAGCCCCGTGCCGCGAGCAGGCTCAGCGGAAACGAGATGATGATGCCGATGATGGTGCCAAACCAGGCCATCGCGACAGACAGCATTGTGGCCGAGAGGGCATCGGGGAACGCCTCCCACGCGGGTGGAAGGAACATGAGCCCGAGGTACCGCGCGAGCTTCTGCGGCAGATCAAGCAGCGCCTGCCACGAGATGTCGACACTCCAGAACGCGGCGACGACCACAATCGTCGACACCGTCCACACGATCGCGCGCAGCCACCGCACCGGCTTGCGCGGCCGGGCAGGTCCGGGATGCTGCCGCACGGCGTTCGCGCCAGCATCCGTCCCCGGCGTCTGCCGTGAGTCCGACGCGAGCTGAGCTGCTGCTCCTGTCTGCGCGGTCATCGCACGAGCTTCTTTCGTGCATATGAGCTGAGAAGCTCGAGGGCAATCACGAGCACGAGAATCTCAAGGATGACCGTGCTGAGGTAGTGGTACTGGTAGAACGTGCGCACCTTGTCGATCAGCATGCCGAGGCCGCCCGCGCCGACAAGTCCGATCACTGCCGAGGCTCGGATGTTGAGCTCGAGAACGTAGATCGTCTGCGAGATGTAGCTCGGTGCAACCTCGGAGAGCATCGCCGCCTTGTTGGCTGTGAACCACGTGGCACCCGCGGCGAGCGCTGCCTCTTGCCCGCCGCGGTCAAGCCCGTCGAGAGCTTCGGAGATGAGCTTCACCATAATGCCGAGATTGAACATGACGAGCGCCATGATTCCCGAGAGTGCACCAGTACCGACCACTGTGACGAAGATCGCCGCGTAGAGCAGGTCGGGGATGCTGCGCACCACGTTCATGATAAGACGCACGATCGCGAACATGACGCTGTTGGGATTGGTCGCTCGCGACGCGAGAAACGAGACGGGCAGCGCGATAGTGATGCTGATTGCCGTTCCGATGACGGCCATCTGCACGGTCTCGAGCACGGCGGGGAGGGTCTGCACGATGAACGAGTAGTCCGGCTGCACCAGCTGAATAAGCGTTCCCGCCGCATTTTGCCCGTTGCGAATCAAGTCGGCGATGTTTGCCTCAACCGCGATGGCGGCCCACACTGTGAGAGCAATGACGATGCCCGCGACCACGACAGTGCGAGGCCACGTCTGCGGCTTGCGCGGGCGCGTCGCGGAGCTGTCGGCGGCGATGCTCGTCATGGCACCACCGGTCGCGAGTCAAGCACGTCTTCCGCCGTGAGCGAGCGGCCGTAGATCGATTCGAACACCGACTCGTCTGCCTCGGAGCCGGGTCCGTCGTACACGACCTCACCGCCGCGCAGCCCGATGAGCCGCTGCCCGTAGCGCCGCGCGAGGTCAAGAAAGTGCAGATTGACGACGACGGTGATGCCGAGCTCGGCGTTGATCTGCTGCAGGTCGCGCATGACGACGTGCGATGTGGGCGGGTCGAGCGATGCTGTCGGCTCGTCGGCGAGGATCACGCGCGGCTTCTGCGCGAGCGCGCGTGCTATGGCGACGCGCTGCTGCTGGCCGCCCGAAAGCTCAGAGGCGTTTGCGTACGCCTTCTGCACAATCTCGACGCGTTCGAGGGCCTGCATCGCCAGCTCGACGTCACCTTTCGACCAGGCGCCGAGAAGCGTGCGCCATGCCGCTGTGTGATGCAGCCGCCCCATGAGCACATTGTTGATGACCGATGTGCGCTTGGCGAGGTTGAAGCTCTGAAACACCATGCCGACCTCGCTGCGCAGCTGCCGGAGCCGGCGACCCGACAGGCCGCGCAGGCCGACGTCACCGACGGTGATCTGTCCGTCTGTGATGGGAACGAGGCCGTTGATCGCCCGAATGAGCGTCGACTTTCCCGCCCCGGAGAGGCCAACGATCGCTACCATTTCGCCTGGTTCGATGGAAAGGTTCACGCCGCGTAGTCCCGTGAAGCCGTTCGGGTACGTAACCCCGACGTCATCAAACCGGATGCCGGCGCCTGTGCGCTCTGCGTTGTTCATTGTGTTCCTCACCATCGAACCAGTCATTCTGCCCGACTAGCCGAGTCCGATCGATGCAGCGGCCTTCTGAGTCTGCTGCAGACTTGACGGATCGGCGTCGACGAGACCCGTGATCTGGTAGATGGCTTGAAGAGCCTCAACGCCGTCGTCTGTCGACGCGTAGTCCTTGAGAGCATCCGCGATCTTGGTCTGCCAGTCGGCGCTCAGTTCGCTCGAGAGCGAGACACCGTCGTTCGGGATCTCGTTGGTCAGGGCGAACACGACGACCTTCTCGCCGACATCGGGAGTGTCGCCTGCGACGACCTCACGAGCATCCCAGTAGCTGGTGCCCACCTCGGCATCGCCGTTGTACACGGCGAGAACACTGGCGTCGTTCGCGGTGACCTGCACCGTCTCGATGTCGTTGTCCGTGTCAATTCCGGCTTCGTTCATCGCTGCGACGGGGAAGATGTAGCCCGCGGGCGACGCGGCCTGAAGCAGAGACACCGTCGCGCCCTTCACCTTCTCGATGCTATCGAGTCCCGCGGGGCCGGTTCCTGATTCCGTGCCGTTGCAGTACAGCATCCCGTTCTCACCTTCGACGGGCTCATCTGCGCAATATTTGTCTGGGTCGTTTGTGAAGAACTGGGCAGCGTACGTGCTCTTGCCGTTGCGCTCCGTCTGCAGCGAGGGAACGGCGCCGTACTTGTCGCACGCCTGACTCATCTGCAGGCTTGGCAGCATCCCGATCTGCGCTTGATCGCTGCCGATGGCCTCGACAGCGGCCTGGTAATCCTGAGTGATGACACCCTTAACCGGAATGCCGAGCCGATCGGTGAGCGCATCTTCCAGCGGCTTGACCGTCTCGACGAGCTTCTTCGCGTCGCCCGAGGGCACGAGCGCGAGAGTGAGCTCTGTGGGGTCGTCGGCGTTGTCGTTCGAGGTTCCGATGCAGGGGCCGTCTGCGGCATCCCCACCCCCGCCCGTTGGCTGCTGCTGAACGCCGCAGCCACTCAAAGTGAGCGTCGTGATGAGCGCGATTCCCGAGACCATTGCCGCGGTGAGGGTGCGAGCTTTCATGGTGATTCCGTTCTGTGAATGGCGGTGCAGGGTCACTGTTCTGATCTGTCTGGCGTGGGTACGTCGTTGGTGCCGGCATGCGCTGGCACCGTCGGAGAAGACTCGGGCGACTCGGCCCAGAAGCGGATGCTGTCGATGAGCGTCTCGAAGTCGGGGGCGCTCACGTCAGGGGTGCCTGCTCGCGTGCCGAAGCGGTCGATCAGCGCCGTCGCGCAGCCCGCGGCGTGCGGCCCAGCGAGGTCGTTCGCCCAGATATCGCCGACCGCCAAACAGTTCTGAGGCGCACGTCCGGCGAGCAGCTCAGGTAAGAGCGCTGTCCAGCTGTCTGGCTTGCGCGCGTCGGACACAATGCGGTCGATGTGGCTGGCGAGGCCGATCGTCTCGAGGGTCTCGGCGACGCCGTCGATAGGCGCGTTGGTCACGAGCACCCGTTCGACGCGAGGAGACAGCTCCTGCAGCAGCTCGGCGAGGCCGCGCGGAGCGTGAACGTCGAGAGTCCCGTCGGCGAGTGCGCGTCTGCTTGCACGGTAGGCGCGTTGGAGCACATCGGCGCTCACGTGGGCGCTGGCCACGTGAGCGACAGCGGCGTAACCGTCGATGTAGTCGCCGGCTGCATGGCCGTCGAGGAACGCCCCGAGCTGCTGTCGAATAGCGCCAGTGTCCACCTGGTGTGAGCTGCCGCCTTCCGCGAGCTCGGCAAACACAGCCTCGGCATATGCCCACACAGGGCCGTCTCCGACACAGACGGTGCCGTCGAAGTCGAGCAGAAGCAAAAGAGGCTGGTCATCACTGAGCGTCACGTCCTCAGCATAACCATGTACGGACGTTATGTTCATAATTTTTCTGAATATGAAACAACCGTTCACGTGCGGTTCACGTCACGCCCTGCGCCAGATCGCCGCCACGTGACGGACGACGGGCAGTGGTGCCTTCGCTACGAAGCGTGGCCCAGCAGCATCCTCAGCGTCTCGCGCGCTCCGACCTCGTGCAGCGACGAGAGCACGCGATCGTAGGCCTCCACGAACACCGGCTGATCGATGAGATCGCCGAACAGCTCCTTGTCGCGCAGGAACGCGTGCTTGTCGTTCGGGTACCGCTGCGCCGCGGCCATCACGCGCTCCTTCAGCCTGTCGACGACATCAATGGGCCCACCCTGCTCATCGACACCCTCGGCATAGCGAGCCCAGCTGGCAACGATCGCGGCGGCGAACCGCACGTGGGGCTCCGGCATCGCCAGCTGATCGCGCACGACAGGCAGCAGCCACTTGGAGATGCGGTCGCTCGACTCCGCGCACAGCCGGGCGACGGTGTCACGGATGCCAGGGTTGGAGAACCGCTCGATCAGCTGCGGCTTGTACTTCTCGATGTCGAGCCCTGGCACCGGCTTGAGCGTCGGCGTCGCATCGGTGTTCATGCGTCGCATCGACTAGTGCAACGCGTCGGCACCCTGTCGACCGAATGGTGCTGTGAGAGAATCACGACGGGATGGAGATCACAGCGCTCACCACGGGTTCGTGACGCTCGTCCATCCCTTCGCCCCAGCTGTCGAGATTGTGCAGCGTCGCGATGCGAAATGCCACGGCACGCACCAACAACTGTCGCCATTCTGGAATACCGTCGCCCAGTTCGGCGAGCCGGCCAGCAGGCCACCCATGCCAGCACGAGGCATCAACGGCAGCAATTGCCGCACCGAGACCTGCGGGCCTCCAATACGGCGCCCAATCGATGATGGCCGGCGGCAGGTCGGGAGCGAACATCACATTGCCTAAAAGGTCGCCGTGAATCACCTGCGATGGCGAGAGCACGGGTTGAAACTCACGCTCAAGACGTCTCATAAAGCTTCCCCGCGGCAGGGGGTTCTCTTCCCACGCCATTCGGTCAGCACGACTCCATGCATCATCGGAGTGATCGATGAAGGCGGGGCGTTGTAAATGGACGATCGCCTCGTGAAATGCGGCTCCGGCACGAATGACGTCAACAACGCGGGATTCATCCGTCTCCCCTGCCAGCCACTCCCATGCCTCCCATCCGCCATAGACCCAGTTTCCGTCTGCGGCAGGTATGGGGCGTGACGTTCGAAAACCGTGTGCCGGCTCACGATCGGCGAGCACTCTCGCCTTCCAGATGGACTCCTCCGCGTCGCCGTGCGGGCGAAACACCACGTTGCCGGCCATCCACGTTCGGCCGCGGCCACCGGTCAAGTTCCGTGGACGTGCGGGGGCTGCGCCGAACGCAATGAGCACGTCGTCGCCTGGCTTTTCGCCAGGCTCTGCGTCAGCCAACGACATCGACACGGAACAGTGACAGCGCTGCGATGGCGTGCAAATCGGGGCATGGCGTCGTCGAGCTATAACGGATTCCAGCGGTCATATCCGTCACATTACCAAGCGCGATTTCACGCCGAAGTTCGCGGTTGCGACGATACAGCTGTCGCCGGCGTTCGTGGTGCCGGCGCGAGGATAGAGTGCTGGCACGAGGGCGTTTTCCCCAAAGCATCCTCGCGCCGGCACTCTATCCTCGTCTCGGCACATTGCCCAGCCGTCACAAAGCGCGGCTCACGGTCACCGCGAGTCGACGCCGAGCAGACGTCGGCCCTCGGGACGCACAGCGAGCTCCGACGGCACCGGCGGTGTGTCGACCGCATCGTTGTGCAGATGACACGCGACACTGCGGTGAGGCTCCTCATCGCCGAACACCGTGCCGTCGAGCTGCGGCACGCTCTGCGCGCACGCGTCGACCACATACGGGCAGCGCGTGCGAAAGCGGCATCCGGTCGGCAACGACAGCAGATCGGGAGGCGACCCGGGAATCCCGCCGAGCTCGCGCTTGGGTCCCCGCAACGGCGGGAACGAGTGCAGCAGCCCCGCCGTGTACGGGTGCCGCGGCTCGTGGTATACCTCGCGACTGCCAGCATCCTCGACGATCTGCCGCTGCATCACCACGTCGAGCGCCGTCGTGGGCTCGTCCATAATCACCAGCTCGGGTTCGAGCGCGATCATCACGCGCTGCCGCATGCCGCCGGAGGGCTGGTGTGTTGCAATGATTCTCGACGAGCTCATCGAGCGGCTCTCGACGGGCACTCCGGCACCATCCGCCATCGACCGCGCCACGCAGGCTGCTGCCGAGCTGAGTTCCTGAACCGGCGTTCGGCGCCACCCGGGATAGCATTGAACCGGAGGATCGACAGTGGCAGGTGCACGAACACGGGAACGCGGTGAGCTTGAGCGCGCCATCATGACGGTGCTGTGGTCGAGTGAAGCTGCTCTCAGTGCGCGCGACATCCAAGAATCCCTGAGCGGTCACGCGCCTGCATACACCACGGTGCTCACAACGCTCGATCGCCTCGAGACGAAACAGCTTGTCACACGCATCGCCGAGTCGCCCCGCAAGGTGCGCTTTTCCGCCGTGCGCTCAGAACCGGAGCAGGCCAGCCATTCGATGCACTCGGCACTTGCAGACGTCGGCGACCGTCGCGCGGCGCTCCTCAAATTCACTGGCGACCTCGACGACGACGATCTCGCGGTGCTGCGCGACGCCATCGGTGCGCCGCGCAGAAAGCGCAGAAAGTAGCAACCGGATGCTGCTCTCCGCCGCCCTCGTCGCGACAGCCTTCGTGCTCATCGTCGTCACACCCACAGTGCTCAAGGCGGGGCCGTGGGCTGTGCGCCACCCGCGCACGGCACTGCTCATGTGGTTCTCCGCGTGTGCGCTCGGATGCGCCTGCGTCGTCGCCTCGATCGTCGCCGCGGTCATCGGCGGACTGATGGCCGGAGACGCTCCCGACGGCGCAACCGCGATTGCCCTCACCGTGGGCTCCTGGCTCGGCCTCGGCATCGTGGGTGCCGCGATTGCCCTCATCGTCACGACCACCGAGCCCATCGTGCACGCATCGAGAGTGTCGTTGAGCGACGTCGTTCCCGCACACGGTTCCGTCGACGAGCGGCGCGCGCTCACTCTCGCACGCATCACGAGCAATGACGTGGTCGCCTGCTCGCTTCCGGGAAGAGACCCGGCCATCATCATTCCGTCGAGACTCGAGGCCGCGCTGACCCGCCCCCAGCTTCAGGCGGTGATCGCCCACGAGTACGCGCACCTTCGTGGCCGCCACCACCTGCTGAAGGCCGTCGCCTCCATCAACACAGCGTGCCTTCCGCCTCGGTTGCGCGCCGGCCGCGAGCTCAAGCGTGCGACGACCCTACTGCTCGAGCTCATCGCCGACGATGCCGCAGCCAAACAAGCGGGCCCAGTTCACCTCGCCAATGCTCTCGCGGCGATCGGAGATCTCACGGGTGACGCCGGGCTGCACCTGCGCGCCGAGCGTCTCGCAATACGGCGCTGGCCGCGATCGCGTTCGCGCCGCGTGCCCGTTGCGATCAAGATCTGACGGGCACCGCCAGCGCGGCGGGGGCTGCGGCATCCACTCCTGAATGCCCATGCGGATCGGCATCAGAGAGCAAGCCGCTGATCACCACGACAACGACGAGCAGCGCAGCCTCGATGAGCACCGCATACCGAAGCGCTGCCCACGCGGCCTCGTCGTTGGGCTGCCGCTCGATGAGCGGCAGCAGTCTGCGCCTATTCCAGCCAGCGGCGACGCCGACGCAGAGCACGAGCACCGTCTTCACCACGAGAATGCGACCATATGACGTCGACACGAGTGCCTCGGGTTCGTCGAACACGAGCACGGCGAGGGCAACACCCGCGACCGTGAGAACGATCACCGTCACCAGCGCAATCGTCGAGAATCGCACTGTCACGTGCGCAGCCTCCGTCGCGATGCCACCCCGTTCGCCCGCCCGCACGCCAGCGTAGTAGAGCGCAAGCGCGCACGTGCCCCCAACCCAGAACGCCGCAACCTGCAGATGCACGATGTCGACGATCTGAATCAGCCACATCGGCTCGACGCTCTGTGTGTGCCCCAGCAGAACCGGAACGGATGCCGCTGCCGCCGCCGCGAGCACGGCGGCCACTCCCGCTACGACCGGCACGCCCCCGCGACGACGCACGGCGAGCATGACGAGAGCAAAGGCGATGCCGACGACAGAGAGAACACCGGATGCCGCAAGCTGCCACCAGACCGCCGAAACCCACGCAACGGGGTGAACGACGTCCACGAGGTTCCGGCCTGAAACACGCAGTGCCTGGGTGACGACGAGCAGCGGCGCGAGCACAATGGCAGCAACTCCCGCGGCAGATCGAACTCGTCGGAGCATCCGCGGTGTCGACCTCAGCCGCACCACGAGCACCTCGCAGAACACCACCCCGGCAAACACAAGTGTTGCGAGCGTGTGCGCAATCTGAACGAGCAGCGCGACGTTCTCGGTGATGGGCGACGTCGCGAACATCAGCTCGCCATCATGGGCCAGCACATCACGACCATACCCACGCACATCGCCCCATTCGCCGATGCATGCAGCCGTCCTCCGCCGTCGCGGCGCAGCGCGGTGAGACAGAACAGCACTCCAGCGGCGATCAGCAGCGCGACGAGCACGGAGCCGCTCAGTCCGGCGATGGGCCCGAGCATCCCGTGGCTATGTCCCGTGGCCGCGACCGGGGCCGCATCGCCCTCCGCCGCGGCCGTCGGGCCCATGGCGACGACCATCCAGACCATCACGAGCATCATCACCAGGTGCGACAGTTGATGCAATGCGAAATGCGGGGATGCCTCGCCGCGTCGCCATTTCCACGCGATCCGTCCGGCGAACCAGGCACTAGCTGCGCCGAACACGAGGGCTTGAGGAAGAGCCGGAATGCTGCTCCACCACGGCCAGCACATGGCAACCATGTCGAGGCTCATGATGACGTGCAGCACGTGACCCGTTGCCTGCTCGATGCTTCGGCTTGCCGCCGTGAGGCCGAGTGAATGCAGCCCAGTTAGGGCGAAAATGAGCGAGAGCGACCACTGAAGCCACGCGCCCTCGACCATGCCATTCTCCCGCTTGCCAGCATCCGTTTTAACTACTATCTCATGTAGAATTAGCAATTGTGCAACTCCGACTCTCCGATGCAACAGCGAGCGCCGCCGCGGCTCCCGTGATCCACAGAAGTCGCGGCCTCATCGGTGCCGTGTCGGTACTCAGCCTCGCCGTACTTCTCGCTTTTCCGGTCGCGACGGCGGTGCTGGCGGGCGACGCTCCCTATACCGCTGTGGTCTCGGGCTTCCCCGGCCTCGACGTCGCGGTTGCCACAACGATCGCGCACACGATCGCCGGAATCACCTCGACGGCAACGGTCGGCGCGCTCGTCGCACTGCTGTTTCTTCGCGACGCACGCGGCACAACATCGACCAGGGTACCCACGGGAGTTGGCCTCACCGTTCTGCGCGTCGCGTCGGCCATCTGGTCGGTGACGGCCGGCGCGCTCGTCGTTCTCGAAGCCGCCGACGCCAATGGTGTTCCGTTGTCGAAGCTCAACGAGCCGGGTGCGTTCGCATACCTCTACAGCGCGAGCGACCACCCCATCGCCTGGACGTTCACGTTCGTGCTCGCGGGCCTCGTGTGCGTCGCCAGTCAGTTCGCAACGCGCTGGACCAGTCTGCTCATTCCGCTCGCGGCTGCCGTGCTCGGGCTGCTCGCGCCCGCTGCCGTCGGACAGCTGCTTGTCGGGCAGAACCACGACCTCGGCGGAGACTCGGGCTACCTTCTGACAATTGCCGCCGCAGTGCACTTCGGAGTACTCATTGTCGCGGCCGCACGCGTTGCAACGGGCCAGCTGATGCCGCCACGCATGCTCAAGCGATTCACCGGCATCGTGGCGGTGAGCCTCGCCGTGATGATCGTGACCGACCCGATCGTCTCTCTCTTCAAACTTTCGGGCACCGGCATCCTCGATTCCATGACGGGGTGGCAAGTCATCGCGCGCAGCGCCGTGCTGCTCGTCGACGCCATCGTCATCGCTGTGCTTGTTCTCAGACTGCGTTCAGGCAGGCTCACGGATCGCACCCTCACCACCAGCTTCGCGCTTGCGGGACTCTGCGCCGCAGCGTGGACAGCTGTGGACGTGGCGATCAGCCGCATCCCTCCCCCCAACTACTTTCAGGCGACGTCGATCGCCGAGGTCTACATGGGCTTCAACACTCCGGATGCCCCGACACCGCTCGTGTTGTTCACGCACTGGCGCATCAACATTCTGTTCGTCGCCATCGCGATCGCCGCCATCGCCGTCTACCTGATCGCCGCGCGCACGCTGCGCAAACGCGGCGATGCGTGGCCCGTCGGGCGCACCATCGCGTGGATCACCGGCTGGGCAATAGTGGTGTTCATCACCAGCTCCGGCTTCGGCCGGTATTCGGCACCCGACTTCGCCATTCACATGATCGTGCACATGACGCTCAACATGCTCGCACCGATGTTCCTGGTGCTCGGCGGAGTCGTCACACTGCTGCTACGCGCTTCGAAACCCACGCGAACGGGTCCGGCGGGACCGCACGAGTGGATCTCACGGGTTCTCACGTGGAAGCCGCTGCAACTCATCTTCAACCCGCTTCTGGTGTTCATCGGTTACATCGCGTCGTACTACGCGCTGTACTTCAGCCCAATCTTCGGCGATTACATGCGCTTTCACTGGGCGCACCAGCTCATGAACGTGCACTTTCTCGTGATCGGGTACCTGTTCTACTCGCTCGTGATCGGCGTCGACCGGCCGCCCCGCCCGCTTCCGCACATCGGCAAACTCGGCTACGTTCTCGCGGCGATGCCGTTTCACGCATTCTTCGGGGTCATTCTCATGACCAGCAACGACATCGTCGCCGAAACTTTCTACCGCTACCTCGACATGCCCTGGGCAAATCTCGCCGCATCGCAGTACGCGGGCGGGGGCATTGCCTGGGCTGGGGGCGAGATTCCGCTGATGATCGTCATCGTTGTGCTTGCCGTTCAATGGTCACGGCAAGACGGTCGCGAAGCGAAACGCGTCGACCGGCACATCGACACGGGTCGAGACGATGAATTCGACGATTACAACGCCATGCTCGCCTCGCTCAGAGACCGCCAGCCCTCCGTCGGCCCGAGCCCTCAAACAGAGAACGCAGACGCACCCGGTGCCGAAGAAGCCGACAGTACACACGCCGACAACGCAGAAGCGCGAGTTGAGACATGACCGCAGAATCCTTGATGGTGCCCTCGGGCGGCGCGACACGTGTCGTCGCCGACGCCGCGCTCGATCTCGATATTTCCGGAATGACCTGCGCCGCCTGCGCCCGTCGCGTCGAACGCACACTCAATAAGCTCGACGGGGCGAGCGCAACCGTGAACTATGCAACAGAGCGCGCCCGTGTGCACGGGATCGGGGAAGCGGATGCCGCCCAGGCGATCGCACGCGTCGAGAAAGCCGGCTATGGCGCGCACGTTCATGATGACTCCGATGACACGTGGTCGAAGCGAGCGACCGAGAACCGCATCACGTCGCTGCGTCGTCGCCTCGTGGTGTCGGCGCTGCTCACCGTGCCGCTCATGGACATCACGATTGTGCTCGCCCTCGTTCCAGGCTGGCGGTTCCCCGGTTGGGAGCTCGTGTGCGTGCTCGCAGCACTGCCGATCGTGACATGGGCGGCATGGCCGTTCCACCGAGCGACGCTGCGCAATCTGCGCCACGGCTCGGTGAGCATGGACACGCTGGTCTCGCTCGGCATCGCCGCATCGTTTGGCTGGGCTGTGCTGTCGCTGCTGCTCGGGTTCGGCGATACCGGCGACCCGGGGTTCTGGTTGGGCTTTGGCATGACTCCAGCAGGAGCAAGTTCGATCTACCTCGACGTTGCGGCAGGCATGACGACATTTCAGCTGGCCGGCCGCTATTTCGAGACGCGCTCGCGCCGCAAGGCAGGCGATGTGCTCGGTGCTCTCGGCGCGCTCGCTGCAACGCACGTGCGCATTCGTCGAGGCACCACCGACCGCGGTGACACTGTCGACGTTGTCGAGCCCATCGCCGCGTTGAACGCCGGCAACCATGTAGTCGTGTTGCCCGGAGAGACGATTCCCGCCGACGGCGAGGTTCTCGAAGGCAATGCCGCCGTCGACACCAGCATGATGACGGGAGAACCTGTCCCCGTCGAAGTCTCCCCCGGCTCCGCTGTGACGGGCGGAACCGTGAGCACGAACGGATGGCTGCTGCTGCGAGCGTCAGCAGTCGGCGCCAACTCTCAACTTGCCCAGATGGCTGCCCTAGCCGAGCGAGCGCAAGCACGCAAAGCAGGTGTGCAGACGCTCGTCGACCGCATCACCGGGTACGTCGTTCCGGCCGTGATCACGCTTGCTGTCATTGTCACTGTTGTCTGGACACTCTCGGGAACTCCGTTTACCCGTGCGTTCGGCATCGGCATCTCTGTGCTGATCATCGCCTGCCCCTGTGCGCTCGGGCTCGCGACCCCGACTGCGCTCATGGTCGGCATCGGCCGGGGCGCGCGCCTCGGCATCCTGATCAAAGGTCACGACGCCCTTGAGGCGAGCGGAATGATCTCAACCGTGGTTCTCGACAAAACAGGAACGCTGACAACGGGGCGGATGTCGGTGCACGCCGTGACCGCGACGACGTCGATGCCCGTTCACGAGGTGCTGCGCGTGGCAGCAGCGGTCGAACGCGGGTCAGAACATGCCGTGGCTACGGCGATTCTGGCTGAGGCAGAGCGACGAATTTCGGACGTGCCTGGCGCGAGCGACTTCACGACCCATCCGGGTCTCGGAGTCCATGCACGCGTAGATGATCACGACGTGATCGTCGGAAGCCCCGCGTTCATGCGTGAGTGCGACGTCGAGCTGACGTCGGTCGATGCCGCGATCGATGCCGCTGTCGATGGTGCTCGCACGGTTGTGGTTGTCGCAATCGATGCGTGTGTCGTTGGAGTAATCGAAATCGCCGACACGATCAAATCGGATGCTGCCGAAGCCGTCGCCGCATTGCGGTCTCAGGGAATTCGCACAGTTCTGCTCACGGGAGACTCAGAGCGCGCCGCCCACCGCATTGCTGCCGAAGCTGGCATCGACGAGGTGCATGCGGGTGTTCGTCCTGCCCAGAAGGCCGATGTCATTCGCGAGCTGCAGGGGGGCGGCACGAAGGTGGCGATGGTGGGCGACGGCATCAATGATGCTGTGGCTCTTGCAGCCGCTGATTTGGGTCTCGCCATTGCGACGGGAACCGACATTGCGATGAAATCTGCAGACATCATCGTTGTGCGTGACGACCTGTTCGCCGTCCCTGAGGCGATTGCGCTGGCTCGACGTACGCGTCGCACAATCCGCTGGAATCTGGGGTGGGCGTTCGGTTACAACCTAGCCGCGTTGCCGATCGCGGCGATCGGCCTGCTGAATCCGCTCATCGCGGCGGCAGCCATGAGCCTGTCGAGTGTGTTGGTGGTATCGAACAGTCTTCGCTTGCAGAACGTCAGCCTGCGGCGGCGCTCTTAGCACAGCGGCGTCCGACTGTGCAGGGCTCGTTTCGCAAATACTGGCACCGTCCTGAGCTCTCGCATCTCGATCAGCGCTCGTGTTGCATCAGGCATGATTGAGACTGAAGAGTTCAGGAGGTTCCGATGCCGCAGCGAGCACCAGGAGAACCAGCGATTCGTCGCATCAATCGATTTCGGCGACAAAGCGGTGGGCAGCCGATGCCAACAGCAGGCAGGCCGCACCTGACGCAGTATGTCACCAACGGCCATCCCGCGCGGCAACCCGAGGGCACCCCCGTAACCGACGCACTGCGATTTTCACATGGCAATGCCGGCAATATGGCTATGTTGTTCTACCCCACACCCACGTCCTCAGAAATCTCAGAGCTCGCCGAGGCGTGGACTTTGCACCCTCTGCTGCGCGAAGACCTGATGAATGCGCGCCAACGCCCCAAACTCGAGCGATACGGCAACGTACTCTTCCTTGTCGCACGCTCGGCGCGTTACATCGATGAGGCAGAAGAGGTGGACTTCGCTGAGTTCCACGTCCTCGTCCGTCCCGGCGCGGTCGCTGTGCTGTGTCAGGACCTACGGTGGATCGATGGCACAGAAGGCTCAGACTTCGTCGAGGGTCAGGCATCGACGCTCGACCGCCGGGAGCGAACGCTACTTGCCGATGAGAACCTTTTGAAGCTTGGCCCTGAAGCCGTCCTTTACAGACTCCTTGATGCCATCGTCGATGGGTACTCCCCGGTTCTGCAAGGTCTGGCGATCGACAAAGAGCAGATCGAACGCCAGGTCTTTAGCGGCGATGCCGCGGTGGCGGAGCGCATCTACCGACTCAGTCAAGAGGTGGTTGACATGCAGCAGACCGTCTCATCATTGACCGAGGTGCTCGACTCGTTGCGCGCCGGTTTTGCCAAGCACAACATCCCCGACGAACTCCAGTCCTATCTCGGCGACGTCTCCGACCACCTGACGCGAGCCCACTCACGCTCATCTGACCTGCGCGAGTCGCTCTCGCAGATTCTCAACGTGAACGCGACGCTCGTGGCCCAGCGCCAAAACGAAGATATGAAGAAGATCTCAGGCTGGGCGGCCATTCTTTTCGCGCCCACGCTGATCGGCGCAATATACGGAATGAACTTCGATGTGATGCCCGAGCTTCACTGGGCATTTGGTTACCCGATGGCCGTTGGACTGATGGTCGCTTTCGCAGTGTTGCTGTACGTAATCTTCAAGCGACGCAAATGGATGTAACGCGCCATCCGCAACCAGGGCTTCCACATATTTCGTGCGAGAATCGGCTAAACAACACAGCTAGCTTTTCGTTATAGCGCACGTCGGTCAGTCGTCTGCGGAGGCCGACTCCGCGGCATCCTGAACCGCCGCCTCAAAGTCGGCTGCCTGCGACAGCCCAGCGACACCGAGGCTGCGGCCCTGCGGGTCGCTCGCGATTACGCGCATGCCACGTTCACCACACCACGAGGCGAGAGCGGCGAGCATCCACACAGCGACAGACTGCAACTGCGTCACCTCGGTGAGATCGAGCACGATGACTGCAGGGGCAATGCGATCGGGCGGACGCGAATCGAGCCAATCCTCAAGATCAAGAATGAGACGCTCTGCACCGTCAAAGTCGATGTAGCCACGCAGACGCCACACTGCGAGATCGTCGGCGTTGTCGGAGAGAAGCTGTGCTGCGTCAGCATCCTGAATCGCGCCGAGCCCCTCGTCAAGCTCCTCTGTCGCCGCCGTCACCTCGGCTGCGGAGAGCGTGAGGGGGCGGTGCAGAATATGAAGCCCGAAACGACGGGCAAGCTGCTGGGCCGCGACAACCGCGCGCACGCTCGCGCCGCTGTGATCGAGACGCGGACTGTAGAGCCCGAGCCCGAATTCACCGGGGGATGCCGCGACGAGACCGCCTGCAACGCCGGACTTCGCGGGCAAACCGGCGCGCAGCAGCCACTCCCCCGCATAGTCGTACATGCCGCACGTTGCCATGATCGTCATGACGTGCTGACACGTCTCGGCGCTGGTGACGCGACGCCCAGTGATGGGGTTGACGCCGCCATTGCCCAGAGTCGCTCCCATCACCGCGAGGTCGCGGGAGGTGACGAGCACAGAACATTGGCGAAAGTAGACGTCGAGCGTCTCATTGACATCGGCCGACAGCGACCCGGCGCTGCGCATGAGGTAGGCCAGCGCTCGGTTGCGGTCGCCTGAAACACGTTCCGACGTGAAAACTGATTCGTCAATCGCCAGGTCTCGACCGGCGAATGCGCTGAGACGGGTGAGGATGCGCTCGAAGCGGTGCTCCGGAGATGACCCGTTGACCAACGACGTGGTCACAATGGCGCCGGCATTCACCATGGGATTCGGCGGACGACCGGTGCTCGACTCGAGCTTCACCGAGTTGAATGCCTCGCCGCTGGGCTCGGCACCCACGCGATTGTGCACGGCGTTCATGCCGATGTCGTCAAGTGCGAGCGAATACACGAACGCCTTCGACACCGACTGGATCGTGAACGGAATGTGGGTGTCACCGCTCTCGTACACGCGACCGTTCAGGCCGCACAGTGCGATGCCGAACTTGTCGGGTGCTGCATCGGCGAGCTCGGGAATGTAATCCGCGACGTCACCGCGGCGGTCGGCGAGAAGTCGATCGTGCACGACATCCAGAAACGAGGTGACGATGTCGGAAAGCGTCGCGGGAGACCTCATGCGCCCATGCTACGTGCCAGGTGTGCCGCGACAGCATCCGTGATTCACAGAGTTGCGGAATCCCGAGCGGCTGGATCACGGCGAATAGCCAATTGGGCATAGTCTTTTTCGCCTTTCGGAATTATGCTTCCATTTATGACCTTCGGAACCGTGGACCAGTCGACTCGACTGCTCGACGTCATTGAGTGCGACATCGTCCCGCTCACTCGCAAGGGCGTCGCACGCGGAAACAAACTGTTCGGGGCAGCGATTCTGCGTCGGGACGATCTCTCTATCGTTGTGGCCGAGACCAACAATGAGGTGAAGAATCCGCTCTGGCACGGCGAGATCCATGCCATCAAGCGCTTTCACGAATTGCCCGCTGAGCAGCGACCGAATTCAGACGATTGCGTCTTTCTCGCAACGCACGAACCATGCTCCCTGTGCCTGTCGGGAATCGCGTGGGCCGGGTTCAC
Organism: Paramicrobacterium chengjingii; assembly: GCF_011751765.2. Lineage (GTDB taxonomy): Bacteria > Actinomycetota > Actinomycetes > Actinomycetales > Microbacteriaceae > Paramicrobacterium > Paramicrobacterium chengjingii. The sequence continues at coordinate 2,968,751 of NZ_CP061169.1, forward strand.
CGAGTTCGCGTACCTCTTCAGCCACCAAGACTCGGCCGATTCGTTCGCGATCCCCCATGACATCCGAATTCTGAAGGCTGTCTACGCGGTGCCGGACCCCGATCGCGTTGAGCCAGCGCCAGGTCGCGACCTCTATAACCGCGAAAACGAGTTCTTCTCCAGCCATGCAATCGCTGGGCCGCCGCAACTCGATGAGCGCATCGCCCGCATCGCCGCTATATACGACGAGCTGTCGGCGACATACCAACGATCGAAGGGCTCAGCAGGAATCCCGCTCGCGTAGAGCGCGGCCAGAAGGCAGAAGGTCGGCAGCGTCCAGCACCATCTGCTCGTCGTCGATGGCATCATCGAGCCGGTCTTGGCTAACTCGCGACTCGACTGCCCGCGCGGCTTGCACAGACGCGAAGATCGCGATAATTGTGCCGAGGAGCATGGCGCAACCAGCAACCAGGATCGCACCAGCTCGCGCGACGATCGACTGGCCAATCATGGCTTGCCAGGTGAGAACGACCACAACAGCGGAGAGCGCGATCGTGGCGATCCACATGAGGCGAAGACGGAGAACGCCATCACGCAACATGGGGATGTGGCGCGCGACAAGCTCAAGTGCCAGCAAAAGCATCGGCAGAAGCTGGAGAGCATGCATTCCAACAAAGTGAGGAATGCGCAGATCTCCGCCAACGGTGCTCCAGCCGAGTACCGGCAGGCCGACTCCACCGTCCGGCACGCCCACAGCGTGCGCGCCGACCACACCACCGCCATCCAACTGCTGCGCAGTAGGGAACACCATGAGAGACCCGAGACCCATTCCGATGAGCCCGACGAGCGTCGCTGCGCGCACTGTCAAATTACGGGCGTGGTCGGTGCCGGGATTGACGATGACAGCGATCGCGACCACCAGGTCCATCGCCCAGATAACGACCGGCGACACTGCCATCACCGTCAGCATCACGACGTGTAGCGGGGTAGAGACGTTGAAGTGGCTGGTCGTGCCAACGGCAGCGGCTCCGACAATGATGACCATCTCGATGAGCAGAGCGATCGCGCTGACCGTGCCGGCGATCTCGGCGGCACGGCGGCCGCGTCTGAGTAGCCCAATGAGCCACGAGAGGCTCACGGAGTAGACGCTAATCGAAATGGCGAACTTGAGAGGCTTATACCAACCGTTCTGTCCGGTGATCTGCACCGGATCGATGAAGATGAGCAATGTCGTAACGACCGCCGTCACTCCCATGGCAGCGGCGGTGAGGAGCAGAAGCCGGTGCCAACGCACACGCTCTGGAAGCTCTGGGGCGATGACGTCGTGAACCGCCTGTGACGGCGAGATTGCGCGGTGCTTTTCGAGTGTCATGATGGTGTCCTTTCGACTTCTAGGCTTCATGGGAAGTCGCGTCATCTCTGACACGGTTCGCCTGCATGGAGATGTTCTGCTGGGCGGCTCGGCGCAGACCTGCGACGAGTCGATCACCGAAGATGGTGTCGATGATCACTGTTTGGACAACGTGATCTCGGTCTGCTGCTCCACCGAGGCGCTGCAGATCAGCGGTCGCCATTTCCTCGGCCGCCTCCAGGTAATCGGGGAGGCTGTCGACGAGATCGCCGCGTCCGAGAAGTTCACACGTCGAGACGGCCTGAGCGGCAAGGGCGATACCGATGTTGTCGGGGTCGACGACCCAGCCACGCTCGGCAGTTGCTGCGAGAATCCGAGCACGGGCATCATCGTCAGCGGAAGGTGCTCCGTGAGGAATCGACGTTTGCGCCTTGTGCAGCACATCCGACATCGGCAGCGTCGGGTCGTCGATGGCCGTCATCAGATCGGCAACGTCGCTGACGGACATTCCTCCGACTTCGATCAGCGAACGAACCAGCTTGAGGCGCGACAGGTGATGATTGTCGTACTCGGTCTGGTTGTATCCAGTACGCTCACCCTCACTCACAAGGCCTTCGCGCACGTAGTACTTGATTGTCGCCGGGGCAACTCACGTTTTCTTGCTCAGGTCGGAGATTCGCATATTGGTAGCGTCACTATCGATAGTGATACTTACAACCCTGTAGAGAAGATTGTGGCTACACGACACCTCTGAACCCGTCACAGCGTGCACAGAATATGTATGGCTGGACGAGGGAGTCCGGCGCCGGCGTCGCGGGTCGACGACTCCGTGCTCGAAGCACTGTTAGGCTTTCTGTTATGTCAGCTGCTTCGTGCTCGGCCGCTTGCGCGGCAGTGACTGAGGTGTCCCGCTAGCGGCGGGACACTCGAGTCACAACACCACTCCTGAAACGTCCTGCCGCTTCGTGACCAAGGCCGAAGCGGCACCCTTTCGTGCTGCTCGGTAATACCTCTGAGCAACGGAGTACCTTGATGCGTTCAGGCAATCATTATTCAAACGGGCAGAGCCCGGTTCCGATACGCGCGTGGCTGTTGCTGTGCGCAATGTCGATGCTTCAATTCTTCATCGCGGTCGACGTGACCGTGGTTAACATCGCCCTACCGTCTATCGGCACGGCCTTCGAAGTCAGCGGCAACGCACTTACATGGGTTGTGGTCGGTTATACCATCACCGGTGGCGGCTTGCTGATGCTCGGCGGTCGTCTCGGTGACCTGTGGGGGCGTCAACGCACGCTGCTGACCGGCACAGTGCTTTTCGGGGTGGCCTCCTTGCTGGCAGGGCTGGCACCCTCGTTCGAGATCCTGGTGATCGCCCGTCTCCTGCAGGGCGCAGGAGAAGCCGTCGCCTTGCCGGCCGCGATGGCCACCATCGTGCTGCTGTTCCCGGAGGGTTCGCGGAGATCACGGGCACTGAGCGTGTGGGCCGCGGTGGCCAGCTGCGGGCTGGTCCTCGGCTTCGCTCTGTCGGGGATCATCACCGCCTATCTGGGATGGCGGTGGATCTTCCTGATCTCAGTCCCGTTCATTTTGGTCGTGGTCGTTGCGGCATTCCTTCTGCTCGAGAACGATCGACCCGCTGGGCGCAGTCCGGCCCGGTTGGACCTGCCAGGCGGGCTCCTGCTCACCGCCTGCCCGCTCCTGTTCACCTATGGCGTGGTCGAGGCCGGTGAATCCAGCACGAGCATCTGGGTGAGCGTGGCGGCAATGGTGGGTGCAGTACTGGCCGGGGTGGGATTCGTGCGTGTCGAGGCGCGATCTCCGAACCCGATGGTTCCTCTGGGATTTTTCGCTGACCGTGCCCGCGTGAGCGCGAACCTCACGACGATCCTGCTCAGTGCAGCGCTGTCGACCTCGTTCCTGCTATTCACGTTCTACTTGCAGGACCACCTCGGGATCGGACCGCTGGGCTCCGGTCTCATCATGCTGCCGCTGGCCGTCGCTCTGATCGCAGCGTCTGTTCTGGTGCCCCGCTTCCTGACGAGATGGGGAGCCCGCGCCTGCGTCATGATTGGTCTGAGCTCTGCCGCGTGCGCAATGGTGGTGGTCGGCTTGGTGGCCCTCCTTGATGCTGGAGCAGCGTGGCTGCTTCCCGCGATGGTTTTGATCGCTGCTGGGATGGGGTTCGGCATTGTCGGCTTGCAGTACATCGCGGTCAGCGGCACGACCGATGACGACGCAGGGATCGCGTCCGGCGTTCAACGGGCGGCCGACCAGCTCGGCGGTGCCAGCGGCGTGGCTCTGTACGTTGGGATCGGATTCGCTCCCGCACTCCACTCAGCCGATCCGTTCGTGATCGCCGCGCTGCTCGCTGTCGTGGGCCTCGGCGTGGGGGCGATCGTCGCCCAGCGCCTACCCGGAGCAGAGAGCCTGCAGGCGACGGCCAAGTAAGCGGGCCGAAGTCGTCACACGCCACGATCTTCAGTGGCCGTGGCGGCACTTCGGTTGCCAGCGCTATACCCCCGATATGCACTAAGAGACAACGCGAACCCCGCAGCAGATGCTGCGGGGTTCGTGGTTTGGCCGGGAGCTTTCGGTGAGTGAAACGACCCTTACTCCTCCTCTTCAAATTCCACGAGGTCACCCACCGTGCAGTCCAGCTCGCGGCAGAGTGCGGCAAGGGTGGAGAACCGCACCGCGCAGTCCCTCAGCTTGGAGAGTTCTCCGGCGCGGGCGGGTACTTCTCCAGTGCCTCGGGGTCGCGCGGACCTTCTGGGTCGGACTCGAGAAGCACTGTAATGCCCGTCTCATGGGCATTGCGGTCATCGTGAATGACGATCACCGTGCCGCCGACGACGGGAGCATCTGCTCGTGGCACCGCCAGCTCCTCGGTCACCGTCCGCGCCTCAGATCCTTCGCCGAGCCGGGCGGTGACAACGAAGATCGGATGACCTCCATCCTCCTGACCGCCGTGCCTCTGGTACCTCTCGGTCCAGACGAGTTCGGCGATCGTGGCGACCGTGTGTGTTCCGTGCTGCTGCAGTTGCTCGCGGCGCAGATGACGCGCGTACCGCTGGGACAGCGCCCGAAGGAAAGCTCGCAGGGCAAGCAGACCCAGCAGGAGCAGCAGAGCGCCGAGAGCCGTGCACCCGACCGCGATGAGCGGGTTCATGAAGCCGGGGCCGGCGACGAACAGCCCGAGACCAGCGCCGAGCAGCCCGGCTGTGAGCCCAGCGGCAGTCGGTGCGCCTCCCCGCTCGGACCACGGCTCGGAGGTGTCGAGGAAGACGGCGAGCCCTATGCCGAGGAACGTTGCGACGAGGACCCCGGTCACCGTCACCGGTTCGGGCACTGCGGGCCATCGGGCGTCGAAGAGATGAGTCAGGACGGGATCGGGGTGAAGCGGACAGATCCGCGCTCCACCGTCAGAGTCTGAATAGCATTGCGGATCTACCAGCGGCAGACCCGCCGCAGCGATGCCAAAGGTCGCGACCGCCCAGAGCACGGCGACGGCGACAGTCTGCCGAAGGACATGGGGCCAGCCGTCATCAGGCACAGGCAGGTTTTTCATGCCCCATCCCATTCGACGAGGTGGATGTCGTCGACCGCGTCAGGATCGAACGTGTTGTGGCGGAACCGCACCGAACCGCTAACCCGGCGGTCGTGGTGCTCGCCCTCGAGGTGGAGCCGGCGGCGCAGCACGGAATTCTCTGTGACCGCCGCGGTGATGCGCAAGTCCCACCAGGTCAAGTCATCGCCGCTACCGAGGTGCTTGATGGCCCGATCCACGGTACCCACGGTCTCGTAACCGTCGGCGAAGCAGACGGACTGCCGACGGGAGCTGCTGATGCCCCACGTCAGTGCCCCGATGCAGGCGACGCCGACCGCGGTGCCCCAGATCCACCACAGCGTACCGGCAGGATCGCGACCCGAGGCACTCGACCAGATGGCGACGGCGACGGAGGCGAACGAGGCCAGCAGGAGCAGAGCGACGCCCACCAGTGTCGTCGCGATCCCCGCCCTCTCGACACGGGACCAACGCTGGATCCGCGCACGGGTCTCCGGCGTGCGCGCCGCGGACATCCACTCGGCCGTCTGCGCATCGGGCGAGAACAGGCTCAGCAAGGTGGTGCTCTCCGGGAGACTCATCGCCGACTCCTCTCGATCTGTCGGCGCGCCTTCGCGCGCATCCGCCGAAATGCCTTCCCTTGCGGCACGGTCGTCACGATCGGTAGTGCAGCCTCGGGGTCTTCCGGGGCCGTGACCAGCACCCATTGGTGCGCGGCGAAGTCCTCGGCGGTGCCGAACCCCGAGACGAACGGGAGATACCAGCCGCCCTGCGCCTCCCTCCCGAAGAGCTGCTCCGCCGGGAGAATCTCGTCCAGACATGAGGTGTCGACGGCAGTGACGGCCAGGATCCAGGTGTGAAACGCCCGATGGATCCGTGCTGCGGCACGATCGTCGAGCCGGCTGTCGAGCGCGATGAACGTCGGGGAGCTGTCGCCTTCGCCACCGCTACGGTCCCACGGAGCGCGGTGGAGGGTGCAGAGCACCCCGTGACGGTAGATCCGCTCGTGGCTGACCAGGTCCTCCTTCCGAATGCTGAATCGGTGCACGAGCACGCCCACCGAGACCAGCAGCCACACGAACACCGCCACCCACAGCACCCAGAAGAACCCGTCCGGCCCTGCATCGCTCGAATCGTTGACGGTCAAGAACCAGAGAAGCCCGATCGCCGCCACCGGCAGGCACACCCAGAAGATCGGCGCGAAGATGAGCTCCGTGCGAGCGAAACTGTCCGAGTCTTCCCAGAGCCGGACCTCGTGGACCGATTCCGGCCGCGGCGCAGGCTCCGCGCCTCGGATGACCGGAGCCGGCTGAGACATTCCCGCCCAGATGTCCTGCGGGGTAGCGGGGAACGAACGCCGCTCACCCCCCACCTTGCCACCGGACGGGTCATGCTCCGTCTTGAACTCCATGATCCCAAAGAAGGGGGAGCGTGCCCAAGGCTCGGACCATCGCACGCGCTCGACGCGGACGCGCACCCCGTCGAGGTCGTAACCCGCGCGTGGCATGTCAGTGAATGAGTCTGCGAGCATGCAACGCATCGTCGCCGGAGCACCCGCTGCTGCGTCTGCGCGCAGCCGTGTCCGCGGGCTCTCGAAGCACCGCACGGATATGTCAGCACCGACCGTGAAACGCGGCAGCTCGCTTCCAGGGATTACATCTGCGAGGCAAGCTCTGACCCTCTCCCCAGATTTCGTGGCGTATTCGACCTCGACCAGCCAGGCGTCGTGCATCAGCGAGCGCACATACGCTTCGTGCGCGGCCGCGGGCGCGAGACCCCGATACCAATCGACGAGCCTGCCGATTCTCGAAGTGTGTCGACGGCTCCACGCGGGAAGCGGCGCGGGATGGATGGCCTGCACCATCGCGGACACTGGCTCTTCGGTGAGCCGAGGCAAGGGGTCCAGGGTCGTCCCGCTCCGATGAACGGCGATGACGCGCGTCAGGATGAAGATCAGGAGACCACCGACGAACCCGCCAACGACGAGCCACGCCCACCAGGGCAGGTCTTGGGAGTCCGTGCAGCACGTCCAAGCTGTCAGATCCATCACACCGCCCCCATCGTCTCCTGGAGGAACATCGCATCGTCGCGGTGCGGGTTCAACGTCGTGCAGTGGCCAGTCCGTCCTTGCACGAGGTCGAGCCGAACGGCATGACATCCCTCTCGTCACTCATCATGATATCGACCCGTCACTCCCGATCACAGAACCCCTGGAGCGGCAGGACGATGCCCTCGACGACAGCCGCGGTGACCGTGAGAGGCCGCCCTGCTCCCGACGAGAGGACGAGAGCAGTAGTGCCCGCGACAACAGGGTATCGAGCAAAGGGATGATCAGCTGGTTTCGCGCTAAGGATCGCCTCGGACGCAGCCGCGGGCGGGCTGCTTGACGAGGTGGACGTGATCACGGGCTTGTCGAGGGGGAAAACGCCAGGCGTCGGCTCGCGGCGGCCGCGAAGCTCGGTCCTCAACCAGTGAAGACGGCCCGGAAACCGCGGGAGCTGAAATACTCGTACGACGCGGCGAAGGTGCTGCAGCGGGTCTGGGCGGCGTCGGGCGAGCAGTGTGGGAAGTACCTGGCCGCCTCGATGCGACGGCAGGTGGATGGACTGGAACCTCACGGGGAGTTCGTCTGCGGTCGTTCCCGGTAGCCGCCCGACGTGCGTGCCGATGCGCTGGCGATGAGCCCGGCGACGTGAGAATAGGGATGATTACGGCTTGAACTTCGGCAGCACGTCGTCGTTGATGTACTGCGTGATCGTTTCATCGTCGGGCCTGTTATCTTCCGGCACAGAAAGTGAAACGCCAGCTTGAACTGAACCGTTGCTTGTGTTTACCGTACCGGCAGCGCCTTCGTGCCAATCATTCCCGTCTTCTGTAATGAAGATGTGGATCGCTCGCTCCGACTCGTCCGTTGCATCCTTGTTAATAAATGCGTGGCAGCCGAGCGTGGGAGCGATGTTCCATGCCTCTTCGTCGTATGTCGCCTCCCACGTGGAGTACGTGGACTCCACTTCTGCTTCAGCTTCGATTCCCAATGCGTCAAAAACCTCGTCCGAACCCGGGCCGAAGACCTCATTGCATACGTCCTCAGAGTTGACGTCGGTGATCTTTGAAATCGTCACGTGATTACCGTCGAATGGATCCTCTGAGTCGCTGTTCGTCTGCGATTCCGACTCCTCAGACGATCCTCCCTCGTCACTGCCTTGCGACTGATCGTTCTCGTCTGCGTCGACCTCCTGCGACCCGCCGCCACACGCTGCGAGCATCGATGCGAGGGCTAAAGAGCCTAAGATAGCTGCGATCCGTTTCGTGACTACCAAGTCCCGTCCTAACGTCGTGTTTCGTTGCCTGCCACGACGCTACAAGGACGTCTGTCTGTTCTGACCGGTTGTGGCGGTGTCCGTACAGGCCCACACAAGCCCGCACAGGACGTGCATCGCTCCGTGGGCCCACATACAATGCCATGAGTTCACACACTGGCCGGACAGACTGTGGAGGAATGCAAGTGGAGCAGGAACGCGACGACGAAGCGAAGTTGGAGGGTTCATTTGACGGCATCGTCACTGACCTTCGCGAGCTCCGTGTGAACACTGGCGTTGTAACGTATGCGGAAATCGTGCGTCGTATCGGGCGATATCGTGGCCAGCTGAAGGGTGACGGGGTGAACGATGCACCGGCGCGATCTACTGTCTACGATGCGTTTCGTTTAGGTCGCAGCAGGCTGAACCCCGAACTGGTCGGAGAAATTGTTCGCGCATTGGGTGAAGACGAACAGTCCGTTCGTCAGTGGATGGTCCGTTGCTATCAGGTGCAAGCATCTTCTGAACGTAATTGTGAACGTGATGCTGTTTGCACCGAAGATCCCGTTGAGTCGCCCGGGATCACTCAACCTCTCAAGTCGCATCGTTCGCGTTACATCTACGTGGGCTCGGTAATGTTCGCATGTGTACTTTTAAACGCGTTCGGCTACGCATTGGTCGGCAAGCTTCATCTTGCCCTGTACCTCGACATGGTCGGGACAGCAGTGGGAGCGATTATGCTCGGACCTTGGTACGGGGTCGCAATTGCGGTGCTGGGAAATGCAGCCGGCATGACTATTCATGGACCCATGGCGCTCGTGTTCGCGCTCGTTAACGTGGCGGGCGCGCTTGTATGGGGCTACGGTGTACGACGGTCTACCTGGGCCGCAACGTTCACGCAATTCTTCCGGTTGAATCTTGTAGTCGCTGTTGTCTGCACTCTCGTTGCGGTCCCACTTCTGATGCTGGGCTATCACGGTGGATCAGGTCATACGTCTGATCAGTTGACCCATACGTTCACATCATCTGGCCAAAACCTGTTGAGCGCGGTACTTCTTTCGAACGGCATAACGTCGATACTCGACAAGCTAGCCACGGGTTTCATCGCGCTCGTCGTGATTCAGCGATGCGCGTCCCGAATCAAGTCCGTCGATTCAGAGTTTGTCAGTCCAGTCGACAACTTCTTCCGGTTTGCTCTGCGTCCAACGACTCAAATCACCCGGCCACTATGCAACTACTCCGCGGTCTTAGTCCGAACTCCGTGAGCCTGCACAATCCACACGTTGTTGCGGTGTTCGCGCGGGAGACTGCGACGCAATCACGAGTCCCGTGCAGGTGCTCGTTGGCGCCGGTGAACTCACTCAATCACCGGATCACGACGAGACACTAACGGGGCGTGTTCCGGGATCGACGCGAAGGTCTTCCCGGTGCGGCCGGGGCCCTGCTGTGGACTCATGCACGCGAGATCCTGGAAGTGGTAGCAACTTAAGGGTTTCACTCGACGGTCGATCGAGTTCCAGCCCGACCGGTCCTGCACTGAGAATGAGAATACTGTCGGATCCCGTGAGCTGGGCGGTAACCCGAGTCGCCTCAGTCGCGGAGAGGCGATCCTGCGACGTCGAACGAGAAGCCCCCAAAGTCATCTGATAGCAGAGGACGTGCCGCAGCAATCGATTCTTGGACTGCAGGCACAGCGAGCGACGCCTGATGTGCGGCATCGCTCTCCCACAGCTCGACGACGAATACAGTGTTCGGCTCCTCGTCGTTGATTCCGACCTCGTAAGCCAGACAGCCGATCTCTGTAAGCTGATCGCTTCGACGTGTGAGATGTGCGACAAGTTCATCACGCTTGCCCGGCACTGTGCCGAGAGTACCGACGTTCGCAAAAGTCATGCTTGTCACGATAGCAATCTCGCTGAATTGCCGTTCGCTTATCGTTTGTTCAAAGCAGTCGCGACGTTACTGCCGTAGCGTTGGTGACAGTCGTCATCAGCCGTGAGCATCATGAGCCCGACGATGAGGCGGCAAGTGTGAGCGAGCGCAGAGCACCATTTGCGCATCGTCATGTGACCTCGTGAGAAAGGACTTCGTTGATCAGAGAAGCTTCCCCTCGTTCGTCACACACGAGCTCCGTTGTCGGTCGCACGTGAACAGTCAAGGATCGTCGGGTGATGATGCGGAAGGTGCCCGCTCGCCTAACGCACGACTGCTGTTCTGGCTGAAGGTTCCGTACGTCGCCGATGTCGCACTCGTCATCATCGGTACTGGGCTTCTCCTCGCCGATAACTCGATTGGCTGGTGGGTGCTCGTCTTCGCTGCCGTTCGCGCGATCATCGGCACAGTCGCATTATTCTGGCTTTACCCTCGGTTACAGGCGCGGCGCCGCGACTGACTCGCTTGCGGCATTGCCAGTATTGCGGCGCCCCAGGCACCCCGCGCTTCGAGTTCTTGTACTCGTGCGTGGTGTTTCCCGGGTCCGCCGCGTACTCAGGTGCGCGGCCTGGTATCTCGGCCAGGGTCCGGCCCCGACTCATCGCCACAGTCGGGTCTGCTGCGGCGTCCCAGATACCGTCGGTTCACGTACCAGTCTGGTGGAACGAGTCTCGGGTGCCCTGTGTTGTCTCGGATGAGAGCCCATTCGCCGCGTTCAACCAGACGGTGATGAAACCAACACAACATGACACCGTTCGTGGCGTCGGTTTTGCCGTCCTTTGCCCACCCCTGCACATGGTGTGCTTCACAGAGCCAGGCGGGGATGTCACAGTCCATGGCAACACACGTGCCGCCATCGCGGGCGATGAGCGCGAGGCGTTGCTTCGGGGTGAACTCACGTCTGGCATACCCGAGATTCAACACGTCACCATCACTGCCGATAACAACCTGGCGGGTGTCGCCGTCGCATCGCATCTGCTTCACAAACGACATCGGTAACGGCGCCGGGGTTCCCGGCGACCACGCCGCACCCGTACCGTTGTCGAGGTCAGTGTCTTTCACGGTGACCAACACGGTGGGTCCTCTGCCGTGGAGTTTGGGCGCGGACTGTTGTTTCCCGGTGCCGCCGATGATCGCGGTGAACACGTCGGCACGTTCCTGCTGCCTCGACCGTGCTTCCGGTTCCAGGCCGTGGGCGGCTAACTCTTCGGTCTCCATGAACTTCGGGCTGGTGCGTTTGGACATGAATGCGTCAAACACCGGTGTCACCTGTGCTGCCTGTTCCGGGGAGAGAGTGCCGGTGATTCTCATGCTGCCATCATCCCGATGACGAAACACCAGAGCACGCGCCTCATGAAGTTCTTCCGCTGTGGGTTCCACACCATCCGGATCCAAAGCAACACAAAACATGCGTGCCTGCTGACGCAGAGCATCCGCCGTGACAGGCACCTCACCAAAAGCGCCCGTCGCGTTGCCCAGCAGTGTGGTCTCGGCCCACTCTGCCTGTTCCGGTGCCACCCGCGACAGCACCGGCGCCAACATTGATGTGATCACCTCGGCAACATCCAAACCGATCGTGCCCTCAGCAAGAGCATCCGCCGTCAGCGAGAACACCGGATCCAACGGCAACCCCGTGTCAGACACCCGCGGTGTGGTCTGTTCGGCGACCTTCGTGTACCGGTGCGCTGTGGAGTTCTTCACCCCCGTCACCTTCTCAAACAATGCTGTCGGGGACGACGACCCGTGACGGGCAGCAAGACCATCAAATCCAGCATCGGTATCGGAGCGCCGGGCAATGTCCCCGACATTGCCGATTTGGCGGCCCTCGACAATGCGGGTGATGTTCCCCAGAACACCGGTATAGGTCAGGAGGGCGTCGGCAGACAGTGCGGCCGGATCAATCTTGGCAAGCTCAACAGCATCCGCCAGAATGTTCTCCGCCGCACGCACAGCCACAGCATCCGGACCCTCCACAGGCTCGAAATCGGAGACTGTCGCTGCGTTCAACATGACCACAGTATTCCAGCACCCACTGACATTCCCAGCGACACAAACCCCCGATCACACTACCATTGTGGATAACTCGCAAAACTTGTTGCCTGTGGACGAAGAAGCACGGACATGTTGAGCGAAACCGTCTGACGACGCTAACCCACCCGGGCGATGGCGAGCAGGTGGATGCTGAGGTCGCGGATTCCAGGGACCGTGCTGCCCACGCAGGCGAGCGCATAAGCGGCATCCGTCAACTCGGTTTCATCGGCCGCAACGCTTTCAAGCAGAAGGCCGTTCGGCCCTTCGACTCCATGCACATCAATGAGCTCGAGTCCGGCCTCGGTCACGTCGGCCGCCAGCTCCTCCGCCGTATGGAAATGCCCGGCAGGAAACCGACCGCGTGCGATCGGTTCGCCCTTCGCGAAGAGATTCTCGAGCTCCCCCGTCATGCGCGGCTCGCGCGTCAGCGTCGCCGCCTGGAATGCGACAACACGTGAGAGCCCAGCTGCGAAGACAAATCCGCCGCGCCGCGTGACACGTGTCGCTTCCCGCAATGCACTCTGCCTGTCGTCCACGTGACTCAGGTGATAGAGCGGACCAAGCATGAGTGCCGCGTCGAACTCGTCGTCGGCGAACGGCAGGTCGCGAGCATCCCCGACTTGGGCACTGACGCCCGCCGCTCGAGCCGTCTCAACCTGTTCGGGCACCGGATCGACGAGCATAACGTCGATCCCGCGCTTCTGCAGCGGCACTGCATGGACACCGGTGGCGCCACCGATATCGATGACCCGCCCCGTGTCGAGGTACTCGGCAATGAGCTGCTGGGTTCGCCGATGTTCCAGCCTCCCTTGCGCGGAGCGCGTTGTGAGGCGAGCGTTCTCATCAAACTGCTCACGATAATACGCACGGACACGCTCGTCGATGTCATTCTGGTCAACCATGGTGGCTCCTGGCTCGTGGTGAGGGAACACTATCGAATGGATGCCGGGCAGATGAAACCTCGCGGATGCCGCGGGTGCCATCTTCAGCATTCGAATCTAAAATCGAGCTATGGCCGTGGTCAAGATCAATGCAGTGCAGGTTCCTGAGGAGGCTCGCGCGGAGTTCGAGCGCCGGTTCATCAATCGGGCAGGGACTATCGATGACGCGCCCGGATTCTTGGGGTTCGAGATGTTGCGACCTGTCGCAGGAGACGACCGATATTTTATCGTTACCCGGTGGGATGACGACGAGTCATACGAAGCCTGGCGCGACGGCGACGCCCGCGCTGCCCACAAGGGAGAGCAGGGGAAGCGCGTCTTCACCGACGCAAACGTCCTAGAGTTTCAGGTCGTTCTGGACGTGAAACCAAAACGGTAGGAATCGTAAAAGATTTACACACAGGTTATTCACAGATTCTGTTAGCCTCGACAGAAGCGACGGCATCGGGGCCGCCGCACCGTTGCAATGACGCACGCTGTGAAAGGGGAGAACTCCATGGGTTCCCTTGTCCTCATGATCATCGGGCTGGCGATGTTCGCCGCCGGATACATGGTGTATTCGAAGTACCTCGCAAAACGGGTGTACAAGCTGAATGAAAATTTCAAGACGCCCTCCCACGAGCTGAACGACGGCGTCGACTACGTCCCCACGAACAAATACATCTTGTGGGGGCACCACTTCACTTCGGTGGCGGGTGCAGCGCCGATCGTCGGCCCAGCAATAGCCGTCATCTGGGGATGGCTGCCAGCGTTCCTCTGGGTGACACTCGGCACCGTATTCTTCGCCGGAATGCACGACTTCGGCACGCTGTGGGCGTCAATGCGCAACAAGGGCCGTTCGATCGGCGCGCTCTCCGGCCGCTACATCGGCAAGCGCGGTGCAAACCTGTTTTTGATCGTCATCTTCCTCTTGCTGCTCATGGTGATCGCCGCATTCGCCGTCGTGATCAAGAACCTGCTCATCAGCACGCCCACCTCTGTGATCCCCACGTGGGGTGCGATCGTCGTCGCTCTGCTCGTCGGCGTCGCGGTCTATCGTCTGCGTTGGCCGCTCCTGCCGGTGACGATTGTCGGCGTTGTCGTGCTGTACGCGCTGATCGTTCTGGGCAACAGCGTGCCCGTGGTTCTGCCTGAGTCGACGCTCGGCATGAGCCCGGCGACGTTCTGGATCGTTGCCCTCTTCGTCTACGGCGCAATTGCATCGCTGCTTCCCGTGTGGGTTCTGCTGCAACCTCGTGACTACATCAATGGTGTGCAACTCTTTGTCGGTCTGATTCTCTTGTTCGGCTCTGTACTGCTGGCAACACTCTTCTCTGCGGTGAAGCCCGACATCGTGGCACCCATGTTCAACACAGATCTGCCTGCCGGCACACCGAGCATGGTTCCGTTGTTGTTCGTCACCATCGCCTGCGGTGCCATTTCAGGTTTCCACGGCATGGTCTCGTCAGGTACCAGCTCGAAGCAGATCGACAAGGAGACGGATGCTCGATTCGTCGGGTACTTCGGCGCAGTCGGTGAGGGCCTGCTCTCGCTCGGAACGATCCTCGCGGTCATCGGCGGCATCAAGTCCGTCGCCGATTGGAACGAGATCTATAGTTCGTTCGGCGCTGGCGGAGTTGATGCGTTCGTGAAAGGTGGCGGTGCCCTCATGGAGAACGGCATCGGCTTGCCCGCTTCATTGAGCGCTACGGTGCTGGCGACCATGGCCGTGCTGTTTGCCGCGACGACAATGGACACCGGAATGCGATTGCTGCGCTTCGTCGTGCAAGAGATCGGCGAGACTGTGAAGCTCAAGATCACAAAGTTCCCCGCAACGGTGATCGTCGTCGTCGTCGGGCTCGGCCTGACATTCTCGCAGGGTCTCGGCGGCGAAGGTGGGTTGCGCATCTGGCCGCTGTTCGGCACAACGAACCAGATCATGGCGTCACTGTCGCTGTCGATTATCGCGGTGATGCTGATTCGTAAGCGGCGTAATCCGTTGCCCGCGATCATTCCGCTTGTGCTGGTGTTCGTGCTGTCGTTCTGGGCAGCCATCGACCAGCTCATCGCTTTCACAACGCCGGGCAGCCAGGATTGGCTGCTATTCGCCCTGGATGTGATCATTATCTTTGCGAGCGTGTGGGTCGGCGTCGAAGCGGTGCTGGCGATGCGTCGAGCGGCAAAGGAACCACCAGAACCCGAGCACGAGGATGCCGAGCTCTCCGCGGTTCGAGAGGACGTCTGACGACGTGGCATCTGCAGAGAGCGCGGCCCAGCGCTGGGAGGAACTCTCCCGGCGTTGGGCCGCGTTTCGCGACGGCATGCACGAGTTCTATGTCGGCCCGTACCGGCAGATGTTTCTGAGTGAGAAGCGGAGCGAAGACGATCTGTTCATGATCGTTGTTCTCGGTGAGGCGCTTGGCGTTCCCGACCCCGCCGCGTTTTATTCAGCGGAGCTGATGCCTGCCGTCTGGGACGACTTCCATGCCTGGCACAGACGCATCGGCATCCCCGACTCCCCTTTGGATCACATCGCATGCTGCTAGACCTGGCGCGATCGCGCCGCCTTCTGTTCGTCGGGGGCAAGGGCGGCGTCGGAAAGACATCCGTTTCGTCTGCGCTTGCCCTTGCCTACGCGCGTCACGGCGGTCGTGTACTGCTTGTCTCCACTGACCCGGCTCACAACCTCGGCCAGGCCTGGGACCAATCGCTCTCCGACGGCGCAACGCGAGTGTTCACGCAGGAGAACGGACACGTGGATGCTGTCGAGATCGACCCGCAGGCAACGATCGAACGTCATTTCGCCACCGTTTCGGCGACAATGATGCGTTTACTTCCCGACCGCCTTCACGCGTCTGCTCAACAGCACCTTGACCAGGCGAAATCAGCACCCGGCAGCCACGAGTCTGCCGTGCTGGAGCGCATTGCCGAGCTTGTCGAGACAAGCCGCGATTCGCACGACCTCGTGATCTTTGACACCGCACCATCGGGTCACACGCTGAGGCTCCTTTCGCTCCCCGAAAAGCTCACAACGTGGACGGAGACGTTGCTCGCCAGCCGCGACCGTTCGGAGCGATTCGCTGCGGCGGCTCGAAGCGTCGTCGGCACGAAAGATGACGAACCGTCGGCAGACGCGGAACTGCGTCGAACGCTCATTGCCCGTCGCGACCGATTCGAGCTCCTGCGTGGTCTCGTCACCGACTCGCTCGCCACGTCGTTCATTGTTGTGAGTATCGCCGAGCGACTTCCCATCGCCGAGTCGATCGACGTGGTGCAACAGCTCACCGTACTCGGCATTGACACTTCATCGATCGTCGTCAATCGCCGCTCTCCCTCCGATGCCGGTGATGTGCTCGCCGAGCGGCGCGCGCGCGAGGAGCAGCACATCGCCCGGCTGCGCGCTGCTGTCGGAAGCATCCCATTGATTCAGGTGCCGTTACTCGCCGGAGACCTGACGGGTGCCGACTCTCTCAGCGAGCTCGCCGTTTGCCTCACCGCCGCGGCTTAACGATGCGCCAGTCGGAACCATTTCCGGCCGGTTGATGTCTCGTGCAAAACCGTCAGGCGGTGCGGGCCATCTTGCGAATGCGACGGCGGCGCCGACGCCAATGCCGGTGGGCGTCAGCCACCCATTCGGGCAGCTTCAGCCGCTCGCGTTCGACGACGGCTTGTACCTCCGGCGACAATGCCATTGGTGCGGGATACATCGTTCACTCCGATCTCTGGATTTAATTGTCCTCCTCCCTCACGAGCGTTGCAATACCCCCGTTTGGCGTGTGATCAGCGTGGATCGGTGGCGTCGTGGAGCAGGCGCGGGCATTCGCCACCTGGTGACGTGAGAAGCTCGAAGTGCCAGGGTTCATTGTCGAATACGCGGCACAGTCCCCATGCGCTGCCGTGCTCGTCCATCCACGCTGCGGCATCCCACGAACCGATGTCGACGGCGTCACCGCTGACATGGCGGGACTCCTGTGGAGTGCTGACCCAGCGCCGGGCCTCATCTTCTGTTCCATACTCTGTGACCGCCTCGGCGAGCAGCTGCTTTTGATAGGAGATGCTGCGCCACCCCGAGTTGACGAAGACGGTGATTCCCTCGGCTTCAGCGCCGCGTGCGGCATCCTGAATCGCATCAAGCAGTCGGGAATCGAGGTTTGCGATTGCCGCATTGCTGGTGTCGAACGGTGTCAGACTCGCGCCGTCATCGATGTGACCGTCGCCCTCGACAAGCGTTGCCCCCGGCGCAGCGCCGCCCACGTCAGACTCTGTTGAGCCGTGACGGTCGCTCTCGTCAACGGCAGGCTCTGCACAGGCAACGAGTCCAAGAGAAACGACGGCGACAATCGCGAACGCTGTGCTGGCGCGCGCTGCCGGGCTGCTGTTGGTCGTGCGGTGAAAGTGCATTTTATTCATGCTTTCGACGCTACGAACTGCGGCGCCCCGCTCGCCTCCAGCCACGGTGCTGGTGTGCTGCCCGCGGGTACCGCGCCTCGGCACCTGCGACTCAGAGATCTCGGACGTTCAGATGATTCCGTGCTCGTAGGCGAACACGACGATCTGCACGCGGTCGCGCAACCCGAGCTTGCGCAGCACCGCACCAACGTGGGTCTTAACCGTCGATTCGCTCATGAACAGGTGCGCCGAGACTTCGGAATTGGAATAGCCGCTCGCCACTGCGTCGAACACGTCACGCTCTTTTGCCGTCAGAGCGTCGAACTCCTCTGGCGGCGCTGCACGCGCGACGAACTGCGCGTCGAGAAGGGTCGAAAGGTCGCGCGGGGCAAGCACCGCGTTTCCTGCATGCACGGTCCGAATCGCGTCAATCAGCATCGTCGGCGTCGTGTCTTTGAGCATGAATCCGCTCGCGCCGTGGCGAATTGCCGTCGCCGCGCGGTCGTCGAGATCAAACGTCGTCAGCACGATGATGCGAACGGGGCGGTTACGGTGGCGAGAACTCTCTTGCCTCAGAATCTGCTTTGTCGCCTCGACGCCGTCGAGCTCCGGCATCCGAATGTCCATCAGCACGACATCCGGCTCGTGCTTGTCCACCAGCCCAATGGCTTCGCGCCCGTCTTTCGCCGTGGCAACAACCTCCATGCCATCGTGAGCGTCGACGATGATGCGCACTCCCTCGCGAAAGAGATCCTGGTCATCGACGAGCAAAACACGAATCGTGTCTCCGGTCATGCGTGAGCCTCCGACGCGGTGTCATTCAGCGCCCTCACGGGCAGCGTTGCGGTAATCGTAAACCGGCCATCGCCCGGCACTCGGTCGGCGAGCACGTCGAGCCGCCCGCCCACAGATTCAAGCCGTCGCCTCATTCCGTTCACGCCGTTCCCCTGTGGTGCGGGTTCTTGGGTGGTCTCAGACGACACGTAGTTCGCGACGGTGATCACGAGCGTATCTCCCCATTCACGAGCGAGGTACACCGGCGACTCACGACGCCCGTGTTTGATGGCATTCGTCAGCATCTCCTGCACGACACGGAACGCCACGGCAGCCAGCTCGGGGGGCAACGGTCGGGCATGCCCCGTGTCTGTCACGACAATCTCCGTACCGCTCATACGCGTGGCGTCGATGAGCTCGTCAAGGTCGCTTCTGCCGTGCGATTCCGTGTCAGGCGACGCGAGCACCGCGCGCACTTCCTGCAGCGACGAGCGCGCAGATACCGCGATATTCGCCATCGTGCGCTTGAGAGCGTCGTCGCCGTCAAGAAACTGTGCCGACTCGGCCTGCGCGAGAATCACCGTCAGCGAATGGCCGACAACGTCATGCACGTCGCGAGCAAGCCGGGCCTGACTCTCCCGTAGCTCGGCGATCTCCGCCATCTGCAGGCGAGCCTGTTCCGCGCTCAGGGCTTCCTGTTCGGCAATCGTCTGTGATCGTTTGGATTCGCGGGCCGCTCCCCCGTATCGCATCGCGAGTCCGGCGAGCCACGGGATCGCGAGCATCGCAGCGACGCCGGGAGTGATGACGAACTGCCAGGGCGTGCCCGCGTCTATCAGGGGAATGAGGATGTTGCGAAGCACGCGGGTTCCCCAGACACCCGTCGACAATGTCCCGATGAACGCGACGATAACGAGTGTGGCCGCAAGCAGCGAGATGCCGCTCGCCCACACGAGCCCCCTGCTTCCGTACCGTGCAAGCAGAAACGCTATGACGACGATCGTCGCCTGCACAAGCAGGATGTCGGTTGCCGTCACGATTTGAACAACGAGCGTCACCCACACGAGGCCAAGCGACAGCCAGCCCGCGTGACGCGCACAGGCGACGGCGACAGCGACACCGATAACAATGAGTAGCGGGGCGATGCTGCGGTCGTATCCCGCCATTCTGAGGCTCAGCGTCTCCCACGCACCAAGGCCGGCGACCACAAGCGCGAAGGAAAGATCGGGGGCCCAACCTCGAGCCAACGGTGATCCCATGCTCACATTATGACTGCTTTGGCTGGCTGACGCCGTGGTCGACCCAGCGCCTCCTCGATGAGAAGATCCAGAAGAGCCGAATAGTCGATTCCGATGACGTCGAACATGCGTGGAACTTGGGACTGCGCGGTGAAACCAGGAGTGGTGTTGGCCTCAATCAGAACTGGTCCGTCTGAGGTCACGAAGAAGTCGATGCGCGCAAGCCCCGCGCAACCCAGAACCTGGTACACACTCAAAGCGGCATCTTCCAGACGCGTGCGCGCCACATCATCCAGCTGAGCTGGTACAACGAAATCCGCTGAGCCACCGTATTTTGCATCGGTGTCGAACAGTCCGTCGGCTCGGATCTCGAGAGCAGGCGACACGATGAAGGAGCCGTCGACCCGTCGCATCACCGCGACGTCGATTTCCCGCCCCATAGTCACGTCTTCGACAAGCACCCGCGTGTCGTGCTCGAATGCAGCGCGTAGCGCGCCGGCAAGCTGGCTCTCTTCGCTGACCAGTGCTACACCAACGCTTGATCCGGATGCTACCGGTTTGACCACGACGGGGCCGGTGAACGTGTAGGTGTGCGCACCCGATCTGTCGAGCAGAATCCCGGGAGCCGTCGCCACGCCGACGGTCTCGGCCAGTAGCTTCGTGACGTGCTTATCCATCGCGATCGCTCCCGCGGCCACGCCTGACCCTGCATACGGCACATCTGCCGACTCGCAGAGCGCGGCCAACTGTCCGTCTTCGCCGTGAGGTCCATGCACGAGCGGAAGCACAACGTCGCACCGAGAGAGCTCACCCATAGCGTGGGCGAATCCCCTGTCACATCCGGCCGAGTCGAGCCAGCGTCCATCGCGATCGATCGTCAGACTGACGACCTCGTAACGGCCGGGATCAAGAGCGGATGCTGCTGCCGCCGCGGACGCGAGCGAAACGTCGTGCTCGTTGCTTGTGCCTCCTCCGATGATGGCCACCGTCACTCTCGTCATGCTGCTTCCTCGTTGAGCGATGCGTGGTTCGTCGTGCGGCGAGTCACCCGCTCGCCGACCCGCGTCATGATCTCGTGCTCGATCGTTCCCGACCAGTCCGCCCACTCCCGAACAGTTGGCTCGCCGTCCGCGCCGGAGCCGAACACGACTGCAGGTTCACCGATTTCCCCGCCCTCACGGCCCAGATCGACGACGATCTGATCCATTGAGACCCGTCCGACGACAGGCCGTCTCGTACCTCGAACAAGCACTTCCCCACGCTCGGCTGAGCTTCGCGGGATCCCATCGGCATAGCCGAGTCCAATCAAGCCCAGTCGCGTTGATTCCGTCGCCTTCCACTCGAGTCCGTAGCCAACGCTGGTTCCGGCTCGCACCGAGCGCACGCCGATCAGCGGGGCTGCGAGTGTCATCGGGCTCTTCAGGTGGACGGTGCGAGAGAGGTCGATACCCGCGAGGCCAGCCCCGATGCGACACATCGTGTGGTGGGATCCCGCAACGGTGAGCGCCGCGGTGGTCGCGCCAAGGTGCCTCATGCTCGCCGTCAATCCGGTCAGTCTCGCGATGTCAGTGCCCCAATCGAAGAGTTCGCAGCCGACTCGGCTGCTGGGAGCGCCCAAGTTGTCGCCCTCGGGAAGATGCCCCATCACCCCGACTACCTCGATGCGCCCCTCGAGCTCGTTCTGTCGCGCCCGACGACAGAGATCGATCCACAGTGCGGGATCAGCGCCGTCTCTCGTCAGCCCGGTATCGAGATGCAGGTGCACGCACGCGCGGCCGGCCGCTTGCGCGACGGCCCGAAGCTGATCGACGCTCGAGACCGCGACGTCGATGCTGGCTTCGGCCGCTCCAGCGTAATCCGCTTCGGTCGGGTGATTGAGCCAGCTGAGCACTCGCGCGGAGAAGCCCGCGTCGCGCAGAGCAAAGCCTTCGTCCAGACTCGTGACTCCGAGGCTCGTCGCTCCGTTCTCGAGCGCCGTGCGAGCGACGTCGCGAGCGCCAAGCCCGTAGCCGTCTGCCTTCACGACGGCCATCAGCTCACCGCCAATGTGATTCGAGAAGAACTGCGTGTTGGCAGCGATGGCTGTCAGGTCGACGGTAAGCAGGGGCGTCGGCATTCTGAAATTCGTCGTGAGCGGAATGGTCATGATCCGAGATTAGGAAAACCATTGGTCTCGTCACCTCAGCCAAAGGTGCCGAAGACCTCATCGCTCGGATGATGTGCCCGCAACGCGGATGCCAGCGGCCGCGGGTGTTTCTGCCTCTCTCGAACCTCAGCGCGAACGCGCGCAGCGGAACCCGAGGTGTGTCGTTGCCGAGTCTTCGGTCTGCGGTGACCGCGCCGCCGGTCGATACCGCTGGCAATACTCGGGGGCGCACAGGTGAGATCCGCCCTTCGTCACGTGGCTGATGCTGGAGTCGGGAAGCGCCGACGTCGGGCTGCCCGTGATTTGTCGTGTTGACTCCGGCCCGCACCCACACCCGCATCCGTTCCCTGCCGAGGTGTCAGCCGCCGCTGTCGAGAGAAGCGACCGGCCCAACGGTGCCGGGATGCTCGCCTCGAGAGCCGCTTCGCGGTGACTCGCGGTGAAGCGACTCGATGTCCACTCCCACACGTTGCCGATCATGTCGACCAAATCGTAACCATTCGGCGCGAACAAACCGACGGGAGACGTTCCCTTCCAGCCCCTGGCACCCGTGTTCTCGTAGGGGAATCTCCCCTGCCAGGTATTTGCACGCAATTCTCCTGCCGGCATCATGTCATAGCCCCAGGCAAAATCGGCACCGTCGAGCTCACCGCGGGCTGCACGCTCCCATTCCTGTTCTGTAGGCAGTCGCTTCCCCGCCCACGCGGCGTAGGCTGCGGCATCCGTGTAACAGACCTGCACGACCGGGTGATCGTCTTTGCCCTCAATGCTCGAGTCAGGGCCGAATGGATGCTGCCAGTCGGCACCGGGCACCCAGCCCCACCACGCGCGCCAATTGCGCAGGTCGACAGGCCCGTCCGTCTCATGAAACACAAGGCTGCCCGGTGCACGATCGGCTTCGCTCAGCTGAGGGAACTCCTCAGCATCGAGACCCCGCTCGGCCACGGTGGCGAAACCCGTGGCCTCGACGAAAGCGCGAAATTGCCCATTGGTCACAGGGTGCCGATCGATGAGAAACTCATCGACGCGCGTCATGAATACCGGCCCCTCCTCGGGATAATACCCTTCTGACCCCATACGGAACTCGCCCGCGGGAATTCGCACCATGTCGTCGTGCATCGAAACCTCCGCTCGCGGCGCAGACATCAGCGCCGTCACCGTTTCCACTCTAACTGTCGGAGCAGAACGGTGGCGCGGGGTGGACGCCAGCCAGGTTCGTGTTCTATAGTCAATGGGATCGATTCCGGAATCGATCCCATTTCGCATTTGCTGCTTCACTTTCGATGAGGAGAATCATGAACAGCACCGCAACCACGACAACGAACACCGAGGCGGCGCGCACGGCCCGCACGGCCGTCGCAGCCAGTACCATCGGCTCAATTCTCGAGTACTACGACTTTTTCGTATACGGCGCTCTCTCGGCACTCGTTCTTGGCCAGCTCTTCTTTCCGGCACACGACGCAGGCGTATCGGCACTGCTCTCACTCGCGAGTTTCGCCGTTGGGTTTATCGCACGCCCGCTTGGGGGCATCCTCCTCGGGCACTTCGGTGATCGCATTGGACGCAAGCCCCTCTTGCTCTTCACCTTCTTGCTCACGGGAACCGTCACCGTTGTCATCGGACTGCTGCCCACGTATGCACAGATCGGCATCGCAGCGCCGTTGCTTCTCGTTGCACTCCGCATTCTTCAGGGCATTGGAATCGGCGGAGAATGGGGCGGCGCCGCTCTTCTCGCTGTCGAACACGCACCGGCCCACAAGAAGGGCCTCTATGGCAGTCTCGTTCAGGCCGGCGCTCCGATCGGCGTCATTCTGTCGTCAGGCAGCGTGGCCATTCTCACTGCCGTGCTGAGCAATGAGGAGCTGCTTGCCTGGGGGTGGCGTGTCCCGTTCCTCGCAAGCGCCCTCTTGCTGCTCGTCGGGCTCTTCCTGCGATTCAAAGTGGCGGAATCCCCAGAATTCGATCAAGTCAAGCACGAACGCACGGAATCAAAGCTCCCCGTCTGGCAGGCGATCCGCCGGTACCCCAAGCAGATTCTCACAGCGATCCTCATTCACACCAGCGACACCACGCTCGGTCTCATTCAGGGAGTCTTCATTCTCGGGTACGCTTCGGGCGCCCTCGGCATGGACCCGACCATCGTCCTCGTCGCAAACATTTTCTCGTCGATCACCAATCTCATCACGACACCGCTCGCCGGCGCCCTCGGCGACAGGATCGGCCAGAAGCGCGTGGTCTCGATGGGGCTGATCGGTCTCGCCCTCTGGGCGTTCCCGATGTTCCTCCTGATCGGGACAGAGTCTGTGCTCGGCTTGTTCATCGCGATGGGCATCGGCGGGGTGCTGGTCGGCTGGCTTTTCGCCGGGCAGGCTACCCTGTTTGCCGCGTTCTTCCCCGCCGAAGTTCGATATTCCGGCATGTCACTTGGTTTTCAGATCGGCACCGTCATCGGTGGAGGGTTCGGCCCGGTCATCGCCCAAGCACTCACCGGCGCGGCGGGCGGCGACACCTGGATGGTCTCCCTGTACGTCCTCATCGTGGCCAGCGCTGCCTTCATCGCCACACAAACGGTGAAGACGCGTCTCGAGCCTCACAGCCAAACAACCGTGCAACGTCAGGAGCACTCATGAGCATTCAGCCTGCTGATTTTGAAGGCACAGTTCGTACGACATTCGCCGACTCGACACCCTGGTGGCCGACACGCGAGAACTCCCGTTCGACACAACCGAATGTCATCATGGTGGTGCTCGATGACACAGGCTGGAGCGATCTTGGCTGCTTCGGCTCAGAGATCTCGACGCCCGCGTTTGATTCGCTCGCATCGTGCGGCATTCGCTACAACAGCTTCCATGTGACGCCCTTGTGTTCTCCGACGCGCGCGGCGCTGCTGAGCGGTCGCAATCACCACTCGATCGGCATGCGTTTCCTTGCCGACACAGACACGGGTTTCCCCAACTCTCGCGGCAGCATCCGCCCCGATGTCAGGCTCCTGCCTCAGATTCTGCGAGAGAACGGATATGCATCGTATCTTGTCGGAAAATGGCATCTCGCGCCGCTGCACGAGATCACACCGGCGGGTCCATACCAAAACTGGCCGCTTTCACGAGGATTCGACCGATACTACGGGTTTCTTGACGGCTGCACCGACCAATACGAGCCCGAGCTCTATGAAGACAACCACCCCGTGCCGGCGCCGAACCGAGAGGGCTATCACCTCAGCGAAGATCTCGCCGACCACGCGATCGCATTCATTGAGGACCACGAAACGTTCCGCCGGAACAGCCCGTTCTTCTTGCAATTTGCACTCGGTGCGACGCATGCACCGTTCCAGGCTCCTCGCGACTACATCGACCGATACGTCGACGTCTTCTCAAAGGGGTGGGATCAAACGCGCATCGACCGCCTCAATCGGCAGATCGATATGGGCCTTGTTCCCGACGGTACGCAACTGGCCGAGCGAAATGAAGGAGTGCTGCCATGGGATGACCTCGACGCCGAGCAGAAGGATGTCTACACACACCTTCAGGCTGCCTTCGCTGGGTTTCTCGAGCATGCGGATGCCCAGGTTGGTCGCATCCTCTCGACGCTCGACGAGCTGGGCATCGCCGACGACACGATCGTACTCGTGCTCTCAGACAACGGGGCAAGTCGCGAAGGAGGGCCATCGGGAGACGTCGACACGAATGCGCCGTACAGCGGGGTACGTCGAAGTGCAGCTGAGCAGATGCCTCTCCTCGACAACCTCGGCACGCTCACCGGCGGTGCGCATTACCCCGAAGGCTGGGCAATGGCGAGCAACACTCCGTTTCGTCAGTACAAGCAGTTCGTCGATCTCGGTGGAGTGCGTTCCCCCCTCATCGTGTCCTGGCCCGGAGCACCTCAGACGGCGCGCGGAATCAGGGATCAGTTCGTACACGCCATCGATATCGCTCCGACCCTCCTCGAACTTCTCGGTATCGATGCTGAAGCCGGCGTTGACGGCGAGAGCGTCGCCTCGAGCTTCGCTGGCGCCGAGGCCGCTGTCGGCAGACATACCCAGTATTGGGAGACCCTTGGTCACCGCGCAGTGTGGAGTGATGGGTGGAAGGCCGTCACTGTGCACAAAACGGGGGAGCCATACGACGATGACGTGTGGCGCCTGTATGACACGAGCACGGACTTCTCGGAATCGCGCGACCTCGCGCAGCTTCACCCCGACAAACTGCGTCACCTACAGCAGCTGTGGTGGAGCGAGGCCGAGAGAAACGACGTGTTCCCGCTCGATGACCGTCCGCTGCGCGAACTCATCGAGGCGCGGGGTCCGATCGGGCTCTTTGCCGAGACGAACATTACACTTCGTCCGGGACAGTCGCACATCCCCTACCCGAGCGCAGTGACGGGTTCCAACCGCGATATCGACGTGACGGCCCACGTCTCGCCGCTTTGCGCGAACGTCGACGGAGCTCTCCTCTCGAGCGGCAATGCACAGGGCGGTTACGTGCTCTACACGCTGGGAGGACAGCTTGTCTTCGAGCACAGCCACCTTGGCGACAGTGTGGAGGTCTCAACCGCCCTGCCCGCGGACGCCTCCACCGTGGGGTTCCGGCTACGCACACGGGACGATGGTTCAGCATCCATCGTGCTCACAATCGGAGGGGAAGACGTCGGTTCTGGCACCATTCCGCGTTTCTCGAGCCACCTTTCGTTCTGGGGACTTGACGTGGCGCAGATCGCGAACTCGACGTTCAGCGACCGTGTCGTTCCTCCATTCGCGCTTCCGCGGAACGTGCTCGATCGCATCGATCTCACCGTGCACCATGCTGCCGATGACGCGGCGGAGTATGCCGAAACGTTGCTCTCCCGTGAATAAAGCGTCTGAGGCTCTCGATTCGGCACCCGCGTTCCACGACGCTGCAGCACGCAGGGAGCGCCTTCGCCCAGGTACACGGCGCCGACGTTCAGTATGATCGCAGCGTGAGCAAGCCAGCGGAGTCGAATGCGACGATCCTCGATGTCGCTCGGCGTGCAGGGGTCTCTCGCACAACGGTATCTCGGGTCCTCAACGAACCAGATCGCGTGTCGAAAGACACTCTCCAACGTGTTCAGGATGCCGCAACAGCCCTGAACTACTCGCCGAACAGCTTCGCGCGCAGCCTTCGCAGCGGGCGTACAGGCGTCATAGCCCTTCTTGTCGGCGACATCTCACAGCCTTTCCACGGGAGCCTCGCCCAAGCTGTCGTCGAGGCTGCCGAGGAACGCGGATTCGGCGTTATGCTCTACGATCTCGGCCACAGCACTGCCCGTCTCGAGGACGTTCTGCGCAAGCTGCCACGTCAGGGCGTCGACGGCATGATCATCGCCACAGCCGACGATGTCTCGACGTCGTCGATCTCGGATGCCGTCCGCGAGTGCATTGCTCAGGGAATCGCGATCGTCACGGGCGTCGAGCAATTCGAGGTCGACGGCATCACCTCGGTGCGCACCGATCACCGAGAGGGCGCCCGACTTGCCATGGAGGCACTGGCATCTGAGGGCCTGACTCGCCCCGCGATTCTTCTCGGAGACCGCAACGGCCCCATCGGAAAGCAGCTTGTCGCGGGCGCGCAGGGCGCCACGGTGCATGAGGTGGGGTATACATTCGACGACGCGGCTGCCGCGGTGAAAATCCTCGCGAACGACCACGATTCGCTCATCGTCGCAACATTGCCGATGGCGCTGGGAGCCATGTCTGCGCTGACGCGTGCAGGTCGCTCGCTTCCGGTCGTGGTCTGTGAAGAGGTTCCCTTCGCCGCGCAGGTTACGCCGGCGTTCTCGACCTCGGCCGTACCGCCCGATGAGACGGGTCGCGAGATGGTCAGGCTGGTGGACGCCGTCATCAACAGCATCCCGCTCGAGCCACGAGCGCTTCACGCGTCTCTCACTCGTCGCGAATCCTTCTGACCACGCAAGCAATTCGCCGCTTCTGAGCGATCACGTCGAGAGAGCCTGCTCAAACGCGGTCAGGCTGTCGAAAGATGGATGGGAGAAGATGGGCACATGCGCGCTATCATTCACCACACATTCGCCGAGCCCGAGACGGTTCTGAACGTCGAAGATCGGCCCCTGCCCAAACCGAGCGCCGGCGAGGTGCGAGTGAAGACGATCCTCTCCCCGATTCACAATCACGACCTGTGGACCGTTCGCGGAACCTATGGCTTCGTGCCGGAACTTCCGGCGCGTGCCGGCACCGAGGCCGTCGGCACCGTCGACGCTCTCGGCGACGGCGTCGAAGGGCTCAGAATCGGGCAGCGCGTCGTCACCGGCGGAACGTTCGGCGTTTGGGCCGAGTATTTCACGGCGAAGGCTGCTGGCCTCATCCCCGTTCCCGATGCGCTTTCCAACGAGGCGGCCGCACAGTTCGTCTCGATGCCGTTCAGCGCCATCAGCCTGCTGCACACGCTCAGCCTCGAAAAAGACCAATGGATGCTGCAGAACGCGGCAAATGGTGCGGTGGGGCGCATGGTCGCTCAGCTCGCCACCGCTCGCGGCATCCATGTCGTCGGTCTTGTTCGTCGCCAGGAGGCTGTTGACCAGCTTCGCGACCAGGGAATCATGAACGTCGTGTCCACGAGTGACGTTGCCTGGCGTGACAACGTCGCAGCGATCACAAACTGCGCCCCGATTGTCGCTGGGGTGGATTCAGTGGGCGGATCCTCAGCTGGCGATGTGCTGTCGCTGCTGGCCACAAACGGAACTCTCGTCGTCTTTGGCGCCATGGATGGCTCGATACTCGAGCTCTCGTCTGGCGACCTCATTTTCAAACAGGCAACGGTGAAGGGATTCTGGGGAAGCACGGTCAGCAGAGAGATGGATGCTGCAACAAAAGGCGAGCTCTTCTCGGAGCTTACGGCGCGCGTGTCGTCCGGAGCGGTGACACTCCCCGTTTCTGCGACCTATGGCTTCGACGACGTGTGCGATGCCGTTCAGGCGAGCCTGACCCCCGGTCGCATCGGCAAGGTGCTGCTAAAACCGTGATCGGTCTTCAGTCGCGATTGCGCAGCAACGTCGGGACCGGCTGCGACGGGTGCGGCTCGTCCTGCAGTTCGGCTTGCAGCATCCAGAGTCGCACCGTGAGGTCTTCACGCAGGTCAGCGTACGCGGCGTCGCCGTACACATTGCGAAGTTCTTCTGGATCATTCTGAAGATCGTAGAGCTCCCACTCGGGAGGATACGTGCGGTCAGATGACCCGGGCAGCCCGAGCCCATCGTTGTAGAAGTAGATGAGTTTGTGCCGTTCGGTGCGAATGCCGTAATGCGCAAACGCATGGTGATTGATGTCGTCGTTCTCGAAGTAGCGGTAATACATGGCGTCGCGCGTTGGTCGTTGGGGATCAGTCGTGAGCTGCGGCCAGATGCTCGTGCCCTGCATGCGCTCAAGCACAGCAGTACCCGTCGCCTCGAGAATCGTCTGCGCAAAGTCAACATTCGTGACGATCTGCTCAAGCGGCTCGTCGCGGTGCGGAATGCGCGACGGGCAGCTGATCAGCATCGGCATGCGCAGCGACTCGTCGTACATGAAGCGCTTATCGAACCAGCCGTGGTCACCGAGAAAGAATCCCTGGTCTGAGCTGTACATCACGAGAGTGTCGTCGAACTCTCCGCCGGCGCGCAGCCAGTCGGTGACGCGACCGACGTTGTCGTCGACGGATGCGACGCACGCGAGGTAGTCCTCCATGTATCGCTGGTACTTCCACAGTGCCGCCTGCTCGTACGTGAGATCGGCGGGCAGCGACTCTTTGAGATCCGTCAGCGTCAGATGATCGGCGATGCGCATTGCTGCACGGTGCGCCGCCGACGTGCGCGTTGAGTAGTCGTCGTCGAAGGTGTCGGGCACCCGAATCGGCTCGGAGTACATGCCCTTGTGCTTCTCATCTGGCTCCCATGGGCGATGCGGTGCCTTGTGGTGAATGAGCACGCACCACGGCTCGTCACCATCGAGCGATTCAAGCCAGTCAAGAGCGAGATCGGTGATGACGTCTGTCGCATAGCCCTCCACAATGGCGGTGCCGTCTTTCGTGAGAATCTGCGGATCGAAGTACTCACCCTGATCGCGCAAAACGGCCCAATAGTCGAAGCCCTGAGGGTCGTGCCCCGCTCCCTCCCCCATGTGCCATTTGCCGACGACCGCTGTGCGATACCCCGCCGCCTGCAGCTGCGAGATGAACGTGGGCTGGCTCGCGTCGATCGGCGTCTCGAGCGTCTTCACGCCATTGATGTGACTGTACGTTCCGGTGAGAATGGACGCGCGGCTCGGTGTGCATAGCGAATTCGTGCAGAAGCAGTTGTCGAGGCGCACACCGGCATCGGCGATCTCGTCGATGCGCGGCGTGCGGTTGACGACGGAGCCGTATGCGCTGATCGCGTGAGCCGCGTGGTCGTCGGTGAGAATGAAGACGACGTTCGGACGCCCGCTCGGCTCGGTCATTGCTCTCTCTCGATAGTCGCTGGATGCTGTCACTGACCGTACCGGAAAGCTACTTCTGGTATGCCTCGTCGTCGAATCCGCTCAATGACGGGTCATAGGCGACGCCCCCAACCGGGTACATGGACGTCATCCAGTGGTAGAACTTGTCGCCGCGCTCCACCAGCAGCGCATACAGTCGCTCCATCATCTCGTTTCGCGTCTGCGCCATATCCGGAAGCGCGTAGACGTTAAGAAGCTCGTCCGGGTCGCGCTCGAGATCGTAGAGTTCGTTCACCGAGTCCGGGTTCACGATGAGCTTGTAGCGGTCGTTGCGCAGCATCCTCTGCGGGTAGGGGAAGTGATGACCGTGAAACTCGCACACGATGTCTTCTTGCCACTCGGGCGTTTCGCCCTCGATCAACGGAACGAGACTGCGCGAATCGACGGCGGGAGACGTGTCCAGCCCGGCGAGCTCGAGAAATGTCGCGGTGCAGTCAAGGAGGCTGACGAACTCACGTCGCACTTGCCCCTCGGGGGCGCCGGGAATGCGCACGATGCCCGGGGTCCGGTAGATGTCTTCATACATCGCTGGCCCTTTGTCGTGCAGGCGGTGCGAGCCCGTGAACTCGCCATGATCACAACTGAAGAACACGGCAGTGTCGTCGACGAGCCCGAGGCGCGTCATGGCCTCCATGACCCGGGCGATCTGACTGTCGATCAGGGCGACGTAACCCCAATAGATCGCGATGAGCTTGCGGCTCGTCTCGAGCGGCATCGTGTCAAATGCCCAGTGGTCACTATAGTTCTGCTGCACCTGCGGCTTGCCCGAGAACGTCTCAGCAACCGACTTCGGCATCTCGATGTCTTCGGGGTCGAACATGTCGAAGTATTCGTTCGGCACGACATACGGCAGGTGCGGGCCGAAGAAGTTGAGCGCAAGGTAAAACGGCTGGCCGTCGTTGCGATAATCGGCGGCGTAGCGCTCGAGCATCTCGATCGTGCGAGTCGCGAGGTAGTACTCGAACGTCGCCTCAACCGGCTGGTGCAGCCGAGCGGCGAGCAGGTTGCCCGGCCCGCCGTTCGGCAGCGTTCCACGAATCTGATCGCTGATCTCGTATGCGGGCAGATCGTTGTCGGTCAGATATGCCAGGTAATCCTCGTGCTCGACCGGGTTGTGCCAGCCGGCGAGATCGGGGCCATCGAACTCGAAGTCGGCGGCCGAGCGCTTCGTTCCCGCGTGCCACTTGCCGATCAAACCGCAGTTGTATCCCGCGGCACGAAGATCGGCAGAGAACGCGTATTGGTCCTCGGGCAGATCCTCGATGTAACCGACATTGCGCTCGTGGTTGGCGAGCAGCTTATGCCGGAACGGCGCTTGGCCCGTGAGTAAGCTCGCCCTCGCGGGGGTGCAGATCGCGCTCGGTGTGTACCACCTGTCGAATCTCGTTCCCGTTCGCGCGAGTTCATCGAGAGCTGGGGTCTCCGCGAGCTGGTTCCCGTAGGCACCGAGCGTATCCGCTCGATGCTGATCGGTCATCAGAAAGAGGATGTTCCTGGCTTGTGACAACTTATTTGCCTGCTTTCAGGAAGAGATCACCGGTGTAGTAATCGGCAGGGTCAACCGGTTCGGGCAGCTTTCCGGCATCCACAAAGTAATCGTTCATGCCTTCGAGCCAGTCGTTCACCGTGCCGTCTTCAGTGAGCTTGTCGATCTCGTCCAGGCCCAGAATCTGCACGTTGCCCGCGTCTGCCTTCACCTGTTCCGGGTCAAGCGCTGAGAAATCGGCGGTGAGTTGAATGGACTCGTCGACGTTGTTCGCTCGGTAGTCGATGGCCTCACGAAGCACCTTCAGCACGCGGTCGAGCTTCTCTTTTTCTTTCTCGACGACGTCATTGCCCGCAACGAAGGCCGTCGGGAACGCGATGGTGTCTTCGAAGTCCTTGTTCTCGGCGAGCTCGACGAGGCCAGGCACCTGCTCCTTGACGGTCGCGAGCGCCGGATACCAGAAGCCGGCTCCGTCGACCTTCTTCGACGCGAGTGCAGAGACGATTGCCGACGGCTCCATGTTGACGACTTTGATGTCGTCTTTCGTCATGCCAGCCTTCTCGAGCGCAAGCGTGAGAATCATGTCACCCGACGTTCCCTCGGGCACGGCGACGGTCTTGCCCCGAAGGTCTTCCATCGATTCGATGCCCTCTTGGGCGACGACGCGGTCGGCCTGGCCGAGCGTGTTCATCGAGACGAGCTTTGCCTGTCCCGACGCGGGGAGCCAGAAGGCACCCGGTCCGATGTATCCGAAGTCAAGATCGCCTGTTCCCAATGCTTGAATCTGGAGCGGCCCGTTCGTGAACGGAGTCGTGGTGATGTTCACCCCGTTCTTCTCCCAGAGCCCCTGGTCCTTGGCAATTGCGAGCAGACTCGTGCCGTTGTAGTCGGCGATGTAGCCGAAGTTGACGTCGATGGCTTCGACCTCGTTGCCGGCCTCATCGGTTGCTCCGCTTGAGCAGCCTGCCAGCGCGAGCGCCACCGTGACGCTGGCGGCGACGGTGCCGAGCAGCTTTGTGGTGAATGACATGATGTGCAGTCCCTTTCATGGGGGTTGAGGCCGTCGGAGGGGGCTCCGACGGCGGGGGGGGTCCGGTGCTGTTACCGGGGTTACTGGTGATACACCGCGTGCCACACGCGATTGCGCAGCTCGGCAAACTCCGGGCTCAGCCGGACTTCTTCGGTGCGGGGGTACGGCAAATCCACATCGATGACCTCGTGGATGCGGCCTGGGCGCGCAGCCATCACGACGACGCGATTGGCGAGAAACACGGCCTCGTCGACGTCGTGCGTGATGAACATGACCGTGCGCTTCTCGCGGTTCCAGGTGTCGAGCAGCTGTTCCTGCAGCTTCACCCTCGTGAGCGCGTCGAGTGCGCCGAACGGCTCGTCCATCAACAGGATGCTGGGGTTGACGGCGTAGGCACGGGCGATGGCGCAGCGCTGCTTCATTCCGCCAGAAAGCATTTTGGGGAGGGCATCGGCGAACTGGCCGAGCCCCACCATGTCGATGAAGTGCTCGGCACGTTCGCGACGGTCCTTTGCATTCACGCCCGCGACTTTGAGACCGAACTCCACGTTCTTGCGCACCGTGAGCCAGGGGAAGAGCGCGTACTGCTGAAAGATCACGCCGCGTTCTGGCCCGGGACCGGACACGTTGCGGCCGTCGACGAGTGCCTGGCCAGCCGTCGCTTCCTCGAGACCGCCGAGAATGTTCATCAGCGTTGACTTGCCGCATCCCGACGGGCCCACGACAGTGACGAACTCGTTGTCGGCAATGTCGAGATTAACCCTTTCGAGAGCGACAAACTCTTTGTTCTTCAGTTGGAACGTCTTGCGAACGTCTTGCACTGAGATCTTTGCTGTTGTTGTTGCGTTTGCCATGATCAGATCCGTTCCTGCCAGCCAGTGAGCTTGCTCTCGGCGAGAAGCAGAAGCCTGTCCATGACGAGGCCCAGAATGCCGATGCAGACGATGCCGACGAAGATCGTCGCGAGGTCGTAGTACAGCTGCGCTTGCTGCATCCGGTAACCGAGTCCGGCCGGAGCTGCGAGCAGCTCAGCGGCGACGAGTGTCGCCCATGACGATCCGAGGCCCGTGCGCATGCCGACGAGAATGAAGGGAGTGGATGCCGGTACCACGACGCGAGCGAAGATGGTTCCGTCTTTCGCACCGAGTACGCGTGCTGCGTTGATGAGTGTGCGATCGACGCTCACGACTCCCTGGTACGTGGAGATCACGCACACGAGGAATGCGGCGAGGAAGATCACGAAGATTTTGGGAACTTCGCCGATGCCGAGAAGCACGAGAACGAGGGGCAGAAGCGCCAGTGGCGGAATCGTTCGGAAGAACTGAATCCACGGCTCGAAGAGCCCGCGCCCGATTGTGTACCAGCCCATGAGGAACCCCACGGGAATCGCGAGCGCCGACCCGAGAATGAAACCAGTGAGCACGCGGCCGAGGCTGGCCGTCAGGTCTTTCTGAAGTAGGCCGGAGGTCCACAGCTGCACGCCCTTTTCGATGACCTCGGGAGGGGTCGGAAACTGAAATCCGGTGAGAGCCAAAGTCCACCAGATCGCGATGCCACCGACAACAGAGATCACGTTGAGGGTCAGCAGCTTCGATCGCTTGGTCATCTTCTTCTTCGTGCGCGACGACGGCTTCGGCGAGTCGTCGGGAACTGCCATCGTCACGGTGGCTGATCCGCCGGAATTGACCGGAGACTGCTGTTCTCTTTCTGCGGGATTCGTCATCTCTGCTACTCGTTCCATGGCAGAACTCGTTCGTTACGGGCGGTGATAAGCGTCATGAGTGCGCGCTCCTTTGCGACTGCTGCTGCTCGACGGGCGCTGAAGGCTCGGGGTATCCGGCGAGAAGCGGTGACTGGTGAAAAATGGCGGCGATGGCACCGAGAGCGCCATCGTTGTCGTAGAGCTGGGCGGGGCGCACAACAAGCGGCTGCTCAGCGGGAATCGGGTAGAGCTCGTAGCGGATGGTCGCAGCGGCCTGCTCCACAATCATGGGGGCGATACGAATTACTTCGCCTCCGATGACGACCTCTCGAGGGTTGAGAGTCATGGCCGCGGCGCCGAGCACGCGCCCGATCGCCGTCCCGGCCTCACGAAGCACCACATCCACGACGGGGTCGCCCTTCTCAACGGCTGCGGCGAGATCGTCGAGCGTCTCGAGAAGAACTCCCCGTTCACGGCACGCGGCGAGAAGAGCGGGAACGGAGGCGACAGTCTCAAGGCATCCCCGCTTGCCGCAACGGCAGGTGACGCCCGAGGGGTCGGCTGTGACGTGGCCGAGTTCACCCGCGAAACCTCTCGTACCTGAAACGAGGCGCCCACTCACGACGAGTCCTCCGCCGACACCGTCAGACAGCCGGAGGTAGATGAGGTTGTCGACAACATCCGATCGCGTGCTAGCCTCGGCGAGCGCCGCGAGTCGTGTGTTGTTGTCGACAAAGACAGGAGTGTCGAAACGTTCTGCGAATGCAGCATCGACACCGTCGGGCATGAGCTGGTTCTTCCACCTCACCGATCCGGAATCGCTAGTCTTCCCTGTGTATGGTCCGGGAACCCCGATGCCGATGGCCTGAAGCGCTCCATAGTGCACGCCGGTCTCTCGGCTCAGGCGCTCGATCAGTTCGAATGCCGTTGACAGACGTGTCTCCCACGGGGTGCCGTTCTCGTATTCGTCACGCCCAGACGCGATGACGTTGTGCGAAGCGTCGGCCACGGCAACGTGCACACGCCGGTGCCCGAAGTCGACGCCGATCACTTGGCCGGCCCCCGGGTCGAGGGCAAGTCGCTCGGCGGGACGGCCGCTGCCTGCCCGCACAGCCGCGTCGGTATCGGCGACAACGATGGCGCCGCGCTGCAGCAGGCTCGCTGTGATCTCTGAGAGAGTCGTGCGCGAGAGTCCGACTCGCGTCGCGAGGTCGCTGCGACTGAGGGCCCCGTGTGCACGAAGTGCCGCGAGAACGCGCTCCTCGTGTGTGCGTCTCACCAGGGCGCGCACGCCATTCGTCATTGACATACCAGCCACAATCTCAGTGTTGAATTTTTCCGTCAACCATCCGACAAAAAACTTTCTGAATTAATTCTGACGGCGTCAGAACTATTCAACGCGCACCCGGCCAGACAAAGAAGGAGCGCCCGTACGCGACGGAGGCCCCTTCTCGTATCAGGTGGTCAGTCCTTCGGACGTTCCACGTAGAGCAGGTCGCCAAACGGCCCGGCCTGCTCCATGCGAACGACACCAGCGACTGCGGCGTCATCGATGTGGTCGGGTTCAGCCCAGTAACCGTGCGCTGGGTTACGGAAGAACGTCATCCACACGGTCCCTTCCTCATCGACGAACATATTGTTGTGCCCGGCCCCGACGCCCGCCGTATAGCGCTTCGAGTACGGGCCTTCAAACGAATCTGCCACGGCGACGATGGCGTCATACTGGGACTTCTTCCCCGTATTCGGAAGATATGAGCAGACAGCATCCTCACCGTCACCGCTCTTGTTCGCCCAGGCCGCGTGCATCAGGTAGTACTTGTCACCCACCTTCGTCACTGTTGCGCCCTCCAAGTACGGCTCGGGCGAGAACGGTTGCTGATCGAACGTCGGCAGATCGGTCGGGTGCTCCAGGTTCTCCATGTCTGGCGTCATCTTCGAGTACAGGTCGTTGTGCAGCACGAGGTATGTGTCGTCACCCTCGTGAAACAGCCCGCCATCAATGTGGTAATACTGCGGGTTCGACGCCTTGACGGGCTCGCCAAGGGGATGCTCGATGCTCCCCTCGATGTTTCGATACGGCCCTTCGATGCCGCCCTCGCTGGCCAGCATGAACGTTCCCGTCAGCGTGGACGGATCGCCCATCGTGGCGACGATGTACCACGTGCCGTCGATGTACTGCACCTCGGGAGCCCACGTGTTGCCTGCTCGCTTCGCGGGATCGTCAGGATGCTTGTACGCCTGCCAATCCGCGACAACCACGCGGTCGTCGGTGTTCTCATCGACGAATTCGGGAGACCACACCTTGCCCTTCGTCTGGTCTGGGCGCAGCGACGTCGTGTCGACGAGCGTCCATGGCCCGTCCATCGACGGGGCAGTCCACATGTAGATGCCGTCATTCCACGGCCCGGCTTTGTCGAGCTCCGCCACTTTTGTCGTGCCCGTTGCAACGTACAGCGTCTCGCCGTCTACCTCGAAGTGATTGACGTAAGTGTCGCGCATCCAGACTCGGCCCTGCTCTGCATCCTGCGGCCGTGTCTCAAGATCGAGCACCGTCGAGTTGTCCGGGCCGGGGGTGATCTCGGCCCGATCGTCGGCTGTTCCATACGGCATGGGCAGCGGCCAGCTTGCTGGATACTGCGACTGCTCGCCTCCCATGTCGTAGGTTCGCAGGTAATCGAAGTCGGCGGTTGCGCCCTCCGCATTCATCGCGAGCAGTCCGATCCGCAGATTTCCGAGCGTTGCCAGCGACCACACACCACCCCACTGCCAGTTCTCGCCATCTGTGCTCGACGCCATGCGAATGTCATATTCTTCCCCCTCGTCGTCCCGCTGAACATACAGTCTCAGCCACGTCGTCTCGGCCGGCGCCGCCCCGAACATCGGGCCGTTTGCGACGTCCGTCGGAGGTGTTGTGGTCGGGCGTGATCCTTCTTTGCCAAACTCCGTGACGTGCTCGACGTCACCCGTGCGATTGATCGGAAGAACCGTGTGCGTCAACTTGACGTAGCTGTCGTCGTGTTCGTAGAGCACCAATCCCGCTTGCTGTGCCGCACGCGTGCTGTCGAATGTCAGTTTGGTCTCGACCATGTAGTCGTTCTGAGGCGCATCACGCAGCAGAACGGATGCTGTATTCGTTGTTTTGAACAGCTCGTCGCCGTTCGTCGGCCACACAAGCGAGCCGTCGCTGGCACCCGAACCCTTCGCCTGGCCGCGCACCCAGCTCCATGCGTCGTCGTTGTCTGCGGGGTTTCCGTCGGCGTCGAACTCGTCAGAGTATTCGCTCAGCAGGTCCCCCGCCTGCGGGTCGGCAACGCGCTCGGTCACGGGTGTGAAGAGTTGCGCGGCGCTGATGTTGTCGCCGTCGACGACAGCTCCGGATGCCGCAAAGCCGACGGAGCCGTGCGATGTCGCCTGCGTGGGCGCGGTCGCCGTGACGACGCCAAGCGGCTCCCCCAATCCATCGTTTGCAACCTCGGCCGTCACGGTGTCTCCGCGCCATTCGACGGAGATGACGTGCCAGATGCTGGCGTCAAACGAGGCGGGAAGCGACGCCGATTCCGTGACGACGGTGCTGCCGTGCACGATCTCGATGCGCAGCTCGTTCGACTCGGCGTCGATCCAGGCTGTCGTTCCGTTCTGCCCGTTGCTGCCCAACACGAGCCCGGCGGAGCCAGCAGACGTCGCAGCATCCGTCGGTGCAAACCTCACATCGGCCTGCACACGCAGATCACCCGAGGCCTTTTTCTGGCTCGTCACAGTCGCCGAGCCTGTCATTTTGCTCGACCCTTGACCTTCTGCTGTCATTCGAATGTGCTTCCCCGCGTCATCATCCGTGGCTATCTCAGTGCTGCTACGGCCGCGC
This sequence comes from Paramicrobacterium chengjingii, assembly GCF_011751765.2. Taxonomy (GTDB): domain Bacteria; phylum Actinomycetota; class Actinomycetes; order Actinomycetales; family Microbacteriaceae; genus Paramicrobacterium; species Paramicrobacterium chengjingii. The sequence continues at coordinate 3,006,937 of NZ_CP061169.1, forward strand.
TTCTTCCACGAGCGCAGCGAGCCCTCGGCGAAGTCCGACCCGACGATGGGTGTTGTCACCGGTGCGGCTTCCTCACCGCTTGAGGGCCCGGCTCCAGCGCGCACTGTAGGCCAGCCATCGATCCAATCCAGCCTGTCGATCATGAGGGGACGTTTGGAGAGCTTCAGGTTGCCGACGGGCGGGAAGTCGGGGTCAGCGGTCTTGATGGCGTGGTAAACGAGCCAGTCCTGCCCCGCGAGGTCCGTCTGAATCGTGTTGTGTCCCAGCCCGGCAAAGCCATTGCCATTCGACGCCAGCACGAACCCGCCGTTGCTGCTCTTCGACATCAGATCGATTCCGTCATCGTCGACAAAGGGTCCGCGCGGATTGTCTGAACGACCGACCTTTACGGTGTAGCCGCTGAACGATCCGTCGCAGCATCCGGCATCCGAATACATCATGTAGTACAGGTCGTCGTGCTTGACGACGATGCCTCCTTCCATGCGACGGCCCTGGGCGATCTGTGTCACCTCGCCGGTCAGCGCTGTGGCATCTTCGTTCATCTGCGAGACGCACAGAACGTCGTAGCTGCCCCAGTAGATGTAGTGGGTTCCGTCGGCGTCGGTGAAGAGCGACTGGTCGATGTTTCCCGTCGGGCAGCCCTTTACGCCGCCAGAGTCAATCAGCAGGCCGTGGTCTGTCCACGGGCCGGTCGGCGTCGGGGCCGTGAGCAGTGCGACTCCGCCGTTCGAGAGTGAATACGTCAGAGAGTACTGACCGTCGATGTATCGGATGTCGGGTGCCCACGGGCGCGTGCCCTGTGCCCAGTAGTCGGGTCGATCGCCATCTTTCGCATAGACGTCTCCGACGTGCTCCCATGTCACCATGTCGGTTGAGCGCATCATCGGAAGAATTCGCTCGCCGGTTTCCCCGTCACTGTTGAAAACGGGATTCGTCGTTCCATATGAGTACCAGGCACCGTCTTTGCCCTGGATCATGGCGGGATCGGGGAACGAGTCGACGACTCCCTCGCTCACCGGATTCGTATATGTCGCACCCCCAGCTTGCGCCCCCGTCGACTGCGGATGCTGGTCGGCCGACGCAGCCACAGGCGGCATCGCACCTCCAATGAACAAGCTCGCGGCCACGATGGCCGCTGCTCGTGCTGTTACCGATCTCCAACGCATGTGATGCGCTCTCCTTCTTCGTTGAAGTTGCCGCGCACGCACGCGCAGCAGCGCCGGCGCGCGTGGATTCGCGGCACGACGATGATGATCGGGGTCGGCGGCGATGGCCTGCATCGACGCGCTGCCTGCACCCCTTAAGTGGTTCGCCACCTATCTAAGGGAGGAGTCATTTTTCCGTCAAGACTCCGGCAGAAAGACCTGGCGTTGAAGATGCTCACGGCAACATCTCCCGGCATCCATCCCCGCCGTCACAGCCGACGAGCGCTCCGAGCGACTCACCTCGGCTGGCACCGCGTGGGGCGAGCGCATTCAGAACGCTCCCTCGAGTGCCAACCTCACCTACACGGTGACAGAAGAAGGGGCGGGCTCGGTCGCCTCAACTATCACAGCGGGAAAGCACACGTTCACGGTGGACGAGCCGGCGGCCCTTGCGCGTGACGATGTGGCAGCGAGCCCCGTCGAGGTGGCACTTGGCGCTCTCATCTCGTGTCAGATCGTCGTCTACCGCCTGTATGCGCAAAACCTCGGAATTCAGGTCGACGACATCACGGCATCCGCCGAGGGCGATCTCAACGTCACCGGGCTGTTCGGCATCGACGAGTCGGTGCGCCCAGGCTTCAGCGACGTGCGCCTGACCACCACCGTGAGCGGACCGGAAACGCAGGAACGCTACGACGAGCTGCGCGCTGCCGTCGACGCGCACTGCCCCGTTCTCGACCTGTTCGCGAATGCGACGCCTGTGAACGTCAACGTCGTCAAGGGCTGAGCCAATCCGCCACGCCCGCGGCAACGAATACCAGGTGTGATCACCCTTGCCGAACCCGTTACCCGACGAGCGCGCGCGGATGCGCTCGTCGGCGCGCGTGCAATACTGGCACCTGTGACGACGGAGACCGGGGCCCCCCTTACTCCGCGAAACGAGCCCTCCCACGATATCGCGGCCCTCCTGTCTGCCGTCGCCTCGGGTGATCAGCGAGCGTTTGGCAGCCTTTACGATGCCGTCGCATCACGTGTGCACGGACTCGTGCGGCGCATACTCATTGACGACGCGCAGTCCGAAGAGGTGACGCAGGAGATTTTTCTCGAGATCTGGCAAGCAGCCCCTCGTTTCGACGCCTCACGCGGAAGCGCCCTCGGCTGGATCTTCACGCTCGCCCATCGCCGCGCGGTTGACCGCGTGCGCTCGGCGCAGTCTTCGCGCGAGCGCGACGAACGCATTGCCAAACGCGACACGGATGCCACCTATGACCCAGTGGCAGAGGAGGGCGACGCCAGAATCGAAGGCCAACGAGTTCATCGTGCCATGCGCGGGCTCTCTGAGGCCCAGCGTGAGGCGATAACGTTGGCCTATTACGGCGGCTTCTCGCAGAGCGAGATCGCCGAGCGCCTCGGCATCCCGATCGGAACAGTGAAGACACGACTTCGAGACGGCATGATCAGGCTTCGATCTCTCCTGGGGGTGACGACATGACTCGCGACAAGGATGCCGAAGCAGCCGCGCACGCCCTCGACGCCGATTCTGCAGAGGAACGCGCCGCATTCGACGACGCGTTGACGAGCGATGCGTCCCTACGCCGGAAGCAGGCTGAGTTCGACGACGTCGCCCGTGAGCTTGCCGACGCGACAGCACCCGTCGCCCCACCCGACGGCATGAAGTCACGGCTGATGTCGGCGATCTCAGACCTCCCGCAGCACACCCCTGAGCCAGCCGCCGATGTTCCTCTCGAGGCAGGTCCGACTGCCGAACCACAGCATGGCGCCCATGGGCACGATTCCTCAAGCGTGGCAACCCCGATGACACCTGCGGAGAAGCGGGCGCAGCGGCGCTGGTACACGAGGCCGGCGACAATCGCAGTGGCAGCTGTCGCGGCATCCGCTCTGATCTTTGCCGGGGGCACGCTGATCGGAACGGTCGTCACCAACGACTCTGTCACCGCGCAGTCCGAAGCCGCCGACAAACTCGCCGCCATCAATGCCGCAGACGATACCCAGAGCACGAGCGTGGAGTCCGGCGGCACGTCGGCAACCGTCGTGTGGTCGGAGTCTCTGGGGCTTTCGGCTGTCGTCATGCAGGGTCTTCCCGACGCGCCAGATGGCAAAGTCTACGAAGCGTGGTACATCGATGACAGCGGAGCAGTCGCTGCGGGAACCTTCGTCGCAAACACGAACGAAACGACGTGGCACGTTCTCGACGGTGCCTTTTCCCCGGGCACCGTGATCGGAATCACTGTCGAGCCGCAAGGCGGATCAGATCAGCCGACGAGCGATCCGATCATGGTGTTCGAGACGGCTTAGGACGACGTGGGGAATGGATGCCGCTAGAGTTCGGGTTCTCCAGCGGCATCCGCTCCGTTGACCCCACGTGTTACCCGAAAGTAAACGAATAGGCCTGGACGTCACCGCTGACTGTCACCGACAGTTCACCGGTGCCGGCGTGTTCGGTAACGATGTCATAGGCTCTCGGGACGTCAGAGACAGTGATCGTCTGCGTTGATCCGTCGCCCTGGTTCACCGTCACTGACCCGCTCCCCGACAACACCATCTTGACGGTGGACGCAGTGTACGAGAGCCGAATGCTCGCGTTGCCGGAACGGGGAGTGATCGACTGCGTCCCGAGATCCCATTCGCCGTCGAGCGCAAACGAGTCAGCTGGCTGCTGCGGGGGAAACGCGAAGTCCGTCGTCTTCGCCGAGTACGGTTCGTCCCCGGCAAAGTTCATTTGCTTCGTCGTGCCGAGAAACGTCTCAGGAGTCTGGTCGCCATTCGGCGTGGTATCGGCAACATCCGTCGTCGGCGGAAGATCCACGTCGGCATCATTCCTCGTGAGCAGCTCACGGATGAGTTTCTCCGTCGTCTCATAACCGCCCTCGCCGAATTTGATGTGACGAACCGTGCCTTGGGCATCGATGAGGTAGTGTGCCGGCCAGTAACGATTGCGATAGTTGGTCCACGTCGACAGTGAATTATCGACGGCGACGGGGTAGTCGATGCCAAGCTTCTCGGCGCCGGCTTTGACGTTGCCGACGTCTTTCTCGAACGCGTACTCGGGTGAGTGCACGCCGATAACCGTGAGCCCCGCCTCCTCGTATGCATCGGCCCACGCAGTGACGTGCGGAATCGAGCGCTGGCAGTTGATGCACGAGTACGCCCAAAAGTCGACGAGCACGACCTCGCCGCGCAGGTCGTCGAGAGACAGTCCTTGGTTATTCTCTGTGTTAAACCAATCGGTGATGCCCGTGAGTCCCGGTGCCGTGCCGCACGACTCCAGTTCAGACGCCCCGTTGCTGCACTCGTCGAGATGCTTGTTCTCATCGGTGACGAGGCCCCCGAGGTTGAGAGCATCGTTCACCTCATCAGAATCGGCGAAGTTCTGCTGCAACGTTGCCGTGTAGTCGGGAACGAGTCTTTGGAGCTGGGCTGGAATGTCGAAGACGAGGCCGACGGCGAGCGCGATCATCAGGGCACCGCCTGCAATTCGGATGCCGCGCTGGCGCGACCGAAATGACGTGATGCGTTCCGCCACTCCGCGACCGGCGAGAGCAAAGATCAACAGGGGAATTGCAGCGCCAATTCCGAACGACAATGTCAACGCGACAGTGTCGACTCCAACACGCCCCGTTGCTCCGGCCACGGTGATCGCGGCAAGAACAGGGCCAGCGCACGGCACGTACACGGCACCGAGTGCCAGGCCGAGTCCAAAGCCGTTGCGATCCGTTCCCACCGCCTTCTGAGGAATTCGCGAGAACGGCTTCTCCAGAAGGTGTTGAAAAGCGGGCACCATCAGACCGATACCGATCAGCACCAGAACGACGATCCCGGCCCACCGCAGAACGTCCTGCGGAAAGCCGAGTAGGGATAAGAGAAATGAGCCGACAAGCGTGACAAGGCTGAAGCTCACGACGAGACCCAAAATAACGACAAACGGGCGCCAGCGGGAGGGCGCCCGTACAGCGTCTTCGCCCCTGCTCGATTGCATGCCACCCGACAAAAACACGACCGGCAGCACCGGAAGTATGCATGGGGATATACCTGTGACGAGGCCTCCGAGAAACCCAATGAGAATAACTGACAGCACGGTGCCCTCCTGACTCGTGTAACGGGATTCGGAGCGTGAGCCGCTGCTGATTGGAAGACGCGAGTTTGAGAATCTTCCAATCCGCTCCGCTCGGGGTTCCGAACTCCGTATGCAAACAGCCGTTCTGCCACTGGAACGGAAGACAAAGGAGTGATCATGCGCACCACATCACGAAAAGCTCTCGCAGCACTCGCACTTGCGGCCGCCGCGTCGTTGACGTTCGCCGGCTGCTCATCAAGCGGTGACATGCCGAAAGATGACGAATCAAGCCAGGGCCAGTCAACGCCGAACGAGAGCGACTCGAACGAATCGATGACTGATCCGGCAGCTGACCTCGTCGGCCCCGGCTGCTCTGCCTACGCCGATCAGGTTCCGGATGGTCCCGGATCAATAGAGGGCATGTCAGCGGACCCTGTCGCAGTCGCGGCGTCGAACAACCCCATGCTGACAACGCTCGTCTCTGCGGTCTCCGGAGAGCTCAACCCCGATGTGAACCTCGTAGACACACTCAACGGTGACGAATTCACTGTATTCGCCCCGGTCGACGACGCGTTCGGCAAGATCGACGCCGAGACCCTCGAAATGCTGAAGACCCCCGAGGGAGCAGAGACGCTCACCAGCATCCTGACCTACCACGTGGTGCCTGGGCAGATCGCCCCTGATGCGATCGCAGGCGAGCACAAGACAGTCGAAGGCGAAACCGTTGAGGTGACAGGAAGCGGAGAAGACCTGATGGTCGGCGATGCAAGCGTGATCTGCGGTGGAGTCCACACCGCGAACGCCACGGTGTACCTCATCGACTCGGTGCTGATGCCGCCGTCGATGGGCTGATGCCCACGCAGCGCGCCACGGCGCGTGCGAGGAATGCGGGTGATGGGACTCAGTGTCGGTCACCCGCTTTCTCTGCGTATTCAGGCCAGCCGCCATTCGGTGTGATCGACATTTCCTCATCGAAAGCACGTGACGTGAAATCGGTTGTAAAAAAATCCAATCCGGTGACGCGCCAGTTCCGAACCCCACATGCGCGACAACGTCGTGCGCGACAAAGGAGGCACACAATGAAATCGTCACCGAATCGACTGCTCGCCACCATCTTCGGGGCCGTCTATCTGCTTGTCGGGCTTCTCGGCTTCAGCGTCACCGGAGGCGTCGGCTTCATTTCAAACGATGGAGGTCTGCTGCTCGGCCTGTTCATGGTCAATCCCCTGCACAACATCGCACACGTACTGATCGGCGCTGCGCTGCTGATCGGTGGTCTCGCGAACGTCAAGGCTGCAAAGTCGACGAATATCGTCGTCGGTGCGGCATACCTGCTTCTCGGTGTCGTGGGTTTCTTCGTCAGCGGTCCGATCAACGTGCTCGCCCTGAACATGCCGGACCATTTCCTACACCTGGGCAGCGCCGCTGTGCTCCTGGGCATCGGGCTTGGATCAGACAAGAACATCGTCCCTGATCCGACGCGGCCGGCACGCGCGTAGCTCAATGCTGTGGCGCCGCTCGGCGCCACAGCACGTCTGGACAGAGGATACTCATGACGGCACTCGAGCCCCGATCAGTCACACACCCACGCTCAAATCTCATACCGAACACGCCGATAGTCCGGGCATTCTCGGGTCTCGCGACGCTGGGCAGCGGACTCGTCCACTTCGCCATCGCTCCTCAGCAGAGCATTCTCTTCGTTATTCTGCTCGCGATCATTGCGACGAGCGAGCTTATTCTTGCCCTCGGCATCCTGGGGCATCGGATCCGTGTTACGGCAGCAGCGGCGATCTTCGTGAGCGCGCCGACCGTCGTCTGGGCGCTCCTGGCGCTCGTGACTGACGAGGCAGGCAGCCTCCCACTCGGCCCGATGCTTACCGCGGCAGCACTTGGTCTGTTCGCAGCGCTACTCCTGGCGACATCGCACCGTCTTCACGCATCGCGTGGCACGGCGGCACGTCCGTGGACGTTTGCCGCGGCACTCGTCGTGGGAGCCGCGATTCTTCCCATTGTCGCTATTCCGGCGATCGTCGAGGCACAGTATCCGTCAAGCGGACAACCAGCTCACTCGTATCCGAACGAGCACCACCATCACTGAAGGTGCTCACCGCGGTACCGCCCGACGGCTATTGTGTGCGCGCTTCCCATTCGCCGGCGAGCAGCGCATACCCCATGCCGTCGAGCCAGCCCAGAGTTCGATGAAGGCTATCGCGCACCGTATGAGACTCGCGCCGCATGCCGAGTCGCTCCATGAGTCGCCAAGACGGTTCGTTGTCGGCGTAGCATTCCGCCGTCACGCGACGCAGCTCGAGATCGACGAAACACAGGCGCAAGACCTCCCGCATCGCCTCGCGCGCAAACCCGCGCCCCTGCGCGTTCGGAGCCAGACACCAGCCCAGCTCCGCCTCAGTTCCTCGGGCGTGTTCGCTGACCTCGTCCTGAGCCCACCCATCGACGATGCCGATCTTTACGTCGCCGATGACCACGCTTTCATGTTCGATTACCAGCGTGCCCGCAAGCTTCGCTGGGTCGCAGAACCGACGCCGAAAATCATCGGGGTCGGTGCCATCAGACGGTATCCACATGCTGACGTCAGGATGCTGTTTGTACGCCCTCACGGCTTCGGCATCATTGACCGTGGCCCGACGAAGAGCGAGCCTCTCGGTGCGTACCGGAAGGTTCACGTCTTTGAGCATCCGTGTCATGTCGCATTCCTCCTGCGCAGTTCCGTCGCCCATTCTGCCAGCGCTGCTCATGGCACGTCGACGATGCGGTCTTCGCCCACGACGGGTACAACAGAGCCAGCGGATGCCGCAGCCACATCAGCCGTCAGTTGGTGCAGCACTGCGGGCGGCGCCCACAGCTCGAACGTCGCGGTGGCGCCGTAGCGCGGTTCATCGAGTCGGGCACCGTGCGCAACTACCCACTCGCGCAGCACATTGTCGATGCGACCCGCGTCTGAGTGGGCTACGTCGAGGGTCACGCGCGTCAGAGTCTCGCGACGCACGATCACGGCGAGGTCGAGAGCCTCGGATACAGCGCCCGAGTAGGCACGAATCAACCCTCCGGCGCCGAGTTTGATACCACCGAAGTATCGCGTGACGACGGCGACGACGTCGGTGAGCTCTCGGCGCCGCAGCACCTCGAGCATCGGAACCCCCGCCGTGCCTGACGGCTCTCCGTCGTCTGACGACCGGGCCCGGTCGCCGAGAACTCCGGTCACCATCGCAACGCAATTGTGCCGAGCATCCCAGTACTGCTTCTTAGCCCGCGTGATGACCTCGTCTGCGGCATCCGGACTGGCCGCGGGCGCGACGTGCGCGATGAAGCGTGACTTCTTGATGACAATCTCGTTCGTCACAGCATCCGCGATTGTCGAGGGGTAGCTGCGTGGGGTGGTCATCGTGCCCAGCCTAACCACCGCCGCGCACTCGAGGCGGATGCGACGCTGCTCACCAGTGACGCGCGCATCGGTCTGCGCGCCGTCGAGTATCAGCCATGCTGACGAGGGCCCGCCGGGCAACCGCGGGCCGCGGGTTAGCCATTTTTGGCGGTTGCCTCCTCACCGCGCGGTGGCGGCACAGGGCGAGCCCGCGCAGCGCACCGCACGTGAAACCATAGAGTCATGAGTTCCAATGCCTCCGCCAATCTCTCCCGCTCCGAAACTGCCGACCGCTCCGCAGCACTGACGCTGCACAGCGCGCACGTCGAGCTCGACCTCAGACGAGCACAGGATGCCGCGGCCACGACGTTTCTCACCACGACGACGCTTGAGTTCGACGCCGATCTGAGCCTCGCTGACTCCACATGGATCGACTTCATCGGCGACAAGGTCGAGCAGGTGACCCTCAACGGCACCAGCCTCCCCGTGCGGTACGACGGTGCACGCATTCAGGTGGCTGGCCTCGCGGCATCCAATTCGCTCACCATTGTCGGAAACGGCGTGTATTCGCGTTCCGGCGAAGGGCTGCATCGTTTCGTCGACCCCGTCGACGGCGAGACTTACCTGTACACACAATACGAGCCGGCCGACTCCCGCCGCGTCATGGCCTGCTTCGAGCAGCCCGACATGAAGGCGCGCTTCACGTTCACCGTGCACGCCCCTGACGGCTGGCAGGTGCTGTCGAATCAGAGCGCCGTCGCTCGCCACCATGCCGCGGATGCCGCGTCGCAGACCGTCGAATTCGCACAGACGCTGCCGATCTCGAGCTACATCACCGCAGTGGCAGCCGGACCGTACCACCGCGTCGACGCCGCATGGAGCCGAGGTGACCAGAGCGTGGAGCTCGGCGTGTTCTGCCGCGCATCGCTTGCTGAGCACCTCGATGCAGTTGAGATCATCGAGGTCACGCAGCAGGGCCTCGACTTCTTTACCGAGAACTTTGACTACCCCTACCCGTGGGGAAAGTACGACCAGATCTTCGTGCCCGAATACAACCTCGGAGCCATGGAGAACCCGGGTCTCGTGACGTTCACAGAAGCGTATGTGTTTCGCGGAGCCTCGACCGACTCGCAACACGAGGGCCGCGCCAACACGATCCTTCACGAGATGGCGCACATGTGGTTCGGCGACCTCGTCACCATGCGGTGGTGGGACGACCTGTGGCTCAAGGAGTCGTTCGCCGACTACATGGGCGCCCTCGCAGCGGCCGAGGCAACTCGCTTCAGCGACGCGTGGGTGACGTTCGCCAACCGCCGCAAGGCGTGGGCATACGCACAAGACCAGCTGCCGACGACCCACCCGGTCGTCGCCGACATCGTCGACCTCGAGGCCGCGAAGCTCAATTTCGACGGCATTACTTATGCCAAGGGCGCTGCCGTACTCAAGCAGCTTGTCGCGTTCGTCGGCCGCGACGCGTTCTTCGAGGGCGCCCGACGCTATTTCACACGCCACGAGTTCGGCAACACGACGCTCGACGATCTGCTTGTGCAGCTCGAAGAGACGTCGGGGCGAGATGTGCGCGCGTGGTCAAAGGCGTGGCTCGAAACCACGGGTGTCGCAACGCTGGCGATCGAGACGGATGCCGCGGGGCAGCGCGCGATCACCCAAACGATCTCCGGTCAGCAGCCGCGGCCGCATCGCCTCGCCGCCGCCGTCTACGACCTCGTCAATAACCAACTACTGCTTCGCGGCGTGCACGATATTGACATTGCCGGTGAGCGCACTGCCGTCGATCTGCCCGAAGCCGATCTCACCCTGCTGAACGCGGGCGATCTCACCTATGCGAAGGTACGTCTCGACGCGAGCAGCCTCGCCGCCGTCGAATCGTCCCTCGACACGCTCGACGATGCCCTCGCGCGCGGCATCGTGTGGTCGTCACTGTGGAATGCGGTGCGAGACGGTGAGCTGCCGGCATCCCGTTTTCTGCGCATTGTGCGGCGCTTTGCTCCGACCGAGAGCAACGTGGGACTGCTCACGTCGGTGCTGGCGAACGGAGCATTTGCGCTGTCGCACTACGTTGCCGATGCCTGTCGCGCCGAAGAACGTCGTTCGTGGCTCGACACCACGTGGAGCGGCGTATTCGCCGCAGAACCAGGCTCCGGGCACCAGCTCGCCTGGGCGCGCGCGCTCGCGACGGCCGCTGCCCACGACGAAGGGCGCGCCGACGGCATCCGGGCAATTCTCGATGGCACGGGAGACACCCCCGCGGGTCTGTCGCTCGACGCTGATCTGCGCTGGATGCTCGTGGCCGCGCTTGCTGCAACAGGCCACGCCACGCCTGAAGAGATCGATGATCAGCTCACGCGCGATGCCACGTCGAGCGGGGTGACGGCGCATATCGAGGCCCTCGCGTCTCGCCCGGTGCAGGGTGTGAGGGATGCTGCGTGGCACTCTGCGTGGACGGACAGGAGCCTCACCAACGATCACCTTGCGGCGACGATCAGCGGATTCGGCGCTGCGGGGCGACGCGACCTGATCGGACGCTTCGATGCTGAGTACTTCGAGCGTATTCGCGAGACGTGGCAGACGCGCAGCATCGAGATTGCGCGGAAGCTCGTGCTCGGGCTGTTCCCTGCGAGCGACTCGCTTGACCTGGTCGACGCCTGGTTGAAAGAGAATGCGGATGCCCCCGGGGCACTCGTGCGTCTGGTCACGGAGCAGCGCGACAATCTCGCCAGAGATCTACGCGTGCGCGGCGGGCAGTGACGAGCAAGGCGTGCTCGAGCATTCGGAGTTGCCGGCGGACACGCCGCGCCGGCGAGCACGACACGCCGACGAAGAGCAACGATTACCGAATGGCTGAACGTCGGTGAGCCGCCGTATGCTCAGACGACACGACCGCACAACGAGACGAGGGAGCACCGTGGCCGACCGCGAGATCGTCTACATGGAGTCCGCCGATGACTGGTGGCAGTGGCTCGCCGACAACCATGAATCGTCGGACGGCGTCAGGCTGGCCGTTCCCAAGAAAGGCAGCGGGCAGCCGGGGCCGACGAACCTCGAGGCGCTCGAGAGCGCGCTCTGCTTCGGGTGGATCGACGGCGTGCGGAACCGTCTCGACGACACGCACTTTCTGCAATCGTTCATGCCAAGGCGAACCCGCAGCACCTGGTCGCAGGTCAACCGCGACCGGGTCGAGCGCCTGATCACGGCCGGACGCATGCGGCCGGCGGGCCAACGCGAGATTGACCGCGCCAAGGCAGACGGACGATGGGATGCTGCGTACGCACCAGCATCCACGATCGAGGTTCCGCCCGAGCTCGAGGCCGAGCTGGCGAAGAACCCCAAGGCTGCCGCGTTCTTTGCAACGCTGTCGGGCTCGAATCGCTACGCCTTCCTGTTCCGCATCGTCACCGCGAAACGCGCTGAGACGCGCCAGCGCCGCGCCGCACAGTTTGCCGAGATCCTCGAGCGCGGTGAGACGCTGACCTAGCGGAGTGCTCGCTCCACAGGCTCACCCAGTTCGCGGCGGAAAGCTGTTTGGGCAGTCGCGCCTTCGGGGCGGCGGAGGCAAGCCAGGCATCGGCCTCGCGACGTGAGAGTGTCGTCGCTCCCGCGACGATCTGGGCAAGACTGCGCCCGCGCCCTGTGAAGACCGCCTGGACAAAACGCTGGTAGTCGTTGCGCTCTGCTACAGGTAGCAGCATCCGCCTGCTGATCGTGATGACACCGCCGTCGACGCTCGGCATCGGCCGGAACGCGTGGGCGGGAACCCGTTCGAGCAGGCTGAAGTCGTACCATGGCCACCACTGCGCCGTGAGAAGCGACGCACCGCCAACACCCGCGCGCCGACGGGCGACCTCCCACTGCACGAGCAGCGTTGCGTGGTTCCAGCCCGGTTCACGCAATAGCTTGCGCAGGATCGCCGTCGTGAGGTGAAAAGGCACACTCGAGACCACTGCGTGTGGCGTCGACGGATGCTGGTAGCGCAAATAGTCCCGTTCAATGATGCGGGCACCGCCGCCGAGTCTCCGCACGAGGGCGCGTGCGCGGTGACTGTCGACCTCGACGGCAGTGATGGGTCGGTTCAACCGTGTGAGCGGCGCCGTGAGTGCGCCGCCACCTGGCCCGATTTCGAGAATCGGCCCGTCTGTCGCAGCGACCTGGGCGATGATGCGGTCAATGACCGCTGTGTTGACAAGAAAGTTCTGGCCGTTCTCGTGACGGCCGATGGACGATGTCCGTGGCATGCGTGTGCTCCGCTGCTCGAAAGGTGGAGCCGGGCAACACAAAGCGGCCGCTCCGGCGGTTAACCGAATGAGCGACGGCGAACGTCGTCGAGCCGCCGCTTAGGAGCTGCGGAGACGAATGTAAAACGTGCATGACATGACGGACACTCTATGTCACGTCGCACAGCTCGTGCAATCGCGCGACGTCAGTCGGCGTCTGGTGCCAGCAGGTGCTTCTTGCCGAACATCTCTGCGGCGAGACGGGCCGGCGGCGTTCCGGCGTCGAGATCGGCACCGGCGGCCAGCAGCATCCGAACGATCTCGTCTTCGCCCTTGAAGATCGCTCCAGCGATCGGCGACTGGTCGCGGCCATTACGCACATCGACGTCGGCACCACGTTCGATCAGCCCACGTACCGCATCGCCATGACCATGGTAGGCGGCCATCATCAGGGCGGTATTTCCGCCAGCATCCTGCACGTTCAGCGGCAGGCCGTGGTCGAAGTACTCCAACAGCTCGGTCGTCTGCCCATTGCGGGCAAGATCGATCGCCATTGCTGTGAGCTTCTCGACGTCTTCACGATTGAGCTTTGGCATGCGTCCAGCTTAGACAGTGCGTTGAATCCGACGCTGTCAGGCGCAAACGATCGAACTCAGACGGCACACGTAGACTCGAGGAATCCACGACAGTACGCACAGGATGAGGAGCCAAAATGGTTGACGGTGAGCCCCTTCGGTTCGACGATGCGGCGGCGTGGGAAGCATGGCTCGTTGAGCACTACGCGACATCGTCGGGTGTGGAACTCGCCATCGCGAAGGCGCACAGCAGCGCTGCCAGCGTGACGCACTCCGAAGCCCTCGAAGTCGCTCTCTGCTACGGCTGGATCGATGGCGTGCGCAACCGCATCGATCAAAGCTGGTTCGCCCAGTCGTACATGCCTCGCCGTGAGGGAAGCCGATGGTCACTGCTCAATAGAGAGCGTGCTGACGCACTTATCGCCGCGGGCCGAATGCGCCCGGCGGGACAGCGTGAGATCGACCGCGCCAAGGCTGCTGGCAGCTGGGAATCGGCCTACGCCCCACAGTCGACAATGCAGATCTCGCCCGAGCTTGAGGCCGCGCTGGCTGAGAACCCCCGCGCCTTCGACTTCTTCGAAACGCTCTCGGGCCGCAATCGATACGCCGTGCTCTTTCGCGTGAGCACCGCAAAAAAGGCGGAAACGCGTGCGAGCCGCGCTGCCGCCATGGTCGAGATGCTTGAGCGCGGCGAGACCGTGTATCCGCAGTAGTTAGCGGGTTCGGCGTGCTGACAGCATCCAGCCGATTATCGCCGTGGAGCCGAGTTCACCACCGATGACGCCGGATGCCGCGGCCGCAGTGAGCGTCCACGATGTGTCTTCGAGCGGACCGAGCAGATGCAGCACCGCAAGCACTCCGGCGATCGCGATGGCTGCAGCACCAGCGATGGCGATGACGAGCGAGATGACACTGAGCGATTTGCGGGCTGACGCCGTGGCACTGCCTCGAGCGAATCGTCCCGTTGCCGGACGAAACGCGCTCACGGTCGCAGTGACGGCCAGCACCAGAAGCGCACCGCCCACAATGTCGCTCGGCCGGTGCCACCCGAACACGACCAGCTGAGCACTGACGAGCCCAAGCACAGCAGAGAACACGGGCATCACGAGTGGCCGCACCGCATGAGGCAGAACGATCACAAGGGCGAACGCTATCGACGTGAACGCAATGGTATGCCCGCTGGGGAATGTGTTGACTGCGTCAATGGAGAAGTCGGGGCGCTGGAGAATCTGATGCTTGAGAAGCTGCCCCAGCACGTTGCTGAGCCCCATGGCTGCAGCGGCAATCACGGTGTCTGCCCAGGCCCGCCGCAGGGCGCCGATCAGCACGATCACGGCGAGGGCAATCGCAAGATTCGGCACGGTGACGAGGGCAAGCAGCGGCGACCTCTCGCTGTAGAGCGACGAATCAAGCACGCGATCTTCCACGCGCTGACCCAACTGGGTTTGCACAGCCATAAAAAACGAGACGACAAAGCCTAGGGCAGCGACGATAGCCACCAGGATGCTGCGTGCTCTGGTTTTCATATCACTCCCTCCCTGCGCTAAACGGTCTCCATCAGACGACGCCGACTACAAGTATCGACGGTCGAAGCTGAAGAGAGAATTGGAACACGTCGGTCAGCGGGTAAGACTCTGCTGAACGCTCGGAGACCGCATCCGCTGCAAGCGTAGGCTCGGTGCATGAGCACTCCGGCAATCAGCAGCATCCATCACGTGACCCTCTCCGTCTCCGACCTGGACACGAGCATCGCCTGGTATTGCGACGTGCTCGGCTTCGAGGTGATCACGCGCGTCGAGCACAACGGCCTCGACAAGGCGATTCTGCACATCGGATCGATTCTTGTCACGTTTGTTGCACACGGCGACCTCGCCGAGCCCGGTGCGTTCTCAGAACGACGTATCGGCCTCGACCACCTGAGTTTCGGAGTGGATGCCGAGGCAATCGACGCCTGGGCCGATCAACTCGAGGCTCACGGCGTCACGTGGTCACCCATCGTCGACGGGCTGTCTGGCCGCGTGCTTTCGTTTCGCGATCCCGACAACATCGCGTTGGAGTTCTACACGATCCAGTGATCTCGCGGCAGAACCTCACACCCGTCCGACGCCACACGTTTACCAGGTGATGACAGTCAAGCAGCCGTTCGAAGCCGTCGTCGCCCAGCACGGGGCGACGGTGCTGCGCGTGTGCCGAGCCGTGCTCGGCCCCCATACCGACGCGGACGACGCGTGGCAGGAGACGTTTGTCGCGGCAATGCGGTCGTACCCAGGACTTTCCGAAGACGCCAACGTCGAGGCGTGGCTCGTTACGATCGCCCACCGCAAGGCGATCGACGTCACACGGCACCGCTCTCGGCGGCCCATCACCGTCGACGAGCTTCCCGACTCGGCGAGCGATATCGGCAACCCGGAGGCCCGCGACCTCGACCTCTGGCCCCGCGTCGCGTCGCTGCCGCGCAAGCAACGTCTCGTCATCGCCTACCACTACCTCGCCGGTCTTCCTTACGCAGAGATCGCAGAGCTCATCGGAGGTAACGCGGCCTCAGCTCGACGAGCCGGTGCCGACGGCATCGCCGCATTGCGGGCGCAGCATCCGGTCGTTATCGACGTGAAAGAAGGAAAAGCCGATGAATGAGATCCCGCGCGAAGTCGCGCAACTTCGCACGCTCACCCGCCCCACCGCCGATCACCTCACTCGTCTGCACGCTGCCCTGGAAACCAGGGCCGACGATGCGGGGTTGCTCGATGTCGCGTATGCCACAGCCGACTCCCCCTTGGGCCGATTGCTGATCGCAGCGACGCCTGCGGGCATCGTGCGCATTGCCTTCGAGACCCAGGGGTTCGACGAAGTTCTCGGCATGCTGAGCGCGCAGGTCAGCCCTCGTGTGCTCGAAGCACCGGCACGGCTCGATCTGGTTCGCCACGAGCTCGACGAGTACTTTGCTGGAACGCGCACGGGCTTTGACGTCACTCTTGACCGCTCGCTCTCACAGGGCTTCCGGCGCCAGGTGCACGAGCATCTTCCCTCAATCGCCTACGGCGAAACGCAGTCGTATGCTGAGGTTGCCCGCGATGTCGGCAACCCCCGAGCGGTGCGCGCCGTCGGCACCGCGTGCGCGATGAATCCGCTGCCGATCGTTGTGCCCTGTCACCGTGTTCTGCGCAGCGACGGAACGGCGGGCGGGTATGCGGGAGGTCCCGAGGCGAAGTCGCTGTTGCTCAGTCTTGAATCTGCAAACGCTGTCGCCACCCGCCGATAGCATCGCACTCATGGCTAACGAGAAGACAGACGATGTCGTGAAGGGCGAAGACGGTCTCTATCGTCCCACGTGGGCGTCCGCAGACGACCTCATGCGCGAGTACTACGACACCGAGTGGGGCATGCCCATTCGAGATGAACGCGGTCTTTTCGAGCGCATCAGCCTCGAGGCGTTCCAGTCAGGTCTCTCGTGGGCGACGATCCTGCGTAAGCGACCGGCATTCCGCACCGCGTTCGCCGATTTCGATCCGGATGCTGTCGCCGCATACGACGACGCAGACATCGAGCGTCTTCTCGGCGACGCGGGAATCGTGCGCAATCGGGCGAAGATCCTTGCAACCATTGGCAACGCGCGAGCGACAATCGACCTGCGCCGTGACGACGGACTCGTGAATTTCGTGTGGTCGTTCCAGCCGACTCAGACCCCCGAGCCACGCACGTCTGCCGACGTGCCAACGTCGAGCCCCGAGTCGATCGCGCTCGCGAAGGCACTGCGCAAACGGGGCTTTCGCTTTGTCGGCCCGACGACGATGTTCGCTCTGATGGAGGCCATCGGCATCGTCGACACGCATCTCGTCGACAGCCACAGACGCGGAAGCTCGGGCGTGTGGCCCCGCGCGTAGGCCACACGATTCAGAACGGCAGCAGAGTCAGCATCCAGGTGCCGAGCGCCCATAACGCATACGCCATCGCGCCCGCGGCGAGCCCTCCGATCACATGGATTGCCACGCCCAGCTTCGGAACATGTGGGACGTGGGAGATCTGATTCGCGCCGACCATCGCCTCGATCAGCGTCTTCCCCGTCTCGGGCTTGTCGAAATACGCGACGTGCTCACGCCACCAATTCTTCACCCGAGACACCGGCACGTAGCGAACGAAATCGGCGTCGTCTCTTGGGCCAAGGCACACGGGGTCCATGAGCGACTTGACGACGGCGACCTCGCAATCCGGTCTCCTCTGTTGGTCGCGCGGCGCGTTCGCCATCCGCACTATGAGGAATGCGGCGACACCGAAGTAGGCCAGCAGAAACGCGACCTCACCGAGACCGCTCCACGCGAAGTCGAGAAAACCTCTGCTGACAGCATCCGCCCGGTCACCCAGTTCGTCCGGCATGATGATCCGTGGCGGCCACAGCCCCGTGAACGCGTCCATGGCCACCCCCACCAGTCCAGCGAGCCCGTTCCACATTGCTGTCAAGACAAGGGCGAACACCATCGGAAACGTCAGTAGCACAGCCCACAGGGCGACGACGACTCCTGGGCTTCGGCGCAGCATCCGCAGAATGCCGAGCGGGAATTCACCTGACCCGACCCACACGCACGTATCGACGTTGGTGTCGATGGCGGCGCGACGGCCGATCTCCGCGCCCTGCGAGTGCCCGACCATGATGACAGCATCCGCGTTCTGCCTCACGTTCTCAACGAGTTCGCGCACCGAGGCGATTGCCGTGTCATCGAGTCTGTCCGACCGGTACATCCACGCGTCGCCGATCCACGCAGACACGATCGTGCGAGCCACAGCCGAGAACCGTCTGTTGACGAGAACCACCGGGGTGGCCAGCAGCGCGAGAAGCATCATGAGGGGGGCGACGATTGGCACGAGCATCACCGCTCCAGCCGGCAGGATCTGCAGCAGAGGATGTGTGCGGCCGTTGCGTTCCTGTACGTCGAGAATGTCGTTGACCCAGCCGGCCATCGTCAGCCAGATGGTGAACGGAGCGACGCGCAACATCCACAGCAGCACCGACCTCCACGGCGGCGGCTCCACGAGATGATCCCAGCGTCCATCGTGCAGCACCACCTCGATAGGATCACAGTCCGGCAGGCTGACATCGAGAACGCGCGCTCCCGGGGCGACGTTCGCCTCGCCCTCTGCTTCCACGACCGAGCCGCCGAGCGACTCCGCTCCACGCTGCACAGCCATCGCCACGTCACGTGTTGTCTGCCCCTGCGCCTGCCGCCCGATCCCGTGCACACAGACGATCCCGAATTTCGGCTTCACCGGATCACCCCGAAGACCTGTATAGCAGGCAGGGCACCGATCTGTGATCCTTCTGGTCTGCTGCGTGGCGGCTACTGCGCAGCGCGTGCCGCATCGATAACCCCGCCCACGGCATCACGCAGCCGCGTGATGTCGCTCGGGGTCATCTGAAACTTCTTGCCCATCGCGATGGGCACCTGCTGCGCCCGGTCGCGCAACGCGCGACCGTCGTCGGTCAGTTCGATGGCAAGCTGGCGTTCATCGAGCGGATTGCGCGTGCGACGCACGTATCCGATGCGCTCGAGACGCTTGACCATTGGCGAGAGCGTTGCTCCCTCGAGCATAAGCAGCTCGCCGAGCCCTGATAGCGAGAGCGTTCCGTGTTCCCACAATGCAAGCATCACCAGGTACTGCGGGTGGGTCAGCCCCAGGGGCTCTAGCTCAGAGCGGTACGCATCGATGACAGAGCGCGACGCGACAGCGAGGGCAAAGCACAGCTGACTCTCGAGCGCGAGTGGATCGTTAACGGCGATGTCGACGTCGTCGTTCATTGCGGGCACCGTACGCGAGTGGCATGGTACTGGCCCCCGCTGCGCGAAATCGTGTGTTCCGACATAGCCTGTGCGCACATGGGGCAGGGCGGGTCAGCGGGCCGCACATCGGGCCCTTCGTCGTAGCCCGCCCCAATCTGAGCCGGCCCGGTGAAGGTGCGAATGCCCCGGTTCATGAGTTCATAGAACCGCCAGAATCGCTCGCCCATCGCATCTGCCCCCTTCCGTGCACTGTTCGTGCACGATTACTTCGTGCGCTAAGTATTGCTGATGCACCTGCGATGAGCAACCTGGTTCGCCCAGACGGAATCAGGGCAGCGTATAGACCATTCCTGAGCCACCGTCGGAGATCACGGCGAGACCAGCCGTCACTGCCTCAGGGAGAGTTGCGACGAGATTGCCGGGGATCTCTGAACCAGGAACCCTCGCGTCAGCGCCCGACCACACGACAGCGGTCACGTTCTCCGTTGGCTCGGGGAGCTGGCCTCCGATCACGAGAAACTGCTGGTCGAGCAGCTGCGCAGACGCCGAGTCGAGGCTCGCGAGAAGTGCCGTTCCCACGACGACGACAACGTCGGCATCGCCTGCGGCGGCAGAAGCGAGATCGCTGACGACGCTCGCCGGATCGGCGGTAATGACAGCGAGCTCGGCGTCAATCTCGCCGAGCGTGTGCTCGACAGCATCCGGAATCTTCTCGTCGTGCCCCTGGGCAAGCACGAGACTGACTCTCACCCCCGCGGGTATCGCGGGAAGGTTCTGCGGAACGTCGTGAGTGCTGCCCGGTGACGGGGTAGCACTGGGCGACGGACCAGCGGCGTCGCCCTGCGCCGTTGTGGCTCCGCGCGACATTCCATCGGCCGATCCGGGCGCACAGGCCGTGAGCGCGAATGCGGCAGCGAGGATGAGTGCTGTGCCCGCCGTGCGTTTCATGCGATACATGTTTCTCTCAACTGGGAAGAAGTATGTGCGGCAGGTGCCGGTCGCACGCTGGCACGAGGCCAACGCAGAACCGACACCTGCCGCACAGGGTTGCGCCCGCGTTATGCGCTGTGCGCGCGACGGCGACGCACGGCCGACGTCGTGGCGAATGCGGCACCGAGCAAGACAAGCAGACCGGCTGCGATCAGCCACGGCAGCGCTTCGGCACCCGTGTAGGGAAGCTCGCCGCGTGCGGAATCCGAATCGTTGGAACCACCCGAAGCCGCGTCATCTCCCGATCCGTCTCCGGCACCGCCACCGGGGTTCTCCCCTGGCCCGGTTCCGGCACCTGCGGCGACAACAGTCACCTCGCGCGTTGCGGTCTGGGTGTTGCCCGCAGCATCCGAGACGCTGTACTCAAGCGTGTAGCCGCCGAGTGTCGCCGTGTCGACGCTTCCGGTCACCGAGACAGCATCCGTCAGATCACCGTCGGTGTTGTCGACAGCACTTACTCCGGCCATCGGGTCGAAGTCAGAGCCCTGCTCGACCTCACCGTTCTCGGGCACGGTCAACTGCGGTGCCTCGGTGTCGTCACGCGTGAGCGTCACCTCGTCGACAACGCTGTTCACAGCGGCTCGTGCGCCAGTCTGCTCGCTGCGGTACGTCGTGATCGTGATGGCGTCGTCGGTCACCTCGATGTTGGTGTAGTTGCGCACCTTCTCCTGGTTGATCACCGAGGCGTACCAAGCGTCGGGAGCGGTCACGTCGTAGTACTTCGACCCGCTCGCGGAGTTCGCCGTCACGTAGAGCACGTCGCCCTCGCCCGCGACGACCTCGTTCGAGGCTTCGGTCTCGTCGGGGTTCGCGAGCTCGCCGTTGTTGATGAGGTAGCTGCGCGTGTAGCTGTGGTCGTGCCCTTGCAGCACCACGTCGATGCCGATGTCGCTGATGAGCGTGGGCAGCTCGTTGCGCATCGAGATGATGTTCTCGTCATTGACGTGCGCGGCCACCGAGTAGATCGAGTGGTGGAATGCCAGCACCGACCATTTCGCCTCATCGCCATGTTCGGCGACGACGTCGCGCAGGAACTGCTCGTGCGCGTCGATGTCGGGGTTGTTCGAATTGATCACCAGGTAGAGCACATCCTTGAACATGAACCAGTAATCGCCGCCCGACGACGAGTCGCTCAGTGCCGCGCCAGCCTCGGTGTCGAGGTTTGGCGTTGTGTAGTGCTGCTCGTATGCCTTGGAACCAACGTCGTGATTGCCGTTGACCGGCACGACCGGAATCTGCTGCATTTGCGTCGGCGACAGGAACGCGTCGTACTCGGTCTCGCTTGATGCTGTGTTCACCTGGTCGCCCGCCGAGAAAAGCATCTCGCTCTGGGGAAACTGCTCGAGCGCGACGTCGAGGGTGTCCTGCCAGCCGATCTCGTCTGAGGCGACATTCCCAGAGGCACCAATCTGCGGGTCACCGAAGAACAGGAAGTTGTAGTCGCCCGAGAAATCCGCCGTGCTGAACGTTTGCGCGTCGGACCAGCCCAGGGCGTCGCTTCCCACCCGGTACGCGTACGTTGTGTTTTCGCTCAGGCCCTCGATCGTGGCTCGCCGATTCTGCTCGCCGCTCGTGGTTTCGCCGCCCCTGGCCTCGACAGTTGTCGCGCCGTCGGCGGGGAATTCGGCACCGGATGCCGGAGCCGCGGCGTACTGCACGTACTGCGCCTCGTCAACATCCGTGTACCAGGTGAGGTTGCGCGCGCTCTCGTCGCCGCCGATCGTCATCACGAGGTTGTCGAAGCTCGCGTGCTCGGGCGTGACTGCCGGCTCAAGCGAGCTCAGGTCGAAGTAGATGTCCGAGCTGGTGTCGCGGTCCTGGTAGAGCGCGACAGACACGGTGTTCTCCCCGGCATGCAGCGACTCGGTCGGGATCGTGAACGTCGAGGTGATCGGGGAGCCGTTGCTCTCACCCGCATACATCAGGTTGCGCTCGGCCTCGGGCGCAGCATCCACCTTGTCGTCGACGAAGCCGGCAACCTGCGTGCCGTTGACGAAAATCTGCACGGCATCGTCGTACGTGACGGTGCCGTTGAGCCCGTTGAGTTCTGTGAGCTCGTCAGCGGTAATCGTGACGCCAGTGCGGAAGTGGAAGGTGCGCACGTTCGGCGCTGCCTCACCGTCTGCGTACTGATTCAGCAGTGTCGTGATCGGAAAGTCGTCGCCGATGCCCTCGGCCGCGCCGTTCTTGGCTCCGAAACTGCCCGTCGCGGTCTTCCACTCCGAATCGTCGAAGTCTGACGTCGTCCACGAGAGTCGGTCATCAGAGCCGGCGGCCGGGTCGGTGTCGTCGTCGGAGTAGCTCCACACGGTCGATGCCGTGTCAATGTAGGTTTCGGGCAGTTCAGCGGCGAAAGCAACGCCGGCCGAGGTAGTGAACAGTGTCGCCAGCAGCGCTGTGGCACTTGCTGTGGCGATGGTGCGCCTGGAGCGATGGGCTGCTCTTGGGCGCGAAGCCGCTGTGAGCGGTTCAGACATGCTTCCTCCACGTTGTCGGCCGGGGGCGGCCGCGTCCTGGCGCCCGTGCGAGCGCCACTCAGCGAACGTAAAGGCGCAGCGTGACGCAACGGTGAACGAATGGCAACGTCCTGCCCTCACAGCCAACAATCACCCGGATGCTGCTGCGCTCTCCGTTTTCGCGATACCGATGTTCCACACGTACTCGGGCGAAGTGCCGTTCACCGACCAGTCGCCGACGATGCGGGCCTTGTAGATCCACGGGTTGTGGCTCACGACGGTACGGGCGTTGCGCCAGTGCCGGTCGAGCCCGACATCACGACTGACCCCGGATGCTCCGAGGGCGTCGAACACCCTCGTCGCGACCTCAGGAACGAGCTTCGACAGCACGATCTGCCCCTGCGCCGACGCGATCTCGGCGGCGACATTGGCAGAACGGTCCTCATCTGAGTCGCGCTCCGATGCTGTCTCGAACGCCCTCTGCACGACCTCGGCGACGTGCTGCACTGTCGCATCGGCTGTGAAGGCCACCGCCGAGATCTCGCCCGCGACACCGAGAATCTGCGCGTCGTGTCGTACGAGGTCGGCGTTGGCGTGAGAGTACGTTCTCTTTCTCGACGCGATCTGCGTAGCGGCATCCGCCTCGATCGACGACGCCACACCCGCGAGCACGGTCAGCAGCACAAGCTGGTACAGGGCCGTCTGATAGCGGAAGCGCGACTCGAACAGCCGCACCTCGTTCGGCTCAACGCGAGCGTTCTCGAAGATGATTGTGCCGGTTCCGGTGAGTTGCTGACCGAATCCGTTCCAGTCGTCGCGCACCGTGACGCCGGGCTGGTCAATCCGCACGAGTGCGGTGAGCGGCGCCCCTGTCTCGGAGTCTGTGGCGGTGACATCCGTCCAGTCCGCGTAGATGCTGCCTGTCGTGTAGTACTTACTGCCGTTCACGATGTAACCATCGTCAGTGTGCGTCACGGTGGTCTGCGACGTTCCGACCGTCGCGGACCCCACCTCACTCCAGGCGTTCCCAACGATCTCACCGTCGACGAATCGGTCGAGCCAGGCATCGCGCTCGGGCGACTCGGATGCCGTGAGCCGATCCTCGACGAAGGCGATGTGCCCGCGGAAGATCTGCGGCAGGTTCGAGTCCGCAGTGGCCAGTTCAGTGAGAACGCGCGCAAGCTCGGGGATGCTGAGGCCCGCCCCGCCTCGCTCGACGGGCACGCGCAGGCTCGCGAATCCGGCATCCACCAGCCGCGTTACCTGTTCGCGCAGGAGCAGATGATCTCGCTCACGTGAGTAGGAGTCAAGCGCGACTGTGTCGAAGATGGGGCGGAGCCGCTCGAGTACAGCCTCGAGGCGGTCGGATGCTGCGGGCATAGTGTCCTCCTGAATAGCGGCGAGTGTGAACGCGTTGTTTCAGACGGTAAGGGCGGATGCTGTCGGTGTCACCGCCGGCATGACACATGACGTTTCGTTTCCGCGCGTGACGGCGCCAGGTCCGATTCCCGCAGGCAGATATGTATCATCCGCTGCCCGCACGATGTCAGGTCAGCGCGATATGGTCGGCACAGCAGCAGGATGCGGCCGGGCAGCGCCCCGACAGCATCGGGCCCGGAAAGGACCACGCAAAACCCTATGACTCTCATCGCCACCGATCTTGACGGCACGATTATTCGCTCCGATGGCACCGTGAGCCAACGCACGATTGATGCGTTCGCCAGGCGCGTCGATGCCGGGGACAGCCTGCTTTTTGTAACGGGGCGTGCGCCGAGCGATGCGCTTCAGTCACTGCCCGTGCATCTGCTGACCGGTGGCCGCATGATCTGCGCCAACGGCGCTATCGAGTATGACGCCCTGCGCGACGAGATTCTGCACGTTGACGTCATTTATCGTGATGCTTTGGCTCACATCGTCGCGTTGTGCCACCGCGACTTCCCCGATGGCCGCTTCTGCCTTGATTCGATCGCGGGAACTGTGTTCGAGACCGGGCACCCGTGGATTTCACTCGCACGCGAGGGCATGAGCCCCTCCCGACCGCCGGAGTCGATTCGCGTCTTCGACGACGTGTGCGATTCTGTGGACTCGGCCGACACCATGCCCTACAAGGTGACCTTCCTTGGGGGGAGCGATTTTCCCGAAGAAATGATCGCGGCGCTGACGCCTCAGCTCGACGATGCCGTGACGCTCACCTTCGGCAGCATGACCGATCCGTTCTTTCTTGAGATTGCGCCCCGCGGAGTGACAAAGGGTACGGCCCTGATGCGCGTGGCCGCCTCACTCGGCATCAATCCCGTCGACATCGTGGCGTTCGGGGACATGCCCAATGACATCCCGATGTTCGAGGTGGCGGGCCGAAGCTATGCCATGGGTGGTGCGTACGAAACGGTGATTCACGCGGCAACGGATCGAACGGCTCACGTCGACGACGACGGGGTCGCACGCGTCCTGGAGTCGCTCCCCTCGCCAGTGGCACCCGACGATCTCGTTGCTCACTGCGGGTGAGAAGCGCCTGGCCCGTCATTACCAAACGACGTCAACGTCGAACTCCGCGAACGCCTGGTCTCGACTGACGAGCGGTACGTCCTCCAACTGGCTCTGCGCTGCAAGCATTCTGTCGAACGGATCTCGATGAGCAGCATCGAACCCTCCGGCCAGTAAGCCGTGACGGTACGTGACGGAAAGATGTGAGAAACCTTGTGCTGTCGAAAGCTCGCCGTATTTCTCGACAGCCTTCGGCACATCGCTCAGTTTGCCCAGTCGAGTTTTCGTTGCGATCTCCCACGCGCTTGCAGCGCTGACGTAGATATCGTTTGACTGATCCCCAATGATCTCGTGGGCGGTTGTGGAGAGACGTTCGTCGTTCGTGAACCACCACAGTAGAACGTGAGTGTCAAGGAGGAAGCCCTGCATCAGTCTTCCCACGCAGCAAGCTCGCTCTCGGGCAGCTCCTCAAAGAACTCGTCACCTATCCGGCCGTCCAACCCGCCGGGCACCCGCTTCCCCTCCGTTGGAGCAAGCGGCACAAGCCGGGCGTAGGGCTTCCCCGATTTTGCCACGATGATCTCCTCACCGGCGTGAGCGCGTTCCAACAGACGCGACAGCTGCGTCTTGGCTACGTGCACGTTCACCACAGCATCCATTCGATCCTCCTAGACTAAGTCGCTTAGCTAAGTCTAACAGGGCGGTGTTCGCCTTCAGCTCGCCGGGAGCACAGTGAGGCCAACCTCCGCACGCCACTCGGAGTGCGCGCGGACGAGGCGATCCACGATGGCCGGATGCTGCCCGGCAAGATTCGTTCTCTCACCGCGGTCGTTGGCGAGATCACACAAAAAGAAGCCGTCACCCGGGGTGGTGTGTTCCACCGTGGTGACGTACTCGGCGGTGGGTGACGACGCGTCACACCAGCTCAGCTTCCACGAGCCGTGACGCACAGCCCACTGCCACCCGCAGTCCCAGTGCAACTCATCATGCCCGGGCCCACTGCTGAGCACCGTTCGGAGGTCTCTCCCGTCGAGGGTTCCGTCAGCTTCGGCTCCAGCCGCCGCAGCGAAAGTGGCGGCGAGGTCGAGGGAGCTCGTGAGCTCGCTGTTCGTACCACCGGCTTCTGCCACGCCGGACCAGCGGACGATGAACGGCACCCGCACTCCGCCTTCCCACACGGTGTACTTAGTGCCACGCAGTTCGCCGTTGTCGCCGTAGTTGCAGGTGGAGCCACCGTTGTCTGTCAGGTAGACGACAATCGTGTCGTCGGCGATGCCGAGTCGCTCGAGCTCGTCGAGGAGGGTGCCGACCTGGGCATCCATGAGCTCAAGTTGTGCGAGATAGTACTCGCGTCCGTTTGGGAGGTTTGGACTGATGGCTCCGTCGTACCAATCGAGGTACTCGCTGGCACCCGGGTGCCAGTCGTCAAACGCGGGAAGGCCGCGCCTCTCCAACTCTTCGGCGGGAAGCTGCCAGCAGAAGTTGTGCACAGCATTGAACGCGACCATCGCGAAGAACGGCTTTTCCTGGTTGCGCTGCATGAAATCGCGGGCGCGTCCCGCGATCTCATCGGTGAGGAACGTGTCGGTCTGAATGGGCTCGTCCCCCGACCACAACGGCTGCACGGCCATAGCCTCGGCAGCCTGGCCATATTCAGAAACGGCGGCCTCCGAGTGGCGCAGGTAGTGCAGCCGTCCCATCGACTGCCCGGCGAGCCCGTAGAACGACTCCTGAAATCCATGCTTCGGCGGCGTGCCTCGGTCGCCAGGACCCTCGTCGCCATAATGCACCTTGCCGAAGTAGCCGGTGGCATAGCCCTCGTTCGATAGACGTTCGGCGATCGTGGGAGCACCCCCAATCCCAGACGTGTCGAACCACGTAGCGCCCCAACGCTGCTGGTATTGCCCTGTGATCATCGCCGCGCGCGATGGCGAGCAGATCGGTGCGGTGACGTAGGCGTCAGTGAACGAGGTGCCCTCGGCTGAGAGGCGATCGAGGTTCGGCGTCGACACGTCTGGGGAGCCCAGCGCCGAGCGGTCGGCATAGCCGTGGTCGTCGGAAACGATGAGAAGGATGTTGGGTGTCGTGCTCGTCATTCGGCGGTCTCCTGTCTTGCCGCGGCGCCCGTTCCGTCCCAGTTCAACGGCGTGAACGCGCCAAGCGGGTCGGGGTAGACGGCAGTGACCTGACCGGCGCCCGCCACGGGAAGTTCGGCACCGTCGATCGCCTCATCCGCGTGCTCGCTGAACCACGCGTGCATCTGCCGTCGCAGTTCATGAATCTCGCTCGCGTGCTCTGGTTGATCGACGCGATTCGTCGTCTCGCCCGGATCCGCCTCGAGATCATAGAACTCGTGAGGCCCGAACGGGTATCTGTGCACATACTTGCGCGTACGCGTGCGAATCATCCGAACGGGCCCATACTCGTCGTGCACGACAACCGGTCGCTCGAGGAGCTTCTCCCCGCAGAGCGCCGGCGCGAAGCTCGCTCCTGGCCCGGCCTCAAACGGGGCTGGGTCGATTCCGGCAAGCTCGAGGATGGTTGCAGCACAATCGTAGCCCGAGAGCAGGTCATCGACGACAGCTCCTTCCGTGATCTGACCTCGTTGCCGTGCGATGAACGGCACCATGACCGACTCGTCGTACATGTTCTGGGGGAACGTGCCGTTTCCCTTGCCCCAGATTCCGTGGTGACCGCAGTTGAAGCCGTTGTCGCTAGCGAACACGACGAGTGTGTCATCGCCGATGCCGAGGTCATCCAGCCGCTTGAGAACACGGCCGATAGCGGCATCCATCGCCGTCACGGCTGCGAAGTAGCCGATGAGAGCTTCTCGAGCATCTGCCTCGCCGCCAATGGGCACGCCGTCGACGGTCGGCTGCCACGGGTGGGGGTCACCTTGCGGACAAGAGTCGAAGGCACAGTCTCGATACAAGTCGGTGTATTCACGCGGATGCTGTCCAGCAAAGGGTTTGTGCGGGGCTGTGAAGTTGAGGGCGAGAAAGAACGGCTCCGTTCTTCGTGCTTCGGCGTCGACGAAGTCAATCGCATCATCGGCGAACACGTCAGTGAGGTAGCCCTCGATGTCTTCAGGAATCCCGTCGCGGTGCATGCGCGCGTGCCCATACGGGCTTCCGCCGCCTTCGAGGGCGAACCAGTGAACGAAGCCGTCACGTGGCACATCGCTCGCTCCGAGGTGCCACTTGCCCGACAGTCCGAGGCGATAGCCTGCGTCGGCGAGCGCAGCGGTGAACGTCGGCTGTCCTGCGAGGTAGTCAACGCTCTCTGGTCCAACGTGCGCTCCGTCAAGATAGTCGTGCACGCCATGGCGTGACGGAATCTGCCCGGTGAGCAGGCTTGCGCGGGCAGGCGAGCATACCGGCGACGCGCAGAAAAATCGACTCAGGCGGGTGCCCTCGGCGGCAAGCGCATCAAGGTGAGGAGTCTGAATCTCGGTGTTCCCTGCGCATCCGAGCGCCCAGGGGCCCTGATCATCGCTCATGATGACGACGATATTCGGATGCCGCTGCTCGGCGCCGTGCATCGTCATCGCGCTCCGGCAGAGACGACGGGCGCTGCTCCGACTGTGCGGGCGACTCCCTCGGCGGCCGAGCGGTAGCTCTCCAGCACCACTTCAACGACGTGTCGCGCGTGGGAGAGCGGAACAGTGGGCCGTCCGCCGTTGATGACGTCGAGAAAGTCGGCCAGCTGCGCGGTGAATGCGTGTTGAATGTCGTCTGGATGCCGCTCGTGGAGCACCCTCGAACGGCCATCGACCTGAACAAGGGTTCCCGAACGCGGATCCGCGACGACGACGCCGCGCTCGCAGACGATAAAGAGACTGTCTGCCTTCAACGGTGGGTCGGAGATGACGTTGATCGAGGCGCCGATGCCGTTGGCGAGCCGAAGCGCAATGGTGCCGTCGGTCTCCACCTCGGACGAGAAGCGATTCACTGTCGATGCGAGCACCCGTTCAGCACGTCCGCCACCGAACCACAGCGAGCGATCGATGCAGTGGCCACCGATGTTGATGAGCGCCCCGCCACCCGCGACGGTCGGAGAGAAGAACCAGCCAGAACGTGTGCCCGGCCGGTAATCAGTGCTGCGAAAGTCTCGAACCATAACGACGTCGCCCAGCTCTCCCGAGTCAATGTGCTCCTTTGCCGCGACCTTGTCGGGCATGAAGTGCTGAATATGGCCGACAGTGAGGGCGACACCAGCTGTGTCGCAGGCGGCGATCATTGCATCGCAGTCGTCAAGCGTTGTCGCCATGGGCTTCTCGACGAGCACATGAAGTCCTGCGCGAGCAGCATCCGTCACCATCGGGAGGTGAAAGGAGTGCGGGGTGTTGACGATTACCGCGTCGACGGTTCCGCTGTCAATCATGTCCCTGTAGTCCGTGAACGAACTGGCGCCCCCGGCCGCAGCCGCTGCACGCTGCGCCACGACGGCGTCAATGTCGCACACCGCCGAGATTGACGCGTTCGGCAGCTCCAAGGCCGCCGCAATGTGGTAGTCAGCAACGGCTCCTGCGCCGATGAGTCCAATTCGCATTCTTCTCCCCTTGAGTGGTCGTCAGGCGTCTTTGCGAGCACCGCATGAGCGGCGCACAACAACGCGAGGACGGAGCCTGATTTGATGGAGTGGGCAATCGTTGCCCTCAACGAGGCGACGAATGAGCACATCGGCGGCCATGCGCCCGATGCGATATTTCGGTGGCGAGACCGCGGTGAGCGGAATCTCAGCGAGGTCGGCTGTCTCGTCATCATAGGAGACGAGGGCGATGTCATCGGGGACGGTCATGCCCGAACGACGGATTGCTCCCTCGAGCATCGTCGCTTCGCGGTCTCCGAAGACAAGTGCGGCTGTGGCCTCGAACTGCCGCAGCATTTCATATGCCGATTCGGCAGAATCGAGCTCCCAATCGGTTTTGGGCTGCGCAAACTCGAGCCCCGCGGGCAAGCCAAAATCGCTGATGGCACGGCGATAGCCGAGCACAACTGCTGGCGCTGTGGGCGTGCGATCCCGCGTGAGAAGGGCAATGCGCTCGTGACCAAGGGATCTGAGATGCCGGACTGCGTCGTACGCGCCACCCTGATGATCGGAGCAGACGTGCTCGGTGCGGTCACCCGCGCCGGAGTCGAACAGGCTGCGTTCGAGAAGCACAACGGGCACGGGCAGCTCCATCAGCCGTTGCGCCCGCCCGTCAGGATCATCGAGCCCGGTGAGGGTCGGCACGAGAAGAAGACCCTCGACTCCGGCATCCAGCAGAAAATCAATGCTCTCATCTTCGAGTGCGCTGTCGTAACGATACGTTGCAAGCTGGAGTGAGGCTCCGACCGCCGAAAGCGACTCGTCGATCCCTTGAAGTACGCGTGGGTAATACAGCTGAGTGTCGGGAAGCAGCACTCCGACTCTGCGGCGAACGCGTTCCTCTTTCCGTCGTGCCGGAACGACGAAGCTTCCCGCCCCCTGCCGGCGCATCACGATCCCCTGCGCCACAAGCTCGTCGAATGCCCGACGCACAGTCGTCAACGAAAGTCCGGTCTCCTCTGCGAGCTGCTGCTCGGTCGGTAGCTTCTGACCAGACGTCCACGTGCCCGCGAGGATTCCACGGCGCAATTCGTCAGCGAGGATCTCGAATTTGAGCCCTCGGGTCTCGGCATCGCGAAGCGCCTTCGTTGGCTTCTTCGGCATTGCTCCCCCCTCATGTCGTGGTCTTCTCGATTCTTACGAGAAATAAGAAAGGAATAAAGACCTAATTTGAGCTCTATTCGCTGCGAGCGTGCACCATCAGGCACTTCTTCCCGCCTTTTTGAGCAGAATCTTCGGATTACTCATTGAATACTCCCCTCAGTCGTTGTGAGAGTCGAGCGAAACAGGTGGCGACGACGCCACCAGAAGGTGAAAGGTGAACCAATGGCGAAGATCCGAGTTCTCTCCGCCCTCGCCCTTGGCGGCGTTCTTGCGGTGGCCGCAAGTGGGTGTGCTCCGCAAGGCGGAGGCGACAGCGACGTGCTGACCTACTGGTCAATGTGGAAAGAAGGAGAGGCCCAGCAGAAAGTCATGGCACAGGCCATCGCCGATTTCGAAGACGAGACCGGAATCACTGTAGACGTTCAGTGGCAGGGCCGAGACAACGTGAAGAAAGTTGTTCCGACGCTCAACACCAATAAGGTCCCCGACCTTCTCGATGGCTCGTTCGCAAAGCTTGCGCCCATTCTGGCCGAAACGGGTCAGGCTGCACCGCTCACGGGCGCGTACGACACGAAGGTCGATGGCGAAACCGCGTCGCAGCTCATTCCTCGCAAATACCGTGACGTCGGGAGTCTGACGACCGAGGGCGCCGACGCTCCATGGATGCTGCCGTATTCACTGACTAGCGATGCCATGTGGTTCAACGCGGCTGAGCACCCCGAACTCGCAGAGAACCCTCCCGCGACCTGGGAGGATTTCACCGACACCCTCGATGACCTCAAGGCTGATGGCGAAACTCCCATCGGCATCGATGGTGATGTGTCGGGCTACAACGCGTACTGGTACACCACGCTCATGATGCGTCTCGAAGGCCCAGGCTCGCTCAAGAAGATGGCTGCAGACGAGTCGGGCGAGGCGTGGGACTCTCCCGAGGCGCTGAAGGCAGCGCAGATGGTGTCGGAACTCGTCGAGGGCGGCTATTTCATCGATGGCTACAACGCCAGCAAATGGCCCGCTCAGCAGCAGAATTGGGCTGCGAACAAGGCGGCGCTGATGTTCAACGGAACCTGGATCCCCACAGAAACCGGTCCGTACGCTGCAGACGGCTTCGAATATTCGTCATTCCCCTTCCCTGCCGTTGGTGACGGCCCGGTGTCGCAACGTGCGGACTTTGTCGGTTTTGCCGTCACGGCCAAGGCGCACAACTCGAAAAACGCGCAGAAATTCGCTTCGTTCTTCCTCGGCAAGGAGTACCAGGATGCCTTGGGGACCGAGGCGGGCATTCTCCCGATTCGAGCGGATGCCGCTGTGGGCGACGACATGGTGTCGGTCAAAGAGGCTCTCGATAACGCCGATTCGTTTTACCAACAGAATGACGGAATCACCTTCCCCGGGTACTCCGAGAAACTCCTGTGGCCAACGCTCGACAAGCTCGTGCTCGGAACCGTAACGCCCGAGCAGTTCATTGACCAGATGAAGTCTGGCCAGGCGGACTATTGGAAGCAGAACTCATGACTGAAACGGCTCGCCTCGTCCGGGCCCGGCGCACCGCTGGTGCGGGCACCCATCAGGGTATTCGCACCAGCGGCAACGCCATCGACCGAGGCCGAAAGAAGCTTTTCGTGCCGTTCGTCGGGCCGGCCTTCTTGTTCTACACGATCTTGTTTGTCGTACCTGCTCTCTTCGCCGTCTGGATCAGCTTCAACAAGTGGGCAGGCGCCGGTCCGATGGAGTTCGTCGGATTCAAGAACTACGTGAGGCTGTTTTCCGACAGACTCTTCATTCAGTCGTTCGTCAACACTCTCCTGCTGCTCTTCGTCGTTGGAATCGCAATCTTCGTGATCGCCTTCGGTCTCACCCTCGTGCTGCGAGACATGGTCGGACGCAAGGTCGCGCGCTCGGTGATTTTCTTTCCGCACCTTGTCAATGCCATGATCTTCGGGGTTCTTGCCGGGTTCATTTTCAACCCCGGTGGACTCGTCAATACTCTGCTCGGTGGGTTCGGTGTCACCGACCCTCCAGCCTGGTTGTCTCACGAAAACATGTTTCCACTCATCATGGTGATGATGACCTGGATCACGACCGGGTATTTCACCACAATCTTGATGGCCGGAGTCGACCGGATACCCCCGTACTACTACGAGGATTGCGCACTCGCCGGCGCAAACGCCTGGCAGCGCCTTCGCTATGTCATCCTCCCGCTGACGTGGGACGTCTTCGGCACCTGTGCAGTGCTCTGGACGATCTCGTCCGTGAAAATCTTCGAGATCATCTGGGTCTTCGGTGGATCGACAGGGCAGGGAATGCCTCCGACGCAGACATGGAGCACGGCCGTCTACACCTACGTCACTGCCTTCTCGGGAGAATCAATCCCTGCCTACGGCTCGGCGACAGCATCCGCCGTGCTCTCACTCGCCCTCGTCTCTGTGCTCGTCGTGCTGCTTCGTCGCGTGATGAAGCGCGATGCCGTGGAGTTCTAGGAGGAACCGATGACTATGACCGAGATCACACCAACAGAATCGGCCGTGCAACCGGCATCCGCCCCTCGTCGCCGTCGCCACAAACGCGGCGCCGCAATCAGGAACGATCGCAGCGTGCTACGTGGAATCGGGCTCGTCGTTCTCTGGCTCTTCGTCGCACTAAACATCGGCTGGATGGTCTGGATGGTCATTCAGGCATTCCGCGACACGCGATCCATTCTGAGCGACCCGTGGGGTTTGCCGACGTCGTTCGATCCGATCAACTTCGTCACGGCGTGGACTGTCGGCGACTTCGCCACGGCGACACTCAATAGCGTTGTCACAACGACGGTTTCGTCGGTATTGACCGTCGCGGTTGCGGCCCCCGCCGCCTACTATCTCAGCCGCGTCGACAACAAGCTGACGCAGTCGCTCACGATGTATTTCGTCTTGGGCCTCGGCATTCCCGCACAGGTGATTCTCATTCCGTTGTTCGTCATGCTCAATCAGGTGTATCTGACCGACAGTCTCATCGGGCTCAACCTCGTGTACATCGGCGTATCGATGCCATTCACGGTGTTTCTGCTCACGGCGTTCTTCCGGTCGCTTCCACTTGAGATGGAGGAGGCGGCCGCGCTCGACGGCACGACGGCCTTTGGCACGTTCTGGCGCATCACGCTGCCCCTGGCAAAGGGCGGCATCGTCACGGCGTTCGTTCTGCAAGTGATCTCCCATTGGAACGAGACGCTGCTTGCGCTGACCCTCATGCAGTCGACAGAGAACTACACGCTGCCGGTCGCGCTCATATCGTTCATTCAGCAGCAGACGTATTCGGGCGCCGACTGGGGCGGGCTCTTCGCGGGCTTGTGCATCGTGGTCATCCCAATGCTGATCATCTACCTGTGGCTCGGACGACGTCTGACGGAGGGGCTCACTCTCGGCATGGGCAAGTGACAACTGAGTCGGGCCAACAGCCCAACATCCTGCTGATCATGGCGGATCAGCTTGGTGCGCACGTGCTTGATCGGGATGCGGAGTTCTCAGACACTCCGCATCTCGATCGGCTCGCCGAGTCGGGTGCCGACTTTGAGCGTGCATACGTGACCTTTCCCCTCTGCGTACCCTCTCGAGCAAGCATGCTGACAGGGCGGATGCCGCATGAGCTCGGCATTTCGGGAAATGCTCTGGGCAGTAGGAGCGCCGAATCAGAACCTGCCCTCGACGAGAACAGTCTCGGGCATGTGCTGCGCCGTGCCGGATATGACTGCGCGTACGCCGGAAAATGGCACGCAACATCACCGAGCGCACCGGACGGAACCGGCTTCGACGTGCTGAGCCCATTCGGGGATGCTGGACTTGCCGACGCGTGCGCGGAGTGGATTCGTGCTCGCAACGGCGAAACACCATACTTTCTCTGTGCGTCGTTTGACGACCCGCACACCATCTGCGAATACGCACGTCGACAGCCGATGCCGTACGGAGACACACGGCGAGCGCCGATCTCGGATGCACCACCGCTTCCCGCCAACTTCGAGCCAGCTCCGTTTGAACCCGAAGCAGTTCGCTTCGAGAAGCACGCTGCACAGAACGTGTACGCGACGGAGCACTACACGCCAGAGGAGTGGCGCGAGTATCGCTACGCGTATCGTCAGCTCATTTCACGTTTCGACGGCTACGTGGGCACCCTGCTCGGCGCCCTCGGCGACGGCGATGCTGAGAACACGATAGTCATCGTCACGAGTGACCACGGAGACGGCGACGCATCGCACCGGTGGAATCAGAAGACAGCGCTCTTCGAGGAGTGCGTGCGGGTTCCACTCATCGTCGCCGGGCCGGGAGTTCCACGAACAACAGTGACCGAGCCGGTGTCGGTATGTCTCGATCTCGTGCCGACCGTGAGCGAGATTGCGGGCGTGAGCGCGACGCCCGACGACACGCAGCCCACACGACGCGGCGTACCGCTTCCGCTCGGCGGCCCCGGGCATCCTGTTGAGCGAGACATCGTCGTGCAGACCCGATTTGAGCGACCCGGTCCGCCACTCACGAGCGGACGCGCGCTCTACGCCGGCGCCTACAAGTACACCGTCTACAGCTGGGGACGCCATCGCGAACAGCTGCACGACATCGAGCGAGACCCCGGCGAACAGCGCAATCTTGCCGTCGAGTCGCGGTACGACAATGTTCTCGACGATCTGCGACTGCGACTGCTCACGTGGTGCCGAGACACAGACGATAGGGATGCTCTGAAGTTTCTCGTGATTCCGGCAAGCGCCGACGACAGCATCCGGAGCGAGATCTTCGCGATTCCGTACTGAATGCTTTCTCGAATCGCGGGAGGTCACATCCACGGGTTTGCGAATGAGTCTTGAATTCTCCTTCCACTCTTGGCTGGGATACGAGCACAGTCACAAGGAGGTACTGATGAAACTCAGCCGTCGCGGTGTTCTCACCGCCGGAATCGTCGCCGGTGCGACCGTACCGAACATCTCGGGCCTGTCGGCGGCGGGCGCGACACCCCGTGGTGGTGTACGAACCGGTGCAGCAATCACAGACATCGAGAAGCGCGCAGAAGAGCTCGATCCCCCGATCTTCCTTCTTGAAAGTCGTGTGCCGAAGCAGTTCAGCGCCGATGAGAACTCGACGATCGAGATCTCGGCCGAGCGTGCAAAGGTCGGCTTGCACAGCCTTGCGTGGACCTATGCCGCGGGGTCGGTTCTCACCGTCAAGCAGCCGCTGCGATATGCCGCGAGCTCTTACGCCGTCGGCGACGACCAGGCATGGATGGGCACTGTCGACACGTTCTGCGTGTGGATCTACAACGAGACCCCGACAGACAAGCCACTGCGCATCGAATTTGGGCGCGGCGCGAACTCCGACTGCTGGTTCGACTTCGGCCTCGACTTCACAGGCTGGCGAACATGCTGGGTTCGCTTCGGCTACGACACCGAGGGCACACCGCACCACGGCATGAACCGCGTGCGCTTTATCGCGCCCACGCACGAGGGGCGTCTCTTTATCGACCAGGTGATCCTCAACACCGAGATGCGACCTGACCACCCGACCCCAGACGACCAGGTGCCCACTGTGCAGCCTGAGATCGCCACCGCCGATAACCACCACTGGCTGGCGCTCCTTGAGTTTCGGTCGGCTCTCGCCGAGCATCCGCTTCCACCCGCAGCGAGCACCGATGGCGTCGCCGATGTGCGAGAGCGTCTTCTCGCGTCGCTTGCGGGCAAGCCGTCCGTGTCAGCCGAAGCCCTCGCAACGCTGACCTCGACGGTCGACGCTCTCGGCACCCCCGCTCTTACGGACGACTCCACGCCGATCGGAACCGGCTCCTTCGTCAACGGCTACCAGAGCGCCATCTGGCCGATCGAGCTGCGCAGCGACATCGCCGAGTTCGCGTCTGTCGTCACCCTGCGCAAAGTGACGGATGCCATGCTTACCGTTGCGCAGGCGGTAAAAGCATCACGCGATCAGAACGCGTCGACTGCCGCAGGATTCGCGACGCTGTACCTTCGACTCTTCGCGCATCTCGAAGACCAAGGTTTCGCCACGGGCAGTGCGCAAGGCAGCATCCATCACATCGGCTATCAGTACCGCGGGTTCGCCGACTCGCTCCTGCTCGCCCAGCCTGTTCTCGAGAACAACAAACTGTGGGATCGGGCACGGAGCAATCTGTCGTGGTTCTTCGGGATTGGCCGGCTGACGCAGGACTTCAGCGATCCTTCACACTACGGCGGCCTGGTCGACGTGCTGAACACGCTGTTGCAGGGCCTGATCATCTCCGGGCTGACACA
The DNA here is from genome assembly GCF_011751765.2 of Paramicrobacterium chengjingii. Lineage (GTDB taxonomy): Bacteria > Actinomycetota > Actinomycetes > Actinomycetales > Microbacteriaceae > Paramicrobacterium > Paramicrobacterium chengjingii. The sequence goes on from NZ_CP061169.1 coordinate 3,043,997, forward strand.
AGACGACGAGAGTGAGCAGGCAACAGTGCTGACGGCCGTGACCTCGTGGCTCAACCGTGCGCTCACGCACTCGCCCGGCCTGTCGGGTGGGTTCAAGCCCGACGGCACCACGTTTCACCACATGGGCCCGTACCCGGACTACGCTCGCGACGCATTCGCGGGAATGAGCCCCGTTATCGCACTTCTGCACGGAACTGCCTTCGGGGTGTCTGCCGAGGCACGGCAGGTGCTGCGCACGGCCCTCCTCACCCAACGACTTCATGCGAACACCACGCAGTGGCCCCTTTCTCTCACAGGCCGGCACCCCACTGGCGACAAGGCGCTGCACGTCCCAACCTTTCAGCACCTTGCGGGCGTGCCTGACCCCGGTGCAGCTGGGCCATTCGACACCGCCGTTGCTTCCGCATTCCTGCGTCTGCTGCCTGCGCAGCCCACCAACGCGCAGAAGAAGTTTGCCGCAAAACTCACCGAAGCGGGAATCTCGAAGGAGCCAGCACCGGGCGGCAACTGGCAGCTCGGCTACGCTGCGTGCGGACTGCATCGTCGCGACGAATGGCTCGTCACAATGCGTGGGCACAGCCGCTACCTCTGGTCGACGGAGATCTATGACGGTGCCAACCTCTACGGGCGGTACTCGACGTACGGCACTGTGGAGATTCAGGCGGTGCCCGATGCCACCGGGCAGATCACTCATGCTGCAAACGGCTACGTTCAGCCGGGTTGGGACTGGAACCGCTTCCCCGGTGCCACGACGCGCCACCTCGGGTGGGAGCAGCTGAAGGCCGATCTCACGGGCACGATCGAGCAGATGGTGCTCACACGCTCTGCGTTCGCCGGCGCCGGATCGTGGAAAGGCGCGCACGGTGTCTTCGGCATGCATCTCATGGAGCATCCATTTTTCGACGAGACGCACACGGCACGCCTCTCGCGGTTCAGCTTTGACGACCTCATCGTTGTGCTCGGTAGCGACATCTCGAACGAAAGCGCGAACGCTGAAACCGAGACGACGCTCTATCAGGTGCGCGTTCCCGACGGCAGCGCCACGGGTGCCGACTCGACACAAACGCTGACGGAGGGCACACCGCTCGTCGATCCGCTCGGAAACGGATACTACGTGGCCTCTGGTCAGAAGCTCCGCACGATCTCTGCGGCTCAGTCGGGCCCTGACCAGTCGGGGGCGAAGACGGGGAGCGCGGAGTATCAGACGGCACTTCTGCGTCACGGCACCGCGCCGAACTCACTGGGCTATGAGTACGCGATCCTCGTGCAGGCCGGCGAGGCAAAGACGCGGGAGTTCACGACAAAGATGACGACGGATGCCGCGCCCTACACGGTTGTGCGCAAGGATGCCGCTGCACACGTCGTCAGCCATCGGGGCACCGCCATAACGGCATCCGTGTGCTTCTCTGCCGTCAATGACCTCACAGGCACGGTCACCGGCACAGACACTCCCTGTCTTCTTATGGAACACGTGAATGGGGAGAAGCTGGAATTGTCGGTCACGGACCCCGACCTGCACCTGTACGAGGGCGACGACCCCGACCAGTTCGCGGCCGACGGCACATACGAGGGCCGCATGACGAGTTACTCGCGGCCGTGGCGTGCCAACGTGAGTGCCGAGTCGACGGTTACGTTGACTCTTGCCGGACGGTGGTCGTGCACGGCGGAGGGCGCCACAGCATCCATCTCAGGTGATGCCACAACGCTCACCGTCACGTGTCAGCACGCGGCAAGCCGGGATCTCACGTTGACGTCTGCGTGACTGTCGCTTGAACGACCCGACGTCACCCTTCGCGAATGGTCATCGAGACGATTTTGTCCCCGGCAGTCTCGAAGGCAAACGAGCTGCGGCCGTTCGCCCAGGTGCTCTTCCAGTCGCCGACGACGGTCACCGCGGAGCCGCTCTGATCGACCTCTTCGGGGGTGAGCACACCGGTCGCGCCGATGAACTCTTTGTCGCTCCAGCCCTTGATCGCGTCGCGTCCGGTAAAGATGCGACCCCAGTCATCGACGAAGCCATCCTCGGTGAATGCGTCGAGAAAACCGGCCTCGTCGTGTGCGTTGACGGCATCGATGAAAGACTGCACGGGTTGGGGAACGGATGCGCTCAGGCTGTGCTCCTTGTGTCGGCGGTGTGACAGGCCCAGTCAACGCGACGGGCGCAGCCGTGTCTACCCCGGGGAATGAGCAGTGGCCACGAATCCTCGTAAATTTCGGCTGCCCACCAGCTACCCGGCCGTGCCCTCATCATCGCTTGGCGCAGCCGTCGATGCCCAAGCTGCGCACACAAGGCTCGCCCCGGTTACGCCGAAGACGATGGCGGCGCCACCGAGCACGGAGAGCCCGGCGACAACGAGCGGTATCACGGTCTGTCCGGCGCGATTGCCGACCAGACGAAGTGATGCTGCCACTCCCCTCTGACGCACCGGTGCCAGAAGTGTGATCCACGACATGGTGAGAGGCTGGACGGTTCCTGCCGCAAGCCCATAGATCACCATCGCTACGGTGAGCCCAAATACTCCGAGTGGCAAGGCGAGAGCCATGAGGCTCAACGCCGAGAGAATCGAGCCCGCCACGAGTATGTGCCGACGGCCAAATCGCCGGGTCAAATGCGAGAGTGTGATGCGTGAGGCCATCGTTGCAGCACCTCGCGCGACAAGCATGATCGTGATCCACGATGCGGCAAAACCTCTCTCCTGGCTGAGCAGAGGAAGGTACGCGAGCACGATGTCAAGCGACGAGAGCACAAGGCTGCTCACGATGAGCGCGCGCAGAACACCACTCATGCGCAGGAGCTGCACGGCACCGCGCAGCACGGGGCGAGGTCTGCCGTTTCTCGACGCCGTCGATCTGCTGTGTACCGGGGGAATCAGCAGCGAGAGAATGAGGCAGAGGGAGGCCATACAGGTGACGATTCCCGCAATCATCGCGAACGGCGGAACATCAGCACCGTCGTCGTGAGGCAGCGAGAGCAGCACGGGCCCGAGCATCTGACCCGTCGACGTGACAAACGTATAGAGACCAAACGCCGAGTCGAGCCGCGCCGGAGCAGCCGCACGCATCACCCAAGCCTGCTCTCCGACAACGGAGAAGAGCACGCCAAGACCCAGCAACACCGTAGCTGCGAGCAAACCGAGAAGTGATCCACCGGCCAGAAGCGCAGCAAACCCGGCTGCGAGAAAGGACAACGCTCCGATCACAAGACAGAGACGCTCCCCCACGTGATCCGCCATCCGCCCGGCGGGGAGGGCGAACACGAGCGGGGGTATCGCAAACGCCGCTGTGGCAACGCCGAGCCACGACGAGCTATACCCCAGCTCGAGAATGGCGTAGGAAATCGCGGGACGCAACGCGTAGCTGATCATCTGCACGAACAAAGCGTGCACAAGCAGAACACTCAGAACTCCGCGTCGTGTTGCCACCCTCCGTCGCCGGTCCGTCAGAGAGACGGTCGGGCAAACACACGGCCGTCAAAGAGCTTCCGAGCTGTGCGAACAACTGCGGTGCGCACTACCTGCGCCTCGTCGAGCTCAACCTCGACCTCGAGCGAGCCCGTCGGATGCTCAATTGCCATCCGCGGCAGCCCAGCAGAACGCGCGATGTCATCGGTGACGGTGCCGGGCAACGCCACAGCGACTGCGACGCTTGCCGCACCGAGAACGCCAATGGACGTATGGCAGCGATGCGGAATAAACGTGCGCGTGCGAACCGCGCCGCCGGATACCGGTTTCGAGACAATCGTGATTTTGGGCACTGTCGTCTCCGAGACATCACCCAGTCTCATGACGGGTCCTGCCGCACGCCGCAGTCGCTCGAGAACTCTTCGCAACTCCGTCGATGCTTCCAACTCCTCGGGCGACTCGCCACCGCTTATCCCGAGTTCTGACGCGGCGACCACAATCACGGGCATGCCGTTGTCGATCAATGTGACCGGTATGCCTTCGACGAGATCCGTCGCGTTTCCTGTTGGCAGCAGGGCACCGCAGCTCGAACCGGCGGTGTCGTCGAAGTCGATGATCACCGGTGCAGCTGTCCCGGGCACTCCGTCGATGCGCGTGCGCCCGTCGTAGACCACAGCCCCGTCTTCGATCTGAACCGTCGCTGTTGCGACCCCGCCCGTGTTCATCATGCGTATCGGAACTGTCGTGTGACCATCTCGAGAAGGAACGAGTTCTCGCTCGACAGCGAAAGGTCCGACACCGGCAAGGATATTGCCGCAATTCTGCTGAGTGGAGACTCGAGCCTCGTCGACGACTACCTGGAGAAACAGATAGTCGACGCCACTCTCGTTGGCCGAAACTATCGCCACCTTGCTCGTGAGCGGATGAGCCCCGCCAATGCCATCGATCTGTCTGACATCGGGAGATCCCATAATGCGCAGCAGAATATCGTCACGTTCGAGGGGATCGTGCGGCAGCTCCTCGGCAAGAAAATACACTCCCTTCGATGTGCCGCCCCGCATGAGCATGCACCTGATTCCCCCGTTTGTCACGACATCACTTTCCCTCTGCCCCATGACTCGAATTCCCTCTTCGCCCGATTCTTGCGGCGCAGTTCGGGGAGGCCCTCCTGTGGCGGTGAGCTCTCCCCGAGCTGGCCACTCAGTCAACCCGTGTATCCGAAGATGTCCATCCACAGCTCGGCATCCGACTCGAGATTGTCAAGTGATTCCTCAAGGCTTGCGCGATGCACGAATTCCGTGTCGGCCGCCGGCAACTCGACATCGCCGATCGTCGGGCTAGGCATGTCCTTATGCACCGGGTAGTCTCCCATCGAAGCCGCGAGCTTCTGACCGTCAGCAGACAGCAACCAGTTGACGAAGACCGTGACGGCGTTCGCCTTCTCGGTCGATGCTGACATTCCCAGGTAGAAGGGATAGGCCGCCGCGCCCTCGTCCGGCGTCGCGATCGTAATTGGGGCACCGTCAAGCGACGCGCTGTATGCCGTGGCAACCGGAATGGTTCCCACCGAGATCTCACCGCGCGCAAGCGAATCGGTCAGAGACGCCGACGAGTCGAAGATTCGAGGGTCGTTTGCAGCGTAATCCTCAAGCCAGTCCTGCCCGAGAGCATCCAGTTGGAATCTCGTCAACGCCGCTGTGCTTCCACCCGCGCCGACCTGCACGATCCCGCTCTTTCCTGCGAACTCTGAATCGAGAAGATCGTTCCAATTCTTCGGGGCATCCTCTTCTGAAACCACCTGGTTGTTGTAGCCGAAGCTGTAAATCCGGTCGTAGCTGCTGTAGTACAGGCCGTCATCGTACGTCGCTTCGGGAATCAGGGCAGAACTGATGTCGTCCGTGAGTTCGACCGGCTCGAATACACCAGCATCGGCAAAGCCAGCGACGAGATCCTCGCCGGATGTGCGAATCACATCCGCCCCGAGCTTCTTCGCCGCCCGCTCACTGAGTACTCTCTCGGAGAGCTTGTTCGGAGCGAGCCTTACGATTTCGACGTCAATTCCGGTCGCCTCGGTGAACGCCTCCGTGACATCACTCTCTGATTGCTCGCTCGCACCGGTGTAGAACACGATCGAGCCCTCGGACTGCGCGGCCTCGTAGACCTCCGCGGGGGCGATGATCTCGCCGTTGATGACGAGATCACCATTTTCGTTAGTCTCTGCCGATCCGTCACCGCCTCCGCCACTGCAGCCGGTGAGCAGCAGACCTGCGGCAGCCAAGGTCGCGAGCGCCGTTGTCGTACGCTTTCTCATGTCAATTCCTCTCTGAATTGCTATCTGGTGTTACGTGGGTCGGCGCCGAATCGGCGAGCGATGTAGGCAAGCACGAAGATCACAACGCAATAGAGCAGGCTGGTAGCCGCGCTGCGCTGCAAGATCCCGTTCTCAAAGTCGTCGAAGATCACGATTGAGATGAGCCGCGTGTCCGTCGTAAAGAGGAACAACGGCACGGTGAGCTCACGCATCGACAGCATGAGCAGAAGCAGAAACGTCGAGGTAAGAGGGACGCGCAAGAGCGGAACAGTCACCTTCCAGATCGCACGTATACGACCGGCACCATGCATCACAGCACTGTCTTCGAGGTCTCGATGGATCTGCAGAATCGATGAGCTCGCCCCTTGATAGCCCTGCGGCATCTGAGCTGCGATGAACGCGATGATGAGCACGAGCAGAGTGCCGTATACAGGAAGCGGCAACATCAGCCAGGTCCAAAGCAGGCCAAGACCAAGAACAATCGACGGCACCGCCAGCGGCAGCATGCTGATGTACCCCAGCCCGTTGCGCCCCGGAAGCGTCGTGCGGTTCACGAGATAGGAAACGATGAACGACAGGAGCGTTCCGATCAAAGCCGCGGCAATGGCGACGACGACCGAATTGACTGTTGCTCTCAAAACAACATCATTGCTGAGGGCCTCGATAAAGGCTCCCAACCCGAGCGCGTCGGAGCTGAATGCACCGAGAACCGTATTGACGTATGGCGACTCGTGAATCGTGACAAAAAGGAGCGCCAGCATCGGCAGAACTGTGGAGAGCACGAAGTACACGCAGCCGATCACAAGAGCTGGAATACGAAACCAGCCCAGATTGACAGGCGTCAACCTCAGACCCTTTCCCGAGACCGTCGTGTAGGTGCGCTTCGATACGATTCTGCGCTGGATCGCTGTGACGATCAGCACGATGACGACAAGCGCGATTGCGACAGCGGCTGCCTCGTTGCCGCGTGCGGGAGCCGCGTTCATGAGGCGGTAGATGTAGGTCGGAAGAGTATCGACGCGCCCCGCGTTGCCGACGATCTGGGCCACGGGGAAGTTCTCCACCGTGAGCGTAAAAATCAGGATTGCCGCCCCCAGGATTGCCGGAAGGGAAAGCGGAAACGTGATTTTTCGCAACACGGTTCTCGGTGACGATCCGTGTACCCGTGCCGCCTCCTCGAGGTCGGGGTTCATCAGACTCAACGATGAGTGAATGAGGAGGAACGCATAGGGCGCGTAATAGATGCCGAGTACGAAGATGAGGCCCGTGATGTTGAAGATATCGGCGATGGCCGGAACCCCGAGATCGCGCGCCAGGATGTTGAGTAGCCCTGCGTTCGGGCCGGCAAGCAGCGACCAGGCCAGCGCCCCGACGTATGACGGCAAGAACATCGGAACAAGTCCGACGAAGTAGAGGAACCGACGGGCCGGAGCGTTCGTGCGTGCAGCGACGAACGCCAGGAATGCTCCGACGGCAAGCGCGAGCAGCGAAGAGCCGACGCCGACGATCAACGAATTGACCGCGGCACCGCGTACACCGGGGCCAAGCAGCGTCGCGAAGTTCTTGAGTGTGAGATTGACGAGGTCAATGTTGCCCGGCCTCGGCGTCGATGTGCTGAACGCGGAGATAACGACGAGAGCGATGGGCAGGAGGATCAGTACTGCGAGGACACCATAGAGGATCACGGGAACGGTCACGCGTCGGGCGCTCGACCGCGCGCGCCCGGCCGCGCGTGCGCCGCGCGAGATCTCTGTCTGCTCAGCAGTCACGAGCGCGACACTCCCAACGCAGCGGTGCTCTCTGGAACGAAGTCCCCGGCCACCGCAGTATCGACGCCCTCCACGTCGAGAGGCAGAACCTGGATGGCACCCGCAGCGATGCCCACGGGGGTTCCGCTGCCCGCTTCTCGCTCGACGAGCTGGTGTTTGCTCCCCAAAATGTGCAACTCAGCGCCGCCCTCGATGCGCACGCGGTATGCGGCGGTCGCCCCTTGAAACTCGCGCGTGACGATTTCTCCAACGAGGACGTTCTCCGTAGCGGCGGCCGCGGTCTCACCGATCACGATGTCTTCGGCTCTGATGCAGGCGCGCAAAGAACCCGAGTGCTCGTAGCGCTCGACTCTCAGTCGCTGATCGGAGCCAACGAGTTGCACCGTGTTCGAGTCCACTGCCGTGACGGGAAGGCTATTCGTCACACCGAGAAAATCAGCGATAGATGCGCTAAGCGGTCGCGAATAGATCTCATTCGGCGTGCCGATTTGCACGATTCTTCCGAACTGCATCATTGCTATGCGATCGGCGAGAGCCAGAGCCTCTTCCTGGTCGTGCGTGACATAGATCGACGTCAGCCCCAATCGAGACTGAAGCTCACGAAGATCACCTCTCAGACGCTGTCTGAGTCGTGCATCGAGGTTCGACAACGGCTCGTCAAGGAGCATCACCGACGGCGCCATGACGAGACTTCGTGCCAGGGCGACTCGCTGCATCTGACCGCCAGAGAGCATGCTTGCCCCACGGTCAGCAAAGCCCTCCAACCCAACGATCTCGAGAGTCTCGTGCACTTTCCGCTTGATCTCTGATCTCGACGTTCGTTTCATCTGAAGCGAGAACGCGACGTTCTCGAACACGGTCATGTGCGGCCAGATCGCATATGACTGGAACACCATGCCGATGTTCCGCTTATGGGACGGACGATCGATGCCGCGGTCGCTGTCGAATAGAGTTTGATCTCCGACGGTGATCGTGCCCGTGTCGGGCGTCTCCAGGCCGGCAATACAGCGCATCGTGCTCGTCTTGCCACATCCCGACTGCCCGAGCAGCACGAGCGCTTCGCCTTCCGCGATCTCGAGACCCAGCTTCTCCACGGCGACTGTGTCGCCATAGCTCAGAGTGAGATCGCTGACGCGGATATGACTCATAGCGACTCCACGACGTTGGGAACGATGCGCTGGAACGCTTCCGCCTGACGTATCTCTTTGTTGCCCGTCACCTTGCGCGCATGATTCCCGCGGTGCTCGGCGCGTTCGGCATAGTACTGCTGAAGGTACGACTGCGCCTTCATCGCCGACATCGCCTGCTTCTTCTTGTCGAAGACGCTCGTGATGTCGACGAAGACCGATGGCACAAATCCGCAGAGGTCAGGTTGATGTGGCTCGAAGACAAGAAACTCACTCGGCGGAGCCGTGCGGAACCCAGCCTCCACCACGGCCCCTGCCGTGAGGAGCCTCGCCTTGGCGACGACCGTAAACGCGACGGGGTGGTCAGGGTTGAATGGATCCTTGTCCACGTGCGTGAGAACGATATGAGGCGCATAGTCGCGCATCAGGTCTGCGAGTCGATCGACCCCCGTCTGGTCGACGTTCAGTGGGTAGTCGCCGAGATCAAGAGACTCGAAGGTTGCTCCGACCGCCGCCGCTGCTTCAGTCGCCTCGGCGTGACGATGCTTCTTGACGTTCTCTTCCGTCTGCCCTGGAATCTTCCAGAGCTCTCCCGATTCTCCGCGTTCACCGTACGAGAGCGAGATGACGCGTGCTTCTCCCCCGCTTTCTGTGTGCTTTGCGATCGCGCCAGCCGCGCGCCAGACGAAATCGGCACTGTGAGCTCCGACAACCAGCATTCTCCGTGTGCTCATGCGTGGGAGGTGTCCTTTCCATGTCTCGAGGCGGGCGATGACCCGGCTCCTGATCGTGATTCATCGCGCAGCTGCGATAGCCACGCGTGAGCGGCCTTGGTGGACCAGTTCGGCGCACCAAGGGAGTCGAGGTATGCAGCGGCATCCTCAGTTTCGTGAGTGCGCCGATCGGCATGTTCACGCGAACCTGTGATGAGGCGTTCGATGAGTGCGTGCGGATCACCGCTGAATTCGGCGGCGATCTGATCGCGCAGCCATTCCCGCTGGCCGGCGCTCTCTGCCGCAGTGTCGCTTTCGAGAATGACGGCGGCGAGGCCCTTCATGAAGACGCTGCGGAGGAGTTTTCGGCCAGCGGCATCTCCTGCCGCACCGCCAATCGACTCGACCGGCGCCCCCGTCTGCTTCATGACTTGGGCAAAGCGGTCCGCCCCGTCGCCGCTCGCCATAAGCGGAGTGAGAACCCCGCCGCGTGGCACTGGGGCGAGCACCGCGACATCGGCGAAGAGGATCTGATGCTTCTGCGCAACCTCCGACATCGTCGATTTGAGGTCAGGTGAACCGGTATTGAAATCGGCAAACACTGCCCCGGGAGCCATCGCGGCGATGGCATCCGCGCCCACGTTGAGCGCCGCACGCGCGCCGACAAGACTCACGACGAGCGTGGCATCGGATACTGCGCCCTCCACGGTCGACGCCTGAGCGATTCCTTCCGCGTCAAGACGCGTATATGGGTCGAAACCCGCAACGGTGAAGCCGGCATCCCTCATGCCTCGGGCGTACAGCCCGCCAGCTTCGCCCAGCCCGATGATCGCGACGGTGGTCATCAACGTTCCTCCCTCGATCCATGAGTCTCGGGAGAGAACGTATTACATTGTCAACAATTCTGCAACCAAAAATGCTTTCGTAATTGGTAAGCATTAATACGTCAAATGTAATCATTTTTGTTTACAGTTAGTTCAACACTGTCGATCACCAGGGGGATTCAGGTGCCCAAGACCGCAACGACTCAGCGACACGACGGGGCATTCGTCACAGACAAACTTCGCCGCGCCATCACGGCGGGAGAGCTGGCTCCAAACCAACGCCTGATCGAGGCTGATCTCACCGAGCAGTATGACGCCAGTCGCGGAGCCGTTCGCCTAGCCCTCGCCAACCTCGCAGCAGAGGGCCTGGTCGAGCGCATCCAGAATCGCGGCTCACGAGTGCGTGCCATTGACCTCGACGAGGCGCTCGAGATCGTTGAATTGCGCGCAGCACTCGAGTCCATTTGCGCTGCCAAGGCCGCCGAACGAGCAGATGGTGCGGGAATCGCCAAGCTTCATGCCGTCGGCGAGCGCATGAGCGCTGCCGTGGAGGCCGGCGACAGCGAGACCTATTCCGAAGGCAACCGTGAGCTGCACGAGCTCATTCTCACGCTCAGCCAGATGAAAGTCGCGCCCGGAGTGGTGAGTCGCCTCCGAGCTCAGAACGTGCGGTACCGCATCCGCCTAGCAAGGCACCACAATCGCCCGGCCGTATCGCTGCCTGAGCATCTTGAGATTATCGATGCCATCAGCGCGCACGACAGCGATCGTGCGGCAGCAGCAATGGGCGCGCACTTGAGGAGCGTTTTGAACGCCACTCGCGAATACTTTTCCTAGGCCGCCGTCAGCAACGTATAGCCAAAATTGCTTCCTGCGAGAACTCGTCGTTGACACTGTCTACAAAAATGTTGACAATGTAGAGAACGAAATTGATCGCAAAGGAGCGCCATGACTGCACACCCGCAGCCCAGTGAACAAGCACGCGAGCTCGTAACGGGCGCTTACGACGTCCACGTGCACATCGCACCAGACGTTATGAAACGCCGCATTTCGGATCTCGACCTTGCCGTGCGCTTTGCCGAGCTCACGATGGCCGGCTTCGTGCTGAAGTCTCACTACGTTCCCACTGCCGAACGAGCGAGCGTTGTCAGGGCGGTCCACCCCGAGGTCGACGTGCTCGGCGCCATCACGCTCAACGCAGCAGTCGGCGGCATGAACCCCGTCGCCGTCGAGATCGCGGGTCGAAGCGGTGCGCAGTTCGTCTGGCTGCCAACAGTCGACAGCGACAATCAGAGGAGTTGTCTCGCAGAGGAACCCGAGGGCGCCACTCCACCGATGTGGGCACAGCTGCAGCAGGATCTTCGAGATGCGGGCATAGACAGCCCGTCCGTCGACGTCGTCGATTCACACGGCCAGATCACACGCGAAACCCTGCAGGTGCTCGACGTGATTGCCAAACACGACATGACGCTTGCAACGGGCCACCTTCACGGGGATGAATCGTCGATCGTCGTCGACGCGGCTCGGGAGCGCGGCGTGCGACGAATTGTGATCACCCATCCGGAGTTCACCTCACAGCGCATCTCGGTGGAGAACCAGCGAAACTTCATTCCCTCTGGCGCACTCCTCGAGCGCTGCTTCACGACACCGCTGACGGGGAAAGTCAGTTGGGACGATTGGCTCGGCAACATTCGGGCGACCGGACCCGAGAATTCCGTCATCAGCTCTGACCTCGGTCAACCATTCAACCCACCCGTCGAAGACGGCTTGGCGCTCGCGGCCGACGTGCTTCTCACAGACGGCTTCTCTCCCGACGACGTGCGCCTGATGACAGTGCACAATTCGCGGTGGCTTGCGGGAGCTTCTGCACTTGAAGGCGCACCAGCCGAACACATCGAGGCACGGGGAGTGCGGAAATGACCACGGTCCTCGAGATCGAGCACCTCACAAAAGAGTTTCAACGCGACGACGTCGCGACGGTTGCGCTCCGCGACTTCAGCCTGACGATTGAGCGCGGAACATTCGTGACTGTTCTCGGCCGGTCAGGATGCGGAAAATCGACAATGCTCAACCTCCTTTCCGGACTATCGAAACCCACGTCGGGTCGAGTTCTGCACAACGGCAACGCCCATACGCGCCCCACTCCCGAGATCGGCTACCTGACGCAGAGCGATACGCTCATGCCGTGGCGCACGGTGCTTCGCAACGTCGAGATGCCACTCGAGATCGCCGGCCGCGAGAAGACAGAGCGCAGCGAGCTCGCGCGCGACCTCATCTCCCGAGTCGGGCTCGACGGTTTCGCCGACAGCTACCCTCGTGAGCTCTCAGGCGGAATGAGACGTCGCGCAAGCCTTGCACGGATGCTCGCCTACGGCGCAGAGACGATCCTCATGGACGAGCCATTCGGCGCGCTCGATGCCCAATTGCGAACCGAGCTCCAGGGCGAACTTCTCCGTCTCTGGTCGCAAACGGGTCAAACCATCATTTTCGTCACGCACGACATCGACGAGGCGCTGCTGCTCGGTGACCGCGTAGTCGTGCTCGGCCCTCTGGGCAGGATCCTTCTTGATCGCGAGATCGATATTGCGCGACCTCGCGATCCCGACAGCACGACTGTCGATCCCCGATTCATCGAGTTGCATCTCGAACTAGCAAACGCTCTCAAAGAAGGGGCACGGCAGTGACTGCCGCGCAGACCATCACCATGAACGACACAGCCCGAACCCCCGCGGCCAGCGGTCCCGTCAAAGAAGCTCGCAAACGCACCTGGTGGGGAAAGAACGGTCGCCAAACATCAGTCTGGATGCTGCGAGTCGCGCTGTTTCTCATATTCCTCGTCGCGTGGTACATCGCAAGTCTCGTTGTTCCGAACCCGATGTTCATCTCCACCCCCGTCGCTGTGTGGAACCAGCTGGTGGAGTGGATCGTCGACGGCACAATTGTCTTTCACTCGTGGATCACGATTCAGGAGGTGGCTCTCGGATACGTTATCGGTGTTCTCACGGGTGCCGTCGCCGGGTTCATCCTCGCTTCCATCCATCTCATTTACGACGTGTTCGAGCCGTTCATGATGGCCCTGTACTCAATTCCAAAAGTGGCGTTGGCCCCGCTGTTCATCGTGTGGTTCGGTATCGGGATCGATATGAAGATCATCCTCGCCGCCGTGAGCGTCTTCTTCCTTGTCTTCCTGAACACGGCATCCGGCGTGAGGGAAGTCGATCGTGGCCTCATCGATGCCGTCCGGCTGATGGGCGGCAATAAACGAGATGTGGCATTCAAAGTTGTGCTGCCCGCGTCGATGGCGGGTCTGCTGACGGGCCTGAAGGTCTCGATCCCGTATGCGCTTATCGGGGCAGTGATCGGAGAACTTGTCGCATCGAACCGCGGACTCGGCTATCTCATCAACGATTCTGCGGCCCAATTCAACACGGCCGGCGTCTTCGCTGCTGTCGCCGTACTGACAGTTCTCGCGATGCTGCTCAACGGCGTCGTCGCTCTCATCTCGACTCGCACCAACCGGTGGAAGCCCTTGGGCGAAGCGTAAGTCGCAGCATCCACACCATCACAACTCAGTGAGGAGTTCATCAATCATGACAAAACACAGCACACGACGACTCGTAAAGTCGTTCGCCGCAGCAGCGGCAGTTCTCGGGCTCGGACTCTCGATGACAGCCTGCTCGGGCGGCGGCGGGAGCGGAGGCAGCGGTGACGCCGACACTCTCAATGTCGGGCAGATCAGCGACTCAATCGCGTTCTTCCCGCTGTACGTCGCCGAAGAGAATGGCTATTTTGACGATGAGGGCGTCAATCTCGGCGAACGCCCGCGTCTGGGAACCGGCGCAAAGCTTGCCGCCGCGTTGACGTCGGGGTCCATCGACATTGCCGCTGGCGTCATCACCGACGCGTTCAATCTGCACGAGAACAACGACAAGACGCGGATCACCGGTTCTCTCGTGACCGAATACTACGTCGACATCATCGTCGGCCCCGACTACGAAGGACCGGGAGCTGATGCGCCACTCGAAGAGCGTGTGACGTCTCTTGTGGGAAAGAACATCGGAATCACGGGTCCGGGCTCCGGAACCGAGGCTCTCGTGAAGTATCTGTTCCAGTCAATTGACAAGGATCCCGCCAAAGACTCGACTCTCGTCAACCTCGGCGGGTCGACGACGGGGGCGCTTGGGGCGCTGTCAGAGGGTCAGGTTGATGCGCTTGCGTTCTTCCAGCCTGTTGGGCAGATGGCCGAGTCGCAAGATGTCGGAGAGATCTACATCTCGCCTCAACGCGGGGACATACCTGAGATGGCGGGTCAGCTTCATGGCACACTCTTCAGCACGACGACTGCGCTCGATGCGAAATCCGAGCAGATCAAGGGGTTCAACAAGGCGATCGACTCCGCGCTCGGCTTCATCGCCGACAACCCAGACGACGCGGCGAAGCTACTCAAGACCTATCTCAAGGCAACCGATCAGGCAACAGTGGATGCCCTCATCAAACTACTCCCCGAAGAGATGGCAACATCGACAACCGTGCCGCAGGACGGATACGAGAAGGCCGTGAACTTCCATGTCGATTCCGGTTTGATTCCAGAGGGTCCCGCGTACGACGACATTGTCTGGGACGAGGTGAAAGAGTAGCCATGCCCATTACCGAAAGCGAGATTCGCAATCGTCTCAGTTCCGTGGCTGTCAGCCAGATCGGTGACGTCATGGATCGACTCGGCCTTGTCGACAGCGCTATCTCTCCCGTGTGGAAAGGTGCTCGTTTCGTCGGACGCGCGGTGACGGTGTTGACCGCAGCGGGAGACAACAAGGTGATCCACGACGTGATCCCAACCTTGCGTGAGGGCGACGTGCTCGTTATCAATGGCCAGGGGTCGACGTCGCGAGCCTTGATCGGAGAGCTCATGGCCGAACGAGGGCAGCGCAAAGGCTGCGTCGCCTACGTCATCGACGGTGCGATCAGAGATGTCGACGAAATCGGTGAGCTTCGCTTTCCCGTCTATGCGCGGGCAATCACTCCCGCCGGACCCTATCGAAACGGCCCCGGACGAATTGGAGTGCCCGTGGCCATTGGTGGAGTGGTGGTCTCTCCTGGGGATTGGATCGTTGGGGACGCCGACGGCCTCGTCGTCATTTCGAACGACGATGTTGACGTTGTGCTCGTCGACGCCGAGCGCAAACGAGAGAAGGAAGCTCAGCAACAGCTCGACATCAGGGCCGGCCTGGTCGACGTGTGAACGTCCCGTGAAAACGCCCGGTCAGCGCTTGCGGCCGGGCGTTTTCACGTCTGGCACCATTCCCCTTTTCACCGGAGACGCCTAGTGTCGGGAGTACAGCGCAGTGGCGCTGCCGCCCGAACCACCGGAGGTTACCGTGAGCAAGAACGAAACCGTTGAAGTTCCCAGCGACGCAGGGCCCCGCCGCACACGACGACAGAACGCCGAACGCGGGTTCATCGCCCCAAAACGCCTGATTGACAGTTTGCAGAAAGTGCTCGTCGACTTGATCGAACTGCATCTTCAAGGCAAGCAGGCGCATTGGAACGTCGTGGGCACGAACTTCCGTGACACTCATCTGCTGCTCGACGAGATCGTTGCTACGGCGAGAGAAGCAAGTGACGATGTGGCTGAGCGCATGCGCGCACTCCATGCCATTCCCGACGGCCGATCAGAAATCGTCGCAGCCACCACGACATTGCCCAAGTTCCCACAGGGAGAGATCAGCACAACCGTCGTCGTCGATCTCATCACGGCTGCGATCGAGGCGACAGTCGGAACGATGCGAGACGTTCATGACGGTGTCGACGAAGACGACCCGACGACGGCAGACATTCTGCACGGAATTATCGAGCCGCTCGAGCAGTTTGCCTGGTTCGTCAGCGCCGAGACGCGCTCCCCGCGCAAAAAGTAGAGGGAGCTTCGGCGGGTCACGCCCCACCGTTCTGACTCTGGGACGTTACCGTTCATTACGTCTCGGTGGTGCTGACGCCACAGACGGCGTTGAATCGTCGCATGAGCACTTTCGCGCCCGCAGCCACAACGACCCCGAACGCCGACGAACCGCAGTTCAAATCTGTGCGCGCCCGCGGAACGTGGCAGACGCGAATGACCACCGACGTCAGCATCCGCGATTTCGAATTTCGCACAGACGAGCCTGAGCCTGCCGGCGGCACGAACAGTGCGCCGACACCCATGGAGTTCATCGCCGGCGCCCTCAACGGGTGCATCACCGTCGTGATCGAGTCCGTCGCCGCCGAGCTCAACCTCTCACTGCGTGCACTCGACACCGCTTCGCACGCCCACATGGACGTGCGCGGTTTTCACGGCACAGCCGACGTGTCACCCCATTTTCACGACTATGCCCTGACGATTCAGATCGATGTGGATGCTGACGACAGCCAGCGTGCCGAGCTGGTTCGGCTGAGCGAGAAGCGCTGCCCGGCGATCAACCTCGTGCGGGACGCCGGCGTCGACTTCACGATCGACTGGCAGTTCGTGCAGGCGGCGCAGGTGCCCGTTGTCAATCATGTGTCAGCAACCCAGTCCACCGGAATCGAGCAATGACCGCTCCGGGTCTCTGGACAATCGGGCTCGCGATCGGCTACACGATCGCTCTCGTTGTCGTCGGTCGTCTACTGCAACGTCGCGCAGCGGCATCCGATAAGGGTATTGCCAGCTTCTTCGTCGGCGGACGCAGCTTCAGCAAATGGACTGTGGCATTCTGCATTACCGGGCTGTTCTCTGGCTCAAGCTTCATTTCGATCATGGAGCTGAGCTACCGCACCGGCGTCTCTGCCATCTGTTACGGCATTGCCGAGACGGTGCAGGTGATTCTCATCGCGCTTCTGCTCGTCAAGCCACTTCGAGAGCGGCTCGTGGTCACCGTCACCGGAATCATCGGAGAGCGCTTTGGCCGGCTCGCACAGGGAATCTCGGGCACAATCACCGCGTTCACGTTCCCGATGTGGTCGGTCGCGACGGCAATCGCGTTCGCCTCTGCGCTGCACGCGTTCACCTCGCTGTCGATCTACGCCGCAATCGCCGTTACCGCGGTGCTTCTTCTGTTCTTCTTGTGGGCAGGTGGCATGCGCGCCGTCGCATTCACTCAGACCATGAACTGCGTCGTCTTTCTCGCAATGCTCGCCGTTGGAATCACTGCATTCCTCATCAACCCCGGCGTCGACGGGCTGGCGGAGCTCGCCCAGTCGCGACCGGAGATGGTCGATCCGACGAGCGCGGGCGTGACGCTCATTGCTGCCTGGTTCGGAACGTTCGTCGTGAATGTGCTGCTCGCGCAGGCCGCCTTTCAGATGAGCCTCTCGTGTCGCACTCCAGCCGACGGGCAGAAGGGCCTCTTCATCGCCGCCGGGCTCGGCTTGCCGCTCATTATTCTTGGCGTCGTTCTCGGCACGGCAGCCGCGATCGTTGTGCCAAACGAGGCGCTTCCGCTCGTCGCGACACCTCGATACATCGCAGAGGTGTTGCCCGCTCCCCTCACGGGAGTGTTCTTTCTCGGCATCTGGGCGTGCGCGCTTGGCTGGGCTGGCCCGTGCCAGTTCTCGGGTGCGACAAGTCTTGGCCGCGACGTCGGACGTGCCATCCGCCCCCACGCAACCGAGGCCGACCTTGTGCGGTACACCCGCTGGTCGCTCGTGCTGCTCACGATTCTCATGATCGGGTTCGCATTCCTGCGCACCGAGCAGGCTGCATGGTGGAATGTGCTGGCATGGACACTGCGCAATGGCGCAACGCTCGCTCCCGTGCTTGCGGCATTCTTCTGGCCGTTGGCCACGCGAAAGGCGGCGATTCCGGCGATGGTGGCGGGCTTCGTCTCGGGTCTGCTCTGGTATCACTGGGGCGCGTGGTCTCCCACGGAGTTCTTCCTCGGCATCCACCCGGTCTGGGTCGGCATGGCCACGAACGTTGTCGTGATGATCGCACTCACGCTCGTGAGCACACGGTGGACATGGACATCGGATGCCGCGGCACGCCGCCGTGGAACGGGCTTCGCGATTGCCACGGTCGCTGCGGCCGCAGTCACGATTCCCGCGGCTCCGTGGCTGCACGGTCTCGGGTTGTCTGGTCTCGCGTACTTCGCCGTACTCGCTGTTGCATCGACGACGGTCTTCTTCTGGACCGTTCCTGCCAGCAAACCGGATGCTGGAGCACCGTCCGGCAGCAACCTGAAATCAGAAGCTCAGGTCTCCGCCAACTGAGTTCACCGACCCGAAGCGCCCCGAGCGATCACCCGATAACACTCGTCGTCGCACGTGCCGGGGCGGCCACCGCTCTCAGCGCCTCGGTCAGCGCGACGGTGCTCTCGGTCGACTCTGATCTGGCACGCCACGCGATGTAACCATCGGGCCTCACGAGCACAGCACCGTGCGCATCTATGCCGTAAGCGTCACCGAATGCACCCGGCTCGACGGGGGCGACCTCATCGCCCATACGCACGATATCCATCGGAATTCCCAGCGACTCAGCTGCGTTGCGACCAGCGTCGCCCCACCGGTCATCCTCTGTCAGAAGCATCCACCTGCCACGAAACAGGTCTAACGTCGAGCGTTTCTCGCCGTCAACCATCACCCACACGTGAGGCGCACGCGTGCCGGGCTGCCCCTTCCACATGTCGGGCGTCTGAGCCGAGGGAAGGCTCGCGTCTGCATCGAGCACGGAGGATGAACGGTAAAGCTGACCGAGTTCGATCGCCGCGTCGTCGAGAACGGGCACACTCGATTCTCCCGTTTCGAGGTGAGCTTTGAAATCGGCCCGGGCGAACAGCTGATCGTGCCGCAGAAGCGCGATCGGCCGACGTTCGGCATCGTAGGTGTCGAGCAGATCCGTGTTCGATTCGCCGGCGAGCACGGCGGCTAATTTCCACGCGAGGTTGTGCGCGTCGTCGATTCCGGTATTCGCGCCAAATCCACCGCGGTTGGGCGGCAGCTGGTGTGCAGAGTCGCCCGCGAGAAACACACGCCCAGCCGAGAAGCGATCGGCAATCAGGGCACTCAGTTCCCAGCGGCCGCTCGTGATTAACTCGACAGGCACGTCATTTCGTCCGATTGCCGCCTTCACGAGATCGAGCTGCTCATCCGCGCTGCGCTCGATGTCGTCGCTGAGCATCAGCACCCACCGTCCGTCTGAGTATGTTGTCAGAAACGCGGTCAGCTCGGGCTGTTCGATGTCGAATTGAACGATCCCGTCCTGCAGGTATTCTTCAAGCGGCGCCCGAAACAGAATGCTGCGTTGTATGCTCAGATGCCCGCGCCCCGTCCTTTCGATGCCAAGGCCTTCGCGCACGCCACTGTCTCCGCCGTCCGCAGCAATGACGTAGTGCGCGTCAACGTCATATTCACGCCCGCTTTGGCGGTCACGCACCGTCGCGGTCACCCCGTCGTCTCTCTCAACCAGGTCACGCAGCTCGGTGCCGAGCCGCAGTTCAGCACCCAGTTCACGGGCACGATCGCGCAGAATCGGCTCCAGTTGATCCTGAGTGATCGCCTTTGCAGTCACGGGCGAGAACTCGGCTCCATACGAACCGTCTCCTCGTGGAGTCCACGGGTGCTCCTCGAACCATGTGCCTGCGAGGCTCTGCACGCGAGCACGTCCGGGAGGCCTCATGCCTTGCAAAGATGCGGGCACGTCAATGCCGACCTGGCGAAAGTGCTCGATCGTGCGGGTGGTGAACCCGATGGCACGCGGATGCTGCGAGCTCCCCGTGTGCTTATCGATCACGATCACCGGAACGTCATGCCACGCGAGAAACACAGCGGCCGAGAGCCCGACGAGGCTTCCTCCGATGATGAGCACAGGCGTCGTGGTGGTGTCGTTGACAGTCATATGGATCTTCCTTTCGGCGGACAAGCGTGCTCCCTGAAATCCAGGAAAACACAAGTGACTAATATTTGCAAGTCACTTACATTCGCAAACGACTTAAGACTTCCGCTATGCTGTCGTCATGAGCGTCGAACCAGCCGGGCGTCGGGAGAGAAAGAACCTGCAGACCCGCCGAGCACTTGCTGAAGCCGCCTTGGTGCTCTTCATGCGCAAGGGATACGACCAGGTCAGCGTCAAAGAGATCGCCGACGCCGTGGACATCTCGGTTCCTACCTTGTTTCGGCACGTTCCCGATGGAAAAGAAGCGCTGATCTTCGACGACGGCACCGAACGCCGCGAGAGCATCCTCGCGGCAGTTCATGAGCGGCGAGACGGGCAGACCGTCATCTCGGCGCTTCACGAATTCATGGCGAGCCGCGGACCCTTCGTGGCCCACCCGTCAGCCGAACTCCGCCGACGCACAGACCTCATTGTGAGCACGAAAGCCCTGCGCGACTACTCGCGCGTGCTCTGGGTTCGCTGCGAGGCTCCGCTTGCAGACGCCATAGCCGACGAGCTTGGTCGCCCCGCCAATGACGTCACCTCGCGCGCTCTTGCGCGGTACGTCCTTGAAACTCCGGAGCTTATCAGCGCCCACGACCCTGACCCGGCGGCTGCACTTGCCGAGGTATTCGAGCTGCTCGAGCGCGGAGTTCCCCGCTCATCATCATCGCGATCGTCCTCGCCGTCGTGATTTCGCGACGAGACTCGATCGTGCCGGAGCACCCGGCCCCCACAGGCATCCCCTCCCCCGAGACGCGCTTGCCTGCGATCGAAAGGTTGCGTCAACGCAAGGTCATCGGCGCCGCCGAATACGAGGCAAAGCGTGCCGAGAGTATCGGGCGGATCTAGCTCAACCAGGTTCAGCTCGCCAGTGATGCCAGAACCTCGCGCGCCGTCCGGGGTTCACGCCCGAGCAACTCACGTAGCGTCATAGCGGTGCCAGCAAAGTATCCGCCCGCCGCAGCCTGAAAGACGCCCAGCGTGAACTGGGCAGCGCGTTCGTTTGTGCCGCCATCAACCTGAGCGCCGACCCATTCGTCAGAGTCGAGCACCGAAACATGGATGCTGCGCCCAACGAGCTCCGACACGATTATCGCAATGTCGTCGAAGGTCGGCGCACTGCTCGCCGTGAGAGTGACCGGCCCGTCGTACCGACCATCGGAGGCGAGAATCAGCGATGCAGCTTCAGCGGCATCCTCTCGAGCGGTCCACGAGACGGGGCCAGTGCCCGGCACAGTGATCACTCCCGTCTCGCGCCAGGAACCAAGCAGCCACTGGAGGGAATGCGCGTAGAAACCGTTGCGCAGCGAGGTCCAGGCAACGCCTGACTCCTCGAGCATCCACTCGGTCGCCGCATGGTCGCGAGCCGGCGCAAATGGATTCTGCGGGTGAGCTCCCTGATGACTCGTATAGAGAATGCGGCCGACTCCCGCGGCAACGGCGCCATCGATGGCTGCCCGATGCAGGCTCACGGCATTGGCCATCGGATCGCTGGACGAGACCAGCAGCAGCTGATCTGCGCCGTTGAAAGCGTGGGGAAGGGTAGCTGGATCGTCGTAGTCGGCGCGACGCACCTCGATGCCGCGGTCGGCGAATCGCTGCGCCTTCTGCGGGTCACGCACGGCGACCGCAATGGTCTCAGGCGAGTGTGTCTCGAGTAGGTGATCGACAACGGCTCCGCCGAGGGCTCCCGTTGCTCCCGTGGCGACAATCATTGATACTCCTTGTACGCATATCGTTGAGAACAGGCTTACGTTATCACTGGAATATCACCGATAGCAATATGGCGATACCATTGGATGGTGGATGACATTTCGCACAGCCCAGAACAGACAGACGCACGATCTGCGATCATCGACGCCGCGGCGCGCCTTCTGAATGACAAGGGTGCGGATGCCGTCACGACGCGACGCGTCTCCGCCGAAGCTGGCGTCCAGCCGCCAACGCTCTACCGCATTTTCGGCGACAAGAACGGCCTGCTCGATGCCGTCGCCGAGCATGTGATGGCAGAGTTCGTCGCCGCCAAGTCGGCCACCGTCAGCGCCGCGCTGGCCAACGACACAGACCCTGTCGACGATCTGCGCGCCGGATGGGAGATGCAGATCGAGTTCGGTCTGCGCAATCCCGTGCTCTTCTCGCTGGTGAATGCGCCAGAGCGCGGTTCGGCATCGCCGGCAGCACAGGCGGGACTCGAGATTCTGCAGACTCGGGTGCATCGCGTGGCGGCGGCCGGCCGTCTGAGGGTCAGCGAACGTCGGGCGGTCGACCTCATCCGGTCGGCGGGATCGGGCGTCACATTCACACTGCTGACGACACCGCCAGACGACCGCGACCCCACGCTGGGCACGGCGATGATCGACGCTGTGCTGCGCGAGATTCTTGTCGACGCACCCGAAAGGCCCCGCGACAGCCGCCACGCGACCGCCGTTGCGTTTCGTGCGATCGCGCCAGAGCTCACTGCGTTGAGCGACGCAGAGCGCGGGTTGCTCGTCGATTGGCTCGACCGCGCAATCGACGGCGAGGCCCGCTGAGCACGGTGCCGGCAGACAGGATGCTACTCCGCGCTGACCCGAGCGGACGCACGGCTCGATGTCACAGCAGAGACACGAAGGAAATCGAGTTTTGCCGCGGCATCCGACCTCGTTGCCGCCGTGTAGGCCACGATGCGCACATCAGCTCCAGCTACCGTGAACACATCGCAGTCGAGCACGACGGTGCCGATGAGTCGATTGCGCACGACCTTGCGTTCTGACCTGTGTTCGCCCACCGCACCGCCCTGCCACAGACGCGCGAACGTCGTACTCGACGTCAGAAGTTCGTCGATGAGAATCGCCACGTTGCGATCGTCAGGGTAGCGGCCACGCACGCGCCGCAGATCGGCAACGAGCGACGCAGAGAACTCTCCGGTCGTCGATACAGCGGTGATCGACCCGGCCGGCGTCACTCCGTCAATCTCTGCAAAATGCCGGCGGAGCAGATTCCACTCGCTTCCAGCGCGCAATGAGGGGTCGTCGAGCAGCGCCTCCCAGAGAGGCGTCCACGTAATGAGATCCCAGGACGCTGAGAATACCGCGAGCGGAACTTCGCCGAGACGCGCCATCAGTCGCTGGGCACCCGGTGGAACGTGAGTCGGCACCGTGCGCGGTGACGGCGGGAGCAGCCCGGCGAGGATGTACAGATGGTCACGTTCGGCGTCACTCAGCTGCAGAGCCCGCGCCAGCGACGTGGCAACCTGCTCAGAAGGCCGGCGCGCACGACCCTGCTCGAGGCGCACCAGATAGTCAACGCTCACTCCGGCGAGCGCGGCGAGCTCTTCGCGCCGCAGCCCAGGTGACCGCCGCCCATTGCCGACAGGCAGACTGACGTCGACGGGCGAGAGGCGATCGCGCCACAGTCGAAGCATCGGGCCGAGGTCACCGTGCGCAGCATCCATAAATCAAGTCTCGCAGTGCGCCGGGAATTCTGGGTGGTACTGCCAGACCCCATGCAGAACCGTGCCACGACTGATCGGCACACGAGGCGAAGACTCGAAGCATGACAACGACACTGATCACCGGAGCGAACAAAGGCCTCGGATACGAAACCGCCCGCCGACTCATCGAGGCAGGGCACACGGTATGGATGGCTGCACGCGACGAGCAGCGCGGCCGCACGGCAGCCGACGAGCTGGGTGGTAGCTTCGTTCAACTCGACGTGACCGACGACCAGTCAGTGGCGGATGCTGCCGAGACAATCGCGAATGCCGGAGGTCTCGACGTGCTGATCAACAACGCGGGCATACACGGCGCTCTTGGCGACCCGATTCAACTGACCGCAGCTGACGCTCTCGACGTGTACAACACGAACGTCGCGAGCGTTGTGAGAATGACCCACGCATTCGTGCCGGTCCTGCGCGATTCAAGCATCCCGACAATCGTCAACGTGTCGAGTGGAATGGGATCGTTCACGTTCGTGCTCGACCCGGAACGCGTGGAATCAAGCCTGATCATGCCGCTCTATCAGTCGTCGAAGTCGGCTGTCACGATGCTTACCGTGCAATACGCGAAGGCGCTGCCCGATATGCGAGTGAACGCCGCGGATCCCGGCTACACCAAGACGGACTTCAACGAGGGACACGGCCACTTCACAGTGCAGGAGGGAACTGACGCGATCGTCGAGCTGGCGACCCGCGAAGGCTCAGGGCCGACAGGGACGATCATCGATCGCACGGGCGTTGTGCCCTTCTAGAGCACACAGGGCGTAGATTCGAAGCATGGCAAAGACGACGTGGAAAGAACTGTCAGCGGGAAAACGCACGTTCATCGTGCTGCTCATCATGGTGCAGCTCGCGCTCACGGGCGCCGCGCACGCTGACATCGCGAAGAGCCGTGAGAGTGAGCTGACAGCATCCAAGCGCACCTGGCGCATGATCTCGCTGATCGACGTCGTCGGCCCGCTTGCGTACTTTCTCGCGGGTCGCCGCCGCTAGCCGCACGCTTCGGTACGTCAACGTGCCCAGATCTCAGCGATGCCCCGCCTCGACAGCAATCGGGGGCCAACTTTTGCTATCACCCGGCGCGTCTTGATAGCAAAAGTTGGCCCTCGATTGTGCAGCGCATCGAGTCAGCGCCGCAGGAGGTCAGCCGCGGGCGGCATCTCCCCAGTTCACCGATTCTCCGGCGGGAGCGAAGCGCTGCGGCACGTTCCACGGGTTCGCGTCTTGCAACGCCTCGGGCAGCAGCGACTGCGGGGCGTTCTGGTACGCGACGGGGCGTACGAATCGTGTGATCGCCGCCGTTCCGACTGAGGTGTTCGAGTCGTTCGTCGTCGCCGGCCACGGGCCGCCGTGCTGCATCGCCGGTGTCACCGCGACGCCCGTCGGCCAGCCGTTGAACAGCACACGTCCAGCGCCTTCGCTCAGCACGGCAACAAGTTCGCGCAGTGCATCAGACGCCTCGCCGTCGCCGTGATGAACGGTCGCTGTCAGGTTGCCGGGGAAGAGCTCCTCGGCAAGCGCCGCGAGGTCATCACTGGCGGAATACTGAACAACAACGCTCAGCGGCCCGAAGCTCTCGTCGAGCAGTCGGTCACGCTGCGCCACGAGCGTCGCGGCGTCGGTGACGACGATCGTCGGCGTCGCCCAGCCCTGACCATCAACATCCCGCTCGAGGCTTCCCACGGCGATCGCCCGCACACCATCGGTGGAGAGAATCGCATCGCGGCGCTCGCCGTAGCCGTCGGCAATGCGCGGGTTGAGCATGCGGTGAGGTTGGGCTTCGGATGCCGCCTCGGCGATGCCCTGCTCGAGCGGCGCCGCATCGGGAACGAACACGAATCCCGGCTTCGTGCAGAGCTGGCCTGCAGAACCGCCGACGCTGGTCACGAGACCCGAGGCGATCTCGGCGGCCCGCTCCGAGATCGCCTGTTCGGTGACGAACACCGGGTTGACGCTGCCGAGCTCTCCATAGAACGGGATCGGCTTCGGGCGAGCTGCGGCGATGTCGGCCAGCATCCGGCCGATCTTCGTCGATCCCGTGAACGAGCCTGCGGCGATGAGCGGATGCTTCAGAAGGTCGACACCACGCTGCTGCCCCGAGATCGTCTGGAAAACGTGCTCGGGAAGCCCGGCACCGGTGAGCGCCTCAGTGATGACGCGCGCGGTCTCGGCCGAGAGCTCGGGGTGCCCCGAGTGCGTCTTGACGACGAGGGAGCAGCCCGATGCCAGCGCGGCAGCAGTGTCGCCGCCTGCCACAGAAAACGCGAAGGGGAAGTTGCTCGCCGCGAAGTTGATGACCGGCCCGACCGGCGTCAGGTAGCGGCGCACATCGGGGCGCGGTCCGAGCGCAAAGTTCGGATCGGCGGCGTCGATGCGTGCGTCGAGGTACGAACCGTCGACGACGGTGTCTGCGAATACACGAAGCTGAACGGCGGTGCGCTTGAGCTCACCGCGCAAGCGCCCCTCGGCAAGCCCGGTCTCGGCCATGCCGATCGGAACGAGCGCATCAGCATTCGCCTCAAGCGCGTCGGCTGCAGCCACGATGGCGCGTGCACGCACAGCGGGTGAAATGCGCGACAGCGCACGGAACGCCCCATCGGCGTTCTGCGCGATCTCATCGACACTCGTGGTTGTGGCGCTGGTGTCCGTTGTCATATGTGTCCTCCTAGAAGACGAATCCGGTCGGGAAAGGGTCCGTCGGGTCGAGCAGGTACTGCCCCATGCCCGTCACCCAAGCCCGCCCGGTGATGGTCGGAATGACGGCGGGCGTGCCGTCTACCTCGGTCTCGGCGATGATCCGCCCCGTGAAGCGGCTGCCGATGAACGATTCGTTGACGAAGTCGGTGTCGAGCGCGAGCTCACCGCGCGCCCACAGCTCGGCCATGCGGGCGGAGGTTCCCGTGCCGCATGGCGAGCGGTCGAACCAGCCAGGGTGAATCGCCATGGCGTGGCGCGAAAGCTGCGCGT
The DNA here is from genome assembly GCF_011751765.2 of Paramicrobacterium chengjingii. Taxonomy (GTDB): domain Bacteria; phylum Actinomycetota; class Actinomycetes; order Actinomycetales; family Microbacteriaceae; genus Paramicrobacterium; species Paramicrobacterium chengjingii. The sequence goes on from NZ_CP061169.1 coordinate 3,070,464, forward strand.
TGGAGTCGGGCGCGATGAACTCGACGTGATGGCAGTGGTCGACGCCGGAGATCGACGGATGCTTCGGAGCATCCTGCTCGTTGATCGCCGCCATGATCGCCAGGCCCGCATCAAGGATCTCTTGCTGACGCGTGCGGTCGAAGGACAGTCCGACGTCGTTGAGATTCACCATGGCGTAGTAATTGCCGCCGAACGCGAGCGAGTAGGGCACCTCGCCGAGGCCGGGAACTGTGATCACAGCATCCAGTCTGTCGACAAAGCTGGGAACATTCTCGATTGTGACGGCGTCCGCGTGCCCATCGCTCACGTCGACGCGGGCGATCACGAGACCGGCCGGGGTGTCGAGGCGAATCGTGGTGACGGGTTCGACGACCTCCACCATGCCTGTTTCGACGAGCACGGTGGCTGTGCCGATCGTGCCGTGGCCGCACATGGGAAGGCAGCCGGATGCTTCGATGTACACGATGCCCCAGTCGCAATCGTCCCGCGTGGGAGGCTGCAGCAGTGCGCCGCTCATGGACGCATGGCCACGCGGCTCGTTCATGAGAAACTGCCGCAGTTCATCCATGTGCTCGATGACGTGCAGTCGCTTGTCGTTCATGGTCGCCCCAGGGATGACGCCGACGCCGCCCGTTACGACGCGCGTCGGCATCCCCTCGGTGTGTGAATCGACCGCGGTGATCACACGGCTTGCTCGCATATGAAAACCCTAGCGGCTCGCGATGTAGTCGAGGGCGCGCTTGGTGTCGCGCGTGACTCCCTCGATCTGCTCTGCCGAGAGCGGTCCGCGCGGCGGACGGGTGCGACCACCGTAGGTGTTGCCCGCAACATCCTGAGACAGCTTGATCGCTTGAACGAACTCGGTCTCGGAGTCCCACCAGAACACCGGGCGCAGCTCGCGGTACAGGTCGCGCGCCTCGTCGATCTTGCCCGCATACACGAGCTCGCAGATCTCAGCGGACTCCTTCGGGAACACGTTGGGGTACCCGGCGAACCAGCCGACGGCTCCGGCGACGAGCGACTCGAAGAGCAGATCATCAGCACCGGCGACGACGTCGATGTCGCAGGCATCCTGAATGTCCATGACCCGGCGGATGTCGGTGGAGAACTCCTTGACGGCGACAACGTTCTCGAGCTTCGCCAGCTCGGCGATCAGGTCGGGCGTGAGGTCAACCTTGGTGTCGAGGGGGTTGTTGTAGAGCATCATCGGCAGGCCGACCTCGTTCACCTTGCTGTAGTGCTCAATCACCTCGTCGCGGTTGGCGCGGTAGATGGTGGGCGGAAGGCACAGCACGGCGTCCGCTCCGTCTTCCTTCGCATACTCGGCCCACTGCACGGCCTGGTGCCAGCCGACTCCGTGCACTCCGGCAACGACGATGCCGCGACCGGCGACAGCCTCGACGGCGACCTGGATCACCTTGCGACGCTCGTCGTCTGTGAGCGACGAGTACTCGCCGAGCGACCCGTTGGGGCCGACGCCGCGGCATCCGTTCTCGATCAGAAAGTTGCAGTGTTCGGCGAACTTCTCGTAGTCAACAGCGAGCCCTGCGGGAGCGCTTGCGTCTTCTTTGAACGGAAGAGTCGTCGCGACGACGACGCCTCCGAGGTCAAACTTCTTGCTCATTGCTTACCTTTCAGTGTTTCTTCTGGTGCGACGTTTCTTCGGTTGGAAGTTCCACGGATGCATTGGCGAGATCGCCGATGCGCACCGGGGAGACGATGGGTCTGCGGTCTGTTGCAACGCCGTCGGCAAACGTGCCGCCGAGCAGCTCCTCGACGCTGCGCCCGCAGATGCGGCCCTGGCAGATGCCGAGGCCAGCGCGTGTCGAGAGTTTGAGTGAGCGGAGCCCGCACGAGGCGGTCTGCGACTGGATGCTGGCGAGCTCACCGCTCGTCACCTCTTCACAGCGGCACACCGTTGTGTCGTCGCGCAACCAACTGGTCCAGCCGGGGCGCGGGGCGTGCACAGCGTCGAGTCGGTCGCCGAACGAGACGAAGCGGTCGCGTGCGCGAGCGGCACGGCTGATCTCTGCCGACCGTGGGCCGCGCGCGGCGAAATGCCCCGCGATGGAGCCTTCGGCAAGCGCAGCATCGGCACCGGCGATCCCGGTCAGCTCACCCGCGGCGTAGACACCCCGGATGCTGGTCTGCTGACGCACATCGACCTCGACGAACCGCTCGGCGGTGATGCTGCATCCTGCCGCGATCGCCAACTCGAGGCGCGGTGTGAATCCGTGGCTGACGCAGACAGCATCCGTTTCGATCGTCGTCTCGGTTCCTGCAATGGGTGACCAGCTCGCGTCGACGCGAGCGACGGTCGCCGCCTCGACGCGGTCGGTGCCGTGCGCCTCAATGACCGCGCGGCCCGTGAAATACGGGATGCCGTGGCGCACGTGTCCCGCAACATAGCCGGCGAGCTCCGGCATCTTGCCGACGGCGGCCCCGAGCTGCCAGGGCTTCGCACCCCAGCCGCGCATAAGCGCCGCGGTTGTCGTCGCCTCGTACACGCCGAGAACGCGAGCGCCGGTGAGCGCAAGCGACTGGGCAACGGGAAGCAGAAAGGGCCCCGCCCCGGCGACGATGGCGCGTGATCCGAGGGCGATGCGCTCTGACTTCGCGAGGGCTTGAGCGGCGCCGGCCGTGTAGACGCCGGGCAGGGTCCAACCGGGGAACGGAAGGGTACGGTCGTGCGCGCCAGTGGCCAGAATGAGCGCCTCTGGCTCGAGCGTGAGTGCCGTTCGGCCCACGGAGTCGACGGGGCCGACGTGCGCGTGAACCCGGGGAGCGCCGTCGTCTCGCTGCTCGATAAGCCACACCTGCGCATTCTGAACGAGCGTGCACGACGGATGCTGCGTCACCTCGCTCGCGAGAGCCTCGAACGTGCTCCAGCCGTGGTGCAGAACACGCTGCTTCGCCGCGTGGGCTGCGTCGGGAAGGTGCCGCCAGAACTGGCCGCCGAGCTGATCGGACGAGTCGAGTAGGGTGACGTCCGCACCGGCGCGAAGTGCCGAGCGGGCTGCAGCGAGCCCAGCGGGGCCTGCGCCGATGACGACGATTGTCATGATGCCTCGCCTTCCTCGCTCGGGCGGGCCTCATTCTGCAGTGCGACGACATCTCCGTCGCAGGCGCGACGCTGGCAGGCGCGCACGTCTCGCTCATCGCCGACGGTGAGAATGCAGTCGTAGCAGACGCCGATGCCGCAGAAGATGCCGCGCGGTCGACGGTCGCGGCTCGTCGTGCGCCAGGAGTCGCGACCGTTCTCAAGCAGCACGCCCGCGATCGTGCTCCCGGAAGATCCCGTGAGCTGTTCGCCGTCGACGATGATGCTGACGTGTTCGGCGTCGATGCGCTCGGTCGGGTCGTGCTCGGGGGACAGGCGGTGCGCGGTCATGCGGCACTCTCCTCTGCCGTCAGGGCTGCGGCGAGCGACGGGCGCGCAACACTGAAGGCGTCGGCGTCAAGTTCTGGTGTGCGGCCCGCGTAGAGGTCGCTCACGAGGTCGGCCGTCGAGATCGACAGACCGATGCCGGCGCCCTCGTGGCCGGTCGCGTGCCAGAGGCCGGGAAGGCGATGGTCGGGGCCGATGACCGGCAGATGGTCGGGCATGAACGGCCGAAATCCGCCGTAGGCGCGCATAATGCTTGCGGTGCGCAGAAACGGGAAGACGCGGGTGCTCTTGGCCGCGATCTCACGGATCACCTCGGCGCGCAGTCGAGAATCGAAGCCGATCTGCTCACGGCTCGATCCGATCAGCACGGTGCCGGCTGCCGTCGACTCGATGACGCTCGACGTCTGCAGCGCCGCGTCGTTGGACTGCGTCGCGCCGAAGTAGTCACCGTCATACACCTTGCGGAAGATGCGGTGAGGCATCCGCGTGGTGACGAGCACGACGCCCCGGCGCGGGCGAACGGGAAGAGTAACGCCCATCCTCGACGCGACGTCTGCGGCCCAGGGGCCCGCCGCGTTGATGACCGCCGGTGCGGCCACCGCACCGGCGGTCGTCTGCACGCCCGTGAGCTCGCCTGTGGCCGAGCGGATGCTGCTGAGCACGTCTACGCCGCAGCGCACGTCGGCTCCCGCATGACGAGCAGACGCCAACAGCGCTTCTGTGGCGATGACTGGCTGCACCTGGGAGTCCTGCGGGTAAGCGACGGCCGCTGTGATGCCGGGGTTGATGTGTGGCTCGAGGCTGAGTGCCTCGCTGATGTCGATGATCTGCGCGTCAACGCCCGCATCGGCCTGCGAGCGAGCAAAGTGCTTAAGCGGCTCGGCGCCGGCCTCGGTCGTCGCAACCACGAGGCCGCCCTTGCGCTCGAACTCGATATCGGGAAATCCTGCGCCGAGCTCATCGGCGAGTTCGGCTGCGAGCTTGATCCAGCGGCCGTTTGCGTGCAGTGCAAGCTCGAGCTCGCGCCCCGGGGCTTTGTCGGAGACGAGCAGGTTGCCTTCGCCCTGTCCGCTCGTGCCGGCCGCGGCCGCAGCGCGCTCGAGAACGACAACGCTCACGCCATCACGACTGAGGGCACGGGCGATCGCTGCGCCGACGATGCCGGCGCCGATGATCGCGACGTCGTACCCCATGTCACCCTCTCCCTCGTGAGCCTGTCATATGTAATATGTCACACATTGCTAAATTTGTGAAGTGCTTCACACGATTTCCCTCTGAGAATCACGGTCCGCGTGGGCAACCGTCAAAAATGGCGACGTGCGACACGAGAACTTCGCCACTTTTGGCCACTGCTCATGCGGCGGTGACGTCGATCATCACGCAGCATCCTCGGGCTTGCCCGACCACCAGCCGAGCGTGTGGTGGATGTGCCGCGCCATGAGGTCGCGGGCACCCTCCTGGTCGCCCGCCGCCAGCAGCTGAAGCAGCTCGACGTGCTCTGCAGCCGAGTCCTGCAGCTTCTGCGTCTTCACCATCGACGCAAGTCCGACGAGACGTGTGCGTGACCGCAGGTCGGCGACGACCTCGGCGAGATGCCGGTTGCCGAGCAGCCGCGTGAGCGCCATGTGAAACGCGTGATCCGACTGCAGATATGTGGCCAGGTCGCCTCCCGCGGCGCCGGCGACAATCTCGTCGGCGAGCGCACGCAGTTCGCCCATGCGCTCGGACGGAAAACTCGCCGCCAGCTCGTACATGGCCGGGGGCTCAAGCCACAATCGCACCTTGGCGATCTGCGCGAGCTCCTCTTCGCTCACGCTCGTGACGCGAAAACCCTTATTGCGCACCGGTTCGACGAACCCGCGCCGCGCGAGCCCGAGCATGGCCTCGCGCACCGGCGTGGCTGAGACGCCGAACTTGCCGGCGAGAGTCGGCACTGTCAGCAGCTCTCCCGGAGCCAGCTCCCCCGAGATAATGCCCGTCGACAGCATCTGCTGCACGTAGTCGCGCAGACTCGACTGCTGCGGTATGGGCTGAATCGCACTCGTCGACATCTAATTCCGTCCCCTCACGAGCTCTCTGCACCGAGATGTTTTGCTGTCCACGCTTCGATTCCGTCTGCGCTGATCGGGAGCGCGTCAGAGAGCACTTCTGAGTCTCGTTCCGTGACCAAGATATCGTCTTCGAGACGAACACCGATGCCCCTCAACTCAGGGGGCACTGTCTCGTCGAAGGCGTGGAAGTACAATCCGGGCTCTACCGTGAGCACCATACCGTCTGTGAGCGGTGCTCCCTGATAAGCGGAGTAGTCGGCCCGTGCGCAGTCGTGAACGTCGAGCCCGAGGTGATGGCCGACGCCGCAGACGATGTACCGGCGATGCTGCTGCCCCCGCTCGCTCAGCGCCTCGTCGACCGAGACCGGAAGCAGCCCCCAGTCGTCGAGCCCACGAGCGATCACCTCCATCATCACTGTGTGGAAGTCGCTGAACTGCGCGCCAGGACGCACCGCGTCGAGCCCTGCCCGATGCGCTTTCTCGACGAGGTCGTGCACCTGTCGCTGTGCGGGCGAGAACGTGCCTGAGACCGGGAGCGTGCGCGTGACGTCCGCCGTATAGAAGGTGCGCGCTTCAACGCCCATGTCGAGCAGAAGCGCATCTCCCTCGACGACATCGCCATCGCAGCGCACCCAGTGCAGAATCGGCGCGTGGTCTCCGCTGCCCACGATCGTGGAGTAGCCGGGGCCGTTTCCGTGCGTTCGGGAATGCCGCTCGAACGTTCCCTGCAGCCAGCGTTCTCCCCCACCAGCAACCGCGCGCGGAATCTCGCGAGCGACGGCGGCGAAGCCGTTCACCGTGTCGTCGACGGCGCGACGCAACTGCCCGATCTCCCACGCGTCTTTGATCATGCGCAGTTCCGAGAGTTCTCTCTCCAGTCGATCGGATGCCGGCTGGCCCGCCAGCGCGTCGGGCACCGTTGCCGTATCCAGCCGGCCTGCCACGTGCGGGTCACGGAGTCCGCGCAGGTCGACGTCGAGCTGTCCGCGCCCGCGCACCTCGATCTGCAGCGCCTGCGACCACTCGCCGAGCGAGGGCGCCGGCCCGACCCACAGCTCGCCGTGGGCCGCATTGCCGAAGAAGTCGGTGTCGCCGGGATACGCGGGTTCGGGAACGTAGAGCACGGCATCGTGTCCGCCCGAGCGTGCACTCAGCACGATAACGGCGTCTTCGGCCGTGCATCCGGTGAGCCAGAAGAACCCGCTGTCGGGCCGAAAGTCGAAAGCGCAGTCGTTCACGCGAATCGGCGCGGTGCCCGAGAAGACCACAATGCTCTCGCCCGCGAACTGTGCGCTCAACCGCTCCCTGTGCTGTGCCGACGCCGCAGCCGCGCCCGGCTCAACGCTCGGCGCACGGTCGGGCGTCGCCCACCCCTGCCCCATGAAGCGCGTGAACTCCTCGATCTGCGCGAGCCGCGGCATCCTGGCGTCTTTTCCTGTTGGCATCGACCGTGCGTTCATCGTGACCCCTTCGTGTTGTCGATCGGCCCGCCGAACTCGGCGACCATCTGGCGCAGACGCGACACAACCGTGCCCGACCCGATGCCGTCGTGTTCGAATTCGTTCGTCACCCAGCCGCGCGCATTGCCCACGCGGCTCACGGTGTCGAGCTGCAGGTGCGCGTCGACGTACATGTCGTCGTAATACACGGCGGCGGCCACCGGCACCTCATTGTCTCGAAGTCTGTCGTGATCGTAGAGAGGGCCCCAGTCATCGCGGCTGGCGAGCAGCTCGACAGCGGGTGTGAACGGCTTGAGCAGCCTGATCTCGTCGAACATCCACGGGTACATCATCTCGCCGGTGAACAGCAGAGGCCGTGCGTCGTCTGAGAACTCCGGATGCCGCTCGTGCTCTCGCTGCGCAGCCCACGCCGTCGCTCCCGCACCGCGATGCCCGTAGATCGACTCCTGCATCACGGCGAACAGCGGGTTGTCGGCGAACGATGTGCGGGCGAGCACCTGCGCGAGAAATGTGTCGCTCAGTTCAGCGTCGCCTGCCGTCGTGGCGAATGCCTCGTCGAACAGCCAGTGCATGCGCTCGAAACCGGGCTTCATGCCGAAGTCGATGCCAAGGCTCTGCAGCCGTCGCACCGTAAGCACGTCGCCGTCTGGCAGCAGCACGTCGTTCTGAGCCAGACGATCGGCGACGCGCGACACCGTGTCGACGTCGCCCGGGTAGCGCTTCTGAAACACGCGGTTCTTCGCCGCTGTTCGCGGATACGTGCGGCGATATACCTCCGCGGCTGCGGGATCGAGCCCCGCCAAACCACCCGTGACGTAGCATGCAGCGAGCCCGTCTGGCGCGTGCGAGAGGTAGCTGAGCGTGAGAAACCCGCCGTAACTCTGCCCGAGAGTCTCCCAGCGCCCGCCGCCGAACTCGTGCACCCGCAGATGCTCGAGGTCGCGCACGATCGAGTCGGCGCGAAAGCACGCGAGGTAGTCAGCCTGGTTCTGTGCGCCGTCGATCGCCTGAATGCCGCGCGCATCGACACGGCTGCTTCGTCCCGTGCCGCGCTGGTCGGGCAGAATCACCCGGTGGGTCTTCAGCAGCTCGCCGATCCATCCCGACGCGTCGACGGGGCGCGGAGATTTGCCGCCGGGACCCCCCTGAAGATAGACGATCGCGGGCAGCGTCTCGTTCTGCTTGTCTGCGGCCACGAGCTCGCGCGCGAAGACCGTAATCTGCCGGGAGTCGCCGTCATCAAACCAGTTGAGCGGCACGACCAACTCATGATCGACGACGTGGATTCCCGGCATCGTGTAGCTGTCGACGATCACGAGTTCTCCTTCTCCGCATTTTTGACGCGCGCGGCTTCCCACTCGGGATTGATCTGCGGAACGGCGCTCAGCAGCTCACGCGTGTACTCGTGCTGCGGGGCGTCGAAGATGCTGTCACGGTCACCGTGCTCCACGATCTGCCCCTTGTGCACCACGGCAACCGAATCGGCGATGTGGCGAACGACGGCGAGGTCGTGGGCGATGAAGATGTAGCTCAGGTCACGTTCGCGCTGCAGATCTTTGAGCAGCTTGATCACAACGGCCTGCACCGACACGTCCAATGCCGATACGGCCTCGTCACACACGACGAGGCTTGGGCCAACGGCGAGCGCGCGGGCGATGCCGATGCGCTGCGCCTGCCCTCCAGAAAATTGCCCGGGGTACCGCTGGCTGTGATCGGGGTTGAGGCCCACTCTGTCCATGAGGTCGCGCACGAACTCGCGGCGCTTTGTCGGCGGTTTCACTCGCTGGTAATCAAGGGGCGCCATGACGATGCGTTCGACGGTGTGCTTGGGGTTGAGAGACGAGAACGGGTCCTGAAACACCACCTGCACCTTCGAGCGGAAGTGCGCGAGCTCTTTCCCCTTCGCGTGTGTCACGTCGACACCGTCGAGCAGCACGTTTCCCGACGTGGGCTCAAGCAGCTTTGCCGCGATGCGTGCCATCGTCGACTTGCCGCTGCCCGATTCCCCGACGATCGCGAGCGTCTCACGTGCGTTCACGGCGAAGCTCACGTCGTCGACGGCGGTGAACTCGTTCTTGCCCGAGAACACGACACCGCTCCCCTGTGTGATGAACGTCTTCGTGAGGCCCTTGACCTCCAGCAGCGGTGTGCGGGCGTCACTCATGGCTCACCCCCTTGATGTCTCCGACCACGTCGGTGATGCGCGGAACGGCGTCAAGCAGTGCCTTCGTGTACGACGACCGCGGGTTCGAGAAGATCTCGGCTACCGGAGCATGCTCGCGCGTCTCACCGTTCTGCATCACGAGCACCTCGTCGGCGACCTCGCTGACGACGGCGAGATCGTGCGTAATGAACAGCATCCCCGTTCCGGTCTCTTCTTGCAGCTCGGTCATGAGCTCGAGAATCTGTGCTTGCACCGTTACGTCGAGAGCCGTGGTGGGCTCGTCGGCGATAATCAGATCGGGTTCGAGGCAGAGCGCCATGGCGATCATGATGCGCTGCCTCATTCCGCCAGAGAACTGGTGCGGATAATGGTCGACACGGCGTTCCGGGTCAGCGATCTTTACCCGCCGCATGGCGTTGATCGCAACCTTTCTGCCGTCTCGCTTCGACCCTCCGCGGTGGGCGCGATAGGCCTCACTGATCTGCAGCCCGACCGTGTAATACGGGTTGAGAGACGAGAGCGGGTCTTGAAAGATCATGGCGATCTTCTCCCCGCGCACTCGGCGCATCTCGTGATCGGAGCGGTCGAGCAGATCATGGCCAAAGAACCGGATGCGGCCGGTCGTCGCCCCGCCGTCGGGAAGCAGCCCCATGATGGCGAGCGATGTCATCGACTTGCCCGAGCCGGACTCGCCGACGATGCCGAGCGTCTTGCCCGGCTCGATGCGAAACGAGGAGTCCTTGACGACGTCAATCGGGCCGCGAACGGTTTGGAATGTCACCGTGAGGTTCTCCACCTCGAGCAGCGACGATCCGTCAATCGGAATCGAAACGGTCTTGAGGGAGCCCGTCTTGGGTGCCGTGTTCTTCGTGGTTGGTCGTCTCATTGCGTCTTCACCCTCACTCTCGGGTCGAGCACCGAATAGAGCAGGTCGACGCCGATGTTCGCGACAACCACGAGCGCGGCGGCGAGAAGCGTGACTCCCATGATGACGGGCTGGTCGTTCTGGGTAATCGAGTCGGCGGTGAGCTTACCCACACCGTTGAGGCCGAACACGGTCTCGGTGATGAGCGCACCGCCGAGAAGCGATGCGAAGTCCATACCGAACAGTGTCACCGCTGGCGTCAGCGCAGGTCGCAATGCGTGGCGTCGCAGGACGAGCCCCGGCGCGAGTCCCTTCGCACGAGCCGTGCGAATGAACCCCTGCCCGAGAGTATCGATGACGTTCGCCCGCACCAGCCTGGTATACATGGCCGCGTACATGAACGCGAGCACTGCCCACGGCATGATGTACGCCTGGAACCACTGCACAGGATCGTCACTGAATGGAACGGCGTTAGGAAAGGGCAGCCACTTCAGCTTGACGACAAAAACGTACTGCAGCACGAGGGCGACGAAGTAGTTCGGCAGGCTGATCCCCGACAGTGCGGCGACCATCGTGCTGCGATCCCACCAAGTGCCTCGCTTGACGGCGCCGAGAAGTCCTCCGCCGACACCGGCGAAGAGCCACAGGACTGCAGCGCCGACGGCGAGGGTGACGCTGACGGGAAGCCGCTGGATGATCATGTCGAGCACCGATTGGCTGGTCTGGAAGCTGTAGCCGAGGCACGGCGCTGCACAGTGCACGGCGTTGACGCCCTCGCCATAGTCGCGTCCGATGAAAAGTCCGGAGATGAACACCCAGACCTGCTCCCAGAAGGGCCTGTCGAGCCCCAGCTGCTCATGAATGTCGGCGATGCGATCGGGAGTACAGGTCTTACCGCAGATCATGTAGGCGGGGTCGGGCGACAGCACGAAGAACACCGTGTACGTAAACACAGTGATGAGGAACAGCACGACGATGCCGGCAAGAACACGTTTGAGAATGTAGAACAGCATCAGGCAGCATCCCCCGCATCGAGTTGCTTCTGCAGGTGGTCGCCCACAACGGTGAACGCGAGCACTGTAAAGAAGAGGAACAGACCAGGAATCATGAAGTAGGTCGGGTCGACCGCGTACCACGACACTGATGACGCGATCATCTGACCCCAGGAGGGCGTTGGCGGGGTGACGCCGACACCAAGAAACGACAGCGCGGCTTCCGTGCCGATGTACTGCGGCACAGACAGCGTCGACAGCACGATGATCGTTCCGCGAAGATTGGGAAGTATTTCTTTGAACGCGATGCGTCCCGGGCTCGCACCCGACGCTCGCGCCGACTCGACGAACTCGCCGTTGCGCAGAGACATCGTCTGTCCACGTACGACGCGTGCCGTGTAGGGCCAGGCAAAAACGCTCAGCACGATCACGAGGAGTAACGGCCGGTTGCCCGCGGGTAATGCCGAGAGCAGCGCGATCATGAAGATGAGCGCGGGGAACGCCATGAGAAAGTCCATCAACCGTGAGATCAGCTGATCGAGGATGCCGCCGAAGAACCCGGCGAGCATGCCGAATACGACGCCGAGAATTGTCGTCACGATGGTGGCACTGACGGCAATGGTGAGAGAGACCTGCGCACCGTATGCAATGCGCATGAAAACGTCGCGCCCGCTGCCAGGCTCGACGCCGAACCAATGCTCGGCACCAGCGCCGCCCCACGGGCCGATGGGCAGCCCGCCGAGAGCGGGATCGATCGCTGACTCGTCGTAGCTATAGGGACCGACGCCGGTGATCTGCTCGAGCAGCGGCGCACACAGCGCCAAAAGCACGATGAACACGATCCAGATTGCGCTGATCACGACGGACGGTGTGCTTCGCAACGCGGCGACCACCCGTTTCACGGGGCTCGGGGCGCTGCCGCCGCTCAGCGACGACAGCACCCCTTTCGAGCCTGCCGCGAGTTCACTCGCAGGTGCTGACATGTACTACTCGTCCACGCTCTTCACACCGACGATGGCGTAGTCAATGCCGCCCGAGTACCCGATGTGCAGGTAGGCATTTGCAATGTTGCTGCCTGTCACGGTTACCGTCTTTTCCCAGGTGAGCGGAACGGCGGGAGCTGACTCGAGAATCTGCTTGTCGAGTGCACCCCAGGCCTTGTTCGCCTCGTCAACATCAGTCATCGCACGGATCTCATCCATACGAGTGTTGACCTCGTCGTTGTCGAACTGAGCGACGTTCGAGTTGCCCTGGTCGAAGATCTGGCTTCCCTCGAACAGCGGCGGCAGGAAGGTGGCGCCGGTTGGCCAGTCAGGGCACCAGCCCGCGATGGCAGCATCCGTCTGCTGGCTCGGGGTACCGATGATCTGCCAGTACTTCGCAGTGTCCACGACGTTCAGCTTTACATCGATGTTGGCCTTGGCCAGCGACTCCTGAATGGACTCGGCCTGCGCCTGCGTAACGGGAACGGCGCGCATATCGAGGCTCAGTTCAAAGCCATCAGCGTAGCCCGCTTCGGCAAGCAGTTCCTTTGCCTTCTTCGGGTCACCCGCGTTCTCGTCACTCGGGTAGAGGTCGAAGTCTTCGTGACCCGTCACCGACGGCGGCAGCATCGTGTTGGCGATGTCGGCGAGCGCCGGGCCGCCTGTAGCTGTCTGCACCGACTTCTTGTCGATTGCGTAGGAGATCGCCTGGCGCACCTTGACGTCATTGAGCGGCTCTTTTGTCGTGTTGAGCGCGAGGTACGTGGTGCAGCCCTTGAGACCTTCGAGCGTTCGCTCTTGAACCGATGGTTCCTGAATGCGCGAGAGCGACGACGCCAGAATGATGCCGGTAATGGCGTTCTTGTCGTCGCCCTGGTCGGCGATCATACGCTCGTCGATCGTCGAGTTGTCGAGGCCGAGTGTCCACACGAACTTGTCCGGGTTCGCCGTGCGAACCTCGTCGCTGCCTTGCTCCCAGTACTCGTTGCGCTCAAGCACGATCGTGCTGCCCGGCTTATAGTCGGTGACTACGTACGGTCCAGACGAGATCGGCTGCTTGTCAATGCTCTTCGTCGTCACATTTCCGTCGGCGGGGAACGGCGTGTACACGGGCTGGGCAACGGCACTGCTGAAGTCGGCGAACGGCTCTTTGAGATGGAAGACGATCGTCTTGTCGTCTGGCGTCTCGATCGAATCGAGGTGACCATCCTCGTAGACCCCGCCATACTCGTCTGCACCAGCGAGCAAGATCTTCGCGTACGGCGACCCAACGGCGATTGCGGGGTCGAGCGAGCGCTCCACACCGAAGCGCACGTCCTCACTCGTGATCTCTGAACCGTCCTGGAAGAAGATGTCGTCCTTCAACGTGAAGGTCCACTCGGTATTGTCCTCGTTCGGTGTACCCAGGTCGGTGGCGAGATCGGGAACAATCTTTGCGGGGTCTTCTGCGTTTCCCGGCGCGTAGGTTGTCAACGTGCGGTAGATCAGACGGTAGAAGTTGTTGACACCGCCGTCCCAACCCTGCGCGGGGTCGAGATGTGAGAAGTCGGTCGTGGCGAGAACATGCAGGGTGCCGCCCTTCACAACGTCGCCGCTTCCGCCGTCACCGGAGGCGTCGCCACCGCCGCTGCAGCCTGTGAGGGCGAGGGCCGCGGCGAGGCCCATTCCCAGCACCATATTGCGTTTCTTCATCAGTTCACTCTCTGTCGATGCGGGCGTCCCTGCCCGCACTGTGGGTGTTTCAGGGGGTTAGGCCGTGCGCAGCCATACGCGCATTGCCTGGGCCTCACGGTTTCCCCACTGAAAGTAGGGAACGAGTGTGAGGTGCGTTCGGGCTGCGTCGTGCGCAGCCGGGTCTTGGTCGTCGATGTCGTCTCGAAGTTCCGGGTAGAGGTGCAGCTGGTCAAGCGGCGTCGCGGTGACGGCTCCGCTGAGCACGACACTCGGGCCCGAGGCGACAATCTGCCGCTGGTCGGGTTCGAACGCTTGCACGTCTCGGGGCGACACGACGAGTGAGTCGATGTCGCATTCGTTGTCTTGCTGCTCGGCACAGTAGACGAGGGGGCCGCGGGCGACGGCGAGGCTGCCGCGCACAGCATCCACTCGGGGGTCCGCCCCGTGGGCTCGTGCCCGCATCGGCAGATTGATGCGGATGCTCTCGCCCGCAGCCACGCGATCAAAAGGTGCCCAGCTTCCGGCCTCGGCCGGTGTCATCTCGCCGTCGCGCTCGACGCTGGCGCCGTGCGCCCACGCCGGAATGCGCAGCGCGAGCGCCTGACCGTTTTCCGGCGCCGCCGTGACGGTGATGACGACGTCGCCGTCCCACGGGTAGCCGGTGGCGATCGTGAGCTCGAGGCCGTCGCGACGGATCTCGGATGCTGTGAGATTGGCGATGTGCAGCGTGTGTTCGTCTGCGAACGCGACGTGATCTTGCAGCTCCGACACCCAGCGGATGATGTTCGGCGGGCAGCAGGGGCAGCCGAACCATGCGCGCCGCAGCAGAGGCCCGTCGGATTCGTAGCCGGAGCGCTGCATGTGATCGCCTCGGCGCTGCAGCGGATTGTCGTAAAAGAACGCACAGCCATCGTCGGAGAGCCCAACGGCGAAGGCGTTGTACTGCACGATCTCAAAGATGTCGGCAAAGCGAGCTTCTCCGGTGCTCAACAGCATCCGCCATGCCCACTGCATGAGGGCGATGGCCGCACACGTCTCGTTGTAGGCACGCTCGCTCGGCAGTTCGAAACGGTCGCCGATGGCCTCGTCAGAGTGCCGGCTGCCGAGACCGCCCGTGATGTACAGCTTGCTCGCGACCATGTCGTCCCACAGGTGCAGCACCGACCGTTCGAGGTCGTCTGCGCCCGTCTCGATCGCCACGTCCGTTGCACCGGACGCGAGGTACATCATGCGCACAGCGTGACCGGTAACCGAGTCCAGGTTGACAAACGGCACGAGGTCTTGGAAATACTCGCTCGTGAAGATCTTCGAGTCGATGCTTTGGTTGCCGCGGCGGCGCACCATGAGGTCGGCGAGCTCGAGGTATGTGCGGTTTTCGGTCTCTCGGAACAGCTCAACGAGAGCCATCTCCACCTCGGGATGCCCGCAGAATGCGAGCTTCTCGTCGGTGTGGGGGCCGAACTTCTGCCAGACCAGATCGCTGAACCGCGCGGCGATGTCGAGAAGTCGAGGGTCGCCGAGCTGCCTGTTTGCGGCAACCGCGGCTTGGATCAGATGACCGAGCGAGTACAGCTCGTGACCCCAGGCGAGATCACTCCACGGCTCTTTGTCGATCGAGTCGGCTTGAAAATAGGTATTGAGGTAGCCGTCCGCGAGCTGGGCCTGCTGCATGAGTCCGATCGCTTCTTCGTAGAAGTCGCGAATGGACGCATCAAGGCTGACGGCGCGAGCGTCGGCGAGAGCGAGTTCGTAGGCGATGCCCTCGAGTGTTTTGTAGACATCGGTGTCGAGAAAGGGGTAGCGCCCGCGATACGGCTCGGTCGCGCCCCCGATGACGGCGCGGAAGTTGTCGAGGTTGCCAGCAAGCCGCAGCTGCTCGATGCTGTGCACGAGGGTCTGCTCTCGATTGCGGCGCTGCCACTGCCCGAGCAGTCCGTTGCTCGCCAGGGTCACCTCCGCGGCGCCGAGGGAGGCAAATCGGGATGCCGTCGATGCGACGGCGGGGCGGACGCTAGCGCTGTTCGCGGCGGATCGTGGTGTGTTAGGGAGTGGCACGGTACCTCACTGCTCTGTGACTTAAGGCTCGGTGACCTGTAGTGGGTGATATGTTACACGGTACGACGAGGGCAAAGTCAATGCCTCGTAACCGAAATGTGACCGTTCACACAAAATGTCGTCCATTCCCGAATCAATCAGTTCCGAGGGGTACCCAAGGCCCTCGCCCGACTGTATAGTCATCGGCATCGAGTGCGTGCGGTCTACGAGTTGCACCACTCGACGAAGTTCCTCCGACCATCTATCGGCGACCGTCGACCGCAGGCGAACGGTTCCCGAGAGCGACAGGTATACGTCGCTCAGCAGCATCCTGATCACCTCGAGTGAATCGACAGCTTTCTCCTGCGCGTATCTGTGATGTGTCACACGTCACGACGCGATGGCGAGGGCTTCACTACCCATGTATCGACACTCGAGTTCTGAAGGAGAACCGCTATGTCGCGAACACGAATACTGGCGGGAGGTGCACTGGTGACATCATTGTTGATGGCTCCAGCACTCCTGCTCGGCGCTGCGCCCGCCGCTGCCACAGATGCCCCGATCGCCGTCGCCGCTGACGGCACTGTGCCCGTTGATCCCCGTTTCGACGGCCCGCAGATCACCGAGATCCGGGTGATCAACGAGCAGAAGTTTCTCGAGATCTACTGGGACCGCTACGTCGACGAGAACGAAGCTGTGAGCCCCGAGAACATCGTGCTCACCAACGGCAGTCGCACAATCAATCTGACGGCGAAGCCCGCAACCGGGCGCACCGATTCCGTCTTCTTCGATCAAAAGAACGAGCAGATGGCGGCGACCGAAGCCAATAGCATGGAGCG
Organism: Paramicrobacterium chengjingii; assembly: GCF_011751765.2. GTDB lineage: Bacteria > Actinomycetota > Actinomycetes > Actinomycetales > Microbacteriaceae > Paramicrobacterium > Paramicrobacterium chengjingii. The sequence goes on from NZ_CP061169.1 coordinate 3,086,914, forward strand.
GCTGCCCGACGATCTGCACCTGGCGAGCATTGCCTACACAGGAACGATCGATGTGACCGAGCCGCTGACGCTCACGGTGAACGGCACGGCGATCGTCGATGAGCAGGGCAGGTCTGCCGAGAGCGCCGAATACACCAGCATCCCGAAACTCGACTATTACACGCAGTCCGTCACGACAGACACCGGCATCGTCGTGAAGGCGAACCCTCGTGTTGAAGCCGGCACGCTGGCCCTCGCGGCCGAGCAGGTCGATGTCGAGCTGGCGAAAACCGAGACCGGCATCGCCGCGCAGATGGCGAACTTCGGATGCTCGCTCGCCGTCTACGCGTCGCGGGAGAACGCGTATCTCATTCCCGAGCACCGCGGTGGCTACGATCCCGAGATGTACGACGTGGAAGGATACGGCGGCAGCACCTACAACAATTGCGTCTCGTCGATTTCCGAGCGCAACGTGCTGCGCACGCGCGGCAACGCCGACCCGTTTCTCAACACGAGCTATCCGAATGAGAACATTCTGATTCACGAATTCGGCCACGCCGTGAAGCTTGTCGGAATCGAGACGATGGACGACACGACGCTGGCAAATGAGTTCTACGCCGCGTACGAGAATGCGTATCTCACGGGGCTCTGGCCCAACACGTATGCCATCGGCAACAGCGACGAGTTTTTCGCCACCCTGTCGGCGATCTGGTTCGACGTCATGGCCGAGAAGCCCGACTGGAGCGACGGCGTGCGAAGCCCCATCAACACCCGAGCCGAGCTCAAAGAGTACGACCCCACGTCATTTGCGTTCTTCGAGAAGATCTACCCGTCAGACCTGACGCTGCCTGCGCCGTGGGATGAGCCGGCACCCGATGAATACCATGGCGACTACACCGAACTGCCGGACCAAGAACCTCGCACGACGGCGACCGAAGTCGCGTTCGGAACCGATCAGTTTCGCATCTCGACGCAGACCATCAGCGGCGATTTTCAGATCGACCAGTTCGCGGGCGATGCCGAGCATCCTGGTCGCGATGTCTGCGTCTGGTTCACCTGGGGTGGCGGGGTGTGGTCGATTGACTATAGCGACGGTCTCTACACGATCAGCGCGTCAGATGGCAGCGGTGTGCTCTCGGCCACGTCGGAGACCGAAGTGCGCTATGCCGACGTCAGTGCAGACGAATTTGACGACAGCCAGAAATGGGTGTTCACGCCCGACGCGTCAACACCGGATGCCCCCTACGACGGTCAGCTCGTGAACGCGGCGAACGGCCGTGCTCTCGCGCTCGACGGCCGCGCGAACACCGGTGTCTCGCTGACTCTCACGGCACCCGATTCCGGCACCCGCTGGATGCTCGAAGACACGACGCGCACCGAGGTGCAGGGCACGGCCGCCTACGTGCTTCCCGTTTCGGTGTCGCTGACGTCAGAGGGACAGGATGCTCGCACGCTCGACGTCGCACAGCAGGGCTTCACCCTGCCCAGCATCGCTGACGTCGCCGGAGCCGACTGGCAGCGAGAGGGCTACACGTTCTCTGGCTGGCGAATCGTGGGCGACGACAGCATCCTCCCGTCTGACTGGGCGATTCCCGATGACACGACGGCCCTCTCGCTGGAAGCCGTGTGGGAAGCCGCCGAACTGCCTGGACAACCGGAGGATCCGGCAGCTCCAGCTGATGATGCAGCCTCTGCAGGTGATGCCCCGTCAGACGCGGCGTCGGATGCGTCGGGCGAGCTACCGCGCACGGGTGGTGACATCGTCGGCGCCGTCGCGGCAGCCGTTCTCGCATTGCTCGTCGGCGGTGGACTGCTTGTCGCACGGCGAGTCACCTCACGCGCCGCAAAGTAGCGCGATTCACCGAATGGTGCGGGTGCCGTGAAGGCACCCGCACCATTTCTTTCCCACCAATGATCGGTCTCTTCTTCCCAACAGCCATAGTGATATGTAATATGTCACATGTTTTAAATTTTTCCACTGATCCTGTTCACCGACGAACGCAGCGTCACGACACGACGACAGTAAGGAAGACATGGACGTCCTCACGTCAATCAATGACCTCATCTGGAATCCGATGGCCTATCTCGCTCTCGGGCTCGGTCTGTTCTTCACGATCCTCACGCGCGGTGTTCAATTTCGTCGCATCCCCGATATGATCCGGGAGCTCGGTGCCAAGAAGGACACCCCCGACGGCAACTCACCATTGCAGGCAGTGCTGCTGACGCTCGCGAGCCGCGTCGGCGTCGGCAACATCGCCGGCGTGGCCACCGCCATCTACGCCGGTGGCCCGGGAGCAATGTTTTGGATGGTGCTGTGCGCCCTGCTCGGCTCAGCGAGCGCATATGCCGAATCGACCCTGGCCCAGGTGTTCAAGACGAAGATCGACGGTGAGCACAGAGGCGGTGTCCCCTATTACGTCGAGAAGGGGCTCAAGGCGAAGTGGCTCGCCGTCATTCTCGCCGCGATGATCCTCGTGGGCTACGGGTTCGTGTTCCCCGGCGTGCAGTCGAACAACATCGCGCAGAGCGTGAACGAAGCATTCAGCATCCCACTCTGGGCGACTGCCCTGTTTGTCACAGCACTTCTCGCTGTTGTCATCGTCGGCGGCACTAAGCGCATCGTCGCTGTCGCTCAGGTGTTTGTTCCCTTCATGGCAGCGGGCTACATCATCGCCACGATCGTCATGCTGTCGCTGAACGTCGAGCAGATCTGGCCGACCATGACACTCGTCTTCTCGAGCGCCTTCGGTGTCAACCAGGTGTTCGGCGGAATTCTCGGCGCGGCTGTCGCCTGGGGAGTTCGCCGCGCGGTGTTCTCCAACGTCGCCGGCGTCGGCGAGGGCACGTTTGGCGCAGCATCCGCCGCCGTGCGCCACCCTGCCAAGCAGGGCCTCGTGCAGGCATTCTCGATCTTCATCGACACCGTCGTCGTCTGCAACGCGACGGGAATCATGATCCTCATCTCTGGCATCTACGATGTCGCAGACGAAAACGGCGCCCTGATCTTCAGCGGCGCACACGGAATTGAGGCGGGTCCCGGCTACACTCAGGCCGCTATCGACACGATTGCTCCGGGAATCGGCCCGGGTTTCGTCGCCGTCGCGCTGTTCTTCTTCGCTTTCACCACGCTCATCGCGTTCTACTACATCGCCAAGACCAACCTCGTGTACCTGTTCCGAGGTCGTGCCGCGGTGATCGCCGACTGGGTGCTCAAGGTCGGCATGGTCGCCATCACGTTCTACGGCAGTGTCGAATCCCCCACGGTCATCTGGGCGATCGGCGATATCGGCTACGGTTCGATCGGCTGGGTGAACATGATCTGCATTCTCCTGCTGAGCCCCGTCGTGTATAAGGTGACGCGCGACTACGACAGGCAGCGCAAAGCGGGCAAGGATCTCACGTTCAATCCTGAAGCGCTCGGCATCAAGCGTGCGCACTTCTGGATGCAGGACCACACGGGCACAATCGCGCGGGCGAGGGCCGAACGACTCTCAGACCTCGACGAGCTGTAGCCATCACCCCATCGAACAAGAACACAACTGATCATTTCGACAAAGGAGTCCCCGTGACCGAAACGACGGCAACGGAACAACGCCGTGTACGTAAAGTAATGTCCGCGTCGGCGATAGGCCACTTTGTCGAATGGTTCGACTTCGCTGTCTACGCCTATGCCGCCCCGGTCATCGCCATGCAGTTCTTTCCGGAATTCGACGCAACGGCGGCTTTGCTTTCGACGTTCGCCGTGTACACGGTGGGATTCGTCGCGAGACCGGTCGGAGCATTCATGCTCGGTGCTCTCGGTGACCGCTACGGACGCAAGCGCATCTTGGCAAGCATCATTCTGCTGATGGGGCTCTCCACCACCCTCATCGGATTGCTGCCCACGTACGCGGTCATCGGAGTAGCGGCACCCCTGCTTCTCGTTCTTCTGCGCATACTGCAGGGATTGTCTGCGGCAGGCGAGACGATTGGATCCAACTCCTTCGTCGCCGAGCACTCTCCCATTGCGACACGTGGCCGAAACGTGGGCATCGTCTACACAGCATCCAATCTGCCTCCCGTGCTCGCAGCGCTACTCGTACTTGGCCTCACCACAGCGCTCAGCCCGGACTCGTACGAGGCGTGGGGCTGGCGCATTCCGTTCCTTCTGGGAGCCCCGCTGGCGATCATCGGTCTGTACATTCGCACCCGTGTCGACGAGTCTCCGGCCTTCGTCGAGATGCGCGAGACGAAAAAGGTTGAGAAGGCTCCGATTCGCGCGGTGTTCGCTGAGCACTGGCGCGCCATGCTCTTTGTCTTCTCGATGGCTGCCGTCGCGAGCCTCGGCTACTACTCTCTGACGGGCTACTTCTACTCGTACATGACTGTGACGCTCGGTCTTTCTTCTCAGCACGCGCTCATTTCGAACAGCATCGCGCTGCTCATCACCTTCGTCACCGTGCCGATCGCCGCAATGGTGTCGGACCGCATCGGCAGAAAACGGATGCTGCTTATCGGCATCGCATTCAGCGCGGTCATTGCTCTGCCCGCATACCTGCTCGTCGGTGTGGGAACACTCGGAGCCGTCATCATCGCCCAGGCGCTTCTGGGCTTCGGGCTCGGCCTCGTGTTCGGGCCAGCTGGCCCGGCCTACGTCGAGATGTTCCCGGCACGCGTGCGCTACACGGGCGCGTCGATCAGCTATAACCTTGCCTTCACCATCTTCGGTGGAACAGCACCGCTGCTCGCGACCGCTCTGATCACGTGGACCGGGTCCACCATTGCCCCGGCCTGGTACATCGTCGCCGTCACGATTCTCGCCTTCGCCGTGCTGCTTCGCATGCCAGAGACGCGGTCCCGTTCAATGCGCGACGAGGCTATTATGGCCGCGGCTGCCAAGGGGGAGCACTCGAACGAACCGTCGCAACCTGAAAGACTCTGAAGCATGGATGCTGTCAGCACCGTCGACTTTCACACGGCAGGCGAACCGTTTCGCATCGTCGTCGACGCTGGCGTGCCGCTCGCGGGCGACACCGTGGCAGAGCGCCGCATGCACGCCATGGCGCCGGAGTCACGGCTCGACGTGCTGCGAAAGATTCTCTGCTTCGAACCGCGCGGCCACGCCGACATGTACGGCGGGTTCATCACGCCGCCCGACGATGACGGCGCCGATTTCGGCGTTCTGTTTTGGCACAAAGACGGGTTCTCGACGGCGTGCGGGCACGGCACAATCGCCCTCGGCGCGTGGGCTGTCGAAACCGCACTGGTGGCGGCCCCCGACACCGGTGCGAGAGATGTCGTGATCGACGTACCCTCGGGCCGCGTCACTGCTCGCGTTCACACGGAAGCGGGTCTGGTCACGAGCGTCGACTTCGTCAACGTGCCCAGCTACATGCTTGCCACAGCGGTGCCCGTCGCGACATCGCGCGGAGATGCGGAGGTCGATGTGTCATACGGCGGTGCGATCTACGCACAGCTCGACGCCGCATCCGTTGGCCTGCGCATCGAGCCACGCAACATCGACGCGCTCATCGCGGTGGGCCGTGAGATCAAGTGGGCCCTGAACGACGCAGCCGTGGCGCAGCATCCGGGCGACCCGCGTCTGAGTGGCGTCTACGGCACGATTCTGTTCGAGCAGCTTGAGCCACCGGATGCCACGCCGCACACGTTCACGCAGCGCAACGTCACTGTCTTCGCCGACGGGCAGGTCGACCGGTCGCCGTGCGGATCGGGCACCGCAGCTCGCATCGCCACGCTCGCGGCAACGAGGTCGATGCGCGACGAGGACGTTCTGCTGCACGACTCGATCGTCGGCTCGAGGTTCACAGGCAGCATCCGCTCACGTACGCGAGTGCACAACCGCGATGCCGTCGTGCCGCAGGTGACGGGCATGGCCTATCGCACTGGCGAAAGCACCTTCACCGTTGACCCCCGAGACCCTCTGATCCCTGGCTTCGTTCTGAGATAGCGATGCCGAGAAAGCGAGTGCCGACAATGATGACCTACGTTGACGCCGAGACCGTTCGCGCGACTCTGACCCCGGATGCGGCTGTCGAGGCGATCCGCGAGACTCTTCGGCGGGGCTTCGACCCGGCCGATGACATTCCTCGGCAGCTGCTGCCGATTCCCGGCGGAGAGTTGCTGGTGATGCCCTCAGCCACCCAGCAGGCAACGGGCATCAAGGTGCTCACTGTCGGACCGGACGCCCCGAACCGAACGGTGCCGCGCATTCAGGGACAGTACCTGCTGTTCGACGCAGAGACGCTGTCGCCGCGCATGATGCTCGACGGCATTGCGCTCACGTCGCTGCGTACTCCGGCGGTCTCGTTCGCACCGATCGCGCCGCTGCTCACCGAGAGCGCCGAGCCGCTCGCTGTCGTGATCGTCGGCACGGGCGCACAGGGAGTCGCCCACGAGGCGACGCTCCGGGATCTGCTCGGCGGCCGTCGTGAGGTCGCGATCACCTACGTCGGCCGCACACGTCCTAACTGGTGTGAGCGTTGGGCTGAGACCGGCACTGACGAGGCGCGAGCTGCTATCGAGGCATCCGATCTGATCGTCTGCGCGAGCACGGCGAAGGCTCCAGTTCTCGAGAACGACTGGGTAAAACCGGATGCTGTCGTGATCGCGCTCGGCTCGCATGACCCTGCCGAACGCGAGCTTCCCAGTGATCTGATGGTACGTGCGCAGATCGTGGTGGAAGAGGTCGACACAGCGTTCCGCAGCGGGGGTGACATCGTGATGGCTGCGGCTGACGGCTCGATCACACGTGAGAATCTGATTCCGATGCGGGCGGTGATCCGCGGCGAGCACGAGCTTCACCGTGACTCCCCCATTGTCGTCAAGACGACGGGTATGTCGTGGGAAGACCTCGCGCTGGCGACGGCGATCGCGAACCTCCTCGACAACGAAATGGCAGAAGACGTGGAGGCGTACGACATTGCGAAGGCCGACGATGACGGCACGCGAGTCAGCCACGACGAAGTGACAACGTACGAGCTATCGGAGTGAAGCTATCGCCTGACAGGTGCACAGGGACCGCTGCTGGGATGTCCTGTGCATAAGCCGCTCAATCAGGAACACAACGTTGAGGGAAGGAAGCACCTCGCAGAGGCGCCCTTCCCTCAACATCCCCCTTCGCGGCGGTGCCAGGGCGCCGCCACGATCAACTGGCGCTTTGCTTCTCCTTCTCTGCGAGGAACGCATCACGCTTCGCGCCAGGCACCCATCCCGTGTCGACGACCTTCCTCTGGAAGATCGATGCCACAACAACGAGCACCACGCTGATCACGATGCACAGCACAACCCCGAGTCCGGTCGGGCCGATCACGCTCACACCGATGAGAGAACCGAACCAGCCGAAGTCGGCGTCCCCGAACGTGCTGTTGGCGAAGCCGAACTCGCCGAGCACAAGCAGCAAGATTGCGGGCAGGATCGTAATGATCACTCCATTGACGAAGCCACCAAGTGCCGCGCCGATTCGTCCCCCTGATGCGTTGCCGAAGACTCCAGCACCCCCACCCGTGAAGAAGTGCGGAACCATTCCCGGCAAGATCAACGCCAATCCAAACATCGGATTGAGCCAGATCGCCAGCAGCAAAAGAGCGATGAGACCGCCCACAAACGAGCTAATGAATCCGATCAGAACGGCGTTCGCAGCAAATGGGAAAATGATGGGAACATCGAGCGCTGGCTTCGCTCCGGGAACGATCTTCTCGGCAACGCCCTGGAACGCCGGAACCAGTTCACCGAGCACGGTTCGCACGCCGTAGAGAATCACCGCAACGCCGACGCCGAATTGCAAAGCAAGGGCGAAGCCAGCCATGATCGTCGCTCCAGCGTCTTCGCCTCCGAGAAGCTTCGTCGTGGCCCCGGGGTCGACAATAAGCCCCCAGATCGCGAACACCATGTAGATAAGGACCATCGAGAGTGCTGTCGCAACCATCGAATCGCGCAGGAAGCTCAGCCCCTTGGGGAACGTGATTTCCTCCGTCGACCGGCTTCGACCACCTGTTGCTTGCCCGACAGCACCGGCGGCGATGTAGCCAGCCGATCCGAAGTGGCCCATTGCAATCGTGTCGTCACCCGTGATCTTCTTCATCCACGGATGCGCAAAGGCGGGCATGACGACCATGATCACCCCGAGCAGCACGGCGCCGATGATCACGACAAGCCAGCTGAGATCCTCACCGAACCCCACGGTCAGCACGACGCTGAGGAGGAGTGCCATAAAGACCATGTGGTGCCCCGTAAGGAAGATGTATTTGAGCGGAGTGAACCTCGCCAAGACCAGCATCACGATGAACCCCAGCACAAGCACATAGGCGCTTGTCGCACCGTACTGTTCCGAGGCTAGGGCTGTGATGACCTCGTTCGTCGGGATCACGCCTTGCGCGCCCGTCACCGCAAGAATGAGCTTTCCCAACGGATCCAGCGACCCCGTCACAACGTTGGCGCCAGCACCGAGAATGAGGAAGCCTAGCGCGGCTTTCAACCCACCGCCGATGACCTGTCCCGCTGACCGGCGCAACGCCATCAGACCAATCGCCGTGATGATACCGATCAGGTATGCGGGCACATTCAGTATCTGCTGCCCGATGAAATTGAGTACAACAACTAGCCACTCCATTGGGGCTCCTTCCCTCTATCGCTCCAGCACCGCTGTCAGCGATTCACGCTTTTCTCGAGCTTTTCTGTGATCTCGTTGACGTCGGTGAAGTTCTTAATCACGATCACCTCTGCCTTGACCTCGCCGACTTCGTCAGCGAGCTCGGCTGACGTCAAGACGACATCGGCCGTTCGAGCTGCACCCCGTGCCGTGCCGATATCTGCTGCCTCGACGTCGGCATCGACGCCCATCGCGCGCAAGGCCTTTTCGGCATTCATCTTGAGCAGCACCGACGTGCCTATCCCCATGCCACACACGGCCACGATTTTCATCACTTCGTCCTTCTTTCGGGTTGTCCATTTCCAGGTAATGCATCTGCTTTGAACTCAGGTGCTCTCACTCGAAGCGACGCGCCTCAGGATGGCGCGAATTTCGTCCGCCGTTTCTGCACTCATGAGCTCAGCAAGAACGTCGTCATGAGAGAGCACCTCTGCAAGCTCCGCCATGACGGCGAGGTGTTCCTCGTGGTCAGTGGCGGCAAGCCCTACGACGAGACTCACCGGGTCGTTCGATTCGCTTCCGAAATCCACTGGCTTCTTCAGCGAGACCCAGCTCAGACCCTTCCGCAACACTGCATCAGACGGACGGGAATGCGCGAGTGCAAATCCGGGTGCGACGACAATATAGGGGCCGTGGTCATCGACAGCCTTGAGCATTTCTTCCGTGTAGCGATCCGTCGTCACACCCTGGTTAGCAAGGCCGCGCCCTGCCCAACGAATCGCGTCACGCCAATCGCGCGCCACGGTCTGTGTGAAGACGGCAGAGTCGGGAAGCTGATCTGCCAGGCCCATGCTCCAACCTCCTTTGGCCAGTGCATTATGTGAGTGATCTATTCGCATCTCACTTTTGCACACTTTTGTACTAAAGCGCTAGAGGCACGAGCATCTCGACAGCCGCGACTCATTCAACGCGAGGGCGCGTCAGCGCACTGATCCGCTCGGATTCAAAGAGCGCGTCGAGCGCAAGGGCGGAGGCACCACGAACACCCGCTTTGGATGCGAGGCGGGATGGCTCAACGACGAGTTTCTGTCGCGAATAGACATGAGCGGCCCCGAAGAGTGCTCGTCTGACTGCCCCGATGTAGCGCTCGCCCGCTTGGGCGAGGTTGCCTCCGATAACGACAGCTGAGGGATTCAGAAGACCGACGACGTCGGCGAGCGCATAGCCGATGATCTCGCCGACGTCTTCTAAGAGCGCAAGGGCCTCCGAATTCTTGTCCTGCGCGAGAGCAACGATGTCCGCACTCGTGCGCACGTGCGCTCCCGACCTCACGAGACGATCGCGAATGGTCCCTCCGCTCGCCACCGTTTCGAGTCGCTTCAATGGCTCGCTGAGCCGGTCTCTGAGGGGTGCACTGAGCTGTCCCGCCCCGCCTCGGCTCCCCCGTACAACGTTGCCGTCCATGACGAATGCACACCCGATGCCGATCCCGGTCTTCACAACGACGAGATCGCGATACTCAGGCCACCCGTATCGGGCTTCACCGATCGCGAGAATATTGACGTCACGATCGACGGCGAACACGATGTCGTCTGGCCAGGTCGTGAAATAGTCCCGGACACGCACGTTGTCCCACCGCGGATCGAGCTGCGGACTCCCCAGATACCCCGTTGTCGAGTCGACCGGGCCGGGCACGCCGACGCCAATGCCACGAATCCTGTCCCGCGCCCACCCGCCCTTCATCAGCAGAAAGTCAAACACCTGCTCCGCCCAGCTGAAGATCTCGCTCGGTCCGTCGAACAAGCCGATGTCCGCCTCGTCTTCTAACAGGACGGCTCCGACGACATCGGTGATCCCGACCCGAGAATGCGAACTGCCGATGTCGATCGCAAGAACGAGACCCAGTTCTGGATTGACCTCGAACTCTTCGCGAGGGCGCCCGCCGCCGCTTGCCGTGTGCCCCGCGCGAATAATGATGCGGTTGTCGATGAGCTCATCAAGGCGTCGGCTGAGGGTCACACGGGACCACCCCAGCCCGTCCAGCAGATCGGTGCGAGTCGTCGCGCGACCCGACCGAATCAGGTCAAGTACGATCCCGGACCCGGTCATGTTTCTGCCTGACATCTACGGTTATCCTCCCTCTTGGCTTAAGTCTATTAGTAGACTAAAGTCCACTACATGTCACCCAGCACAGCTGCTGTTCCGGGAAGCTCGATCATCCGCGGCGCTCGAAGCGACGCTGAGAGTCGTGCGGTCGCGGCAGCTATTGCCATTCCCGCGGTCGTCGTTCAGTCGAAAGGTCATGGACATGCGGGCACGGCGATGGCTATGGCACCTCTCGCCCATGTTCTGTTCCACCGCGTTCTCCGCCATAACCCCGCGGATCCCGAGTGGGAAGGTCGCGATCGATTCATACTCTCGGCCGGCCATGCGAGTCTACTGTTGTACACGCAACTGCATCTGTCGGGATACGACCTTGATTTGAGCGACATTGCGATGAGCCGGACGTTGGGGGCTCGGACGCCGGGGCATCCAGAACTTGGGGTAACGCCGGGTGTAGAAATGTCTACCGGCCCCCTCGGCCAAGGGTTCGCCAGCGCTATCGGACTGGCAATCTCCTTGCGCCGCGATGAGTCTCTGCATGACGCGCACGAAGGGGTGTGGGGAGCCGACGTATTCACGCTTGCCGGTGACGGCTGTCTCCAGGAGGGCGTGTCAGCCGAGGCCGCGAGCTTGGCCGGAGCGCTCGGTGTCGACAATCTGGTCGCCATCTGGGACGACAACAGAATCACCATCGACGGACCAACAGATCTCGCGTTCTCAGAGAACGTCCGCGAGCGCTTCCGCGCGTACGGATGGAGAGTTCTCGACATCGTAGATTTTCACGACCTTGACGAGATCGAGCGGATCCTGACCGTCGCGCGCGAGCGAACCGGGCAGCCCACTCTCGTCGCTGTCCGGAGCGTAATAGCATCCCCCTCCACGAGCATCGAAGGGACCAGCGCTGCGCATGCAGGTGCGCTCGGCGAACTGGAGACGGCAAATGTTCTCGCGACGCTCGGCTTCTCACCTGATTCCACACTTACCACTCTCGTTGACGACAGTGTGCGTGAGGTCACTCGTGAGACGCAGAGCCGTGGAGTCGATTTGCACCGGAAGTGGCAAGAACGCGAGGAGCTCTGGCGTGCGCATCATCCGCAGCTCGCGCACCGCCGTGACGAGCTGATGCTGTCGGCTCCATTGCGCATGCCTCCGGCCGTGTCTGCAGCTGTGGAATCTGCCTTGGACGCTGTCACGCGGACCGACATCGAGACGCCCACGGCAACCAGGAAGACTAACGGGGCAGTGATCGCCGCACTCGCGTCCAAGGGAGTCCTCTTCGGAGGTTCAGCAGATCTGTCCGGGTCAACGAACGTCGCGATTCCAGGGGACGCAGTCTCGGCAAGCCACCCTGAAGGTGACTTCATCCATTTCGGCATCCGCGAGCATGCGATGGCCGCAATTCTGTCTGGTATCGCTCTTCACGGCCTGTGGCGACCATACGGCTCGACCTACCTCGCATTCAGCGACTACCAGCGCCCCAGCATCCGACTTGCAGCGTTGATGAACCTGCCGACAACGTATATCTACACCCACGACTCAGTAGCGGTGGGCGAGGATGGGCCAACCCATCAGCCAGTTGAGCAGATTGCGTCTCTGCGCACGGTTCCCGGTCTTAGCGTCATCAGACCAGCGGATGCTGCCGAAGTTGTATCGGCGTGGAGAGCTGTTCTTTCGGGACCCGCGTCGCCCGTAGCCTTTGTACTCTCTCGTCAGGATGTCCCAGCGCTTCCCCCTCGAGAAAACCTCGATGACAAGGTGAGGCAGGGTGCTTATGTCGTGTGGCAACACGGCGAGGGAGACGACATCGCCCTGATCGCCACGGGAAGCGAGGTCGCTCTCATCCTCGAGTCGGCTCGCGAGATCGCCCGCGACGGCACAGCTGTTCGCGTGATCTCGATGCCCTGTGTCGAATGGTTTGAACACGCAGACTCCGAATGGCGTCAATCGGTCCTCCCCGATGCGATTCGTGCGCGTGTCGCTGTTGAAGCAGGTCGTGGCGACGTCTGGTATCGATGGGTGGGTCTCAACGGTCGCGTCGTCGGGATCGATGAATTCGGTGAGTCAGGATCCGGGTCCGAGGTTCTCGCTCGCAAGGGAATCACGGTTTCTGCCGTCGTGAGTGCGGCACGCGAGACGCTTGCGGCGACCGCATCGGCATAACGCGCGACACCGGACGCGGACGGCATCCGAGCCACTGAACACTCGCCCCGAGGATCCGATGTACGAGTTCAACAGCACATCGCTTGGCGATAACTGGAGTGTCGTACACGATGCCGAGGGCCGCTAGACAGTCGCAGATGGCGCACTGAAATCGGGACGCACTCGATCGCGCGGCGAGGGATTCAGCTCGTTCAGTAACCGCAGAGCACACTCCATGTAGCGCTTCGAGTGGTTGGACTCGTGCGTGGAGTGTTTCCGGGGCCGCCGCGTACTCAGGTGCGCGGCCTGGTATCTCGTCCGGGGTCCGGTCCGGTGTCGTTCTCGTCTCCGGGTTTGCGCCGCCTGCCCAGATACCGTCGGTTGACGTACCAGTCTGGTGGAACGAGTCTCGGGCGCCCGGTGTTGTCTCGGATGAGAGCCCATTCGCCGCGTTCAACCAGACGGTGATGCCACCAGCACAACATGACACCGTTGGTGGTGTCGGTCTTCCCGTCGTTTGCCCACCCCTGCACGTGGTGTGCTTCACACAGCCAGGCAGGAATGTCACAGTCAGCAGCAACACACGTGCCGCCATCGCGGGCGATCAGGGCGAGGCGTTGCTTCGGGCTGAACTCACGTCTGGCATACCCGAGGTTCAACACGTCACCGTGCTCATCGATACGCACGTGTCGGGTGTCGCCGTCGCATCGCATCTGCTTCACGAACGACATGGGTAGCGGTGCCGGTGTTCCCGGTGACCAGGCAGCACCCGTACCGTTGTCGAGGTCAGTGTCTTTCACGGTGACCAACACGGTGGGTCCTCTGCCGTGCAGTTTCGGGGCGGACTGTTGTTTCCCGGTGCCGCCGATGATCGCTGTGAACACGTCGGCACGTTCCTGCTGCCTCGACCGTGCTTCCGGTTCTTCACCGTGGGCGGCGAGTTCTTCGGTCTCCATGAACTTCGGTGATGTTCTCTTCGACATGAACGCGTCAAACACGGGTGTCACCTGTGCTGCCTGTTCCGGGGACAGGGTGCCGGTGATTCTCATACTCCCGTCGTCCTGGTGACGAAACACCAGAGCACGTGCTTCATGGAGTTCTTCCGCTGTGGGTTCCACACCATCCGGATCCAACGCAACACAGAACATGCGGGCCTGCTGACGCAGAGCATCAGCCGACACCGGAACCTCACCAAAAGCACCCGTCGCGTTACCCAACAGTGTGCTCTCGGCCCAGTCTGCTTGTTCCGGCGCCACCCGAGACAGTACCGGCGCCAACGCCGATGTGATCACCTCGGCAACATCGAGACCGATCGTGCCCTCGTTCAACGCGTCCGCTGTTTGGGTGAAGACCGGGTCCAACGGCAACCCTGTGTCAGACACCCGCGGTGTGGCCTGTTCGGCGACCTTCGTGTAACGGTGCGCTGTGGAGTTCTTCACCCCCGTGACCCTCTCAAACAATGCCGTCGGACTGGATGACCCGTGACGGGCAGCAAGACCATCAAACCCCGCATCCGTGCCCGAACGCCGGGCAATGTCACCGACATTGCCAATTTGGCGGCCCTCGACAATGCGGGTGATGTTCCCCAACAGCCCGGTATAGGTCAGTAGAGCATCGGCAGACAGTGCGGCTGGGTCAATCTTGGCAAGCTCAGCAGCATCCGCCAGAATGTGCTCCGCGGCACGCACAGCTGCAGCATCCGGACCCTCCACAGGCTCGAAATCGGAGACTGTCGCTGTGTTTTGCATGACCATAGTTTGCCAGCAGCCACCGACATTTCTGCCGACATAAACCCCCGATCACACCATCATTGTGGATAACTCGCTAAACTTTCTACCTGTGGACGACTAAGCAGAATTGGGCACTGGCAACAGCTTCGACTCAGCCCTTCAGCCCAGATTGCGCGAGGCCCTGAACGAATTGTTTCTGTGCGACCAAGAACACAGCGAGTACCGGCAGAACCGTCAATGTCGTCGCACCGAGCTGCACGTTCTGAACTGCGTCGGCACTCGTGAACACGCGTCTCAGGATGGCGCAGCGATGGTGAGGAGTCGCGCTGCAAGGTCGGCGATCAAAGTTCTAAGCTCTGTGGGCTGGTCGACGATGACAGGACAGTCAAGCGCGGCGATCACAGGCGGGAGCCACTCAAGGCGCTCGGCGTTGATGTCGATACGGTGCCAGGTCGGTTCGTCATCGGTATTAGCATCCGAAAGCTTCTCGATTCGGGCAATGCTCGTAGGTAGGTGGTCGCGGATGCGCTCCTGACTGGCGTGCACACGCAGCACGACGTGCCAGGCGTAATCGGCGCCCACAAAACCGTCGATGAGACGCGATACGCCTCGTTGCTCTCGCGGCGGCGCGGTGAAAGTGCCGGGAACGGCGCGGGCGGAGGTGATGCGGTCGAGGCGGAACGTCTTTTCTGCATCGCTGTCGCTGTCAAGCGCAATCACGTACCAGCGGCCCGAGTAGGCGATCAGATCGTACGGATGCACTGTGCGATTCGACGGCTGCCCGCTGCCATCCTGATAGCGCAGCGCAAGCGGATGCCGTTGATGAATCGCATCTGCGACTGTCAACAGTATTCCGGCTGCTGGCACGGCGGCCTCACGCGCGTCGGCGAAGTCAGCCGTTCGCAACAACACGTCGAGCTTTCGGGCTGATTCGGTCGGGAGCGAGCGCCGCACCTTTGACATCGCGGTCTGCATGGCCGTGGTCGATGACCCCGGCACGGACTGCGCGTGGAGCAGCCCGAGCACGACGGCGACTGCCTCGTCCTCACTGAGCATGAGCGGAGGCATGCGTAGGCCCGCGGCGATCTGATATCCGCCATGACGGCCACGAATCGTCTCAACCGGAATCTCCATTTCGCGAAGATGTCCCACATAACGTCGAACGGTGCGCTCGTCCACGCCAAGGCGCTCGGCCAGCTCACCACGTGAGCGCATGCCCGTGGCCTGCAAGAGCTCAAGCAGCTGGAGCATCCGGAGTATTGGTCCGCTCATGCGTCAATAATCTCAAGAAACTGGACATTAACTGTCCAGTATTGATTTTACCGTTGACGCATCGGCATTTTGCCGCGCCACAGAACGGAGAACAACCAATGGAACTGACTGCAACGCGCATCATCACTGACGACCTCCCGCGCATTGTCGACTTCTACGAACGCATCACGGGCATTCAGTCGGTGCGGCTGCACGAGCTGTTCGCTGAGCTGCGCACTGAGTCTGGAACGCTCGCTTTCGCCAGTTCATCCACGATCCCCCTCCTGGGAGAGGGGTCGGCCGAGGCGCGGGCGAACCGCTCCGTCATTCTCGACATTCGTGTGGACGACGTCGATGCCATCTACCCGACACTCCATGACGTGGTCGATGAGTTTGTGAATGAACCGACGACGATGCCCTGGGGAAATCGATCACTGCTCTTTCGCGACCCTGACGGCAATCTCGTCAACTTCTTCACGCCGACACCTGCCGCTCACGTGGGCGACGACGACGCAATCGATTCCACTATCAGCTAACCATTACGAGACGCCTGTCTCGGACTTGCGCGCCTCGGACTCAAGCCAGATCCTTCGGCTTGTTCGCACGTGTGCAAGGGCCTGCGCCGCGGCTCGATCCGGATCACCGCTACGGATCGCATCGAGTAGAGCGATGTGCTCGTCATGCAACGGCCTGGGGTCGTCGTTCTGCCTCAGCAGCCAATGCAAACGACCCTCAAGCGGCTCCATCATTGTTACTAATAATGAATTGTGTGCACTTGCCATCAGAAGATCATGAAACTCTTGATTGCATCGACCAACGGCACGAGGATCCCGGCGTTCTGCTGCATCTTTGGAATCGGACAGGACCTTTGCAAGTCGTAACAGTTCGGATGGTGTTGCCCGAGCCGTTGCGCGGCGAACGGCTAGTACCTCAAGAGCCTCCCGCACTTCAAAAAGCTCCTCGACGTCCTCATTCGTCAGTGTTGTGACGACCATTCCGCGATTCGGGAATGCCGATACGTACCCTTCTCCGCGCAAAATATTGAGGGCATCTCGAACCGGGATACGTGACACGCCAAGCTCGCTCGCGAGCGTGCGCTCGATCAGCCGCGTCCCAGGGATGTATGTCCCGCTCAGAATGCGCTCTCGAATTTGGTCCGCGATCTGATATTGCCGAGACGAAGAGGCATCCGCGGGTTGGGAGACTGATTCGTGATTGGGCGTTCGGTTACGCCCCGCCGACTCCCTCACCGACTTGTCGTTCACACGGAACCTCCCGTAATGCGGACCCGCGGGATCGAACTGAGAAGCGAGCGGGTGTACGGATGCTTCGGGTTATCGAACACGTCAGAGATAGCCCCTTCTTCAACAAACTCACCATGGTTCATAACAACGACGTCATCGGCAACGTGCCTCACAACCGCGAGGTCATGAGACACGAATAGGTACGCCAAATCTAACTCACACTGCAGGTCACTGAGTAGATTCAGAATTTGAGCTTGAATTGACACATCGAGCGCCGACACCGGCTCATCCAGAACCACCACTCTCGGTCGGAGCGCGAGTGCGCGTGCGATTCCAACACGCTGCCGTTGTCCACCAGAGAATTCCCCCGGCTTTCGCGCAGCCATCTCGGTGCTGACTCCGACTCGGTCAAGCAGTTCATCCACAATTCTACGCTCGTACTTCCCCCTGATTCGCAGGGGCTCCGCCACGATCTCGTGTACCGTCATTCTCGGGTCGATGGCAGAGTACGGGTCTTGAAACACCATCTGCATCTGCCCACCCAACTGCCGTCGTCGCCTCAGCGGAATGTGGGTAATGTCGCTGCCGAAAGCCACAACACGGCCGGTCGCGATCGGAGCCAGACCG
Organism: Paramicrobacterium chengjingii; assembly: GCF_011751765.2. Lineage (GTDB taxonomy): Bacteria > Actinomycetota > Actinomycetes > Actinomycetales > Microbacteriaceae > Paramicrobacterium > Paramicrobacterium chengjingii. The sequence continues at coordinate 3,104,574 of NZ_CP061169.1, forward strand.
AAGATCGCGCGGATCAACGTCGATTTCCCGCATCCAGATTCGCCCACGAGACCAAGAGTGCGCCCAGGAAAGAGCTTGAGGCTCACCCCTCGGACAGCTCGAACACCGCGACCTCGGCGCACGGCGCCCCTACGGCCATACGTCACGGCAAGATCGTTCACTTCGACCAAGGCCTCAGCCATTGTGATTCCGTTCCGTCTGCTGATTGAGACTCCCGTCAACCACCTCGTGTGAGAAATGACACGCTGAGTACGAATTGTTCGATCGCTTCTCGAGCAGCGGACTCTCGGTCACGCAAATGCTTCGACCCCGAGAAAGCTCGCAGCGGGGCGCGAAGGGGCACCCGCCCGGACGACTTCGAGGCGACGGCGGGTTCCCCGGAATGGCATATGCGCGCTGGTCCGTTTCAGAGATCAGACTTTTCAGAAGCCCAAGTGTGTATGGGTGCGCAGGCCTGAGGAAAATGTCGTGCGTGTTGCCCGACTCGACAATCCTGCCGGAGTACATGATCAGCATTCGTGACGCGTTCTCCGCGGCGAGGGCGAGATCGTGCGTGATCAGAATCAACGCTGATGACAGCTCCTCGCGCGCTTTCTTGAGCGTCGACATCACCTGCGCTTGCACCGTCACATCGAGTGCCGTCGTGGGTTCGTCAGCAATCAGCAGTGCCGGGTTGTTCGCCATTGCCATCGCGATGACCGCGCGCTGCCGCATTCCACCCGACCATTCATGCGGATACGATCTCGAACGGACCTCCGGCTCAGGAACTCCGACGGTGTCAAGAAGTTCAAGTGCACGGTCACGCGCATTCTTCCGAGAACCACCCTGGTGCAATCTGACCGCCTCTAGAATCTGCGGCCCCACCCGCCGGATCGGATTGAGCGCTGTCATTGGGTCTTGAAAGATCATCCCGAAGTCGCGACCACGCATGGTGCGGAGAACATGGTCGCGCATTCCGATCAACTCGGTTCCGCGCCAGCGAATCGAGCCGCGTGTAACACTCAAGCCGACAGGCAACAGACCCATGATGGCCAAGACTGTGAGGCTCTTGCCTGACCCCGACTCGCCGACAACGCCAACGACTTCGCCCTCCTCGACGGTGAACGAAACACCGTCGATCAAGTTAACGTCTTCTCCGTCAGGACCGGACGTCGTGATGACCAGGTCCTCAACTTCCAAAAGCGGAGCATCTGAGGGCATATCAGCGAACCTTCCGAAGCGGTTTGTTGTTCTCGGCCGTGAACCGCTGGCTGAAAAATTGCGTTCCGCCAACGATCAGGAAGATCGCAAGACCGGGGATGATCACTTGCCACGGCGACAAACGTAGATAGTTCTGGCCCTCAAGGACAAGCCCACCCCACGTCGGCTCGGGCGCTTGGATTCCCAAGCCGAGGTAGTCGAGACCTGCCTGCAACAGAATCACATGCCCGATGCTCGTCACCGCCAAAATGAACATCTGCGGCATCACATGCGGAAGCACATGCGTCCTGATCACGCGGGCCGACGATGCTCCCAGCATTCGTGGAGCAATGACAAAGTCACGCCCGCGCAATGCCACGGAAGTCGAGCGTGCAAGCCGCGCAAAGTTCATCCAGTGTGTGAATCCGAGCACCAGAATCATCAACGTCGCACTGGGCCCGAAGATCGCGGACAAGGCGATCATAAGCAAAACGGCGGGGAGCGCGAGGCTCACATCAGTGACGAGCGCGATGACGTTATCGAGCCAGCCCCCGAAGTATCCGGCGAGTAGCCCGAGGACGGTACCCACGAACATGTTGAGCGACACGATTGCGAGGGTGATCAGAAGCGTCGTCTTTCCGCCTGCGGCGAGGCGGCTCAGCAGGTCGCGTCCGACAGCATCCGTACCCAGTAGATGCGCGGGATCAGAAAATGGTTCGAGCCGGGCGGCCGAAAGATTCTGGCTGTATGGATCGAAGCCGGGAATGAAATGCACAGCGATCACTCCGAGTACCGTAGCGAGCACGACGGTCCCGCCGAGGTATGAGAGCACATGCCCCGCGGCGTGCGCCCGTTTTTGTCTGCGGGCGTTCGCCGGGAATTCAGACTGAGCGAGGGCAACGGTGTCGGTCATGAGAGCTTCACCCTCGGGTCGATGACTGCTGAGAGGACATCCACCAACACGTTGACAACGACGAAGATGAACGCGACAACGAGAAGCCCTGCCTGAACAACCGCGAAGTCTCTTTGGCTGACCGCGCCAATGAGGGCGCCACCGACTCCGGGCCATGCGAATACCTGCTCGACAATGATCGTTCCACCAAGCAGACTCGCGAGGTTGAGGCCCGCGACGGTCAGTACCGGCAGGAAGGCGTTAGGCAGCATTTCAGTGGCGACGACCATAGCATGGCCCTTTCCGCGAGCGTAGGCCGTGCGTACGTAGTCTTCGGTGCTCTGCTCACTCAGAGCTGAATCGAGCAGGCGAACATAGAGAACGAATTGAGCGGTTGCGATAGTGGCTACCGGCAGCACAAGGGACGCCGTTCCGCTGTAGCCCAGGCTCGGCAACCAGCCGAGAGCGACGGAAAAGATCAACACGATTACGACACCAAAAAAGAAGTCGGGCAATGATTGACGAAGGGAACCGCTCCACACAAACAACGCACGGAGGGTTCGGCTGCCAGTGATGTGGATTAGAACGGCTGCGACAACTGCCAGCAGAAGTCCGATGAGGAATGATGTCAGCGCAAGTGTCATCGTCGCGGGGAGACGATCGAGAATAATCTCGATCGCGCCGCGGCCGGGATTTCGATACGAGAGCCCAAAGTCGCCGCGAAATAGCCCAACGAGGTAGTTCACGTACTGTCCCGCCAGAGGGTCATTAAACCCGAGTGCCTCATTGAGGTCATGAATCTGCTGTGGAGTCGCACCTTCCGTAAGGATGAGTGCAGCCGGTTTACCCGTCGCTCGGCCGAGAAGGAACGCGACGGTCACCGCAATGTACAACGTCAGGATCGCTTGAATGATCCTGCGTATGAGATAGGACGTCATGATGCGACTTTCATGAGGATGCCATCAGGGGATGATAGCGCGCGGGACCACATGTATCAGAGCGGTCCCGCACGTCGTCAGCGGTTAGTTTGGGAGTAATCGTATGCGCGATAAATCCCATCCACGGGCGGAGTCCACTTCAATGATTTCGATGATGCGAAGGCGTTCTTGATCTGCCAGAGGGAAATGTTGGAGACGTTCTCAGTGTTCCACTCCCAAATCTTCTGATATACCGCAATACGCTCGTCGCCGGACGCTGCTTGCTGATCAAGGTAGAGCTTCGCAGTGACAGGGCTCCGAGCGTAATCCTCGGGTCCTCCTGCGAGAAGTTGACTGACCACGACATCGCCATCCATGCTCGACGGAGACCAGAAGTTCAAGTACAACCCGGCAACCTGGTGATTTGCGATCGTCAAACTCTGGCTCTCCTGCTCCGCTCCAACGAGTTTGATATTCAGTCCGACTGCTTCAAGGTCACTCGCGATCGCCTGGGCGACAAGTGGGTCCGTGGGGTCGCCCCCGCTGCTTGCATATTGAAATGAGATCTGCTCGCCGTCATAACCGGATTCTTCGATCAGTTTCTTGGCGGCGCCCCGATCGTAGGTCGGCACAGGGTAGTCCTCGATGTAACCGGTGACGCCCTTGGCGACGGGCTGCCCTGTTTGCGTGCCATACCCGTCGAGAAGCTCCGTGATGATCTGCTCCCGATTGATGGCGATTGGTAAAGCTTGGCGCAGCTTGAGGTTCTGTAGGGCTCCTGCTGTTGTGTTCACTCCGAGCAATGCCACTTTGTTCGAGACTGCGTCAATCACCGTGGCCGAGTTGCTGCTCTCGACTACCGGCACCTGACTTGCTGGAATCAGTGCGGTGTCAAGCGTTCCAGATTCAACCCCCGTGGTGCGCGCATCGGCAGCACCGACGAACTTGAACGTTACCTTGTCGAGCTGGGCCGGCTCACCCCAATAGTCGTCGTAGCGCTCCACCGTGTAGTCGACACCATGGTTCCATGACTCGAACTTGAATGGTCCCGTACCGATCGGATCCTCGGCGAATTGATCACCCTTCTCTTCATACGATTTCTCAGGAACGATCCCAATTGTTGCCACCTGGCTGAGCCATGCAGCGAACGGGTTCTTCAACGTGAAGCGCACCACGTTGTCGCCCTCCGCTTCCACAGAATCGACCATCGCAATGGCGACCTTGTTCGTTGAGGTGTCGGTTGCGAGGATCTTCTCGTACGTGTACACAATGTCCGAGATCTCAAGCGCCGTACCGTCGTGGAATGCGACACCATCTCGAATCGTGAACTCCCAGACATCCTGAGTGTCGTTCGATGTCCATGATTCTGCCAGTCCAGGCGAGATAGACCCGTCCCCCTCCAGTCGCGTGAGCCCGTCGAAAACCGCATAGTAAATGTTCCAAGCGCTGAGGCTCCTCGTCATGATCGGGTCGACGTTTGAGGGCTCGGAGGGCATGGCGAGAACCGCAGACCCGCCGGAGGCACCGTCACCGCCCGCGTTAACGGCGTTCCCCATGCATCCCGTAAGCAGCATCGCACTAGCGGCAACAATTGCCCCGAACCCTACAATCCGCTTGCGTATCGGTGTCTTCATTGACATTTGAGGCGCATCCTCTCGTGTTGCACGGCTTTTCACCGCGCTGTGTCTGGAGTCTGGAGACTTGGGTGGTATACCAAACTCATTCTTGATTCTGGTATACCATCCGATGAAAGTCAACCATGGGCTGTCATGTTTCGATTACACTGTCGACATCAGCCGACCTGAATGAAGGTGCCCATCTGCGGTTTGTCTGGAACCTCAACCTCGACGACGTCGTGGGAATCGAGGTCGAGAATGGCAATGCCGTCCCACGGCCCCCTGCTTGTCGAGCCCCCTGTGAGAACAGCTTTGGGGCGGCCGTCGGGGGCATCCAACCACTCAACGGGATTCTCGTGCCCCTTCTTGAGGGGAACAATGACCTCTTGGCCAGTGTCAAGCGTCCGGATCGTCAGGCTTGGCCCAAGAGTCGCGCCACCAATGGCACCGACTCCGACAACGAGCAACCGACCATCGGCCGTCAGGCATGTCCCGTGCTGATGAGAGTCCGCCTCCATGGGCTCGGTGCGGTACTGTCGCGTATTCGGCGAGTACACCGCTAGCCCCTTCCCCTGATACGGGAAATAGAGAGTGCCATCATCGGCAACTGCTGCGTAGTGCGGTTTGAAGTGCGACATGAGACCGCCTTCGGTGCCGAACGGTGCAATCTCGGTGCGCGTTACTTGGTGTTCCGGAATGCTAATCGTATGGAGCGTGAAAGAGTCGTGATCGATGGTGTACACCTCGTGACCTGAGGGAGAGATCTGTACATCAAACGGGCGCAGACCGATCTCGAAGGAATCTGTCATCACCCCAGTAGCGACATCGAAGCGCTCGACGGAAGAGTTCTTCCCTTCACGGGTCACCGCGACGTAGACGGAGGTTCCGTCTGGCGTGACCACAACACCCGTACCCCCCGGCCGATACTCTCCGTACTCGACGCCTGACGGCTGATCCTGGTAAGGAACGAGAGCTAGGCGCTCCCGCGTATGCATGTCGACGACGGCGAGGCCCTCAGCAGTACTGACGTATATTCGTGCGGTGTCCTCGTGCGATGTTAGGGCCCAGGGCGCGCGCCCGACGATCGTCTCCGAGATAACTGGATTGGACGTATTCGCCAGGTCGACAAATGCGATTTTATTTCCGTGGCTCTCGGTGACGACAAATACGTTTCCGCGACCGCGGCCTTCGACACTTCTAACCATGACAGAACTTCCTTTCTCGAGATTCAGCGACCACACTCACCGGCGAGTGGTCTACCAAATTGCAATAGATTCTCTATTGCTCCAACGCAAGAGCAGCGGCATCGATCAGGTCAACGACCTCCGTTAAGCCTCTTCGCTCAGCAAGTTCGCGAGGAGTCACACCCCATTCGTCAGTCAGCCCAGGGTCTGCGCCGTGGCCGAGCAGCAGATGCACGACCTCCTGGTAAGTTGGCCCGCCGTCACCAAGGATGATCGCCTCGATCAATGCGGTCCAGCCCAATGTGTTCGTCAGGTTCACGTTAATATCAGTCGACTCGAGCAAATACTCGACGACGTCCACGTGCCCCTTTTCTGCCGCAGGAGTCAGCCCGTTGCCGCCGAAACGGGTCAGCCGGTTAAGGTCCGCGCCCGCTTCAACGGTCAGACGAACGAGCCCAAGATTGTTTGAGATGCATCCAGTGAGAAACGGGTTGAGACACGTTTCGTCCTGCAAATCAATATCGGCGCCCGCTTCGATAAAGTACCGGACAGCATGAAGCTGCCCCTCTTTCGCAGCACGCAACACTGGAGTCTCGCGCCGTCGATTGCGAGCGTCAATGTCGACCCCAGCTGATAGCAGGCTGCGGATGCTGTCGATGTCTCCAGAACCTGCCGCGCTGAACAGAGCAGACAAGGTGTCGTGGATGGGGTGATCCCCTTTGGCTGCGTTCATGACCGTCCGGTTCTGTCGTGTGAAATGTCATCGTGCGCGGAATCACGTCGCGACTCACTCATGTCAAGCGGTCAACTGCATCATTCTCCGCAGATGGTATGCCATTACGGTATACCATCTGCGTACGGTTGCAAAGTCGCTTTCGCTGTACTTCCCGAGAGCGAGGCAGCGTCGCAATGACCAGAACCGAAGATTCGGGTCACGGCACGATCGGCACCGGCCGCGTCGTCAGATCGTCATTCTTGAACCCGATGATGAAGACGGATGCTGCGAGAGCCGCAGCATAGAACGCGAACATTCCGAGGCCCATGTTGAAGCCGTTGTCGGTGCCCGCAAGGCCGAGAAGCGGCGCCGACAGAGCAGCGCCAAGCGTGCCCGCCGTGCCGATCAGGGCGGCGGCCATGCCGGCGCGAGGCGCGTGGTTAAACAGCCCCATCGCCTGGTTGTTCGGGATGATCAGCTGCTGAAACCCGATGCACAGCCACGCGAACGCAGTCACCCCCGGCAGCCCGAGCCATCCGGCCGACACCATGATCAGCACCGACGAGGTGAGCGCTCCAACCAGCCCGATGATCTGAACTTTGTGCGGCATGAACCTCCGCAGAAGCAATGGACTGAGCGGGTTCATCATGAGCATCACGACGGCCCCTGCAGCGAGGATCACACCGTACACCTGCTGCGAGACGCCGTACCAGTCTTGCGCCACAAAACTGAGCCCTGAAATGTAGCAGAAGCTCGCTGCCATCATCGCCAACTGCGACAGGGCGGCGCCCACGAACATCCGGTCTGAAAACAGGGATGCCGCCCCGGCGAACACTCGCGAGTCGCGCAGCGGCACGCGGTGCGACCGCGTCTCGGGAAGAAACAGCAGACCGAGCACAACCAACAGCGCAGACATCGCTCCCTGCGCAATGAAGATGCCATGCCAATCAGTACCAAGCAGAATCAGCGATCCGATGAGCGGCGCGACGATCGGTGCACTCATCGACACCATCATGATCATCGAGTAGCGAACGGATGCTGCGCGCCCGTGCGAGATGTCGCGCACGATCGCCATGGCTATGCTGGGCGCGGCCGCAGACCCGACGCCCTGCAGGGTGCGGAACACGATGAGCGCCGCAACGTTGCCCGCGAATGCCGACGCAATCGAGAAGACCACGTGGATCGTCAGTCCGATGATGAGCGGAACGCGTCGCCCGCGGGCATCCGAAATTGGTCCGAACAGAAGGGACCCGACGCCCATGCCGAGCAACGACCCTGTGAGCGTGATCTGGATCGTCGCCTCGGACGTGGCGAACTCGCGCGTGATCTCGGGAAGTGCCGGCAGATACATATCAACAGTCATCGGGCCGAGCGCCGCCACGACCCCAAGCAGCACGATGAGTCCGCGGTGACGCGCAGGCTCGTCGGCTGCCCCGGCGTCTCTTCCGCCCACGTTCATGCTCTCCCTGTGGGCTGAGGTCACAATCGTCGCGTCGCAGTGAAGCTCGCGTTTCCGGATGCCGACTCCCGCCGCGCGGCGCACAACACGCCCAGCCTACCGCCGCCGGCCCACAGCTTCGTTCAACGATCAGTGGCACAACCCCTCGGGTAATGGCGAAGCATGCGGGTTTTCGGGCGTCGAGCATGGGCTCGAACCTTATGCCATAGCAATGCCTATGCTGTCGGCTCCTGTCGAGGAATCGCCCAGCCTTCGCGCAAACACGGGTGTTCGGCTGTTCATCGAACACCCACAGCCAATACGTCAGAGGTCTTTTGATGAACGGAGCCGCACGATGACCGAGCCCGCTTCCCCACACCCCGTGAGCAATATCCCAGGGGGTTCGTTCCCTTTAGGCGGCACGCCGACTGCCCGCATCGGGTACGGCATGAGCCGGATCGCCCTAATGGCCGAAACCGCGGAGAATCGGGCGAGCGCCGTGGCACTTCTGCGCACGGCGCGCGAGCTGGGCGTCACCCATTTCGATACGGCGCAGTTCTATGGAGACGATCGCGCAAACCAACTGCTGCGCGAGAGCTTCGCAGGTGTGCGCGATGACATTGTGATCGCCACAAAGGTGGGCGTAAAACTCGTGTCGGGTGCACCTGTGCCCTTGGAAGCGGCGCAGAAGCCAGGTGAACTCAGAGTTGCCGTGGAGGAAAACCTGCGCACCTTGGGCACGGATCGAGTTGACATCGTGAACCTGCGACGAATGGACTTCACACCGGGGCTCGTCGCTGAGGGAAGTCAGATTGTGTCTTTTGAAGATCAGCTCGCTGAGATGGTCTCGCTTCGTGATGAGGGCAAGATTCTCAGCATCGGGCTCAGTCACGTCACAATTGAACAGCTGCGCACCGCTCTGCCGCTGGGGGTGGCGTGCGTGCAGAACATGTACAGCCTGGTGCGCCGTGACGACGAACCGCTGCTGAGCCTCTGCGAGAAGCACGGCATCGCCTGGGTACCGTACTTTCCACTCGGAGGTGGATTCGGCACGCTCCCGAAGGTTGCCGACGAGCGCATCGTTGCTGACGTTGCAGAACGTCTCGGAGCGACACCGTCTCAGGTTGGGCTCGCCTGGCAGCTCGCGCACTCGCCGAACACCATGGTGATTCCTGGAACAAGCAGCATCGATCATCTGAATGAGAACGTCGAAGCTGGCGCCGTGCAGCTCGATGCTGGCTCCATTGCCGAACTCGACGCACTGGCACAGCCTGCCTGACCGATCTCAGGGCATGGGCCGGTCAATCAAGCGACTGATGTAACACCATCCTCACGAGCGATGCCTCAATCTGTGGGGCGCCGATAGTCTGAGAACCATGTTCCTTCTGGCTCTCGGCGTCGTCTTCGCAGTGTGTTTTGCTGTGTCGCGCGCGAAGGATCCGCGGCTTCTGCGCAATGGCCCTTTCCTCGTGGCCGCAATCGCGTTTGGCGGGGCCGGGCTCCTCATGGTCCTCGCCGAGTACAGCATCGTCGCCTCGATCCTGCTGTGGATCCTCGGTCTTGCGATTCCCCTCAGCATCCTGGTATTCGGCGTGGGTCTCATTGCCAACGGCATCACGATGCTGCGACGTGAGGGCCGCAGCCTCGGCAACCAGCTTTCGCTCATTGTCGGCGTGCTTGTTCTCGCGCTTCCTGTGATCTCCGTCATGCTCGTCGTGCAGTTCAGGGTGACGGGGTTCTGGCTCGCCGCACTCATCGGTCTGGCATCGGCGTACGCAAGCGTCGCGTTCGTATCGTTCGCTCTTTACTCGGTCGTGTACGGGCGAATGCGCCATACGTTCACACCGTCGGCGATTGTCATTCATGGTTCCGGGCTCATCCGCGGACGTGTTCCTGCGCTGCTGCGCGGCCGCCTCGATCGTGGGCTCCGGGTGTACGGCGCGGAGCTTGCTCGCGGCAATCACCCGGTGCTCGTGCCGTCTGGCGGGCAGGGCGATGACGAGCCGCGTCCCGAGGGTGAGGCGATGGCCGATTACCTGCGCGAACAAGGGGTGCCTGAGGCGGATATTCTTCCGGAAACCCAATCGACAAGCACTCGCGAGAACATCGCACGTTCGATCGAGCTTCTCGACGAAGCCGATCGTCGTGGGCCGATCATGCTCGTGACCAGCGATTACCATGTGCTGCGTACGGCGTCGCTTGCCCGACGTATGGACGTCGACGCCCAGGTGGTGGGGTCTCGCACTGCGCGCTACTACGTGCCGAGCGCGTTCATTCGTGAGTTCGTCGCACTGCTTGTCGAGAACCGGGTTGCCACGCTCATCGCCGTCGGCACGTTCGCGGTCTTGCTCGTCGCGATCCTCGTGGGAACGCTGACGTCAGCGCTCGGCTAGTTGAGCATGTCGTCAATCACGCCTCCTGCGACCGTCCACGGATCACGGAGCGAGACATCTGTGCCACGATCCACCTCCAAGGGTCTGATATCAACAATCTCAGAACACGACGGCTATCGCTGGCATCGACGTCTAGTCAACTCCCGGGCGTGGTGCATCCACGAATTCACCTGGCCTAGCGCCCCGCCGGTTCGGCGGTTCGACTTCTGCAGCATCGAGGAATGAGCGCGCAACCACAGAACCTGAGTCATCGGCGAACCACACGATCAGGCGAGCGGGCCCCTCCCTCACTGGAACCTCAACGGTGACTGCGTCTGAGATCTCGAAGGGCCTCACGCGAACGGGTCTGGCCGAGAAGTCTGGGCGGTCAGGTACTGGGTCGATGGGCGAACCGGCGCGCGCCCAGGCAGCATGCATGGTCCCGCTCAGACCATGAGCACCGTGATGCGAAATGTGGACATCGAAAACAAGGGGCGTCGTCGGCGGTTCGATGTCCGCGCCAGCAGTGAGCGGAATGACGTCCAGTACAAGCACAGTCTCGGCGTTCACGTCAGAGGGAACGCATCCACCCCATTCCTTCACCCGCCGGTCCGTCGTGAGCAGTCCAGCATTCTCGTGCTCGACGTCGGCGATCTCCGTGTATACGTAGCCGGCGAATCTGTCGTGCCGTCGCATCTCCTGAGTCTCCCAGCGCAAATGCCAGGCGCGCTCGAGGCTGGTGAATCCCTCGCCATACTCGCCGTTGACGATGGGAATGCCGTTACGAGGGAAGTCTTCAGACCCGTACAGCGATTTGTCGACGGTGAAATCGGGGGCGAGCCTGACGGGGAACGTCTCACGTGTTCCAAGGGCGATCTCTGCCATGGCACGCTTCCACCGCGCCAGGTCGGGCTCGTAGTAGTGCCAGTCAACGAGATCACTCTTCACGTGCGACCAGCCCGAGTTCTCCACGATCGGGCGAGTACTATCAAGGGCGCTCAGCCGGTCGTATGCTCGTACCGCTGCTTCCGCGCGTGCAGGGCTGCCCGGGATGTCCCAATCGAGGCCCCATTCCTCGTTGTACAGCCCCCAGACCACGATGCTCGGGTGATTGCCATCGCGTTCCACCATGGCCGGAAGCTGCGCCTCGAACGCGTCCGCCGCTTCGGGCGAGAACCGGCTCGGGCACGCAGGCTCAGCCCAGACGAGCATGCCGGTCATGTCTGCCTCGTGCAGCCACAACGGCTCCTCAAACTTGAGGTGCTTGCGCACGAGGTTGTAGCCAAGACCGCGGGCGAGATGAATATCCTCACGAAGAGCGGCCGCGTCGGGGGCGGTCAGTCCCGTGGCGGGCCAGTACCCCTGGTCGAGAACTCCGCGCATGAAGAATCGAGCATTGTTCAGGAACAACTGCTCACCCCGCACCTCGATCCGCCGAAGCCCTGTTGTCGCAACGACACGGTCAGGAGCGCCGGTTTCGTCATCGACGGTGACTTCGACCCGATACAGGTGGGGATCGGCCGGTGACCATAGTCGGGGCTCGGCACACTCGATGCGCCCCCGATACTGACGATTCTCAACAGCGTGCAAAACCACAGATACCTGTGCGTTGCCGAGGCGCGCCGTCACTGTGGGAGAGCCGTCCGCAATTCCGACGACGGTTACGGCGATATCGATTCCCGTCAGGCTGTCGCCCCGAAGCTCGACGGTCTCGGCATAACTCGACCCGCGCGCTTCGAGCCAGACGGTCTGCCAGATTCCAGACGTGGGCGTGAAGGAGACCCCGTCATAGTCATCGCGGGGGATCGAACGCTGTTTGCCGTGCGGAATCGATCGTTTGTCAGCGGGAGCCTCGACTTCGACCGCGAGCTCAGCATCTGCACCCGGCGTGACGTGGTCAGTGACATCGATCTCGAACGATTCATAGCCGCCGATGTGCTCACCGACGACGATGCCGTTGATCCGAACAATCGCACGATGATGCACAGCACCAAAGCTCAGCACGGTTCGCGAGCCAGCCCAATCGGCGGGCGGCTGGATCATGCGCCGATATTCACCCCGTTCGAGCCATGACTGATGGATGCCCGATGCTTCAGTCTCCCAGGCGAAAGGCACGGTGATCGGTGCGGCGATTCCGTCGGCGGTGAAGTCCCATTCTCCGTTGAGCGTCAACCACCGATCAGAGCGATCACGATCGGGACGAGGATACTCGGAACGCGGGATCGTCATCGCCGCTTCGGAATCAGAGACGACGGACTGGGAGGGGGAGAGCGACATGGTCAGCCTTTCACGCTTCCTGCGAGGATGCCGTTGATGAAGTGACGCTGGAGCACAATGAAGAGCACCAGCAGTGGAATGAGTGCGACGGAACTCGCCGCGAGAAGTTCACCGGTCACGGTGGCGTAGTCAGCACCGATGCGGTTGCCCGTGATGTTCTGCGCGAGGGTCGAGAGAACAACCTGCAGAGTCGACATCTGCTCCGAGTTCGCCACGACGACGGGCCAGACGAAGTCGTTGTAGATATTCATGATTGTCAGGACGGCAAGACCAGCGAGGCCGGGGCGGATCACGGGAACGACAACACGCCAGAAGATTCCAATCTCGCTGCACCCGTCAACGCGAGCTGCATCGAGCAGTTCATCTGGGACAGCACTGATTACTTGGCGCATCCAGAAGATTGCGAACGCATCGACGGCCCCCGGCAAAATCAGCGCCTGATAGGTATTCACCCAACCGAGCGCCTTCATCTCCAGAAGCAGCGGAATGATCAAAACGATGATCGGCAGCATCAGCGTAACCAGCACTGCACCGAAAATGAGGTTCTTGCCGGGGAACTCGTACTTCGCGAATGCGAATGCGGCGAGAGGTGCGAAGATGAGCGTGATCGCGCCCTTCACAACAAGCACGACGGCGGTGTTGAAGAATCCGTGACCTATCGGCACGTCCTGGAACATGGCGACGTAGTTATCGAGCGTCCACATCGTGGGATCGAAAGACAACGGATTCCTGATGATCTCATTCGCTGGTTTGAACGCAGAGGCGAGCGCCCAGACGACAGGGGCGAGAAACCCGACCATCAGAATCAGCAGAAATATATGGCTTCCGATATGCATTCTCGGATGCCGTGACGACCGGAGTGCCTTCGACGGCGTACTCGGCGGCTGCATGACGTCGCCATTGTCCCGAGTCAGCGCGCGGTGAGCCGTATTCGTCATCGTTCAGTCCTTCGCTCTCAGCAGGCGGACAAAGAAGAGGGAGAGCACCATGACGAGAATCACCAGCAGGAACGAGTTCGCTGCCCCTGTGCCCAAGTCCGCTCGGGTGATGTGGTTGTAGAGGTAGTACCCGGCCGTCGTCGTCGAGTTGTACGGGCCTCCCTGGGTGACGACGAAGGGCTCCGCGAACATCTGGAACACGGCAAGAGTTTGCAGGACGACGGCGAACATGATCGTGCGCATCAGCAGTGGGACGGTGATGCTCCACAGCTGCCGCAATCGAGATGCACCATCGAGTTCTGCCGCCTCGTATAGCGAGTTGTCAATCGATTGAAGCCCAGAAAGCACGATGATAATGATGAATCCGGTCGTCTTCCAGAGGAAGAGCAGCGCGAGCGTCGGCTTCGACCAGAGACTCGTCGTCAGCCACCCGATTTCCGGTAGCCCGAAAATGCCGAGGACGGCGTTGATGGCGCCGTATTGTTGGTCGAACAGCACGACCCATATCTGGGCGACGGCAACCAGCGGAGTCACAAACGGCACAATGAATGCCACACGGAACATGCCGCGCATTCTGAGCTTTGCCGAGTTGAGCAGAACGGCGACGACAACCGCGAGGGCGATCTGGATGGGGACGATCAGGAGCCACAGCACACCTGAGTTACCGAGCGATGACCAGAATGCCGGACTCGTCAGCAAGTAGGTGTAATTGTCCAAGCCGATCCACTCCGCGGCACCGGTGCCGCGCCAGTTCGTGAAGCTCAGCCGCGCGGTGAAGATCAGCGGGTACACGCTGAACGCGAGGAAGATTGCCACAAACGGCGCCACGAAAACGTACGGCGCCGCTCGGCGTCTGACTTTCGCGGCTGAGGGTCGGCGCTTCAGGCTCCGGCCCGCGGAGGGGAGGGCTGTTGTCATCATTGCTGTGCGAATCTCACTGTCGATCGATCAGGTTCTTCTGAATGGCGTCAGTGGACTCGCTGATCACCTGTTCCGGCGTCAGGTCACCATCGAGCATCCGCTGAATGTCATTCCCCAGGTATTCAGCAGCGCCATTCCACCACGGTGGAATCGACGTGCCTGCCGGGATCTGCGCACCGGCCTTTGTGGCTACGGCCCAGAGATCCTGGCCTCCGAGCGCCTCGACCGGTTCAAAGAGCGGTGATTTCGGATCGGCCGCGGGAAGATACGCCGGAATCGACGTGTTCAGGCCGTCAGGGTAGACATCGTTCGGCCCCCACACCGCGGAATAGCCGGCCTCGTCGTACATCAGAAACTCGTAGAAGAGCCAAGCGAGCTCAGAGTTCTCGCCGTCTTTGGGCAGCACAAACGACGAGCCGCCCATCGCCCCGCTTCGAGCACCACCCGCTTCCCACGCAGGAAGTGGCATGGCCTTCCAGTCACCGCTCGTCTCCGGCAAGAGTTGCTGTGGCGCGAAGCTGAACCAGATCGCCCACGGGTAGAAGACCTGATTGCCGTTCTCGAGCTCGGCGATGTCTGTCGGTGTCAGATATTCGGCGCGCGTGCCAAGCCCTTCCGATTGGACGGTGTCGAGGAATGTGAGGATCTTCTTATACTCGGGGCTGTCAAGACGGAGCTCACCGTCTGCATCCGCGATCGACGTGCCCATCTGACTCGCATACATCTCGAGTTGCAGTTGACCGAGGAACCCTGACTGCTCCAGATGAATCGGATGCGACTCCGGGTTCACCCCCTGGTATTCCTTGGCGGCGTCAAGAAGATCGTCGTAGGTTTCGATGGCGCTGACATCGACGCCGGCATCTTCGAGTGCCGCGGCATTATAGAAGAGAAGGCCAGGGTCGAGATCATACGGGACACCGTAGATTCCGCCGTCGAACGAGTTCGCGTCAATCTTCTGCGGAGCGATGTCGTCGACGTACGGGTCGAGCACGTCGCTCAGATCCCAGAGATAATCGGCATAGCCGCTGACCATGGCATCGTCGAGAAAGACCCCGTCAGGAACATCGGTTCCAGTAATCAAGGTGTTCTGCAGTTTCGCGTCGATGTCGACCGCCTGATGATTGACAGTGATGTCGGGGTACTTCTCGTTGAAGTCGTCAATGACCGCATCGAAGACTTCGAAGAGGTCTCCCGAACGATCCCAGATTGTGATCTCGCCTTCTGGCTGTTCGGCGGTCGGGGCCTGAAGGCGATCGGATGCCGCTTCGCTACCGGCGCTGGTGATATCGGGGCCGCAAGCAGTCAGCGTCAGCGCTGCGACAGCTATCGCGCTCACGGCGACAAGGCGGGGGCGGCGCCGGGTCGGGTCGGGGTACATGGACACTCCTTTGTGAATTTTCCAACGTATGCAAACTTTAGCCGACGTTTGCACACGTTGCAAACGGTATGATGAGGCCATGCCAGCAACACTTCGCGATGTCGCCGAGCGCGCTGAGGTATCAGTACGCACCGTCTCAAACGTCGTGAGCGGGTACGAGCACGTCAGCAAGCGCATGCGTACCAAGGTGCTCGCCGCGATTGAGGAGCTCGATTACCGGGCCAATCCAGTGGCTCGCACTCTGCGTACCGGGCGAACCGGCATGCTCGGCCTTGTCGTACCCGAGATCACGGTGCCCTACTTCAGCGAGCTGGCTCGGGACGTAATCGACGCGGCCGCCGAGTACGGCTACCGAGTAATGATCGACCAAACAGGCCATGACCATGACCGCGAGCGACAGCTGCTCATGGGTGACGATCGCACTATGCTCTTCGACGGCCTACTGTTCAGCCCCCTCGTCACCAAGTCGGAGCTGCTCGACATGCATGGATCGACAAAAATGCCGCTTGTGCTCCTCGGGGAGCATGAGTTCGACGGTCGATATGACCACGTTGCCATCGACAATGTGGCGGCTGCAAAGGACGCCGTCGAGCATCTCGTCCAGCTCGGGCGCTCACGCATCGCCGCAATCGGCACCCAACCTCTTGAAGAGTACGCGACCCCCCTACAGCGTTCGGCCGGGTACGAAGCGGCACTTCACGATGCAGGCATGGATGTTCGACCCGAGTTTGCCACGACAGCTGCCCATTACAGCCGAGCAGACGGGTACAGCGCGGCACGCTCACTACTTGAGCGCTCTCCACAACCGGACGCCATCTTCTGTTTCTCTGATTTGCTCGCGATTGGGGCCATGCGAGCAGTCTTTGATGCTGGTCTTAGCGTTCCCGAGGACGTCGCGGTAATCGGCATCGATGATGTGGAGGAGGGAAGGTTTGCCCGGCCATCCCTCAGCACCGTCTCGCTTGACACCCCGTACATCGCCCGGGAGGCAGTGGGCCGCATCGTCACACGGATCGATGACCCGGCTACGCCTGCGGAAGAGATCGTTGCGCCCCACCGTCTCGTCGCCCGCGAAAGCACAAGTGCCAGCCAGAGCCAGTAACTGAATCCAATCGAATCACTTGCAACGTGCGCAAATTCCTGTCATTCTCCTTTGCAACGTGCGCAAAGTTGCGCACATCGAATCTTCGGAGATGATGTCGATGGAACTTCTCACAAAACACTCACGCAATTTCACGTTGCTCTCCGCCGCATTGTTGGCCGTGGCGGCAACGGCCATGGTTACGCCGGCACCGCAAGCTGTTGCCGCAGAAGACGGTTCCGTGCTGTATTCTCCGGATCTGTCGCAGCATCCGAATGGCACCGCGGGCTACCCACGAGCAATCAGTCTCGCGCACGATGATTCCGAAGCACAGACAATGCTTGCAACGTTCGCCAAGGGCGGTCACGGAAACGACACGACTCTGCCCATCTATCGCAGCAGCGACGGCGGCGAAAGCTGGTCCGAGGTTTCTGAGGTCACCTCGAATACACCAGGGTGGGACATCGAGGCCCCGACCCTCTTTGAGGTTCCGCGCGATATACCCGGGCTGAACGCTGGCGACGTGTTGGCGGCGGGGACCGCTTGGAACGTCGGAGACTACTCAACGCAGAAAGTGGAGGTGTTCCGTAGCACTGACGACGGTGCGACATGGAACTACCTTTCGTCATGCACAGAGACTTCTGCGCTACCGAACTCCTGGGGCCACGGCATTTGGGAGCCGACCTTTCTTGTGACCGACGACGACGCCCTTGCCTGCTTCATCTCGGATGAGAGACCGGCGAACAGTCCGACAAACAATCAGAAGATCGGCCACTACACCTCGATTGATGGTGGCTTGACCTGGAGCACCACATTAACCGTCGACGTTGCCTTTCCGTCGGACAATCTCGCACGACCGGGAATGCAGACATTCGCCCATCTGCCAGATGGTCGGGTCGCCATGAGTTACGAGCTCTGCCGCGACGCGACGGATGCCGACCACGCTTGCGAGGTATATCTGAAATACAGCGACGATGGTGCGAGTTGGGGCCCGGCGGACGACCCGGGCACTCTGGTGCAGACTTCTGATGAACGCCATCTCCTGCATACGCCATATGTTTCGTGGGTGCCCGGTGGCGGTTCAAACGGTACTCTGCTGATCTCAGGACAGCGCGTCGCCGCCGGCCCGACGGGAGACAAGACCGTGCTCGCCGAATCCGGATCGGTCATGTTCACGAATACAAACCTCGGCACCGGCGCGTGGACCGAAGTTTCAACACCCGTTACTGTGGACCCGACGGGCAGCTATGCTCAAGGCTCACCATCGTGCCCTGGGTACTCAACCCCCGCGATTCCGCGAGAGGACGGCCAGTCGTACCTTTACCTAGCCTCCACATGGCTCGGCCAGGGGAATCAGTGTGAGGTTCGATTTGGCATCGGTCAGGTGCCCAGCGCAACCGGGGCTGTCGTCGGCCCCGAAGGCAAGTGTCTCGATGTTGACACGAATACTGCGGTTAACGGCAACGCCGCACAGCTGTGGACTTGTGGGATCGCAAGCGGCCAAGATTGGTCTGTCCATGCCGACGGGTCAATTCGCGCGTTGGGAAAGTGCCTCGATGTAGACGCCAATGCCACCGCGAATTTCACGCCGGTGCAGATCTGGGACTGCAACGGCTCGGGAGCTCAACAATGGATGCAGCAATCAGACGGGTCACTTCTCAATCCTCAATCAGGGCGTTGCCTTGACCTTCCGGAAGGCAATACTGCCGATGGAACACACCTGCAGATATATGACTGCAACGGACTGTGGACGCAGACCTGGGCACTTCCGGCGTAGCTTTCATGTTGGAACGAATTGAGGCGAGCCCCGCGGAACGTCCAAGTTTGGACTTATGGAATGGAAGTTATGGAACCTTCAAACTGTTGGTGGCATTAATTCCATAACTTATGGAACATTTCTTCACGTAACGCCAGGCGAGCTGACGTCTACATGAGTACAAATGAAGAAGGCCGTCAAACCAGCGATACTTCTAGCGTCGAGCCCATAAGTCGACGACGGTCGCGTGACGGCGAACGGAACAAAGCTCAGTCGTAGGAGCGGGCACGCACCCAGGGGATCGGCAGCAGGTCCGCCGAGGTCACGACGCCGACCTCGCCGCCGTCAGACACGATGACACGGATGCTGGTGCCGAAGTTCGGCACCAGCTCACGGCAGACGCCACAGGGGTTGATCACAATCGGCACATCTGCAGGGTCGAGGCCGACGGCGACGATCGTCTCAACAGCATCCTCCCCGGCGATTCGCGCATTCGCGATCGCCGACGGCTCCGCGCACACGTTGACGCGCGCCGTCGACAGACTGAGACCCGTGTAGATTGCTCCGGATGTGCCTCGCGCGGCCGCCGCGACACGATGCTGCCGGGCGTCGTGCGCCCGCACCAGCACATCGGATGCTGCACGTCGCAGCTCCTCATCGGCACTCGTCAACTGCTGCATGATCGTCACCTCTCAGCTCTGCTACTCGATCCCCGTGTAGACCGTCTTCTCCCAGGTGTAGAACTCGGTCGCCGTGTGCCCCTGCTCGCGGAATGTGTTGGACGAAGAGTCCTTCACTCCCCCGAACGGCACGTGCAGGTCGAGCCCTGAGGTCGGTCGGTTCACCTTTACGACACCGGCCTGCACACGGCTGGCGAAGTCGGTCGAGTGGGTGAGGCTGTCGGTGCAGATGCCCGCAGTCAGACCGTAGGGCGAGTCGTTGATTGCTGCGAGACCCGATTCGTAGTCGTCGACGTCGAGGACCGCGACAACCGGCCCGAAGATCTCGTCCGTGGCCAACGGCGAATCGTGCGCTACATCTGTGGCGACGACCGGCGCGAAGTGAAGCCCGTCAGCACTCGCGTCACCGTAAAGCAGACGCGCGCCGGCGTCTGCGGCATCCTGAACCGCTGATACATCCTGATTAAGCTGTGCATCGCTCACGACAGGACCCATCGTCGTGCCGGCATCGAGCCCGTCACCGGGAACGTACGTGCCGGCAAGGGCAGTGAGCTCGTCGAGAAACGCCTGGCGAACGCCAGGCGTCACGTAGACGCGCGAGGTTGCTGTGCACGCCTGCCCCGTGAGACTGAATGCGCCAGCGGCAACGACATTCGCTGCCTTCTTCGCGTCGGCATCGTCGAGAACGAGCACGCCGTTCTTGCCGCCCATCTCCAGTTGGGCGCGGGCGCGACGGGCACCGAGGGTTTGCTGCAGCTGCAGCCCGACACTGGTCGACCCGGTGAACGAGAGCGCTGCGACGCGCGGGTCGCGAGCGAGCGCCTCACCCACGACGCTTCCGCGCCCGTGCACGACATTGAAGACTCCGGCAGGAAGGCCGGCGTCGTGCAGTGCCATGGCCAAGTGCGTCGCCGACATGGGGGTGATCTCGGCGGGCTTCAGTACGACTGCGTTGCCGCTGATCAGCGCGGGCGCGGTCTTCCACGCCGGAATCGCGATGGGGAAGTTCCACGGCGTGATCAAACCCACGACGCCGAGCGCCTCGCGGCGCGTGGTGACAGTGGTGTTCGGCATGCCGCTCGAAAACACCGAGCCGCTTGACGCCCAGCCGAGCGAGCCGAAGAACTGGAAGACGCCGATCGCGCGTCCCACTTCGCCCTCGGCCTCAGCGCGCGTCTTACCTTCTTCGCGCACAAGATCTTCGGCGATCTGCGGCTTGCGTTCGGTGAGCAGCTGCGCGGCCTTGAGAAGCACGGCACCGCGAACCGGCGCGGGCGTCGCGGCCCACGCGCTCTGCGCGTCGACGGCGGCTGCGATGGCGGCATCCGTCTCTGTCGTGCCTCCGACGGGCGCGAGCACGGCAACCTCGCCTGGGCGTGCGGGGTTGCGGCGTTCCTTGCCCGCGTCTCCGAAGAGTTCTCCGGCGATCAGGTGTTGAGCTACAGCGGGAGAGGTCATGATGTGTCCTTTCACGAAGATGACGAGGGGGTGTCAGAGAGAGCGGACGAGGCCACCGTCGACGCGCAGTGCGACGCCGGTGATGTATGCGGCTTGTCCGCTGCACAGGAAGGCTCCGGCCGCGCCGAACTCGTGTGGTTCGCCATAGCGTTCGGCGGGAATCGCCTGCTGCGAACGGCGCGCGGCCTCGGCAGGCTCGATGCCCTGGCGCTCGGCTTGTGCTGCATCGAGCTGCGCAACGCGATCTGTGGCGATGCGCCCGGGCAGCAGCAGATTGACGGTGACGCCGTCTGCGGCGACCTCTGCGGAGAGCGTCTTAAGGTAGCCAGCCAGCGCAGCTCGCCCGAGATTGGATGACGCGAGATTGGCGATCGGCGACACAATGCCGCTGGACCCGACGGCGAGGATGCGTCCCCAGCCACGGTCGCGCATTCCCGGAAGCACGCGCGACACGAGGTCGTGACCCGGAGCGACGAGCCGCTCGAATGCGTCAGCAACGTCGTCCGCTGATGCATCGGCTGCCGTTCCGGGGCGCGGGCCCGGCCCGTTGATCACCAGCACGTCGATGGGGCCGAACGCGCTCGTCGCGGTCTCGATCGCCGCGGCACGGGACTCGCCGTCAGTGACGTCGAGTTCGATGCCTACGCCTGCGGGCAGGCCCGCCGCGATCTGCTCGGCGAGATCGCCGCGCCGGCCGGTGACAGCGACATTCGCTCCCTCGGCTGCGAGCGCCTCCGCGATCGCACGCCCGAGCCCACCGGTGGATGCCGCGACAAACGCGGTCTTGCCGTGCAGCTGCAGATCCATCAGCGCACCTCCTGCGCATCGAGTTCCACCAAATGGTCGGCGGCTATCTCATCGAGTTCGTTCGGGAATTTGACGGCGGGTGCGCGAACGGCAGCCGAGGTGAAGAGCCCCCGCCGGCGGAACAGCTCCTTGCGAAGAGCGAGAGCGATGCCGGGCTGCTGTTCGAAGTTGATCAGCGGCAGGTACGGCACCAGCTCCGCTCGAGCTGCTTCGGCATCACCCGCCAACCAAGCCGAGACGCAGCTGACAAGCGCTTCCGGGAAAGAAAACCCGGTCATCGCCCCGGCAGAACCGGCGGCAAGCTCGTCGAGCAACCCCTGCCCTCCGAGTCCGCCGAAGACGGAAACCTCGACGCTCGCCGTGATGCGGGCGATCGCAACGGCCGTCGGCGGTGCTTCCGCCTTCACCGCTGAGACGAACGGGCTCGCCTCCACGACGGCAATCAGGCTGTCTGTCGAGATGGAGATGCCGCTGGACTTCGGGTAATCCTGCAGCACGACAGCTGCGCCTGTCGCCGCGTGGATTCGCCTCAGATGCTCGATCACGACGGCAGAGCTGCCGGAGTTCGCCTGAACCATGACGGCCTGCAGACGGTCACCGACCGTTGCCTGCGCGTTTTCGATCTCTGAAATCGCCGGTGCGGTCGCGAGAGAGGTGATCCCGGCGACGATCGGCAGTCGGCTGTGCTCGGCGACGACGCCGAGCACCTGCATCCGCTCCGCCGCAGTCAGCGCGGCGGCCTCGCCGAACACGCCGAGCACGGTGAGACCGGCGGCCCCGACCGATTCGTAGAACTGCACGAGACGCGCGAGGCTCGCCTCGTCAATCTCGCCGGCATCCGTGAATGGTGTGGCGACGACCCCCCACACTCCGCGTGCGAGCGGGTCGACGCGCTGTTCGGAAATACCCTGCTGCGTCATGCGATCACTTCCCCGGCCAGATTGGTTTGCGCTTCTGCTGGAATGCGGCGACACCCTCGGCCGAGTCTTCGCTGTCGAGCGCGTCAACAAGTGCGGGCAACCGCATCGCCCGCGCTTCGTGCGCCGTGAGATGGGCCGTGCGCGACACCATCTGTTTAACGGCTCTCACCGATGTTGGCGCACAGGCGAGAATCTGCTCGATCCACCGCTCGACTGCCTCGTCGAGCTCGCCTGCAGTGACGACCTCATTGACGAGACCCATCCCCTGCATCTCCTCTGCCGGCGCCTTGCGCCCGGTGAGCAGAAGGCTCATCGCCTGCGTGTACGGAACTCGACGCACCAGCTGATGGATGCCGCCATCCAACGCGAGGCGGCCGACACGCGGTTCGGTGAGCCCGAACTGGGCGCGATCGGCCGCCACAACGATGTCGGCGCCGAGCACGATCTCCATGCCGCCCCCGAGAGCGTAGCCGTTCACCTTCGCGATCACGGGAACATCGAGCGTCGTGCGCAGACTCAGCCCGCCGAAGCCGTTGGGGTCGAGCTCGGCCCAGTACTGAAGACCCGTCTTGTCAACGGCATCCGCCGACATGTCGGCTCCAACGCAGAATGCCTTCTCTCCGCCCCCTGTGACGACGACGAGACGCACTCGGTCATCGGCTTCGATCGTTGCCCAGATCTCGTTGAGCCTGTCGTGCGTTGCCCGATCGACGGCATTAAGCACGCGCGGCCTATCGATGATCACGGTGGCGACACCGCGATCGTCGACGTCGAACCTGACCTCGTCGGCCTGTGTATCGTCGGTCATTTCAGCACCCCCAGTTCATGCAGACGGCGAATTTCGTCGTCGTCGAAGCCATTCTCCGCAAGGATCTCATCGTTGTGCTCTCCCAGGCGGGGAGCAACCCGGCGCACCGTCGCGGGTGTGTGCGAGAGATGAATCGGCGCGTTCAGCGTGCGGAAAGTGCCGGCGGTCGGGTGCTGCGACTCGACGATCATTCCGTTTGCCGCCGTCTGCTCATCGTCCAGTGTTTCGGCCAGCGTGCGCACGGGTGCATTGAGCAGGCCCTCTGCCTCGAGCCTCTCCGTCCAATACGCAGTGCTGTTGGTGGCAAAACGCTCGGCGAAGATCTTCTGCAGCGCCGACCGGTTCTCCACCTGCTTGTCGTGCGTTGCGAATTCGGGGCGAAGCGTGAGGTCCTCCTCAAGCCCGAGCGCCGCCGAGATGTGCAGCAGCGGGTCAGCAGCGAACCCGCCGACCATGCAGACAGCGGAGTCGGTTGTGGCGAAAACGCCGGTCAACGGCATCCGTCCCCAGTTCACCTCGAACCCGCGGTTCAGCTGCATTGCCGCCTCTTGCATCTGCATGTGAAGCATCGAGTCGTACATGGTGACCTCGACCTTCTGCCCTTCGCCCGTCTCGTCGCGCGAGCGCAGGGCGAGGAGGATGCCCTGAAAAAGGTGCATGCCTGTTGTGTAGTCGCAGAGCGTCGTCGGGTAGACGGTGAGCGGATCGTCGTCTGAGCTGCGCCGCCACATGACGCCCGAGTACGCCTGGTTGATGACGTCTTGCCCGCCAAGCGATGAGTAGGGCCCCGTGTTTCCGAAACCGGTGCCCGATGCCCAGACGAGACGCGGATTGAGCTTTTTCAGCTCGTCGTAGCCGAAGCCCATGCGTTCCATCACACCGGCGCGGAAGTTGCTGACGACCACGTCGGCTCCCGCGATGATGTCGCGCATCACAGAGCGACCCTCTTCTGACTTCGTGTCGATCGCCATGCCACGTTTGTTGCGGTTGATCGACAGGAAGATCGGGTTGTCCTGCCCGTCCTTGTCTGGCAGTGAGTTGCGCGACGTGTCGCCCCGGCCGGGGCGCTCCACCTTGATCACGTCGGCACCGAAATCACCGAGCAGCTGCGTGCAGCTCGGGCCCATGAATACCTGGGTGAAGTCGACGACGGTGATGCCGTCGAGCGGAAGTCCACGCGGCGCAGCGGCCGCGGCATCCGCCTTCTCGTTCGCTGCCTGCATGGTCATACCCCCACCGTCTCCGCCTCGTCGATCGTGGCATTCTCTGACGGAATGTCACCCGGGTCAGCGTTGTGCTGGCGCATGCGCTGCTGAATCTCGAGAGCGTCGACGTCGCGCACAAGAATCTTCTGTTCGATGGCGAGTGTCGCCGCCGATGCGACGGCCTGACCCATGGCCATGCACGGCGGAATCTCCCGCGAAGACTTCTGTGCATCGGAAGTCGCCGAGTAGTGCCGTCCGGCGACGAGCAGCTGGTCGACTTTCGTCGGCAGAAGAGAGCGGTACGGGTAGTAGTAGTCGCGGCCCCGCGCCACGGTGTCAGAGAAGTGGCGACGCTGCGTGACGTCGTCTTTTGTCATGACGTACTCGCCCTGCAGCAAACGCGTCTGGCGCACGCCCATCTGCGGTGCTGTGTCAATGACGAAACAGTTCTCAAAGCCGGGCAGAAATTCCTTGACGTACTCCACAGCCTCGGCAATGCGCTCGCGCGCCGCGAACTCGGCCTCGGTGAGAGAGGCAGGGTCGGCGCCGTCGTACCCGGTCATATGCGGCGCATTGCACCACACGACCCCGGGAAGCGGCGTCTTGAGCCACCACAGTTCCCACGCGCCGCCCAGAATGCGCTTCACCTTGCGGTTGATCGCCCGTGCCGCCTTCGGGTCGCCCTGCTCAAACTCCTCGGCGCGCTTCGTGTCGACACCGGCGAGACGGAACACCAAAGTCGTGATGTAGCTGCCCTGAATGAAGTCGGCACCGGCGCGCGATGCGACGTCGATGTCACCAGTCGTGTCGATCACGACGTCGGCCATGTGCGCCTGAGGGCCGGCCTTGGTCTCGGCGATCACGCCCTTCATCACGCCGTCGTCGACGATCGGGCGCGAGAACCACGAGTGCAGCAGCAGGTTGACTCCCGACTCGCGCACGAGGTCGTTCGACACGCGCTTCCAGCCGTCGGGATCGAATGCGGCGGCGTAACAGATCGGCTTCGGGTTGACGTGAGTGTGAAAGTCGAAGGTGCCGAAACGGCCCCACTTGTTCCACAGCTCCTGCGATGCCTTGCGGTCGTCGGCCGGCGGCACAATTGCGAGATCGAGCTTCTGCAGCCGTTCGATGTACTCGGAGACGACACCGGTGACGGTGATCTCCTGACCGTTGATCATGTCATCGAGCACGAGCACCATTCCGCCCGAGGCGAGCCCGCCGAGCGAGGGATACCGTTCGAGCAGCGTGACGGATGCTCCAGAGCGAGCCGCCGTGACGGCCGCGGCGACACCGGCGGGGCCGCCGCCGACGACGAGCACGTTCGAGCGGGAGGCAATCGGCGCTCTCAGGTCATCACTGGTGACGCGAAGATCGTAGGTTGTCATGGTGTTCTCACTTTCCAACGTGGATGCCGTTGATACGGCGGGCAATCAGGTAGAAGATGACGCTGAGCGCTGAGAGCACTGCAACGTAAACGGGGAAGGCCCAGTCGAGCCCGGCGGACTGAAACCAGACGAGCAGAAAGGAGGCTGTTCCACCGAAGATGGCGACGCCAAGTCCGTAGCCGAGCGATGTTCCTGCCCCGCGGTAGCTCTTGGGCATGAGGGATGCCGACACGACGTTGTAGAGCGTCATGTTGAGCACCAGCACGACAGAACCGCCGAGCAGCACTGCCGCGAAACCGCCGATTCCGGGCTGCACGTAGAGCAGCATCAGGAAAACGGAAGGAATGGCGAGGATGCGCGCGACGACGAACCACTTCGAGATGGCGCGTCCGTCAACGAGCCGTCCGACGACGAGGCTTCCGACAACGAGGATGAGTCCGAGCACGGTGGTCAGTGCGAACACGGCCGTCGGGTCTTCCTGCATTGTGGATCGCGCTGCGTTGGGGAGGCCGACGTTCCAGGCATAGTTGTACGCCTGCACGGCGCCGACGACGAAGATGATCGCGAGCACGCTGACCCAGCTCTTGCGCACGCCCGTCCAGACCGAACCGGTAGTCGCCTGCTCAAGCTCGTCCTTCTTCATCGTCTCGGGCAGCGTGCGCCGCAGGTAGAGAATCACGAAGCCGAATGCGGCGCCGACGACGAACGGAATGCGCCAGCCCCAGTCGCTCATTGCTCCGTCGCCGATGCTTGCGGAGACGATGAAGCTCACGAGCGGAGCGAGCACGATGCCGACGTTCACGAAGAACGAGATGATTCCGGCGACGAAGCCCTCACGCCCCTCCGGCACCAACTCGACAGCGTGCGCCGTGGAGAGTGGCGCCTCGACGCCGGTGGAGATTCCCTGCACAACACGGCAGAGCAGCAGAATGATCGGGGCCCAGATGCCGATCGATTCGTATGTCGGCGACACGGCGATCACCAGTGTGCTCACGGCCATCATGGTGATCGACAGCATCATGATCTTGCGTCTGCCGATGCGGTCGGCGAAGGTGCCGAGCACCACGCCACCGAGCGGACGGAAGAGGAACCCGACAGCGAAGATCGCGAGTGCATCGAGCGTTGCGGTCACCGGATCGACGCTCGGAAAGAAGTGGGGGCCAATGTACGACGAGAGCAGCCCGAAGATCATCCAGTCATACCACTCGAGGGTATTTCCGAGTCCGAGGCCGAGAATTCCTCTGCGCACCTCCGGCGTGAAGCGCTCGCGCTTACGCCACTTTTTGTTGACGCCAGTGTCAATCATGTTGCTCCTTAGTCACACGTCGACAATGCACGCGTGAATGCAGGCTCCATCGATCTCGATCCTGTCTGGACCGTGATGGAGGTTATGAATGGATGCGGTGAGTTCCGCGCGGACCTACCAGGTCGGCGGTGTGATCACCCAGATCGCTACGCACGTTTCGTCGTAGTCGTTTCGGTACCAATGCGGAATCGTGGAGTCGAAAGTGATCGAGTCGCCGGCTTCAAGCTGGTGCCTCTGGCCATTGAGGTACACATCTTTCTTTCCCGACAGAACAAGCCCGAACTCTTCGCCTCCGTGTGTGAACGGAATGTCGCTGGTGTCGTGTCCCGGAGGCGTAACGACCCAGAGTGCTTCGAGGGTGCCATTGAGGTCGGGGGTGAGCAGCTCGTATGCGGCTTCACCGACGGCTTCAGGGGCAACTCCCTTGAGGTCTCTCCGCTCTGCCTTGCGCACAACGGGAGATCGTGTGTCTTCATGGCTGGGGAACAGCTTCCCCACTGGGATCTCCAGGCCATGTGCCAACTGCGCCATTGTCGTGAATGACGGGTTGGCGAGTCCTCTCTCGATCTGGCTGACGATCGCCGGACTGAGGCGTGTGACCTCAGACAGGTCTTGCAAGGTCAGCCCCTTCTCCTTGCGGAGGGCGCGCACCCGGCTGCCAACACTCGTGAGAATTGCGTCGACGGCCAGCCCCTGCGACGTATCGCTTGGTGAGAAAGCCATGGATGCAACCTCCGGAATCAAGATGGACGTTTTTAGTATATTGAAGTTTTTTACTAGGTCAAATATTTTGATGAAACTCGGATGCCGAATCGGAAAAGTCCACGGCGGCACGCCCATCTTCCACAAGGCTACCGACCGACCCCCTTCCACAAACAACCAATTCTTTTTCCCTGTTTGGTTGACTCAGTAAAAAAGTTCAATATACTAAATTTACTTTCACCGTTCCCGCACGGACAGCACGTCGGGGAACGGGCTTGGAGACCCCAGCACGGAAGTATCCGCACCGCGCGCAATCGAAGAATCTGAGCGAACCGCCCTTCGCGACACCGCTCGAGAAGCATCCCTATTCAGTCCCCTGAGACAGCGGGGCGCTACCGCTGTGCCCGGCGCCCCTGCATACCTCAGATCGTCATGTCTCTACACCAAAGCATCTCAACGAGGAGAGCACTCATGTCCACTACTCATCAGTTCTCACGCAGGAACCTGCTGGCGGGCGCCGGTCTTTCCGTCGGCGCCTTCGCACTCGGAACGTCGCTGCTCACCGCCTGCAGCGAGCCGGGTCGCGGTCCCGCCGGAAAGGGCAACGGCGACGGCACACCGCTCGCGCTTCAACTGGGCTGGCTGATCAACTCCGGCCAGTTCGGTGAAGCAATCGCGCTGTCGAAGGGCTGGTACGACGAAGCCGGCATCAGCTTCTCGATTAACCCCGGTGGCCCCAGCATCGACGGCATCGCGCTCGTCGCAGCTGGAGAATCGCAGCTCGGCCAGATCTCGTCGAGCCCGTCACACATGCTCGCTCGCTCGCAGGGTATTCCGGTCAAGGCGTTCGCCGTGTGTGTGCAGGATCACCCGTACGCGTGGCTTTCGAAGCCCGAAAGTCCCATCGAGAAACCCGAAGATCTCATCGGAAAGACGGTCGGCGGCCCGGCAACATCCGACATTCTGGTCAAGGCACTGCTCGCGGCAAACAAGATCAGCGAAGACGACGTCGAGTTCGTTGCGACGGGCGAGTCCGTCGCGCCGCTCATGAC
Organism: Paramicrobacterium chengjingii; assembly: GCF_011751765.2. Lineage (GTDB taxonomy): Bacteria > Actinomycetota > Actinomycetes > Actinomycetales > Microbacteriaceae > Paramicrobacterium > Paramicrobacterium chengjingii. The sequence continues at coordinate 3,133,561 of NZ_CP061169.1, forward strand.
GGGGAAGATCGATGCCTGGGGAACATGGCTCAACTCGATCTCGCAGCGCCGTCCTCTCGGAGACGACTTCGTGTCGATGCGTCTCGCCGACAACGGGGTGCCCCTGTACGGATACATCTACTACTCCACAGACGACGTGCTCGATAAGAAGTCAGACATCGTCAAGGAGTTCACGTCAGCGACGGCGCGCGGCTGGGAGTTCGCCTACGACAACGTCGCCGATGCGGCGAAGGCGACAGTGGAGATGGCCCCGGAATCGAAGCTCAAAGACATTCAGGACGACGGCGAAGCCATGATGGAGTACGTCTTCACGAAATCCACGGCCGAGAAGGGCTGGGGAACGATGGACAAGTCGATCTGGGAGAACCAGATCGCGCTGTGGGACCAGCTCGGCCAGTTCAACTCCGCCGCTCCCACTGTCGATGAGCTCGCCACCTGGGACATTCTCGACGCGACGGCCGACTCCCGTCCGAAGCTCGGCTGAGGCTGACCCATGACGGTACAAGAGGAAACGACGATGCAACCAATCAGCATCGATGACATCGGCATCACGTTCGACACGACAGACGGTCAAGTCACGGCGCTCGAGGGTGTGTCGACGTCGCTTAACGGTCAGAGTTTCACATCGCTGCTCGGCCCATCGGGATGCGGCAAGTCAACGCTGCTTCGCATCATTGCCGATCTTCTCGAACCCACCTCCGGTTCGGTGAGCGTGCTCGGCGAATCGCCGGAGACAGCACGCACGAGCCGACACCTCGGCTTCGTGTTTCAAGACGCTGCGCTGTTGCCCTGGCGTGACGCCCTGAAGAACGTGACGCTTCCGCTCGAGATCGGCAATGGCAAAGTCACGGAAGACGATAAGAAGCGCGGTCGCGAACTTCTCGCGCTCGTCGGGCTCGAGGGTCGCGAAGGCGCATTGCCGTCTCAGCTCTCGGGTGGCCAGCGGCAGCGGGTCTCCATCGCCAGGGCACTCATCACCAAGCCCAAGGTTCTGCTTATGGATGAGCCGTTCGGCGCCCTTGACGAGATCACGCGCGATCGCCTCAACGAGGAATTGCTGCGCATCTGGCAGGTAACGAACACGACGATCATCTTTGTCACGCACAGCATCGCCGAGTCAGTCTTTCTCTCGCAACGCGTCGTGGTGATGTCTGCTCAGCCCGGCCGCATCCGTGATGTCGTCGACATCGACCTGCCCGATGCACGAACCCGCGACGTGCGTGCACTCCCCGAGTTCGCCGGGTACGTCACCCATCTGCGCAATCTTCTGGAAGGGGTGTGACCCGACATGGTTGGAACAAGCACCGAAACCCTCGTCATGGGCGCATCGCGTCGCGGCCCCAAGACCAAGCCGCGTCGCTCCGCGTTCAAACGCATCGGAGCGCCGCTCCTGGCCGTCGTCGCGCTCGTCGTGCTCTGGCAGATCGTGTGCGTCGTCTTCAAGGTTCCGTACTACATCGTGCCGTCACCCCTCGAGGTAGGGCAGTCGTTCGGTGAAAACATCTCGACACTCCTGGAGCACTCGGCTCCGACAGTGATCGAGGCGGGCGCTGGTTTTCTCGTCGGCAACTCGATCGCGATTCTGCTCGCCGTGCTCTTCGTGCATTGGAAAGCAGCTGAAGATGCCCTCATGCCGGTCGCCGTCTTCATTCAGACGGTGCCGATCGTCGCCATCGCCCCCGTGCTGGTGCTGATGCTCGGAACCGGCTATGCACCGAAGATCGTCATTGCCGCGCTCATCTCGTTCTTCCCCACCCTAGTCAACATGGTCAAGGGTTTGAAGGCCGTTGAGAAAGAGCATCTCGAGCTGTTCCGACTGCTGTCTGCGTCGCGCTCTGAGACGTTCTGGAAGCTTCGTGTCTTCGCATCGATGCCGTTTCTCTTCTCGTCACTGCGGATCACGGCGACGACGTCGGTGATTGGCGCGATCGTTGCGGAGTGGATCGGCTCCCAGCGCGGCCTCGGGTACATGATCATTCAGGCGACCTACAACTTCGACACTCCACTGCTGTACGCCACCATGATCATGGCCTCGCTCGTCGCCGTTGTATTCTTCTCGATCGTCTCGGTGCTTGAACGCCTGTTCGTGACGTGGTCTGCTGAGTCCAAGATGTAATCACGGGCCCACCGCTTGGGGGTCGGTGTCCGCCGAGATGGCGCGCACCGGCCCTCAATTCACCACCCGAATACCCCAACCACCGAACACTCAGGAGGACGCGATGTCTCGACCGTTGGATGGCGTCACCGTCATTGACTTCACTCAGGTGATGCTCGGGCCGTCATGCACGCAGGCTCTCGGCGATTTCGGGGCCGACGTGATCAAGATCGAGCGCCCGGGGTCGGGCGACCTATCGCGCCGCGGAGTGCTTGCCCACACGGGGGAAGACAATCCTGTCTTCCTCAGTCTCAACCGCAATAAGCGCGGCATCGCCGTTGATCTTTCGACGGATGCCGGTCGCTCCGTCATTCTCGATTTACTGCGTGATGCCGACGTCGTTGTCAGCAACTTTCGGCCTGGAGTCATGGAACGACTCGGCCTTGACTACGACACGGTGTCGGCGATCAACCCGCGCATCATCTGGGCAGCGGGCTCGGGATTCGGTCCGTCGGGTCCGTACGCGCACAAGGGCGGGCAAGACATTCTTGGGCAGGCGTACTCGGGCGTGATGAAACGATTGGCCGACCCAGAGCATCCTGTGTCGATCTACGCCACACCGATCGCCGACTACACGGCCGGGCAGCATCTGGTGCAGGGAATTCTGCTCGCTCTTTTGCACCGTGAGAAGACCGGCGAAGGGCAGAAGGTGGAGGTGAGCCTCTACAACTCGATGCTCGCCATGCAGATGCAAGAGGCGACGACGCGCCTCATGTATGACCAGGAGCTCAATTGGGCATTGATGCCATTGAGCGGATGCTTCCCCACCGCTGATTCGGAGATCGTGATCGTCGGCGCGTTCAAACCCAATCCGTTGCGCGACATCTGCGCTGCGCTGGAGCTCCCCGATCTGTCGCTCGAAGAGCGGTTCTCGAACCTGGAGCTGCTGAAAGAAAATCGCCGTGAGATTCGGCAACTCATCGCCGACCGTCTCAAAGAGGGCACGAGCGAACGCTGGCTCGCCGCACTCGAGAAGCACGACGTGCTGTGCGGGCCGGTGCGCAGCCTCGCCGAGGCGCTGGCCGACCCGCAGACGGCCCACAACAACATGATCATCGAATTTGACGGCGGCAGCGGGCAGATTGTCAAGACAATTGCGTCACCCATCGCCATGTCGCAGGTGGCACCCGAGATTCGGCACACTCCGCCGCGGTTGGGAGAGCACAGCCGCGAACTGTTGAACGGGCTCGGCTATGACACGACACGCATCGACGAGCTCGTCGCGAGCGGCGCCGTTCAATAGCGGGCGCGGCTATCCCTCATATATAAGGAGCAACTCAGTGGTTTACGTGATCGGATCGGCGTGCGTCGATGTGAAGGATCTGGGCTGCATAGACGCGTGCCCTGTCGACTGCATTTATCAGGGTGAGCGCACCCTCTACATTCAGCCTGAGGAGTGCGTGGACTGCGGAGCCTGCGAACCAGTGTGCCCGGTCGAAGCCATCACCTACGTCGATGACGTGGAGCCTGAAGACGAGAAGTTCGTCGACATCGCGTACGAGCTCTTCGAGAAGGTGGGCTCACCGGGCGGCGCCGACGCGCACGGTCCGGTCGAGGACCATCCGGCGGTCACCGCCCGCCCGCGAACGGCGCCGGATCCGTCTTGACTGGACGTCGTCACCAGACAGCCTGCGCCGCTTGACGCTGCGAAACGTTACAACTGGTTCCAGGTCGCCTCGCCGTCACGCGTCGAAGAATTCCGCAGAATCGACCGCGGATTGGGAGCGCATATCGAGTTTGAACCCCTCGTGTGAGGCGACGAATCCGAGCCGCGTGTAGAACCGGTGGGCGTTGGTTCGGGTCTTGTCGGCAGTCAGTTGAATCATGACGCATCCGCGTCTCTGGGCCTCGCCGATCGCCCACCCGAACATCGCTTGACCAAGCCCGAGGCCGCGAAAATCGTCGCGCACACGAACCGCCTCAATCTGCGCACGCAAGGCACCGCGACGGGACAGCCCGGGGATGAATGTCAGCTGCATGGTGCCAACGACTTCACCTCCCGCAACAGCTACAACGAGGAGCTGTCGCGGGTCACCGTCGATGTCATTAAACGCTTCTCGGTACGGTTGCAGATCTGCGTCCGACTCAGTTGACTCTCTCGATGCACCCAAAGGGTCGTCGGCGAGAAGCGCTATGATGGCCGAAACGTGATCCATCGACGCGCGACGGAGCTCGATCGCTGTGGTCGTCAGGGACAGCGTCGCTAAGTGTGTCGTCACACCCCGAGCCTACAGATCACCGGCAGAAAGCAGGCGTCTCGTCGCGCCAGACGCGCGCGTGCGATCACCGACCTCACATGGCCGTTCATTGTTGGGAGCCGCCGGACTGCTCCGCCTCGGTCGCGGGCAGCAGCTCCGCGAGCGTCACAACAGCCTCAGCGGGGATCATCCCCGTCGTCACCGTTGCAATGTCAAGAAGCGACATCCCCAGGGCTTCGTCTGGCAGCGGCCCGTCAACGATCGGTCCCAGCACCTGCCGCAGAACCTCGCGTGCGGCCGGGTCGTCGAGAAGCTGCGCGACCGTGCGGGTCGCCACAGGCGACTGTTCCAGGGCCGCGAGCTGCTCAGACGTCAGCTCTGTCTCGGGCGCCGCCTCTCGGCCGAGAACGAGGTGCTCCGGTGTCACGTCGCCTTGGCGGGGCAGCCCCAGCCGCACGTACTGCTCGTCTGGAGCGTCCGCCCGGCGCATCGCATCCACGAGCAGACCCGCCATGCGCAGCTCGATCTCGGGGTCGAGGAGCGGATGCTCCTGCTCCGGATCCGTTTCAAGATCGAACAGCAGAGACCCGAAGACCGCAGGGTTGGTGGGGGCGATCGCCGGCACCTTGAGCACAGGAACGCCTTTGGAAAAACTCAACGGCGGCACCAGCTCGGCCCGCGTCAGCGCGGAGATCGGAAATCTGCCGCGCATACTCGTCGGCATCAGCGTGTATTCGGCCAGCGGCTGATTGTCGGGCGTGACCGGCGCCCGCATATACACGTACCGGCCGTCGGTGACGTTGGCGTGACCGCCATGGATGCCGAAGAGCGCCGTCTCGCGAATGTGATTCTGCTCGGCGATGACGCCGGACAGTGACTGCCCCTGCATATCGTCGGTGGCATCCACATCGAACAGGTCAAGCAGCGTCGGACCGAAATCGATCGTCTGCACCAGCTGTTCGCGACGCTGGCCCCGCGCACCGGTCCGCGGGTCCCAGACGAAGAGCGGTGTGTGGATGGTCTCGTCGTAGAACGGAGGCACGTTCTTGCCCAGCCATTCATGCTCGCCGAGCAGCAGTCCGTGGTCGGTGCACACGATCAGCATCGTGTCGTGCCACATCTCCCGCTCATCCATGACATCGAGCACGCGCCCGAGCGACGCATCGCACATCGACAGCAGCGCCCGGTAGCGGGCACGCAGGTGGGCGATATCGTCCTCGCTCTCGGTCACATGCTTGTAGTCGGGCCAGTCGAAGTCACGGCCGGATGCTGTCGCCGGAGCGTCGTAGAGATCGTGATACTTCTTGTAACTGAAGAACGGCTCATGCGGGTCGAACGTCTCGATCTGCAGCATCCATTTGTCGCTGTCGGCGTTGGTGTCGATGAAGTGGAGCCCGGCATCGAAGGTGCGCGTCTGCGGGTGGTCTGCCTCGTCGCGCATGTACTGCCGGTTGATCTGATCCTGGCGACGCAGTGGGCGGTTGCTGGCGTAGGAATCGACGTCGGTCATGTCCGGGTCGGCGACGCGCCCTTTCCACTCGTCGCCCTCTTGTCCGCGGAAGAGCTCGAAGGTGCGGAAGCGCGGATGGTATGTCGCTCCGCCGTCCAGCCAGTAGTGCTGATGGTCGGTGACCAGGTGCGTGTATACGCCAGCCCCGCCCAGCATTTCGGGCACCGAGTCATCGAAGGGCTCAAGCGGACCCCAGCCGCGGTGCAAGAAGTTGTAGCGGCCGGTGTGCATCTCGCGCCGCGCCGGCATGCACGGCATGCTGCCCCCGTAGCAGTTGTCGAACTGCACGGTGTGGCGGGCAAGTCGCTCGAAATTGGGGGCGTGAACGCCCTCCGCGCCATACGGCGGCAGAAACCGCCGGTTGAGCGTGTCGAACAGCACGACAATGGCTCTCATCTCATCACTCCTGTCAACCTGTCAGCGAACCGATCGAATGCGAAGAACCGTGACGCCGCCGAGCATGATCACGGCGGCGGCGACGATGTACAGCTGCGAATAGCCCGACACCGCCAGCACGGCCCACCCGATGATCGGCGCGATCGGGAGGTGCTGCGCTGAGTTCGCGATGCCGAGGTCACGGGCTCGCGTCGTCTCGTCAGGGAGCAGGTCTGTCAGAAGCGCCTGGTCGACTGAGAGGAACAGCCCGTAACCGAAGCCCAGCAGCACCGCCGCCACAAGACTGCTCTCCCAACTCGGAAGCAGCGCCAGGACAAGAGCGGCCGCGGCCTGCAACGCCGCTGACACGCACACGAGCATGCGACGCGCCTTCCAACGGTCGGTCAAGATGCCGCCGGCCCACGACGCGACGGCGCACGCGGCGAGGTAGACGAGGATGAGCACCAGGAGCGCGCCATCCGGGTCGGCGAGGCCGAGCACGTCAGCGAGGAAGTACAGCAGGTAGGTCGTGCCGACCAGATTTCCCGCGTTGATAAGGACGCGAGACAACGTCGCCCAACCGAAATCACGATAGCCGTGCAGACGGCGAAGACCGCGTCGCAGCCCGAGCGAGCGTACCGGCGCATCCGCGGGTCGTGGGGGTTCGGAGAAGCCGAACACGAAGGGAAGCGGAGCAAGCAGTGCGAGGACGGCGATCACCATCCAGCTCCAGCCGACGTCGGGAATCAGCTCGGTGACGATGATCATGCCGGCGGCGAGCGCGATCACCTGCGGAACACCCATGGCCGCGGATGCTCGCCCGCGCTGCACGACAGGAACGCGATCGGCGATGAGAGCGGACAGCGAGACGAGAACCGCCGACTGCCCGATCGCGACGATCCCGAGCAAGATGGCGACGGAGACCACTGATGTTTGGTGGCCCACCCAGGCGAAGGGAATCGTTGCGGTGAGGAACCCGGCGAGCACCCACGTGCGTCGGCGGCCGAAGCGCGAGCGCGTGCGGTCACAGAGCCATCCGATGATGGGCACGCCAATGACGATGACTCCTGCCATCTCGCCGATGAGGAACGATCCGACGGTCACCTTGTTTGTTGCGTCGATGACACTGGCCAGTTTCACCACCATGAACTGCCCGGGAAGCATGACCAGCAGCCAGAACCCGAACCAGGCAAGCGCGAAGCAGAACAGCCAGACCCGACTGACGGGTGCCGCGGCGACGACTTCGGGGGCCGTCGACTCCGCTCCCGGAGACATTGTCACGTCACCCTGCGTTGCCGAAAGACGTTCTGCAGATAGCGATACGAGGTCTTGGGTGTGCGCTGACCGGTGTCGAAGTCGACGTGAACGAGGCCGAAGCGCTGCGTGAACCCGGCCGCCCACTCCCAGTTGTCCAGAAGCGACCAGACGAAGAAGCCGCGCAGGTCGACGCCGTCGGCCGGGCCACCGAGCGTCACCGCGGAGAGGGCGCTCGACAGGTGACGGGCGACGTAATCGACGCGCCGCGGGTCAGAGACGCTGCCATCTGCGGCGGCCACGTCGTCAAAGCTCGCTCCACTCTCGGTAATGAATACCGGGGGCAGCGCGTCGCCATATCGATCACGCAGTTGCCCAAGCACGACGCCGAGATACTCGGGCGCTATGGGCCAGCCGAAGCCCGTGGTCTCATACTCGTCAAGGGGCAGGAGCTGAAAAGGCAGATCCGCCATCGCCTCGCTGACGCCGTCGGGGCTCTCCCCCGTGCCAGCTCCGGCGGCGACCGAGCTGGGCATATAGTAGTTCAGCCCATAGAAGTCGAGGGGCTGGCTGATGATGTCGAGATCCTCGGCCGGAACAGCGGAGAACGCGCCGAAAAGGTCCGCCATCTCCGGTGGCACCTCTGGGTAGTGGCCGAGCAGCACAGGATCGGCGAAAACGCGGTTGTGAATGACGTCGAAGAGCAACGCCATGGCGGCATCCTGCTCGGAATCGCTCGCCGGGAGGACGGGAGTGTGCGCGTTAGATATTCCGACCTGCCCGCTCACCGACGCGGCACGCAACGCCTGAACGGCGAGCCCGTGTCCGAGCAGCTGGTGGTGCACGGTCGGCAGCGCGTCGAAGAGCAGGCTGCGGCCTGGGGCGTGCAGGCCGAGCGCATACCCGTTGAGTGTCACGGTGGCGGGCTCGTTGATGGTGATCCACGCGTCGACACGGTCGCCAAAGCGCTCCGCGACGAGGCCCGCAAACTCACCGAAGCGGTGCGCGGTGTCACGATCGAGCCAACCCTGCTCGTATTCGACGGGAAGATCCCAGTGCGAGAGGGTGACGAACGGAGAAATGCCAGCCTCGTGCAGCTCGTCGAGCAGGCGATCGTAGAACGACACGCCTGCCGCGTCGAGCGGGCCGGAGCCTCCCGGTTGCAGGCGCGTCCATCCGAGCGAGAACCGATAGGCATCGGCGCCCAGATCACGCATCAGCGCGACGTCTTCGCTCCGGCGGTGGAAATGATCGGCGGTCACGGCCGTCGTGCTTCCGTCGACGATACGGCCGGGCTGAGAACTGAAACTGTCCCACACGCTCGAGGTGCGGGTGGGTTCGTCGATCGCGCCCTCGATCTGCGCCGCCGCGGTCGCGGTTCCGATGAGGAATCCGGCCGGGATCTGCGCGGCAAGGCCCTCGGCGCTGATGTGCTCTGCAGTGTCGTCGTGAGGCATCGTCGTCTCCCGCTGCGAACGTCACCGTCCGCGTCGTCGGCTCGTTGTGGGACGATCGTCCCACTTCTTGCTACTGTATGCAGAAGGTCAAGTGCGCGCAACCGCAGAGGAGAGGTCGACAATGCCCCGCACTCCGGTGGACGTCCGCCGCGCTGAGCTGATTGCAGCCACACTGCGGGTGGTTTCGGCGCGCGGCCTTGGAGCAGCATCCATTCGCACGATTGTCGCCGAGGCGGGCATGTCGTTGGCGAGCTTTCACTACGCGTTCTCATCACGCGATGAGCTTCTCGACACCCTCATCGCGGATGTGCTCGAGAAAGAGGAGAGAGCGGTCCTGCCCGAGCAGCTGTCGGGAAAGGAACTGAGCGAGCTTCTCGAAGAGGGACTGCTGGGCTACTTCGACCACCTGCGCACCGACCCCCAGTACGAGCTGGCGATGCTCGAGCTCACGCAGTTCGCGCTGCGCACGCGACCGCGGATGGCCGAAGCACAATACGCGGAGTACGCACGGATCGCGGGTGCATCGCTTGAGCTGGCCGCGACGCATACCGGATGCCGGTGGACGCTGCCCGTGCCCGATGCCGCCAAGATGCTCGTGGCATTCACGGACGGCCTCACCCTGGGGTGGCTGGTCGATCGCGATGACGAAGCCGCACGGACGATGATCCACGCCATCGCGCAGTCCCTCGCCGCGCTCGCGGTTCCCGTGGCGCCCGGAGGTGCGGCGCGCTGATATCACGCCGCAGCCCGAGCTTCGGTCACGCCCCGCTCAGCGCACCAGCAGCTCCTGGATCACCGCTTCGATCTCGGCCGGGGACTCTTCCGCCATGAAGTGGCCCGCATCTGTCGTGTAGTGGGCGAGATTCGGCGCCCACCGCTTCCACAGCGCGGTCGCGTCGTAGCCCAACGCGGCACCCCAGTCCTGCTGCACCACGCTCACGGGCATGCTCAGCTGAGTGCCCAGGTCGGCATCCGCCTGATCGTGCGCAACGTCGATGCTCGCCGTCGCACGGTAGTCGGCCACAATCGACGGAACAGCGGCAGCGCTCGCGTCGAGGTACGCACGGCGGTACTCCTCGGGAATCGCGTCGGGGTTCTTCGTCCACAGGTCGAGGAAGTACCCGAAGAAGTCGTCGGCGCTGTTTTCGATCATCGTCTCGGGTAACCCCACAGGCTGAGCCATCAGGAAGAGATGGAAGCCCACGGCCGCCGAGACCCCGTGCATTGCGTCCCAGGTGTCGAGGGTGGGCAAAACATCCAGGAAAGCGGCGTGCGTGACAGCATCCGGGTGATCCATAGCCGTGCGAAACGCCACGAGCGCCCCACGGTCGTGGCTGACCAAAGCGAACCGCTCGTGGCCGAGGGCGCGAGCAATCGCGATGACGTCGGCCCCCATGGTGCGCTTCGAGTACGTCTCACCCACGTCGGCAGGTTTGTCGCTCGCACCGTATCCGCGCAGGTCGGGCACGATGACGGTGTGGTCTTCGGCAAGCGCGGCGGCCACGTGACGCCACATCAAATGCGTCTGCGGAAAGCCGTGCAGAAGCACGATTGGGCTTCCGCTGCCGCCCACGGCGGTGTTCAGGTCTACGCCGTCGGCGACGGGGATGCGATGATACTCAAAGTTCGGAATGGTCAGTGACATCGTGTGTCCTTTCGTGTGTTGACGCTCACACGATGTCGCAGGTCGATCAGCAACAAATCAGCAGTCCCCTCGGCCGACACGTGCCGCCTAGACTCGCACCAAGTCGTTGGAGGAGCAGAGTATGGTGTCGTTCTCGGTTCTCGGCCCCCTCGACGCCCGGGATGCTGACGGCACGCCGATCCGCCTGCGCGGACCGAAGCATCGCGCCGTGCTCGCTCGGCTTCTCATTGCGCAGGGTCGCGTCGTACCGATCGAGACGCTCATCGACGATCTGTGGGAGGTTGCGCCTCCGCGAGCGACCGGTGCGATCCGCACCTTTGTCGGCGATCTGAGGCGTGCGCTCGAACCCGAACGGCCTCCGCGCGCAGCACCCGGATTGCTCGTGACGCACGGTACGGGGTATGCCCTGAGAACGGCTCCGGATGCTGTCGACGCGGCCCGCTTCGAGCGGGCGGTTGCCGATGCTCGCGAGAGCGAGCCGGGCGCAGCACTCGACCGCCTGCAGACGGCGCTGGCCGAGTGGCGCGGGCCAGCCTTCGCGGATTTTTCGGAAGAATTGTGGGCACGAGCCGAACGTGCCCGCCTCTCCGAGCTGCGTCTGAGTGCCGTCGAGGCGCGTGCCGATGCGATGCTGCAACTCGGGCGTCACACCGACGCGATACCCGATCTCGACGCCCACGTCACCGATCACCCGTGGCGTGAAGGGGCGTGGCGCCAGCTCGCCCTCGCGCTTTATCGGTCGGGGCGTCAGAAAGATGCTCTCGATGTCGTGCGTCGGGCTCGCACACGTCTCGCCGACGAACTCGGGCTCGATCCCAGCGAGGATCTTGCTCGCATGGAATTCGACATTCTCGCCCACGCACCGTCGCTCGGGGCATCCACTCGTTCTCCGGATGCCGCGAGCACGCTGTGGGCGCAAGCTGCGGAGAGCCACGCCCGAGGTGCCGTGCTCGGTGATCGCGCACGACTGCGTTCCACCGTCGACCTACTCCGCAGTCTGGCGCTTGCGGGCGGTGAGAGCCTCGAAGCCGCACAGCAGCAACGCGTCGCCACGATCCGAGCGGCCGAAGATCTCGGCGACCCCAGGCTCACGGCGCGCGTGATCGGCGCCTACGACGTGCCGGCGATCTGGTCCCGATCCGACTACCCTGACCTCGCCGCGCAGGTCGTCGCTGCGGCCGGGCGCACGCTTGATGCGCTTCCCGACGCAGACGCCGATGCCGCCCGAGCACGCCTTATCGCAACAATCGCCGTTGAGTCTCGAGGCACGTCGAATGATGAGCCTCGCATCGCCGCGCACGAGGCCGTGCGCATCGCACGCCACCTCGACAATCCACCGCTGCTGGCCTTCGCGTTGAACGGCCTCTTCATGCAGACGTTCCATCGCACCGGGCTCGCGGCAGAGCGCGACGCGATCGGCGCGGAGCTGATCGGTCTCGCCTCTCGCCACGACCTGCCCGCCCACGAGCTTCTTGGGCGACTCATGCGGCTCCAGTCGTGCTGTGCTGTGGGCGACATCGAGGGCGCCGACGCACAGGCTCGCGCAGCAGACGAGCTCGCGGCTCGGTACGATTCCCCGCTCGTCGTGGTCTTCACGACGTGGTACCGCGCGCTGCGTCTCGCGCTCACGGGCCGTCCCGCCCCCGAGATCGCCGAAGCATACCGCGCGGCCGCTCCCCTGCTCGATCGTTCAGGTATGCCCGGAATGCAGCACGGGATGCTGCCTCTCGCCCTGCTCAGCATCCGCATTCAACACAATCTGCCGCTGCCCGCGCCCGCAACAACCGACTGGGGACCGTACACCTCGTGGGTCGAGCCACTCCTACTGGCCGAGCATGGCAATCCGGATGCTGCGCGAGCAGCCCTGCGTGATCTCGCCGATCCTCCGCACGACCACATGGCCGAGGCTCTGTGGTCGCTCGTGGCACGGTCGGCCGGCGCGGTGGGAGACAGCGCAACACTGGAGCGAGCCCGCGCCGCGCTGGCTCCGGCACGTAACGAGTTGGCGGGCGCCCAATCCGGCATCCTCTCCTTCGGCCCGATCGCACGCCCCACTACGCCATAGACTCCCGCGAACCTCCATTCCACGTGGCTACCACGCCACAGGCCCGTGTACGGAAGAAAACGTTCCGGTTGGGCCATCCGATGCGATCTGCGCCATCCGCACGATAATCTCGGCACCTTCTTCAACGGTTTGAGTTCCTGTGCGACCGTTCAGGTCCGTGTTCGTGTAGCCCGGGTCGACCGCATTGACGCGAATTGCGGGGAAGGCTTTGGCATATTGAATGGTGATCGCGTTGACGGTGGCCTTCGACGCAGGGTAGCTGATTCCCGGGTAGAAGTGGGTATAGCTTTCGGGGTCGCTGAGGTCTGCGAGTGAGGCGAGTCCACTCGACACGTTGACGATGACAGGCTCGTCGGATCGCTGCAAAAGGGGAAGGAACGCGTGCGTGGTTCTCACGACGCCGAACACATTGGTTTCGAAGGCTGTGCGCATGTCGTCTGCCGTCGTGTCCAAGGGCGCCGGTATCCCATTGTCAGGCAGCCGCGGTTCGATTCCCGCGTTATTGATGAGAACGTCAAGCCCGCCGTCGGCCTCAATTCGCTCGGCGGCGTCGCGAACGGACGCGTCATCCGTGACTTCGAGGTGGACGAAGCGGCCACCCAGCTCGCGAGCTGCAGCCCGCCCACGGCTCTCGTTGCGTGCGCCGATGTAAACGATGTGACCGCTGGCAATCAGTCGGCGAGCGGTTTCTTTGCCGAGGCCCTTGTTCGCTCCGGTGATGAGTGTTGTAGTCATGTTTCAAGCTTCGCCACCGCGGGCGTTCTCAGGCAGTCGTCCTGATGTCATAGGACTGCCAGGGCCACGACAACGCTCACTTTGAGGAGCACACTGGATATGTGGAGAAGTGGGAATTTGGCCATGCGGTGCGCCGATGGCGCGAACGCGTCACACCGGATGCCATAGGCCTTCCGCCCGGAACAAGGCGTCGTGCGCCAGGGCTACGTCGAGAGGAACTCGCCGGTCTCACCGGCATTTCGGTCGATTACCTGACGCGTCTTGAGCAGGGGCGCTCCACGTCACCGTCAACTCAAGTGGTCGAAGCTCTTGCTCGCGCGCTGCGCCTCGCCGACCGTGAGCGTGAGCTTCTGTTCCGGCTCTCCGGGCAGCCCGCACCAGGAAATGACGTCGTCTCGTCACGCGTTACACCGAGCGTGCAGCGTCTGCTCGACCGCCTCTCGACGACGGCTGTCGCCGTGTACGACGCCGCGTGGACGCTCATCGTCGCCAACGCGCCCTACGACGCGCTCATGGGTGAGACGTCGTCGTTGAGGGGAATCGAGCGTAATGCCGTCTGGCGCAACCTCGTCGGGCCGGGCAATCGAGCCGCCCACACCCCGAGCGAGAAGGCCGATCTTGACGCGCAGCTTGTCGCTGATCTGCGCCTCACTGCGGCACGCTACCCCGCAGACCGTCGACTTCAGCTGCTCATTCGCCAGCTCGGTGCCGCGAGTTCCCGGTTTGTTGAGCTGTGGGAGTCTGACGTTCCTGCTCCGCGAACGAGTCGGCACAAGGTCATTGAACATCCTGTCGTCGGGCCTATTGCGCTCGACTGTGACACGCTCGTCGTCACCGATGACGATATTCGCGTGATGGTCTACTCGGCCGAGCCAGCATCCGACGATGCCGACCGCCTCGCACTCGCGATTGTGTTGGGCACTCAGCAGCTCGTCGAGTGACCTTATTGCCATCAAGTCTTCCCATACGCAGCCGAGTACAAGATGGCTGTCGCCGCGCGGCTCGCTGAGGCCGCGGGCGAAGCGGGCGTTGCCGATCCTGACGAGCAGCTCACGTTGTTGCTCGATGGCGTCGTACCGCACGGCGATGCTCGACCTCGTCGCTCACGTCACCACTGATCCGTGACGTAAGTGGGCGCTCAGCAGCTCGTTACTTGTCTGCTCCTTTGCGGGTTTTGCGGGTGCTGTCGGTGGGTCGTTTTGTCGGGCTGTTCGTTGTTGTTCTAGTCGTTTTCGGGGAAGCCGAGGTTGATGCCGCCGTGGGTCGCGGGATCGAGCCAGCGCGAGGTGATCGCTTTCTCCTGGGTGAAGAAATCGAACCCGTGCACACCATAGGCTTTGGAGCTGCCGAACAGTGACTGCTTCCACCCGCCGAACGAGTGATACGCCACCGGCACCGGGATCGGAACATTGATGCCGATCATGCCCACCTGCACCTCGTTCTGAAACCGCCGTGCCGCACCCCCGTCATTAGTGAAGATCGCCGTGCCATTACCGAACTGTCCCGAGTTGATCAGATCCATTCCCTCCTGGAACGTGCCCACCCGAACAATCGAGAGCACCGGCCCGAAGATCTCCTCGTCATACGCCTTCGAGGTCAACGGGATATTGTCGATCAGCGTCGGACCCAACCAGAACCCATCCTCGGCACCATCCACAGTGAACCCGCGCCCGTCAACAACAATGTCGGCACCGTCCTGCTCAGCAATATCAATGTAGCTGGCCACCTTGTCCCGTGCGCCGCCGTGACAAGCGGCCCCATGTCGGGATTCTCCCGCCCATCACCGACCTTCAGCTTCGCCATGCGGTCCGTGATCTTCTCGATCAGCTGATCGGCAACCGGCTCCACAGCAATCACCACAGACTGCGCCATGCACCGCTCACCCGCCGACCCGAACCCCGAATTGATCGCCTGATCCGCCACCAACTCCAGGTCAGCATCCGGCAACACAAGCATGTGGTTATTCGCCCCACCCAACGCCTGCACCCGCTTGCCATGCTTCGCCGCAGTCTCGTAAATGTACTGCGCAATCGGCGTCGACCCCACAAACGAAATCGAACGCACCTCCGCAGCCTCCAGCAGACCATCCACAGCCTGCTTATCACCCTGCAACACATTGAACACACCAGCAGGCAGCCCAGCCTCAGCCCACAGCCGCGCCATCCACAAAGCCGCAGACGGATCCTTCTCACTCGGCTTCAACACCACAGTATTCCCCGCAGCGATCGCGATCGGGAAAAACCACAACGGCACCATCGCCGGAAAATTAAACGGACTGATAATGCCCACAACACCCAACGGCTGCTTAATCGAATACACGTCAACACCCGTCGACACGTTCTCCGAAAACTCACCCTTAATCAGATGCGGAAACCCACACGCCAGATCCACAACCTCCAAACCACGCTGAATCTCACCCGCAGCATCAGAGACAACCTTCCCATGCTCACTCGTGATGATCTCCGCCAACTCCACCTTGCGCTCATTCAACAACTCACGAAACCGGAAAACAATGCCCTGACGCTTCGCCATCGACAAATCACGCCACCCCGGAAAAGCCCCAGACGCCGCCGTGACCGCCGCACGAATCTCACCATCACCCGCCAACGCAAGACTCTTCGTCTGCTGCCC
This sequence comes from Paramicrobacterium chengjingii, assembly GCF_011751765.2. GTDB lineage: Bacteria > Actinomycetota > Actinomycetes > Actinomycetales > Microbacteriaceae > Paramicrobacterium > Paramicrobacterium chengjingii. The sequence goes on from NZ_CP061169.1 coordinate 3,149,586, forward strand.
AGTAGCCGGATTAAACACCGCAGACACACGCCCACCAGACGACGCAAACTCCACACCCCCAATCCAATGCGAAACAACAGGAAAATCAGCGTTCTCAGTCATGAAGCCTCCGTCGACGATATGTAAATTGGTGAAAATTGCGGGATGGAATTAGTCCGCACGTTGTGAACGCTTCAGCAGAGGAAGCGATATGAAGAAGATGATGAGAAGCATGACGACAGCGATCGCAGCACCTTTACCAACCTCGAGATAACTGAAGGCATTGAAATAGCCGAAAAGCTCGAGAGTCTCAGTTGAGTTTCCGGGGCCGCCTCCCGTCATGACGTAGATCGTGTCAAACCGTCGAATGGCGTCCATGACCCGAAAGAGAAGAGCAAGAGTGATCATTGGCTTGAGCAACGGCAAAGTCACGTGCCAGAACATCTTCCAGCCACTTGCCCCGTCCATCTGTGCCGCTTCGTAAACCTCACCCGAAATGGAGCGGAGTCCTGCGAGAAGAATAACCACGACGAACGGCGTTGACAGCCATACATCGGCAACGATCACAGAGGGCATCGCCAATGAAGCATCCCCGAGCCAATCGACCGGCGGAATACCTAGCGTTCCAAGAATTCCATTGATCGCACCGGAATCAGAGTTGTAGAGCATGCGCCACAGCAGCCCCACAACCACCGGCGTGGTCATCATCGGAATCAGATAGAGCGAGCGTATGACTCCAGCGCCCACAAACTCCCTCGCCAAGAGCAACGCGATAGCGAGGCCGAATGCAACTTGAATGGCCACGGTTGCAATCACCTGATAGGCCGTGAGCCCAAGCGCATGCCAGAAGGCTCCGTCGCCAGCGAGCTCGATGAAGTTCTGAAACCAGGCAAATGTGGCGCCGGTGGGATCGGCGAGGTTCCAATCGAGAAGCGAAGTATAAATCGCCAGCACCAGCGGAACGGCGGTCAGGGCAAACAGAATGAGAAACGGCGGCCCGATGAGAATAAACCAGGTCAGATTTCCGTCCCGCTGGAACCCGCCGCCGAGACCTCGGCGGGTTCCAGTGACCATCAGGTGAGTGTCTGTTGTAGCCATTATTCGATGAGCTGCTTCACAGTGTCGTTTGCTTCTTTCAGCGCCGCATCTACGCCGGCCTGATCACCGAGAACCTTGGATAGTGCGAGCGAGACGGCACCTCGGATTTCGGTTCCCTGTGGGATCAATGGCGAGTAGTTCGGATTGGCGAACGCAATTGCGTCCGACATGGCGTCCAAGTACTCCGGGTTGTACGCTTCACGGACCTTGTCATCTTTCAGCGCGTCGACGCGTGCCGGTGAACCGTTCAGGCCCGAGACTGCCTGCCCCACGGCTACGTCCTTGCTTGTGAGGTATTGAATCAGCTTCCACGACGCATCAGTATTCTCAATATTGGCTGCCATCGAGAAACCCCAGACTGCGCCGACAATATAGTCGTCGCCTTCGCCCGTTGGTGCCACGTAACCGACGTCACCGGCGACAGAGGATTGCGACTCGTCTTCGAGAGCGGGTCCCAGCTGAGCGGCGTCCAGCCACATTGCAGCTTTGCCTTGGAGCATCGCGGCCTGCGCCTCAAGATACGTGTAATTTGCCGTGCCGGACGGTGCGTAATCCCCCAGCAGTTGTTTGTATTGTTCAGTCGTCTTGACGCTCGCGGGATCAGTCAGGACGTCGTACTGTGGTTCGCCATCGGAATCTGCCCAACGCCCGCCATTCAGAAACCACATCATGAGCCACGTGAACGAGTTCTCATTGCCGGATCGTGAACCACGGCCGACGAAACCCGCCTGGTCCTGCTCGGGGATCGTCAGCTTCTCTGCTGCCTCAACGATCTCGTCCATCGACGTCGGAGGCGATGCCGGATCAAGGCCAGCTTCCTCGAACATTGACTTGTTGTAATAAAGCAGATCCGCTCCGACTTGATAGGGCATCGTGTACGTCGATCCATCGAGCTCCAGTGACTTTCTCAAGTCGTCGGGGAACCCGTCCAGATACGCGGAGTCCGTCGCTTTGGAGTCACCGATGTAGGTGTCGAGGGGCTGAATCCATTCGGCAGCGACGAGCGTACTGAGGTTCTTTGCTCCCGCCTGCACGACGTCGTACTGGCTTGACGCACTCCCCAGGGAGAGACTGAGCTTGGCATCCATCCCCGATTCGGGCACGAGGTCGACATTGACTTTGATCCCCGTCTCTTCCGTGAACTCGGGAATGTATACATCACGCAGTTCCTTCGACGCGTCGGTTTCTATCAACAGAAGGTTGACTTCGTCACCGCCTCCGCCTGAGTTCGTGCATCCGGTCAATGAAATTGCTATGGCCGCTGCCGCCACGGCCGCAGTCGTGGCTGCAAACCGGTTTTTGTGTCTCATGTCAGATATTCCTTGTCGTTAGAAAATGCTGCTATTTGACGGCTCCAGCAGTCAGCCCTCTGATCAGGCCCTTCTGCGTGAAGATTGTGAAGATGAGCACGGGAAGGATGACGAGCACTGACGCTGCGGAAAGCTCCGCCCAATCGACACCCGCGTAACTGATGAATCCTTGGATGCTCACGGAGACCGTTCGCGTTTCCCGTCCCGAGAGGATCAACGGGTAGAAGAATTCATTCCACGACATGATGAACGAGAAGATCGCGCAGGTCGCAATCCCGGGCCACGACGATGGAACGATGATGCGGAACAGCGCCTGAATTCGCGTACAGCCGTCAATTCGTGCCGCCTCTTCGAGGGCAACAGGGATTGACCTGAAGTATCCCGCCATAATCCATGTGACAAAGGGCAGGGTGATGGTCAGATAGACGAGTACAAGTGCCGGGTAGGTGTCAAGTAGGCCCGTCGCCCGAAACATGAGGAAGAAGGGCAGTGCGAATCCCATCGGCGGCGCCATGCGCACGAGAATGATCCAGATTCCCATGGCCCCGGTTGCTTTGCCCTGCGTACGAGCGATTGTGTACCCGGCGGTGATTCCGAAGAACAGCGACAGCAAGGTCGTCGCAGCGACGATGATCAAGCTGTTTCCATATGCCTCGAAGAAGTCGGACTGACCGAGCACCGACGCAAAGCTGTCGAACGAGGGAATGAACGAAAAACCGCCCTGCGCGCTTCTGCCAACCTTCAGCGATGTGACAAGCAACCAGACCAACGGCAATAAGCTGCCCAGAACGATGATGTACGTCAGCACCGTGCGTGCTGCCCCAAATGAGTTTTTCTGCATCGAGGGCCTTCAGACAGTTACTTGGACTTTGATGGTGTCGATGCTCGGGTCAGCCATCGCGTCGAATGCAGCCTGCGCCTCATCCAAGCTAAATGAGTGAGTGAGCAGCGGTGCGATATCGATCGCACCAGACGCCATCATGTCGATCGCGATCTGTGTTTCGTCGTTGGCTCCCGTGCACCCCACGATGTCGATCTCCTTGTGAAGGATCGGCATGAGGTCCACACTGACAGTCGGCTGCACCGCCCCAAAAAACATGATTCTGCCTCGTTTGCGGACGATGTGAATGGTGTCTTGGTATGTGGCATCAATGCCGACCGATTCGATGACGACGTCAGCCCCTACTCCGTCGGTCTCAGCTGAAACGACGTCGCGAAGTTTGGCGGTCAGCGGGTTGACTGTGACATCTGCTCCAAGCTGCCGTGCAACTGTGAGCCGAAAGTCGGACGTATCGCTGGCGACGATCCGCCCAGCTCCCGCAGCGCGTGCCGCTTGGATCATGCAGAGTCCCAGGGTTCCTGCACCAAGGACGACGACGGTGTCTCCGAGGCGGATGCTCGCTCGATTAATCACGTGTATCGCGTTGGAGAGGGGCTCGATGAGGGCCCCCATCGCGTAGGTCAGGTTCTCGGGCAAGTTGTAGACCTGGGAGCTCTCCACGGCGAGATACTCAGCCATGGAGCCTTGTTCGAACCCCCGCAGACTCGATCCTGTCACTCGCTTGTTGTCGCAGATGGATATCCAGCCATTCCGGCACGGTTCGCACTGTCCGCACACGACCTGCGGGTCTACGGTGACGCGGTCCCCCACGGTCACAGATTCGACGGCGCTGCCGATCTCTTCGACGATTCCCGCCGCCTCATGGCTCATGATGAGACCATCTCGACGGGCGGTGCCGGCCGCGTCCATGAACCCGTGGAGGTCCGAACCGCAGATACCAGCAACATGAATACGGACGAGAACTTGGCTGGGAGAGATCTCCGGCCGTGGCACGTCCTCTGTGACGAGAATTTTGCGGTCGCGCTCAGCGCGGATAAGAGCTGCCTTCATGACTTTTCGTTCCCCTTAATGACGTTCTTCGTCGTCGCGATGAATTCCGAGAGAGCTTTTCTCGGCTCCTCCGCCGACAAGAGCGGTTCGCCCTGAACGATGACGCTTGCGCCGGCCTCTACGGCGCGCCTGCTCTCGTCAGCGTCGTACGTTGCGTACGAAACGGGAATATCTACCGCCAGGGCGACTTCACGGAGAACTCCAATGGGCGAGCCCTCGGGCTGGTGCCTCTTCTGGTCCACGCCAAAGTGCACCATCACGTAGTCTGCGCCCGTGTGCGCGGCTTCTACTGCTCGTTCAACGGGATTCTCAACATTGAAGAGATCGACGGTCAGCGCTATTGAGAGATCGTGGGCTGCGTACACCGCCTCCTGAATAGTCTCGAGCGGCGCGTGGGCCGAGACGGTCACGTTATTCGCCCCGAGACGGTGTGCGGCGCTGATGTACTTCGCCGGTGACGACATCACCATGAGGTCAAAGAGAACGTAAGGAGCCTCGAGCTGGTCCTTGAGCTCCTCGAGACCTCGAAGCCCCTCAAATTCGATAAGTGGCTTACCAATTTCGATCCAATCGGCGCCGCTCGCCTGTGCGATCTCGATGAGTTCGCGTGCGTGCTCGGCAGACGTCGTGTCAATCGCAATTTGGACCTTCGGTGGTGCCATGTGGTTTCTCCATTGAAATTTGTATTCAAACATCTCAAACATTGAGGATGATCAAAGAATACATATTGAACGTGCTTTTGCACAACTGAATGTTTGTTTCACCAAAATATCGCACATCTTGCAAGCATCTGTCTTGCAAATAAACGTGTCTGGTGTGGTAGAAAACACATATGAAAACTGAACGACAGAGCGAGATTGTGGACCGCCTTGAGCTGGCAGGAACAGTGAGCGTCATAGATCTCAGCTCGGAGTTTGCCGTATCTGAAATGACAATTAGGCGCGATCTTCTCGAGCTAGAAACAGCGGGGTTGGTTCGACGAACCCACGGCGGGGCAACACGATCACTTGGCCGTGCGTTTGAACCGCCATTTCGCATGCGATCGGCGTCGTCAAGTGCGTCCAAGGCTGCGATCGCAGCGGCGGCAGCAGCCTATGTGCGCGAGGGCGACGCAATCGGGCTCGATGTTGGCTCGACGGTGATTGAAATGATCCCCGCATTTGCTCACGTCGATAATCTGACTGTTGTCACCGCCAGCCTGAGGGTCGCCAACCGGGTTACCGAGCTCCATGCGTTGGAGCGCTCAGTTCGGCTCATCGTGACCGGCGGGGTGACACGTGCAGATGAACTCTCCCTTACCGGGCAACGAGCAATCGATTGTTATCAGGAGATCCGTCTCGACAAGGCGTTTATCTCTGTAGGGGGGCTCGAACTTGACGGCGGAGCCACTGAGTTCAACCTTGAGGATGCCGATGTGAAGCGAGCGATGATCGCCTCAGCACGAGAAGTCGTCATACTCGCCGATTCCAGCAAGTTCCATCAGACCGGGTTCGCTCATGTGATGGACCTCACTCAGGCAGCAACGATCATCACTGATTCCGGCATCGACGCGGACGTGTTGCAGGAACTGAGGGCGGCTGGAATACAGGTCGAGGTGGTGCTCGTCTCCGCCGATCACCAATAGACCCGTTGCACTGTCGCCGGCGAGAGCGTTCTCTGCGCCTCGTCGAAACCGGGGCACTTCCGTTTTGTCGCCTTATATGCCTCCTTCCAGCACGCCCGCGATCTCTTCGACAAAGCGCTGCACAGCGACGCTTCCCGGGTCGGCCTGACCGACCGAGCGCTCCTGCTGCCACGCTGCACGGCCGCGCTTTGACTGCAGCCGCGTCGTCGACTCAACGGTAGATCGCGCCACGGAGACCACCACGCTGAGCGGCACGCCGTTCTCGACCGCACCCGCAACCGCGTCGAGCACGTCGAGGAGTGTCTTGTCTCCGACCTCGGCTCCACCACGCTCGGCGATGCGATCGACGACAGCGCGCAGCAACGGCGCGACGCGATCGCTGGTCAGATCGCTCTCGGGCGCCAGCATCTGAGCGGCGCCAATCAGGCCGCTCCCGACCAGCGCCGCGAACGTCGACGGGTTGGCCGCGGAGAACGCGAGCCCTGCCGTGGTCAGGATGCTTCGAGCGTCCGCATCTTCGGGCAGTTCAGAGAGCGCATCGACGACGGCCGTGCTTCCCGCCGACACCGTGATTCCCAGGTCGCCATCACCCAACGCTGCATCGAGGTCGCGCAGCTCATCGGTGTGTCTCGCCATGTTCGGTAACGCGGTGAGCAGTGCGTCACGCAGGGAACTCCGTGTTCCGGTGCGCCCGATGTCGACAGCACTCGAGCTCGTAGCATCCGTGTCGCTTTCGGTCAGTGCAATGTCGATGTCGGCTACTTCGCCCTGCGTGAAGAACGGTGACGCTGCGGGGTCGCTCAATAGCTCCTCGAGCTCATCGTCGAGCTGCATGATTGAGAGGGAAGCCCCGGCCATCTCAAGGCTCGTGACGTACTCGCCGATCAGCCGGTAGGCGATGGTGACGCCGCGCTCGGCGAGCACACGGTGCACTCGCCTGTACACGACGTAGAGCTCCTCGAGCGGAGTCGAGCCCAGCCCGTTGACCAGCACGGCGACGCGGGTGCCGTCGGTGAGGTCAAGTTCGGTGCCAAGCTGCGCGAGAAAACGGTCGGTGATCTGGTCGGCGGTTTCCAGCGGACCGCGGTGCGTCCCCTTCTCTCCGTGGATTCCGACGCCGATCTCCATGTCTCCCTCGTCGAGCGAGAACGTTTCTTCCCCGGCCGCAGGTAGCACCGTCGGTGAGAGGCCCACGCCCATCGTCCGTGTTGCCGCCACCGCTTTGTTGGCAACGCGCTCGACATCGTCGAGTGAGTAGAGCCGATCGGCCGCCGCGCCCGCAGCCTTGTAGACGAGCACGAGCCCGGCGACGCCGCGCCGCGTCTGCTCTTTTCCCTCGGGCGCCGACTCGATGTCGTCGTTTCCCAGCACCGTACGTACATCGATGCCCGCGGATCGGCAGAGGTCGGCTGCCATGTCGAAGTTGTACACGTCACCGCCGTAGTTACCGTAGAGGTAGAGGAGGCCGGACCCCGACGAGACGGCGACGGATGCTGCGTGAATCTGCGCTGAGGAGGGCGACGAAAACACATTGCCGACGGCGACGGCAGAGCAGAGCCCTTTGCCGACGTAGCCGAGAAAGAATGGCAGATGCCCTGAGCCTCCGCCTGTAACGATTCCGACGCGGCCCTCGGCCGGAGCATCCGCTCGAACCAGCGCTCGCCTGTCACTCGTCGCCGATCGTAGCTGGGTGCCGTGTGCAAGCAGAATTCCGTCGAGAACCTCGTCGACGAAGTTATCTGCCGAGTTGATGATCTTTCGCATTCTCATCCTCCGTCGTAATCGCGCCTGAGCACCGGTTGCACCTCGCCGTTTTTTATGAGCGCAACGTCGTCGGCGAACAGGCTACCGCTGCCACGCAGGTCTTTGACGATGTCCCAGTGAATTGTCGATTCGTTGAGGCCACCGCACTGCGGGTACGACCGGCCGAGAGCGATATGCGCGGTGCCGAGAATCTTCTCGTCAAGCAGCAGATCGCCGGTGAGCGTCGTCATGGCGGGGTTGGTGCCGATTCCGAGTTCGCCGACGGTTCGCGCTCCGGGGGTGTCCAGAATTCGCGAGACGAACTCGTAACCCTCTCGGGCGCGTGCGTCGGTGACGACTCCGCGCTCGAACTCAAGCTGCAAATCGGTGATGCGGGCACCACCGAACCAGAAAGTTCCCGCGAATCGGATGCTGCCGTCGACGCCGTCTTCGAGCGGAGCCGTTGCGATCTCGCCGTCGGGCAGGTTGGCGTCACCGGCGAACGGTACCCACGTTCTGCCCGTGCACGTGAGTGTCAGATCGGTGTCGGCATCCTGAATTCGCACAATCGATGTCGTGTCAAGCTGCCGGCACAGCGCCTCAAGCGATCGCTTGTGTGCAGTCCACTCCGCGAGTGTCGATGCGAAGAACTCCGCCATCAGGCCGTCAAAGCTCACGTTGATGAGCTCTGCCCATTCGGGGCTGGGAACACGCACAAGCGTCCATCGTGTGTTCTGCCAGCGTGCCGTTGACACGGCGCCCTTGCCGGCGCGCTGCAGGCTGAGCCTGCGTTCATCGATGGTGTCGGGCGGCACCACCATTCCGCGAAAGGACACGTGAACATCGGCCCAATTCATCGAGGCGAGCTCCATGGGTCCCGGTTCACCGAGGATTGCGTCCGAGGCGAAGTCGAGTGCGTACCTGTCGTACGTCTCGTCGGTCAGCTGCACCTGCGGCAACCCGCCTCGGCGATACACCTCGCGCACGAAAGCTTCAGCTGCATCGACGACTGAGGCCGACGTGATGAAGATGCTGACGCGGCTTCCCTCTGTCACCTCATTGACGTCGGCAAGATGCGCGGCCAGTTCGGGCCACCTGCTCATTCGGTCTTCTCCTCTTCATTGGATCGGGCGCAGCGCAGCGCGGTGTAGGTCGAGAGAAACTCGCCATGGGCGCGGCGCAGCGTCTCGACGGTTGGGTCGTCGTGTGACCTCGGAGACACCGTTGCATCGATGGCGACCCAGTTTTCGCGAATGTCGCTTTTCGTCGTGATGGCGAGACCCAGCGCCGCAAGGATCGTGTCACCGTACGCAGCGCCGATCGTCGCCGCGCAGTTCTGCTCGAACCCGAGAAGGTCACTGACTGTCTGAACGAGCACGTCATTTTTTGTTCCGCCGCCGATCGCCATGACCCGCTTCGGGCGCAGTCCAATGTCGGTGTAGGCGCTGACCGCTGCAACAACAGAATGCGCCACGCCCTCGATGACGGCGCGGGCAAGTTCGGCTCGGCCCGTTGTAAGAGACAGCCCTGTGAAAACACCGCGGGCTCCGGGGTCGTGGAACGGCGTGCGTTCACCGCTGAAGTGCGGAATATGCACAACACCGTCAGCGCCCGGTTGCGCCTCGTGCACGAGATCCATGAGCGCAGAAAACATGGCAGCATCACCCGCCGCGTCGTTCAGCCCCAGAACGTCGGCAGCCCAGCGGGTTGCCGTGCCCGCCGTCGAGGTTCCTGCGGCAAGCACGTAGCTATCGGGAAAAGCGAACGGCGCTGACCACAGAACGTTGTCGGCAACGGGCTCAGACACCACTCGGATCATGTACCCGCTCGACCCATACATGAGCATGAGATCGCCGTCGTCCATAACGGATGCTCCGACCGCCTCGGCCACAGCATCCGATGTCCCCGTCAGCACCGGGGTGCCCTCGCGAATGCCGGTTTCAGCAGAGGCTGCAGCGTTCACGTATCCGGCGACATCGCTCGACCACCGGAGGGCGGGCAGCTGCTCGACGCGCAGAATGTCGGTGAAGCCCGACAGGTCCCAGCATCCGTCGGTCAGATCGTAGAACGGGTGGTAGTACCCGGCGGTGGCGTGGTCGATCACGACCTCGCCTGTGAGCTTCGCCACGAGAAAACTCTGACTCGTCATGTACCAGCGCGCTGCCTCGGCGACCGCAGGCTCGTTGTCAGCGATCCAGGCGATCTTCGGCCCCGCCGATTGGCTTGTGAGCGTATTGCCCGAGCGCCGAAAGATTTCGTCGCGGCCGATGCGGCGTTCGAAGTCCGCGATCTGCTCGTCTGCCCGGGTGTCGACCCCGTAGAGAATGGCGGGGCGAAGCGGGTTCAGCTGAGAATCGACGGGTAGCACGCACGGGCCAATGGCGCTGCACGCCACGGCCAGAATCTCGTCTCCGGGATTCAGCTGGGCAACGAGCTCGCGAGACACCGATGTGAAGTCGCTCCACCACACGTCAATGGCGTCATGCTCCACGTGGCCGGGATGAGGCGTCGAGATGCCGTGGCGCGCACGTGCCGTCGCGTGCACCGCACCCGCCGTGTCGACGAGAACACCCTTTGTCTCGTAGGTGCCAATGTCGATTCCCAGAAAAAACTCGGTCACTTCTTCTCCACTATGTCGACGTCCTCGTCAGCATCGTCACCGACGTTCGACATCGTGGCGATGTTGCGCGTCTGGGTTGACGCGACGTACCGCGTTCGTCGCCGGAACCTGAGCTGATCGAACACCATCACGCCGATCAAGATCACTCCCTGCGCGATCGAGTACTCGTACGACGACAGGCGAATCGCGTTGAACCCGGATTGCACGACCTGCAGCACGAGCGTCGCAAGCACGACGCCCGTCACCGTCGCGAACCCGCCCATGGGGTTTGTGCCGCCGAGCACGGCGATCACGATGACGAGCAGCACATACGACGTGCCATAATCGGCGCTGGCTGTCGGGTTGCGCGTGACGAACAGCATGCCGGCGAGGCCTCCGAGCAGCCCGGTTGTGAGGTAGGTGCCGTAAAGCACGGACGTGCTGCGAATGCCCGAGAAACGTGCGGCCGCCGGGTTCGCCCCCTGAAGCTGAGTCTTGCGACCGAACGGGGTTCTGTTGACCAGAAGACCGATGACGATCGCGACGACGACGAAAAGCAGAAACAGCACGGGGATGCCGGCGACCGTCGCCTTACCCACACCGGACAGCGCCTGCGGGGCACCGTAGAGGGTCTTGCCTCCCGTCCACACAATGGCGATGCCGTTGAAGATCTGCATCGTCGCGAGCGTGGCCAGAATCGGTGTGATTCCGACGGTGCTGATCAAGAATGCGTTGATGAGCCCCGCAAGAACGCCGACGGCGATGCCGACGAGCACAATCAGCCCGCCCAACGATTCGGCCAGCGCCGGGTCGCTTGCGGCGAACCCTGTGTACATCATGCTGATCGTGATGGCCGTGAGGTTGGCGATCGACACGAGTGACAGATCGATGCCGCCGGTCAGCATCGCGAGGGTCATCGCGATGGCGAGAATTCCGATTTCGGGTGCCGACACCATGATGTTCTGCAGGTTAAGTGGGTTCATGAACACCCGAGGGTTGAGTACCGCGAACAGGGCGAATGCGATTACAAGCAGCACGAGCATCCGGCCGATTCCACGGTCAACGTGGATGTGCGAAATCCAGGTGCGCACCGTGTTGTCGATGCGCGAGTTGATCTGCCCGGCTGAGGTTGGTTGGGAACGAGTGGGCATGGGCTACGCCTCCACTGTGTCGAGGACGAACGTTCGTCGTGACGCGCGTCTGGCCGAGATTGCCTGAATTCCTACACCGACGACAAGCAGCAGTCCGACGGCTGCGCGCTGCCAGGCGGTGGGAACGCCCATGAGCAGCAGGCTGTTGTTGATGAGCTGCACCAGCACGACTCCGAGCACGGTTCCGAGAACCGAGCCGCGACCGCCGAAGATGGATGCGCCGCCGAGCACGACAGCGGCAATCACGTCGAGCTCGGTGCCCACGATGTCTTGCGGGTTCGCGTTGCGGTTCAGAATCACGTGGATCAGCCCACCGATCGCCGCGATCGCGCCCACCATGACGTAGAGGATGATCTGAAAGCGCACAACGGGGAATCCCGCGCGACGTGCGGCCTCGGTGTCACCGCCGATGGCGTAGATTCCGCGGCCGAACATTGTTCTGCGCAGCATCCACGCGACAAGCAGCACGAGCACGGCGACGGGCACGATCAGAAGGGGAAGGTAGGAACTGCTGCCCTCGATGGCGATCAGGTTCGCCGTCGACAAGCCGGCCATACTGTCGGGCAGCTGCGCTATGTAGCGCGACCCGATATAGACAAGCAGGATGCCTCGGAAGATGCCCTGGGTTGCCAGGGTGACGATCAGCGTCGGCAATCGAAAACGGGCGATGACGGCGCCGTTGACGAGGCCGAGTAGGCCGCCGATCAGACACGAAATGATCAGGATGCCGATGATTCCCGGGTCGAACTGACCCTGCTGAGCGAAGTGCACGGTTGTGTAGGCGGCGAAGATCGCGATGGCAGCGAACGACACGTCAATGCCGCCCGAGATGATGACGAGCAGCACGGCGATGGCGAGAACGGCGGGCACGAGCGCGGAGCGCGCAATGGAGAACAGTGTATGAACGGTGAAGAACGAGGGGCTCAAGAGGCTCATCACAATGACGAGCACCACGATGATGATCGCGAGCACGCCCTCGTTGTTCGAGCCGGCGAATCGTGCCGACAGCGTTTTGATGCGGTTTCCGATCGTCATGCCGCCATCACCTCTTGAATGTGCTGCTCTTCAATCTGCTGGCTGTCGAATTCGGCGACGATCGAGCCGCGGCGAACGATAATCACGCGGTTGCAGATCGACACGAGTTCGGGCACGTCGTCTGAGATCATAATGACTCCCATACCGTCGTGGGCTGCCTCGCGGAGGATCGTGAGAATCTCATTCTTCGAACCGACGTCGACGCCGACGGTGGGGCCGTTGAGAATGAGAATCTTCGGCTTCGTTGCGAGCCACTTTGCCAGCACGACGCGTTGCGCGTTGCCGCCCGAGAGCGAGCGCACGGGCGCGGCGACGCTTGGCGCCTTGATTCTCAGGCGCGTGAACAGCGTCGAGATCGTCTCGGCGATGCGCTTCTGGCTGAGCACCAGCTTTCCGCGAGTATGCCTGTCAAGCGAACCGGCGATGATGTTGTCGGCAATCGACTTCTCGAGAAACAGCCCCTGTGTCAACCGGTCTTCGGGCACATACCCGATTCCGGCCGAGATCGATGACTGGATGCTGCCGAGGCGCAGTTTCGCCCCGTTCACCGTCACCGCCCCGGATTCGGGTTTCAGCAACCCGAACAGCGCTTCGACGATCTCGCCGCGGCCCGATCCGAGAAGTCCGGTGATGCCGAGGATCTCCCCCGGCGCAAGGTCGAACGAAATATCGTTGAACGCGCCGGGAAGGTCGAGCTCCGTGACCTCGAGCAGCGGGGCGCCGGGTTCGCCGAGTTCGTTCACCTGTCGTCTGGTGTCGACTTCTCGCCCGGTCATGGCCATGGTCAGTGACTGCACGCTGTAGTCGTTGGCCTCTCCGCTCGCGACCATCGCTCCGCTGCGCAGCACGGTGATGTCGTGCGACACCTCGAGCACCTCGTCGAGTTTGTGACTGACAAACACCAGCGCGACTCCGCGCTCCTGCAGAGTGCGCACCAGAGCGAAGAGTCGCTCCACCTCAGAATGCGTCAGCGCCGTCGTCGGCTCGTCCATGAAGATGATGCGTGCGTCCTGCACGAGAGCACGGCAGATTGCTGTGAGCTGGCGATCAGCGACCGAGAGCTTTTCGACGTCAGCATCCAGGTTCAGACTGAGCCCCAGCTCGTCGACGATGCGCTGGGCGTCTGGCCGACTGCGCGCGCGGTTGAACAGCTTCTTCTGCGATGCGATCGCCGCGGGAAGAACGATGTTTTCTGCGACGGTGAGGTTGGGAAACAGCGAAAAATCTTGGTAGATCACCTGGATGCCGGCACGCAATGCTCGGGCCGGTGTCATGCGGTGTATCGCTTCGCCGTCGATGAAGATCTCCCCGGCTTGAGGGGCCTCCACTCCGCTGATGATCTTGATGAGCGTTGACTTGCCGCAGCCGTTCTCACCGGCGAGGCAGTGCACGCGGCCGGGGAGAAGCGACATTGACACACCGTCGAGCGCGGTCACGCCGCCGAAGACTTTGACGATGCCGCGCACCTCGAGAACGGGCGCTTCAGTGAGTTCGACCATTGTTGTCCTCTCGGCAGCGGGGCTTCCTGCGAGCCCCGCTGCCATGCGTTGATGAGCGGATCAGAAATCGAAGTCGTTGACGTTATCCGCGTCCACTTCGATCGCGGCATCTCCGACGTACACGTTGTCGAAACCGTCAAGTTTCGTCAGCGACTCGTACCCCTCGATTCCGAGGTCCGTGCCTTCTTCGATCGTCTTGCCGCTGGCGAGCAGCTCGGCGATCTTCAGTTGCGCCTTGCCTGCCAGTGCAGGGTCCCAGAAGAATGCCTTGTCGATCGATCCGTCTTCGAGATACTTCTTCGCAACAGACGGGATGCTGGTTCCCATGACGCAGACGCTGTCCTCGAGTCCCGCTTCCTGCACAGCACGAGCGATGCCGGCGGCATCAGTTCCTGCCGACCCCTGGAACCCCTTGAGATCCGGGTACTTCGCCAGCAGTTCCTTTGCACGCTGGTACGCGACGTTCTCGTCTTCCTTTGTCTCGATCGGGTCCTCGACGCGCTTCATGTCGGGGTACTCAGCTTCCTGTTTTTCTTGGGCTCCGCCAACCCACTCCATGTGCGTCTTTGCCGTCAGACCGCCAACAAACGAGACGTACTCGCCTGTCTCCCCCATGCATTCGGCAAGGTTGTCCATGATCTGTGCGCCGTATGCTTTGTTCTCGAACGCCTCGATGTCGATGTCCGCGTTCTCGATTCCCGCGGCCTCGTGCGTGACGACAATGATTCCCTGGTCTCTCGCCTGCTCAAGTACGGTCTCGAGGGCCTCGGGCGCATTCGGAACTACCGTGATCGCTGTCGGAGCCTGGGGAATGAGATCCTGGATGATCTGAATCTGCTTCTCTGGGCTCGCGTCGTCTGCACCTTCCTGACGAGCGTCGATTCCGGTTTCCTTCGCGAACTCGTTGACTCCGATTTCCATGCGGTCGAACCAGCCGACACCGGTGATCTTGACGACGGTGACCATGGTCATATCTTCGGGCGATACTTTTTCACCGTCGCCCGCTGTTCCTCCACCACCACCGACGGTTCCGCAACCGGTGAGGGTGAGAAGGGCGACGGCCCCGAGCGCGAGGCCCGAGGCGAATTTGCGATTCATGTGCACTCCTTTGTGTGATATTCCCTCAACCGAGATAAGTTTCGGGATTAAATTACAGCCCTTCTGGAACCTAAATACATCTGTGGCAATTTGTCAATCACGCGCCTTTGTGTGAAATAACAACAATTTGGTAACACGACCTCATTGTCACCGCGCTGGGATGCACCTGACCTCAACGCCAGCAGCACGGAATCCGCTGAGTGCCGTGTCTTCGGGGTCGCCGTCGGTGACCAGCGCTGTGATCTCTCCCGGAGCCGCCACATTCATCAGCTGAACGCGACCGAGCTTTGACGCATCGGCAACGACGATCACGCGGTCCGCGGTCTTCATCGCCGCCTTCTTCACCGCACCTTCTTCGCCGTTGTAGTCCGAAAGGCCGCGCTTCCCGTCGACTCCGGCGACGCCCATGACAAACACATCGCAGTTGTACTGCGCGAACGAGGCAACCGAGGGGGCTCCGATGAGGCTCAGTTCGCCGGGACGCACCATCCCGCCCGTCATGACGATCTTCGTGTTCGGCTCATCGTGAAGCTCAAGCGCGACCAGGATGCTCGGCGTGATGATCGTGAGTCCGAGCCCGCGCCCCTTGATCGCGCGCGCCACAGCGAGCACCGTGCTTCCGCTGTCGAGAACGACGGTCTCACCCGGCTCCAACAGCTCAACGGCAGCGGCGGCGATGTGTGCCTTCTCACGTGCTCCAGTGAGTGCCCTCGATGTAAACGTCGGCTCGGCCGACTTACCGCGGGAGGCAATGGCTCCGCCGACTACGCGTCGGACACTGCCCTTCTCCTCGAGGAGCTCGATGTCGCGTCGAATCGTCATTTCAGACACGTCGAACTCCAGCGCGAGTGTGCGAAATTCTGCCTCACCGTCCGCCAGAACTCGCTGCTCGACCCGCGCACGCCGCTCGTGAGCATCCATCGCCATCGTTCTTTCCCTTCCGATCTGAAACGTCGATCGTATCTTGTGTTAATTGTTCACTTGTGATTAGGTTCTTGTGAATTCATACCATCGCCTCTGCATCAGAGTTGAAACGAGGAACAATGACCAATTGGCTTACCGACGTCTTTGCATCGCCGAAACCCGTTGTGGGCATGCTTCACCTTTCTGCGCTGCCCGGTGACCCAGGCTACGACTCCACCGCCGGCATCTCTGCCATCGTGGATCGCGCAAAGCGAGAGCTCAACGCTCTTCAGAGTGGCGGCGTCGACGGGGTTCTGATCTCCAATGAGTTCAGCCTCCCCTACTTGACGGACACCGAGCGGATCACCTCGGTGACGATGGCGCGCGTCATCGGCGAGCTGAATCGAGATCTCGAAGTGCCCTACGGCGTCAACGTACTGTGGGATGCTCGGGCATCGATCGACCTCGCCGTGGCGACGGATGCCGCCTTCGTGCGCGAAATCTTCACGGGTGTCTATGCAAGCGACTTCGGTCTGTGGAACACGAATGTCGGCGAAGTCTCTCGTCATCGTCATCGCATTGGTGCCGGCAACGTCAAGCTGTTCTTCAACATCGTTCCGGAGTCGGCCGCGTACCTGGCGACCCGCGATCTTTCATCGGTCGCTCGCTCTACCGTGTTCGCCACTCTCCCCGACGCCCTCTGCGTGTCGGGCCTCACCGCCGGCGCCCCGACGGACACCCAGTCGGTGTCGATTGTCAAGCAGGCGGCAGGCACCGTTCCCGTGTTCGTGAACACGGGCGTCAAGGCCGAGAACGTCGCAGACCAGTTGTCGGTCGCCGATGGCGCCATTGTGGGAACGTACTTCAAAAAAGACGGAAAGTTCGAGAACTCAGCGGACCAGTCACGCGTTGAGGAGCTCATGTCGGCCGCGCGGTCGTATCGCGCCCAAGCCGCTGCATAGCAGTGGAACGCAGGCGCCGTCGTGCTCAGAGTTGGCGCGCTGTGTATGGACATCAGGCGAGCACCTTCGTCCATACGTCAACAGTGCGACGCAACATGGGCACGACGGCGTCATCGCGCATCTCGGGCGCGGGCATCACTTCGATAAACAGAGAACTGCTGGGCCATTCGGCTTCGACAAGAGCTTCGGCGACACGCATCGGGCTCACTCCAACGTCTGAGTCGACGTCGTCAAAACCCGCGTGCATGTCGGCGCCAGGACGCGAGAATTGCAGTTGCAGCATCGGGTCGGTTATCCACGCCGCACCGAACCAGGGGGCTAGGGCATCCACGTCGTTTTGCGCCATGGCGACAGGGTGCCCCACGTCGAAGCAGAGTTGCCAGGGAACGGATGCTGTCGCGAGCGAGGCTTCGAGTCGCACCGCGGTGTCAAGCACCGATCCCGGCTCGCGTTCGACGGCCATGTTCTCGAAGAGCAGCGTGCACAGACCCTCTGTCGCGGCGCGCAGAGAGAGCCGCTGCATCCGTTCGTGCAACTCGTCCATCGCTCGCTCGCGGCGGTCAGGGTCGCTCGCTGTCGGCATGGAGAGCGCCCCGATGTGCCCTCCGACGGATCGCGCTCCGGCGATTCCACCCAACACGATGAGGCTCTCGTACCACGCCTCGGCCGCGTCTCGTGCGGCTTCGTCGTCGTCAAGCAGCAGGCTTGTCGAGTATGCCGCGAGACCGGTGAAGATCGAGTCAAGCTCAACACCGGCAGTGTCTGATGCCGCCGCAAAGCGGCGGACGTACTCGCGCGACTCCGCCGACCGGGGGTCGGCGAGCGGCAGATTGTCGACGCTGAGCTGGCACGACCTGACGCCGAGCTCATCGCTGACGATCCGAATAATGTCGCCGGGCCGTGTCCACCGCTTCACCGCGAAGCAGGTGTTGATGCCAAGAGCCACTGGTGCTGTCCTCCCTGACGTCCCCCACTGCTTTCTCAGCCTAGCTGAGATTTTCTCGCACGATATTGCTAGCGTGTGAGGTTCTCGCAATGTTTGTGATCGGAGCGCATATGCCAGCATCAATCGCCGAAGACCTGCTCACCATCGCCCGCGGTGCGGCGGGGGCCGGAGCGCTGATTCTCGACGCCTCTGTGGGCGCGCACATCAGCGTCACGGCGAAGAGCGAGCTTGGCGATATCGTCACAGATGTCGACCGTCGAGCCGAGCAGACGATCCGAAACTACATCGGCGCCCGCCGCCCCGACGATGCGATCACCGGCGAGGAGTACGGGGCTACGGGCAGCGACGCAGCCGCCTATCGCTGGTCAATCGACCCGCTCGACGGCACTTCGAACTTTGTCACCGGCATCCCCTACTTCGGAGCGTCGGTTGCCGTTCAGGAGGTTGCCACGGGGCGCTGGATTGCCGGCGTCGTGAACGCTCCCGTTTTGCGACAGGAGTACTTCGCGCAAGCGGATTGCGGTGCGTGGCTGGTGTCGAGAGGAAGCACGGTTCAACTCACGGGAGCCGACCCCGACGCCGACACCGTGCTCTTCGGCACGGGGTTCTCATACAGCCGCGAGATGCGGGCGCGGCAGTTTGCCGATCTCCCTCTTTATATGGAGAACTTCACTGATGTCCGAAGTGTCGGCTCGGCCGCGCTCGGACTCTGCATGGCGGCGGACGGCTCGACGAGCGCGTTTGTCGAGACGGATCTCTATGAGTTCGACTGGGCAGCGGGGGCTCTCATCGCCGACGAGGCAGGGCTCACGGTCATTCGCCCGGAGGGTCATCGCGGAGGCATCTGGGCGTACCCGCCCCACATTCCGCTCTCCATCCCCGGCGCGTCGCACGAGTGATTGTGCAGCGCCCAATCTAAGCGGCGTGCACGCCCCTGTCCTGCGACAGTGCTTCCTTCAATCCCTCGGCTGTGTCGTCGGCGAGAATCTCCAGCTCACCGGCAGCGAACCGATCTAGCGCGACTCGAACAATGTCTTCCGGCCGATGCTTCGGAATGTCAAACGCGCTCATCATGTCGGTGTCCGTGCTCGCCATGAACATCGAGCTCACCTGTGTGCCCGCATCCGCCAGCTCCACACGCAGCCCGTTCGATAGGGCCCAGACAGCTGCCTTCGATGCGCCGTAGCTGTTCGAGTGGTCCAGCGCGAGCCAGGCCATCACCGACGAGACGTTCAGCATCGCCCCGCCGCCGTTCGCCGCAAGCACCGGCGCGAACGCCCTCACCATGTTCAGAGTGCCGAAGTAGTTCACCTCCATCTCGCGCCGAATGTCGTCGAGGCTCCCATCGCTGACCCGCGCAAGTGTGGACACTCCGGCGTTGTTGATGAGAATGGATGCTGTCGACGCTACCCGCGCCGCCTCCGCCGCCTGCTCCGGTCGAGTGATGTCGAGTTGCAGTGGCTCAACGCCCTCAAGATCGACGCTGCCGGGGTCTCGCGCCCCTGCGTACACACGCGCACCACGTTCCATCAGCTGACGCGCAAACTCTCGCCCGAGCCCACGATTTGCTCCCGTCACAACTGCAACTGCGTGTTCAATGGCTACCACTGTTTCTACCCTCTCTCTCATGCACAACCTCGACGGTGGTCGAGGCGTCACCGACAGCGTAGAATGTGACGCTAACGTCAGAGTCAAGTTAACGTTTGCTCGACGGACTCACAAGGGAGGTAGCCATGCTGAGCATCGGTGCTGTTGCTCAAGCAGCAGGAGTGACGCCGCGCGTTGTCCGGTACTACGAACAACACGGTTTGATCGCCTCCGACCGCACGGCTGGGGGCCAGCGCCGCTACCCCGAGTCCGCGATCGAACGCGTGCAATTCATTCAGCAGCTCATCCGAGCGGGCCTCACAACCGCGGTCATCCACAACCTCCTCGGTTGCGTGAACACGCGAGTTGCGACGCCCGAGACTATCGCCCAGCTCACGTCACAGCGCGAGGTGATCGCAGCTCGCGCCGACGAGCTGAACCGCATGAAGGAGCAGCTCGACGGCCTCATCGGATCAGCGCAGGAGACGCTCGCGCCGGCAGATACGCGAGCCTAGCTCGGACTGACGCCGAGGCTGTCGAAGACCACGCGTCCACCCTGCACAACAGTCCGCGGGCGATCCGAATCGACGAGTGCGCCGAGGTCATCCAGCGGGTTTCCATCCAGGATCAGAACGTCGGCAACAGAGTTGACGTCGAGGTTTCCGAGGTCATCCCTTCTGATCAAACGAGAGCCAACGGATGTCGCAGAACGAAGCGTCTCGACGTTGCCGAGGATCTCGGCCTGAAGCCGCAGACCGTTGAGCTGCTCACCCTCGAGGTCACCCAGCAGGTCCGAACCATAGGCAATCTCGACCCCCGCTCGCTGAGCCAGTTCAATCGCCTTCTGCCCCGAAGCGAACACTTCCTTGTTCTTCTTCTGCGCACTTGCGGGAAGGCCAAGCTCGGCCCCTCGTCGCTTCATGGCGTCATAGGCGATCAAGGTCGGAACGAGCACGCTCTCCGTGGATGCCATCATCTCTGCCGCGCCAGCATCCATGAGATTTCCATGTTCAATCGAGCGCACGCCATTCGCGACGGCATGCCTGACCGCTTCTGCGGAGTACGCGTGCGCCGCGACGTAACTGCCTCGTCGGGTGGCTTCATCGGCCACTGCTTGGATCTCCTCGGCCGAGTATTGAGGAATCTCCAGCGGATCAACGGGCGAGATGACCCCGCCCGAGGCCATGATTTTAATCGCGTGCGCACCCGTTCGGAATCTCTCGCGCACAACTTTTCGCAGATCGGAGACACCATCAACAATCTGGTTGGAGTGCCCTCTGCAGAAGTCCAGTTGCATGTCGTCCGAACGCGGATCGCCATGGCCACCTGTTTGACTGAGAGCCGGCCCCGTGTAGAGGTATCGCGGCCCATCGATGACGCTCCTCTCCAGAGCCATCGCGATCCCTTTTTCACCCCCGGCAACATCGCGCACCGTTGTAAAGCCACGGTGCAGAGACGAACGCAGCCGCGTCGAACCGACAAGAGCGACGTAGCTCAGCGGGGCGTGATCGTTGAAGAACCCGTTGAGCGTGATTCCGTATGCGTGAAAATGAGCGTCGATCAGTCCAGGCATAACGACGCGCCCCCCGGCGTCGATCACTGAGGCGTCGGGGGCCGCGTCACCTCCATCGACAATCTTGCCGTCGCGCACGTGGAGGGTGCCTTCGTTGAGGTCCTCCGACGTGCCATCGAACAGCAGGGCGTTGATGATGGTCAGGTTTGCAGTCATCCTTCTGCACCGATTTTCACGCGGAACGTCTGCCCAATTCCGACGACACCATCCATGAGGTCGCCCAACCGACCGTTGGATTCAGCACGGAACGGATTGTCTACCCAGCGCTGGTACGCCTCCTCATCGGGCCACAGCGCAGTCACGAGCACACGCCCAGAGTTGTCCGTGGCCACCGCGATATCGGTCGAGATTCCACCGGCCTCTTCCATTGCGCGCTGAAGAATCTGCTCTCTCTCATACGCCTCGAGGATGCTGTCGATGCGATCCAGCGGAACATCGAACGTGAGAATCGTGCGGATCATGAATTACCTACTTTCCGGTTCGAGATATGGCAATTGCCGAGATCAGAGCTCATCGATAGTTGTGACCGTGCCGTTGTCGCCCACCATGAATCCATAGTCACCAGGAGCGCACCGCGTGTACTCCTCCCGAGTCAGAACAATGATGGTCTCGTCGAACGGAGCTACGAGCTCTTCGACCACCTCGAATGTGTGAGGGTTTACGACGCGGCCGAGAACGGTTCCGCCCGGCACGACAGACCCCAGTGTCTCGGGGCCGAACTCCGAGATGACGGCTCCGCCTTTTGTGGGCCGAAGTGTGACGAGCGTGGTCATCACCTTCTGTGTCGGAGGATCCACTGGCTCACCCGGCAGCATCCCGACAGCGCGAAGCACGTTGAGTGTTCCTGCGACGGAGCGATCGAGGAAGTCAGTCGTCAGCTGCCCTCCGCCGCCAAGCTCGCTGACCATCGCTGGCTTCCCAGCCGACAGCATCATCTCTGCGGAGGAACCGGTGTACGGGTCGTGGTGGTAGAGGAGAGAAGTGCCGTAGTTTTTCGCCAGCACCTCGGCGCCCGAGTGGACGTAAGCGTAATCGACGGTCGAATACAGGCCGCTGCTATGGAAATCGATGAAGTAGTCAGCGCCCTCCTGAATCTCGACGAGCGCTGCAGCGAGCTGCTCAGTCAATGATCCTCCGGCATCCCCGGGGAAGATCCGATTCAGGTTGAGCCCGTCCTGTGTCGTGTGCCGTGTCATGCTCTCGTACGCATACGGGTTGCTGACCGGTACGGCGACGAGGGTACCCGTGAGTTCGTTCTCGTCGACGGCATCGACGATGCGCCTCACCGCTTCGACTGCAGTGGCTTCGTCACCGTGAATTCCGCCGAAGATGAGAAAGCGCGGACCGGGCTCGCTCCCTGTGATCGTGTGAATGGCCAACGAGATGTCGGCGCCGGTTGGCATTGTCGTGATGTGTTTGTAGTCAAGTGCGCGAGATGCTTTCGTACCCATGATTCTCCTTCGTATCTGTTGTGGTCAGGTGTATGCCGCCGTCTGAGTGGCGGCGCGCCGTCACCGTGACGACGCGAGCCCGGCTTTTTCGCCGCGCAAGAGGAAGAGGCCAGCGACAAATGCGATGACCAATGAAAGTGCGATGAGCAGTGATGCCAACGCAGCCAGCGTTGGGTCTTGGTATTTCTGCATGTAGGTGAACATCCACACGGGAAGAGTCTCCTGACCCGGCTTCAGCAGAAATACGGTCATGTCGACCTCGTCGAAACTGACGATGAACGCGAAGAGACCCGCTGCGATGAGTGAGGGGCGAATTGCGAACAGCGTCGACGCTCTGAATGCTCTCAGTGGACCGGCGCCGAGGTCGCGAGCCGCGTCGTCGAGCGTTGCGTCTGTGCGGGACAGCGCCGACGTCAGAACGATGACGACAAACGGAAGTGTAATGATGACGTGCATGGCGATGATGCCCGCTATTCCCTGGAGCACACCGGTGATGTTCAGCAGAAGAAAGGCGGCGAGCCCAATCGTCACCTTTGGGACGACCATTGGCGCAAGACTCAGCACCGAGACGCCGCGCAGCACAAGTCCCCGATAGCGGTGAAAGCTGACGCTCGCCATGGTGCCGATGATCAGAACGATGACCGTCGCCCACAGAGCAATGAACACGCTCGCGTACGCAGCTTCCCCGAGCCCGTCTTGACTCAGCAAGTTCGCGTACCACTTTGTTGACCATCCCGGCAGAGGCCATGCCCCATACGAGGCTGAGGAAAACGACGAGATGATGATAATTATGAGCGGGGAAAGAACAAAGATGTAGACGGCGATCATCCATGTGGCAAGACCGCCATGGATGCTCTTCTCTCCGGGTGCAGCGGTAACCCCCTGCGCCCCGCCGACCTGCGTCTTCTTCTGAGCCAGGGTGAACAGACCGAGCACAACGACTGCCAAGACAAGCAACACGATGCTCGTGACCGCAGCCATGGGCCACTGCACGGTGTTCACGTCGCTATACACAAGTGTTGCCAGAACCGACACTCTGCCGCCGCCGAGAAGGGATGGAGTCGCAAACGAGCTCATCGACAGCGCAAAGGTAATCTGCGCTCCTGCAATGATTCCGGGAAGGATCAACGGAAGAATCACACGCCGAAACGTCGTCCATGGTCGGGCTCCCAGGTCAATCGCGGCATCCCTTAGCGCCCCGTCAAGTTGACCGAGAGAGCTGAGTATCGGAAAGACGACGAAGGGCAGAAATATGTGAACGAGCGCGATGACGACTGCCGGACGCGCATACAGCATGTCCAGCGGCTGCATACCGACGAGCCCCACCGCCCAGTTCACAATTCCCTTCTGCCCGAGAAGCAGACTCCACCCATACGTTCGAGCGATAACACTCGTCATCAGAGGCGCGAAGACGATGAAGATTCCGACGAATCTCCAGGTGGAACTCTTCATGCGGTGCAGCCCGTAAGCAGTGGGAACAGCGATGACCGTCGAGATGACGGCGCTTAATGCGGCGATGAGGAATGTCTCCCCGATCGCCTCCAGTCTGCTGCTCGACGTGAAGAATGCCGACCAATGTGCAGCCGTCGTCCCTGAACCGCCGCCCATGTCTTCCTGCAGCGATTGATCGACAAGCAGCGCGATGGATCCGAGAAACAGAGTGAGCAAAAGCAGCGCTGTCGGTGATGCAAGCGCAAGTCCGACCCAGCGAGGCCGGCTCGAGTGCTGGCTGCCGATCACTGGTGTTCTGCGGCCGCGCTGCGCCGAAATCTGTGAGACCACAACGCACCTGTCCTAGATCTTCGGAACGACGTTGTTGTTCCAGCGCTCTGTCCACTCGGCCTGCTTTTCGCCGACGATGTCGTAGTCGATCTCCAGCAATCCATCGATCGTGGACTGCTGGAACGCGGGCAGATCTGCCAGGGAATCTGGAATCTCGGCACTTTGTGTTGCAGGAATCTCAATGGATGTCTCGGCCCAGCGTGAGACCCACTTCGGCGAGAGCATCTCGTTGATGATGTCTTGACACACCTCGGTCTCGTCGTCTCCCTGTCCGGCAACGGACTGCAGAAAAACAGGAAGCGGCATGGCGCCCTCGTCTGGAACGACATACTCGAGAGGGGCACCCTCGTTGATCCACTGCTGGCCTGTGCCGGCGAAATATGTAGTCAGAGGGGCTGTTCCGTCACTGAGCACATTGAGGTACTGCGGGTTGGACTCGACGATCAGCTTGATCTGATCTGCACGCTCTTCCCAGATCTTCCATCCCGGTTCCATATCGTCCAAGCTGCCGCCGTTGGCGAGCGCTGCCGCGTAGACGGCATACCAGGGGAAGTTGAAGAGGCTGAGTGTGCCCTTGTATTTTCTGTCCCAGAGGGCTGACCACGATGTTGGCTTACTTCCCAAGGCATCCGGGTTGAGCAAGAGCCCGTACTGGTCTGATCCGATCCCAATGCCTTTGTGATCGTCACGCTGGAAAATTGGCAGAACGTCTGCGGCGTTCTTCATCGATGAGTAGTCCAACGACTCCCACATATCGTCACCGATGCCTTGAATAGACGTATTCGTATTGAAGAAGCCCATGTTGACGAGAGGTTTCTCTGGGTCGGCCTTCCGCTGCGCGAGCATCTTGCCGTACCCGACCGAGTTGGACTGTTCATAGAACTCGATGGAGACATTCGGGTTGCTCTCCATGTACTCCTTCGCAAACTCCTTAGGCATCTTTGCCAAGTCTCCGCCGAGAAAAACGAACATTGTGATCGAGAGCTTCTTTCCACCTCCTCCGTTGCTTCCGCCGTCCTGCGCGAAAGGTGACGAGCACGCACTCAGCGTGGACGCTGCCGCCAACCCTGCAGTGCCCATGAGAAAGCCACGCCTCGACAGCCGGCTCCGAACGGCCTCTATGCCCCGGGCCCCACTCTTATCGGTGTTATTCATGATTGATTCCTCAATTTCGTTCGAGACTTCAACGGCTCAATTCGACAACGGCGTTCGAACGCCATCCGATTTCAACTTCTTCCCCCACGCCGGGTTGAAAGTCCGAGACAGCGGGACTCTCGACAGCGACAGTCGCACCGCTGCCAATGACAACGCGATAGCTCACGACCGAGCCGCCAAACGAGACATCTGCAACCCTCCCGGCGAAGCGATTCTCGATCTCGGGAACGAGCGTCTTGCCGATGTGCACCACTTCGGCTTTGACTGCAACAGCACCAGCGTTCTCTCCGTTCGAAGGGGCCTCGGCACCTGAAAGCTCACGAGTCTCGATGACGTTCGTGTCGCCGACGAAGGCTGCGACGAATCGGCTTGCCGGCTTGTTGTATACCTCGCGGGGCGAACCCACTTGCTCGATCACGCCGTTGTTCATCACGGCGATGGCGTCAGACATTGTGAACGCCTCGTGCTGGTCGTGAGTGACGTAGACGAACGTCGTCTCGGAGTCCTTCTGTATCTGCTTAAGTGCACGCTGCATCTGGACGCGCAGCTTTTGGTCGAGGGAGCTCAACGGCTCATCGAGCAGAAGCACCGCGGGCTCATTTGCGAGGGCTCGGGCAATCGCCACTCGTTGCTGCTGACCTCCCGATATCTCGTGCGGGTACCGGTTTGCGAGCTCTGTGAGACCAACAAGGTCGAGCTTCTCGTCGACGATTCTGCGAACATCGTCACGACCCCGTCGGTGAACTTTGGGCCCGAATGCGACGTTCTCCGCAATGGTCATTTGAGGAAAGAGCGCAAGTCGTTGAAAGACAAGGTTCGTGGCTCGCTTGTGCCCAGGAGTTTCTTTGACTGACGTGCCGCGAACGAGAACTTCTCCGTCGGTTGGATCGTCAAGTCCTGAGAGCAGACGCAGGAGTGTGGATTTGCCGCACCCCGAGGGCCCCAGTAGTGAGAAGAACGAGCCGCGCTCAACCTGCAGGTTGATCTTGTCCAGGGCGACGACACCGCCGCCGAAGACTTTCCGGACGTTGCGAGTTTCGATATCAATCTCTGACGACATTGGACACCTCACGCGAAAACTTGACGACATGATCAATGGGGAGTGACGAGAGCGCCGCCGCCTCGTTCAGCAGCAGTTTTGCTGCCTCGTCCGCGATCTCTGGAAGAAATCGTGCGGAGGGCCCTGCGACTGAGACGGCACCGACGGCCAGACCGTCTTGACCGATGATGGGCACGGCGCGACACCGCAATCCAGGGGCAAAGGTCTCTTCGTCTTTCGTGTAGCCATCGGCGAGCGCCTGGTGCAACTCGCTGTCAAGATCTTCAAGGCGCGGACTGCCATCTTCGCGTTCCCATGCAACGGCAAGCTCGTGCTTCCGCTGGTCTGAGGACCGCGACAGAATCGCCTTGCCTAGTGCAGCTGCGGTGGGTGACACCTGCTCGCCGACACGATGCACTGCGCGAAGCGAGTGCTCAGATTCCGTCCTCGCGACGATGACGATGCGGTCTCCGATGATGAGGCCGCCGGTGACGCTTTCCCCCGTTGCCTCTGCAATGCGCATTGTCGCGGCTTCAATCCGCTGCGGGGTATGGAGCTGTGCATTGACGACGACGGCCATCCTCACGACGCGTCCACCGGGCAGGTACTTTCCGTGGCCGTCTTGCACGAGGAAATCCCAGTCTTCAAGATTTCTCACCAAACGCGACGTCGTTGACATCGGAACGCGTGCCCGCTCAGAGATTTCGGTCATTGTCAGCGGAGCATCGTCCGCGATCACCGCCAACTCGAGCAGGTCGAGTATCCGACCCATGTAGCTAGGCTTTGGACTCTCACTGAGTGAAAGCCCCTCTTCATTGAGTGCAACTCCCATGCTGGGGACACTAGACAACGCCCATGACCCATGTCAAGGGTTTTTCATATTTCAATGCCACATGAGTTGACATGGCACGGCAAAATCACCCCGGAAGACAAGCGTCGACGACGCGCGCGAACCTCCCTTTGTGAGGCTCAGCCGAGAGTACGAGCGACAGCGGCGTTATACCCGATCAACTGCGATAAATTGCGCCGATAGTCGACGGCGGTTGCTCGACGGCAGATCACCGTGAGAGAGTGATCGCCACCTCAAAGCTTCGGCGCCACGGCAGCGTCAACGACGTGACAGTCCAGTCGCCACCGGGCAGCGTCTCACGCAGCATCCGGTTCATGTCGTCACGGATCACCGACTGCGCATTCTCGACGCGCGAATCATCGGCGAGCGGGAAGCGATCGGGGAAGAGCTGCTGTCCCTTCTCGCTGCGAATCACCGCCTGATACGCGTAGTCGTCAAGTAGTCGCGTGAGCAGGGCCCGTCGCGACGCATCGGCATCGAAGCCGCCCGACGCACGACCCACCTCGCCCGCGACACACAGCGAGATGACACTGCCGATCGTGTTTCCCGCGGTGTTCCATGCCCCAAACGCCTCCAGTCGCTCGAGCAGCCCCTCCGCAGCGAGTCGCTTCAGCAGCTCGGCGTCGGCACCGTTCGGAAACCGCACGTCGGCGAGTGCGACGCGGCTTCCCTCATCGAGGGAGCGTCGCACCAGCTCGACGGTAGCCTCGGCGGCATCCAGGTCTGGCGTTTCCGGGTAGCCGCGGAACATGTCGTGCCTGTCCGGGTCGGGCGCATGCAGCACGAGCACGACGTCGGCCTCCGCCTCGGCACGCTCTGCGCCGGCCGCACGAATCTGCCGATCGACGGATTCGGCGAGCGGACAGTTCTCAAACGGCGGCACACGGTCAAACCCGCCCTGCTGCGCAGTGCGCGCAGCGAAGGTAGGGCGGATGCCGTCGGTTGACGCGATGGCACGGGCCACGAGTGCAGCGCCCACTTCATCCGCTCCCGGGTACATGAGCGTGTCGCGCGCGCCGGGGAGAAAGCGCATCCAGTGCCGCAGCCACACCTGCTCGGCCGAGCCGGCGGCGAAAGTCGCGGTGTCGTCCGCCGTGATCGCGAGAAAGTCGACGGTGCCCTCATTGCGCAGCAGCAGGGCATTCATGTTCACCATGTGGTTGCGGGCACGGCGCGATGCGTAATCAGAGAGGATGCCGTCGGGCACGTCGATCGGCGAATCAATCTGGTCGGTCTCGGTGCTGTCGAGCTGTTGGTGAAGGGCGCCGCCAAGCGCGTGCAGATCTTTGCCGTAACCCTTCCAATACTCGGGCTCTTCTGCATTGGAGTACGAGTTGCTCGCCCTCATCACAAGGCTGACGGCGAAGATGGTGATCTCGGGCCGCGACCGCTTGATCTCGCGCAGCACGTCGAGCCGCGCAACAACGTCGCGCACCGAGTCGTGCGACGTCCGACTCGCGATCAGGCCTCCATAGAGCAGCATATCGATCGAGACGACAAGGTGCGTTGTGCGCGGGTCGCTTGCCCTTTCGCGCAGCCATGCGGCGAGAGCATCCGTGTCTCCCTGCATGCGATAGTTCGGTAACATCGCGGCGTCGGGCACGTCGAGGGCCACACCGGCGACGTTCGCGACGTCCCCAGGCAGCAGCACGTTGACGGGGCGATCATCGAGGGGCAGCAGGGCGATTCGGCGGTCGTGAGAGTTCATTGCGTCCTGTCTCGTCAGGTGGAGAGTCGATTGATGGAAAGGTCGTAGGAGTAGCGGTCGCCCCGGTACAGCGACTCGGCGTACTCGATCGGTCGATTACGTTGGTCAAAGGCCGTGCGCTGCACGTTGAACGCGGGCGAGAACGGCGGAACGCGAAGCAACTCCGCTGTCGTCTCGTCGAGCACCACGGCGTGAATGGTCTGGTCGGCGCGTTCAGGGCGGATGCCGTAGCGTTCGCGCAGCTCGCGGTAAAGCGAGTCTTCGGTCATGCCATTCTCGAGGCCCGGCACGAGGGAGGCGGGCACGTAGGAATGCTCAAGGCACATGGGTCGGCCATCTGCCGTGCGCACGCGCATAATGTGCACGACCTGTTCCGCGGGGCTAAGTCCCAAGGCGAAGCCAATGCGACCGCCGGCACCGTCGAGGGTGATCTGCGTCTCCGACGACCCCGGCGTGAGATCACGCGCGAGCATGTCTTCAGAGAACGAGTGAAATTCGAACGTCTTGCTGATGCGCGGCTCGCTTACGAAGGTGCCCGCACCCTGGATGCGGTAGACGAGGTGGTCCTTCTCGAGGTCATCGAGCGCCTTGCGAACGGTGACGCGTGTGACGCCGAGCGCTTCTGCCACTTCTCGCTCGGTGGGCAATCGCTCATCGGCCTGTAGGCCAGCGGAAATGAGATCGACGAGGTACTCCCGCACCTGTGTGTGCTTTGTCTGACGCGCTGACCCCGACAAGCTGGCTCCTTTGCAAAATGGTTACGACCAATCTTGACGTTAGATGCACTTCTGTGTCAATATTCTCAGCATCCGCTTAAATTGGTATATACCAAGTAGACACTCTGCCATAGCCAAAGATGGAAAGGGCACCATGAAGAACAGCTTCTTCACCACTTCCCGTTCACGCCGATTAGGCGTGATCGCGATTGCCACAACAGCAGCGCTCGCGCTGGCCGGATGCTCGGGCGGCGGCGATTCCGACGGCCCAACGACGCTCAAGTTCTCGTATCTCTGGTCTGGACCCGAAGCCAAGGTTCTCGAGACGATCATCGACGACTTCAACGAGAGCCAAGACGACATCGTCGTCAAGGGCGTCTCAAGCCCCGATCAGCAGAAGCAGCTCACATCGATGTCGTCATCGAACGGCTCGTTCGACATTTCAGACAACTTCGGCGAGAACGTCGGCTCGTGGGCGGCAAAGGGCGTGCTCGCCCCGCTCGACGAGTACATCGAGTCAGAGAGCATCGATCTCGATGACTTCGCGCCGGCTGCTCTCGAGCAGATGAAGCACGATGGCCAAACCTATGCGCTGCCCATCGCGGTGCACAGCTTCCAGCTGCTTTACAACAAGACGCTCCTCGACAAGGCAGGCGTCGAGCCGCCCACAACGATGGACGAGCTCGCGGATGCTGTCGAGAAGCTCACAGTCACCGACGACGCGGGCAAGATCAGCCAGCTCGGCATTGGCGATGCGAAAACCTTGACGACGCTCACCACAATGGGGTTCGCATTCGGCGGTTCCTGGAGCGACAAGAACGGCCCGACACCAACCGACCCTGGCAACATCGAGGCCGTCGACTGGTGGCAGAAGAACGTTGTCGACCTGGTCGGCGCTGACAACCTCGCCGACTTCAAGGCCGGTGAGGGCCAATACCTCTCTGCAGAGGACTCGTTCTTCAGCGGCAAGGTCGCCATGATCATCGATGGTGAGTGGCGCGCAGCATCCGCCTCTGAAGTCGCCCCCGAGCTCGACTGGGGTGTCACCTCGATTCCGGCGGCGAGCCCGAAGCTCGAGAACTCCACGCAGGTCACGTCGAGCACGCTCTTCATCCCCACCAACTCCAAGCACAAGGATGAGGCCGCCGAATTTCTCTCCTACCTGCTCTCTCCCGAGGTGATGGAGAAGTTCAGCCTGACGCTGGGCAACCTTCCCGCGCGCACATCGCTTCTCGACAGCGATGCCTACAGCGACCTCCCCAACTTCGAAGTCTGGGCAGACGCGCTCACGAGTCCGAACGCCCAGTCGCTGGCGAGTGCGCCCTATAGCGCCGAGTACGCCACCGATCTGGACAACGCCTTCGACGACGTCGTGCGCGGCAAGTCGAAAGCCGAGAAGGCGCTCGACTACGTCACGACGCGCACGAAGAGCTACACGAAGTGAGCCACTGATGTCGATGCTCACGAGGCGACGCCCCGAGGCCCGCTCGACGCGCAGGAGGGAGGGCTCGAAGCGTCCGCGCAGCACACGCCGGTCGTTCTGGATCGGCGTGGCGTTCGCGTCGCCGTTCATCGTCGGATTCTTCGGGCTCTTCGCCTACCCGATCCTCGCGTCCGGCTACTACAGCTTCACGGACTTCAACCTCTTCCAGTCCCCGGACTGGGTCGGGCTCGACAACTACGAGCAGATGGCGAACGACGATGTGTTCTGGAAGTCGCTCGCGAACACACTGGTGCTCGCTGTCATGGGTGTGCCCCTCACCATCGCCATCGCGCTGGGTGGGGCGCACCTGCTCAACACTCCCATCAAGGGGCAGCCGCTATACCGGGCGGTCATCTACCTTCCCTCGATCATCCCGATCGTCGTCGGCGGGTACCTCTGGCGGTGGTTGCTCAATACGCAGTACGGCTTCGTCAACTACTTTCTCTCGTGGTTCGGAATCAGCGGCCCCAGCTGGTTGCAAGAACCGGACTGGACGAAGCCCGCGATCGTTCTCGTCGTACTCTGGACAGTCGGCGGCACCATGATCATCTACCTCGCCGCGCTCAAGGATGTTCCGCACGAACTCTACGAAGCGGCATCCATTGATGGCGCTGGCCCGTGGCGCCGGTTTCTCAACGTCACCTGGCCAACAGTGTCGCCCGTCACCCTCTTTCAGGTGATCGTGTGCCTCATCGCCTACCTGCAGATCTTCACCGAGCCCTACGTGCTCGCGCAAGAACGGCTCAACAACATCAGCTCCGGTCCCGACCAGTCGATGTTGACGTATGCCATGTACCTCTACCAGAACGCGTTCGTGTACCTGAAGATGGGTTACGCCTCCGCCATGGCCTGGGTGCTGTTCATCGTCACGCTCATCGTCACGCTTGTCGTGCTGGCCTCGTCGAAACGGTGGGTGCACTATGGCTCTAAGTGATACGCAGATCGTGACAGATGCCGGCTCGCCGCGCGAGCTGCCGGCAGCCAAGCGCAGGCCGAAGATTCTCCGTCGGCTGCGACAGCATGCGCTCGTGATTGTGCTTGCCGCGGTGTTTATCTTCCCGCTGCTTGTGATGGTCTCCACGGCGCTGAAGGCACCGCAAGACGTCTTCAGTTCGCCGCCGAGTCTCATTCCCAGTGAGTGGACGTTCGACAACTTCACGAAAGCGTTCGATCAGATTCCTGTGTGGCGCTACCTCGGCAACACCATGCTCGTCGCCGGCCTCAGCGTTGTCGGCACTGCGCTGTCGTGCCCCCTCGTCGCCTATGCGCTCTCCAAGGTGAAGTGGGTCGGCGCGAAGCCGCTGTTCATTATGGTGCTCGCCACCATGATGCTGCCGCCGCAAGTGACGCTCATTCCGCTCTTCCTCATCTGGAACGGCCTCGGCGCCACCAACACGTATCTGCCGCTCGTGGTTCCTGCGTTTCTCGGAACACCGTTCTTCATCTTCCTTATTCGGCAGTTCCTCATGAATGTTCCAGACGATCTCATCGAGGCGGCACGTCTCGATGGAGCATCCGAGTTGCGCACCTATGCCACTATCGTGCTGCCCATCGCGCGGCCCGCCATCGTTACGGCGGCGGTCTTTCAGTTCGTGTGGGCATGGACCGACTTTCTCAATCCGCTTATCTACCTCAACGACGAATCGACGTACACCTTGTCCATCGGCCTCTACGCCTTCTTCGGCGAGAACGACGTCGCGTGGGGCCCTCTCATGGCCGCGTGCACCATGTTCACCATCCCCGCGCTGATCATCTTTCTCATCGGCCAGAAGTTCTTTATCGGCGGCATCAGCGCGGGAGCACTCAAATGACCAACAACCCCATTGCCCAGCTGCAGCACGGCTTCATCGCCTCGGTGCAGGCAGACGATGGCAGTCCGTTGCGCGACAGCAGCATGATCGCCGCGCTTGCCCATGCAACGGTGCTCGGTGGGGCGAACGGGCTGCGCATCAATGGCGCTCCCGACATTCGAGCGGTCCGCGAGATCACCGATCTACCCATCATCGGGCTGCACAAGGTGCCGGGCGGAGCCCGAGACGTCATCACTCCACTCGTCGAGCATGCCATTGAGCTTGCGCACGCGGGTGCCGACATCATCGCCGTCGACGCGACGCGCGAGGTCCGCTGCGCCGACCTCTCCATCATCGGCGCCGTCCGAGAGCTCACGGGGCTGCCTGTCATGGCCGACGTCTCCACCCTCGATGAAGGAACACGAGCATCGGATGCTGGGGCCGAACTGATCGGCACCACCCTGTCGGGCTACACCCCGTACACGCGCAGCGACTCCGAATCCCCCGACTTCGCACTCATCGAGCAGCTCGCCGCCCGCGACATCCGTGTGATAGCGGAGGGCCGCCTGCGCACCCCCGCCGACGTCGTGCACGCTCTCGAGATCGGTGCGTATGCCGCGGTCGTCGGCCGTGCCCTCACGGACCCCATGATCACGGCCGCCCGCTATGCAACGGCTGTCGCTCGGTCGCGAACTTCGGGCTGACAATCCTGCTTCTGCCGCAAGGGC
This sequence comes from Paramicrobacterium chengjingii, assembly GCF_011751765.2. Classification (GTDB taxonomy): domain Bacteria; phylum Actinomycetota; class Actinomycetes; order Actinomycetales; family Microbacteriaceae; genus Paramicrobacterium; species Paramicrobacterium chengjingii. The sequence continues at coordinate 3,183,286 of NZ_CP061169.1, forward strand.
GCACAGGAGAATCTGCGGGCCAACTCACGCCAGATCGCTCAATGGAGTACCGAGCTCGTCACACTCTAGGCGCCCATCGGGATGCTCGGTAACATGGGCGACCACTCGCTCCCCATCGGCCCGAATCATGTCACGACAAATCTGCTGCGCCTGGGCCTCAGCTATCTCCCTGACGAAGGCACTCAAACCCTTCCCCTGTTTCTGGGCTGCCTCTTCGAGCACCACTCGATCAGCCACGTCCAGTCGTATCGTCAGCGTCTCAGCCATACTCAAAAGTGCGCCATGGGTGCATGAGATACTTTCGTTTACCCACGCAATGGTAGAGCTGTGCGGCAAACGACTAAGGGCAGCTGGAGGCAACATGTCGATCGCTGAATCACGTGCGCTGCGGGTAGAAGCTACCATCCACAGTGCAGAGATCGAAGGTCTCAGCGTGTCTGTTGATACGCGGGCAGACGCTGACTCCTATGGTGCTGGACAAATCGGCTCTAACGAACTCGTCGATCGGGTTCGGGCCAGGTATGGCCTCTCCTGATGCGTCCTGGTGACTCTGACTGCAAGCTATGGGTTGCAGTTACATGTGTAACCAGCGTATTCTGGGGGTGTGCTTGAGAGCGCCCAATAGGAGAAGACACTATGCCGATCACACAGATCGGCGGCGCGCTCGTTGCTGACGATGAGACCCTAGAGCGTGCCGCTGAAGTCACCGCTGAAGTTGCTTCGCACGGGATTGCAGGCGTGAGCATTAATACTGTTACGGGCGAAACTCTCGAGCTTGATCTGCACCTGAGCGATTTTCTTCTCAACGTGATGGCTGGCCTCAGCAACGGGTCTGTGAGCATCACCGGTCTGCCTGAAGAGGTGACGACAACTACCGCCGCAGAGATGCTTGGGATTTCTCGGCCGACACTAATGAAACGCATCGCAGCAAACGAGATCCCCGGGCACAAAGTTGGGTCCCACACCAGATTGCGCACCGAGGATGTCCTTAGGCTGCGCGAGGCTGAGGATGCCAAGCGTACGCAGGCGTTCAACAAATTGCGTCGCATCGACGAAGAGTTCGGCGCACTCGGATAACCTGTCGAGGTGCGCACTTCTCGAGTTTTTGTGGATTCGAACAACCTGGCCTCGAGAACGTTGCGCGATTGGCTCTTCCTGATCCAGCAGGATTCGCCCGGTTTGTACACGACTCACACATCGTTCGATGTGCTCGTTGAAGCTGTACGTGTCCGACGCCGCTTACACCCCAAAGCGAACGGAAGCCTGACCAGCAGATTCCGTGACACGCTCCGTGAGAACCTGAACGAAGTCCTCGAGGAGTTCCCAGGCAACGTGGCGTTCGACGGAGACGACCCTGACGATCATCATGTTCATGCTGCGTCACTCGCATGCCGCGCAGACATGATGCTTACTGACAACTACCGTGATTTTGGGAACCCCGATGCTTTGCCATATGAGGTTTTCAGCTCGGATGACTTCTTCCTGCTCGTCCAGGACAGCGCACCGCAGTCCGTTCACCGGGCGGTACTCACGCAGTCAGAATACTGGCAACGATTTTCCAATTCGAAGCCGCTCGACGTGGCTCTGCGAGACGCTGGATGCCCGCTTTTTGCCAGCCGCGTAGCTCACCACCTCGAGCGCGCGAAGCGCTGAACCAGCCTCAACCGCGGCCGTGGGCCGCACGCGACTTGCGGGACGCCGCATCGAGAATCACCGCGAGCAGCAGCACGGCGCCCGTGATCATGTAGCGGAACGACGAGTCGAGGTTCAGCAGTGTCAGACCACTCGAGATCGACTGGATCACGATCACACCGAGCAGGGCCGAGTAGGCCGACCCGCGACCACCGAAGAGGCTCGTTCCACCGATTACCGCCGCCGCGATCGCATTCAGGTTGACGTCACCGCCACCGCTGCTCTGCGCCGCGGCGGCGAGGCGCCCCGCAGCGAGAGTTCCACCGAGGGCAGCGAGGCCCGAGCCCAGCACAAACACCGAGACGATGGTTCCCGAGACATTGATTCCCGCACGACGCGCCGCCTCTTTGTTACCGCCGATCGCGAACACCGAACGGCCCCACTTCGTGCGACGCAACGCGTACTGCACTCCGAACACCAACGCGCCGAAGAGCACGAACATCCAACCGACGCCCCGCGCTTGATTGAGATACCAGACCGCGGCGACGATCACGACGGTGAGAAGAACTGCCTGCGTGAGGATGTAACCGAAGGGCGTGGCCGAGAGGTCGGCTGCACGACGGCGCTGCGCCGTGCGCAGTCTCACAAGCAGAAATGCGACACCGACCCCGACGCTCAACACGTATGAGAGCCAGGCCGGAATGAACGCGAGTTGCCCAAACCACACGATGAATGAGTCGTAGGGCAAGTTGATGGTTCCTTCGGGGCCGAGCACCCAGAGCTGCAACCCGAGAAAGGCCAAGAGTCCCGCAAGCGTGATCACGAACGAGGGAACCCCGAAGCGCACGTACACGGCCGAGTACACGAGTCCGATCAGGCATCCCGCCGCAACCGCCGCGAGCAGCGAGATGGCTGCGGGCCACTGCAGGTTGACCATCGTGACGGCGAGCACGGCGGCCGAAAGTCCGCTGACGGAACCAACGGAGAGGTCAATCTCTCCGAGCAGCAGCACGCACGCGACGCCAAGGGCGATCACGCCGAGCGCCGCGCTCTGCATAAGCAGGTTGACGAGGTTCGCCGGCGACAGGAACACAGGGTTCAAGATCTGAAAGATCGACCAGATGACAACGAGACCGATGATGATCGGCAAAGGCCCGAGCTCACCGCCGCGCACGCGATCGAGGCCGACCTGAACGATGCCGCGGATGCCGTCACGATGAAGCAGCCGCTCGTCCGCGAGATCCGTCGCCACCGTTGCGGGCCCTCGGCCGTCGTTCTTCGTCACGCTTCTCATGAGTTCTCTCCCGCTTTCTGCGCGGCGCTGCGATGTGCGCGCTGAGTGACGACGTTGTCGCTCGCGCCCGTGATTGCGGCGACGAGCTCGTCACTCGATGTCGATTTCCCGTCGAAGATTCCGTTGTTGCGACCGAGCCGAAGAACCGCGACACGATCGGCGACAGCGCGCACGTCGGCCATATTGTGGCTGACCATGAGCACGGCAAGTCCGTTCTCGCGCAGCCTCTCGACGAGGTTGAGCACCTCTGCAGTCTGGGCGACACCGAGTGCCGCGGTCGGCTCGTCGAGAATGATGAGCTCAGGCTTTCCCAGGAGCGATCGCGCAATTGCGACGGTCTGACGCTGTCCTCCTGACAGCGATGCGATCGGAATGCGAACGGAGGGAATCTTGGCAGACAGCTGCTTCAGCAGACTCCACGCTTCAACTTCCATGGCCACATCATCAACAGCCCACGGTGACAGTTCGCGCCCGAGAAAGAGGTTCTCGACGACGGTCATGTTGTCGCACAGCGCCAGATCCTGAAAGACCGTGGCGATTCCGAGCTCGATGGCCTGTGACGGGTCGTCGATGGTGACCCGTGTTCCGTTGAAGAAGATCTCTCCCTCACTCGGCGCGTGTGCTCCGGCAAGGATCTTCACGAGCGTCGACTTGCCCGCACCATTGTCACCGACGAGAGCGACGACCTCCCCAGCACGAACGTCGAGTTCAATGTCTGTCAGCGCGGCAACGGCACCGAACCGTTTGCTCACTCCCTTGAGGGAGAGAACCGGCGCATCAGTCTGCTCACTTGGCATGTGCACTCACTTACTCCAGCAGCATCCGGACGGCCCGGTAGGAACACCGGGCCGCCCCATGGGTGTCTTATTCGATTCCGAGCTCCGCACAGGCATCCGCGTACTCGCTTGTGCAGACGTCGTCGGTCGTGTAGATCTCGGCCTCGAAGATCTTCTCTTTGACGTTCTCAGAGGTCACGACCTCCGGAACGAAGAGTGCCGATGGCGTGTCGAACAGTTCCGTGTCGGCTTCGGGGGTGTCACCGTTGATGTATCCGACAGCGACTTCGGCAGCTTTCTCGGCGACGATGCTGATCGGCTTGGAGATGGTGTTGTACTGATCTCCCGAGATCACGCGCTGGATCGCGGCGACTTCGGCGTCGTTTCCGGTCACGGGAGGCAGGTCGCTGACCCCAGCCGCCTTGAACGCGGCGATGGTTCCGCCCGCGGTACCGTCGTTAGCTGCAACTACACCAACGACGTCATCGCGAAACTGCGAGATCTGACCCGATACCCAGTCCTGGGCCTTCTGAGGCACCCAATCGGGAGTGTCGTACGACGCAAGCACGTCGAACCCGCTGTCTTCGACAGCCTCGACGGAACCTTCCTTGATCAGCATCGCTGCGTCGTCCGACGGCGATCCGTTCACCATGAGAAGACCGCCCTCGGTGATCCCCTCGTCGGCGAGATGATCAATCAACGACTGCGCGATAAGCGCACCGATCTCTTTGTTGTCGAACGAGACGTAGAAGTCGGCGGGCACACTGGGCACCGGCCGGTCGTATGTGACGACCTTGATGTCGGAGGCCTGAGCAGATTGAACACTGGATGCTGCCGCCGTCGTGTCGACAGCGTCAATGACGATCACGTCAACGCCCTGCGCCACCATCGACTCGACCTGCTGCTGTTGCTTTGCCGCGTCGCCGTCAGCGTTCTGGTAGAGCACCTCGCAGTTCTCGCAAAGCTCTGCGACCTTCTTCTTGAACAGGGGCGAGTCCTGCTCTTCATACCGGGTCGACGCGCGGTCCGGCATGAGGAACGCGATCTTGCCTCCCGCCTCGCCTGAACCCTCGTCTGCTGCTGAACATCCGGCAAGCGAACCCATGAGGAGCGAAGCTGCGGCGCCGACAAGCGCCACCTTCGTCAGTTGTGCCCTCATCATTGAGTCTCCTTCGTTGAAATGTGACCTTGAGGCATGACAGTACTCGAAAACTTCGGGAAAGTTAACACTTGGAATGATATTTATGGGCATAGGCTACTCACAACGTCGCACCGAAGCCAGTCCACACCGGACGAAATGAGCACGGATGGCGTTCAACTGCTTGGATTATCGAGGGAGGCAGAGCATGGCACCGGATGGACCCGATCGGCTGAGCCGCCAGGCACGGCAGAATCGCATCATCGATCACCTCACGCGGGAGGGCAGCGCAAGCGCGGCGGAGCTGGTCGAGCTCACCGGTCGAAGCCTCATGACGATCCACCGCGACATTGACGAGCTCGCGGCGAAGGGCTTTATCCGCAAGTTCCACGGCGGCGTCTCCGCCCTTCCGACAAGCGTCTTCGAGTCCAGCGCCGAATTTCGCCTCACTCGCAACCCGGCGGCGAAGAGCGCTCTGGCCAAAACAGCATCCGAGCTCATCGAACCCGGTATGTCGGTGATGGTCGACGACTCGACGACCTGCCTCGCGCTCGCGCCCTTCCTGGCCGAGATCGCCCCGCTCACTGTGCTGACAAACTTTCGGCAGCTGGGCGAAGAGCTGCGACTGAGCGAGAGCATCCACCTGATCATGATCGGCGGCACCTACTCACGATCGCACGACTCGTACATCGGCCCTCCCGACATCACAGGGCTCGGCAGTTACTCGGTCGACGTCGTGTTTCAGTCGACGTCGACAATGAACGCGTCGTGGACTTTCCACCAGGAGCAAGACGTGGTGTCGATGAAGCGCGTGATGCTCGGCGCCGGCGCGCGGCGCGTGCTCATGATGGACGCGAGCAAGGTCGGCAAGACCTCGCTTCACCGTTATGTCGAAGTCTCGGAGTTCAGCGACCTTGTCGTCACCGACGACGTGGAGCGCACGTTTCTTGACAGCATCGACGAATCGGTCGAGGTTCATCTCGCCCGGGTGTAGGCAATCTTCACAACTCTTGTTATTGTTACCATCCATAATGCTATTTTGGGGCGAGGCCGACTGGGCCGGGTCCGATGCAGGAAGGTGGGACCATGCACGTACTCTCAGCGGGCGACAACTTCGTTCTCCCCGAGCTGTTCCGCGACGCACTCCGCGAGCGCGTGGGGTCGCAGACGGACCTGACGTTCTCAGAGGTCACATTTCCCTGGCCACAGGTTCCCTTCGGCCCTGTCGGCACTGTGCAGGAAGCGACAGGATCGATCGACGAGATGATCGCCGCAGCATCCGGAGCCGACATCGCCGTCACCCAACTCGCACCGTTTACCAAAGAAGTGTTCGACGCATGCCCCAGCCTGAAGTTCGTGGGCGTGAGTCGTGGCGGCCCGGTCAACGTCGATCTCGAGGCGGCGACGGCCGCAGGTGTGCGCGTCTCGTTCGCACCGGGCCGTAACGCGCAGGCCGCCGCGGAGTTCACGATCGGCCTCATGCTCGCGGCAATGCGGCACATCTCCGAGGCGGATGCCGAGCTGAAGCGCGGCACCTGGCGCGGCGACTACTACAGCCACGACAGCGCGGGCACCGAGTTGGGCGGTTCAACTGTCGGCCTCGTGGGCTATGGCGCAATTGGGCGCATCGTTGCTCGTGTGCTGATCGCTTTCGGCGCCGAGGTCATCACCTACGACCCTTATGCGATGCCTGCCGACATCGAGAGCGACGGCGTCGGCCTCGTCTCGCTTGACGAGCTCGTGCAGCGCAGCAACGTCATCAGTCTGCACGCTCGGCTGACGCCGGAGACTGAGCACATCATCAATGCAGAAAGACTGCGTCGGATGCTGCCGGGCACCGTCATCGTCAATGCAGCACGCGGCGGCCTGCTCGACTACGCGCCGCTTCCCGAGCTGCTGCGCTCCGGGCACATCGGCGCACTCGCCCTCGACGTGTACGACGAGGAGCCGCCGGGGCCGGAGTGGCCGCTGTTCGACGCGCCGAACGTCGTGCTCTCCCCGCATCTTGCCGGTGCCTCGCAGCAGACGGCCGAGCGGGCGGCATCCATTATCGCCGGCGAAGCCGCACGCTTCATCGCCGGCGAACCCCTGCAGCACCTGGCAAACCCCGACGTTCTGAACCACTGATTTCCACAGCTCAACGTCGAGCAGAAACGAGTGAAACATGATTCTCGGAATCGACATCGGCACCTCCGTGACAAAGGCCGCGCTCATCGACCGTGACGGCACATCGCACAACCACGCGTCGACGAACTCCGCGCTCATCACGGGCCCGAACGGGCACGTCGAGCAGGATCTCGACGACGTTATGGACTCGGTTGCTCGCGTGGCGCGTGAGGTCGCGCACGCGGCATCCGAGCCCATTGAGGCTGTTGCGCTCACGGCGCAGGGCGACGGACTCTGGCTGCGCGACGCCGAGGGCGCGGCCGTGCGCAATCCGCTGTCGTGGATGGACGCACGCGCGTCAGACATCGTCGCCCGGTGGGGCGAGGGCGGGGCAGACAGCGTTACCGATCGGGTGTTTCGCCTGACCGGGTCAGGCGTGTTTCCCGGCTGCCACGCTGCGCTTCTCGCGTGGCTGGCCGAGCACGAGCCCGAGTCGTTCGAGAAGGCTGCCGTCGCCGGGTACTGCGCCGATGCCGTGTTACAGCGCCTCACGGGTGAAATCACCGTGGATGCGTCGGATGCCTCGCTGCCGTTTCTCGACGTGCGCACCCGTGAGTACGTCGACGAGGCCCTCGAGCTGTGCGGCATTGCGAACTGGCGGCACCTGCTCCCCGCTCCTGCGCCGGTCGACGCGACATTCTCACTGGATGCCGCGGGCGCGGAGCTTCTCGGCTTGCCGCTCGGCACCCCCGTCTCGAGTGGCCCGTACGACCTGCAGGCGTGCAGCTTCGGCGCGGGCGCGGAGCACGCGGGCGACGGCACGGTGATCATCGGCACGACGCTCGCGTGCCAGGTCTTCACTCACGACACCACGAACAAGCCGGAGTTCGAGCCGGCCGGCATGTGGCTCTGCACTCCCGACCCAGATCTCTATCTACGCGTCATGCCGTCGATGGTCGGCACCGCTGGGCTCGACTGGCTGCTCTCGATGTTTCAGCTCACGCCAAGCGACCTCACCAGGCTGCTCGATGAAAGCCCCGCCGGTGCGAACGGCGTGCGTGCGCTGTCGTTTCTGTCGCCCGCGGGTGAGCGCGCACCGTTCGTCGACCCGCTCGCGCGCGGCCAGTTCACCGGGCTCACCATCGCGAGCACGCGCGCCGACGTGGTGCGGGCACTCTGCGAGTCTGTGGTGTTCGCCGCACGGCACTGCCTCGAGGTGCTCGGCTTTGACGGCGAGCTGTCCGCCAGCGGCGGTGGCGTGCGATCCAGCGCGTGGGCGCAGCTGCTCGCCGACGTAATGGGCAGACCGATCTGGATTCCCCACGAAGCACAAGTGGGCATTCGCGGTGCCGCGCAGGTGGCGTGGAAACGGCTCGGCACGCCCGTCGACACCGATGCCTGGCGCACACAGCGAACGCGGCTCGACCCAAACCTCGACGCCCACGCCGCGCTCGAAGCCGGTTACCGCGAGTACCTTGCCGACCTCGCAGCAGCACGCGCTCAATGGAATCGCGCATGACCAGCACCGCTGACGCCCTCTGGGTGGGGATCGACCTCGGCACGCAGAGCGTGAAGGCGATCGTCGCGACAGAATCCGGTGAGATCAGCGCGTCAGGGCAGCACCCGCTCACGAGCATCCGGGATGCCGATTCCGGCCGTCATGAGCAAAACCCGAACGAATGGACGGATGCTGCCGCCTCAGCGATCGCTCAAGCGATGGCGCAACTGACGGACGCCGACCGGTCGCGCATCGCAGGGCTCTCGTACTGCTCAACGAGCGGCACCGTCGTTGTGCTCGACGACAACGGCGACCCCGCGACGACCGGCCTCATGTACGACGACTCGCGTGGGGCCGCCTTCGCCGATGCACTCCGCGATGCCGGCGCCGATCGCTGGATGAAGCTCGGCGTCGTCGTTCAGCCGGGCTGGGCGCTGTGCCGCATCGCCTGGTTTGCTCATGAGGGGCAGCTCCCGCCGGGGCATCGCATCGCCCACCAGGGCGATGTTCTTGCAGAGGCGATGACCGGCACGTGCATGCCCACCGACTGGTCGAGCGCGCTTAAGAGCGGATACGACGTGATCGCACACGAGTGGCCGCCTGACGTTTTCGCGACAGCATCCGTCGACCTCAGTCAGCTGCCCGAGGTCGTCGCACCCGGAACGCACGTCGGCGAGACCTCGGCCGCATGGGAGCAAGCGAGCGGACTCCCCTCGGGTACCCCGGTCTTCGCGGGAACAACAGACGGCTGCGCCGCTCAGCTCGGTGCGGGCGCACTCGCTCCCGGCGATTGGCACACTGTCGTCGGCACCACCCTTGTGCTCAAGGGGGTGACGCCGCATCTCATCAGCGACGGCTCCGGCGCGGTCTACTCGCACCGGGCACCCCACGGCGATTACTGGTTCCCCGGTGGCGCCTCCAACGTGGGAGCCGGCGCACTCACCGCGATCTTCCCCGACGCCGACCTGGCGGCGCTCGATGCTTCCGTCGGCGAGCGCACAGCCGCCATCACCCCGAGCTATCCGCTCACCCGCCGCGGCGAGCGCTTCCCGTTTCTCTCCGCCGACGCAGCGGGCTTCGCGCTCATGCCCGACTCCCGCCGGCTCGACGATCTCCGCACCCTCTCGCTCGAGGCGGGAGTCGAGTCTGTTTGGGCCGGCGTCGCCTGCGTCGAACGCCTGTGTTTCGATATGCTCACCAAGCACGGAGCCCCGCTCACCGGCCGCTTCTCCTCATCAGGCGGCGGCACGCGCGGCGCAACCTGGAACCGCATGCGCGCAAGCCTGCTCGACCGCCAGCTCGCGCTGCCTGAAACTGCAGAGGGCAGCCTGGGAATGGCGATTCTCGCGCGCTGGGGCGCGGGGCAGGCCGCATTCGCCGAGCCACTCGAGCTCGAGCGGGTAGCGTCGTCGATGAGCCGCATTCGCACGATCGTCGACCCGGATGCCGCTCTCGCAACGCGCCTGTCTGACACGTACAATGCGTTCCGCAGCGCGCTGACCTCTAAGGGGTGGATCTCGTGACCACGCTGTTTCTCACCCGCCACGCCGAGACCGTCTGGCACGCCGAGAACCGCTACGCCGGGCTCAGCGATGTCGCCATCACCGTGAACGGACACACGCAAGCGCGCGAGCTCGCCGGGTGGAGCGCGACGGCTGAACTCGATGCGATCTACAGCTCCACGCTCAGCCGTTCGGTGCTCACCGCGACGCCTGCCGTCAATGTGACGGGGCTGCCGCTCACACAAGACGAGCGCCTTGTCGAGGTCGACTTCGGCCGAGGCGACGGGCTCACGCGCGCCGAGATGCGCGAGCGATTCCCTGCCGAGCTCGACGCGTTCCTGGCGGCGCCAGGCACGACCCCGCTGCCCGAGGGCGAGTCGGGGTCGGATGCTGTCGCCCGCGCCCTGCCCGCGCTCGACGACGTCTGCGCGCAGCATCCGAATGGCCGCGTTCTTGTCGTGATGCACTCGACGTTGATGCGCCTGCTGCTGTGCCATCTGCTGGGCCTCGACCTCAACCGGTATCGCGTGCTGTTTCCGGGTGTCACGAATGCGGCGCTCACGGCGTTCCGCTTCACGCCGCACACCGATCCGCAGCTCATCGCTTTCAACGTCCCGACCGACACCCGCACCCGCCTCGGCTGACTTCCCCGGCGCATCGAAAGCTCCCCACAGACAGGCTCGGCATGGCATCGCCCGGACGCCTCTCCTCCTTAAGTCGCAAGCGTATTGTCGACCTGCGCGCGATGATCTCGCCTCGTGTTTTCGCCACGATTGAGAAACACAACACACGAGGAGAGCGCACATGCCTATCCCCACTCGACCATCCATCCGAGCCAGAAGGCCCCACCGCACGTTGGGGACCATCGTCGCCGCGGCCGCTGTCGTTGCGCTGCTTGCCGGGTGCGCAGCTCCGGCGGCCACAACGTCTGCACCGCAGCTTCCAGCTCCGCCCGCTCCGCCAGCCGACGGCTCAACTGCGAGCACTCTCACGCAGACTGACGTCAATGCGTGGCTCGACGGCATCCTTCCGTCTGCACTTGACCGGGCTGACATCGCGGGGGCCACCGTCTCCGTCGTTTCCAACGGCGAACTGCTCACGGCCCGCGGCTACGGGTATGCAGACACGGGGGCCGAGAAGCTCGTCGACCCCGCCGAGACTCTGTTCCGCGTCGGTTCGATCTCGAAGGTTTTCACCGCCACCGCCGTCATGCAGCTCGTCGAGAGCGGTGATCTCGATCTCGACGTCGACGTGTCTGAATACCTCGATTTCACCATTCCTCGAAAGTTCGACGAGCCGATCACGCTGCGTACACTGCTCACCCACACTGCCGGTTTCGAAGAGCGCGTCGGGGGCCTAATCCGGTTCGACGGCACGAAAGCCAATCTGCGCGACTCGCTTGCCACGGACCCTCCCGAACAGGTCTACCGTCCGGGAACGACGCCCGCGTACTCCAACTACGGCAACGGCGTCGCCGGCTACATCGTTCAGAACGTGAGCGGAGAACGGTTTGAGGACTATATCGATGCCCACATTCTCACGCCGCTGGGCATGAGCTCCTCAACGTTCGAGCAGCCGCTTCCCGATGATCTTTCCGAGCGCATGTCCCGGGGCTACGCCACCACCGACAGCCCGGCAACACCGTTCGAGACGGTGTCGACGTCCCCTCCCGGTGCGCTCTCGGCTACGGCAACTGACATGGCGAAGTTCATGCTCGCTCAGCTCGGCGAGATCGACTCGGATCACGCGCTGCTTGCGCCGCAGACTCTAGCGCTCATGCATCAACCAGCCCTCAGCTCAGACACGCTCGGCACCCTCGCCAACGGCCCACGAATGACCTTGGGGTTCTTTGACGAGAGTCGCAACGGCCAAAGCATCCTCGGCCACGGCGGCGATACGACGGTCTTCCACTCGCACATGCAGCTGTATCCCGATGCGGGTGTGGGAATTTTTCTCTCCGTCAACAGCTCCGGCGCATCTCCGCTCGATTCCAGCGAGCTGCGGAGTGCCGTCACGGATGGTTTCGCCGACCGCTACTTCCCCTCAACGGGCACGAATCGGGATGCTGTCGTCGAGCCGACAGCGCAGGACCACGCCGCGCTGGCCGAGGGCAGGTACATGACGTCGCGCGGTTTCGAAAGCTCATACATGGCCGCGACCGGCATCGCCGGGCAGATGACGGTGACCGCGCCGGGAGACGGAACAGTGATTCTGAACCCTGCACCACTCGGCATAACTCCTGCTACCTATGAAGAGGTCGGGCCGTGGCTCTGGCAGGAGGTCGGTGGCACAAACCTGATCAGCATGCGTGTCGAGAACGGGCACGTTCAGGCAATCGGGTTTGAATCCGCTTTCAGCATGCTGCGCGTCGATGCCGCCCACAACGCGGGGCTCGTCGTGCCCATTCTGGTGATCTCGGTGCTGATTCTTTTGCTGAGCCTCCTGTTCTGGCCGATCATCGCGCTTGTGCGGCGCCACTATCGGGTTGCGGCACCGGCAAACCCGAGTCGCCTGTTTCGCATTTCCCGTCTTGTCACATTCATCGGCTCGGCCGTTGCCCTCGTCGCTCTGGCGAGCTGGCTCGTCATCATTCAGGCAGTGACCGGGTTCGAGAGCGTTCCAGCGACACTCATCCGTGGCATCCAGGTTCTGCAGGTGATCGGTGTGCTGGCGATCGTCCCGGCCACGCTGACGCTGACTCTCAGCATCCGCCATCATCTGGGTTGGCGACGCATTGCGGGCGGCGCACTCATGTGCGCAGCGCTCGTGGGCATCGCGTGGTTCGCGTTCGTGTTCAAGCTGATTGCGCCGAGCATCAGCGCATGAGCCCTTCGGGGCCGGGTGAACAGGTCGCTGCCCGGCCCCGGAGCACCACGTCCTCTACCATCGAGGTGCAGCGTACGGCTCGTCCGTGCGACAGCATCTGCCTCCAAGCGGAAGGTAACCGCATGCGCGACAACACCAACGTGGCCGTCAACGCCGCGATGCACGATGATCACGTGCTCGGCCCGCCACCGCGCTGGACGTCGTGGAGCGATAACATTCTCTCCCGCATCGGGCTGCGAACAGCATTCTCGCGCGACAGCATCCTCGCAGTTCTCGTCGCGCTCGTCGGTCTCGGGCTCGCCGGGGAACTGCTCGATTTTCTGCAGACGACCAACTCCCTTCGCCTCTCATCTCTGCAGAGCACGGCCGTCATGCTGATCACCGCAGCGCAATCGCTCATACTCTGCATCCGCCGCATCAACCCCGTTCTGTGTCTCGTCGTCGTTGCCGCCAGCCAAATCGCGCTCGTCGCTCTGCTACCGCCGGGCATCGGCATACGCGGACTGGCCCCGTTCGTCGCCACCTACACGGTCTGCGTGTACCCGCCGTTCCGCCGCTTCGCGGGCACGGTGCGCGTGATCGCCCTCGTGGCGATGGGTGAGATTCTCGGAAGCATCGCCGCGTCGCTGCTCATTTCCGCACCGGTATTCGGCTCCGAGCCGAGCATCTTCGAGGCTCTTTTCGGCCAAGGGCATGACACGGTCGGCCAACCAGACCAGGCGTTCGCCCAAGCGGCATCCACTCTTCTCACGTATGCCGTCGCCGTTTTTGCCGGCACGTACGTCTCAACGCACCGCAAGTACGTCGAGCTTGCGCGCGTGCGCACGGCGGATGCCATTCGCGCACAGCAGAGCAGAGTGGATGCTGCCATCAGCGCAGAGCGCGCACGCATGGCCCGCGAACTGCACGACATCGCCGCACACCACCTCTCGGGCATGGTTGTGCAGGCCTCCGCCATCGAGCGACTCATCGACAAGGATCCGGCGGCAGCGAAGCAAGCCACCACCTGGATCCGCAGTCAGGGCAAAGAGACCCTCGACAATCTTCGTCAGGTCGTCGGCGTGCTTCGAGAGCCGGCCACAGCTGATTCACACGGCGAGGGCGGTGCCCCTGTGCCGGGCCTGTCCGCGGCCGACACGCTGATCCGAACCGCCCGCGATCTCGGCGACAACATCCGTTTCGCGCAGGAGGGCGAGCCGTACCCGCTGGCTCCCATCGCCGACGTCACCGTCTACCGTGTGCTCCAGGAGGCTCTCTCCAACGCTCGCCAGCATGCTCCCGGTGCTCCGGTGCACGTGTCGCTGCGCTATGGCGACACGTGCGTCGCTCTCAGTGTCGAAAACGATCCGACCGCGGCGCATACGAGCACAGCCGAGCATCGCGACGGACTCGGGCTCGTCGGCATGCGCGAGCGTGCACAGCTCGTGGATGCTCGTTTCGATGCGGCGCGCACGCCTGCCGGCGGGTGGCGCGTCGATCTCACGGTCCCTGCCGAACGACCGGCAGACTCGACGCAGGAAGGTAGCGCGCCATGATCTCCGTAGTACTCACAGACGATCAGGCTGTCGTCCGCGCCGGGTTCCGCGTCATTCTTGAATCTGCGGGCGACATCGAGGTCGTCGGCGAGGCAGCGAACGGTCCAGAAGCCGTCGAGCTCGCTCGTCGCCTTCAGCCGGACGTCATCTGCATGGACGTCCGCATGCCTGGAGGCGATGGACTCGCCGCTACGCAGCAGATCACGTCCGCGCCCCATGCCCCAGCCATCCTGGTGGTCACGACATTCGACCTCGACGAATATGTCTTTGGTGCTCTCGAGGCGGGCGCGAGTGGCTTTGTTCTGAAAGACACAGACCCCGACGATCTTGTCGACGCGATCCGCCGCCTCGCGAACGGCCTGGGTCTCGTCGATCAGGCGGTCACCCACCGCGTGATCGCGGAGTTCGCTCGGCGCAGGGCAACGCGTGTGGCGGAGCCCACGGGGGCGGATGCTGCTGCCCTCGCGTCCCTCACCGAACGCGAGGCAGACATCGTCCGGCTTCTCGCGAAGGGTCTGTCGAACGCCGAGATCGCGCGGGATCTCTTTGTCGAGACCAGCACGGTCAAGTCGCATTTGAGCAGAGCGATGACCAAGATCGGCGTCCGAGACCGTGTGCAGACGGTCGTCTGGGCCTACCGTGTGGGCATCGCGTCACCGCGTGACTGAGCGCCACGTCGACGCTCGCCGGCGGGGCTACCGTTTCTCTGGGCGTCGACGAAGCATCACGAGCGTGGCGGCTCCGCTGGCAATTGAGAGCAGCGCGACGGCAATGGTTCCGAAAGGCACCGTGCCACCTGTCGTGGGAAGCTGCTCGTTGACAGTCCACGTCTCCACGACGTCCGTAGCGGTGCCATCGTCGACCACGGAATCATCCTCGCCAACGGGATCGCCCTCTTCAACCGGGACGCTGCTTCTCTCCCATCCCGCATATACGGTGACGTCACCAGTGATCGCAGCTGTGAAATCGAAGTCGATTGTCGCATCGGCATCAGCGAACCAGCCGATGAATGTGTAACCGTCACGACCAGGATCGTTCGGCACCACCAGCGAATCGCCATAATCGACGTTCACCGCAGGGATGCTGGTGCCTTCAACCGTATCGAACGTCACCGCGTAGCTGTTGATCGTCCAACCCGCATACAACGTCACGTCCGCCACGACCGGAGCGTTGAAATCATACAACTCTGTCGCGTCAGCATCCGTGTACCACCCCGTAAACGCATACCCCTCGCGGATCGGTTTCGCCGGAGAACCAGCGGCACGGTCGTGCTCGACCATCGCATCACCGACGATGTTTCCACCCCCGGTGTCGAACGACACGGCGTGACTGTCGCTGTGCGCGGCGTACCCTCGCCAGTTCGGCGATTCGAACCCCGTCGCGGAGTACGGGTACTGCAGCGATTTGCCGTCGGCCTCGCCAAACGATCCGTTCGTTCCCGCCGCGGTGATCTCAGGCGCCAGCATTGCTTCGAATACCACCGAAGACAACTCACTGTTATCGCCGAACGCCCAGTCCCCGATGACTTCGACGTTCTCGGGAAGAACGACGTCCGTCAACTTATTCTCCGAAAAGGCCCCGTCACCAATCGTGACAACTCCATAGCCGAGTTCAACGCTGTAGAAGTCGTTTCTATAGAACGCTTCGGTGCCAATGCTGGTGACGCTGGCGGGGATAATTACGCTTCCCGACGCAACGCTTGTGGCAAACCCACGCAGTCCGATGCTTGTGAGGCTGGCGGGCAAATTCAGGTCAAGGATGTGGTTCTCGGCAAACGCGTAGTCTCCGATCGACACGACGGAATCAGCGATGTCTAGACTGAGCAATCCAGCCATATAGAATGCCGATTCACCCACGGCGGTGACATCGTACTCGTGGTTTGCAATACTGACGCTCGAGGGAATGACGACGTCGGCACCGAACGAGACGTCGTAGTCGACGACTGTCGCCCCCGCTCCAATGTCATTCTCATCGACGTCATACGCGATGCCATCAATCGTCTCCGAAATCTGCGCGGCTGAAGCGGGCTGGGGCGTGGCGAGAACAAGGCTGCCGGAGAGCAGCACGAAAGCCACCGCTGCGATCGGCACGCGGATCGCACGGGAAGCGATTTCAGAGAACGTGATCATCAGTGACCTCATGTATGGGAGCGGGACGAGCGAGTGGCCGCCGCGTTCAAACCCGATTCGCAGCACTCTCTCTAAACGAGAGCTAAGCTATCAGACAAGGGTGATGCTGTCACCACTCAGCCCGACGAACGCCGACGAGGGACGGCAGAAAGTAGTATCGACGCCATGCCGCAAACGGATCGCCCTCGCCAGCGCGCGGTGCGCGAAGATCACATTCGCAACCACGAAAAGCTGCTGGATGCCGCAGTAGAACTGTTCGACAAGCAGGGTGTTGACGTACCGCTGAAAGAGATCGGTGCACATGCCAATGTCAGCCAGGCAAGCGTTTTTCGCCATTTCGCCAACCGTGAGCAGCTGATCATCGAGCTCTATGATCGATCGTCCACCGACCTCACAAACCGACTTCTCGCTGCCATCGCGGGCACCCGGGATGCAACAGCCGCGCATCGTCTCGACGTCGTGTTCACAACTGTCGTCGACACCGTCACCGACCATCCCAGCTACGGACGCCTCGCCGCTCTCGGTGCCACCCTGAATCCCGATAGAACGACGGAACCGGCTCTGGTCGAAGAGCTCCACCAGCTGATCGGGGATGCCCAGCACGCGGGTCTCCTGGCATCCGACGTCACCGGGTTCGACCTCATCGTCTCACCGATGCTCGTCGGCAGCATGCTGACTCAGAGCGCGGGGGCAGCCGAGATGGTGCCACGCATGATGACCATCATGCGCCGTGGTCTCACGCCACAGACAACGGGAACACCGTCAGCCTCTTGTGCATCGACGATCTCAGAGCCATAACAAGACGCATTATTTCCGTCGAGATTGCGGTCGGCGCCCTCGCGGGCACCGACCGCGGCGCGACAGGGTATCTGGCGCTCTGTCACGCAGTTGCGCTCTCACTCGCCTATGTCGAATCCCGGTCCGCCAGGGACGGCATCCAAGAGAGCACGCGTGTAAGGATGTGCAGGCTCCGCGTACACGGACCTCACCGCACCTTGTTCCATGACATCGCCATGGTTGAGAACCAGCACGGAGTCACTCACCTGATAGACCACGTCGAGGTTGTGCGATATGAAAAGCATCGTCAGATCGAGTTCCGTCCTGAGCGCATCGATGAGTTTCAAAATCTCTGCTTGCACAGAGACATCGAGTGCAGACGTCACCTCATCGGCGATGATGAGCTTGGGCCCCACGGCGAGAGCGCGCGCAATCGCGATGCGCTGGCGCTGACCCCCAGAGAACTCGTGAGGGTACCGAAGAGCCACGTCGTCATCGAGAAGGATCACCGAAAGCCAGTGCGCTATGGCCTCCCGGTGTCTCTTCGGGTCGGATCGAACAGGGTCGATGGCTTCGGCAATGGTCTGTCCGATGGTGCGACGTGGGTCGAGTGACGAGTACGGGTCTTGAGGAATAAGTTGAATCTGGCGAGTGACACTGCGCCTCTCGCGCGGACGCATCGCACCCAGGTCGCGACCGTCAAACACGATCTGTCCACCAGAGGGCTTGTTGATGCCGACAATTGCCTTCGCCAATGTCGATTTACCCGAGCCTGACTCTCCTACAACACCAAGAGTTTTTCCGAAAGAAACCTGAGTCGACACTCCTTTCAGAACTCGTGTCGACCCGAACGAAACCTCAAGATCATTGATCTCGAGCACAGGCGCCCTGTGATCATCTCGTTGCTGATCGACGTCAGCACTCTTCGTCATTTCTCTACCTCTCGAAGCGCCCTGCTCGGCGTTGCCGCGAGCAGCTGTTGCGTGTACGGGTGAGTGACGTGCGCCGTTGCGAGCTGCTCACGCGTCAGCTCCTCAACGATCGCCCCCGCCTTCATAACGAGAACTCGGTCGCACAGTGCTTGCACAACCCCGAGATCGTGCGAAATGAACAAGAGCGCTGTGCCATGACTGCGGTTGATCGCGCGGAATTGGCGCAGCACCTCCGCCTGAACTGTCACATCCAGGGCAGTCGTGGGCTCGTCAGCAATCAAGACCCGCGGCTCGGTCATGAGCGATGAGGCAATCTTCGCACGTTGAAGCATGCCTCCGGACAGCTCATGCGGATGCTGACGCAAGCGCGCTTCCGGCCGGGTGACCCGAATCTCGTGCAGGGCGCCGACGATCGTTTTCTTTGCCTGCTTGCCGGAAAGCCCGCCGTGAACCCGACTCACCTCAGTCAATTGCGGCCCCATGCGGAGTGCGGGATTGAACGTCGTTCCCGGGTCTTGGAAGACGAGCCCGATTTCGGTGGCAAGACGCTGTCGTTCTGGACGCCCGAGAATATCGAGATCTCCGACGCGAAGACACCGGGCTTCGACAGCAAGCTCGTCTGGCAGCAGACCCGCGATCGACATTGCGGTCAGCGATTTTCCTGATCCTGATTCGCCGACGAGA
This sequence comes from Paramicrobacterium chengjingii, assembly GCF_011751765.2. GTDB lineage: Bacteria > Actinomycetota > Actinomycetes > Actinomycetales > Microbacteriaceae > Paramicrobacterium > Paramicrobacterium chengjingii. The sequence goes on from NZ_CP061169.1 coordinate 3,202,115, forward strand.
CCGAGCACCTCCCCCTTGCGAATCGACAGCGAGACGCCCTTGACGAGCCCTTTTCCGTCCGCGCTTCTGACGTGGAGGTTGTCGACCTGCACTACGCTGTCGCCCTCGGCGGTGACGTGTGCCGGAACCTCCGACGCGCGCTTCTTTGACAGGGTGAATTTCCGTCCACCGCGAGGATCGGTTGCCGCAGCAACGCCATCCCCGATCAACATCGCCGCGAGACCAGTCAGAGCAATCATGACAGCGGGACCGATAGCTTGCATCGGCTGTGAGTAGATGTTGAAGAGGCCGTCGTTGAGCAGCCGGCCGAAGTCGTAGTCGGGAGACTGCACGCCTAGACCGACGAACGAGAGACTCGACAGATCCATGAGAGTCGTCGCGAAAACTGTCGCGGTCAGAACCAGCAGAGGCTCGGCCATGTTCGGCAGAAGATGTCGCACGATCACTCTCGGCCCAGAGACCCCCTGAAGCTTGGCCATGGTGACGAAATCTCTGTGCGAGACGGCAGCCGCCATATTCGCGGTCAGGCGCGCGAAGGCGGGGATGCTCGAAATTGCGATGGCCATAACAGCTGACCAGGTGCTCTGGCCAAGGATCGCCGCAATGATCAGCGCGAAGATCAGGCTCGGGTATGCGACAGCAGCCTCGATGATTCGCAGAACGGTATCGCGTATCAAGCGGGGTGCGAGCCAGATCATGGTTCCGATGGCGATCCCCGACACAACCGCGATGACGGTGGTTGCTGTCGTCATGATAAGTGTCAGTCGCGTCGCAACAAGAGAGCGTGCCATGACATCCCGACCGAATTGATCGGTTCCAAGCGGGTGATCCGCGCTCGGACCCTGTGACGCGTTGTCAGTGAGAGAGTTCGCGGCCTGGTCAAGAACAAGAGGCGCAATGACAGCCACAATGACGAGCAAACCCATCAGAATGAGACCCGCAACGAGCCCAGGCGACCATCGGAATCGGCGAGATCGCACGGCGGGCGTGCTCACGCTGTTCTTCTTATCCGTTTGCATGCGTTCCTCCGAGGGTACGAGGGTCAATGACCCCGAGGATCACGTCGATAAGCAGATTGATCAGAATCGCAATCAGACCCAAGACAAGGATCACTCCTTGGATAACCGGGTAGTCCTTGTAAGCAATTGCCGTAACCACCTCGCGCCCGAGGCCCGGCCAGCTGAACACCGTCTCGATGATGATTGCGCCGCCGAGCATCCCCGCAAGGATCAGACCCGAGAGAGTCAGCGTTGTGGTCAACAAGTTGGGAAGAGCGTGTCGCGCATACAGCCGCAGGCTACCAAGCCGGTTGCCCTTCGCCGTACGAATGTAATCCTGCTCAAGCACAGTGGCAGTCTCTCGACGCACAACACGAGCTATCGAGCAGATTGGGCCGAGGGACAACGCCACCAACGGCAAGATCAAAGAGCTGAGGCTCGTGGCCCCGGCCGCAGGGAGCAGCCGAAGCGTGATCGCGAAGATCACAACCAGAAATGTCGCCGTGACGAATTGAGGAATGGACTGGAAGAGCCCCGTCAGCATGCCGAAGACGACGTCAAGCCAGCGGCGCCGCCCGCCCTGCGTTGCAACTCCGACGATCATTCCCAGTGGCACCGAAATAGCAAGTGTGATCAGGATTCCAAAGAGGGCGAGTTCGAGCGTGAACGGCATCTTCGTAAGGATGATGTTCATGACCGACTCCCCATACGCAAAGGAGTCTCCGAGCTGTCCCGTAAAAATGCCCGTGATGTAATGCACGAACTGCAGCGACAGTGGATCGTTCAGCCCCAGCTGCTCGCGGATTGCGTCTCTCTGCTCTCTCGTCGCGTCGGCGCCTGCCACCGCAACGGCCGGGTCACCGGGAATCAGCGGAACGATGAAAAAGGTCACGACGATGAGGAGCGAGAGCGAGAGCAGGAGGCCGCCGAATCGCCGAAGCGCATAGCCTCCCCACAATGACATCCTGCGCCGCTTTCGAGGAGCAGGCTGAACCGAGAGTTGGGTGGTGTCCAGCTCGACTGTCGAGCTGGACACCACCGTTGAGTTTTCAGACATTGCTGGTGATTAGCCTTCGATACGTGTTGTTGCGTAATCGATGATTCCCCCGAGGTCGGCGACCGAGTATCCACTTCTCTGCACAACAATCTGCGGTTCTGCGACAAAGGGAACGATGTCGTTTTTGTCCATGATCGTCGCCTGTGCGTGCTCGTATGCGGCGCACCGATCGGCATCATCGGATGCTGCTTGAGCCGTCTTGATGTCGTCAAGGACGGACTCATTTGCCGCGCCACCGATGTTGCGACCCCCATCCTCCGTGGGAACGCCGGCTATGCGTGTGAGTGATGCAGCGACAGTACCGACGAAGTTAGCGTCGCCTTGAACGGTCATGTCCCAGGTGTCGGGCTGGGTCTGCGTTTTCGTCGCCCACGTTCCGTTGTCAACGAGGTCGAGTTCGACCTCGGCCCCCACAGCGCGCAGAGCCTCTTGAACGTACGTGTTCCCGGCGCCGTTGGGGCCGATGCTCGTCGTACCGACCATCTTGAATGTCTTGCCTTCCAGCACCTTCCGGGCAGCATCCAGGTCAACGGGAGTGACGTGACTGTCGTCCGGCAATGCGCACGGGACGTTCGGCGCGACGATGGTGTTGTAGGGAATGCCCTGCCCCGCGTATGCGGCATCGTTGAATGCCTTCGCGCTCAGTGCTTGAGCAACAGCATGCCTGAGCTCGGGGTCCACGAAAGGGCTGCCCTCGCGCTGGTTGAACAGAAGCCAGATTCCCGCGAAGGGCACCGTCGTGATGTCGAAGTTGTCGTCGCCTTCGAAGCGCTCAAGATCAGCCGGCGCGATTTCAGCCACATCAACCTCTCCTGTGAGGAGCTGGTTCGCGACTGTCGTCTTATCGACACCTGGGCGAAAGATGATCTTCGACGGCGGCGTGCCTTCGATGGCTGCGCCGAATTCGGGCCACGCGTCGTATTCGTCCCGCAGGGTCATCTCGTATTTGACTCCGTGAGAAGCCGACGTCAAGGAATACGGGCCGGAGAACGCGCCATCGACAGATCCCTTCGCGAGACCGTCAAGATCATCGAGACCTGCGGGGCAGATGATGCCGGTCTGAGCCAGAGTGAGGCCTCTCAGAACCTCCGACCACGGTTGTGCGAGATCGATCGTCACAGTTCCTGCGTCGTCATTGGCCTGAATCTCGGGTGTTCCCGGCCCGAATACGAGCTTGGCGAAGTTATTGCGCGTTTCTGGGTCTGCGAAGTAGTTCAGGGAGTCGGCAACGATTGCGGGGGTGATCGTCGTTCCATCCGAGCAGGTTGCATCGTCACGGAGTGTAAGCACCGCTTGGTCGGCGTCGCTCTCCCACTTCGACGCGATGCCGCCCACCAGTTCGCCGTCTTCGCCGAGGCGAACAACCGTGTCGAACAGATAACGGGCGACCTGGTAATCGTCCTTCGCATTCGCCTTCGCGGGGTCGAACGTCGTGGGATCGGTTGTCAGTGTCGTGCGGACTGTGTCGTTTCCCGCACCGCTTGACGTACCTCCTGCGGCTGTACAACCGGTACCCACGAGCGCAAGCGCAGTGAGCACCGCAACTGCGGCAGCACGCCGATGTGCCTTCACCATTTCTCTACCTTCAGCTTCTTTCTAGGGAGCGCCGGCCACTCGGCCGGGACAAATTGATACTCGACTCTCAAATGCGAATTGATTCGCGAGTAGTAAGAGTTTCGCAATACATTGGTGCTTTGTCAAGAGGCATTTGCAAGCGACCCGCGAGCATAAACTGCCAGGTCAGAAGCATAAACGCGCGCCAAATGTCAGCACGGGCGCTCATCGTGATCTCATTGTGATCTCAGAGTCATCGCTGCGTCCGCCACCACACAGAGGGCGCCCGGTGCGCACGTTGGCACCGGACGCCTCCTGAGGGGCACGACGGTGTTCTGGGTGGGTCAACGGTCCTCTAGCCCCACGAAAGCCCAGCGGACCGTACCGAATGCCAGCCGTTCAGGAACGGCGGGAACATTCACCACCCAGTTCACGGATTCCGTCGGCCAGTCTCTCAACGCCTGCCTCGATCTCCTGCTCACTGGCTGCATACGATAGGCGCAGGTGATATTCGCCGTGTTCGCCGAACTCCGATCCGGGCCGCACGGCGACACCGCGCTCGCGCAGACCGGCAACCACGTCGACGGACGGCATGTCGAAGTCGTATCGCGGAAACTGGTAGAAAGCGCCCTCGACGTTGCTCAACTCGAGGCCAGGAATCTCTGACAGCATCCGTTTCATGAGCTGCCCGCGTCGCGCGTAGGCCTCGCGCATGTTTTCCACATCGGGCCCTGCTGTGCGCAGAGCCGCAAGTGCCGCATCCTGGACAGCGGTGTTCACGGAGCCGTTGAATGTGTTGTGGATGCGTGCAGCGCCGCGGATCAGGTCAGACGGACCCCAGAGATACCCCACGCGCCATCCCGTCATCGCGTAGCTCTTTGAGAACGTCTGACAGTAGATGGTTCGTTCACGAAGCGCAGTGATCTCGACGGCAGATGTGAAGGGGGCGTCTGTGAATGTCAGATCTGCGTATGCCTCATCTGAGATCACGACGGTGTCCGTTCCTGAGAGCATCGTGGCGAGGGCGAGGAGCTCATCGCGCGAGTGCACGATTCCTGTGGGATTCACCGGATTGCAGAAGATGAAGAGCCGCGCGCCCGCGAGCGCATTTCGCAATTCGTCGATGTCCCAGTGCAGATTGTCAGCAAGGGGAACCGGCACGACGACACCGCCCGCCATGCTGACGACGTCAGCGTAGAGCGAGTATGTCGGATCGGGGATGACTACGCGATCTCCCGGATTCACAATACTCAAAATGGATGCCGCCAAGCCCGCCGTGCCGCCGTGGGTCACGACGATGTCGCCCGGCCGAGCCTCGACGCTGGAGAGGGCAGACAGCCGTTCGCTGAGCGCGCCCCGTAAGGACGATTCACCGAGCAACGGTGAGTAGTGCGTCCGCCCATCTCTCAGCGAGGTAGCTGCGGCCTCAACGATCTGTGATGGCGTGCTGAACCCCGGTTCCCCCATTGCCAGTGAGACCAAATCTCCCGACGATTGGGGTTGCTGCACGCGCCGCGAAGCCTTCTCGATACGCTGCACGGCCCCCGCGGGCGCAAAGGCGCGTACAGAATCAGTGAGGATTGACATGGATGTCTCTTTCTGCTGCGTTCACGCAGACGGTTGGGAATCGGTGGGTGCTCCGACCCAGCGGCTGATCTCCAGATCCGCTGCGGTATCTCGCTGGCGAGTCGGAGCGACGATGATTTCTTGCAAGACGGCGCGTGCTGGAAGCGTGACGGCGACCTCGATGGCTGTGGCTACGTCGATCGGCTGGACCATGTTTCGACGTTCCTCGGGCGCGGGTGGACGAGCACGATTCTCGAGAATGGGCGTATCCGCTTCTCCGGGAAGCACCGTAATGGCGCGAAGTCCCTCGTTGCGAAAGGTGTTATGCAGGAATGTCATGAAGTTCCGCACACCTGCTTTGGCCGCACCGTAGGCGGCACCGCCCAGGAGGTTCGGGTTTACCGCGGCGAGAGACGACACCGTGACGATCGTCCCTTCCTGCTTCGCGAGCATGTCGGGAAGTACTGCCTTCGACAGTCGAAACACCGCCGTCAAATTGACCGTGATGACGTGCTGCCACTCGTCGTCTGGAGTCCATCGCGGGTTGAGCACACGCGACGAACTACCCGCATTATTGATAAGAATGTCGATGGTGCCGAGGTCGCTCCGGACGACGTCCACAAGACGCGTAATCTCCTCGGCCTGCGCAATGTCAGCGGTAACGACCACAGCTTTTCCGCCGCGCTCGTCAATGAGCTTCTTGACCTCATCAAGAGCGTCTCGACGACGCCCGACGATCGCGACAGACGCTCCCTTGGCAGCCAGCAGCAGCGCGGTCTCCCGCCCCATGCCGCTGCCAGCTCCGGTGACGATCGCCACTTTTCCGGTGAGTTGACTCACGATGCTTCCTTCCATTGGCCAGTAATTGTGAAGCGTGGGTTCTGCGCTGTTACGTCACAGAAGTGCGGCAGTCATGGCTGCGAGAATCCGAGCGCATCAAACGCTTCCCGCACCGCGAATCGAAGTCCGTCCAGTGACAACCGTCGTTGAGTCTCCTTGCGCACCGCTGCCTCGTGATCGACCCAGCGAAAACGCAGGTGCCTCCCGGGGCCGGCCTGACCGAGCAGCGCCAGTGAAGCCCGTGTGGCGAATCCGACGATGGGATAGCCCGCGGTCAGCGTCCGATATCGCCCCAATACAATGAGCTCGTCAGCGTGGGGCACCTCGAGCGCGCCAATCGGCACGCCGTGTGACACGATCTCATCATCGCTCTCGGGGTGGGCTACGGGGCCGTCGAGCCGGAGCCCCACATGATTCGATCGATCAGTGACAACATATGTTGACTCGGACAGCAGTTCGCGCATACTCGGGATCTGTTCGAGTGCTCGCCCCTCGACGATATCGATCGTCCATGAGTTCGCGGGAAAGTCCAGCGTCGGCGAGGGCAGTCTGAAGAGCGGCTGGTCAAAGTAGTCGCGTTTGAATCCGGCAAACGACGTGTCGACGAACAGCGATTCTCCGACGCCGATTTTCTGCGTGAAGCCCATGCGAGGATCGGGTGCTGTGCTCCCCAGAAAACGCTCGGAGTGCACGTGCCCATTGATGGCAAGGTAGGTGCGCATGCCACCACCGGTCTCGCGGATGCGGAGCTCCTGACTTCGTGGAACTACGACGGGGCTCCAGGGCTCAACACGAGCGCCATTCACCGTGACGTCAACGGGCGCGCCCGTCACTGCGACAAGGATGTTCCCCTCGGGCACGAGCGCAAGCTCACCTCCAATGCTCTCGATGAGCGTGTCCCCGTACCCGTTTCCCACAAGGATGTTCGCGACCGCTGCAGAATGTTGATCGGCTGCTCCACCCGTGGGAACCCCGAGGCGTTCAGCATCCCGTCTGCCAAGATCTTGGAAGGTGGTCATCCAGCCCGCGCTGGTCACGTGAATTGTCGTGCTCATCCGTTCGCCGCCACGAGAAATTCGCCATCGATTCGGCGAGCATCAGCCGCTGACACCGAAGTGAACGTCACTGTGTCACCGGGCGCGAACGAGACAGGGCTCTCGCGCGCAATATCGACGATGGTGTGCGGTGTTCGACCGATAACGCGCCACCCCGTCGGTCCAGGGAACGGTTGGATGATCGCATTCTCGCCGGCGATCATGATCGACCCTTGGGGGACATTTGTTCGGGGTTCGCGACGGCGGCGCACCGCTCGCGGCACATCGAGTCCGTCCATCATTGGTGCCATGGCTGCTGCAAGCAGCGAGATCGTAAAGCGCGACGCACATATCCGTTCGACGAGCTCCGGAACGCCAATTCCGAGTTCGTCGGCCACCTCCGCCAGATCTGGCCCGGTTTCATCGTCGAAGACGACAGGGATATCGAAGTGCCGACGGGCCGCGTTCTCAGGCACGGCACCAGCAGGCGGCATCTCGGCGAGAAGATGCACCACGTACTCAATATGGATCGCTGACGTGGTGATCGGATCAAACTCGATAAGCAGAGATTCGAGTCCCGCCACGACATCGCAGACGCCGTGTGGGCGACGAGCGAGGAGACGCTCTCTGAGATCCACAATTGCGCTTCTGCGCACCCGCTGGTCGTCGTCGGTGACAGAGACCATCACCGCTGAGTCCCCGAAGGACTCGACGGTTAATGGGATGTGGACTGTTGCAGTCATGGCGTTGTGGCGAAGCGCGTCAGCGGTTTCGCGCGCTTTCCTTCTCAGCGAGCACGTCCCGCAGTCCCGTGACATTGATTCCCGCATCCGAAAGATGCGCACGGAGAGCGTTGCCGTTCTCCAAAACGGCCGGATGGTCGCCGTGCAGAAGAAGAACATCGGCATCGTGGCCGAGGGGTACAACATTGCCCGTCACCGAGCGCACAGTTCCGTCGCGGACGACCTGAACTGCTCGCTGCCCGATCTGCTCGGGATCGTAGATCAGCCCGCCTTCGTGCGATCGCGGCACGGGCCAGCCGTCGTCACCGTATCCGCGGTCTGCAAGGAAGACATAGCCCACTTTGAGGCCCCGCTTCACTGATTCCTCCGCGAGAACGCCGCGCTGGCAGATCACGATGTAGTCCTTGTTATACGCCGCAACGGCATCCGTGATGGCACGAGCGTGCTTGTCATCCGTTTGAGCGATCGAGCCCATGCGGCCGTGGGGAGCGACGTGGCTGATCGCGGCTCCGTTGGTCTTCGCGAAGGCGTCAAGCGCACCGATTTGGTAGAGGACGTCGGTACGAATCTCATCTTCTGTCGCTTCGATCAGGCGACGGCCGAAACCCACGAGGTCCGGGTACCCCGGGTGCGCTCCGAGTTCAATCCCGCGGTCGACGCATTCGCGAACGGTACGTTCCATAACGCGAGGGTCCCCCGCATGGAAGCCGCATGCGATGTTCGATGAGGTGACGAGTCCCAGCAGTGCGTCGTCATCACCGATCGTGTAGTTTCCAAAACTCTCACCAAGGTCTGCGACGACCGCAACCGAGTTGATTCCCATAATTGATGCTCCTTCGAGTTGTGAGCTAGTACGACCGAAGCGGCTGCCCCTTCGTCTCTGTGAGGAAAAGCACAGTGACAAGGGTGATGACCGCGGTGATAATCGAGGCAAAAGCCGGAATAATGCTCGAACCAGTGATCTGAATCAGTTCGGTCATGATGAGCGGCGCGCTTCCGCCGAAAATGATTGTGGAGATGCTGAACCCGATGCTGTAGGCGGAGTATCGCACGGTCGTCGGGAACATCTCCGTCAGTACCGTGTGGACAACGGCGGCGTGGCCGGAGAACGACACAGCCAGCACCACGGTTCCGATAGTGGCGAGCGCGAAATCTCCCGTGGCGATGAGCACGAACATCGGATAGGACACGATTGCCATGGCAAGAGCCGAGAACGCGAGCACAGGCTTGCGTCCGATTCGATCGGAGAGGCGTGCCATCAGCGGGATGCAGATGATAATCGCTATGAGGCTGATCGCCGTGACGCTGAGTGACTGAAGCATTGAGAAGCTGTGCTCACCGAGCGACGTCTTGAGGTACGTCGGCATGTACGCGAAGAGCAGATAGTAGCCCGGACCGTTGAGTGCGGGAAGAAGGATCGTGATGAGGATCGCCTTAAGGTGGCGTTTCGACGTGAATGCTGTTTTTAGAGGGTTGCGCTCGACGTCGTTGCGTTCACGGAGCGCTTCGAAGTGGGGAGTCTCCTCCATCTTCCGACGAATGTAGAAGCCGATGTATCCGAGCGGCGCAGCAAGAAGGAAAGGCACACGCCATCCCCAACTGGTCATCGTGTCGTCTCCGAGCACGGTAATCAGGAAGGCAGAGAATGCGCTCCCAAACATGAGAGCGACGAATGAACCGACGGCGATAAAGCTCATCGAGAAGTTGCGGTGACGGTCCCGAGCGTACTCTCCAACGAACGACATGGCGCCAGCGACTTCGCCGCCTGCCGATATTCCCTGAAGCACCCGCAGCGAGAGAAGTAAAATCGGCGCTGCGATTCCGATGACCTCGGCCGAGGGGATCAACCCGATGGCAGCCGTTGAGCCGGAGATGAGAAGCAGAAGAGTGGCGAGCAGAGTTCTACGCCCAACTTTGTCTCCGAGGTAGCCGCAGATCACGCTTCCAAATGGACGCGCAACGAAACTCACGAGAAAACCGACGTTCGTCAGGAAGAGATCCCCGATTTCGGCACCGCCCATCAAGCTGACGGCGAGGTAGGTCGTGAGAAGCCCGTAGATTCCGTAGTCGTACCATTCGACGAATGAACCGATCGAACCGGCGATCGTCGCTCTTCTGACGACGGCCCCGTCCGCGGTGGCGACCTTGACCGCTGTGGTATCGAGTCTTTCTGAAGCTGTCATAGGAGCTCGCTTTCGCTCATTCAGCTCACCCTCGTGGTGAGCCTAGCAATCGTTCACATGGTGTCTCCGACGACACATGCATTCACGACGTGGGTACGCCGACTAGCTGAATCGATCTGGGTAGATATAGCGGTAGGCAGATGGTGACAAGATGTGACTCGACTCACATATGAGAATAGAGTCACATTTTTCTGAGGTCAAGTCCACCCAGGCCCGATCAAGGATTCGACAGATCGAAGCCGAATCGAAGACGAGCCTGGGGTTGATTCTTATCGGTATTCGAGGCACACTAGCTCGAAGTGAAACGAGAACATATTCGCAATTCAGAAACTATTCTGATGAAGGATCACACATGGCTCTTCTCAACGACACGGTATCTGTCGCAACAGTGTGTTCTCGGCTGGGCAATCCGTCCATGAGAAGGAGATACATCAATGTCAGAGAATAACGTTCGGGTCGCGCCAGAGTGGGAGCGCGTCGACAACGCGATCCTGGAGGAGCTGCGCCAGCATTCCGTCGCCAACCTCGGCGATGCTCTCGACCGTCTCAACATCGTAGACGGCGGCATAGCACCAATCTGGCCCGGAGCACGATCCGTCGGCACGGCTCTGCCCGTAATGACCGTCGCTGGCGACAACAAGGCTGTCATCGCCGCGCTCGATCACATCAGGCCGGGCGATGTTGTCGTCATCAATGCGTCCGGCTACGAGGGGCGCGCGATTCTCGGAGACAACCTCGCCCAGCGGTTTGACCTCTTCGGGGCAGCGGGCGCTGTCGTTGACGGTTATGTACGAGACCGAGACATCATCGCAGAGCTGGGAATCCCCATCTTCGCTCGCGGGCTGACGCCCGCCGGTCCGTGGAAGAACGGCCCGGGGAGCATCGGCGAACCTGTCGCCATTGGCGGTGTCGTCGTCAATCCGGGTGACATCGTTGCCGCTGACGGTGACGGGGTCATCATCATTCCGCCGCACCGGGCGGCCGAGGTCATCGCTGCCGTCAGAGAGATCGTCGCTCTCGAGGAGAGCAAGGATGCCGAAGTCGCAACGTTGAGGAAGCAACACGCATGATCTCGCGCCAACTACGGGTCGCCGTCGCTGCTCCGCTCTCCGGCGACGACGCCGCGTGGATCACCCAACACGAACCCCGCGTCGAGCTGATGTACGAGCCCGATCTGCTGCCTCCGATGCGGTGGGCAGCCGACTACTCGGGCGACCCGGAATTCTCACGAACACCCGAGCAACAGGCGCGCTTCACTCAGCTTGTTGACGGCGCCGACGCCCTCTACGGCATCCCCGATGTAGATCCGAGCGCTCTCGCCCGCGTTGCCGCGGCCAATTCGCGATTGCGCTGGGTTCACACCATGGCAGCCGGCGGCGGAAGTCAGGTGCGAGGCGCGAACCTGACCTCCGAACAGCTCGAACGCATCGCGTTTACGACATCAGCGGGCGTGCACGGGCATCCTCTCGCCGAATTCGCGGTCTTCGGCGTCTTCGCCGGCGCGAAATCGCTCGCTCGCCTCCGACGCCAGCAGCGCGACCGCCAGTGGAGTGGACGTTGGAGCATGCAGCAGGTGGCCGATCAGACAGTTCTCGTTCTCGGGCTCGGGGGCATCGGCAGCATCGTCGCACGCAAGCTCGATGCGCTGGGAGCAACGGTCGTTGCCGTCGCACGCCACGACGCTGACACCGCCGGTGTCAGCCGCATCGTGCGGCCGGAGGATATCGTCTCTGAGGCTCACCTGATGGATGCAGTCGTCAATACGCTGCCCGGCACGGATGCCACACACCATTTGCTCGGCGACGCATTCTTCTCGGCTGTAAAGTCCGGGGCGACTTTGGTGAACGTTGGCCGAGGGACCGTCATCGATGAGGAGGCACTCGTCTGGGCGCTGGCATCGGGCCAGATCGGTTTCGCGGCGCTCGATGTCTTCGAAGCAGAGCCGCTGCCTGCCGACAGCCCACTGTGGCACAGGGATGACGTACTGATCAGCCCGCACACTGCGGCTCTTGACGATCGTGAAGAGCGTCGTATTGCTGAACTCTTTGCGGACAATGCAGGTCGGTTGCTTGACGGAACTCCCATGCGAAACCGCGTCAACACCGTCGAGTTCTACTGACGAAAGAAGTGGCAGATGACATTTGACTTGAGTGGCAAAACGGCCCTGATCACGGGGTCGAGCCGGGGCATCGGGCTCAGCATCGCGAATGGACTCGCTGAGGCGGGCGCTCGAATAGTGCTGAACGGCATCAACACGACACGACTCGCGGAAACACAGGCATCTCTGGCCAATAAGTTCGGTGCGGCACGTGTGGAGTCGCGCGCCTTCGACGTCGTCGATGAAGAGCAGGTCAACGCGGCCGTCGCCTCGATTGAGTCAGACATCGGCCCGATCGACATCGTGGTGAACAATGCCGGAGTTCAGCACCGTGAGCCGCTTCTTGACGTGAGCCTCGAGGCTTGGCGCCGCGTCGTCGATATCAATCTCACGAGCGCATTCGTCGTCGGGCGAGCTGTTGCTCGAGGCATGGTCGATCGCGGCCATGGCAAGGTGGTCAATATCTGCTCCGTGCAGACGGAACTCGCACGTCAGACGATTGGCCCGTACACCGCCGCCAAGGGAGCACTGCGCAATCTGACGCGAGCAATGACCGCTGAATGGGCACCATCTGGACTGCAGATCAATGGTTTGGCCCCCGGATACATTCACACGGAGATGACGCAGAAGCTCGTCGATGATCCGGCGTTTAACGAGTGGATTCTGGGTCGCACGCCCGCACACCGCTGGGGCACAGTGGAGGATCTCGTTGGCCCCGCGGTTTTTCTGGCGTCAGAGGCCTCGGACTACGTAAACGGACAGGTCCTGTTCGTCGACGGCGGAATGACCGTCGTCGTCTAGCGCGGCTACGAAGAGACGAGACAAACATGCTCATTGATTCAGAAGGACAAGCTTCTATCGCTGTTGTCGCACACGGTGCCGATGACTTGCGTGTCGAGGAGATACCTGCACCTGTTGCTCAGTCCCACGAGGCGATCATCAACGTCGCGTTCGGTGGTGTCTGCGGGTCTGACCTCCACTATTGGAAGCACGGCGCTGTCGGTGAGTCGATTCTCCGTGCCCCCATGGTGCTCGGACACGAAGTTGTCGGAACGGTGTCGCATGCGGCATCCGATGGCTCTGGCCCCACCGAAGGAACTCGCGTCGCGGTGCACCCGGCGAGCTGGGAGCCCAGCGACATCCGCTTCCCCACTGACCGGCCAAACCTATCTGCAGGCATCAGCTACCTCGGTTCAGCCGCCCGGTTTCCACACTGCGAGGGCGCGTTCGCCAGCCAGGTGGCGCTGAAGACGTCGATGCTCCGTCCGCTACCGGACGGGCTCGACCTGCGCACTGCTGCGCTCATCGAGCCCGCGAGCGTCGCATGGCACGCTGTCTCGCGAAGCGGCGAGGTGGCCGGCAAGCGCGTCCTCGTCATCGGCAGCGGCCCGATCGGCACACTTGCGATCGCCGTGGCGAATCGCGCTGGCGCTGCGGAGATCGTCGCGGTCGACGTTCACGACTTTCCGCTGTCGATTGCAACCGCCGTCGGCGCGACACGGACGCTCCGCGCCGACGACACAGACGCCATTGCGTCAGTGGATGCCGACATCGTGATCGAGTCGTCAGGGAATCATCGCGGCTTGGCCTCGGCGATCCGCGGAGCAACACGCGGAGGAACCGTCGTGATGGTGGGATTGCTACCCAGCGGCGAGCAGCCCGTGCTCGCGTCGCTCGCGATCACACGAGAACTCACCCTCGTCGGTTCGTTCCGGTTCAATGACGAAATTGACCTCGTGATTGATGCACTCGCCGACGGCAGCTTGAACATCGACAGTGTCGTCACGCACTCATTCCCCGTGACTGACGCATTGCACGCGTTCAAGGTGGCCGCCGACCCATCAACGTCGGGAAAGGTTCTTCTGGAGTTCTCACAATGACAGTCGAAGCGCCAGCCCCACCCCCGCCTCTGATCGTGGTGATGGGAGTCTCCGGTTGCGGAAAGAGTACGATCGGCGCAGCGCTCGCGGACAAGCTCGGGATTGATTTCATCGATGGAGATCGTCTTCATCCGCAAACGAACGTGCAGAAGATGTCTCACGGCATCGCGCTGAACGATAGCGACAGGCTCCCCTGGCTCGCGGACATTGGGCGCACGTTGCGGGACTATCGAGATTCTGGTCTGGTTCTCGCATGCTCTGCCCTGAAACGCATCTATCGTGATGCGATTCGCTGGGAGGTGCCCAACGTGATCTTTGTGCACGCAACTGGCGACGCAGATCTGATCGCACAACGCCAATCGAGCAGACATGGGCACTTCATGCCGGCCTCTCTGCTGGAGAGTCAGCTGTCAACACTCCAAGCGCTTTCGCCCGACGAAATCGGTTTTGAGGTTGACATCCGCGATGCGGTCACGGCCATTGTCGCCCAGATCTTTGAGCAGCTCCCTCGGATCGAGCACCTGGCGGGGGAACGATGAGGGCCAAGAATCACACTCGAAGCTCTCCGCACGACCCGCTGACCCGCTGACCCGCTGACCCGCGCCGACGCGTATCGTGACGGAATGACCACGCACGACAGAACACACAACCGAGACTCCCCCGCGGTAGTCTCATAATTCAGACACGAACAGGAGTAAAGGTGCGCAGCGATACGGAGCGAAATCGGCATCGACTGATCAAATCCGCCGCACGACTTGTCGCCTCACGCGGCCACGAGGTCCGCATGACCGATGTCGCCGAGAAGGCTGAGGTATCTACGGCAACGGCCTACCGCCACTTCGCTTCTGTCGATGAGCTGCTCCAGCAGTTTCGGTACGACGTCGGGCTCAAACTTCTCGAGTTCAGCAAGAAGCAGACGACAACGGGGGCAGATCTGCTCGGCGCCATCTGCTCCGAGTGGATTCGCCTGGTCGTCAAACATGGTCGAGCCATGGTGATCACGCGTTCGCGAGAAGGGTATCTTGCGCGACTGCGCTCTGATGCACCGTACCTTACGGTCCAAGCCGATGCGCTTGGGCCCGCAGTATCCTCAGCGGCCGTCGCGCTTGAGATCGATGACCCGGGTGACGAGGGACTCTTCCTGTGGAACATTCTGTTCGACCCCCGCGAGATCTTCGACCTTCTGGAGACAGTAGGTCTCAGTCAGAGTGAGGCGGCTGACAGGTTGTTCCAAACGTACTGCGGTGCTCTGCGCGGCTGGAGCGAATCGAAGCGAGCCCACAGCACGAGCGCGTCGTAGGCTACAGCCCTCGATCGCGGATCTGTAATAGAAGATCGCGCGCAGTGTCCGGCGCCGGTGCAAGACTGGTCACGACAAGCTAGCACCGCAATAGAAGGACACGACAATGGTGCGTTTTCAGATGGTCATCGACTGCACCGACCCAGAATTACTTGCACGGTTCTGGGCCGACGCATTGCACTACCGGCTCGAGCCCGCACCTGACGGCTTTGCAACGTGGGACGACTATTGGCGCAGCGTCGGTGTTCCGGAAGACGAGCTCGGCATCGGGTTCGACTCGATCGTCGATCCGGCAGGCCAGGGCCCACGCATCTGGTTCCAGATCGTGCCCGAGAAGAAGTCGCTGAAGAACCGTCTTCACCTCGATATCAATGCGAGCGGCGGCCGCAGCATCCCTCTGCCGACGCGCAAGCAGCGCGTTGATGACGAAGCCGAGCGTCTCACCAAACTCGGTGCTACGGCGACCCGGGTCCTCGAAACCGAGGGGCTCGACCATTACGCGATCGCAATGCGCGACCCCGAGGGCAACGAGTTCGACATCAACTGAATATCCGCGCAACTTCTCGGTTGGAGGCACGAGCTGCCGCGAAGGCAAAAGCATCAGGAAAGGATTCGCGACAGGCTCTTCACAAAACACTCGCTTCTCTCCCCCGATTCCAGCAACGTCGCCAAATTCTCCGGGTCAGAGAGCACGGGGATGAATTCTCCGAGCACATCACGAAATACCTGCGCATCATCAGAGCTGACGGCGAAAAGCACAACGATCCGGACCGTTGACTCGCCCCAAGAGATGCCACGCCCGGCCACGAGCACAGAAATCGCCGACCGGCACGCGTCGGCCTGCATCGAATGAGGGATCGCAAACTGCCCGCCGAACGCCGTACTCGACTTCCTCTCGCGCCCCTCGACCGACTCGAGAAAACCCGGTGACACGGCCTTCGCTGCGACCATCTTGCGGCACATCAGCGAGAGTGCCTCGTGCTGAGAGATGGTGTCGACGCTGTGAAAGAGCTCTGGCTCGATGAGCTCCGCAATCCGTGAACGGAGCCGCTGTTTTGCCACCTTTTTGCGACGGTTCTTGACAATCTCCTCAATTCTCTCGGCATCCTCTTCGCCCATCAACGGGCTGACCAGAATGGTGGGAACCGAGACAAGACCTTCGAGATCGATCGTCGAGACAACGATGTCTGACGAGATCAGTTCCCAATCGAAGTCAAGCGCAGTGACAACATCCACAACGACTCCCTGCCCAGCCAGGCGGGATGCTACCGAATCAACGATGCGAGAATGCCCCGACGCGAACGGCGAAACATCGACCACGGTCACAGTCACGAGCGGCCCCTTTTCGAGCTGCTTCTGAACCTGAGTGCCCAAGTGGAAAGCGAGAAAGTCGACCTCATCTGCGGCAATCTGAACCGACGCCTTCTCTTCCACCCGCTCGGCGAAAAACAGTGCGACTTCATACACCAGCGGATGGGAGTTCTTGAACGTTTCTCCCAGAGGGTTACGGGCCTGAATTCCCTGGGACGAACGTTCCTGAAGTCGCCAGACATGGAGTGCAATCCCGCGAACGGCACTCTCATCATAGAGATCGAGAAGGTAGAACTCCGAGACATCGCGAAGCGCGTCGCGAACGATCGTCACGATCTCAGGAGGCAATTCGACGGGATCCGCCGTGGAGCCGGATCGCTTGACTCGCGATGCCACGAGCTGCGTCAGTCGATGTGCCTCCGCCTCCGGAAGCACCACACCGAAGTTCTCGTCCACAACCTTCGTGAGCTCGGCCGTGAACGCTGAAAGCGCATCCGGCAATTGCGCGTTGGTCTCGTTAAGCACGGCAATTCGGTGCCCAAGACGCACCCGGTCGGCCGCAATCGTCACATGCACCAGCACATCGTTAAGCGAGTATTCGTCGATGTCCCACCCAAGATCCATAATGGATCGCTGAATCTCTTGCGAAGTCACACGGAGGTTATAGTCTCGGTACGCCTCAACGAACTCACGCATCATCTGAGGTGTGAAACCGCGCCCGGCGTCAAGAAAGAGATGCTTCACGAGGCTGCGCTTCTCGCGCTCGTCACCCTCAAGCGAAAGTAGCTCGCGCTCCCGCCGAATCGAAAGCCCGTGCAGCCGAAACAGCTCCCGAGCACGAGTCAGATCGGCTTCGATCGTCGCGGGGCTCACGTAGAGGGTGTCAGCGAGATCGTAGATGTCGGTCTCCACGTCTGAATAACTAACGAGATGTCGCGCTATGAAATAGAGACGTTCTCGCGGCCCTCGACCGTTACCGGTCGCGAAGGTTTCACCGTGTGCCCAGACCTCGTGCTCTGAGCGATCGAGCACATAGCCGCGGTGCGACGACTGGATCACCATGCGGCCCGCGCTGCGGTTGATGTCAGACACGAATTGACGGATGCTGCGGGTCGACACCCCGAGCAGCTCGGCGAGTTGCGATCCGGGCAACGCAGAATCGGCGTCTCTCACCATCCGAACAAGCTCGGATCGTCGATCAGTCATAAGCCACTTCGCCTCCGTCGGTGAGATCGTATCCCGGCCAGCCAGCCTCTCCCAGGAGACCGCTTCCTTCAACCCGGAAGTCGACATATTGGCTCCCTCTCCCCACACCCACAATGCTGGATTCTGATCGAGGCAATCTCGGCCACCACGAACACCAGACGACATCGATGTCAGGGGGACCACGACGATGATCACAGAATTGCTGACCCGCGAGACGTTGCTCGCCGACGTCACGTGCGACAGCTGGGAGGAACTCGTCGACATAGCCGGTGCGCCGCTCGTCAGTCGCGGAGCAGTAACTCCTGAGTTTCTCGATTCGATCAAGGAAACAGTCACCCGGTACGGCTCGTACATGGTCGTTGTCGACGACATCGCCCTCTTTCACGGGCGGCCCGAGGCAGGTGTGCAGCGCATCGCCCTCAGCCTCGCTCTCCTCAAGCATCCGGTGTATCTGAATGAGGCGCGAATCACTGCGGCGTTCGTGCTCGCCGCGACCGACAACGACAGCCATATCGATCTCATGCGCGAACTCGCCACAGGCCTCGGCGACGACAAACTCCTGCAGCTTCTTCGTACTACCGGGTCGCCCGACGACATCCTGAACACCCTCAAACGATTGGAGCACCGCGATGAAAAGCCATGAGTACTACGACGTCGTATCCCAGCAGCTACGGAAACAGTTCGACGACGAGGCCGACTCAATTCAGCAGTCGGCACAGCACTGCGCTCAGTCTGTTCTCGATGACCGCGTCATCCATGTTTTCGGATGCGGTCACTCGCAGATTTTCGCTATGGAGGTGTTCTACCGCGCGGGCGGACTCGTGCCGGTGAATGCGCTTCTCACCCCGCACCTCGCGCTGTTCCCCAAGGCGAAGCTCAGCACATACCAGGAGCGTCTCGAGGGATTCTCGCAGGAGTACCTGGCACTCGAAGACACGGACCCCAGAGACACCATGATCATCGTCTCGATTTCCGGCCGCAACCCGGCAGGAGTCGACATGGCACTTGCCGCTCAAGAGATCGGCATGAAAGTTGTGGCTCTGGTATCTGAGGAGTTCGCCAGCTCAACAACATCCCGTCATTCAAGCGGAAAGAACCTCAAGGATGTTGCGGATGTCGTCGTCGACATCAAATGCGTGAGCGGCGACGCCGTTCTCTCGGCGGATGGCCTTGAAGGTCGATTCTGCGGAACATCAACCGTGCTCGGCGTCACCGTCATCGAGTCGATCATCGCGCAGACCGTGCAGAACTGCGTCGACGCCGGAACGATTCCGCCGATTTACGTCAGCGCAAACCTCGACAAGGGCGATGCCATCAACGCGGCGCACATCGCGAAATACTCACACATGATCTCGGGCCTTTGAGCCCGAAGAAACGGAGCACAACTATGAAAATCGTGTGCGTCTGCGGTCTAGGAATGGGATCGAGCCTGATCCTCAAGATGACCGTAGAGAAAGCCATGCAGGCACTCGGCATCTCCAGCGAGGTCGAGCACCAGGCCGCCGGAACAATGAGCGGAGGAGACAGCGATCTGATCATCGCCTCCCCTGATTTCGCTGACGAACTCTCTGAATACGACAACGTGGTCTTCATTCGAAACATCGTGAGCGTCGACGAGGCGAAGGACGCCGTGAAGGCGTTCCTCGACCAACGCGACGCGAGCTGATCCAGTGAATCCAACGTGTCATAGGACATAAGGAACCCACCATGGAATTACTCAATTTTCTCGTAGAAGTCGTCAAAACACCGGCACTGATTCTCGGTTTCGTTGCACTCATCGGTCTCGCCTTGCAGCGCAAGAATGGGGCGCAGATCTTCGCGGGCACCGTCAAGACTGCGCTCGGCATGATTGTGCTCACCGCGGGAGCGGGGCTCATCGTCGCGGCGATCTCCCCGTTTGTCACTCTCTTCCAAGAAGTGACGGGGCTCGCCGGCTTCGCGACCGGCAGTGAGCTCATCTCGGCGGCGATGCAAAAGAGCATCCCAGTCATCGCCAGTACGTCTGCGGTAATTCTCGCCGCCGGCTTCGTCGTCAACGCAATCCTGGCGCGATTCACCCCGCTGAAGTACATCTTCCTCACCGGGCACATGATGTGGATCGCCTCGGTCATGATCGCGTATAGTCTCTACTCCGCCGGGCTGAACGAGATGTGGACGATGATCCTCGGGTCCGTGATCCAGGGTGGTCTGCTCACGCTGCTTCCCGCAATCGCCCAACCAATCATGCGAAAGGTGATCGGGAGTGATGACTTCGCTCTCGGCCACCTGACAACACTCGGCACCGTACCTTCCGCGTACATCGGCGGCCTTGTCGGTAACAAGTCGAAGAGCACCGAAGATATCAAGGTCCCCAAGGGCCTTGCCTTCTTCAAAGACACGGCGGTATCGATCTCCGTAGTCATGCTCGTCTTCTACCTGGCCATCGTCATCGCAGCGGGACCGGAAAGGACCGGAGAGCTGTCCGGAGGAACCAACTACATCCTCTTCGGGCTGCTTCAGGCTCTCGGATTCGCGGCCGG
Source organism: Paramicrobacterium chengjingii (assembly GCF_011751765.2). Lineage (GTDB taxonomy): Bacteria > Actinomycetota > Actinomycetes > Actinomycetales > Microbacteriaceae > Paramicrobacterium > Paramicrobacterium chengjingii. The sequence goes on from NZ_CP061169.1 coordinate 3,222,404, forward strand.
CATGCTCGTTCTCCTTCAGGGCGTCCGCATGTTCCTCGGCGAGCTGGTACCTGCGTTCAAAGGCATCTCAGACAAGCTTGTGCCCAACGCGAAGCCGGCGCTCGACGTTCCCGCGATCTTCATGTTCGCCCCGAACGCCCTGATGATCGGCTTCGTCACCGCCGTCGCCGGGATGCTCGTTGGCATGGTCGCCTCCTCGCTGGCATTCGGAGTGGTTCCACTCGTCTCGATCATCGGTGCCTTCTTCACCGGAGGTGTCTCAGGGATCATGGGCAATGCGACCGGCGGGCGCCGCGGTGCAGTCGTCTCGGGATTCGTGTACGGGTTTATTCTGATCTTCCTGTCTGGCCTCACCTACATGCTCTTCGACCACTTCTCGGCGGTCGGCGCAGAGGGAACCGGACACGACACGATCGATTCGATGCTGACGATGCTGGCGTTCCAGACCCCATGGGTGGGGATGGTGATCCTCGTCGCCGCGTTCGTGCTCATGTCGCTGCTTGAGGTGCGCCGCACGCGCAGGCTGAAAAAGGCCGCCGAAGCTGACGTCGCAACAAGCGAATCACGCAACTAGGAGAACAATCTTGCCAACACGAGAAGTCGTCATCGGTTCCTCTGTGGGACTGCACGCGCGCCCCGCATCTGATCTTGCGAGGAACGCGAAAGAGAGCGGACACACGGTGAAGATCGGACGCCCTGGGCAGAACGCGGTCGATGCCCGCAGCATCCTCGCTATCATTTCGCTCGGGGTGAAACAGGGGGAAAGCATCTATCTTGACGTGGAGGGCGATCGCTCGGAGGACGTGCTCGACACTCTTTCGGAGATGCTCGCACACACCGAGTAGTCCATCCAGTTAGCACGCTGAAGGCCCGCGCCAGATCCTGTGCGCGGGCCTTCAGCTGTCTCAACTACCAAGGATTCTAGGGAGATCCGCGAGCAGGGTGCGACCGTTCACGTCAACGAGAAGCTTGGCTGGGTTGCGAACAACGATTGGGCGCTATCAGCGGCGGGAGAGGAGCGATGTTACACGCAGGCGGCCCGAGTGAATCCAGACATCCGAGTACTCGATCGGGCGGTCGTCCGAGAGATACGTCACCTGCTCGAGGTACTGCACCGGTGAACCCGTCGGCAGCTCGAGATACTCGGCGACACGTCCCTCGGCAGCTCGCGCACTGAACGTACGGCGCGCAGACGAGATCTTGAGTCCGAACTGCCCCTCAAGGGTGCCGAACAGGCTGGCCTTCGTGAAATCCACATCCACAATTCCCGGCGCGAGATCCGCACGAACGTAGTTGTACAGCAACGCCACCGGGCCCTCAACAGTGCTGCGGCGGCGCACAAGCCTCAGCACTGAGCCCCCACGCCCGACGTCGAGCAGCGCGGCAATAGGGCGCGGCGGGTCAATCAGCGTCGCCTCGATCACCTCGGTCGTCGTCTCGATCCCCTGGTGCGCGAAGTCCTCGGTCAGAGTGCTGAGCTTCTGCGCAATCGCCGGTTCGATCGTCGTCGACGTCACGAATGTGCCCCGCCCGCGCACCTGCTTCAGCAGCCCTTCTTCGATGAGCGTGGTCATCGCGCGACGAAGCGTCCCCCTGCTCACGCCGAGTCCGCGAGCAAGCTCCGGCTCGCTCTTCAGTCGGTAGTTCGCCGGCCACTCCCCCGACGCGATCCGCGACCGAAACCGATCAGAGATCTGGGCGTGAATCGCCACCGGCAGCTCGCGTTGGATTCCTGACCCGCTTGCGGCGGCGTGTTCCCCCACTGTCACTCCTCACTCTTCGGCTACTAACAAGTATCACCGCCTGCCCGGCAGAGTCGAGGCAGGCGGTGATACCCAGACGTCAGTAGCTCGTCGTGTTTTCGTCCCCGGTGTCGCTGATGATCGACATGCCGGCGCTCGTGCCGAGAAGAACGGCCCCGGCGTCGATGAGGCTCAGGGCCTGACGATACGACTTGATCGAGCCCGACGCCTTAACCTTCACGCCGTCACGCGCACGCTCGACAAGGTACCGGATGCTGTCAGGGTTCGCCGTCTCGATCTGACCGCTCGACGCATTCTTCAAGAATGCAGCGCCGGCCTCCATCGCGAGCTCTACCGCGGTCTCTTTCTCGGAGTCCGTGAGCAGCGGAAGCTCAAGCATCACCTTCACGGGGATGCCGCTCGCCTTCACAACACCGGCAATGTCGTCACGGAACGCATCGTACATTCCGCTCTTGAGCCACCCGACCTGCACGCCGATGTCGAGCTGCGTTGCCCCCTGCTTGGCGATCGCCTCGGCCTCCGCCGCCTTTCCGGCACTGGTCATCACGCCAACCGTCGGAAAGTCGAGTGCCGTGGCAAGCTCTACGCCGGTTCCGGCAAGCTCGGCTGCAACCTCTCGCACCCACGACGCGGGAACCATTGCCGCATTGAAGCCGTGTTCGATCGCTTCACGCGTGTGCGCGATCATCTGGTCACGGGTGATGCCCGTCTCAATCTTCGTGTGCTGAATGTAGGGCGCCAGCTCTGCCGGCGAGAGAGTTGACGTGCCGGTCGCGGTGGTGTCAGTCATATTTATCTTCCTATGTGTTCGAGGTCTTAGAGTTTTGACGCGTAGTAGTCGGGTGCGACGATGCCGTCGCCGTGGAACCAGCGAGGCACGTCGACTCCGCAGTAGAGCCCGATGTTGCCCCAGGGCTCGAAGGCACCAGTGCGCACAATCACTTTGGCCTGCTGTGCAAGCTCGCCGAGCATGTCGGCGTGCGTGCGGGTCGTAAATTCCGCGTCGGTGAAGCGGCCTTGAATCCACTCGTCGAGACGCGGGTTGTTCGTGGTGACGTCTTCTGCACGCACAACTCCCTCGACGACGAGTTCGTCCGAGAGAAGGCCGAGCACTGTGCGCAGGTCGGGCAGGTTCTCGGCGATGGCCAGGTCGACACGGTGGGCGTCGCGCGGAATCGGGAAGCCCGCGTCGACCACCATGATCAGGTCTGTGTGGCCGAGGGTGGCCAGCGCGCCGCTCAGTTCTGCGTTGAGTATGCCGTTGCGTTTCATAACGTTCCCTTCGTGGAGTTCAGCTCGCCCGCCGACGCGTTGGTGGCGAGCGCCATGATCGATTCTTCTGTTGCGTCGCGTGATTCCAGCACGCCCGCAACGCGGCCCTCACGCATCACGAGGATGCGGTCAGTCGCCGTGAGCAGTTCGGGCAGGTCTGACGATGAGCACACGATCGCGACGCCACGGTCGGCAAGCCCGAAGAGCTGCTCGTAGATCTCCACCTTCGCTCCCACGTCGACGCCGCGCGTCGGCTCATCGAGCATCAGCACCTTGGGGTCGATGGACATCCAGCGGGCGAGGAGTGCCTTCTGCTGGTTTCCGCCCGAGAGGCTCGTGATCGGTGTATCGAGGCTCGCCGTCTTCACCCGCATCCGCTCGGCTAATGCCTGCGCCGATCGGGCGATCGTGCCCTTCTTCAGCATTCCGAGCGTCGAATTCGCCCGAGTGCCGAGCACCCCGATGTTCTCGCCGACGGTCATCGTCGTCAAAAGCCCCTGCGCGCGACGCTCGCCCGGTAGAAAGCCAAGCTTGTGCCCGACACTCGCGATCGGTGACCGTGTGTCATAGGGCTTTCCGTTGAGGCGGACGCTTCCGGAGCGCGATCGCCCGGCTCCGAAAATGTTGGCAAGCAGTTCGACACGGCCGGAGTCCGGCAGCCCGGCAACGCCGAGAATTTCTCCGGGACGCACCTCGAATGAGACGTCGTCGTGTCGTTTTCCGCTGAGGTCCGTCACCGCGAGGGCTGGCGAATCGCCGCTCGTCGACGGTCGCTCGGTTCGTCCATCGAACTTACCGAGCTCACGACCGACCATGGCTGCAACGACGTCGTCCGGAGTCACCTCGTCGCGCCGCCACGACGCCACGTGCTTGCCGTCGCGCAGTACTTCGAGCCGGTCGCAGAGGTCGAAGATCTCTGGCATGCGGTGCGAAACGTAGACCATGGTGGTTCCGTTTGCCTTGAGCTTCTCCATGAGGGCGAAGAGCCTGCGGGCCTCCGCCGGAGTGAGCATTGCGGTCGGCTCGTCAAGGATGAGCACCGTGCAGCCGCGCGCAATGGAGCGCGCGACGACAACGAGCTGCTGAATCGCGAGGTCGAGCTGGCGAACGCTCGCGCCGGGGTCGATGTCGAGGTCGAGCTCGGCCAAGAGTGCGCGCGCTCGAGCATCCATCTGTCGCTTGGATGGGAAGAGCCGCGACCCGGGTTCGATGCCGGCGAGGATGTTCTCGGCGACGGTGCGGTCTTGCAGCAGCGAGAGCTCCTGCGGCACGATCGCGATCGAGTGCTTCGTGAGCACGGTATTCGGATCGAAGCTCTGTATTTTCTGTCCGTCGACGATCACTTCACCGGAGCTCGGCGGCTGAAGGCCGGCAAGAATCTTCAGCAGGGTCGACTTGCCCGCGCCGTTCTCTCCGACCAGGCCCGTCACCTCACCGTCGACGATGTCGAAGCTCACCGTGTCGAGCGCCTTGACCGGGCCGAAACTGCGCGAGAGCTCTCTGATCTCAACGAGCGGAGTGTGGGACGCCATTAGTCCTCCACCGTGGCATCGCCGAGGTTCTCTTTAGTGATGATCTGCGCCCCGGTGTCCACGCTTTCAATCGGCGTGCCGTCTTGCAGGAAGTCCGCGAGCACCTTCACCGCCTGGTACCCCTGTTCCGCCGGGTTCTGGCTGATCGTGAATGTGACAACATCCTTCTCGATGTAGTCGGCAGTGGTCGACAGCAGGTCGAAGCCGACCATGGCGATCTCGCCCGCGTTGCCTGACTGAGAGATCCACTTGGCTGCGGCCGTCGTCGAGCAGCAGTCGAGACCGGCGATGGCGACAACATCCTTTTGCCCTGACATCGTCGATTCGACCGTGTTGTACGCCTCACTCGGCTCGTTGCCCACGTTGACGGGGCCGACGACATCGAGGTCGGTGTCTTTGAGAGCATCCTCGAACCCGCCAAAGCGGTCGTGCGACCACCCTGCACCGGTGTCGAGCGAGAAGACGACGACTTTGCCCGAGGGGTTGTCGCCGAGGGATTTCAGCAGCTCCTGCGCCTCGGATTCTCCCGATGCCGTGAGGTCTTGGCCGACAAAACCGATCTGGTCGGAGCCCGGGTTGTCTGTGTTGAACGAGATAACAGGGATGCCGGCGTCATACGCCTGCGAAATCACGGGCTTGAGCGCGTCACTGGATGCTGATGACACGGCGAGCCCGTCGACGGCCTGCTGCTGAATGAGCGTCTGAAGCTCGGACACCTGCTTGGCAGCGTCGCCGCCCGTCGGGCCGATGAGCTTCACGTCAACGCCGAGCTCGTCGCCCGCCTTCTGCATGCCCGCCTTGATCGGGGTGGCGAATGCGAGGGAGGGGTCGTGGTAGCTGAGTTTGATGCGCAGCGGCTCACCGTCGTCGATGCGCTGCTGAATGTAATCGGCGAGCTCGAACTTGGCGTCGTCTGCACCGGAGTTTGCCGGGGTGATCGCGCCGCAGCCGGCCAGCACCATGGCGCTGACAGCGGCGACGGCACCGGTCGCCAGCAGTCGGCGGGCTTTACTCTTCAAAGACATCGGTCCTCCTTTGGTCCGAACTCACGAGGGTCGTGATATGAACTGATTCGAATGGCGAACGGCGCGGCATGATTCACGCCTTGGTCTTTCGTCTGCGCTGCCAGGTGTCTGTGGCGACGGCCGCCACGATCACGAGGCCCGTGACGACGGTCTGCCAGAACGACGAGATTCCGTTGATGTTGAGAATGTTCTGCAGCAGACCGATGAACGCGACACCGATGATGGTTCCCCACATCGTTCCCGATCCTCCGAAGAGCGCAGCGCCACCAATGATGACGGCGGAGATGACGGTCAGTTCGAGGCCGGTGCCGGTGACGCCCTGCACGTAAGAGAGGAACGAGAGCCCGAGAACTCCAGCAGCAGCGGCGGTGAGGCCCGCGATGATGAAGGCAGTGAGCTTGACGCCTTTCACTTCGATTCCGACGAGTCGCGCCGCCTCGGGGTTGCCGCCGACGGCGTAGGTGTTGAAGCCAAGGCGCGAGCGAGAGAGCAGAATGACGCCGATCGCGGCGATGACGGCGAACACGATGAGCTGCATCGGGATCACGCCGAACAGGTACCCCTGACCGATCAGGTTGAATTCGTCGACGCCTGCCTGGCTCGAGCTGAGCGAGATGGGCGCACCGTCGGAGATGAGGAGGGCGACCCCGCGAAAGACGCTGAGGGTTCCCAGCGTGACGATGAAGCTCGGCACTCCGAGGAAGACAACGGCGAGTCCGTTGAGCAGCCCGGCGATAGCGCCGACGGCGAGGCCGATGATCGTCGCGATCGGCCACGATGTGCCGCTCTCGATTGCGAGACCGGTCGAGATGGCAGACAACGCGTAGACCGAACCGACGGAGAGATCGATCTCACCGTTGACGATCACGAATGTCGCGCCGATTGCCATGATGCCGATCTGCGAGATCTGCTGACCGACAGAGAGCAGGTTGCCCGCCTGCATGAAGCTCGGCGACAGCACGGCGCCGAGAATGAAGAGAAGAACGAGGGCGGCGAACACGCCGGCTTCGCGAGCGTGGAGCAGCTTGCGCGGGTCGAACGATCCACGCCGTGGGGCAGTAGCGGTGGCTGTAGCTGAGGTCACTGAGACTCTCCGATCGTGGAACTCAAGTCGTGGTGGGTAGGGAGGGCCGGAACGACGCCGTTCGTGGCGACCGTGTGCGCACCACCCTGTGCGCCGTATGCGGCGGCGTCGCGAAGCGAGCTGCCGCCGGCGAGAGAGACCGCGAGTGCGGCATTGAACGAGTCGCCCGCTCCCGTCGTGTCGACGACCTGCGCTGCGCGAATGGGAGCGATGTGCAGGGCCTCACCGTTCTCGACGACGATCGCGCCGTCGGAGCCGCGCGTCAGAACGACGGCGCCATCGATGCGTTCGGCGATGAGCCGCGCCAGCGCCTCATCGCCACTCGGGGCATCGTCGAGATCGAGGATGATGCGCGCCTCGGTCTGGTTGGGCGTGATGATGTCGACGTTGCTGAGCACCTCGGCAGAGAGCGGACGTGCCGGCGCCGGGTTGAGCACCGTCCGAACGCCCTCTTCCCGGCCGATCCGCAAAGCGGCTGCGACGGCGGAGATCGGAATCTCCATCGAGACGAGCACGATGTCCGCTGCAGCGATCTCACTGCGGAACGCCTCGACGTGACTCTCGCTCAGAAAGTCAAGCGCGCCGGGTGCGATGGCGATGCGGTTTTCGCCCGAGGGCTCGACCATGATGAAGCCGGCCATGGTGGGAGCAGCGTCAGAGATCAGGATGCTGGAAGCATCCACTCCTTCGTCTCTCCACAGCGCGAGGGCGGAGCGGCCGAAGTCGTCGTCGCCGATCGCGGTCAGCAACGAGACGTCTGCGCCCAGTCGTGCAGCGCCGATGGCCTGGTTGGAACCCTTGCCTCCGGGCCCCGATTCGAACGCGTCGCCGGTCAACGTCTCACCGGCTTCTGGCGCTCGCGGCACCCTCATGGTGAGGCCTGCGCCGTAACTTCCGATCACTGCAATCTTCATCGATCCGAACCAATTTGTATGTGGACAACTATGTACATGCGAGTATGCAAGGACGGCAGGGAAAAGTCAATATGGGATGCTCATCGCCACCCGCGAGCATTCGTCAACGTGCAACGAGAACGCACAATGAGCACGCAGCCGGCAAGCATCCGCCACTCACCGAATCCGGTGAACACTGAAACGTCAGCGCACGTCTGCGAAGGCAGCGTCTCTACTGAATTCCTGCCCAGATCTTCAGCGCCTCCCACGCGGCGTTCCCGACAACACCGAGCCCGACACTGCCGCCCGCGCGCAGAACGGTGCGAGCTGCACCCTTGAGCACGCTGCCATCCGGCTCCGGCTGCGCAAGAGCGCGGCGGATCTCTGCCGCAGCATCCCGAATCAATTCCGCATCAGTCTCGTCGACCTGACGTGCAATTGTCTCGGACGAATCGGCCAAGGTTGTGAGGTTGTTGATGGTGAGCTCGTCGACAGTCACGCTCACGTTGACGTTGGCACTGCCGCTTCCCGTATTGATTGCCGAGCCGGGGCTGTTGTAGTTCATGTTGCCGTAATTGGTCACATTGCCCTCCTGCTTGGACTGTTCGGCCCCGGCGTAAATCTCAATTCCCAACGATCGTGCCTCCTGCGCCAACCAAATGCATCCGGCATTCGTCAGCGTCAGGTACTTCTCCGTGCGAGAGAACCCACCGCGTTCCTGAACCTCAATGAGGTTCAACCGCTCTCCGTCTGCCACCGCGCGCTCCGCACGCTGCTGCGACCAGCCGAGTGTGTGCGTGATCGCACCGGCCTTCGACGGCTCGCTCACGCTGTTGTCCCACACGCTCTCAACGAGAGTCAGCACATCGAGAGGCGGAGCATCCAGGTACTCGAGGGGCGCACTCCTCGGAATTCGCCACCGTCCGAAGTTGTCGTGGGGAAAGATAATTCTTGTCGTCGCGTTGAGAGCAAACGTGCGCCTCGTGCCGTCGGCGAGCGCAATCCACACGGGCTTCGCCTGAGCGCCGTGATGCCTAAACACCGCGATGACAACGCAGGCCATGTCGCTCGGAACGCCCTCACCCCGGCTGTTCTCTCGTCGATCGCTGCAATAGATTGCCCCCGGCGTGATCAGCGACGCGTCGAACTCTGGGTCCGCGACGAAGGTCGGTGTGCGCCACGCAGCCACGACGCCGAGAACTGCGAGCACGCCGATGACCGGCAGAAACCATGCGAACGACCACGCCTGAACGCACACGACAGCTGCCCCAATCAGCAGCGCGCCACCGATCCACATCATCGCGCTCAACCCGGTACTCCAGGTGACGCTGAATGCGACCCGTCCGCGATCGACAAGCCGCACTTTCCACGGGTCGTAGTCGCGCAGCCCGCGCCAGAATCCGCGCAGCGTGTCGCTCAGCGTGGCTCTACTGTCTGACGCTCTGGGCATGCGACGAGCCTACAGAAGTCTATAGTCACCGCGACGCAGGAATGCCCGTGCCGGGTCACGCGGCACGGGCATTCCGTTCTTTCCCCCAACTATCGGTGTTGCCGCACCGACTCCTCACTGTGCACTTCATCGTCGGCTTCCGTCGAGGGCAGGAAGTACGTGCCGACAGCACAGATGAGACACATTGCCGCACAGAAGACGCAGACGAGCCACGGCGATCCAGAGCCCACCGACGTCAGCCACGCGGCGACGAACGGAATGGTTCCGCCGACGAGTGCTCCCGTGATCTCGCGGCTGAACGTCACAGCCGTGTAGCGAACTCGCACGTGGAACAGCGTCGACATCATCGACGCCTGCGACGCGAGCGTGAGGTCGCAGCAGAGTGTGAATATCATCACGAGCGCTGCCCACACGACAAGCGGCGTTCCCGTGTCGAGCATGAAGAAGAACGGGAAGAACAGGATTGCACCAGCGACCGAACCGATCATCATGATGCGGCGAGCGCCGAACTTGTCAGAGAGCCACCCAGCAGTCGGCACCGTCACGAGCTTCAGAAGGTTCGCAATGATGATGCCGACGAGTCCGATCCACGCCGGAGCCCCCACCGTCGACGCCAGGTATGTCAGCGCGTAGACCGACGGCAGGTAGCTCAGAATGTTCGGCGCGATGCTCATGAGCATCGCCAATGGCACGCGACGTCCGCTGAGCTTGAACATCGTGCGGAACGGCATCCGCACCACCCCACGCAGGTTCATCTCCCGCGTGAACTCGGGGCTGTCTTCCACCTTGAGTCGAATGATGAACGCGGCGATCGAGAGCACAATGCTCAGCAGGAACGGCACACGCCATCCCCACGCCAGAAATGCCTCGTCCGATAAGACTGCCTCGAAGAGGAAGAAGATTCCCGTCGCTACGAGTGAGCCCATTGCGTTGCCAACGCTCGGAATCGACGCGTTAAGACCTCGAGTGGTCTTGCCAGAATGCTCAGCCGACAGCAACATCGCTCCCGCGTACTCGCCGCCCGCGCCCAGCCCCTGCAGAATGCGAAGAAACACGAGGAGCGCCGGCGCGAGAACGCCGACCTGCGCATACGTCGGCAGAACACCGATGAGAACTGAGGATGCCGCCATCAGCAGTAGCGTCACGAAGAGCATCTGCCGTCTGCCGAAGCGGTCTCCGAGCACACCGATCAGAACACCGCCCACGGGCCGAGCAAAGAACCCGATTGCGAACGTGGCGAGTGAGGAGAGCGTCGCCACGACGGGATCTGCAGTGGGGAAGAACACTGCGGGAAGCACGAGGGCTGCCGCAGTTCCGTACAGAGAAAAGTCGTACCACTCCAAGGCCGTGCCGACGGTCGACGCAATCGTCGCCCGTTTGATCCGTGCTCGCGTCATCGCAGAACCCTTTCATTCGTGAACAAGACATCACACTAGAAGCAACACAACGTTAAACGCAACCTTTTGTACTTTTCTAACGTGATTGCTAACGTTAACGCATGACTGACACATCGACCACCGCGTCAGAGCTGCGAACAGCTCTCTTGCGATCGGATCCCAATCTCTCGAAGTTCAATCCGCTCTCGCGCATTCTCGCGCACGACGACTTCAACACCGGCCTGCACGGCTGGGTCGAGCTCGGCGGCAATTACGACGGGCAGGGCAATCTTGAGTCGCTCGACCGTCATTTCCGCGACTTCCGCTCGCCACAGCTCTCCACCTGCGACTTCTTCGACGTCGGAACGCACGGCGCCATGTCGGGCACCTACGCGCTTAAACTCGCGACGCGCCCTTACCCCGGCCACACGGCCACGGCCATCCGGCGTCTCACCATGAGCGGCCGCGGCCTGCTGCAGATCGAGGCGTACATCGCGTACAAGGCGGAGGCGACACTCGACGAAGACGACGCCGACAACGCGTTCGGCGACATGGAGTGGGACGGCAACAAGCATCCCTCCGAGGCTCAGTTCGGCGCGTTCACCGTCGCAACCGACCTGTGCGGCGATGGTGGTCTGCGCTACCACACGGTGGCGCGCTACCAGAATGCCGACGAAGAGGGCAACATGCTCCGCCAGTGGAAGTACCCGGTCGTGCCCGAGCCGACGCCGCGCGAGCACTTCGAGGGCAAGGTCGACTACCCCTACGCCACCGATTTCACGGCACCGAACCCTGAAGACTGGCGCGTGTATGGCGAGCCGCAGGAACTCTGCATGAACGAGGTGCCGACCAAGGTCAACTGGCACTACCTGCGCTGGGTCATCGACACCGATAAGCGAAAAAACGTCGAGCTGCAGCTCAACGACCGAGTCATGGACTGGAGCCACGTTCCCGTTCCACCGTACGAGGAGCGCTACGGCTCACTCGAGAACCTGCTCAACTTCTACTTCTCGGTGCGCACCCTCTCGGGAAAGCGCAACTTCCTCTACCTCGATTCAGTCGTCATCTCAGCGGATTGGTGATCACCATGCGACAGTCACAGACAGCGGTCCTCGAGCGCGGCATCACACTCGACGACGTCATTCACACCGAACCGTTCGAAACGGCATGGGCAAGTGAAGCGCGATGGTTCGTGCACTTCCTCGACCCCGAGGCCGCCGGCACCGTGGCCGTGCAAGCGCAGGTCTCACCCAACGGCATCCAATGGGTGGATCATGAATCGGATGCCGTCACGATCGACGCTCCGCACCTTGGCACCGGCACGATCCGCGACTTTGGCGGCTGGCTGCGGTTCACGATCACCGGCGACACGTCGCCCCTGATCAAGGTCGTGCTCGCCCTCAAAGAATAGGAACGCCGATGTGGGCATGGTCGGGTCAATCGGATGCGGTCATGCCCACGTCGCATCGATACAGTACTAAGTAGCTCGCGCACGAACCGAAGGGGAGATCGCATGGTGAAGCGCCGCCCGACACTCGCGGAACTTGCCGACAACCTCGGCATCTCCGCCAACACGGCGTCGCGCGCACTGACTGGTCGCGACGGCGTGAGTCAGCGCACTCGCGAGCTCGTGCGAACCGAGGCCAAGCGCATTGGGTATCTCTCGCGCCGAATCGACGACGACCCGAACGACCGCTCCAAGAGCATCGCCCTCACAATCCCCTCCCCCATGCACGCGTTCAGCGCCGAGCTGTTCGCCGCGATTGAAGCTGGCGCCCGCGCCGCCGACCGCTCGCTCGACGTGTACGTGACCGAAGAGAACAGCGCCCGCGAACGCGACATCGTCGACCACATCATGCGCTCCGACGTCGCCGGTGTCATCGCGATCCCCGTGCAGCACGACGACAACCCGTGGCCGACACTGGTCGACGCCGACGTGCCGGTCGTGATGGTGAGCCGCGAGGTCGATGCCCTCGACTGCGACTTCGTGGGAGTCGACAGCGAAGCTGGTCAATACGCAGCAACGCGACACCTCATCAGCCAGGGCTGCCGGTCACTGGTAATTCTCGACGAAGACCTCGAGATCAGCACAGTCGAACAACGCCGCCACGGCTTCGACCGAGCACTTTCAGAAACACCGGATGCTGTCGCGCATGCCGTCTCTGTCCCATCACGCCGCTTCGAAGCCGGCCGCGGATCCTGGCGCGCCGAAGAGGCATACCGCGCCTGCGTCGAACTCATCGCCTCGGGCCATTCCTTCGACGCGATCGCACTCGGTGACGACGACTTCGCGCTCGGCGCCCTGCGCGCCCTCGACGAAGCCGGCATCCGCACACCGGAAGACGTGTGCGTCACCGGCTACGGCGACCACCCCTACGCCGCCTGGGCCTCCCCGGCCCTCACCTCGGTGAAGCTCCCCTCGCGCATCATCGGCGAACTCGCCGTCTCCCGCCTCCTGCAACGCCTCGCCGGCGACACCGGACCCACGATGCGCCGCCAAATCGCCCCAGAACTCGTCACCCGAGCCTCAAGCATCCGCCTCTAACACCGAGCACGACACATGCCGGTGAGTTGAACCTCGCACATTTGCCGATCAGTCGAGCTGGAGCCCAAGCTCCGCTGCTGTCGGAGGGTTCGCCCCCGCACGCGAACACGTGATTGCCGCGGCGAGCGCCGCCTCGTCGAGCATCCTCCTGAGGTCATCGGCGGTCAGCGAGCTGAGCACCATGCGCGCTCGTTCTCCAACTGCACCGTGTTGAATTGCCCCGACGATCAGCGCGGCCATCGCGGAATCGCCCGCTCCGATCGTGTCGACAAGCTGGGTTGACGAAGCCGAAACAGCTACCTCAACACCGCCCGAAGTGATACCCCAAAGGCCGTCTGCGCCACGCGTGACGACAACGAGGTTCGCTCCAAGCATCAGCCAGCGTCTAGCGACCTCAGCGATCGGCACACCGGGATACAGCCACTCCATGTCTTCGTCACTTGCCTTGACCATGTCGCTCGCGGCGACAAACGACTCCGCCTGACGGCACGCAATCTGCGCATCTGGAGTAATCGACGGCCGGCAGTTGGGATCATACGTCGCGAGGGATTTTCCCCGCCGCGTCGTGAACGCCTCAAGCACTGTGGCCGCTCCGGCTCCGTAGTGCGCCGCGATAGAGCCCGTGTGTACAGCATCCGCGGAATCGAGTGCTCTCTGCATCTCTGGAGTGAGCTCGAAGGAGCCGTCAATATCGAATTCGTACGATGCGATTCCGTTCGAATCGACCTGTGCACGGGCAACACTTGTTTCAGGCACACCATGAAGAATGCCATTCACACCGTCGCCCCGGAGGCGTTCCACGAGCATGTGGCCTCGAGCGTCGGTGCCTATCGAGGTCAGCAAAGACGTGCTCACAGCAAGCCGAGACACCCCCACAGCAATATTGAACGGGCCACCGCCTGGCGTCTCGCTGACGGTTCCGTCTGCACGACAGGTTACGTCGACCAGCGACTCGCCGATGATGACCGCGCTCATCGGACGGACACCGGCCCGAGCACGACGCGGACGGCGTTGGTGACCGTGTTGCTCTCGAGAACAGTTCGGCATTGCTCGTACTGCGCAACAAATGTGGCGTCATTGCCGAGGTCGCCAAAGACGGCCGGATCCCCCAGAAAACCATGAACCCCAGTGGATCCTGCCACGGCACGCTTCCGCAGAGCATCCGCCCGGTTGTCGTGCTGAATGAGCTCGTCACCGTTGTCGTCAATTCCGCGCACGTATTTTTCCCACGTCGCGACCGTCAGCGCACCCACGGTCGGCGGAAGTCCACCGGTAAGGCAATCGGCGACGATCGGGAGCACGAACACCGGAATACGGTTTGAGGCATCGGTCGCAAGTCGCTCGAGAGTGTCTCTGACGTGAGGGTTGGCGTAACGCGACAGCAGCGACTCCGCATAGTCGACGAAGTTGACACCGGGAATCGGCGTCAAAGTGGGGATCGCCTCGTTCAGCCAGAAGTGGCGGAGCACGTGACGAAGTGCCTCATCGGCGGCCGCCTCGTGCACGAGCCGATAGCCCGCGACGGAGCCAAGATAGGCGAGTATCTGGTGGCTCGCGTTGAGCATGCGCAGCTTCATGAGCTCAAACGGCACGACATCACGCACGACCTCAACCCTGGCATCTTCGTATGGCGGGCGGGCGTTGCAAAAATCATCTTCCAGCACCCACTGAAAGTAGTCTTCGCTGGCAACGGGCCAGGCATCGTCAAGCCCGTACTCACTCCGCAAAACCTCGTGAACCTCGGTTGACGTGGCGGGAGTGATGCGGTCGACCATCGAGTTGGGAAAGCTGACGTTGTCGGCTATCCACTCAGCGAGATCTGGAGACCTCAGCGACGCATACCCAAGAGCTGCGCTGCGAGCGACATCCCCGTTTGCTCGAATGTTGTCGCACGACATCACAGTGAAGGGCCGGATGCCGCGGTCGCGACGAAGCCTGAGCGCCTCAACGATATAGCCGAACGCCCCGCTGGGTACCTCGGGAGATGCGAGATCTGCGACGACTGCCGCTGCTTCCGGGTCGAACCTTCCCGTCGCGTGGCTCTGCAGATAGCCGCCCTCGGTGACCGTCAGGGAGACGACTCGTGTCGCGGGATCTGTAAGTCGCCGAAGCACCAGTTCCCTCTCCTCGGGGGCGAAGAGGTACTCCACGATCGAGCCGATCACTCGCACGTCGGTGCGACCGTCTGCAGCTCGAGTCACGTGGGTGTACAACGTGTCTTGGGTGCGAAGGGCATCGCGCATGCGAACATCTCCGTCGAGCAATCCGACACCGCAGATTCCCCATTCGCTCTGGCCGGATGCCAGAAGATCATCCATAACGACGGCCTGGTGCGCCCGGTGGAATCCGCCGACGCCGAGATGGACGACGCCTACCGAAACCGTCGCGCGATCGTACTGTGGAACGGCGATCCGCGGGTCAAGCGCGTCGAGGGTAGCTGAACTGAGCGTGGTGGTCACCGATCGTCCTTCCGGCTGTCGAATGCGTCCGATTACGCCGGCTCAGAAGTGGTGACGCGGGCCGGCGGTTTGCTTTCGCGGCGCTCAAATCAAGATCTCCTCGTTCTTTCCGAATGCCGTCATGAGAATGATCACGGGAATGAGGCTCACGATGATGAGGATCGTTCCCATCGCTGACGCGTTTTCGAAGTGCCCGTATGAGACATTGCTGAAGACCTGAACCGTCATTGTCGCAGTCTGGCTGCCATACAAAATGGCGGTTGCGTTGAACTCTCGAATCACCGTCGCCCACGTGAGAAGCGCACCCGATGCAACAGCGGGCATGATCATGGGAATAGTCACGCGCCAGAACGTCTTCGCGGGAGCAACCCCCAGGTTGACGGATGCTTCCTCCGCCGATGTCCCGAGCTGCGAAAGCAGCGACGACACGGCACGGATCGAATACGGAAGACGGCGCATGAAGTAGGCCAGAACGAGGATCGTTCCGGTGCCGGCAAGGAAGAACGGCGCACTGCCGAAGCCCATACTGAAGGCGATTCCGAAGACAACGCCGGCAACGGCATAGGGCACCATCGACAGCAGGTCAATCGCCGCACCGAAGCGCGTGCGACGGCGAGCGATCACGTAGCCGACCAGGCAGCCCGCGACCGTGCACATCACTGTGGCAATCGTGGTGAACATCAGAGTGTTCCCGAGCGACGACAGCAATGCCGGGTCTGTTGTGTACCCGTCAAACGTGAATTCCGTGGTGAATCGCTGAAACTCAGTTTTGAGAAACGAGGTGACGATCACAGTCAGAAGCGGAAGAATCGCGATGAGGATGACCGCATAAACGACGGCCGTTGCCAGGGCTCGCTTACCTCCGGTGAGGCGAATCGGGGCCAGCGGGGTCACAGCAGCAACGCCATAACTGTGCCGCTTGCCGTATGAGCGCTGAATGAGAAGCGCACCGATGCAGACGACGAGCAGAACGACGGAGAGCGAGGCCGCCTGCGAGAAGTTCGCGCCCTGCGCCTCATTGATGTATGAGTTGTACACGAGCGTCGGAAAGACGCGAACGTTCTTGCCGATGATGGCAGGGGTGCCGAAGTCGGCGAATGCCGTCACGAACACCAGCAGCATGCCCGTTGAGATTCCAGAGCGCAGCAGCGGGAGGATTGCTCGAAAGAAGGTGCTCGTGCGGGTGCGACCGAGGTTGATCGAGCCGTCTTCGACGCTCTGATCGACGTTCGATAGCGCGGAGCTTGTCATCAGAAAGACAAACGGCAGTCCCTGAAGAGTCAAGACGACGATCAGCCCCGGGATGCCCACAATAGACGGAAGATCGATGCCGACGCCTTCCAACCCCTTGCGTAGCAGCCCGTTGGCGCCAAAGAGCAGAATCCACGAATAGGCGCCGATAAACGGCGGCGAAACGAGCGTCAGAACGACGGATGCGCGAACGAAGAGCTTGCCCGGCACGTTGAAACGTGAGACGAGGTAGGCGACGGTGACGCCGACAACGCCGGCCAGAATCGTGACAACGACACCGATGAATAGGCTGTTGATCAGTGACTCGTAGTAGTACGCCTTACTGAACAGCTCTGCGTACACGCCAAGGACATCGGCGTCTGTACCTGTCAAACTCTCGACAAACATCCGCACGAGCGGATAGATGAGAAGAATCAGAAACAACGCAATGGCAAGCAGCGGCATAAGCGTCCAGAAGTTGAACCCCTGGCGATACTTGGCGAATGCGCTGGTGCGCACCGGCCCCGCGATCATCACCTCGGTCATCAGGCAAGCACCTCATCCGCGTCCGTTGCCGTCGATTCGCCGTCATGAAAGACGGCAGCATCGGCTGCGAGTGCAACTCTGACCGACGACCCCACCACAACGGAACGGGGGCAGAACGCTGCGGGAACCCGAAGCAGAAGAGATTGTTCGAGGCCGATGTCGACGCGCAGCTGAACGTGAGGCCCAAGGTACGAACGTGAGACGATCGTGCCGTCAAAATCTGCGCGCTCATCATCCCGCGCGAGGTTCAGCTCCTCGGGCCGCAGGCCGACGTTGCAGGCACCGGATGCTGCGTCAGCGGCACGAACCGGAATGACTGTGCCGTTCGAGAGAACCGCCGTCCGCCCATCGTCTCGAAGCTGAGCGGGAAGGAAGGTGCCTTCCCCGACGAACTGCGCGACGAAGAGGTGCTGCGGCGTCGCGTAGATCTCTTCGGGCGCGCCCACCTGCAGCACCTCCCCCTTACTCATTACGGCGATGCGATCAGAGATGTCCAGCGCCTCTTCCTGATCGTGAGTCACATAGATTGTGGTGATTCCGAGCTCTTGCTGCAGAGCTCGCACGTCGTTGCGAAGGCGCACACGCAGCTTCGCGTCGAGGTTTGCGAGCGGCTCGTCCATCAAGAGCACACGTGGCCGAACGACGATCGCGCGGGCGATCACGACGCGCTGCTGCTGTCCGCCGGATAGATTCTGAGGCTTCCGGTCCGCGTAGCGCGTGAGATCGACCATCTCGAGTGCTTCCTTCACCCGAGAGTCAATCTCTGTCTTGCTGAGCTTTCGAGCGCGCAATCCGTAGGCGATGTTCTCCCGCACGTTGAGGTGCGGAAAGATCGCGTAGTTCTGAAACACCATTCCCGTGTCACGACGGTGAGCCGGAAGGTCGTCGATCGTTGTCGAGCCGATCCGAATGGTGCCGGACGTTTGGCGGTTGAACCCGGCGATCGTCCGCAGCAGAGTGGTCTTGCCGCATCCGCTCGGACCGAGAAGTGTGAAGAACTCACCTGACGCGATCGTAAAGCTCGCGTTCTTCACGGCAGCATTGCCGCCGTATTCGATGCGAACGTTGTCAAGAGAGACCGAGGAGTCTTGGACTGTTCTCTGCATTAAAGAGCACTTTCAGATCGGGTGCGAAGGACGAAGGGCGCGGGGGACTACCTCAGTTGACGGACGTCAGAATGCTCGTCCACTCGTCGAGGAACGACGACTTGTCGTCAGTGACGTCGTCGGGAACGTCGATGATATTCATTGATGACACACCGGGAACGCCTTCGGGGTCCGTCGAGTCAGTGGTCGACGAGCGCATGCCTTTGTGCTCGGACTGCATCCAGGTCTGCGTGTCGCTCGAGAGCATCCAATTCATGAATGTGTCGGCGGCTTCTTGGTTTGAGCTGTCGGCAATGAGATAGAACATGCCGACGTTCACAATGATGCCGTCTTCGGGGTACGCAGCCACGATGTCGGTACCGTCTGCGACTTGATACACGGAGTTCTCCGCACCGATGCCGATGGCCGCTTCGCCGTTGGACAGCGCCTGTATCGGTCCGAGCGAGCTCTGGGCGATAACAACATTCGCGGCGAATTTCTTCACCAGATCCCAGCCTCCAGAGGCGTAAACGGCCGCGAGTGCGTTGAACGCACTGCCGGATTGCGTTGGGTCGGCGATGGAGATCTCGCCCTTCCACTTCGGGTCGCCAAGGTCTTCCCACGACGTCGGTGCGGCACGTCCGTCGAGCACGTCGTTGTTGTATGCGAACACCACCGGGTTCACGATGGTGGGGATGCCGTAGTCGTCGTGCAGATACCGTTCGTCGACATTGGAGACGTCGACTGCTCCTTCGAATGCGCGATACAACTCAGGGTGATCATCCGACGGGTACGAGCCCGAAATTGCTACATCGGCCTGAGGGTTGTCTTTCTCCGCGCTGACGCGGGCATCCGACTGCCCGGAGCTGACTTCGACGACTTCGACGGAGATGCCCTTCTCTTGTTCGAAGCGCTTTGCAAACTCAGGCATTGTCGACTCACTCGAATACAGCACAAGTTTTTGGCCGCTGTCGTTCGACTCTGAGGGGGCGCTGCATCCGCTGAGGATGACAGCTCCCGCCGCGATGGCGACGAGTCCTATCCGCTTAAGCTTCATGATGAATTCTCCTTTGAACTGGTGTTTCGGTGTTAAGTGGTCAATGCTCCAGCAAACCAGCGCGAAGAGCCGTGATTTGGGCTTCACTCAAACCCTGGTCGATGAGGAAAGCTTCAGCTGACCCGTGCCGCCTGTTGATCTCGGCAAGCGTCTCCTTGAGATACATCGGCGGTGCCTTGTGCGGCTCTGTACCCAGAATTGCACCGGGAAGCCCTGCTCGGTTGTAGAGATCGCGAACTGCTCCGTCGAAGTCAATGCCGAGAATGATCTGACTCGCACCATAGTCCGTCAGCACAAACTGCTCGTCAACGCCGAGTACCAGGTGCACCAGGGCCGTGACAAGCCCAGTTCGATCCTTTCCGGCCGTGCAGTGCACCACAACGGGAGTCTGTGCCGCACAAGCGTCTGAGATCACCGCAATGACTTCTGCGAGCTTTGGAGAGTGATGGTCGAGCACGAGTTGATATTGACCGAGCAGCGTGGGAAACGCGTCGAAGTCATTTTGAAAGAGGGTCTCTTCGAAAATCGGAATGCGTTGGTACTCGACGCCTTCGGGCAGCAGGTCGGGCGCGGCATCGGACTCGATCTTCTCGCGCAGATCGATCACGAGCCCAATCTCACGACGCTTCATTTCTTCAAGATCGTCAGCGGTAAGTGCAGAGAGCGCGTCCGACCGAAACAACATTCCTTCGCGCACCTGTGCGCCATTTTCGGCCGGATAACGGCCAGCATCGCGCGCCTGAAATGTGCCCTGAGTCAAGATCCGCCGCTCGGAGGCCGTTGCGGGAAGGACTGTCGCGTTTGTCATCGAAGAGTGAGGGCCTTTCGTCAAAGAGTCTGTCAGCGTTCGTACCGCATGATTTACAATATGCAATACCTATTGCATATTGCAACCCCGGGTAGAATCTGCACAGGGCTCAATGCCCGTCGGCTGAAATTGAGGAGACCACATGAGCGCACCGGAACGCCGCGGGAAGACATCGCTTGGCCGGGCTGATGCCGTGCTTTACGCGGCACGTCGGTTCTACATCGACGGAATTGCGCGGGCCGTCATCAGCGAAGAGCTCGGAATCAGCAGGTTCCGTGTCGGAGGGCTTCTCAGCGAGGCACGCGACGGTGGATATGTCTCGATTTCGCTGATGCGGCCCGACGGGTTGGATGCTGACCGCTCTCGAGCCTTGGTAGAGCGCACCTCGGTCGAGCGAGCCATCGTCTGCCCCCCTCTTGTCGAGGGCGACCTCTCGACCGTTCTTGCGGGTGCTGCTGGAGGCTACCTCACCGAGAACCTCGGGCCCGCCGACATTCTGGGACTCTCCTCGGGGCGCACCACGCATATGATCGGCCGCTCCACCCAGAGGCTGGCGTGCACGGCGATCGTCCAGACTACGGGCGTTGTCCGCGTCGACACGTTGACGGAGAGTCCCGTGGAGACGATCCGCCGGCTCGCACAGCTTTCCGGCGCCACGAGCTATCCGATGTATGCTCCGGGCCTTCTCCCCACGGCCGAGCTCACGCAGCAGATCAACGACGAGCCCGGCATCGCGCGAACTGTGGCGATGTTCCCTAGCATCACGACGCTGGTCGCATCGATTGCGACATGGGGCGAGAAGACATCAGCGTTCTACGATGCCTGCAACAAGGCCACGCTCGCTGAGCTCCGTGAGGCGAACCCGTCAGCGGAACTCATCGGAACTCTCCTCACCGCGGACGGAGAGGTAGTTGGGCAGGAGTTCACCCGGCGCTGCGTCGCCATGCAGACAGATCTCCTCCGCGCAGTCCCCGATGTTGTCGGCATCGGCGGGGGCGAGCATCAGCACGCTGCCGTGCTCGCAGCCGTCCGAAGCGGCATCGTGAATACACTCGTGACGGATGCCGCGACAGCAGACTTCGTTCTCGCAAACGTCTGAACTGCGACTCGGTCGACGTAAAAGGGCCGATACACAGTGCTGCTGGCCGAGTGTCCCCGACCAGCAGCACAGCACCCGCTTCGCGCTATGCGACGAAATATGCGTAGATATCCTCCACGACCTTCTTCGGGTTATACAAATAGACGTGATCCGTCAGCGTGTCGCTGAAAATCTGTTTGGTGAATCCGTTGAAATGAGCGGTCTCGGTATCAGTGCCGGGACCCACGTACACCGTGTAGAAGCTGCCGGCCTCAATGACCGCATCCTCTCCCACCTGCAAGACGTTGTAGCTGTAGTCCCGCAACGTGTACCCGCTAATGTCAATTGCCTTTTTCGTTGTGTTTCGAAGCAAGACGTACTCGCCGCCATTCTCTGCAATGTCGTCACCCTCCGGGTTATAGACGACGCTATCGACGATGACACCGTTGCGGTTCGGCAGTGGGTTCTTGCCCTTGATGACCGCCTTGGCTACATCGGGAGCATCCGTGAGCACCACGTCATAGCCCTGGTTCACCGCCATGCCGATGAGTTCTGGGCTGTCCGAGACCTCGCTCACGCATTTGACGCCGAAGTCGTGCATCCGCTCAATCTGCGGTGCCGTGGAAAGCCCAGGGTGGCACAGAGTGCCGGTTCCCCAGCTGGCAAACTCTTCAAGTTCCTCATCACTCGCTGTCACGTACGAGTACACCTCGCCGTCGATACCAAACGGATTGACCGGAATATCAGGCAGCAGCTCGTGGAACTGCTTGAGCGGCTCGGGATTGCGAGACTGAATCCAGATCTGCGGCGCACCATTCTTCGCTTTACCCTCACTGGTATACCCGAGGTCCTTCAACTCGTTCGCGACGTTCTCGACGATACCCGGGTAGAGTTCGGGATTCTTGATCTCAGGGTAGAGGCCCACGCGGCGGTCGGTGAACTCGACCCATTCCTGCAGGGTGATCATTTCCTCACCGGCGTATGCCGGGTCAAACCATGAACCCGCGTCAAGCTGCTTGATCTCGTCCAGGGTGAAGTCGCGCACATTCCACGGGGCCCGGTCGGGGAAGAGTTCTTCGACATTTGTTGTGCGGCTCAGCGTGTCGTCGTGAATGATGACAAGCTCGCCGTCTTTGGTCTGAGCGATATCTCCCTCAAGCGTGTCGGCTCCGTCTTTGATGGCCCGTTTGAAGGACGCGAGTGTTTCTTCCGGCGCGTATTTCGACGACCCCCGGTGCGCGAACACGAGTGGCTTCTTTCCTTTGTGGTGCCCGGCGGTGACCGAGCTGGCGGTCTCCCCACCCGATGTGGCTTGTGCGCTCGGGATGGAGGTGTTGATGAATGCCGACCCGGCCAGGGCGAGCGCGCCCACAAGGGTCATCACCACACCCGATCGGATCGTGGAGCGGTTGAACGGTAAATGCACTAGTTGTCCTTTCACAATGAAGCACGGTCAGTTGACTCACATTCTGCAATACCCATTGCAAATTGTAAAGACTTTCGCAATTGTGTCTTCTTAAACACGCAAATGTCGCTATCTGTGTTCGTCGCACAGTTCTCGCGGTGAGCTGCACGAGGTGAAACTCGCATGATCCTGTTGACAAATGGATTGAGATGGAGTTCTATTCATTCACCACAGTGAAATAATGTTTCACACAATGAAACATTGAGCTTCCGCGATCCCCTCACCTTCTCTGATTCGCGGCACCGAAATGACCGTCTCCGCAACCTTCTTCAAAGGCGAAAGGTTCTGACACACGTGAACTCCCCGACCCCAGAGCGGCATGCGCACGATGCCGAGCCGTCGTCGGCCACGGCGACTGACTCCGAAGCACCGCACGGACTGATCATCGGCGCCCAAACCGTGCTTCTCCTCTTATCCGCCCTCATTGCATGGAACTCCCTCGATCTGGGGCTCTTCGTCACTCTCGGCCCTGGGGCGGGTTTCTTCCCGTTCTTCCTCAGCATCGGACTATTCCTCTTGGCGTTCGCGTGGTTCATTCAAACGCAGCGGTCATGGGCGAAAGAACGCCAGGAGCGCACCACACGATCTCTGCACACGGCCGCATTCGACATGGTCGAAGACACAAGTCGTTCGATCGCCGACCTGGCCCAGCAGTCAGATGCGGATGCACAGGAGACATCGAGAGAAGAACTCGAGGCGTCACGACTCGCCCGCAAACATGTCATCAACATCATCCTGAGTCTCATCGTCTTGGCAATCGTCATGGTTCCTCTCGGCTATCAGATTCCGATGTTCCTCTTCCTCGTCTATCACCTGGGGTTTCGCGCACGTCGCCGCTGGTACACGGTGCTCCTGATCGCTCTGGCCGGCAGCATCGGCGTCTTCCACATATTCAATGACTTGCTGTCGGTCGCGCTGCCCTATTCAAGCTTTGAATTCCTCAACCTGATCGGACTGTGATCATCGTGGACGTCTTAAACCAGCTGCTCGGCGGGTTCGCGAGTGCGCTCACGCCCGAGAATCTGCTCTTCGCCCTCATCGGCTGCATCCTGGGAACTTTGGTGGGAGTTCTTCCGGGAGTAGGCCCCGTTGCGGGAACGGCAATACTGATCCCGCTGACGCTGAGCATGAACCCAACGAGCGCAATCATCATGCTCGGTGCGATCTTCTATGGCAGCCAGTACGGCGGAACCATTACAAGCGTCCTTCTGAATACTCCGGGAGAAGCTGCGTCGGCGATCACCGCGATCGACGGTTTCCAGATGACAAAGAAAGGGCGTGCCGGCGTCGCACTCGGCATCGCCGCCATCGGCTCATTCGTCGGAGGCATCGTCGCCACAGCAGGACTTGTCATTGCCGCAAAACCACTGGGGTCGCTCGGTCTCAAAGTCGGTCCTCCAGAATTCTTCGGGCTCATGGTGCTGGGAATATCGCTGCTCGTCGCACTCGCGGGCCGGTCGATGGTCAAGGCGCTGATCTCGGGAATCCTCGGCCTCTTGATCGCACTCGTGGGCATCGACCCCGTCGTCGGCATGCCACGCTTCACGTTCGGCAACGAGCATTTGCTCGACGGAGTCAGCTTCGTCGCCGTCATCGTCGGCATCTTCGGGCTCAGCGAGATTCTCGTGAGTGTCACCCCGGAAGGGTCAACTCGCGCACTCAAGGGCGGCCTTCGTGCGATGCTTCCGAACAAGACCGACATGCGTCGGGCAGCTCCGGCAATCGGCCGTGGCTCGATCATCGGTTTTCTTACTGGACTGGTTCCGGGACTCACCGGAACCGTGACCTCACTCCTCTCCTACGGGGCAGAGACCAAGTTCTCCAAGCACCGCAAAGAGCTCGGCACGGGTGCTATCGAAGGCGTCGCGGGCCCAGAGACGGCGAACAACGCACACGCGAACTCGGCGCTGATACCCCTGTTCACGCTTGGCATTCCCGCCTCTCCGACGATCGCCGTTCTGATGGGTGCCTTCCTGCAACAAGGGCTCACACCTGGTCCATCGTTGTTCACGGAGCACGCAGAAATTGCCTGGGCGATCATCGCGAGCCTCTTCATCGGCAACCTCATCTGCCTGATCTTGAACGTGCCGCTGATCTCCGTATGGACGTCAATTCTGAAGATTCCGCACCCCATCCTCTTGGCGGTCATCATGATCTTCCTCGTGGTGGGTTCGTACACCATTAACTACAGCGTGTTCGACGTCTTCGTGATGATCTTCTTCGGCATCGTCGGGCTGGTCTTCCGCAGGCTCGATGTCCCCATGGCGCCCCTTGTGCTCACGTTGGTTCTCGGGCCGCTCATGGAGCGCTCGCTTCGCGAATCGTTGGAGATCTCACAGGGCGCGTTCTCCATCTTCGCAACGCGTCCGTTTGCGCTGATCTTCATCCTCATCGGAGTCGCCATCATGCTCACGCCACTGCTCAAACTTCGTAAGCCGGCGGCACTCACGGCTGACGTCGAAGTCTGACCCACCGTCAATACCCAATCAAAGGAGAAATGAGATGAAATCAAAGACGATTGCAGCGCTCATATCGGTCGGCGCACTCGCCGTCGGATTGACCGCGTGCAGCGCCGGCACAGGAGCCGACGCATCAAGCTGGCCGCAGAAGGGAAAAGCGATCGAGCTCATCGTGGCGTATGCGCCCGGAGGCTCAGTGGACACCGCAGCTCGCGTTGTCGCTCCTGAACTCGAGAAAGAGCTGGGTACCACGGTCGAGGTCATCAATAAGCCGGGTGCGGGCGGCCAGATCGGCTACACCGCAGTGGCCAATGCCAAGCCCGACGGCTACACCATCGGAGCGGTCAGCGCACCTTCCGTCGTCGTCACGCCCCTTGACGAGTCGCGCGGAGCGACCTGGACTCGCGATAGCTTTCTGCCACTCGCACGTCAGGTCTTCGACCCTCAAGTCATCGCGGTGAAGTCCGATAGCAAGTTTGAAGACCTCAACTCGCTGATTGACTACGCAAAGGCGCACCCTGGCGAGCTGTCTGCAACCACGACCGGCATTCAGACAGGAGAACAGTTCGCGATGCTGTCCGTCGAGAAGGCAACGGGTGCAAAGTTCAACCTTGTGGCGTTCTCTGAAGGGGCAGCGTCGGCCATGACGGCATTCTTGGGCGATCATGTTGACATCTACGTCGGCAATGTCTCCGACATTGTGGACAACGGCAACGAGGATGTGAAGGTGATCGGAGTGATGGATGCCGAGAGAAGCGAGTCGCTTCCAGACGCACCGACGTTCAAAGAGTCGGGCTACGACGTCGAAGAGGGCACGGCACGCGGATACGTTGCTCCCGCCGGCCTGCCTGACGATGTAGCCAAGAAGCTTGAGGATGCTTTCGCGAAGGCCATTCAGAACGCCGATGTCATCAAGCAGATGGACAAGCTCGGCCTCCCCACGGCGTTCCTCGACGCCGCTGACTATGCCGACTATTGGAAAGAACAGGAAAACACGTATAAAGAACTGCTCCCTGAGATCAAGGCCGGCTCTTAATGAGCGAGCTCCGGCAGCCGACTCCGCCGTCAGACACGCACGCGTCGAGCCAAACACTGCAACGCCTCCGTGCACTTCCCGTGGCCGTCGTCGGTGACGTGATGGATCGACTCGGAATCATGAACTCGGCAATTGGACCGGTGTGGGGTGGCGCTCGCCTCGCAGGTCGCGCGGTGACTGTCTGGACGCGCGCTGGCGATAACAAGACGATCCACGAGGCTTTACCCCTGGTGAAGCGCGACGATGTCATTGTGGTCAACGGGGAGGGAGATGTCTCCCGAGCCTTGATTGGGGAACTGATCGGGCGTCGCGCACAGGTGGCGGGTGCCGCCGGTTTCGTCATCGACGGTGCCGTGCGTGACGCGACCGGTCTCGAGGAGCTTGGAGTTCCCACGTTCGCTCGTGCCGTCACCCCTGCGGGACCGTACAAGTTCGGTCCAGGCCGCATCAATGTTCCGGTCGCCGTCGGAGGCGTCGTCGTCCAACCGGGCGACTACGTATCTGGCGACGAAGACGGCGTCGTCGTTATCTCGCCGAACCAGATCGACGATGTTCTCGATGCCGCTGAAGCGAAGGCTCGGAGGGAGATTGACATACTGGAGTCCATCGGCAGAGATGCCCCTCCCTCGTCTGAGCCGGCGCATCAGAACTCGTAGATGGAGGAGTAGTCAATGTCAGAAACCAGTCGCGTGGGCGATGCCAGCGAACGCCCGGAAGTCGGCGCAGAGAAGCGCAGCACAATGCGCTCACTTGACCGCGCTCTCGACGTTGTCGAAGCGCTCGTCAGGGCCGACGGTCCGCAGAGGCTCGTCGACATCGCCCAAGCGACTGGCCTGTCGTCAGCAACCGCACTGAGAATCTTGACGGTGCTGAAAGAGCGAAAGTTCGTCGCTGCAGACGGGCAGCGCTACCAACTGGGTGTGGCAAATCTGGCAAGCTCATATGCCTTCATGCGCGACAGCGCGCTTTCTCGTCACGCTAAGCCCTACATGCAAGAGCTTGCAGCTGCAACGAGCCTTTCGGTCGCCCTTTACGTGCGTTACGGATTCAGCCGAGTTCAGGTCGTGCGCATCAACGGCAAGGATCCGCTGAGGTACGAGTTGCCGAACGGTCGTCTCCTTCCCCTGCATCTGGGGCTTGGAAAGGTATTCAGCGCGTATATGGACAGAGACGAGTTCGACGAGTTCGCCGGTGAACTGCCTACCGTGATGCGCACGATACGAGGTGAGACCTTCTCGGTAGAAGACCTCTGGGCAGAAACGCGACAGATTCGCGAACAGCGCTTTCACGTGTCTCACGAGGAACGAGCATTGGGCACGGTCAGCCTTGCGGCGCCCGTCGTCGACCCACGGGGGGACTTGTTCGCCGTGCTTGCGCTGCTCGGGCCCACAGAACATTCGGGAAGCATCGGTGACGAGGCACTCGTCGCCGAAATCACACGAGCAGCAGGAGCAATTGCTCGAGTTCCCTGAGTGGACGAAACCACTCAGATATACAGAAAGGCTAGAACGCTCATGAAGTGTGCCGTTATAGGTCTCGGCGAGGTTGGTTCGCGATACGCCAGGGCACTGCGCGATGCAGACCATGATGTCATCGGGTTCGATCCCGCTGTGTCGACATCCAGCGATGGGCTGACAATCGCCAGCACGTTAGGCGATGCAGTCGACGGCACCGAGATGGTTCTCATCATGACGGGAGCATCGGCTGCGCCGCGCATTGCGGCAGATGCGGCCCCGCGCTTGTCCCCCGGATGCATCTATGCGGACTTCACATCAGCGTCCCCGAAGGTCATGTCTGAGGTCGGCGACATCGTCAGTGCCACCGGCGCGCGATTCTGCGACGTAGCGGTGCTCGGGCCGGTCTCTGTTCATGGTCCCAGCGTTCCCGTCATGTTGGCCGGACCCGGCGCCGAAGCAGTGGCGACCGTCTTACTCGACTTCGGCGGCGAGGTCGAGGTGCTGGAGGACGCTCAGCCTGGGGAGGCCATGGCTCACAAGCTGCTGCGCAGCATCTTCATGAAGGGGTTGGCCTCCATCATCTGCGAAGCCGTGGATGCCTCGGAGGCAGCAGGTCTCACCAAATGGACGCGCCAGCAGATCGCAAACCAACTCGCTGGTGACGGCCAGGCGGTCATCGATCGCTTCCTCGTCGGAAGCAGAACTCATGCGGTGAGACGAGCTCAGGAAATGCGGGATACCGCCACCTATCTCAACGATCTCGGCGTTCCGAACACAATGAGCGCAGCATCCGCTCAGTATCTGGGTGACCTCAGCCAACGGGTGGTTCGACATGAGTGACGACGGTGGCACCCCACTCCCCCTCGCGGGAGTGCGAATTCTGGATATGACCAACGTGCTGGCGGGCCCGTTCGCGAGCTATCAGCTGGGTCTGCTCGGTGCAGAGATCATCAAGATCGAGGCCCCCGGCACGGGTGATCTCGCGAGGCAACTCGGGGCGGATGCTGATCGGAACGCTCGCCAAATGGGTGCCTCATTCGTTGCCCAGAACGCAGGCAAGCGCTCCATCACGCTCAACCTCAAGTCAGACGCCGGCCGTGACGTGTTCACGAAATTGGTTCGCGGCGCTGACGCGCTCATAGAGAACTTCAGACCCGGCGTACTCGCACGATTGGGCTTTTCGGACAGCGTGCTTCACAGCATCCACCCCGCACTCATCTATTGCGCCGTCTCAGGATTCGGCGCGACGGGGCCGCTGAAAGACAGGCCCGCCTATGACCAGATCATCCAGGGGCTGAGCGGCATGATGTATGCAACGGGCACTGCGGAGTCGGGTCCGCTGCGAGCCGGATACCCCATCGCCGACACACTCGGCGGCATGGCAGCAGGACTCGCGGTCTCTGCAGCGCTCTTCGAACGGCAACGCTCGGGGCGCGGTGCCACGATCGACGTGTCGATGCTCGAGACCGCAATGACCTCCATGGGGTGGGTGGTGTCGAACTACCTCGTCGCAAACCAAGACCCCATTCCGCTGGGCAATGAGAATTTCACTGCGTCGCCCTCCGGAACGTTCCACACGGGGGACGGCCTTTTGAACATCTCTGCCAACAGGCAAATTCAGTTCGAGACGCTTTGTCGCGTGATCGGGGCCGATTCACTCATCGCGGATGTTCGCTTCAGCGATCGCGAATCCCGGCTTCTCCACCGCGAAGAACTCCACGGTCTCATCGAGGCTGCGCTCTCTGCGCAATCGTCAGCGGAGTGGGAGGAGACTCTGTCGCGAGTCGGCGTGCCGGCCGGAAGGGTGCTCACTGTGCCCGATGCCCTTGCTCACGAGCAGGTCACCTCTCGGAATCTTGTTCACGATGTGCCGGATTGCTCCAGCGATGACGAGCACGATGCCACGGTATCTGTGCTCGGCAACGGCATTCAGATGAACGGCAGAACGAGCAGCCCCTCGTCTGGACCACCCGCTTTGGGGCAGCACACCGACGAGATCTTGCGCGAGATCGGATTCGACAGTGCACAGATTCAGCAGTTGCGGGCGGAAGGAGCGATATGAGCGAGGCGTCAGAAACGACAGTTGACGATGTTCGCGATTGGTGGTCGACGGGTATCAGTGAGATTGCGCCCAACCTGATCAACTTTCGCGGCTATCCGATTCAGGATCTCATCGGTCACGTCAGCTTCGTCGACACGATTTGGCTTCTCGTGCGAGGAGACCTGCCGACGCCGGGTCAGTCGAAACTTCTTGAAGCGGCGCTCGTCTCGAGTGCAGATCACGGGCCCCAAGCTCCTTCGATTGCCATCGCGCGCATGTCTGCGACGTGCGGCATCGGTCTGAATAACGCCATGGCGAGCGGGATCAACGCCCTCGGAGATGTTCACGGAGGGGCGGGGCAGGCGTGTGTCGCGCTGCTGTGGGACATGAAGCAGAGAATGGATGCCGGCACAAACATCGATGATGCCGCGTCCCAGGTTGTGCAGGAGCATAAGACCCGCCGAGCTTATGTTCCCGGTTTCGGTCATCGCTTTCACACCGTCGATCCGCGTCGAGATCCGCTGCTGAATCTTCTTGATGATGCTGTCGAGGCAGGCGAAATCTCGGGGGACTACGTTGCGTGTGTTCGCGCACTTGAGCAAGCATTGGGGCGTCGCAGTTCTCACGCAACCCGCCTGCCCATGAACATCGACGGTGCGACGGCCACCGTCTATGCAGAACTCGGGGTGCCGCCCGAGCTTGCGCGGGGGCTCTTTGTTCTGAGCCGCTCCGTCGGAGTGCTCGCCCATGCGTGGGAAGAGAAGCAGTCAGGGCGCCGAATCAAGGGACCGATTCCCCCACCACTCACAGCTCCCTATACCGGTCAGGCGGAGCGCACGTTGTAGGCGAGCACTCCGAGGTCGATACCGGGGCCCTAGGCAGGCGACGCCTGTCGCTGTAATCCCCGACAATTTCGAGCATTACGCTGACATAGCTATTCCCATCCGGCGAGGATCACCACAAGATCGCATCAACCCCGTATCTGGATCGATCGTGATGCCGTCAAAGTTGCCAGTCATGGAGTTCCAGGGCCCGATTTCCCGTAGCCAAAGCCGATTCGCACCGGCCCATTTGCGTACTTCCTTGAGAGTAGTGTTTGAGAAACCGGACTCAAGGGTGGTGCCTGGTACCCAGCCCAGGGCAGGGTCGTGAGGACGAGCGCCGAACCGCGGTTCGGCTACGCTTTGCTCGATTGGCATTTCAAAGTCAATCAGATTCACAAGGTTTTGAATCACACATGCCACGAGCGAGACTGAGGGAGATCCGGATACGATCACTGGCTTGCCATCTCGAAGTACCATGCTTGGCGCGAGATAGACGGTGGCCCGTTCGCCTGGCTGAGGCATGATGCGCTGGAAGAATGACCCACCGCCACTGAGCTGGAAACCCTCCGCGTATAGCCCGTTGACCCACGGCGAGGCCATATGCGAGTGAGTGAGTGTGGCCACGTTATTATCGGCATCGATTACGGAAATATGTATCGTTCCCGGAGTCGGCGGAGTCTCGTGCGCCGGGCACGCGAGAGTGTCCAATACGTCAAAGCGTTGACGGGCGTATGCCTTAGACAGGAGCACATCTGTCACTCGCTTGCTCTCACGAACTCGCTTCTCTCGCGGAGGTGCGTAATAGACAGCATTATGTGCAGCAATAAGCGCAGAAAGTGTGCGCGGTGACTCGCTTGCGGGCCCCAGCGCAGCCAAGTCGACATTCTCCAGAATATTGAGCGCTTCAACGAGCTGCATCCCACCATCATCGGGAGGCGCAGACCCCACAATTTCAAGGCCGCGGTATGTACCTTGAATTGGGTCAGCCCATTCAGGGCGATAAGCTTCGAAATCTTCCTTCGTGATAACCCCGCCGTCAGAATCGCTGGCGGCGCAAAACTCTCGCGCAAAGTCACCGAGGTAGTAGTCCATGCCCTCGTCGCTTAGCCGCTCGAGCGTCCGTGCCACGCGTTTTTGAACGAGCGCCTCGCCTGGGCCAACGAGCGAGCCATCACGGAAGAAGACCTCCCTAGACTGCGCATTGCGACCCAAGTTCTCTCGCGCCCGATATATCTCACCGAAAAGGTAAGGGGAAACAGCGAACCCGTCACGCGCAACGTCGACTGCAGGTTCGAGTAGCCGCTTGAGTGACAACGTCCCGAACCGCTTGTGGGCGGCCTCGAACGCTGGCCACCATCCAGGGACAGGAACTCCGCGAGCTCGAGTGAGGTCGGCTCCGCCGAAATCATTCAGTTCTGTAAGCGGAGCATTGATGTTTCCTGAGAGGTAGGAGGCCTTCTGCGAACCGGCTTCCCGGTACACGAGAGAGATGCCTCCTGTCAGGGACGTCATGTGCGGTTCTGTAACCAGCTGTGTTGCGGCAACTGCCAGTGCGGCGTCGAGTGCGTTGCCTCCATCGCGTAGCACCTCCACTCCAGCCGCGACGGCGATAGGCTCAGAGCTCACTACCATTCCCTCTGTGCCCGTAGCTACCTGTTTAGAGCCGTAGTGCCCAGGGATTGCGTGCTGACTTTTCACGAATTTTCTGTCCTCACTGCGAGTTGCGAGACGTCTCAGACGATTGCGCGAGGTTGCGACGCGCGCGCTGCTTCACTGGATCCGGTAGAGGAATAGCGCCGATAAGCGCCCTCGTGTACTCGGAAGACGGCGAGCCGAGAACATCCACCGTCCTTCCTGTTTCAACTGCCTCGCCGTCCTTCATCACGAGAATTCGATCTGAGACGGTTGAGACCACGTACAGGTCATGGCTGATGAATACGCACGCGAAGTTGTGCTCCTTTTGCAGACGGGCCAGGAGATCCAGGACTTTCACTTGCACCGTGACATCGAGTGCAGATGTTGGCTCATCTGCTATGAGCACGTCGGGACGGTGCGCGATGGCACGGGCGATAGCCACGCGCTGCCGCTGTCCTCCTGAAAGCTGGTGACGACGTCGCTCAATCCACGTCGGATCCAAGTCGACATCACTAAGAAGTTCAGCGGCCTGTGCGCGTAGCTTCCGTCTATCCCGCAACGTCCCGCCGCGCCACAGCGGTTCAGTGACGATTCTCCATAACGGGAGGCTCGGATCCAGGGACGATGTCGGATCCTGGAACACAGCGCCGACACGTGCAAGAGTTTGGCGACGATCGCGACGTGATTGCCCAGTCATCTCGATGCCACCGAGCGTGACGATACCCGACGTGATGGGGGTCAGACCGAGGATCGATCGGGCAATCGTCGATTTGCCCGATCCTGACTCGCCCACGATGCCTAATGTTTCACCGCGAGAGACCTCGAGAGCGATTCGGTTTACTGCCGCCCTAGTCTCTGGAGCTGTTCGCCTTCTTCTCGTGCGCTTCTGCTGGTACTGGATCGTGAGTTCGCTGGTAACGAGAGCCGGTTCAGTCGCGGGCGCGTTAGCTTCCAGTACAGCTACACCCACCCTCTTCTCGGGCGGACCGCTCGAATCGGTGACCGTGAGGGCAGTATCACTGGCACCGTGGAGCGTCTGGGCCGCTCCGAGAAGCATCCGCGTGTATTCATGTTGAGGATCTGCGAAAACTGAAAAGACATCCCCTGTCTCAACGACTTCCCCGTGCCGCATCACGACGATCGAGTCGGCAATGTCCGCGACGACGCCCATGTCATGGGTCACAAATATCATCGCCATGTTTTCTTGCTCCACGAGCTGACGGAACATAGTGAGCATCTGACGCTGAGTGGTCACATCGAGCGCGGTCGTCGGCTCATCGGCGATAAGAAGTTTCGGCTTCCACGCCACTGCACCTGCTGCCATTACCCTCTGCCGTTGTCCACCCGACAATTGGTGCGGATAACGCTCCAATATTCCGTTGTGTGACCCCAATCCGACGGCTTCGAGAAGCTCTTGGGGAGTGCGTGCCCTGCTCCTGGTCTCGGGCGTCACATGTGCACCGATTGCTTCCTCGAGGAAGTCACCAATCGTGTGCAGCGGGTTTAGTGCTGTCATGGGTTCCTGGTAGACGCACGCAACCTCGGCACCGCGGATTCGCCGCATCGCGCGGTCAGATGTCTCCAGCAGTTCATTACCATCAAAGCGGATCGACCCACTGCATTCTCCCCCGGGTGGCAGAAGCTGTGGAATCGCCATGGCGGTCATTGATTTTCCTGCACCAGACTCGCCGACGATCGCGACCACTTCGCCTTTGTGCACGTCGAAGCTAGCTTGATGCACCACGCCGGTGCCGGACATAGAAATGCGAAGATCTTCGACTCTCAGAAGCACGTCATCCTTCGTCGATGAGCTGACGGCTTCGGGAGAGGCGGCCCTCATTTGATCATTCATCTTCAGACATCCACCTTCTGCGTGAGCTCTCGGCGAGTGCGTCGACGGGAGCGGACCTCGCCGCGAGGGTCAAGAAGGTCCCTCACCCAGTCCGCTACATAGCCGAAAACTACGAGGAGAAACACGAGGACAATGCTCGGAATCAACAGCTGCCACGGGCTCTGCATGAAATATTGTTGGCCGGTCGCGATCATGAGGCCAAGCGACGGCTCAGGCGGAGTAATACCGAGGCCCAGGAAGCTCAAACCTGACTCAAGCCCAACGGCAAAGGCAAGTGTGACGAACGCTTGAGCGAGCACTAGCGGGCCGACTCCTCGTAGTAATGGTCCTTTGATGACCTGCCAGCGCGTCCCTCCAAACAACTCGGCTGCCTCCACGTAAAGCGCGCTTCTAAGCGACAGAATCTCTCCGTACACGAGACGCGCAAAAGCAGGAAAGAACACGATGGCGGAAATCGCGACAACGGTCACATTGCTAGCGCCGTATAGAGACACGATGAGCATCGCAAAAACGAGCGTCGGGATCGCGAGGATGATTTCAACAAAGCGCATGAGGAGCAGATCGGCTATACCTCGAAAATAAGCGGCGAGGATGCCGATGAGGGTACCGATGATTACGGCCAGAAGT
The DNA here is from genome assembly GCF_011751765.2 of Paramicrobacterium chengjingii. Taxonomy (GTDB): domain Bacteria; phylum Actinomycetota; class Actinomycetes; order Actinomycetales; family Microbacteriaceae; genus Paramicrobacterium; species Paramicrobacterium chengjingii. The sequence goes on from NZ_CP061169.1 coordinate 3,257,003, forward strand.
GTGCCGGCGGCGCAGACGATGAGTTCGGTTCGAAGCCCAAAGACGAGACGAGCAAATGCGTCGCGACCAAGATTGTCTGTCCCCAGTAGATGTCCCGGGTTTAAGACGGGCGCGAATGCGTTCTGAACATCCTGTTCAAGCGGATTCGTATCTGTGGTGAGTGGGTAGATGAAGATGAAGCAGATGACAAGGAACGTAATGCACGTGGTGATGAAAAGCCCCGGGCTCGACTTGTTCCACAAAGTTCGGGCGAGATTACGCATTGTGCTACCCCTTCACTCGAGGGTCTAGGAACCGGTATAGAAGGTCGACCACAAAGTTCGACACGATAAAGACGACCGCAAAAACGATCACAATCCCTTGCACGAGTGGATAATCGCGCCCGTTAATCGCGTTGAGGAGCGTCAGCCCCACACCGGGCCAGTTGAACACCTGCTCGACTAAGACCGTTGCCCCCAGCATCATTCCGAGCTGCAGACCGGATACCGTGACGACAGGGTTCATTGCGTTTCTAAAGATGTGCCGACGGAACGCTCTCGGTCGCGATAGTCCCATGCCACGAGCGGTCCGAACCCAGTCTTCCCGCCTCACTGCGAGGACTGATGTTCGTGTCACCCGACCAAGCATTGCCAAAAATCCAAATGACAGTGCGAGACCGGGGAGAAACGCGTGCCACAGGAATGCTCCGATGCCGTCCTCGAGCGGCGTAAATCCCAAGGGGGGAAACCATCGAAGGGTAATGCCCAAGAACAGCGACAGGAATATCGCGATAACGAATCCAGGCGTCGATACCGCAACGGAAAGAAGCCCAGACAGCACACGATCGAAGACGCTGCCCGGCCAGTTCCCGGCGATCGTGCCAAAAGCAATGCCGACGACGCTTCCAATCACAAGGGAAATGATCACCAGAACGATCGTGTTGCCGAAGGGGGCAGCCATCACTTCGCTGACGGGGGCGGAGTATCTGATCGAGTTACCCAAGTCCCCTTTCACAAGGTCCACCAAATAGACGACATATTGCTCGACAAGCGGACGGTCTAGCCCGAGTTCCTCTTCCAACGCGGCGACAGCGGCGGGATTTACGCCCCCGCCGCCGGCACCGCCTTGAAGGATGATGGCCGCGGGCCCTCCAGGCACCAAGTGAAGCGCTACGAAGACTGTCGTAACAACGCCCCATATAGTGACGACACCGAGGCCGACACGCGTGAGAATTTGTCGTATCATTGCGCTCTCATTCGCATCATGATGAAAGGGATCGAGGCCGAGATAATCAGTCGGTCAGTCGAACGGTCTCGAAGCTGTACAACGACGAGTAGACGAGCGCCCCGCCAATCGTTGTGAAACCCTCGAGAGAATCGGAGTAGGCAAATGCCGTTGTTCCTTGTCCAGTGGTAACAAACGGTACATTCTTAAGGAAAATCTCGCCAAGCTCGTGGTAGATCTTTTCGCGTTCCTCGCCATTAGGGGTCTGCGCCCCTTCCGTCAGCAAACTCGCATAGAGATCTTCATTAATTCCGTAAGAACGAACAAAGCTCGGTCCGCCGATGAACGCACCGGTCAGCGCGGTGGGGTCGCTCATAGCTGCGGGAGGTCCACTCAAGAGTAGGTCGTAGTCTCCCGAGTCTCCCTTTGAGATGAGGTTCGCATAGTCACCGGTCACAAGTTTCACGTCGATTCCCACCTCGGCAAGGTCGCTCTTCACGACCTGCGCTCGCTCCGTGTAACCGAAGTACTGTGAAGTGGTGACGAGATCCAGGCTGAACCCGTCGCCATAACCCGCTTCCGCCAGCAAGTCTTTGGCCTTTTTCGGGTCATGGGAGAAGTGCTTGGCTTGTTTCTCATCGAAGTAGTCGTTGTCTTCCGGAATCGGTAGACCTCCGCCAGGAACGCCGTAGCCCAGAGTACCTACCTCGTTCAACGACTCGCGGTCGACCGCATAGGCAATCGCCTGCCGCACTTTGGGCTCTGCGAGTGGCCCCTCCGTGAGGTTGAGCAGCAAAGCCCCATAGAGCCCGGGAACATGATCAAGCGTGACTCCATCAGTTTGTTCGAGGCTCTGGTAATCAGACGCAGGAACGTAATCGATGAACTGCACCTGCCCACTCGTGAGCGCTTTGACTCGCGTCTGGGCATCCGGCATGAACGTCATCTCGATCGAGTCGAGTTCGACCTTGTCGGCGTTGTAGAAATCAGGGTTGGGTTCGAGCGTGAAAGATACGCCCTTGCTGTACTCGGTGATCATGAACGGGCCGGCTCCGACTGGGCTGCCTTCACTATCGAGCGGGTCTTCCGGAACGATGGCCGACAAAGGATCGGCCAGCACCTGCGGAAATGCCGTCTGCGGCGTGTCAAGAGTTACGATCACGGTTGAGTCGTCTGGTGTGTCAATCTTTGTGACGCCTGCGAACTGGCTCTGGTAAGTGGCACCGTTTTCTGGCTCAGCGAAGTACTCGAATGTTCTCTTGACATCTGCGGAAGTCAAGCTGTCACCATTCGAGAACTTGAGTTCAGGCCGAAGCGTAAACGTGTAATTGAGCCCGTCCTCTGAGACCTCGAATTCTGAGGCCAGCGCAGGAGCAGGCTGCCCATCCGAGTCGTACTGAAGAAGGCCTCGACGAACAAGTGCGACGACCTCCTTTGCCGCGGACCCCTGGTCCACGCCAGTCTTGATGTCAGTCGGTTCAGCAGACAGGCCGTAGCTGAGTGTTTGATCCGAGGCTGCGCCGCTTGATGATGTGTCTGTTGCGCAGCTGGCCAGTGAGATTGCGAGCGCAGTCGCAGTGGCCAGCACTGCAACCTTCCCACCTAATGAGCGAGTCGAACGCGCTGCGCTCGGGTCACGACGAGTGGTCTTCACCATGAAACCTTTCCATTTCTCTCATGCCGACCGGGCACGAAAGGCTGTAGACGTGCGCTCAATGACGAGCGCCGATGTGATTGCCTGGCTCGAGATACGTTCACCAGGGCAGAAATATTGGGTTCAGACAGGTGGATAGGTCAGCCTCCTTGCTTCCTCGCCGCTGCTGTGTGCTCACAACAACCGCTTGCCTTGGTTCCCATTTTGGGAACGTTCCCGCTGTATATTGCCTCCACTTTGACCCATTTTGGGAACGATGTCAATATGATGGTTCGAGATTTACCAGATGGTGATGAAACGTCATGTGGAGCGGCACGTTTGCTACCATGCGACCGAAGCCTGGAGGGCCGTATGACACGCGAGTCAGTGACAATCATGGATGTTGCAAGGGAAGCGGGTGTGTCTAAGTCCGCAGCTGCGCGCGTTCTCGCCCGCAATGGGTCGGCCAGTGCCACAACCCATGAGCGAGTCATGAAGGCTGCGGCTTTCCTAGGCTACCGACCCAATCAGCTTGCACGGTCGATGAAATCGGGGGCCACGAACACCATAGGCATCGTCGTTCCGGACGTGATCATCCCATTCTTCTCAGCCATTTTGAGGGGCGTTGCGGACAACGCACGTGCGGCTGGTTTTGAGGTACTCGTGAGCAACACCGACAATGATCCCGATATTGAGGAACGCTCGCTCGAGTTGTTCGCGGAGAAACGTGTTGATGGAATCGCGATCGCCCCGGTCTTCCAACAAGATCCGAGAGCGATCCTCCGACTCGCTGACGAAGGCATGCCCGTTGTGTTGCTCGACCGCCGAATGACCGGGCTTGAGCATTTGCCTTTGGTATCTGTCGATCATGTCGACGCGGCCGAAAAGGCGGTTGCGGCGTTGGCTGATCTCGGACACGAACGCATCGCGCTCCTCGCCGAATCGGCTCCGGCGCTCGCCAGACTTCAAGAGCTCGCTGAGAGCTCCTCAAGCCATCCCCACCTGTCGCTATTACGTCCGTCTGCACAGCGAATCATCGGGTATCTTCGCGCCATTAAACGACATGGCATTGAACTTGACGAAGACCTCATCATCCATTCGGGGTACACGACGACTAGTGCGCAGGAGGCGGTGGAACGATTCCTCGCATCTGGCATCGAAGCCACTGCCCTTCACGCCACCAACGCAGTGCTGACTTCGGGCGCCTATCGTGGGATTCGATCTCGAGGACTATCAGTGCCAGAGGACATGTCGTTTATCGGCTTCGATGATCAAGAGTGGACAACAATGGTTCAACCCGAGGTCACCGTCGTTGAGCAGCCCAGTCAACAGCTCGGAGCGACGGCGGCGACTGTTCTCACTAACCTTGTGCGCGGAGCTGCAGCCGATCCGCTTGAGCATCTCCTAGAGGCAGAGCTGCTCATGAGAGATTCGACTGCGAGCCGTGTTCGCCCGTCCATCAGGCTCGCGTGAACTCCATCCACGCAGTTGACGCGCAGCCCGCGGCGATCAGCTTCCTTTCACCGTTGAAGGAGACCGCACTACTCTGAGGTCGTTTCGCTCCCTCGTGATTTCACATATTCGGATGCCGTCTCAGCAGAGATCTTCGCGTCGCGAAGGTCTTGCTCGACACTTGTCTCGTCTCGGTCACGAGGCTCCCCATAACCGCCAGCTCCAGCCGTCTCGATCGAGACGACATCGCCAGTTTTGAGGACGGAGTATCCATGATCGATCGGCTGAGCACCCTCGCTGAGCACGCATGTTGCCGAAGCTCCTGAGCCTCCGCCAAAGAGTCCCCACGGCTGAGACTTCTGTCTGCTTGTATCGAGCCAGAAGTGAATGTCATCGGCCTCAACTCTGACCCGTCGCCGTATTCCAAGTCCTCCACGGAACTCCCCCGTGCCACCAGAGTCGTCTATCAGTTCATACGCCTCGACCATGAGGGGGTACTCGGTCTCAAGACTCTCAACCGGCAGATTCGACGTGTTTGTCATATGAACCTGAACGCCGTCCAGTCCGTCTTTTGTGCTTCGAGCCCCGCTTCCCCCACCGATGGTTTCCAGGTAGACGAAGTCACGAGAGCGCTCCGGATCGCGCCCAGAGAAATGAACCCCAGTGTTCGCACCATTGCTTGCAGCAGTGACACGTGTTGGGACAGCATCAGCGAGCGCTCCCATGATGAGGTCCACAATGCGCTGACATGTCTCACTCCTCCCGTTCACCGCGGCGGGAGCTTGGCAGTTCACCACCGAACCACGTGGTGCGTCGATGCGGATGGGGCGATAAAGCCCAGCATTCGGGTCTATATCCGGATCGATGAGCGTCTTCACGGCGTAGTACACGGACGCATACAACCCGGTCCAGACCACATTGATGCTCGCTCGCACTTGAGGCGGGTTGCCAGCGAAATCAAAGTGCATCTCGTCACCCGCTATAACGATACGAATCTTGAGAGTGAGCTCGTCGTCAAGTTCCGGGCAGTCAAAGAGGTCCTCGAACTCGTATTCACCGTCGGGAAAATCAGCAATCGCGGCTCGGGTTCGGCGTTCCGTATAGTTGAGGAGCTCATCGGAGGCGGCCGTGATTGTTGCCACACCGTATCTCTGGCAGAGCTCGCCAAATCGCGTGACAGCAACTCGCAAGGCTGCTTCCTGCGCGCGCAGGTCAGCTTCTCTCTCCTCGGGAACCTGGCAGTTCAGGAGGATCAACTGCAAAAGCTCATCTTGGGCCACACCGGCGCGAACAAGATGAAGCGGCGGGATTCGAATCGCCTCCTGGTAGATATGCGCATGGCCTCGATCGCCAAAATCGGCGTGGTGCGCCAGCGTGGCGGCCCAAGCGACGACCGTTCCCTCCACGAATATCGGCGTGGCCAACACGATGTCCGGCAAGTGCGATCCGCCGCCGGTGTACGGATCATTCCCGATGAAGACGTCGCCTTCGAGAATTTGATCGTCATCGAACCGGCTCCGAATGGATGTCACGATTCCCATCAGCGATCCGAGATGGAGTGGCGACCCACCCTCGTCTTGAGCTACTGCCTGGCCAGCGGCGTCGAAGAGCGAGGCCGTGCAGTCACGTCGCTCCTTGATATTCGGTGAGAAGGCTGCCTTGACGAGGGTCTCGCTCATTTCTTCCACGATCGTCGACATTGCTGCCCCGATGACTTCGACGGTCACCGGATCCAAGCCAATTGGTACGGTCACTGCGTTCGCGTTCATGAGGCTTCCCCAATCGTGATCACTAGATTTCCCAACGAATCAACGATGCATTCGTCGCCGGGCAACAACACCGTTGTGGTGTCCATCTGCTCGATAATGGCCGGCCCGGAGATTCTGTTTCCAGCACGCAGAGCATCACGCCGATAGACGGGGCACTCTCGATAACCCGTCTCCGGGTCGAAATATGCTTCACGCCCGCTGTCGAGCGCCTGGGACGGGTCGGCCCCCGCGCCTTCGGATCGTGTCAGCTCAATTGTGGAGCTCTTCCCGACCGCTTGAACTCGGAACGTAACGATTTCGAGCACCGAGTTTTCCAGGCGATAGCCGTACATGCGTTCGTGGGCAGCGTGGAACTGGTCGATGACGGTTGCCAACGCCTCTGCGTCATTGAGCTTCTCGGGAACCTCGATCGGCAGTTCGAAGTTTTGCCCGGCATACCGCATATCGAGGCGCCGGACGATCTTCCGGTCACGAGAATCGATGTTCTCGTCGTCGAACCAGGCAGCTGCCTGCCCTTCGAGCTCTGAGAATGCGGCGTCGACCCTTTCGGGCCTGTTCTGGTCCACACGGGTAATCTTCGACTGCATGAAGTCGGCCTTGACGTCAGTCATGAGCAGCCCGAGGGCTGATTGTGCACCAGGAATCTCTGGAATCACGACGGTGTCGATTCCGAGTTCTCGTGCAAGTCGAGACGCGTGCAAGGGGCCTGCGCCGCCGAACGGAACGAGCGCGTAGTCTCGGGGGTCGTATCCCCGCTGCACAGAGATGACTCGAATTGCTCGTGCCATATTCGCTGTGACGACGCGGAGCATTCCCAGTGCCGCCTCTTCCGGCTCGAGGCCCAGGGGAGCACCGATGGCGCGAAGCGCAGTCACGGATGCCTCGCGATCGATCTTCATCTGCCCATTGAGGAGGTACTCGGGGTTGAGAAAACGAAGAACGACGTTGGCATCAGTCACGGCTGGCTCGGTTCCATGTCCGTAGCACGCGGGCCCGGGGAATGCGCCTGCGCTTTGAGGTCCAACTCGAAGGTGTCCGCCGGTGTCGATCCAGCCGAGTGAGCCTCCACCCGCACCGACCGTGTGGATGTCGAGCATGGGGGAACGGATCGGCCGTCCTTCAAACTCCATACCGGAGGTGATCTTCGGCTCGCCGTTCTGCACGAGTGACACATCGGACGACGTGCCGCCCATGTCAAAAGTGATGATGTCAGGATGCCCCGCAGCTGCGCAGATCTGCGCGGCTCCCACAACACCTGTACTCGGGCCAGAGAGCACGAGTCGCACGGGCATCTCCTCCGCAGTTGCGAAGGGAATGACGCCCCCATTACTTTGCGTCACGTGAGGCGTCGCGGTGAGGCCATCTTCAGCGAGCCGCTCGCGCAGCCGGGAGAGATAGCGGAAGATGACGGGACCAACATATGCGTTAGTCACCACCGTCGAGAGTCGCTCGTACTCGCGGAATTCAGGGAGAATTTCGGACGACAACGAGATGTGAACGTTGGGGAGAATTTCCCGAATGATCTCAGCGACACGTCGTTCGTGCTGCGGTGCGAGGAAGCTGTAAAGAAAACAGACGGCGATGGACTCAGCACCCTGCTCGCCGAGAGCTCGAACGGCATCCCGCGTCTCCTGCTCGTTCAGCGCAATCTCGATGTCGCCGGTGTGTCGAACACGCTCAGTAACCTCGTACCGAAGCTCGCGCGGCACGAACGGCACTGGCTTGTCAGCCTGCGGGTTGTACATGTGAGGGCGTCGACCCCGACCAAGCTCAAGGAGGTCTTTGAACCCGCGTGTCGTGATGAGCCCTGTCGTAACTCCGCTGTGCGTGAGCAGAGCGTTGGTGCCTACCGTTGTTCCGTGAGCAAAGTACCCAACATCAGTGATGCTGCGATCGCCGACCTGGCTGAGAAGTTCGGTCACTCCAGCGAGGATTGCTCTGCCTGGGTCGTCAGGGGTGCTCGATACCTTCCGAACGTGTACTTCACCCGTCGTCTCATCGAAAGCGCAGACGTCGGTGAAGGTTCCGCCTGTGTCCACTCCGATACGTAAACTCATTGGATACCTGCCTTCGTATTCGACGATTCTTTCTTTGCTGCGCGACCTGCATTTCGCGAGCTGAACGGTCGACCATCACCGAACGCGCCGTACCTCGTGCAGACTTGGGCTGCGTGCGCGCTCGCGGACGCAAGCACATCTGAAACTTTTCGTCGGTTCAAGAGACCAACGAGAACACTGGCGATAAAAGCATCTCCTGCACCCAAGGTGTCCACAACGCTGATTGGCTCAGCATCCTGCCACATGCCGCTCGAGGACTGTGCAAGGTACGCTCCGTTTCGTCCCCTGGTAACGAGCGCGTGCTTCGCACCATGCTCAATCGCATAGTGTGCGAGCGCCTCCGCTCCAGCGGCATCCAAGTGGCTTCCCGAGAATGACGCAAGGTAGAGATGCGGGAGCATCGACTGGAGATCCACACTCTCGAGGGTGTATTTCTCCTCCGAGCCGAAGTCGTAAGATACTTTGCTCTCTTCGGCCATAGCGACGACCGACGACCCGAATGTGCCTGCGTATCCACTGTGGACAACGTCGAAATCGCTCATGTTTTCGAAGTGGCTCTCCTTCGGCGAGAACGTGGCAACGTTGGGCTTGGCTCCGACAAACACTCGATCGGTGTCTACGGTCTTGACCTCAGCAAACGCATTCGGTCCTTGAGCGACTTCGCAGAATTCGGTTCCGACGCCCTCGCGGCGAAGGCTATCAAGCACATACTGGCCCGATAAATCGTCGCCAAGCACACCCATATATGACGATTCCGCTCCGAGCCTCCGGGCGAACACCGCAACGTTGACGGCGTTGCCGCCAGGGTATTCGCGGCCAAGAGTTACATACCGGTCGACGACGTTGTCGCCAACTCCAAGCAGCCGCATTCAATACTCCACTTTGTACATGTAACGCCTGACCGACGTGTCGTGCCCACGCCGTGCGGCCACGTGGTCGAGAATACGTCGTTCTGCACTCATGAGTGCGAGCACGCTGAGGTCGCCGCGTGCTTCCGGCTTGATTCCGGGAAGCGAGAGGGATGCTGTGTCAACGACCCCAAGCTTGTTGGTGTACGTCTCGCCGAAGCGAACAACGCGCTCGCCGAGCGACCGAGTCGCGTCTTCCGCGAGCAGAACGACAAGCGGAACATCTTCGCCGATCATTTCGAGCGGACCGTGGAAGAAGTCAGCTCCGTTGATCGCCGCCGAGTGCATCCACTGCATCTCCATGAAGTAACACCATGCCATCATCTTTGCCATGCCATAGGCCGGTCCGGCCCCGACAATATAGCTGCGTGGGGAGTCACTCAGAATATCTGCGATGCGCTCTCCCGCCTCGGCGACCTCGTCTTTCGTAGCTCGAAGTGCTCCAGGAAGGGCAGGGATAGAGGCACGAATTTCGGCGGCCTTCTGCGTTTCTCCGGCACCTTCGAGGAGTGCCAGCGCAACAAGCTCGTTGAGAACCAGCTTGGGCTCGGTGATCGAGATCGTGTCGGGGTAGTCGAGGTGAAGGTCTCCGAGACGTGAGAGCCCGTTGTCACCCTGACGCGAAATGCCGATAACCGTCGCCCCTGTCGACTTCGCGAACTCAGCAGCTGCCACCGTCTCCGGTGTGTTGCCGGAGTGCGATGCTGCCACGACCAATGCGTTCGGACCAAGGTCAGCGGGGTTTCGCGACGTCAGCTCTGCACTTGTGATCCGCGTTGCACCAAAGTCGCTTGTGTACCGGTCGAGCAGCTCGAACGCGGGATAAGTCCCGAAGTGGGACCCTCCGCAGCCAACCAGATAGACATGGTCGAGTCCCTTACTCTGGACGGAAGATACGAATTCGCGGATTTTGGAATCCTGGTCGATCGCGTGCTGGACGCAGTCTTCGAAATCGTCCGGGACGGGAATGACGTCACTCATATGAGCCTTACACCTTTGTTCGCTGTCTGCATTTAGTCAGTGTTTGGGAACGGTCCCAAATTTCTATATTCTTTAGTGAACACGATTTTGGGAACGGTGTCAAACATGACGCGACGCACCTCCACCACGCGTCGACGGCCATTCGCGCTTGGGCAAGCAGGCGACCACACGCCAACGGCGGGTTTGGCGCACGTTGAGCCGACTATGACGAGACCGTCGTTGCATGTCGTTACATTTCCGTGACCATAAATATCGATGACAGGGTTTTGCAATCGCGCATGGGCGGCTAATGTATAGCGTTATAAGACGTCATACTACGTCTCATAACGTATTTTAGAAAGGGGCACACTTGCCTGCCAACGCCGCATTCACCGATTCGACCACTATTGAGAAGCAGCTCACCGCAGCCAGGGAGGCCATCGCCTCGCTCAAGGGCATCTCGCGAGTTGTGCTCACCGCATGCGGCGGGTCGCACGCCGTCATGATGCCATTTGAGTACTTCCTTGACACAAACGCATCGTCGTTCGAAGCCAAGGTCATCAACGCTGCCGAGTTCACATCACGAAACTCCTCTCGTATCGACGAGAGCACCGTCGTCATTCTGTGCTCGCACTCCGGAACCACGCCTGAAACAACCGAAGCCGCACGCTTTGCGCGCTCACGCGGCGCACTCACTGTTGCCTTCACCTTCGACCCTGCATCCCCTCTGGCCGAGGCTTCCGAACACGTTGTCGCGTACCAACACGGTGAAGGCAAGAGCGAGGCACACATTGCTCCAACCCTCATCCTGCGTCTTGTCGCCGGCATTCTCGATGATCGTGATGGCACTACGCTTGCCGATTCTGCAACCAAGGCGACAGCCACTCTCAATGACCGCGCCCCGGCGATTCGCGCCGATTACGCGGACAGAGCTAACCATTGGGGCTTTGAATCTCGCCGCGAACCGTTGATCTACACGATGGCTTCCGGCTCCAACTACGGTTCTGCATATTCATTCGCAATCTGCCTGTTGCAAGAAATGCAATGGGTTCACTCGGCGGCTATCCACTCCGGAGAGTATTTCCACGGTCCATTTGAAGTCACCGACTTTGATGTTCCTTTCATCGCGCTCATCGGTCTCGACGAGACCCGACCAGTTGAGCAGCGTGCCGTCGACTTTCTCCAGAAGTACTCAAAACGTGCGCTCGTCATCGACGCGCAGGAATTCGGACTCAGTGACGTCGACGAGAGAGTCCGTCCTGTCTTCACTCACATCATCTTCAACATCGTTCTCCGTGCCTACGCAGACGCCCTCGCTGACCACCGTGGTCACCCGCTGAGTGTTCGTCGCTACATGTGGCGCATGGAGTACTGATCTCTGGCAGATCGACACTGGAATGAAAGGGACGCAATGAAGCGTGCAAGAACACGGATAATCACGGCAGCGATCGCGGTTGCTGCGCTCGCACTTCCGCTCGCCGCATGTTCGGCTGACGGCGGCGCAAGTGACGGGCAAGTGGAAATCAGCTTTTTTCACAGGTGGCCTAACGAACCGAAGAAAACATACTACGACGAGATCGTCAAGCAGTTTGAGCAGCAGAATCCTGACATCAAAGTGAATGTTGAGAGGGTGCTCAACGACTCTTATAAAGACAAGGTGAAGGTCGTCGCGGGGTCCGCGAACGCTCCTGATCTGATGTTCTCGTGGAGCGGCACATTCACAAAGGAACTTGTTGAAGGGGGGAACGTCATGGATCTCGGTCCATGGCTGAAAGAGAACTCCGACTTCGCAGACAGCTTCCATCCGAGTCAGCTTGAGCCGTTCAACATTGATGGCGCACAGTACGGACTCCCGGTGGGAATGCAGTCGAAGGTCTTCTTCTACAACAAAGACGTCTTTGACGATCTGGGCCTTGACGCACCGACGAATTGGGCTGAGTTCACATCCGTGCTCGATTCGATCAAGTCGAAAGATATGACCCCGATCGAGTATGGAGCTCAAGACCAATGGACGATCGCGCATTGGGTGGGAACCCTCAATCAGCGCACAGTCAATCCCGACGTTTTCGAGTCCGATCAAGACCCGTCCAAGGGCGAATTCACAGACCCCGGCTACGTCACCGCACTCAAGCGGTTCCAAGAGCTGTCGGAGTATATGAACGACGACATGGCTGCAATTAACCATGAGGTCGCTCGAAATTCCTGGGTGGCCGGTGATGCACCGATCTTCTACGCCCAAAGCGCTGAAGTGGGCTACTTCGGGGACGCACAGTTCGACTACGGGACATTCAATTTCCCCGCCGTCAAAGGGGGAGAAGGCGACCCCAAGCAATTGACTGGTGCTCCCGAAGGCTTCGTGATCGCCAAAAACACAAAACATCCCGACGAGACGAAACGCTTGCTTGAGTTCATCTTGAGCAAGGAGAACGGCGTCAAGTACATGGAGGATACCGGTGAGTTGAGCCCGATCAAGGGAGCGGTTGACGAGGCGGACGTTCCTCAGATCGTCAAGGACATGTCCGACGACATCATTGACGCAAGTCAGATGACTCCGTGGCTTGATAACGCGTATGACCCGCAAATCGTTCAGGTCTACCTATCAGAAACTCAACTCATGCTCGGTGGTCAGCAGACGCCTGAAGGGGTCATGAAGAAGGTACAGGAGGCGGCGGAACGCACGCGTAACGCCTCGTGACATCGGGGGCCGTCGGCATGACAGTGCCGACGGCCCCGCTGACCCTTCTCTTCTGCTCAGAAATGAGGTGCACTGATGAGACCTCGCACTCGGGCGCTCGGAAACGCTCTTTACGTTCTTCCAGCCCTCGCACTCATCGGCCTTTTTGTCTACTATCCGCTTGCAGCAAATCTCTACTACAGCTTCTTCTCGTTCAGCGCTGGCGCAGGCGAGATGAAACCAGTCGGCTTTGACAACATTGTCAGGCTCGTCAGCGATCCGATCATTGCGCAATCGCTCTTGCATAACGTCGTTTATGCGGTCGTATCGATTGTTTTACAGGTGGGTGGCTCTCTCGTCGTCGCCGCATGGCTCACGCACCTGTTGGGGCCCCGCCTGGGTTCAATTCTCCGGAGCATCTATTTTCTGCCAGCGGTCATCTCCATCACCGTTATCGCCCTGATGTTCACTTTTGTGTACAACGCGCGCGGTGGTCTCTTAAATGGGGTACTTGAGCTTGTCGGGCTCGAGGGCCTGCAGACTGGCTGGTTGGCAAACGTCGATACTGCCTTGGGCTCTGTCATTGCGGTGTCGCAGTGGCAAAGCGTCGGGTACGTCTGCATGCTGTACGTGGTCGCCCTGCAGCAGATTCCCATCGAGTACTACGAAGCTGCCGCCCTCGACGGCGCGGGACGCGTCCGCCAGTTCTTCAGCATCACAGTTCCGCAATCGAAAGAGATGATCTTCGTTGCTCTGATTCTGACGATCACTGGCGCATTTACCGTCTTCAATGAGCCATTCATTTTAACTCGAGGCGGGCCCGGTAACGCGTCACAAGTGCTCGCGACGTACATGTACAACCAAGGATTCTTTCAGAACCAAATGGGGTACGCATCTGCGATCGCAACCTTCATTTTCGTGATCACACTGATCATCTCGATTGTGCAGATGCTGTCGTTCCGAAGTGGGAAAGAGTGACATGACTGTCCAGAATCTACCGCTCCGTCCTGTAGAGCGCATTCGCCAACTTCCCGTCTACATCATTCTTGTGATCTACGCGATCGTCATTGCGTATCCGTTGATCTGGATGGTGATCTCATCGTTCAAGTCCTCGACTGAGATCTTCAGCGATCCGTGGGGTCTCCCGTCAGTCTGGCTCGTGCAGAACTATGCAGACGCCTGGGAAACGGGGATCTCTGGCTACTTCATCAACTCATTGATCGTGACGATCATCACGACGCTCGCCACCGTCCTCATTGCTGCGCTCTGTGCCTATGGCATGGTGAGAATGTCGAACAAAGTGGCCAACGTCGTTCTTCTACTTGCGATGGGAGGACTCGTTGTCGCGCCCCAAGTGAGCCTCATTCCTCTGTACCAAATGCTCGATGCCTTTAACCTGCTCGACACATACTGGGCAATGGTCCTCCCGTATGTTGCCTTCCGCCTCCCCATGGCAGTTCTCTTGATCCGTTCAGTATTCCTGGCGGTACCCAAAGAGCTCATCGATGCGGCGACAATTGATGGATGTCGGTCACTTGGAATCCTTCGACACGTCTACCTCCCGATCAGCAGATCGATATTGACGACCGCGGGCGTGCTCACCGCATACTTCGCGTGGAATGAGTTCCTGTTTGCCATCGTCTTTGTCAATGATGACGCGATGCGAACGATCCCTGCAGGGCTCATGTCGTTCCGAGACGCTCTTTCGACAGAATGGGGCGTGCTCCTAGCTGGGCTCGTTATCGCGGCTCTTCCCATCGTTGTCGCGTTCATCGTGCTGCAACGCTATTTCGTCGCAGGAATTACCACTGGCAGTGTGAAGGGATAGAAATGTATCTGCCGAATCAGCTTCGCGAACTTCTCATTCCCGTCGCCGCGCCCTCGTTAGTCGGGGTAGGCGACAACGTGCTCGACTGCTATCTTGACGAAGACCTTGCCTACCCTGGCGGCAACGCCCTGAACGTTGCTGTCTACTCGCGACTGTTCTTTGGCGGAAAGTCGGGCTTCATCGGCATCATGGGAGATGACCGATTCGCTGAGCATCTGCGGCACACTATCGTTGAGGTCGGAGTCGACTGTGAAAGAACTCGCCGAGCACACGGGGCGAACGGAATGGCTTTTGTGTCCCTCGACTCAGATGGCGACAGACGATTCGTCGGCTCAAACTATGGCGGCGTGCAGCACCAGCTGCGGCTCCGCATGACGGAGCAGGATCACGACTACATAGCGAGATTCGCGCGATTGCACACCTCCGTGTACTCATCAATTGAGTCAGAACTTCCGTCGATCGTTGATCGGGGCACCAAAACGTCATTCGACTATTCAAACGACGCGACTGACAGGCTCATTGCCGAAACGGCTCCGTATGTCGAGGTCGGTTTTTTCTCGGCGGGACAGGCAAGTGCAAGCGAAGTCGATGACCTGGGCCAGCGCGGGATTCGTGCCGGTATGCAGACAGTCGTGGTCACCCGAGGGGATCAAGGAGCGGTTGCCTATGAGAAAGGAGCGCGGCACCCAGCGGCGGTGAAAGACGTCACCGCTGTGGATGCTCTTGGGGCAGGCGATGCATTTATCGCCGGATTTCTCGCTGGCCGCGCCGGTGGCCTCGACACGGATGCGTGTATGGACGTCGCGGCGACAACGGGGGCCCTCGCCTGCACAATGCGTGGCGCCTTTGGCTACCCTGTGGTTGCGGGGGTTGACGCGCGGAAGCAGATTCTCAGGCGCTATTCCCATACATAAGCACGAGAGGCGAAATTGTGGTTCGATCATCAGCGTCGCTGCATGAGCAAGTTCGGCTTGCACTTACACAGGAGATAAATGCCGGAAAGTACGACTCCGTCAGGATGCTCCCGGCAGAGCCCGAGCTCTGCAAACGGTTCGGGGTCAGCCGAATTACAGTGCGACGCGCGGTATCTGACCTCGAAGACCTCGGGCTTGTTCGCCGCAGGCAGGGCGCCGGCACTTTCGTTACCGGTGGCGGAGAAATGCTCGGAACAATGACGATCGGGGGGTTCGCTGACAAAGTCACCTCGGGGGGCACGAAATCCCGGTCCGTGAAGCGATCAGACGTGACACAGGCAGATGCCACGACTGCGCAGTCGCTTCAAATTGAAACCGGGGACACGATCTTTCGCCTTGAACGCGTCTTCCTTCTTAATGATGTTCCTCTGTCTCTCGATCGCAGTGTCTACTCGCTCGATCGTTTTCCAGATTTCCAATCAAAGATCGGCGAGGAAACGTCAACCTACCAAGTGCTTCGTGAACAATACGGCGTTCGCTTTGCAGAGGTCCGGCGTGAAGTGCGCATTGGATACACGACCCGGGAGACCGCGGAATGGCTGCAGATGCCAGAACACGACCCGCTGATTGTCGTTGAGAAGGTCGCCCTTGATCCCGACGGTGAGGTCATTCACATCTCTCACGTCGAGACTGCACCGAGCAGAGTGAAACTCAGCATGGTTGCGCGAGACGAGCACTAACGCCTTCCACACGCCACAATTTGACCAACAAGACCGAGGATCTCGAGGGCCAAACTGGCCAGGAATGGAGGCCCGTGACTAGCCACATAGACGCCGTGATTTTTGATTGCGATGGTGTTCTCGTCGACAGTGAAGTCCTCACGATGACAGTTGGGCAACGAGTGCTAGCCGACCTGGGCTGGCACGTCGAGCTATCCACTCTCATCGAAATGTTCGTGGGCTGCACCCATGAATATTACGTCGAGCAGGTCGAGAAGAATCTCGGGCGAAAACTGGAGGACGACTGGTCCCTTCCGTATCGACCCTGGTACGACGAGGCGTTTGCAGAAGATCTTCGTGAGATAGAGGGAATCTCGGATGCTGTTGAGCGTATCGCTCTTCCAACAGCGGTTGCGTCGAATAGTGACCACGAACGGATCCGGTCATCGCTCACGACCGTCGGGCTCTTCGACCGATTTGACGGGCGCATCTGCAGCGCCGAGGATGTGCCGGACGGTAAGCCAGCACCCGATGTCTACCTCAAGGCCGCCGAGACACTCGGCGTAGCTCCCGAACGCTGCATCGCCGTCGAAGACAGCAACGTCGGTGTTCAGGCCGCACGCGCAGCGGGCATGACGGTCCTCGCGTACGAAACTGACATGACACCCGCGGGCTGGTTCGACCGACCAGACATCACGGTCTTCCGGTCAATGGCCGACCTCCCCGCTCTTGTCGATGAACTGTCCAACTGAAGTGCCGTCATTCGTAATTCGTGATGAAGGCCCCGAGATCAGAGCGACCGAGGCTTCGCGACCGGCCAGCGGTCATCGTTCAGCGTCGGTCGGTATCGTGGCACCCGCAGCTGGAGTTCATGTTCAACGAGACTCAGGCAATCGGCGCATAGAGCTTCTGGGCTGTGCCAAAGAAGAAGTCGCGCTTCTCAGATGCTGAGAGCCCGCGCGTGATCTGCGTGTAGCCGTCGACGAGCTCGCGATAGGTCGTGAACATGCCGTCGACAGGGAAGTTGCTGCCGAACATAACCCGCTCAGCGCCAAAGAGCTCGATGATACTCAGCACGATGTCGCGGTTCAGATCCACAGTCCACGGCTTGCCCTCGACACAAAGACCGGATGCTTTCACGAAGACGTTCGGGCAGACTGCCGCCTGCGCCATCGCCTCACTCCATGCTCGGATCGTCTCTGGCTCGCGGTCAAGTAGAACCCCGGAGTGGTTGATGATCAGCGTCGTTGCGGGGTACGTGTCGGCGAGCGCGCATGCTTCCGGCAGATTCCACCAGGGAGTCTGCAACTCGAAGTGGAGCCCGAAGCGACCGAGCAGCTCGTACCCTCGTCGCCACGTCGGATTGCTCATCAACGTTTGGTTACCAGCGACAGCATCCGCCCGTGTCGCGGGCCCGCCTGGCTTGTGGCGCACGCTCCGCACGATGTCGAATTCGCTAAGCGCTTCGAGAGTCGATTCAACGTCGTCGGCATCTAACCAGGCCTGCGCGGCCATCGCCCCCGGAACTCCCGTCTCTTTCGCGACGCCGGCGATGTACCGAACTTCGCCCAACGCGTCGGTCGGATCCCACTCAGCTTCCATATACACCGACGACGTCACCCCGACGTCGCTGATGTCGCGCAGGTAGTCGGAGGCGAGATAGTTCTTTTTGATCGCCGAGTAGTCGCCGTACCGGTGCGGTACATTCCCCGACGGCATCAGCCACGGGTAGAGGTTTTCATCGAGATCCCACACATGGTGGTGAGCGTCGATGATGGGGCCGCCGTACGCGACTCCGGGTGCAAAGTCCGTCGCCGCGGCGGCATCCGTGGGGTTGGATGGCTCAGGCACGGTCAGTCACCGTGCTCTTCGAGCGTGAGAAGTTGATCAGCAGTGATGCGACCGTATACACGGCAGCGCACACGGCGAGGAAGACCAAGACGGCGGTGTACCCACCCGTGACGTCGATCAAGATTCCCGCAACGATCGGAACGATGATTCCCGCCGATGTGCCTGCGAAGTTCATGACTCCCCCGACAAGACCCACCTTGTCGGGCTTGGCGAGCATTGCCGGAATCGACCAATACAGTCCGCCGAAGAGGTTGAAGAATACTCCGACGCTGAGCAGCACGATGGCGACTGTCGGGTTGTCCACGAACGGCAAAGCTGCAAGCGGAATGAAGCTCAGCACGCCTGACCCGCCAAAGAGAATCTTGAACGAGGCGTTGCGCGAGAAGAACCGCTGAAGACGATCCGCAAGAATTCCGCTCAAGATCTCACCGACCGCTCCACACAGGAAGATCACGAATGTGGCGAAGCCCATCGCGGCGAGGTCAAGCCCGCGAGCATTGGCCAGGTAGCTCGGACCCCACGTGACCAACCCCCAGAAGACCATCGCCCACGCAAGTCGACCAACGACCATGGCCGCGATGTTTCCCGCACCGACGCCGGGCTTCTCTTCGTCGGCCTCGACGTCTTGCTGAATGAGAGCGACTTCTTCCTCATTCACGAGAGGATGCTGCTCGGGGCGGTTACGGATGTACAGAGTGACCAGGATGCCGACAACGACCGTCGTCAGGCCGATGATGACGAACGACCAGCGCCACGAACCCGTCATGGAGATCAGCCACGCGACGATAAGCCCACCGAAGGCCGCACCGAGCGGCGCACCGCTGTCGATGAGCGTGATGCCGCTTGCACGTCGCTTCTGCGGCATCCAGTTGGCGACGAGCTTTGATGCCGACGCCATGAACGGAGCCTCGAAGGCACCGAGGCCGAGTCGCGCGAGAATGAGCATGAATCCGTTCACGGCCAACCCGGCGAACGCGGTGAAGAGACCCCAGATGGCGGCTGCGACGCCGATGACCTTGCGCGGACCGAACTTGTCGCCGGCCATGCCCCCGGGAATCTGCAGCAGGCAGTAGGTCCAGAAGAATGCGCTGAGGACGAGGCCCTGAACCGTGGCCGAAATGTGGAACTCTTCGGTGATCGATGGCAACGCAACACCCAGTGCGCTTCGGTCGATGCAGTTGATCGTGTAGAAGATGAACAGGATCACGACGATTGACCAGCGGACGTTTGTCGCCGCCCGTCGACCCGTCGATTTCGAAGTTTGTGTCGCACTCATCGCTGAGACTCCTTAGACGTAGAGGGAAGGGAGTGGGGGTGGTGAAATGCTTGCCATAGTCGGTCGTCGAAGCCATGAAGATCATCGACGGTGATCGTTTGCCCGGCGGGAACATTGCGTACGAGAGTGGCTCCGCCGAGCAGATAGAACGGTGCCGTATCGGCAGGGAGGTCTTCTCGCGCGCTCAGGAACGGTGCGACACCGTCGATTTCATGGTGGTGTCCCTCGACGCGAAGTCTGGTTCCCGCCTCGAGTGCCGTGGTCGCCCGGCCGGCGAGCACGACGTGCTGGTCGGGCGCCGGAACGTCGGAGGTTCCGGAGTGTGCCTCGTAGACCGAGAGCGGGGTTTCAACACCCATGAGGTGGTAGGGACTGTAAATGCAGGCATATGCGCCATCCGAGCTGACAACGTGCCCCTTGGCCTTGAGGAGTTGCCACGTTTCTGCGTCGCCCGTCCGCACGATGACGAATTCGCCGCCCGCGAAGCTCGCTTCGCCGGGAAGCCGAAGCATCGTGAAGACGTCGACTACACCGGGGCGTTCGAGCAGTCCCCCATCTGCTCGCAGCCTGTAGATGTCGGCAAGCTCACTCGGTCGCGCGACCGGGTAGTGCATGTCATCCCGGTCCGTGACAAATCCCGTGTACTGGGCGACAACGGCCATTTCGCAGTAGTCCGCGGCCGCGCTGCGTTTGAACGAGCGCGCAGCTTCCGCACGAGCCGCTACGGTAACGGCAACGTCGGGGCCCAGATCCAGAAGGCCCGCCAGCTCGGGGACCGTTTCGTGCGCATCGAGCATCGATGCTGTACCAGTCGTCGGATCGAACACGAGGTCGTACTCAGCCGATTTGCCGACAGCGACGATGTCGAGGCCCACGGCGGTGATCCAGCTCACAAGCGCGAGCAGGTTGGCCGGCTGATCACCCTTGCCTGGCAGGTAGCGCAAGCCGCGTGAACGCGCGACGCCGGCGAGATGTACGCCCGCGACCGACTCGACTTCTTTGCTGACCATGACGACATGGCGATCATCATCAAGAGCGCGCAACGCGAGCGCGAAACCGACGCTCACGTTCCCCGTGGCCTCCACGAGTACGTCGTACGCGTGCGGTGCGAGAAGAGCGCCATCGGCGATGAGAGCCGTGCGCCCTGCGGCCACCGCGGCCTCGACGTCGCGTGTATCGCGACAGACGGCCCATGACGACCGCGAATACCCGAGTTTGTCGAGCATGACAGCGAGAGAATCGAGGTTCAGGTCGACAAGAACAGACGGCTTCATACCGCTGATGCGGCTCAGCTGTGCCAGAAAGCTGCGCCCGAATCCTCCGCCCGCCCCGGAGAGCGCCACGCCGATCGGGGCATCCCCAACCCGCGCATCCGAGTTTGTCTTCATGTTGACCTTTGCTCCTGCCTCAGCCTCACTGACGAGTCGTTCACATCACTTCACATACCGTAGACGCGCTCGTAAACACTTGTCAATATTATTCACATATTTTAACACTCGGCTGATACACTTCCCACA
The DNA here is from genome assembly GCF_011751765.2 of Paramicrobacterium chengjingii. GTDB lineage: Bacteria > Actinomycetota > Actinomycetes > Actinomycetales > Microbacteriaceae > Paramicrobacterium > Paramicrobacterium chengjingii. The sequence continues at coordinate 3,277,764 of NZ_CP061169.1, forward strand.
GATGGCCCGTTCAGATCACGAGCCACATGTGCCGAGACTCCACGACGACAATCCGTGGTTGTTACACCCTGAGGAGAAACAGCATGAGTCAGCTTGGCGCGATTGCTGACGATTTCACAGGAGCCACCGACCTGGCCACGAACCTCGCCGCTCACGGCTTCCGCACCCTCGTGGTTACAGAGCACGGCGTGCGCTCCGGAGCGCTGACCATGTCAACGGCCGAGCAGTTCGACGCAATCGTCTGCGCTTTGAAGACACGAACCGCTCCCACGGAGCAGGCAGTTCAAGACAGCCTGGATGCTGTGAACGCTCTTCGCGAAGCCGGATGCTCCCGTTACTACGTTAAATACTGCTCGACCTTCGATTCCACCGACCGAGGCAATATCGGAACTGTGCTCGATGCCGTCAGTTCGGAGCTGGGCGCCGACCGTGTTGTTGTCGTCCCGTCCTTCCCCGCCAACGGGCGCACCGTCGAGGGCGGGATGCTCAGAGTACACGGTGATCTTCTCGAGAATTCACCGATGCGTCATCATCCGCTGACGCCAATGGCTCGATCTCGTGTCTCGGAGCTCTTGCAGCCTCAGACGTCTCATTCAGTCGCCGAAATCCATCTCGACATCGTCAGGCGTGGCCCTGACGACGTAGCCGCAGCGCTCTCCGGCCAATCAGCGCGGTACGTCGTCGTCGATGCGGTCGCTGACAGCGATCTCGTCGCCATCGCCCAAGCGACACGCGACAGCATCCTCGTCTCTGGCGGCTCTGGGCTTGCACTCGGACTCTCGGGACCACTTGCCTCAGACGCCGCCCAGATTCCACACGTGACAGGAAGACGGCTTGTGCTCGCTGGCAGCGCCTCCGAGGCGACGCGGGGTCAAGTGAACCATGCCAAGCATCAGCTGCCCTGGTTCAAGATCAACACCGAGAAGCTGATGGACGACGAGCAAGCCGTTCTCACCGAGTCGCTGGCATGGCTGGCGGCTCAACCTGACGACGCTCCCGCCCTGATCTATGCCGTGGACTCGCTCTCCGACGTGAAGGGGTCGTCTCCCGAAACGGCAGAGAGCATCGAACGGCTCTTCGGCTCGATTGCCTCGCACTCGACTCATGGAGACCTCAATGTGTCGCAGCTGATCGTCGCCGGTGGCGAGACGTCCGGCGCCGTCGTCTCGGCCTTGGGTATCGACCGGATGTCGGTCGGCCCGCAGATCGCACCTGGAATTTGCTGGGCGCACGCTCGCACCTCTGCGGGTGCGCACGTGAATCTTGCCCTCAAGTCGGGCAACTTCGGCGATGAGAACATGTTTGCGACCGCGTGGGAGGTACTCGAACGATGAGCTTGATGGGCACACGACCGGTCGGCAACGCTGACGTGGCTGCGCTGATCGAACAGGCATCAGCTGACCTTGTTGCAACAGGCGCAGCGATCGAAACAGCAGGGCTCTGCCGCGGTTCGAGCGGCAATATGTCACTTCGCGTTGGCGACGACCTGCTCGTGATGACGCCGAGTGGATCGCTCCTGGGAGACCTCGACCCCGGCGCACTGTCCGTCGTCGCATTCGACGGCCGGCACCTCGCCGGCGAAGCCCCGTCGAAGGAGCTTCCGCTACACCTGGAGATGTACCGCAAGAACCCGAGCCACCGTGCCGTCATCCATGTTCATTCCCCGTTCGCTATCGCGGCCTCGTGCCTCGAACCATGGTCGGAATTCAGCGCACTTCCCCCACTGACTCCGTACTTCGTCATGCGAGCAGGTCAGACGCCGCTCGTGCCATACGCGCACCCTGGCTCCAACGAGCTGGCCGGGCACCTGAGACAGATTAGCCGTCCATTCTCATCGGCTCTTCTGCAGAATCACGGCCAGATCACGAGCAATGCCACGCTTGAGAGCGCGCTGGACTCGGCAATTGAGGTGGAAGAGGCCGCACGGGCGACGCTCCTCACCGCAGGGAAGCGGGCGCGAACCCTCACACCTGACGAAGCCTGCGAGCTCGCAGAGCGCAACGGCACAATGTGGACGCCATAGACTTACTAGCCTGATCGCAGCTGAAGGGAACACACGGAATGGCAGCACGACGCGCCGACGCATCGCCACTCATTCCTGACCAGCGCCGCGAAGCCATCATGCGTCATCTTCGGCGCGATCAGGTGCTCAGCTTCAAACAGCTTTCTGACCTTCTCGGCGTCAGCCACATGACAATCCGCCGCGATGTGTCGCAGCTCGAAGAAGACGGCCATGCGATCTCGATTCCCGGTGGCGCGAAGATCGCCAGCCGCCTGGTCAGCGAGCCGAGCCACGAGCAGAAAACGCTCATCGATTCGGCGGAGAAGGCCGCGATGGCTCAGCTCGCAAGCTCGATCGTGCGACCGTCCATGGCGATCTATCTTGATGCCGGAACGACGATGCTCGCTATGGTGCCGATGCTCGCCGAGATTGACGATCTCACGATCGTGACGAACGACCTCATGACTGCCCACAGCGTGCTGACGAATACATCAGCAGAGCTGATTACCGTCGGTGGCCGTGTCGACCGCGACAATCAATCGACGGTCGGTCTGCTCGCCGCAAACATGCTCGACGATCTCGCCGTTGACATCGCGCTTCTTTCCACAAGCTCGTGGGATCTTCGCCATGGAGTCACCACGCCATCGGAAGCCAAGGTGGAGGTGAAGCGAGCAGCCCTGCGCATGTCGTCACAGGCAGTCCTCGTCGCAGGCTCGTCGAAGTACGGCTCGTTCGGCAAGTACAAGGCGCTCGACCTTTCCGAGGTCGATATCGTTGTCACGGATGGTGGTCTGAGCGACGGTGCCGCAGCGGGCATCCGTGCTCTGAACGTCGACGTTCGCCAGGCAATTCAGGAATAATCACGACACCCTAGGCAATGTCTCCCGAATGTGTAATTAACCGCGAGCGCTGTCGCGCAGGCCACCAGCACTCGATGTACGAGAGGCAAGCAACTCGGCGAGGTGGATGCCCGTCACGTCACTGAGTTGCTCGGCCTGTGTGCGACACGAGAAACCATCCGCGAGAAAAACCGACTTCTCGCTCGCATCACGGAGCGCAGGAAGAAGCGCATTTTCGGCCACGGCCGTCGAAACGTCGTAGTGGCCCTTCTCCATTCCGAAGTTGCCGGCAAGCCCGCAACATCCATTGAGCTGTGTGATGGACGCGCCCAGTTCGTTCAATAACGAGGCGTCGGCGCTGAAGCCCATGACCGAGTGCTGGTGGCAGTGCGGCTGCACGACAATTTCAACGTCATCCAGGCGAGGAAGCTCCGGCGCATCTTCAGGCATGTGTTTCGACGCGAGCAATTCGGCCAGAGTAAATGTGTTGCGCGCAATTGCGATTGCACGTGGGTCGTCGGGGAACAACTCGCGTAGGTCAGAACGCAGCACAGCGGTGCACGAGGGCTCAAGGCCGAGCACCGGAATCCCCGCCTCGACGACAGGGGAGAATTCTTCAATGAGTTGGCTCAGTCGCCTCCGCGCACCGTCGAGCTGTCCCGTGGTGATCCACGTCAGTCCGCAGCAGACCGGTCGCGCTGGAAGCACAACCTCAAATCCCGCATGCTCGAGCACCACTTGCGCAGCGCGGGCGATCGTCGGGGAGAAATTGTCAGAGAACGAGTCGACCCACATCATCACCTTTGGGCTGCCCTTTGCCGCAGAATTCGCTGGCTGTCGACTGCGACTACGAGCACGACTGAACGACGTTGTTGCAAACATGGGAATGCGGCGACGCGTATCCATTCCTCCGATTCCAAGCACAAGCTTTTCGAGCGGTCGGAAAGACGTGATCGCGTTGACGACGCGTGCAAAGGGCGAAGCGAGTCGCGCCCAGCGGGGAAGCCAGCCGAGCACGTAATGAGTTATCGGGCGGAGTCTACCTTTGTATGACTGGTGGAGTACCTCTGTTTTATACGCGGCCATGTCTACGCCCGCCGGGCAGTCGTTGGAGCACGCCTTGCAGGACAGACACAGGTCGAGAGCTTCATGCACCTCGGGCGCTCTCCAATCGCGTTGCACGATCGAACCGTTGAGCATCTCCTGCAGAACGCGCGCTCGCCCTCTCGTTGAGTCCTTCTCGTCTGCGGTTGCCAGATATGAGGGGCACATGAACCCACCGGATGCCGCATTGTCCGCGCGGCACTTTCCGATGCCGACGCATCGGTGTACTGCAGCGGTGAAGTCACCGCCATCATTGTCAAAAGCAAGGCCGTTCACGCTTAACAGAGGCAGAGCGGCCGGACGTCTCAAATCTTCGTCGATGGAGCGGGGGCGCACGACAACACCGGGGTTCAGAATGTCTGCCGGATCAAAGAGTTGTTTGAACTCCCCGAAGGCGTCAATTGCCTCCTGTGAGTACATGTATGGCAGAAGCTCGCTTCGAGCCCTGCCATCGCCGTGCTCACCAGACAAGGAGCCGCCGTGTGACGCGACAAGCTTCGCGGCATCGGTCATGAGCGCGCGAAGAGTGTCTCCGTCTCGCTCCAGCGGAATGTCAAGCCGAACGTGAATACAGCCATCGCCGAAGTGACCATATGGCATGCCTTCAACGCCATAGCCATCAATAAGCTCCTCAAAATCGCGCAGATACTGACCGAGGTTTTCAGGGGGCACGGCGGCATCTTCAAAACCAGGCCATGCTTGCTTGCCAGACGGCGTTCTGCCGGCGAACCCGGCACCGTCTTCACGGATTCGCCAGACTGCGCGCACGTCACGCTCGCTGTCAATGATGCGAGAAGATTGGGCTCCGGATTCTTTGACGAGGTTTCTCGCTCGCGAACGCGATTCGACTGAATCATCGCCTGAGATTTCAACGAGCAGCCAGCCCTCGCCGTCAGGAAGAGCCGCAACAGCGTCTGCGCCCCGATGGCCCCGAACAGCGTCTACCAGTCGAGGATCAAGCCCTTCGATCGCACCAGGGCGGTGTTCGATGAGGCTGGGAACATCGTCTGCTGCTGCGATCATGCTCGGGTAGCCGAGCACGACAAGCAGAGGCCGCGAGGGTACCGGAACTAAAGACACTGTCGCGTCGAGAACCGTGACACAGGTGCCTTCGGTGCCCACAAGCGTCTTTGTGAGATCGCGACCGTTCTCAGGCAGAAGATGTTCAAGTGAGTAGCCCGACACCTGTCGGCCGAATCTGCCGAGTTGCGTCCGGATCGTGCTGAGCCGACGCTCCGTCAGTTCTTCGAGTCCCAAAACTGCATCAAAGCCAGAGCTGGTAGAGAACCGGCGACCGGTACCGTCGATGACGTCGAGCTCACGAACGTTCTCAGCTGTTCTTCCGAACTGCAAGGAGTGTGATCCACACGCATTGTTGCCGATCATTCCACCAATAGTGCAGCGCGCCCACGTGGACGGATCGGGTCCGAAGCGGAGCCCGTGCGGAGCCGCCGCCGTCTGCAACGTTGCCATGACGGTGCCCGGCTGCACGCGCGCAATGCGAGATTCAGGGTCCAGGTCGAGAACACGGTTCATGTGTCGTGAAAAGTCAATGACGATTCCGGGCCCGATCGAGTTGCCGGCAACAGAAGTACCGCCGCCACGCGATGTAATGGGCGTTAATGTCGATCTTGCTACGTCTTCGACCGCAAGCACGTCATCGATGTCCCGTGGGAAGACGACAACCTCGGGAACGACGCGATAGTTCGACGCGTCTGTCGAGAACTCGGCGCGACGTCGTTTTGAATCGTCGACGGTTCCCGAGACGTCAGAGCGAAGGCGGTGCACCAAATCAGAGAGTCGGCCATCAGCGGCGATTCGCTCCGCGGAGGGATCGGTTTTCACTGATCGATCACTCATTTCAGCGCGAGGGCATTCGCCGGCGAGCCGATCCCGCCGACCTTGTGGAGGGGCGCCGCTGTGAAAAGCCCTTCATAAATCTCGTCTGTCGCGCAGTCTTCTGCGAGCGCAGCAAGATCAAACATCTCCCCAAGTGCCATCCCCAGCAGTGGGATGAGCCGGTAGTGAAGAAATCCATCGGCGTCGCCCGTGTAAAAAGGCATGGCCTCGACCGCAGGGCAGTCGGCGACAATCGCCGAGACATGTCTGTCCCACAGCCACTCGGCGCTCGCCCGCTCATTCGCGAGTCCTGGACAGGCGAACTGCTCACCGTCTCCCATTGCCTGACGTGCATCGGGAGAGAGCCCTTCGTACCATTGCGTCCATCCGAAGTGCAAAAGCAGAATGTCTCCTATGCGCAGCTTGACACGCTGCCAGTCGAGCACATCGTCGATTTCCGCTACTGTAACCGGCGTTCGCTGCGAGCAGTCGAGTTCATCTCCGTGCACTTCGCGGTAGCGGGCGATATCGGCGAGAACGAATCTCCCGGCAATGCCGCGGCGCGCCCAATTATGGATGCCGAGTCGAGTGTCCGATGCGCCACTGACATCATCGTGGGCGAACCCGTTGTAGTGGCCATGCAGAGGGTGCTTTACGTGAGCTAATGAATCCCACTGGCTGGATGCCTGAGGATACAGCATTGTGTAACGATCATCGAGTCCAGCATCCTGCACTATCACCTCGTGTTGGGGCGAGCCTCGGCCAAGAATGGCCGGGCCTGGAAGTTCAAGATTCCAATTGAGCGAGAACACCTTGCCCTGAGTGACTGCTGCCGCAGCATCGCGCACGCGATCAGGCGAGAGAAGATTGAGAGTTCCAACCTCATCGGCTTCGCCGAACACACCCCACGATGACTCGTCTGGACTGCCGTTTTGGCCCAGCTGCCGATACTCGGGCAGCTGGGCTCCGCCTGTCTGGTTCATCTTCTCTCCATACGCACGCCTGCCCTCGGCAACGCGACTATTCTCGTTTTCCACGTTTGACGCTTCGCGTCGTCTCAACGCGGATGCCACTCTTTTTCAGTTCCGCGACCTGCTTACGGTCGGCTTTTGCGTCAGTGATGAGCACATCCACGTCTTCAAGAGGTGCGAAGACAGACATATGCGATTCACCAATCTTGCTGCTGTCGGCGACGACAATGACCTTCTTCGCACATCTGACCATCGCCCGCTTCACCGCCCCTTCGAATGAATCGGGCGTTGAGAATCCTCGGGTGAGAGAGACCCCATACGTTCCCATAAACGCTACGTCGATGTCGAGAGATTTCAGCTGTTCAAGCGCCCAGTGGTCAACAGTTGCGAGCGTTGTAGAACGCAGACGACCACCGAGAACGTGCACGGTCAGCAACGGGTGGCGCACAAGGCTCTCCGCGATCGGCATCCCATTCGTGACGACCGTCATCTCTCGGTTTTCGGGGATCATTGCAGCCACCTGAGCGGTCGTCGTACCCGCGTCAATGAGAACGGTGCCGTGCTCGGGTAAATGGGCGAAGGCCGCTTTGCCGATTGCACGTTTGGCGCCCGCCTGGATGTCGGTGCGCTCATCCACGTCTGGCACCGACGCAACAACTTCAACAGGGACGGCGCCGCCGTGAACCCGTTTGAGTAGGTTCTGCTGTTCGAGGAAGGTCAGATCACGCCTGACCGTCTCACTGGACACCCCTGTGTTCTCGGCTACGTCAGCGACGTCAACACGCCCATGTTCGCGAGCTTCCTTCACGATGAGCTGCCTTCGCTCCAAAGCAAACATCTTGTCCTCTCCCACTATCTGCACCGCATCCGCCTCCTAGCGCAGGGACGGTTACCCGGTCTGCGAGCAACCGCCCCTCATACTTCACCCATCAGGAGGGTACAATTCACTGCAACTCGGTCGTCGCCTTTGCCCAAGCAACCGCCACGAGACGGCCGTCCTGGTCCTTCGCCCACAGTTCGGTGAGGGTTGTCGTTCTGTCCCCTTCACTCGACTCCTGCCCAGCAATCTTCCCCGTCACAGTGATCGTCGAATCGGGGTAGACCGGAGCGAGAAACTTTGTCTTAATGTAGCCACTCGTAAACCAGTCCGCACCGAAGAACTCTGTGCAGAGCTCAGAAAAGTAGCCCGCCGTCTGCAAGCCTTGGGCAATTGTGCTGTCGAGCCCATGGCTTTTCGCGAGTTCCAAATCGTTGTGGAAGTTGTGCTCGTGCTCGCCCACGAAAGAATACACAGAAATCTGATCCTGAGTGAGCGTCTTCGACAGACGGGGCAGCGGCGCACCGACGTCGAGCCTGGCTGCCGGCTTCGACACGACGGAGGCGCTGGATGCCTCAGGAACGATCCGATCAGCGGACGGTTCTGCGCTCGACCGACCAACGACGTCGCCGGGATGCACCTCCATCACCTCTGCTCCTCTGTGGGAGATGAGGAGTTTTCCACTGCTGTCGCGTGCCTCGGCTTCCATCACGATCACGCCGCCACCGCGGCGCACGTACTTGTCGACATAGCGACCGGTGATTGTCACTGTCTCGCCGACGGGAACGGGCGCGTGAAATGTCAATTCCTCCTCAGTGTGCAAAGCCGAGCCAACGCGCTCGTAGACGGTGCAGTAGATCGTGAGCAAGTCGTTTGCCAGAAGAGAAGCGTGTGCAACGGGGCCGCCGAAGGGCGAGCGGTCGAAGTGCCACGATCGATAGTCATCCATGCAGAACGCATAGCGTTTGATGAGCCCATCCGTCACATCAACCGTGATCGGCCCTAGTTCCTCCGGAGTCTCAACTCCAGCGAATGTCTGCGGTTTCGTGCCTGAATCTCTGGTGAGATAAGTCTTCTCGTCCACGTTGATATTCGACATCAGATGACGCCCTTCTTGTGTAGTGATTCGATTCGTTCGGATGGAATGCCGAGAATGTCGGCGAAGACAGACTGGTTGTGCTCCCCTGCCTGCGGCGGCGCCCAGCGGAATTGCACGGGTGACTTCGAGAGTTTCACCGGATTGCCATAGAGCACCAACTCGTCACCCTCAGTGTCGACGGTCTTGATGAGCATGTCGCGCTCCCATACCTGCGGGTTGCTGACCGCGGTGGGAACATCAGCGACGACTGCACACGGGATGCCGACGCGAGCGAAAACCTCCTCGACCTCCGCCCCGGTTCGTGTAGACGTCCACTCTGTGACCAGCGCTTCAGTTGCCGTCTGGTTTGTCATGCGAGCACCCACAGTATTGAAGCGCGAATCACTGACCAGTTCCGGTCGCTCAAGGATTTCTATGCACAAACGCGCCCAGAAAGCCTGCGTCCCCGCGTGAAGATACACGTATCCATCTGTTGTCGCGAAGATATTCGCCGGCGAATTGTAGTCGTCCCGATTGCCGTTATTCGGTGGCAGTTCCCCTGTGACCAGGTAACCGGGCAAGGAGGTTCCCATCGCAGCCATGAGTGCGTCGAACACGGCAAGGTCGACAACCTGCCCCTCGCCCGTCTTCTCACGATGGTGAAGCGCGGCGAGCGCTCCTACCGTCGCGTACGCCCCGGCAAGCGAGTCCGCGGGGAAGATCTTGGTCAAGATCGGCACCAGGTCAGGCTGCGCATTGATGTTCATCAATCCGGAGGATGCCTGGGCAATGCAGTCGAACAGAACTTTGTCGCTCAGCGGACCGTTCTTTCCGAAGCCGGAAATTGAAACGACGATGATGTCCTCGTTGACCCTCCGCAGTTCCTCGAGACCAAGCCCCATCTTGTCGAGCGTCCCCGGGCGAAAATTCTCGACAATGATGTCAGCCCACTCGGCGAGTTGAAGCAGGATCTCTTGGCCCTCGACACTGCGCGTATCAATGGTTACTGCGCGCTTATTGCGGTTGAAGAGTGCCGTGTAGAGACTCTTCTCTTTGTACTGAGGCTCGTTTCTGCGCGTGTCTTCACCGCCTAGACGCTCGACCTTGATCACGTCTGCCCCGAGATCACCGAGATTCTGTGCACACTGAGGACCAGCGATGAATCGCGACAGGTCGAGCACCCGCACGCCAGTCAATGCACCCTCTCGGGTCGAATCCCACGATGCCGGCGTCATACCGGACAACATTTCGTTAAGCACTCCTACTGTCTCCAATCATGAAAGAAGGTTCGTTTATGTGTCGCATCGAACCGGGCGAAACGGTCCGCAGTCGCGTCTGACTAATCGATGCCGATGTAGACGGATTTTGTCCAGGTAAAGAAATCGACTGCATGTGCGCCCTGCTCTCTATAGGTGTTCGTCGAAGAGTTCTTGACGCCGCCAAACGGCACGTTCAAATCGACACCGCCCGTTGGACGATTGACTTTGACGACGCCGGCTTGAATGGAGTTCGCAAAACGGTGAATCGCCCGGGCATTGTTCGTGACGAGCCCGGCCGAGAGGCCGTACTGCGAATCGTTGGCAATCTCAATGGCGTCTTCGAAATCAGTTGCCGCAAGCACGGTCGCGACCGGCCCGAACACCTCTTCACGAGCGATGCGATGCGTGCGCTGTGCTCCCGTCACCACAGCCGGATTGAGGAAGAGTCCGTCGCGCTCAACCATCTGCGAGACGATCCGAGCCCCCTCGTCCTCGGCGATACGCAGGTAATCACGATCTGTCTCCAGCTGGCTATCACTTACAACGGGACCCATGCGCGTCGCTGCATCGAGACCGTCTCCGGCGCGATACCGCTCTGCTTCAGCAACGAGAGCGTCGGTGAACTCATTCAGAATCCCAGGTGTGCAGATGACACGGCTCGTTGCTGTGCATGCCTGGCCTGTCAGCCCGAATGCACCAGCAGAAGCGATCTCGGCGGCTCGCTGAGGGTCAGCGTCGTCGAGCACGACGAGAGCGTTCTTACCACCCATTTCAGTCTGCACCCGGATGCGTCGTGCTGCCGCTTTGTCTTGAATCGACTGGCCTACCGACGTTGAGCCAGTAAACGAAATAGCCGAGACGTCGTCGTGTTCAACGAGAGCGTCACCGATTACTCCTCCGCTGCCGAACACGATATTGAAAACTCCGTCTGGCAATCCTGCCTCCTCGAGAGCATGGGCAAGGTGCCAAAGAGAGACCGGCGTGATCCCTGCCGCCTTCACCACGACTGCATTTCCGCTGATCAGCGCTGGCGCCGCTTTCCATACAGGAATAGCAATCGGGAAATTCCACGGAGTAATGAGGCCGACGACGCCCAGCGGTTCTCGCTGACTATAAACGAACGTATCCGGTGCTGCGGACGGGTAGGTTTCTCCGTTCATGCGCCGCCCTTCGGCCCCGTAGAAGCGGAGGGTCTCGGCAGCACGCATCACCTCACCACGTGCCTCAGCAATTGTCTTGCCCTCTTCGCGAGTAAGGTCCGCCGAGATCTCGTCCGCCCGGCGTGCGAGAATGTCGCCAGCCGACGTCAGGATGGTGCCGCGAGCGACGGAGCCAATTCGGGCCCAGTCGCGCTGTGCATCGTGAGCGGCCCGAACTGCCTTGTCGACGGTCTCTCTGTCTCCAACGGGCGTTGTTGCGACGAGTTCTCCGGGTCGAGCGGGATTGAATCTCCTCTGCTCAGGAGTTCCGAAACGCTGACCGCCGATTATGTGGCGAATATCATGTGACGTTGTCATTTCTGCTGCTCCGTTCCGGCGCGATGCGCGATCAACGCCTCCCGATCTGCCGGCGAGACGACGACCTTCATTGCATGCTTGCTGCGAACAAGGTCGATCCCATCGGATAGTTCTTCGAGAGGGAGTGCGTGGGTAACGAGGGATTCGAGCGGGGCAGAGATCTGCGGCAAGAGCTCAACGGCGCGCTGAAAGCTCTGCCGGATCGCCATCGAGCCGATGATCGTCAGTTCATGCCAGTTGACACGGTATGGCGAGAGTTCGATCGTCTGGTCCTGTGGAGCCACGCCGAGCATCAGCATTGAACCGCCTCGCCGCACGAGTGTCACGGCTTGCTGAATTGCCGCAGGAACACCCGTGGCGTCAACGACGACATCCCATAGCGATTCGTCGTCGAAGTCGTCTGCCGATGCTTCGCATCGGATTCCCCACGAGCGCGCGATCTGCTGACGCGTCTCAGAGAGCTCGACCATCTGCACTCGTGCGCCGCCCTCGATGAGCAGACTGGCGGCGAGCATGCCAATGGTTCCCGCGCCAAAGACGAGCGTCTTCTTGCCAAGCACCGGTCCGAGTCTGTCCATTCCATGCAGCACGCAGGCAAGAGGCTCGGAAAGCACTGCACGATTCCACGAAACGCCTTCATCGAGTACGACACACGATTCCTCACGCGCGACGACGTACTCCGAAAAACCGCCAGGGAATCGCGAGCCGTGGCCGCCCTTGTCAGGGCAGAGATTCGGCCAGCCACTCCGACATTTGATGCAATGACCGCACGAACGCGATGGGTCGACGGCAATTCGGTCACCGGTCTTCAGGCTAGAGACGCATTCGCCCACGGCATCGACAACTCCGACGAATTCGTGCCCAGGGATGGTGGGATAACGCACAAGTGCGTTATTGCCGGCAAGCGTGTGCAGGTCGGTGCCGCAGAGCCCACACGCAACCACTCGCACACGAACCTCGTCTGGGCCAGCCACAGGCAGGTCGCTCTCGACAATCTCGAGAGCGTTGGGCGCGGTCAGCAAGGCGGCCTTCATACGATTTCCTCTTTGTCGAGTCCGAGGAATGCCACGGTTGCTTCGAACTGCGCTTCCAGCATTCGCAGGCCGCTGTGCGTCACACAGCCACGTGTGCGGGCTTCGGCCAGCAGAGCAGTCTCGGGCGGACTCATAATGACATCGGCGACGACGGTCCCTGCCGTCAGAAGGTCAGCGTCAAGAGGCAATGGATCGGACTCTTTCATGCCGACACTCGTGGCGTTGACGATGAGATCAAATTGACCAGCGGGCATTCTGTCTGCTTCTGCCATGCAATCCGGATACGCCGAACGGATACTTTCGGCCAGTGACTCTGCTCGTTCAGCAGTTCGATTGGCGATCGTCACGCTCGCCGCGCCAGAGGCTGCCAACTCGAACGCAATTGCTCTTGCCGTGCCTCCGGCACCCTGCACAAGAACTTTCGCGCCCTCGGCGGAGACTCCGTTATCGCGAAGACTCCATACGAACCCTGGCCCGTCCATTTGGGTTCCCGTCAGCGCGCCATCGCCGGCACGCCTGATGACATTCGTCGCACCGCACAGTCGCGCCGCATCGGTCAGGCGATCTACCTGCTCGATCATCCCTTCTTTATGCGGGATGGTGACGCCGATTCCGACGAGGTTTTCCCACGAGCGTGCAGCTGTGGCGAAGTCGCCGATACTCTCGGGCGAGACGTGAACAGGAACCACGACGACATCGATGCCCCGTTCTGCAAACTTTCTGTTGTAGAGTTCGGGTGTTTTCGCATGCGCGATTGGGTCTCCGATCAGCGCATATGTTCGGGTATGTCCAGTGATTTTCATTCGAATCGTCCTTTCACAGCTTTTCGACGGCCGGTTCTGGAACCGACAAAGCATGGGGATACACGTCGGCAGCGACACCAGCGATGAGCGCGGCTCCGACGCCGGTTGCTTCAGTTACTGATGAGATGTTGAGCCGGCGACGCACTGACGCTGTGCGCAAACGTCTGAACGGGATGCTCCGATACCAGCCGCCGGTAGACACAACCCGATCGTGCTCTCCGCTGAATCGTTCGAGCCTGTCGATCGCATCGTCGAGTCTGACGCCCGCAGCGGCAACGGCGCTCTGCCACGCTGCGACTGGCTCTTCGATGTTCTCGGGAACACGCGACGTTGCCGCTCCGTCGTGAACGATTTCGGCAGCCCATTCGGCAGTCTCGCGTGTTCCGCCGGAGAAGTCGGCCGACGAATTGAGCTGTTCAAGCTGTTCGCGTGTCATAACTCCAAGAAGAGTGAGCACCGTCGAGAGCCGCCCGCCCGTTCCCAGTCCGGCCATCACGAGGTGTCTGTCCGGAACCACATGTACGCCAACGGTGAGGCCCGCACCCACGGCGCGAAGCGTCGTGGATGCATCAAGGGGCTCACTCGCGCACAGCACGGCCTCGCCCGTGCCTATCGAATCGAGAACGTCCGAATCGCCCTGCGCTCGCGTCCCGATCGCTGCGCACACGTGGTCCTGACCCGCGACGGTGAGAACAGCACCATCGAGAAGGCTTCCTGAGCGACCTATCCCCCACGTCGCACCGGCCCTCTGTGGCTGCGCCATGCGGTCTGCATCGACCCCCGACCAGCTCAGCAAGTCGGGTTCCCAATCATGTGTATGAATGTTCATCAATCCGGTGCGAGCAGCGAGCGACAGCTCCGCACGCGGCTCGCCTCCGAAACGACGTGCTATCCATTCGGGGAGCGACTCCCACCGCACACCATTCATCGACGCACGCGATGCTGCCGACGCCTTGATCTTGATCGCGGAACAGCGCACGCTTAGGGGTAGTCCCGTCATCGACGAGAACCAGCGCGACGTCAGTTCTGCGGAAAGCTGTTCACGCTCAGCCCGCCCCCGCTCATCAAACCAGGCGTACGCATCAGACCACACTGCACCGGCATCGTCGACGAGAAAGCCTGCCTCCGCCATGCCCGTCATGCCTGCCGCAATGACGCGAGGATCTGAGATCTGATCGAGGCACTGCCGCAACACATCTTGGGCAGCCGCCTCGGTTGCTGTAGCAGACATCGTCGTGCCGAGCTCGCTTCTGTCCCATGGCGTCGCCACGCTGGCCATAGCCAACTCATCGCCGTCAAGCGAGACAGCAACAGCCTTGAACGACGTGCTGCCCAGGTCGAGCCCGACGAGAATGTCACGTGTCATTGCTGTCACCGACCGCTGCTGAATGCCCGAATGAGCGTTGAGAAGGAGTTGACGATGCGAGCACGCGCCTCGTCTCGGCTCAGCCCATCGAAGTAGTACGCCTTGAGCGGCTCAAACCAGATGCTGCGGCCGACAGCGAAACCGGTGAACCCCTCGACTCCAGCTGCCGTCGCGAGCCAGGTTTCGACCTGCGTCACGCCGGCCCCATTGCCGAGAACAATACAGCCGACGTGATCACGACCATCTGCTCGCGCCTGGCCGGCGACAACCTTGAAATCGGCCGCGCTGGGGAGTCCAACGACCTTCCACAGGTCTGGTTCTATTCCAGCATCCTGATACTGCTTGATTGACTCTCTGAGCAGTTCAGTTTGCAATTCGTCGACGAAGCGTTCGTTGCTTCCGTCGACCGAGTCCAATTGCTCGGGCGTGGCGGGAAGCAGAATCTCTAACATAAGCGCGTAGTCATTCTGTTTGCACCACCGTGAGACTTCGAGCGTTCTCTCGAACTGGATGCGCTGACGTTCCGCGTCGTCACCTGGGTTGTGGAACACCAGAAGTTTGACGATGTCTGGGCCGAATGCCGTGACGTGCTGTGGATAATCGTCGCCGTATTGGTACTCGATAATCTTCGTGCGACTCGCCTCGACGGGCATTGCAAGCGTGACGCCGTTGTCTGCGGCGAAACGGGCGGCATCGGCTCCGTACTCTTCGTCGATCAGCAGCCCGACCCCGGCAGCGCCCGACGCGGCAAGCTCTGCGGCTGCTTCGGCGACGAGCTGTTTGCCATCGCTCAGCCGTTCATACGCGGCAGCCTCGCTCTCGTCGGGAGTACCGAGCATGTCTCTGAGTACCTGGCGGTGATCGAAGGCTAAAATGTGGATGGGATCAAACAGCGTGGACAACAAAACTCCTCAGTTTTCGATTTCTCGAGCGAACTTCTGGTTCGCGTGACTTGTGGTTGTGAGCTGGGCTATGTGCTCGCCCGCGCATCACATCGCAGATTGCATTCGGCTACCCTTTGATCGCACCGGCTGTCAGGCCAGAGACCAGGTACTTCTGCAAGAGAACGCACAGTATGATCGGTGGCAGTACGGAGAGCACAGCAACGGCCGAGACTTCTCCCCATGCGAGTTCGAAGCTTCCGGCATATTTTGCTGCCGCGACGGTGACCGGCGTCGCATCCGAGGTGGTGAGAACCGTTGCGAAGAGATACTCCGACCAGGTGAACAGGAACGTCAGCAGGCTGGCCGCCACGATTGATGGCGCGAGCATCGGCGCTGAAATGACCGTCAGAACTCGCAGGATGCCGCAACCATCGAGGGCCGCTGCCTCCTCAATTTCGCGCGGAAGATCCCGGAACGCAGCAACGAGAATCAGCAATGCAAGGGTCAGCTGCACGAAGGTGTTGACGATGATCATGCCGTAAATCGTGTCGAGCATCCCCAGCTCTCCGAAGAGAAGGTAGAGGGGTATGACGAAGAAGATCGCCGGCATCAGACGCAGCGAGCTCACGAACTGCAGAAAACGCGATCCCCCGAAAGACAACCGGGCAATGGCGAATGCCGCCGGGTAGGTGAGAAGCAGCGTCAGTACGACGGACCCCAAACTGATCAGCACGCTGTTGATCAAGGCCATCGGCAGTTCGGATGCTGACAGCACATCGACGAAATGCGTGAGAGTCGGGAGAAATGGGAACGAAAGCGCTCCCTGCGCGATGTCCGCCGCCGGTTTGACGCTCGTGAGCAGTGCCCCGATGAGTGGCATGTTCAGAATGACGGCGGCAACGGCAACGGCAACGGTGACAACGAGCTTCTTCGGCCAGCTCTTGCGCCTTGTCGACGAAACAGCCCTAGACGGAAGGTGAAGTGCCTGTGCTGTCTCCGGGGATGCAAGTGTGTCAGCCATTACGAGACCTCCTTCTTTACGCCGGTCTGACGAACGACAACGGGCACGAGCACGAGGAGAAGCACAAGCATGACCACGCTTGCGGCCGACGCGACCCCGAAGTCTCCATCGACAAATGCTTTTCTGAAGATGTAGAGGCTGACGGTGTTTGTCGAATTTCCTGGCCCGCCACCCGTCAGCACGTAGATGATGTCGAATGATTTGGCCGTGTCGATGAGGCGCAGGAACAGCGCGATTGCGATCACCGGGCGCAGATGAGGGAGTACGAGGCTCCAGAAGATGCGCCAGTAGCCAGCGCCATCGACGCGCGCCGCCTCACGCTGCTCTTCAGAGAACGACTGAAGTCCCGCGTAGCAGAGAAGAAACACCAGAGGAGTCCAGTGCAGAGTCTCTGCTGTGAACAATGTCGGGTACACCCAGGTCGACGAGAACGGATGAAACTCAGTCCCGATCAACTTGAATAACGCGGGGATCAGCCCCATGTTGTCGTTCAGCCCGAGCCGCCAGAGCAGACCCATCAGCGACGAGGCAACCATGATCGGCAGAAGGATCACCGTGACGAAGAACTTCTTAAAATAGAAGCGCTGCGAGACAAGAAGCGCCAGCCCAAGACCGAGCGCAACTTCTACGGCCACAGTGACACCGGTGAAGATAACGGTAAACCACACGGTGCGCCAGAATTCCCCATCGGTGAGAACATCCGTGTAGTTGTCGATGCCTGTAAATGTCACCTCGGGAGTCAGGAGCGTTCTCTCCTGCACCGACGTTAAGACCCCGTACGCCAGTGGGAACACCACGATGAGAACAAGGAAGATGAGGAGCGGTGCGCTGAGTCCCCAGCGCACCGCGCCTTTGTACATCGATGACACGGCGGCTCGCTACTTCTCTGCCAATTCGGACATGGCCTCTTGCGCTGCTTTGAGAGCTGCATCAATCGACTCGTTGCCAACCCACCCGGCACTCAGTGCATTGCCGAGAGCGACGAAGCCCTGATACTGCGTTGCCTTGTTGAACCGCTCCTCGACGTAGCCGTATTTGTCAACGTCTTCGGCGAGATGCCCGAGTACTTGGTTGTTCTCAGCCTGCTTAGTCAGAACGTCAGCGACTGATGGAATGCCGCCGGCCTCCGCGTATGATTGCTGTGCGCCCTCTGTGCCCAGGTAGGAAAGCCACTTATTCGCAGCATCCTTTTTTTCACTGAACTTGTTCAGCCCTGCCGCAAGAAAATGCACGTGCGCCTTCTGACCAGGAACAGGTGCGAGAGCAAGCTTGCCCGCTGTCTTGGGAGACTGCTCGGGGTCGTTCAACGTCTCGTAGCCGGCGGCCCACTGCTGCATGAGAGCGATCGACCCCGACTGCATCGATGCTTGTAGCTCGTTGAAGTCACCCTGCACAGAACCTGGTGGTACGAGCTTGTTGTCATATGCCGTCTGGTAGATCTCCATGGCCTTCTCAGCAGCGTGAGAATCGAGAACCGCGTCAGAACCGTCAAGCCATTGTCCACCGCTGCCCCACAGCACGTTGTCCCAGAACATCGCGTTGAACGGCGTATTCTTCCCCGCGAGCGCGGTGCCGAACTCCGTCGGAGAGTCGGGATTGAGCGTCTGTGTGAAGTACGCCGCGGTTGCGTTGTAATCGTCCCAGGTCCACTCGTTCGGGTCCTTGGGCTCAAGGCGCTCTCCGACAACCTTTTCGCTGATGTCGCCGAAAGTGTCCCATGCCGACTCATCATCAAGCAGCGCCGAGACGAGGTCTTCGCGGTACATCAGATAGTGCATTGATACATCTAGCGGAAGACCGTACACGTTGTCATCAATGGTGAGCGCGTCGACTGCTTTGGGCATGAACGCGTCAAGGTTCACGTCATTGAGCGGTTCGAGATAGGCGGCATGCTGCTCAAGGATGTAACTTGCCGTCCAGTAGACGTCGAACTCCGATGACTTCGTCGCCATCTCAGTGGCTTCCTTATTGAAGGTGTCTTCACGGCCGAGCAGAACGGTCTTCACCTGGACCTTGTCTTTCTTGCCCTGACCCTCGTTGTATTCTTTGGCGACGGCTTCCATGGCGTCGCCCTCAGGGCCGGGCCAGACGACCGCCATGATCGTCTCGGACCCGTCTGCGTTGCCGGAGTCTCCACCGCTGCACGCACTCAGTCCGAGTGCGGCGACGGCGAGTGCCGCAATGGCGACCCGCTTTCGTGGTGTGTTCATAGACAGAACGCTTCCTTTCGACTTACTGAATTAGGCGAGGCTCTGAAGGAGCTCGGTTGCTGATTGCACGAGGCGACGTTCCCAGTCAGAGGTGGGACCGCTTGCTCGCAAATAGTTTTGGTGCGAGTTGACCTCGTACCCTCCGTCGTGGAATGCGGCTTCCGTCGGGATGTAGAAGAACACCCCGTTCGAGTAGGCGCTCACGATGGTGTTCGGGAATGGAGAGGCCTTCTTGATGGCAAGTCCAATCTCGGTGAACAACTCCCCCGGAATCGCGATGATCGCGCTGTCACCGAGGCGGATGGCTTGAAGTTCGACGTCGAGTGAGTTTGGTCCCCCGCGCTCTGCCGCTTCGAGCTGGATCCGTGACCAGGCAAGACGACGGCTTGCGATCAATCGCTGAGAGAGGGCAGCGTCGTCGGGCACCGCGTCACGCTCGCGTGATCGCGTCTCAACGAGCTCGCGAGCCTCCCCCGCACTCGGCAAGGGCCGCGTAGGCAAATCAAGCACGACGCGAGAGGATGTCAGCCCTATGCGGCTCGGGCGTTCGCGCTCGCGGTAATGCCAATTCGTCGTAATGCTGTTCGTCGAGATCCAGGCAACCCGCTCATCTGGCTCCCTGTGTGTATTGATGGTCTCAGACACCCGCGCGGCCTCGGCACCGAGCCGGTGTCCCAGTCGATTTGCTACATCGACGCCGGCATCACCATTCACGATTCCAGTGCACGGGTAGATGTCTCCGGCCGCCCCCTGCAGAAAGAGTGATGTTGCTCCCGTTACTGCCTCAAGAGCGTCTCGGGCAGGGCCGACAAAATCGGGCGAGATGAGAGGCGACTTGGGCCCAAGAATGTCGGGGTGGCAGGCGTAGTTGAATAGGATGCTGAGCGGATCACCAGACTCGGAGTCGATTCGAACGACTCCGACTTCACGATCGGCGGGGCCTGAAGGGTTGCTGCCCAGTATCATCTGTCCGTCTTCACGGCGCTCACGCCGATTGACGTTGATGTCAGATTTACCGACCGCTGATTCGATTCGGGCAGGCTCCGCCTTGCGCTGCGCAGCGACGGCGGCCGTCACGGCAGCGATCTTGTACGTCTCGAAGAACGCTTCGACTTCGGTACGTTCCTCAGCGGTGGCGACGTAGTCGTACTCACCCCAGCTCACGGGCGAGGGTGTGGCGTGCGAGTGGCTGAATGCAACAAGAATCTGCTCGGCCGGAACATCCAGTGCTTCACCGATCGCGAGCCTGATCTGCCATGCATCGGCGGGTGGCATGAGAATCAAGTCACACGCGACGATGACAACCTCGTGCCCGCTTTCGCTTAGATAAAGCGCGCTGATCGCAAGCGGTTGATGAATGCCGCCTGAGAGCGAGTCTCGCAACGAGCCAGCGAGACGCATGCCGACGCGAGGCGTCAACGTTTCGCGGGAAACCCCGGCGACGAGATCAGAAACAGTGCTGTCCGGCATCTTTGCCCTTCACATCGAGAATGTTGTGTTTATGTTGTTTTATATGTGTTTCTAAACAATGTCAAGTTTGATGAGGCGAATTTCAGAGCCTGTTTAGTTGCCTCTTGACTTCGGTCATAAACCAATATAAAACAACATAGTACCCCATTGCATAACGCCCGTTTTCTCGAAGTTGAGACGACACGCGTCGTCACGTGAGTCGTGTTTGAGGCCACAGCCACGAACACAACACGCGGCACCCACCGTTCGAACAGCAAGGATGCTCGTGAAAGACGAACACGCACATGTCACGAATCGAATCCCCTGGGATCCAAAAGCAACAGGAGTCCTGACCGGCATCAAGGTCCTTGATCTGTCGAGATTTATCGCAGGTCCCTTGTGTGCGCAGCATCTCGCCGATCTGGGCGCGGATGTGATCAAAGTCGAGGGCCTCAACGGGGAGGATTCTCGACAGAACGATCCGCGCGTCAACGGCGAAAGCCTGTACACCGCACTCTTCAACCGCAACAAGCGTGCGCTCACACTCAACACCAGAACGGAGAAGGGCCGAAGCATCCTCACCGAACTCGTCGAGTGGGCCGACGTGCTCGTCGAAAACTTCAGACCGGGCACGCTTGCAAAAATGGGTCTCGATAAGTCGACGCTCGCGAAGCTCAATCCCGCGTTGATCATCGCCTCGATTTCCGGGTACGGTGCCGACAGCCCCTTGCACGACAAGGTACTCTTCGACTGCATTGCACAGGCGTCAACAGGACTCATGACGCTCAACAGTCAAGGCGACGGAAAGCCGTTGCTCACAAAGATCGCTTCGGCCGACGTGCTGTCCGGCGTCTACACGGCGCTCGGAGTCTTGGCCGCACTACGCCACCGTGATCTCACCGGAGAAGGCCAGACGATCGATTTGTCTGTCTACGACTCGCTGTTCTCCGCAACCGGAACACCCGTTCCCGCGTATGTGTCTAACGGGACTGTACCGCCGCTCAACGGCAACCGGGACGACTTCAACGCCCCGGCCAACGTCTTTCGCACGGAAGACGGGTACGTCTACCTCCACGCAGGAACACAAGCGTTCTGGAAGCGGTTCTGTGAAGACATCGTCGGTCGGCCGTGCCTCGTCGACCACCCCGATTTCGCCACGGTCGATGCACGCATGCGCAACCGCGTGGGCGCCGAGCGAATCGTTGAGCAATACACAGAACAGCACGTAAGCGCTGATGTCGAGAAGGAATTCGCCGAGTGCGGAATCCCGTGCGCAGCAGTACTCGACATTCCAGAGGTCGCGGCAAGCGCGCAGCCGTGGGCACGCAACATGCTTTTTCACACCACAGATGCCTCGGGTGAGGAGCTCGTGCTCATCGGCAATCCCGTCAAACTCTCGAATTCTCCGGTGAGCATGCGCCTCGCGCCGCCGCGGCTCGGAGAGCACACCGACTCGATCATGATCCACGTGCTCGACAAGACCCCTGCAGATGTTATTGCGCTGCATGAAGAAGGAGTGATTTAACAGTGCCCGAAGCAGCAACCGCGACACTCGCACGGTGGTCGGGAACCAAGGTAGCAACGTTCGAGAACATTGCGACGTTCGAGGAGCTCGGTCCGATGGAGGTGGAGGTCACTGAGGAGCTCATGAAGGCCTACGCCTTCAGCATGGATGACTACCGTGCGTGGCATTTCGGCCCGTCGCCGTTTGGCCCGCCCATCGGCCATGCCGCGATCGTGGGCAATGATCTGCTGAACGTGAAATACGGCGTATACGACCGCATGACCGTCGTCGGTCTGCATACCGACGAAGAGCTCATCTTTCATGCTCCGATACCTCTAGGCGAGACGGTGACGATCACAGGTCGCTATGTCGTCAAAGACATTCTTCGCGGCAAGGGTCACGCGGTTATGGAAGCTGAGGCAAGGGATGCCTCGGGCAAGCTTCTGGTGCAGCATAGAAACTCCGAGCTCACCCGTGTGGATCCCGGCGAGACGACAGCGAGCGCGGGCACGGCACAACCGTCCCGTCGGGTCGTCCCCGACGCGCTTTCCGCCGACCCAGTGGAAACCGTGCGTCCAGGACTGCGTGCCGAAACGCCGATCAAAGGCAAGACGACCCGCCTCACACAAGCACAAATGTCGGTGTTCTCGTACATCGGCGAGTACGAACGCAACTTCCACAATGATCGGGAGTTTGCTAACGAGAACGGCTTGGAGAGAACGATCGCTCAGGGACAGCAGAGCGCAGGATTCTTCTCCGACATCTGCACAGGCTTCTTCGGTGCCCCGTGGTTCACGTCCGGCCGAGTTAAGGCGAAGTTCCTGCTCCCCGTTTTCCCCGATTCAGTGCTGCGCATCAAAGGAAAAGTCGTCGGCCAAGAAGCTGCCCGCGGCGGTCTGCGCACTCACGTCGATATGTGGATACGAGATCAAGACGATCGGCTCGTGTCCGTCGGGTGGGCATCGGCCGTGACCCCAGATTCAACTTTCAACTGAGAGGACATCGTATCGTGACCCCCGAAAAGCTCAAGGAGCAACTCAACGGCATCACCGGCATCAGCATCACTCCATTCGATGCTGATGGTGCATTCGACCCGAATGAGTACGAACGCAACCTGCGTTACATCGTCGATGGAGGCTTGAACGCAAGCAATGCTGTGCTCGTCGTCGCCGGCAGCACTGGTGAATGCGGCGCCATGAGCACGGATGATCGCAAAAGAGTAGTGGAAACGGCGATGTCGACGGTCGGCAGTGAGCTTCCCATCATCGCGGGGTGCAACAGCACAAATGTGCACGAGTCGATCGAGTTGGCGCGCCACGCAGAGGGGCTCGGAGCCGCGGGAATCATGGCGCTGGCTCCCTACTATTACCCCGCAAAGGATGCTCGTAGCATCGTCGGTTTCTACTCGACTCTGTCGAAGGGCACCGACCTCGGCATCCTCATATACAACAACATCGAGGTCATGGGCATCGATATGTCGGTCGAGGTGATCAAGCGTCTGAGCGAACTGCCCAACGTCGTTGGCATCAAGGAGTGCACTCCCGCATTCTTCAAGATGTCACGAGTCGTCGAAACTGTCGGTTCAACGATCTCGGTGGTCAACGGGCATGGCGAGTTTCTCGAACCATACGCGGCGCTCGCGGGTACGGCCGGCTTCATCTCAAGCATCGCCAACTTCGCTCCGAAAAAGACAGTGGAGATATGGGAAGCCCGTTCCCGCGGAGATTACGCGACTGCCCGTTCCGTGCGCGACTCCCTCCTTCCCTACATGGACCTCGCCGCACAATTCTCGAGCACAGGCGGCGAATACAAGGTGATCTCGCTCCTCAAGCACGCCGCTGACCTTGTCGGCGCCCATGGTGGGTACCCGCGCACTCCCTCACCCCTGCTGTCCGCTGAAGAGAAGCGAGAGATCGCTACCGTCTTCGAGCGCATTGGCCTCATCTAACCCTGCTGCACCGCCCCATCTCAAAGGAGAGAACATTGAAAAGAACACCATTTGCGCGACGCACGGTCGCTGCTCTGGCCGCCGTCGCCGCATCAGCACTCGTGCTTTCCGGCTGCTCAGGAGGAGGGTCGGGCTCCGGTGATGAAAAGGTCACTCTGACTTTCATGCGCACGGGTACGCCCGAGCAGCTTCGTCCTCTCTTCGAACCGATGATCGAGGAGTTCGAGCAGCAGAACCCGAACATCACAATCGATATGCAAGACCTCGGCTGGGCCGACGCCACGTCAAGCATCGGGGTGATGGCAGGTTCGAAGACGCTCCCCGACGTCATGTATCACTTGCCCGGCCAGGTATTCGAACTCGCTGAGCAGGGACTTGTGCTCGACGTAGCCGATCGCATGAGCGATGAACTACGTGACGACATCTACCCCGTGCTGCTGGAGTCCGGCCAATATCAGGGCAAACAGTATCTGGTGCCGAGCGCTGCAACCCCTCTCCTGCTCTGGTATAGCGTCGACCTATTCGAGAAGGCCGGTCTTGACCCGGACAACCCGCCGAGCACGTGGGAGGAATACCTCGACGCGGCAGCGGCCATCGAGAAGGCAACAGGTGTTCCGGGAAGCGGCATGTACAGCAAGCCTGCCGGTGGTGAGACCTCGTTCATGTTCGAGTCGCTGTACGCCTCCGAGGTCGGCGGGCCAAGCTGGGACGCCAATGCGCAGAAATATACATATGACGAACCAGCCAATGCTGATGCGGCGGCGAACGCGCTGCAGTTCATGAAAGACATGACTCAGAATGCGCAGCCGAATCTCGTCGAGTATGACCGCTTCACAACTCGCACGTTGCTGCGCGATGGAAAGGTGGGCATGGCGCTCGACGGAATCAATATGGTGGGCCAGGTCAAAGACCAGGTGGATTCTGGAGACATTCGCGTAGCAGCGATGCCGGCCGGGGCATCCGGCAAATCGATCTCGGCGATCAACGTCGGTGGATGGTTCATTCCCAGTTCGAGCGAGCACCCAGACGAAGCGTGGAAGTTCTTGGAATTTTTGATGAGCACCGAAAACCAGACGGTCCATTCGTCATACGGTTCTGTCCCCGTGTTGAAATCCGAATCTGCACAGTACGAGGGCCAGTACTGGGACGTGCTGACCGAGTCACTCCTTTCAGGCGTTCCAGAAGGTATCTCTCCGAAGACCGGTTCCTTGTGGACAACCAACGGCGAGCAGCTGCAGGCGCTCCTCACCACCAAGCAGTCCGCCAGCAAGACGTTGGAGAACATTGTTGAAGAACACAGTGCTGAATACTGATAACGAGAGCGCAACCCGCACGATCACGACACAGAGAACTAATCCGAACCAGCGACCGCTCCGTGTGAAGCGCGCGAAAAGCCTCACCAAGAGTCGCGTCGAACCGTACATCTTCATTCTGCCGACGGTGGCGCTGTTTGCGGTCGTCCTGATCATTCCAATTGCGAACCTAACGCTGTATTCTCTCGGCGATTCAAACCTCTTTCAGGGGTTCACCGGGTGGAATAACTTCGAGAACTTCTCATACCTCGCGTCGGCGAAGTTCTTGCAGACGGTTCTCGTCACGGTGATCTGGCTCGTGGGCGGTGTCGTGGGAATCGTCGTCTGCGGCCTCGCCATCGCGCTTGCTCTCAATAAGCCGATCAAGGGCCGCACCCTGTTTCGCGCGCTGGTGATTATTCCGTGGATCGTTCCCCATGCGTTTGCCGGAGCGATGTGGAGCTGGGTGCTCCAACCCCAGTTCGGAATCCTCAATCGAGTTCTGGTGACAACAGGGCTCGTTTCCGAGCCGATCAGCTTTCTCGATGCCGACAGCGCCCTGGCCACGGTCATCATCGTGCGCATTTGGCAGGGTGCTCCTTTCATGATCATCACTTTGCTCGCAGGGCTGCAGACTATCCCGAACGAGATCGAAGAAGCCGCGCAGATCGACGGCGCAACCTGGTTTCAGCGTCTTCGATACATCACGCTCCCGCATCTGCGTCCCGTGTTGACGGTGTCAACGCTCATCGTGGCGGCGTGGACTCTTCAAGTGTTCGACACCGTGTACGTCATGACTAACGGCGGGCCTGCACGGTCAACTCAGATTATCGCGCTCGATATCTACAGCAAAGTGTTCATCGAGTCCGATCTGGGCAGCGGCGCGGCCATGGCACTCGTGACGCTCATTGTGGTGTCAGTAATGAGCTGGCGGGCCTTGCGCAAGGAAGGACAGGAGACGGTATGAGAACTCCAAGCCGTGAACGCACGCGCATTGCGGTGCTTGTCGGGCGCTACGCATTGATTGCCGTATGGATGCTGTTCACTTTGCTCCCGCTTTATGCGGCATTCGTAGCGTCACTGACGAAGTATGAAAATCTCGGCAAGTCATTCTTGTACCCGACTGACTGGCAATGGTCGAACTACATTGACATTTTCAGCAGGGTGCCGATTCTCGATTTTCTCAAGGCGACACTCATCTATGCCGTTGGAGCGTCGGTGGTCTGTGTCGTGCTGGCAGTGCTGGCAGCATACGCGCTGTCGCGGTTCCGTTTCCGCGGTAAGCGCGCCTTTGTCAGCGTGGTTTTTCTGACGCAGCTGGTGCCGCAGGTGATCATTGTCGTTCCCATGTTCATGATGCTGAGCGATGTAGGTCTCTACGACACTTATGCCGGTGTGATCCTCGTGATCGCAGCGACCGGCGTCGCGTTCCCGATCCTTCTGCTGCGCAGCTTCTTCGACGGGCTCCCGCTTGCTCTTGAGGAGGCGGCCGCGGTCGACGGCGCGTCACGCCTGGGCATCCTCTGGAGAATCGTGCTGCCGCTCTCAGCGCCCGGATTGGCGACCGCATTCGCGCTGTCGTTCTTCACTGGCTGGGGGCAGTATCTTTACCCCCTCGTGCTCACGCGGTCTCCCGAGCACACTCCGGTGACGGTGGGAATCGGACGTTTGATCGACAACACGACGCCGTGGGAAATGGTGATGACGGGAACAATCATCGCTGTGATTCCCGCAGTGATCGCGTACATGCTGGTGCAGAAGTTCCTCACGAACGGCCTTATGGTGGGTGCGGTGAAGTAACGAACGACCTTCATTCAGCGCAGCTCGCCCCGTCTTCCTTAGCAAAATAGGAGGCGGGGCGAGTTTCACGTAGTTGCAGAACCCGTTTTCAGCTGGGGCCGAACCGCTAAGCGGCGCGCATCAGTTCAATGAGCGTTTCTACCCCGACAACAGGAATGCCATAGTCATGTGCTTTACGTGCTTTTCCTGACAAGCTGTCCGGATCTGCTGCGACGACGAGCGACACCTTCTTCGTCACACCGGACCATGGAATGTAGCCGTGCTCAGTCAAAAGAGTTTCGTAGTACGAACGGGGCACCTCCATCTCCCCTGTGAGCACGACGAGCGCTCCGGGTTCGAGAACGATCCGCGGCGACGAGACTTTCGTCTCGGCTGCATCATCCCGGTGAACGCCAGTTAACGCCTCCTCCACCCACTCAGCCACCGGAGCGACCAGCGCGGCTCGACGAGTTTCTCCTGCGATGCCAAGCAACTCGCCTACTCGGTCAATCTGGGTGAGCTCGTCGTCTGTCAGAACGCCGTCGGCCCACGCCGCTGCGACGAGGTCATCAAAGTACTGAGCGTGCAGCATGGTCCGCGCTCGTTCGTCAAGACCGGATTCAGCTGCGAGATCATGCAACGAATCAGCCTCAGCGAGCGTGATGAACCCATCGCCGAGTGCCTGGTCAAGCTGCGCCAGGTAAGTGCGTTGACCGTCATCCGGCTCGTTGATGTCAGGAAGCAACGCCATGGCATCGTGCAAAAATGAGCGCGCCACTGAATTCTTGCGAGTACGCGACACCCAGGGTGTATCAGACGCCGGTAGCGACGGCCACTGCCAGCGCTCGGCATATTCTCGGTAGCGACCCCACACGGGGTGATTCGAATCCTGTTGCAAGTACGCTCCAAGTAGCTGGGCCGTTGCGTGCGCATCCGCCAGCGCTTCGTGTGCGTTCTCAAGAGCAATGTCATAGGCTGCACAGCAATCGGCGAGCGCGCGCCGCGACCCAGGCAGAAACAGATGTGCAAGATTCATGGTGCACAAGGCTTCGTTGTTCGCTACCGGCGACAAGGAGCGAGCATGCTGCAGTTCGGAGCGCAAGAACCGCGCTTCGAACGAGGCGTTGTGAGCGACAAGCACCCGATCCCTCAGCATCTTGACGAAGTCCCCGGCGATCTCCTCGAATGTGGGAGCTTCCATCACATCGCGCCCGCGCAACCCGTGAATATGCACAGGACCGAGATCCCGATGCGGGTTGAGCACAGTTTCATACCTACCCTCAATGGCGCCATTGGGATCAACGTGAACAACAGCGACTTCGATGACGCGATGATGATACTCGGGCGAGAGCCCTGTGGTTTCAAAGTCAATGACCGAGTACCCGCTAAATGTCATGTTTATGTTGCCTTCCGTGAGCGCTTCGTCCATCGTTCCAGCGATTCCGGATGCTGTCATGACCCCTTTCGGAGGGCACGATGCCGATTTCGACCTACCGCCTCAAGTTCATGCAGGTGCTAAGCACAACGCCAAGTTCACGATTCGACTGATCCCCCGGCGGATACTTCAAAACACTTCTCGTTGCGAGTATTGCTCCAAGAAACTCGCCCTGGAGCGAAGCCACAATTCTCGAGCACCATTACAAGTCCAGAATCGCTCATTCGGCAGACGCCTGTTCTGTTATGAGACTGTTGGGATGAATGCACGGAAGTATTCGCGAAGCGGCTCGTCACAGACGTAGACGAAGGTCCCACGGATGCCGCGCGTTAGCAACACCGCGTAGATGTTCTTCACGTACCGCTCGATGTCGGCATCCGTATAGGAGATTCCACGCTTGGGGTTGTTCTCGAGACCCTTCTTATCGAAGTAGTGAGTTCGATCAAACCGTATTTTGCCATTTTCGGCGTCGAAGCGCAGGTCAGGACCGATGATAACGCCCGCGTAGTTGAGGTCATATCCCTGCACTGTATGAATCGAGCCAACCTCCTCTAGAGCCGCCGGTGAATTAATCCAATCTGTGTCTGCCGAGTTCCAGCGCCAGTAGCGATCTTCAATTTCGATATCGTAAGGTCTCTTGGCGAGAGGGATACGTTTCATCCCCTTCTTTTTCGGATCAGACTTCCATTTCCATGCATAACCGGCAACGAGCCTTGCAAGCCCAAACTCTTGGTTGCGCTTGCGAATCATCGTCTCCATTGCGCCGACCTCGTCGATCAAAAGGAACTCGTACTCCCCGAGCTCCGGTAACGGAGCCGGCGCCCCTGCCAGCATGCCTCTCACGAAGCGTACGTATTCCTCGCCAGCCTTCACCCGCATCTGTGTCTGCAACGGGAAGAAGTGATGGCTGGCCTTCGCCTCTCCGACAACTTCGCCGATCACTTCCGGCGGAAGATCTGCGGGGCGCACGCTCTGTTCAGCATCCATCAGGAGGATGCTGTGCTTGCTCTGTTTGCGAATCCAGTCCAGTTGAGTAGTCTCCAGTGAGTCTGAGCCGAAGAGACGCTCGTTGATCTCCTCGAAACTCTTATTGAGCATGCCCGACGCCTGATTCGCGCGGTGGTTCAAACGATGCGCCTCATCGACAATGAGAACGTCGTATGGTTCGGAGGCCTTTCCCACGTCGAATGCAGTGAGCACCATCGAGCGGTCAAGACCGGGAGCGCGATCGAACACGCGGCCAATCGACGATCGGAGCGACTGCTGTGGAATGACCATTCCCACTCGAAGTCCCTCGAGCGCCTCCGGATAGCCTCCTGCGAAGAAGTCCGAAATTGAGCTTCCTTGCTCGGCGTCGTCAATACCGCGCGCAGCTTCGATGTCTCGAAGGGTTTTCACCAGCGAGATACCAATGACGGTTTTGCCCGTACCGGGATTGCCTGAGACGACCATCGTCGTTGATTGGCTCTTTTCGAAATCGTCGAATAGAGCTTCCAGAATGTCGTGAACCGCGCGCTCCTGATCAGGGACGAGCGATTTGAAGGGCGAGAGCTTGAAGAAGTCGCTGTTCTCAATAGCTTCGAGCGACTGTCGAAATAGGCCTCGACTGCGGAGCACTTCAAAAATCTCACGGAATCGCGGCTGAAAAGCCTGACGGCCCGCATATTGTTCGTTGCGGTGCCCATCATTCGCATTGATGACCGTGTATTCGCCATCGGAGTAGAACCATTGAATGAGCAGCGACTCTAGATCGTAACAGGCAGACCGGTGAAAAGTGTCGTCGAGGAGAATTCGCGCGACATCGAGGTGCTTCTTTTTCGGGTCTCTGGTGTGCTGAGCCATCCGGAGAAGGGCACTGCCAGTTTCGCCGACGTATACATCCTTGCGGTTGTTGATTGCATATACCGCAGGCCAGTTAGTCAATCGTCCCGTGGGGTCGGGATAGTCTCGGATGCTGTCAGCGTCGAAAGGAATCTTCTCGATCTCAAAGCTGGTCATACTTGGCACTCCGCCCACGAGCAGCCTCGACAGGGTACTTCGCTCGAGTTATCTCAAGCTTCTCGAGCACTATTTCGTCCGGATCCACACCCAGCCGATCGGCAAGCTCGTAGCAGTAGGTCAAGACATCAGCGAGCTCAAGGCGCACTCGATCGGTGTCGAATTCTGGAGACCATTGGAACTCCTCAAGAAGCTCCGCCGACTCAATGGCGATCGACTTCGCGAGGTTCTCTGGCGAATGAAACTGCGCCCATTCTCGCTCGGCGATGAATGCGCGCAACGCGGACATCACTGTTTCGCTGGTCACATTGCCTAGCTTAGTTGTTCGACTGTTGGCCGCCTCTGTTCATGACTCTTAAGCCAACAACTTCACGATAGAATCGCTCGTACTCACGCTCCCAGCCCTCATCACTGAACCATCGATAGAGTGACAAAATGGGCGCTCATGGGCGCCCACATGGGTGGAAGCGACCCGGGGTGGGGAGAATCGGTGAGCGAAAGGGGGAGTTTCAGTAAGCACCGTCAATGATTCGATTGGGCGTTTCCGAATCACTACTCGTCGACGCTCCAATTGTTTTCAGCATTAGCTGTTCACAGTCCGCAGCCAATTTAAGCAATGCTCGTTCAGGAGTTGATTCAGGGAAAATTTCCCAGGACAAAGCATGAACATTCACGTTGCCGACAGGCACGACGGGCAGGGAGACTGTCGAATCGTTTTTGAAGTTCAATACCGCAGCTTGCGTAGCTCCGAAAGCCGATGCGAAGAACACCGACTGAGCCAAATCTGCCCTGTTCCAAGTTCCTGACGAAACTTTGTATTTGATATCTGCGGTGAACGGAGGCGGTTCATAGTAGAGATCTGGGTTGACTGAAAGCGATGTGGGCACCAGGACGCGCTTCTTCCTTTGAAGTTGCATCGGTGAGATGAATGAGTTCAACGCATTACGAACTCCCCGTTCGACTAGATCCGGAGTGTGTACCAAGAATGTGCGGGAATGGGCCATCCCGTCTCCTAAGTTTCGTCCCGCGCTCTTTAACACCTCAGTTGCCAGTTGAAGCGGAAGCGAATATCGAGGCGCGGCCCTTGAGCTCGCGGTTTGGAAATCTTGCCGCGAAGCAATACCGACTCCTTGGAATGAGTACATGAGTTCTCTCGCGTGGCGGCGGGTAGATTCGTAGGCCACTGCGTTCGCAGCAACTCTCTTACATGCCGAGAGTAGAACCCTGTTCTCTGCGGAATCACGATTGAATACGCTGTAGCTGCACTCAATACCTAATTTACCTGCGTAGATGTTCTTAACGGTTGATTGGACGTGAACTCGCCCTCGAACCGAAGAAAGAGTCGAGCGCCTCTCTCGATACCCTTTGTGCAACCCGTAACGAAGTAGCGAGGCAACAGCGTCGATGTACCAACGCATAACTATTGCGCCGAAGTTCTGCCCGTACTCCAAACCTACGACGTCGGCCTCGTGCCGTGGGTCCAAGCCCGTCGCCCAAGCGGCAATGTAGTTGAAATGCGGCAGCGGAATTTTGGGTATGACGATGAGTGTCAGTCCCGGGAGCCCGATAGCGCCGATTGCGTTGCGGACACAGACTTCGTAGATTGCGCCGCCCCTCGGAACTATATGCACAATTCTGCGGTTTTCGGTGTCAGAAGCTTCGTCATCCCCCCACCAAGCTTTGCGTCCCACCAGTAGCTTTGAGACATCTGCAAGTCGGTCCAATTGTTCAGACTGGAGCTCGATACGAGTCGACTCGGATTCGCGAAGGTAGACAAAGTTAGTCATTTGGCCAGAAGCGTTCAAACTTGTAATCGTCAAGCCGCTCAGGCTGGTCGAATAGAAGGTCTTCAATCAGCTGCCCCACCTGTCGCTCCCAGACTCGACGCAGTCTTGAATATGACATCTCCGGACGCATGAAGTAGCTGTGACCAACTTGGTTGTGCCGGTCCAAGTCGCTCCGAAGCATGGTGTTCAATTGTTCAAAGCCTACAAAAAGTCCTTCGCCAACTTTATTCACGTTCCCCGCAGCGTAGTGTCGCCTGAGAATTTCTACATTTGGATTCAGATCAAAAAAGTCAAATCGCCGCCTGAGCGCCTGATCGACGTGCACAATACTTCGATCAGCTGTGTTCATCGTGCCGATGATGTACAGCTTTGAGGGGAGCGAAAACGATTCGCGGTGCATGAGATGGATGCTCTGTTCCCTGTACTCAAGCAAGTACATAAGTTCCCCAAAAACTACAGGCAGGTTCGCTCGGTTCATCTCATCAATCACTAGAACGCGAGGCATCCCGTCTTCGTTGATTGCGTCAGCAAGACGCAACAGGACCCCGTCGAATGCCTTGAATTCCAGTACTCCCGCAGGAGAAGCTGTTGGGCGCAGCCCTTCGACAAACTCTTCGTACCCATAAGACGGGTGAAATTGAACCACTTCGATATATGGGTTGTCCCTGACCTCGCCCGGTTGTCCGAGTAAGTATGCTGCTAGATGCTGCGCGACAAACGTCTTACCGGTGCCAGGCGGCCCCTGCAAGATAATCTGCGGACTCTCATCGATGAGGCTCTCAATGGTTCGATAGAGTTCCTCTTCATCCCAATAGATCTTTGAACAAATCAGCGCCGCGTCACTACGATTAGCGGTAAGTTCCCCCGGTTCGATACCTAGCTCGTGTGCATTCTCTTCAAAATATGGAAGTAGCTCGAGACGCTCGAGCAACCAGGCTAGGTCCTGTTGGATGACCTCATCATCGGGTACGCCTCCGGATTCATACACAAACGCGACGAGGTTTCCGCTCTCGTAACTCGCACCAAGCCCGGAACGGTCGAGCTTGATCGTCTCTGATGCGCGCGACTGCCGACTCGAGTCATTCGTGAGGTTGGTTTGCACCAGAATCGACCGCGCCTCAGCGACGCGTGAGTCCACGTCGTCCCTGCTTAGACGAGTCACGCCTTGATTGAGGCTTAGAGAAGCTGAGTGGCCATCGGCCGCGATAAGCAAAACGACATACCAGCCTTCGGTTGTCTTTGGAGATTGCGCAGGGTTGAAAACGCGCACCCAAGGAACCTTGGCGTTGTTTCCGGCTCCGTTGCTTGCCTTAATAGCAAGAATGTCATCGCTCTCCGCAGGAAGTAGGCCTACGAACAATGCCTCCCAGCTCATGACTTTCTCACGTCGGAGTCTCATTGCTGGTGAGTCTGTCGCGGTAAAATTTACTTGTAGATCCATCACTTCTTGAATGCTGTCAGCAAGAGCTCTCAATGCAACGTCCTCTCGACAATCGCAGGCCTGGGTCGGTCAGTTCGGAGCATTGGGCCACACCGCATCCTGTAAGCGAGCATAGTAGCGGAATATCGCACATCCGGGATGCTACGCACCGTCGTTCCCTACGACAGGAGCTATATCACGAAATCTCTGGCACCCTGCCGCGCTTGTACCTTGAGCGGCTCGGGATTCGGGGTGAGGTAGATTTTCTCGCGGCCCTCGCACTGCGCGGCAAAGGCGGACTCGTAGTCGGAAAGTGAGAAGGTGCGCTCGGGGATGCTGTCGAGCGGGAGGGCCTGCAGCATCGCCACCGCACGCTCGTGCGTGTATGGAATGATGATCGAACCCACAATCGTGAGTTCCTTGTCGTAGACCTCACGCGGCGTGCGAGCGAACGTGTCGTCGGGCGCGGCCACACCGAAGACCAGGAACATGTGCCGCCCTTGCGGATGCGATTCAACAGGTCGTGCGCAATGGCGACGCGTCCGACAGCATCCACCACCGAATGAAAGCCCTGCTCCCCGCCAGCGCAGACACCTCGGGCGAGTCCAGATCGTCAGGGTGCACCGCGAGGTCAGCGCCCATCACCAGTGCCAGCTCGCGACATGACTCGGAGGTCAAGAGTCACCCGTTAGATGACGGCATCACAAAAGTGTCTGATCAGACCGAATCACAGCGTGTGCCACCCACCGTTCACCGCAATGCTTTCCCCCGTAATGTACGACGCCCGATCGCTGACGAGGAAGTCAACCGCGTCGGCGACCTCGTCTGCCGTCGCGAAGCGTTGGAGGGGCACTTGGGCCGCGAGCTCGCTGACGTTGTGTTCTGGAACCGCGGCCATCATCGGCGTCGCGACGAACCCGGGGGCAACGCCGTTGACGCGCACCCCCTTCGGAGCTAGTTCGCGAGCCAGAGATGCCGTCAGAATGCGCAGGCCCCCTTTGGACGCGGCGTAAGCCGCCGACGATGGGATGTTCGGTGGGAACGAGGCATCAACCGGCCCACCGGTGCCCATCCACGCGACGATCGACAATAGGTTCACGATCGACGCCGATCCGTCCTCCGGAAGGTGCGGATATGCTTGCTGCGCCAGCAGGAACGGAGCCTTCAGGTTCACGGCCAGAACCGCATCCCGCTCTCCCTCAGAGATGTCGAAGAATGGCTGTTTGTGCCCATCGTCCTTCGGCGAGATGCCCACGGCATTCACAATCGCACCAATCGGGGCCGTCTCTCTCGCGGCATCGACCACGGTCCGATTGGCATCAACCGTTGTGAGGTCTCCGCCGACTCCGCTATGCCCGCCGGAACCGACGGGAGGCAGAGCTGACGCAGCGCGTTCGGCTTCGGCGGCATCCGCGTCGGCGACGATCACGATGTAGCCGGCCATGGCAAGACGACGGCCGATCGCGGTGCCGATGCCACCGGCGCCACCAGTGACGATCGCGCTGCGCGGTTCCCTCAGAGGCATCCATCTTCTCCTTCGCTCATTTGCGTAATCGGTACTTCACACGACCCACCGGCTGCCTGAAGTGCGATGGCGGCCAGCTCGCGAAGGCGCTTCTCGCCTCCCCTGTGCGTAGGACACGACACCACAAGTGCGACACGGTCACGCCAGGTTCGCCCGCCGAGCAGCACCGCGATCGAGTCGACGTCACGCTCGGACTCCTGCAGCGCCATGGCCCAGCCGCGCTCACGGGTAACCGCCAATTCATCAAGCAAAACCGTGCGATCGACGATCGTGCGCGGCCCAAGTCTCGCCAGGCGCATCGGTAGAAGGCTGAGCACTTGTCCGTCGTCGAGAAGCGACAGCAGCAGCTTCCCCCCAGCCATCGCGTGAGCTGGTGCAACCATGCCAATTCGGAGGCCGATGCTCGGCGTGCGCGGCGAACGG
Organism: Paramicrobacterium chengjingii; assembly: GCF_011751765.2. GTDB lineage: Bacteria > Actinomycetota > Actinomycetes > Actinomycetales > Microbacteriaceae > Paramicrobacterium > Paramicrobacterium chengjingii. The sequence goes on from NZ_CP061169.1 coordinate 3,313,068, forward strand.
CGCCCCTCGGTGACCATCACCCGATCACCGGCAAGAACGGCGGCATGCACGTCTTCACCGGTCTTTTCACGCACGCACTCAAGAACTGGGCGATGCGCGTATCGCTCGCTCGGGGACGTCGCGCCCGGCATTCCCATGCGCATAATCGCTGACCCCGCGACGAAGCCTCGACCCGTCGACGACGGAGAGACGTATCCACGTAATTCGAGTGTGCGCAGGGTTCGGTGCGCACGCGAGCGACCGATCCCCATGTGAGCCGCAAGCTCTCCGACCGTCGTGCGATCGCGGGTGAGCACGAGATCGAGAGCGCGCAACCCGAGGTCGAGACTAGCGATGGTGTAAGCATCGCCAGTCTCGACGCCCAGTGGATCTACGACCATTGAAAGTCAGTCGCGATGTGAGAGGAACGCGGCCAGATCACGGTGACGGTTCTTATCAGAGATGAAGATCGTCACGATGGCCGACATGATGATGACTCCCAGGTTGACTCCCATGACCAGCCAATACGAGTTCTCACCACCCAGCTGAGCGAGCCAGGCCGCGATGTACGGAGCCGGCGCGGCAAAGATGAGCGTTGCGAAGTTGAGCGAAAGTGCCGAGCCGGTGAAGCGAGTTGCGGTGGGGAACTGCTCGGCGAAGAGCGCCGGCTGTGCGCCAAATCCGAGCTGCACACCGCCAAGCGCGACAGTCGCCGCCATAATGCTCAGCACAAGCGAACCGGAGTTCACGGCGGGGAAGAACCCGAGCGACCCGACGAACATGGCAGCACAGCCGATCCACATCACCTGCTTACGTCCGATGCGGTCACTTGTCCAGCCACCGAAGACACCGCAGAAGATGGATACAAAGTTGGCGATCATCAGTGTGGTAAAGCTGTCTGCTTCAGTGAATCCACCTTGATTGGTCATGAAAGACAGCCCGTAGATGGCAATAATGTAGAACGTCTGAGCGAATGGCGCCCACTGCAGGATCATGCGGATGACTGTGAGCGGCTGCGTCTTCAGTACGGTGAGGCCGTTGACCTTCTTCTGGGTCGCAGCAGCCTCCTGCTGTACCTTGAACGCGCGCGTCTCTTCCAGCTGAATGCGAATGTAGAGACCAATCAGCGCGAGAAAGATCGCCGCAATGAACGGAAGGCGCCATCCCCAGGATTCAAACGCCTCTTGCGTGAGAGTTGCAGAGAGAACCGCAAGCAGAACATTCGCCAGCACCTGGCTAATGGGCGAACCGATATTCATAAACGAGCCAAGGATGCCGCGTCGCGACCCAACCGCATGCTCCATTGTCATGAGCTGTGCTCCCGTTGCCTCACCACCGAGCGAGAAGCCTTGGATGAAGCGCAAAAACACGAGCACTGTAGCAATGAAGATGCCCTGCCCCGTTGGCAACAGACCAATGAGCAACGATGCGATGCCCATAGCAACGAACGAGCCGAGCAGCACAGGTCGTCGGCCAAAGCGGTCGCCCAGGAATCCGCAGACCACCGCTCCGAGCGGCCGGGCGAGAAAGCCGACGAAGAACGTGGCGAACGAAGCCAGAAGTGCACCACCTTCTCCGAGTCCAGAGAAGAAAAGTGAGGGGAAGATCGTGGCTGACAGAGCGCCGTAGATGGCAAAGTCAAACCATTCGAGTGCAGAGCCTAGCGCACCGGAAGCGACGGCGCGGCGTTCTTGCCGTTTCGAGACCAGGCTCTCATTGAGCGCCTTCAGCTCTTCCGTCTCGGGCGACGTAGTTCGGTTGGACATAGTTGGCCTCCACAGGCGTAAAGGGGCGAGGCTCAGAAACTCGCCGTTGAGTCGATGCGACAATACCGGACAGCGGGAAAATATTGCAAGAGCTTCCGGTACCCGGAAAGCTCGTGTACCGCTACGCGGGACGGCAACCCGAAATCGAGCGTCAGACAGTTCGCCTCACACCAGACTGGTGGCACATCATTCTGGCCACATTGAAGGAGCCTCCATGAGAATCGCCTCATTCACCCTTGACGGCTCACCGCGTTGGGGAGTCGCAGACGGTGATCGCGTGCTGGCTGCGCCTGCGTCGATGCCGTCGCTCAAGCGGGCGCTTCGCGAACACGGCGTCGACGTGCTGAGACAGGCTGTCGAGCCCTATCCGACGACGGCGGTGACACTCCTTACACCCGTGCCTGACGCCGACAAGATTCTTTGCGTCGGCCTCAACTACCTCGACCACATTGCCGAGACGGGACGTGAGACGCCGACCCACCCCGTCGTGTTCGCCCGGTTCGCTGATTCACTTGTGGGAAACCACGCGTCACTCATCGCTCCTCGCGAGAGCGTCAGTTTCGATTTTGAAGGCGAACTCGCCGTCGTGATCGGGCGCACGGGCAGGCGCATCGCCGCGGAACGAGCGCACAACTACATTCTTGGGTACAGCATCCTTAATGACGGGTCGATTCGCGACTTCCAGAAGCAGACACACCAGTACACACCCGGTAAAAACTTCGATGCGTCCGGGGCATTCGGACCCGTTATCGTCACGCCAGACGAGATTGGAGAGCTCGCGGGCCACCGCATCACCACAACTCTCAACGATGACGTGGTGCAGCAATCCGATCTTGGTCAGCTGTGCTTCGACGTTCCCGAACTCATCGCCCGCATCTCTACCTGGACAACCCTTCGACCGGGTGATGTCATCGCCACGGGCACACCGGGCGGCATTGGCGCTGCCCGCGACCCTCAACTATGGATGTTTCCGGGAGACCGAATCGAAGTGTCGATCGATGGCATCGGCACCTTATCGAACCCCGTCGTCGAAGACGACGATCAGATCGCTGTGTGAAAGGAGCGAACAATGACAGATCAGACTAATCTCAAGACTCTCAAGGTGAACCGCAAGGCGGACCTTGTCGAGGCACCAGGCCAGACACCAAAGGCCATTCGCATTTCGGGGGTGAGCGTTGAGAACTCCGAGGTTGAGAACCTCTGGTTTGGTCGCGTTCACACGGGACCTGGCGAGATCTCAGCGGCCCACCACCACGGTGAAGCCGAAACTGGCGGACACGTGCTGAAGGGCCGAGGGTTCATCCGATATGGCGAACGCTACGAGACGATCGTCTACCTGGAGGAAGGTGACTTCGTGTACGTGCCGCCTTTCGTGCCACACATCGAGGGCAACGCGTCGAAGACACAGGAACTCGTCTGGCTCACTACGCGCACGCCGGAAAATATCGTCGTGAATCTCGAAAACGAGGACATTGCCGATATCGCCATTGATTACCGGGACTGAGCACATGCCACGCATAGCGTTCATCGCTGGAGGCACAAGCGGCATCGGGCGCGCGACCGCTGAGCGGCTCGTTCGAGACGGCTGGGCGGTCGCGATCGGAGGAAGAGACCACGATCGTGGCCGCTCCGTCGTCTCCGAAGTCGAAGCGGTATCGGCGGATTCAGCACTATTAGCAGTTTCACTTGACACTCGAGACGATGAATCTGTTTCCTCCGCTGTGGCTGACGTCATTGCCAGATACGGTGCGCTCGACGCGGTCGTTAATTGTGTCGGGGCAGCGCCATCCGGCACCTTTGACCAGATCAGCACCGCTGAGTGGGCTTCCGCGATAGATTCGAAGGCCATCGGCGCTGTGCGCGTGATGCAAGCTGCGTTGCCTCATCTGCGTGCCTCGTCGGCTGGACGCATCGTGAACGTCGCGGGCACGGCGGGTAAAGAACCCGGAGCAGCCATGGCCGTAGCGGGCGCAGCAAACAGCGCCATGCTTGCTCTGACGCGAGCCGCGGCAACTCAACTGGCTCCGGAGGGAATCACCGTCAACGCGGTAGCGCCGGGGCCGACGCAGACCGGTCGCTGGGACTCGCTCGTCGCAGCTGCCAGCGAGCGTGACCACCTCACTGTGGCCGAGGCCGACGAGAAGCTGCGTTCCGGGATGCCCACGAAGCGACCAACCGATCCCGACGAGGTCGCTGCTCTTATCGCTTTCCTTCTCTCGCCTGAGGCGGGTCACATTATGGGAGCCGCCATCCCCGTCGATGGCGGCCAATCGAAAGGATACTGATGACAGAGCTCATCATTGGCCTCGGCCCGATTGGTGCCGCAGTCGGCGAACGATTGCTCGCGCGACACCGAGACGTGGCAGGCTTTGAGATTGACAACAGCCGTGCGCAAGCTTTGGCCGACGAGACCGGAATGGCCGTCGCATCCACACCCCACGAGGTGCCTTGGAGAACTGTCGATGCAGTGTACATCGCTGTGCGTTTGGCGGATCAGCTTGAGAAGGTACTCGCGATGCTCCGGGAGCACGCGATGGAACGACTAACAATCGTCGTGCTCACAACACTTGCTCCAAGCGATGCCGCCAAAATTCTCTCGTCAACACCCACGTCATGGCGCGTGTTCGAAGCCCCACTCTCTGGAGGGCCTCAGGGCGCACGCGACGGGTCAATGTCACTCATGCTTGCAGGGCCCGAGCCGTCGGATACCGACCTCTCTCGGTTTGACGACATGGCCGAACGGCTCTTTTGGACTTCTCGCTACGGGCAGCCATCGCTGCTCAAGCTCTTGAACAATACGCTTGGCGCATATAACGCTCTGGCAACCGCGGCGATGCTGGATCTGGCGGTCGAGCATGATGTCTCTGCGCAACAGTTCCTCGACGTTGTGAACGCCTCGAGCGGACAGAGTTGGATGAGCACGAATTTCGACAATTTCCACTACCCAATGCTGTTCAAGGACGCCGGGCTGTTGATCGGCGACATCGGGAAGACACCCACAATCGCACTTGGTGATCGTCCAGCACACGAAGCCACCATCGAGCACGCACGTCTTACCGCTTTCGGAAGCCACTAGATCAGGGCATCGTATCTCCACCGTTGGGTGAGAACGTCTGCCCCGTGTAAAAGCTGCCACCATCGCTCAGCAGAAACTGGATGGTCGCATTGACGTCCCGCTCCGTACTGAATCGCCCGAGCGGAATCGTCGAGAGCTGCTTGTCGAGATGCTCTTTGGGCATCTTCTTCACTCGTTCAGTGAGAACAACGACGGGCGCGATCGCATTTACCGTCACTTGTGCAGGGCCAAACTCAGTGGCGAGTGCCCGAGTCAAGCCAACGACTCCCGCCTTTGCCGCTGCGTACGCAGCGTCGTTATTCACGCCTCTCACGCCGAAAATCGAGCTGGTATTGATGACCCGCCCTCCGCCGGCTTCACGCATCCGAGGCATCACCGCTCGACACAGGTAGAAGGCCGATGAGAGGTTCGCTTCGACAAGGTGGTGCCAGTCGTTGTCGGTGATGTCTTCAAGGGGCTTGAGACGGTTATCCCCAGCGAGATTCACTAGTCCGTGGGGAACTCCGTGCGCATCCATGGCCTGCTCGACGGCTCGGTCGACTTCGCTGCTTTGCGTGACATCGGCATGAAACGCGGTCACTCCCGGGAAGCGATCCCGCAGCCGTTCGCTGGACTCAACGGACGCATCGATTCCTGTGACGACGTATCCATCCTCACGCAGATCACCAACAAGGGCGGAACCAATGCCGCCTCCGGCCCCGGTGACGATGACATGTTTCATCGCTGCCATGTGAACGCCGTGCCAAAGTCATCGCACTCAACAGGGAGACTACGAATTGGTGAGAAGCTGGTCGGCTTGTAGATGGTGTTCTCCATCGATTTGATCATCGGTCTGATAATTTCGAGGCACCGTTGCCATTCGGGTTCGGCAGCCACCTCGGCGCGCCGCCGGTCACGGTCGTCGAGGCTGTCATACGCCCACAGATGCATCACTTGGTTGAGTGTTCCTATTTCACTGACGAAGTAGCCCAAAAAACCTCGTTGGATGCGACGCTGAACGGGCAAACCGATGTTCTCGTAGGCATCGAGGAAATCGGCGAGCTTAACGCCGGTGTGGAGTATGTACGTGCGCTGCTCAATGAACATAGATTGTCTCCCAGTATTGTTTATCAACACCGAGCATAGTTTCGTACACAGGAAAACTTCAATGTAAGATTCCTATTAGCGGAAAGGTAACGAATGGCAGAAACGCTGCAGTCGGTCACACACGCGCTGCGCGCACTCAAACTGCTGCGGCGCTCCCCGTCGATGGGCGTGAGCGATTTGGCGTCCGAACTTGGAGTCGGAGTATCGACGGCGCACCGCTTGCTCGCCACCCTCGTGAACGAGGGATTCGTGCGTCAGAGCTTGGGCCGCAAGTACGAACTGGGTAGCGAGATGCTCGGCACGTCTTCTGCGATCGAGCACTGCGCCGAGGTTTCCGCTCCGGTCATGCGGCGACTGAGGGATGCCTCAGGAGAGACGGTGCACCTGTCGATTGTGCGCGGCACCGAGACCTTCTTCCTCAGCGCCGTCGAGTCGAATGCAGCAGTGCGCGTCATGACGCGTGTGGGCGAGAAGCCGCCAGCGCACTCGACCGCAGCGGGCAAGGCGCTGCTCGCAAGCCTGAGCCGTTCACGCTTCGAGGAGCTCTATTCTGCACCGAACCTGGCTCGGAAGACAGAGCACACAATCGAAGACCGTGCTCTGCTCTGGACGGAGCTACAGCACGTCGCCGAATCTGGTTTCGCCACGAACCGAGCCGAATCAGAGATTGATATGTGCGCGATCGCGGTCGCGCTCCGCCGACCAGAAGGGAACCCCGTCTGCGCACTTTCGCTTGCCGCGCCGCTCTCGCGAATAAACCCGACTCGCCAGGAGGATGTCACTGACGATGAAGCGCGGTTGCTTGAGCATCTCCGAGCCTCCGCCGCAGAAATCGAAGAACTCCTGGCGTATTGACCCTCGAGATACTCCCTCGGCATTGCCGAGATCCTCGCACGTCGGCCCTATTCACAATAGGGCTTCGCAGCAGATGCACTGGGTAACGGCGGTTCGTAGATCCCGCGCATGGAGAAGCGGGTCACATACGTTGGGGCAAAAGCATAAGATCTGCTCATGGCTATTTCAACCCGACAGCTCGAGTACTTTCTGGTGACGGCCGAGCTGGGCACCATGACAGCGGCCGCCGCCGAGCTATTCGTGTCGCAGTCGGCGATCTCGCTCTCCATTAGCCAACTCGAAGCCGATCTCGGCATTGATCTATTCGTGCGTTCGAACCCGCGTCAGCTACATCTCTCGGTGGCGGGGCAGGAACTGCTCGCCGATGCCCGGCGGTTGCTCTCGGATTTTCGCGAGCTGGAAGACAATGCTCAAGCTCAGGGCTCGGTCGAGCGAGGGCGCCTATTTATCGGTTGGTACCAGACTCTCGGGCCGAGGCTTCTTCCCGGGGTGATCGAGGCATTTGAGAAGCGCTACCCCGACGTCACCGTGCACATCACTGAGGGCGGAACAACCGAGCTCTGCGCTGCTCTGCATCAGGGCTCGATCGAGCTCGCCGTTCTGTACGACCTCGATATCGATCAGTCGCTCGACACGATCAGTCTGATGGAAGCGCGCCCCTACGTGCTGGTCTCTCCCGATCACGAACTCGCGCAGCTCGATACCATTTCCATGGCGGATCTCGCGCCACATGACATGATTCTCTACGCCCCACCGGGAGAGTATTACCTCTCGCTGCTGAAATCTCATGGGGTGAACCCGCGAGTCAAGTACCGCTTCAACAATTACGAGACTGTTCGTTCGTTCACCGCACGTGGGCTCGGCTATTCAGTGCTTCATCAGCGCCAACCCGTGAACGCAAGCTACGAGGGACGCGAGCTGACGCTTCGCGAGTTCAGCGACGACGTGCCCAATCTCGGTATCTTCCTCGCCACACGGCACCTGGCCCGGCTCACCAGACGCGCCCAGGCGTTCATCGAGCAAACGAAAGCCGAGTTCCGCGACTAGCGAGTCGATGTCCGAACAGACAGGAGAAGGATTCTCTCCGTGTCATAAATTTTACTCATTGGTTCTCTAAGAACTATCTACTTGTCTTGGAACATGTAGCGCCTCAGGATGGATTTCAGAATCACGAAACTGAGGTAGCAATGAATCCTTCTTCGCTCTCGCGCGTGCTGGCACCGATGAAGATCGGGGACATCGAACTCAAGAATCGAGTTTTCGTTCCGCCGCACACGACCAACTACGCAATCGATAACGCGATAAGCCAACGCAACATCGATTACCTCACACGTAAAGCGCGTGGCGGAGCGGGGCTGATCTTCACTGAGGGCATCCGCGTGCACCCGTCGAGTCTGCGACGGTTCGGGCTAGGCGGTTACGAGCCCGAAGCTCAGCGTGGCTTCGAACGCCTCGCCGATGGCGTGCACGACGCTGGAGCAAGACTCTTCGCTCAGGTTCTGCACACCGGGCGTCATGACGGCAGCGAGTGGACAGGAATGTGGGCGCCCAGTGCGCACCCCTGGGCGTCGGGTCGCGAAGTTCCGCATTCACTTCGGACGTCTGAAATTGGGCTGCTCACTCGTGCCTACACAACTGTGACGAAGTCGCTCATCGACGCCGGATTCGACGGCGCCGAGATTCATCTCGGACACGGACACCTGCTGCAGCAGTTTCTTTCACCTGTCACGAATACGCGGACGGATGCCTATGGCGGCGATTATGCAAATCGACTGCGCTTTCCCCGCGAAATTCTCGAGGACGTCTTCAACACGATCGACGCCCCCATCGGACTTCGCATTAGCGCAGACGAGATGATGGCCGGCGGGCTCGACGTCGACGACATGCTTCAGATCTGCCATGACCTCGTTGAGGAGTTTCCCATCGCGTTTCTCCACGTCAGCCACTCGGCGTATGTCGGCGAGTACTCGCTCTCGACGCAGATGGCGGACATGTCTTTCGGTACGGCACCCTTCATGGAATACCCGCGGCGGTTCAAGAAGGAGTTCGCCGGCACGCCGATCCTCGCCGTATGCCGCGTGGATGATCTCGAAACCGCCGAGGAGATTCTCGAATCGACCTCTGCCGACATGGTCGGTATGGCTCGCGCCCACATTGCGGACCCCGACCTTGTGCTCAAGATGTCAACGGGACAAGCTGATCAGATTCGTTCGTGCATCTCGTGCAACCAAGCATGCGTCGGGCGCCTTGAGAAGACGTTGCCCATTCGCTGCGTCGTGAACCCGGAGACGGGAATGGAAGCAGAATGGGCGAGCATCCCGCAGCCAACCGAGAGTTCGAACGTGCTCATCGTGGGCGGCGGACCTGCGGGAATGGAAGCCGCCATCGCCGCTCACGATCGTGGTCACAAAGTCGTGCTTGCGGAGTCATCACCGAAGCTGGGCGGTCAGGTACGTCTCATCGAGAAACTGTCAGCCAGAGAGCGATTCGGACTGCTCACGCATGAGCTGGAGCGCGACGTGCGGACGAGAGACATCGAGCTTCGCCTTGGCATAACCATCACCACAGCAGACATCATCTCGGGACATTACGACAGCGTCATCCTGTCGACGGGTTCCTATCCCCCACCGGCCGAGAACTCCCGCATCAACGCATGGAACGCGATCAATGACCCCGATGCTCTCGCACCGCACGTTGTGATCGTGGATGATGACGGCGGATGGGCTGCTCCCTCGCTCGCACTGACGTTGGCACAGAAGGGTCGCACTGTCGACATTGTCACGACCATGGACTCGGCGTTTCCCACCATCACGGTCTACTCGCGCCTCTCCCTCTACCCGCAGCTGGAGAAAGCCGGCATCGCTTTGCACGTTCTGAGCAACGTCCCTGATGACAACTCTGCGATAGAAGAGACGTTGGGCACACGCATCCCTCTCTCGCCCAACGTCGATGTCGTTGACGTTCGCCCCCAGATCGCCGCCGACGGGCTGGCGCGCGAACTCGAAGCTCTGAACTTTGTGCTCCCCGTACACGTCGTGGGCGATGCCCACGCACCTCGTTCTGCAATGGAAGCGACATTTGAGGGGCGCGGTGCCGGCTACCTCGTCGGCGTCACCATCGGCGACGAATGGAACGGACCCGCACTTCGTGCACCCTACGTCGACAGCAGCGGCGGCGAACTCATTACCGATCTGATCACCCACGACCTAGCAAAGGCAGGAAGCTGATGTCTGACAGCGAAGAATTCGATCTCGTAATCGAAGGCGGAACCGTCGTCGATGAACAGAGTGAGCGCACTCTCAACGTCTATGTCCGAAACGGCTCGATCGCCGCCATCACTGAACCGCATGAACAACTCACAACTCGACAGACACTGGATGCACGCGGACTTTCTGTTCTGCCGGGCATGATCGATGCCCACACGCACTTCCGTACCTGGTCAAAGCACTCAGACACCTTCGGCGAGATGGCTGATGCTGCTGCCGCAGGCGGGATCACCACGGTTGCGGGTTTCGTGATGGGGATGAATGCGCACGGGACAACGCTCGCGTCGCGCGTTCGGGAATGCCTCGCTGACGCGAGCTCCACTTCTCCCATCGACTTTGCATTTCACGCGGCCATTGCCGATGAGAAGCACACGCTTGATGAGCTCAGCGAGATGGTTGAGCTGGGCGTCACATCATTCAAGATGTTCATGATCAATCGGGCCAGACGCATGATGGTCGATGATGGCTTTCTGCTCGCCGCGATGAAACACATCTCGCAGTTGGGCGGCTTGCCAATGGTGCACGCCGAACTCGAAGACCTGTCGATGGCACTTGCCGCCGAAGCCCGCGACAACCCCGCGCTGAACCACGTGCAACGGTTCGTGGCTGCCCGTCCGACATGGCTCGAGGCGGAGGCAACGCGGCGTGCCATTCAAATCGCGCACCAGGCAGACGTGCCATTGTACGTCGTGCACGTCACGTGCGAAGACGCTCTCAATGAGATTCGCCGTGCGCGGCAGCAGGGTCTCATTGTCTTTGCCGAGACGTGCCCGCAGTACCTCAGCCTCACCGAGGACGAAATGGAACGTCAGGGTGGGCTGGTGAAGGTTGCTCCCCCGCTTCGTTCGGAGCACGACCGGCGGGCGCTTGTCGACGCCGTGCTGAGCGGCGAGATCAACGTGGTCTCATCGGACCACGCGCCCTACACGCGGGAGGTGAAGACAGATACCGCGACAGACTTTCTCGACATCCCCGTCGGCATGCCCGGCACGCAGACACTCGTCGGCGTGACGTGGAAAGTGCTCTCAGAAGCCGGGGGCAGCCCACGCGACCTGGTGCGCGTGCTCGCCGCTAACCCATCGCGCGTTTTCGGATTCACGAGAAAAGGGCGGATCGAGGTTGGTGCGGACGCAGACATCACGCTCGTGAACTTCGACGACAGCACGGTCGTCAGCGCCGCCAAACTGCACGGGCCCGCGGGATACAGTGCGTACGAAGACTGGCGGTTACCCCTGCGCATTGTCGAGACGTTGCAACGCGGCCAGTCTGTACTGAAGAACGACACGGTCTGCACGAACGAGGTCGGCCGATTCATCGCGCGTACACCGAACAGCGGTGCGGAGGCACGCCGATGAGTTACCTCGACTGGAACGCCGTGCACGACACCCTCGTGCCCGACCTCGATGCGCAGGATCGAGGTGTCATCGAATCGACAAAATACGGCTCAACGCAGGGAATCGGCGAGCGCCCAGCTCTTATTCTGGTCGATTTTCAAAACGCGTATCTCGGCCTCGACCACCCCATTCTCGACCAACTCGACACCTACTCAAGCGGAGGCGGCGAGGGGGCGTGGGCGGCACTACGGCGAACACTCCCGGTTCTGGCTACAGCCCGCGGCGCCGGCGTTCCCGTTGTGCTCAGCCGAATCGCCTACCCGCGCACGGCAGAAGGCGACAACGGATTCGTGAAGAAGCGCGGAGCATCGCCTCACTTCATCGAGGGCTCAGATGGCACCCGTTACGCAGACGAACTGCAGCCGGAGCACGGCGACATTCTCGTCACGAAGCGAGCGGCTAGCTGCTTTCAAGGAACGTCACTTCATGACGCGCTCTCGGCGCTCGGCGTCGACAGCATCCTCGTTGCAGGCTTATCAACAAGCGGATGCGTTCGCGCGACGGTCGTCGACGGTGCCGCTTTGGGGTATCGATGCTCCGTCATCGTTGATGGCACTGCCGACCGCATCCAACTCTCACGACGGGTTGCCCTCTTCGACATTTGGATGAAGTACGGCGACCTCGTGATGGCGGATGCTGCAGCTCAGCTCATGGAAGCACAAAAGGAGAAGTAGAAGCATGTCACAGGTCGTTCGATCAGCAACCACATCATGGACCGGAACATTGGCGGAAGGCGAAGGTTATCTCAGCGCTGGCTCCGGCGCGATAACCTCACTCCCGCTGACATTTCCGCGACGCATGGGAGAGCCGGAAGGGTTCACCAGCCCCGAAGAACTCTTGGCGTCAACACACGCATCCTGCTTCGCCATGTCACTCGCGAGCGCCCTTGCCGGGGCGGATGCGTCGTATGTCGAACTCGTCGTCACGGTCGAGGTGTCGCTGGACAGGGTCGATGGCGCACTGGCGGTCACTCACTCTGATGTGCAGGTTGCCGTCGACTCTCAGACGATCAATCAATCGAAGCTCGACGAACTGCTCGAGTCCGCCGACAAACGATGCCCTATGTCGCAGCTGATTCGACAGGGTGCCGGAGTCACGATCAGCGGCGTTGTTGAGGGATGACGATGAGCACAAACCTCTTTGACCTGAGCGGGGCCCATGCTCTCGTCACTGGTAGCGGAGCGGGCGGGCTCGGCGCTGCGATGGCGATTGCCCTCGCTGGCGCCGGTGCCGACGTCGCCGTGCTCGAACTCGAATCGGGGAGTGAGCGAGCCGAACAAACCGCCGCGCGCATCGTTGACCACGGCGTCGAATCACTTACCGTCAGCGGAAACGTCGCTCATCAAGCATCCGTGAATCGTGCCGTGGCAACCATTGAGGAGCGGTGGGGTCACATCGACATTCTCGTCAATGCCGCGGGAATTATGTTGCGAAAGCCCAGTGTCGAAACAGACATTGACGAGTGGCAGCACGTCATGGATGTGAACCTGACGGGCACGTGGCTGGTGAGCAACCGTGTGGCACCCGGAATGCTCGAGCGTGGCTACGGCCGCGTCATCAATGTGGCGTCTCAATATGCACAGCTGGCCGGACCCATGCCTGAGCCCGCCTATTACGCGTCGAAGGGTGGCGTCGCCAACCTGACACGTGGACTCGCAAGCGAATGGGGCAGTCGGGGCATTACCGTGAACTGCATTGCTCCGGGCACCTTCTACCCGACCGCAATGACCCGCCCGCTGGCCGAAGACCCTGACCGGTTGACATGGATGAGTTCTCGAACCCTTCTCGGTCGCCTGGGGAACCCTGCGGCTGACTTATCGGGGCCCACAGTGTTTCTCGCGAGCGAAGCAAGTGCCTACGTGACTGGCGCATTAATTCCCGTCGATGGCGGGTGGACATCGTGGTGATCGATACATTCTCTGACGTCCCCGCTCGCGTCGAGAAGGCTCGGACGCTGCGAGTTCTCCATCACGCACCAGAGTTGCTCAGTCTGATCAACGTCTGGGATGCGGCATCCGCTCGAGTGATTGCCGAGCTCGCAGGCACGCAGGCAATTGCGACGGCCGGGCACTCGATAGCCGCCTCACTCGGGTATCTCGATGGAGACGTGCCGCTCGACGAAATGCTCAACGTCGTGCGTCGCATCGCGGCAGCCGTAGACGTGCCGGTAACCGCCGACCTCGACGACGGCTATGGTAACGCCGGCGAAACTGTTCGACGAGCGGTGTCGTGCGGCATCGTCGGCGTCAACATTGAAGATCGCCTTCGCCCCCTTGACGAATCGGCGCGCGCAATTCAAAGCGCCGTCGACGGTGCCGCGTCAGAGGGCGTTCCCGTCGTTGTCAACGCGCGTACCGACGCATTCGTCATTGATCGCCACCGCCCGGTGGACGCGATGGTCTCTGACGCGATCGAGCGGGGCCGCGCCTACTGCGATGCCGGAGCCGATTGTGTTTTCGTACCGGGCAACTTCGACGCACACATTGTGAAACGACTCGTCGCGGGAATCGGCTTGCGCCAAGTCAGCGTGATCGGCCTTCCTTTAATACCTCCCCCGGCCCAACTCCAGGAACTCGGTGTCGCACGGGTTTCTTACGGGCAATTCACACAACGCGTCGCGCTCGGGTCGCTGCACGACCTGGCGCGCGCATTACTCGACGGCGGGACATTGCCGTCGGGCATCCCCGAATTGAACTAATTACCCTAAGAGAAATGGACAATGATGTCGAAAAATCTTCAAGACTCTGAAACAGCGTCTGCTCCACGTGTGGATGACGCCCGTAAAGTCGTGCTTGCCTCAATGATCGGCAACGCGATGGAATGGTACGACTTTGCGGTCTACGGCTACTTCGCCGTGGTGATTGGCGAACAATTTTTCTCTGCTGGCACGCCCACGGTGCAGTTGCTCTCATCGTTCGCCGTATTCGGTGTGGGGTTTGTCGCCCGCCCCTTGGGTGCCGTTGTATTCGGACACTTCGGCGACGTGCATGGTCGTAAGAAGGCGTTCTCGGTTTCTCTGCTGCTCATGTGCGCGGCAACGTTCTTAATGGGGTTGCTGCCAAACCACGAGACGGCCGGAACATTCGCCGTCGTCGCACTCGTGGTTCTTCGCCTGCTGCAGGGATTCTCCAACGGTGGCGAGTTTGGCGGGTCAGTTGCGTACTTGACCGAGAATGCGCCCCCGACGAAGCGCGGCTTCTGGGGCAGCTTTCAGCAGAACAGCCTCGTTATCGGACTGATGATCGGAACGATTGTGAGCGTAACGATTACGTCTACTCTCACAGCCGACCAGCTTTCTGCATGGGGCTGGAGACTTCCATTCCTTGCAGGAGTGCTTCTCGGAATTCCGGGCTATTACATTCGAATGAAGCTGGCCGACACGGCGGAGTACACAGAAAAGGTCGTGAACCCCGGAGAAAAGACTCGTCGGCCCATTCTCGAGGCACTTCAGCTGCATTGGAAAGACATGTTCCGTGCATTCTGGCTACCAGCATCGCCCGCGTTCTATGTGATGATGACGTTTCTGCCGACATATCTGGCCACGCAATTGTTTTACACCGCGACCGAAGGCCTCTTGATCACCCTGGCAATGCAGATCATCTATGTGGGCATGATGCCGCTCTCGGGCAAGCTCTCAGACAAGATTGGCCGTAAGCCAGTGATGCTTGGCGGCTACTCACTGGCGGCAATTGCGATCTATCCCGTGTTCATGGCGTTCGCGCTGCAGAGTGTGCCTATCGCCATCCTCGCGGTTATTCCAATGTCAGTGGCACTGTCGGGAATGTTCGCTCCGTTGGCAGCGCTGATCACGGAGCTCTTCCCCGCGCGGATCCGGTATACCGCGCTTTCTGTGCCGTACAACATTCACGCAGCAATCCTGGGTGGGTTCACCCCGTATATCGCTACTCTTCTGATCAGCGTCACCGGGTGGAACGCAGCTCCCACGTTGCTCGTGATCGGAATTTCGGTCGTGTGCTTCATCGTCGTCTCGACGTTCCCCGAAACGCGAGGCCGCAAACTCACGTGATCTGAGGCCCAAGGATAGCGCGGACACAACCACTACGAGTGAATTGAATCATGGGTCAGCCGAACCGAGCTACAAGGTGGTCGTATGCTGAATCAACCTTCTCGTCCACTTTGCGCCGTTCAGCCGTAGAGTACCAATCGATAATTTCGCGCGCGCCTTCGGCGAATGGTGTTCTCGCGACCCATCCAGGCACTAGCCGACGAATCTTCGCGTTGTCGAACCAGACCGAATGCGAGTAGTCGCCCAGTAATCGGCCGCCAAATTCTGGAAGTTCGCGAGCGATCGTGTCGCTGGCCACGCGCACAATCTGCGCCTCAACGTTGAGGAGCCGAGCAAAAGTGCGAACGATCTCGTTCCAGGTGAGGTGTTCGTCAGATGTGATGTGTATGGCACTGCCGATGACGTGTGGATTACCCAGAAGCTCGACAAATGCTTCGGCAAAGTCGCGAGAATGAGTCAATGTCCACCACGTGGTGCCGTCCCCGTGAACCACAATGGGCTTTCCTGCCAGCATCCGGTGGAGCGATGTCCAACCGCCAATGAGAGGCATGTTGCCCCCATCATACGTGTGCGACGGCCGGACAGTTGTGAACGGAAACCCGGTCTCGCGATAGGCCTCGGTCAAGAGGTCCTCGCCAGCGATCTTGTCGCGGGAATACTGCCAGTACGGATTTCGCAGTGGTGTGCTCTCAGTAATCGGAAGCGCTGCAACAGGCTTCTGATATGCCGACGCAGACGAAAGGAATACGTACTGGCTAATCGTTCCGGCGAACGTCTCTATGTCAGCCACCACATGCTCGGGCCTGTAGGCACGAAAATTGACAACTACATCGAACTCGTGGCCGGCAATCGCGCGGCGAATGCTTCCAGGATCATCAGCGTCACCGCGAAGTTCGATGATGCCGTCAACGACCGAGCGCTCGTGAGAGACTCCACGGTTGATATTTGTGACCTGCCACCCCCGCTCGAGGGCGCGTTTCGCAACCCACCACGAAATTATTCCGTTACCACCGATTATCAACAGTCGTTGCATCGCGGGTTGTTCCTCTCGAGAACCTGTCTGCGAGAACGAAGCTCGTCTCTCGCGTTCTATGCCGGCGTTGCCTTCTTGCGCCACCATCTGGCTTGCAACTCACACAGCGCGGGCTATCCAGCTAAGCCCAGTTCAGTGCGCCAGGCGAGATGCAGGCTTTCATATGCTTCAACGGATACCGAGTCCGGCTGAATCACGCTACGTCGCCCCTTCCCTCCAAACTGCGTCACGTCAGCTCCGGCCCCGTCAAAGGCCAGGAGCGCTGCGCCGAGAATCGTGACATCTGGCTCCTCGCACACCTCGATCGTTCGGCCGAGCACATTCGCGCGAAGCTGGGCGAGCGTAAGCGAGCGGGCTGCACCTCCGGCCAAAACCAGGGTTGCAGTGCCTCCCGGGTCGAGCACATCGACGCCGTCTCTCACAACGTGCGCAGCTCCTTCTGCGGCAGCAAGCAGAAAGTGATCCACACGATGCTCATCGCGCTGCCCGTAAACGGCGCCTGCACGACCTGCTCGCCAGTATGGGAATCGGGCCCCGGACAGACTCGGATCAATGACGAGGCCGGCGGCCCCCGGCCCGATCCGTTCGTGCGCGGACTCTATAAGCTTCACGGCATCCGTCACGCTCTCTAAGCCGAAGAGCGTGCTCCATCGGGTAAGTGCGCCTCCGGTCGCGCCGGTAGGCCCACCCACACTGAAGCCTCCGAGTGGATAAGGGTTCACGACCGTGCCAGCCGGTGCAGTAACCGGATCAGGAGTTATGCGCAACAGAACGTCCGTCGTGCCCGCGATATCTGCAACAAGGTCGTCACGATTGCGCAGTACGAATGCGGCACCTGCGGACCCGTCAGTAGCGCCAGCTACCACCACGATACCCTCTCCCAGACCAAGCTCACGGGCGATGTGCGAAGAAACAGCTCCAACCACATCATTTGCGGCCTTTTGATCTGGAAGTTGGGCCGGAGAAAGTCCCGCCAACGCGATCATTTTGGCCGACCATTCCCTGTCGGCCACCGCACTAAGACCCGAATAGGCGGCCGAGGTTCTATCCGTACTAAAACGACCCGTCAGCCTCGCGACGATAAAGTCTTTTGGAGTAAGCACCTGAGAAACGCGGTCGGCCATCGCTGGCTCAGCATGCCTCAGTGCAAGAAACGCACCACCCGCACCTCCACTAAGGATCGGTCGCCCTGTCTCGTGCAGCAGAGAGGATAGTTCATCCCCAGCTGCTTCTCTGATGAGATCCACTCCGACTGAATCGGCCCAACCACGCCCTGGTCCAACCGATTCGCCCTCCTCATCGACAAACACCGTCCCCACATGGCCAGCGATACCCATCGCCGCTACAGCATCTCGAGCTTCATCGGGCAAGCTGAGCACGGTCGTGACGACGTCGCTCCACAGTGTTTCTGGTACGAACTCGACACCGGAGACTGCATCAAACCGTGCTACTCGCGCTGAAGCCAGTACCGCCCCGGCACCGTCAACGATGGCACTGCGCACCGTCGACGAGCCGATATCGATCGACAACACAAGCGGGGCGGTCATTGTGTCACCTACTGGCCACTCGCTTCATAAGGCATGAACGCAGGATACGTCCACGCATTCGCCGAACGGTCGAGCGGCACATCAATCAAGGCGGGACTGCTGCCTCGGAGAACCTCGCCGACACGACGCACGAGGGTGTCGAGGTCCGGAGCCGTCTCACCGTCGACTCCCATGCCGCGCGCAACGAGACCGAAGTCGACAGAACCGAAGTCGACGCCAATTGTGCGCCCGTCAAAGTGCAGTTCCTGCTCCTGGCGAATGTTGCCATAACTGGAATCATTCAACACGACTATGCACACAGGGCCGCCGACGCGCGCAAGGGTCTCCAGCTCACCGGCGCTCATCCCGAGCGAGCCGTCGCCGATGAGTGCTAGTACGGGTCGACCAGGATCGATCGTCGCCGACGCGATTGCCGACGGGAGCGCGAACCCCATATTCCCGAAGCCAACCGGCTTGATGTAACTGTTGGGCTCGATGATCTGCCAGAGAAACGACCAAACCCCGGGATTGCCCGCATCAGGTATGAGGAGCGTGTCATCCGGCGCGGCCTTGCGAAGACCTCTCACGATGTCCGCCGGTGAGAGAGGCGCTACGTGATCTCCAGGCGTGACGGCGGAACTCTCCCACCACACGCGATTCGCCTCCTGCAATTCGGAAACCCAAGCACCTCGCTTCTCTCGTTCATTTGCAGCGCGATTCCCGACGGCCTGAAGCGTGGCCTCTGTGAAGGATGCAATGTCGGAAATGATTCCGGCGGTCACCTCACCGTAATAGCGTCCGATCATCGCAGGGTCGATATCCACTTGAATGACCTCAGGGAGGACTCGACGCCAGCGAGTTGTTGACACTGCATTGAGACTGTTACCCAGAGCGAGAACGAGGTCTGCGTCGCTGAGCACGCGAGTCGAGATCGTGGTGCCCATCCGACTCACGGCGCCAAAGACAAGTGGATGCGTTGTCGGGACAGCGCCGATACCGTTGAACGTGGTTACGACTGGGATGTTGAGGGCTTCCGCAAGCTTGAGGACAGCATCGGATGCATTGCCACGGTTACCGCCGTTTCCAAGCCAAATGACCGGGCGTTCAGCCGCAACGAGACGCTCAACTGCGGTGGCGAGACCCACTGCGTTGGGGGCCGGACGCTGCGAGACCCACTCTCGGGCGGGATGCACTTCAGGGATAGCCGGGGGTTCCGTGACTACGCCCTCAATGGTGTCACGCGCGAAATCCAGGTGCACCGGGCCCGGATTACCCGCCATGGCGTTGACGTAGCTCTCCTCCATGGCCTGCTTGATCGAGGAGGCGTGCGCCACCAGCCGGCTGTACTTCACCAGTGGTTTGAACAGCTCAACATGATCAGCGTTCTGCGCGTCGTCCTTGTGGATGTTCTCGCCATTGTTGTTGCATGTGAGGACAAAGCCCGGACTTGAGTCGCGGAATGCTCCTCCCACACCGGTGAGGAGGTTGGTCGCGCCTGGGCCAGTGGTCGAAATACAGGCAGCAGGTTCACCAGTCAGACGCCCATAGGCATCCATCATTACCGCCGCCGCATTCTCGTGTCTGGTGTGGATGAGCTCAATGCCCGGTGTATCGATAATCGCATCGGTTATCGCCAAGGTCTGCCCGCCAACGACGCCGAATACGTGGCGGACGCCGAGCGAGACGAGCATATCGACAACAATCTGGCCGCCGGTCTTGGGGTTTGTCATATGTGGGTCTCCATTGTGATAGATGGTCAATTAGTGGGGAGCTTTGCGGATGCCCAGCCGACTGTCGTGAGCCGGCCAGCAGAATTGCGGGCCCAAACATCGAGTAAGGCGATATTGCCCCCGTCGTCACATGGATTTATCGCCGTGATGATTCCGCTGATGGTTATTGGTTCGAACACATTGACTGGCGCGAGAAACTTGACGCGCAGCCAGCCAGTTGTAAAGAACGATGCTCCGAACGCGTGCGCCAGCCGCTGAGCAAAGAGGCCGAACTGCTGAGCGCCCTGCACAATTGGCTGCCGGAGTCCGCCCTCGCGCGCAGTCGCGAGGTTGTTGTGAATATTCGTGACGTACTCGCCAAGTCGCGAGAACACAGCGGCTTGCTCGAATGTCACGGTCCTGATCAGTGGAGTGAGGACGTCCCCCACTCGAGCGCCTTCGAGAGTAGCGACCTGCCGTGAGCTTGCTGGGACTTCACCAGTTACAGGCCGATCTGCACTTGTTGTGCTCCCTCGCCCGGCTACCGCACCAGGCATCGTCCTGAGAATTTCAATGCCGCGATGTCGAACGATGCTTCTCCCATCATCGCCCACAGCACGGGCTTCCATGACGACATAGCCGTGATTTCGGCGTTCGTACGCGTCTGTATAGCCAGCGCTGAGCGTGACAACTTCGTCCAATCGAACCGGATTGTCGAACCACATCTCTTCCTCCGTGTGGAGGCCAACAACCTTGCTCGCCGCATACACGTTGGTGAACATCTGCACGAGGTCATTACAGAGGAGGGCCGCTTGCCCGATACGTCCCCCGAAAGGACTGTCGTTCATATACCAGGAGTGGTACTCGTCTTGAGTAAATGCGTATCGCTTGATCTTGTGATCGTCGACAACTTCACTGACTGTTCCCAGATCCTCAGGAACAACGAGATTCTCAAACACCGGGTCCTTTCGACCCGATTCCAATTGCTCGATCGCGAGATCGGGAACGCGACGCGGATCTGTGAGATCCCGCCAACGTGATTCCTCGATCAACAGTGCCTCCATTTCGTAGTCGACTAGTAGTCTATACCAATTTTTGTCGTTAGCTCTATACGATGTGCGCCGCTGCGCGCACCGCTAGGGCAACTGTCGTGGCTGTCGGGTTGCATGCGGTTGGAGTCGGAATGACGCCATTGCCGCCGACAGAGAGGCCGTCGACACCCCACACACGTCCGAAACTGTCACAGACGCTCGCACCATCATCCGTCTCGCCCATTCGAACAGATCCCATGATGTGATACGACGCCCCATCCTGAAGGAGAGCGGGCCCTCCGCCGACGAAACTGCCGAGCGCATCCCGTACATTCTCGTGGGCGGCCATCATGTTGTGAACCGTCGCATGATCACGGTCGTTCAGTTGATAGTGGATTCGAAGAGCAGGCATTCCGTAAGCATCCGTTTCTCTGTCGCTGAACCCGATACGGTCGCGCGAGTCGAGTTCTTTGCACCCAAAGAGCACGACGCCCACGTAGGATCCCGGCCAGGGTGATGCGTGCTCATCGAGTGCGATGGGTGATGCATCGAGCTGCATCACCTGAACCGAAAAAGGGAAGTTTTCTCTGTCGTAGGGAATCCATGTGACTCCCGCATCGCGATCGAGCCCGCCAGCAGAAGCCTCTGACTCCCCCCGCGCCAGCTCTCGAAAGCGATCATCGAGCTGCACGAACGACCGAGCATCGAGGTGATCGTTCACGTAGCGACCGAGCGCTTGAGGCCGGATGCCGGATGCGTACATGAGTTGTGGCGTGCGATACGCGTCTGCAGCGACAAAAACATGATCGCTGGAAACACGATATTCTTCGCCGCTGACCAGGTTACGAAGCTGCACACCGACAACACGATCACCCTTGCAAACAAGCGAGGTAGCTAGCGTGTTTGCGCGAAGCTCGAATCGTTCACTCGGCGACGCGAAAAGTCTTTCGAGAAGCTTCTCCGTACCGGCGAACCCAAGCCTGCCATCAGCGTCTGGGGTCAGTGCCAGTGGCATAGCCTGAACAGGTCGCTTCACGAAGCTATCGAACTTCGCGCCAAGCGCTGTCTGTACGCCCATGGCCAGCGCTGATTCATCAAAGGCGCGCTGCGTCACCGAAAGTAGCCGGTATCCAGCAGCGAAATCGTGGGCAAACTCGTCGGCGGGAATGAAAGGAATCAACTCACCTTTGCCTGGGGCAGGACAAGCGCACGACCAGTGCGCGCCCATTCCACCCACATTTGAAGACATGGCGCCTGCTGGAAATCCCGTCGAGTCCGATGCCACCATTCCATCGGAGATGAGAAAAGTACCCGGTCGAACCCCGATCGGAAGCCGCCCCTCGGCATCCGGAGAAATAGCCCGAGGCGGCGGTAACCCCAGTCGTGAACCCAGAGGTCCCTGTGAAGCTACCTGTGCGCGTTCCCGATCTGCCACATCACCAGTTCTGCGTACATGACGGCCCGGCGGCGAAGCTACGAGGGGACCGCACTCAACCATGAGTATCGACGTTTCAGGCGCAGACTCTGCGAGAGTACGAGCGAAGGCCGTGCCGGCGGGACCGCTACCCACGACGACCACGTCGAAAGTGTTCCTTATCATCGCGTTACCCTTTCAGCACCCCGCCCCGGTGGGTGTATGGTGCTTGATTTTGATTCCTTCAACACGAGACTGATAACGAACTGCGTCAGGTGCGAAGCAGCGCGCCGGACGGATCGATCTCCTCGCGAATTGCACGCAGAGTCGAGGCAGCCGGGGTCGAGGTCTCTGAGAGGTCTTCAGCGATTTCGGGGCCAAACGACATCCGAGACCGAACGTCCTCAAGAGTTACGCCGCTGTGCAGCGAGCGAAGGCGCATCCGCCCATCGGCTGTGAAGTCGAACACCCCGTGGTCTGTGACGACTAAAGATGGGCCGCCTCCCGAATATCCGAGCGATTCTCTGGAACGCGTTCCGTTGCCATAACCGAAGCTCGTTATGTGATCAACATGGTCAACGAAGACGCGTGATGACAGATCTGTGACGATGATTGGGCGACGGACAAACGCGAGGTGCTCCGGTTGAGCAAGGCACCCTACAAGACGGACCTTGGGGCGTTCTGGCGTTCCAATCCGGGTGATATTGAGGTTGCCGTGCTGGTCAACTTGAGCAGCCGACTCGAAGCTCACATCGAACTCGCCTCGCACGAGCATGTCAACCTTCTGGCCCACGTCTGCTGGTGCGTAGGCGCCTCGCCAACGGGTGATCGCATCTTGCGTAAGATGCGCGGGCACGTCCGTAAGGTCCGGGCTCAGAAGATTCCCCCAGTAGATGTCAAGGCCCGGAGCGTGATCTAGTTGCGCAAGCCGAGCCGCTACAAGCGGGATTCCGACTGCGAGGGTGAATGCTCGCCCTGACGTGCCGACACCGACAAAGACAACGTCGTCGTCTCTAAGCGCCGCACTGATCGCAACGGCCATCAACTCATTTTGAGTAGGCGTGATGTCAGTCATTGGAACCCACTTTTAGGGAGGCCAGCCGCTTTGCACCAATCTGCCTCAGAAACGTCTCATGGTCTTGGGTGTCTCCCACCGTCTCTTTGAGGTAGGTCACGAAGGTCTCGTCTGATCGTGAAGCATCGACCCAAGCCTGAAGCTCAGTCTCATCTTCGTCGTAAAAGGTGTCGCAGCTACCGGGGTAAGCGCCGTACGGAGCTTCGCAGACAGCAGCCACCTTGGTGTGGGGGATATACGTGAGATTCGGTCGACGCGCCACTTCTGCGTGCGGAATTACCCGCTCGACGGACACAATCAGTTGAGTCGATGCTGCCCCCATAATGAGGTCAATATCGTCGCTGTCGCGATGAACGGGCCATACGATATTTCCGTACTCGTCCCCCGCATATGCGTGTAGCAAAGTTATATCGGCGTGTGCAGCAGCGACAGTCTGCAACTCAGTGCCCGTGTAGGGGCAACTGACAGACCGAATGTCGTCGCGCTCACTCATCTCCGTTCCCCGTATTGGCACCACGGGCAGGAATGGTAGCCCCATTGCCGCCGCGCGAAACCGTGCAGTCATAAAGGACTCTGATTGATCGGTGACTCGAATTCGGCCTTGCTCAACGGCACGGCGGAAGTTCGGTGCACCTCCCTGCCACCACATACCGACGTAGATCCCCTCCCAGGCGCGAACGCAACCCGCTCCCGCAAGAAGATCAGTCGCTAAGCTCGACGCCCACGTTAAGAGTGATAGGTCACGCACGTTGCGGCGAACCAGTTCTCGGCAGAGCGCCAGCGGCTGTCTCCGGAGGAGCGACCCGCCCAACGCGACAACGTCGCCGTCAGATACGCGTGAAGCCGCGTCTGAGAGCGACTGCAGTTTGCGTTTCATCGCTCCTCCAGCACGCGGTGGAGGAATTGCCGCAGACGAGGATTCTTTGGATCCGTGAAGATCTGCTCGGGCACCCCTTCTTCACCGATTACTCCGTTGTCGAAATAGAGGATTCGATCCGCGGTCTCGCGAGCAAAGCCCATTTCGTGAGTCACGACGAGCATGGTCATCCCTTCCGCCGCCAGCTCTCGCATGACCTTTGTCACCTCGCCCACCAGCTCGGGATCCAGCGCACTGGTGGCCTCATCGAACAGCATGACCTGGGGTTGCATCGACAAGGCGCGAGCAATGGCGACTCGCTGCTGTTGACCACCAGATAGCTGCTGGGGATAGGCCGATGCTTTATCAGCGAGGCCGACACGCTCAAGTGCCGAACGAGCGACTTCCCGGGCTTGCTCCCGGTTCATCTTTTTCACTTTTCGCAGGGCAAGCGTGGCATTGTCTAACGCACTCAGGTGGGGAAACAGGTTGAACTGCTGGAAAACCATCCCCACATACTGATGGACCTCTCGAGAGGTCTTCCGCTCGTGAACTCGTACGCCGTTCACAGAAATCTCGCCGGAGTCCACGGTTTCTAGACCGTTTATTGTTCGGAGAAGTGTACTTTTTCCGGAGCCACTTGCACCAATGATTGCGATGACTTCGCCTGCCTCAACAGAGACACTCACGCCGCGCAGTACCTCGTTGTCGCCGAAGCGCTTACGGACGTCCTTTACGTCAACGATCATGCGGCTCTCTCCCTTCTGGTAACGCTCCGCTTTTCAAGCGCACGTGCTGCGAGGGAAAGCGGGAAGCTGATGATAAAGAACATGGCGGCTACGACAAGATAAACGTCGAATGAGTTTGCGCCATGGTTGATGATGACCTGGCCTTGACGAACGATGTCGTAGTAACTGATCGTGGATGCTAAAGCCGTGTTCTTGACCAATGTGAGGTATTGGCCAAAAAGTGGCGCGAGAACGACCGGAAGCGTTTGAGGAAAGACCACGTTCTTGGTGATGCTCAGACGCGACATTCCGAGAGTCGTTGCGGCCTCTCGTTGCCCAGCATTCACCGATTCGAACCCTGCGCGGAAGATCTCCGATATATATGCACCCTGGTACAGAGTCATTCCGATAAGAGCCGCGATGAACACGGTTACGCCTTCGAGTTGCAAATAGGCAGCGCCGAAGTATATGAACAGCAACTGCACAAGTAGCGGCGTACCGCGGAAAACCTCGAGGTATACCCGGAGCAACAGGTCAAGGACGGGAACCCGAGCATAGCGACCGAGCCCGACAAGGAACCCGAGCACGGTACTCGTCAAAATCGAGACAACAGTGAGTACGAACGTCGCGAAAAACCCTTCTAAGAGTAGGTCGCGGAATTCCCAGATCTGCTCCCAGCTACTCATGCGGGGTCACCCCCCACTCGAAGCTTCTGAGATCGGCGGATGCGGAATCTGAACTTGGTTTCGACCTGCGGCTTGAAGACTCTGCGGGCAAAGACGTGTGCGGCGAATGCGACGAGGTTCGTGAGCACAAGGTAGAAGAGCATTGCGAAAGCAAAGATGGCCAAAGTCTCATAAGTGATGCCGTTCACAATCCGTGCAACACTCGTCAACTCGTTTACAGCGATCGTGGAAAGCAGCGAACTCGCAAGGATCATGTCGATGTATTGATTAATGATTGGAGGAAAGACGGTACGGAACGCCTGCGGTAAGACGACACTGAAGAAGGTGTGCGTCGAGGAGAGACCAAGAGAACGTGCCGCCTCTAGCTGTCCGGCAGGAACGGACTGAAGCCCGGCCCGAATGACCTCGACCAGATAGGCACCCGCGTTGATGGCAAGCGCAATAACTCCCGCCAGCAACGCAGACAAGCGAATGCCGATCGACCCGAGCCCGAAATAGACAATGAATATCTGGACGAGGACTGGAGTGTTCCGAAGTACTTCGACGTAGACGGCGCCCACGGCCCGCATTACACTCCACGACGACAAGCGCATGAGCGCAACAAGTGCTCCTAGGACTAGTGAAAGAGCAAAGGCAACTGTCGAAGTCCATATCGTCACCCACGAGCCGTTGATAAAGAGCTGGGTATAGTCAAGAAAGTTCACAGGATGAAGGACCATTCCTCTCGCGTCGGGCAGCGGTCGAGTAGCGGCGAGATGCAGAGGAATTCGCCGCTATGTCAAGTTTTAGTCTTCGAGTCCGTTGAAAACCTCGTCGGGTGCAGACCCACCAAACCACTTTTCGTAGAGTTCTTTTCCCTTACCGCTCGCATGAAACTCCTCGAGAAACGCATCCACCTTTGCTTTCAACGACGAATTACCCTTTTGCATGCCAAGTGCAAAATCCTGCAACTCGTCACCGACCACCCCTGGGACGATTCTCAGTGAGCTGTCTTCCTTCGCCAGCGCGTATGACAGGACACTAATACTGTCAACAATGGCGTCAGCCTGGCCTTGAGCGACTGCTAAGCGCGTCGCGACTGCCGTATCGTACTGTTGAAGGGTGGCATCTGGGAAAGCCTTTGCTGCGACTGTTGCCCCCAAGGCACCTTTCTGCACCGAAATGGTTTTGCCAGAAAGGTCGTCAACCGATGTGATGTCCGATGACTCCGCGACAGCAACTCCCTGATACGTGTTTATAACCGGATCCGAAAAGTCAACCTGTTCCCTACGCTCAGGAGTGTTGGTGAGAGTGAACGAGATTACGTCTGCTTTACCACTCTGAATTGATGGAATCCGCCCGTCGGCCGTCACTTCAAAGATGTTTGCCTTGACACCAAGGAAATCTGCCAATTCCTTCGCGACGTCAATGTCAAATCCGGCAGGGTCGCCGCTCTTCTTAGTGAGGCCGAAAGGTGGCGTCGTGAGGCCGACGCCGATGTTGATGACGCCGCGCTCCTCAATATCTTCCCAGGTACTTCCTGACGAGTTCGACGCGCCGTTGCCGGCATCATCATCGGAGCCTGGCCCACTACCGATAGAACACCCGGCGAGAAGAGCGACTGCAGTTAAGCTCGCTAGGATCGCGGCAGGGCGCCACCCTCTCATTGCCGAGCGCTTAGGGTTTGAATTCGACATGAAGGCTCTCCTTCGAGCAAAGCCGAGCTGGTGCTCGGCGACGATCTGTTACGGACTAGTCATATAGACGACTAGCGGGCTTTCTCAACATTACCGGTCGCGACGTGGCTGTCAAGTCGCAAAACTGAACGGCTTCGATTCAGTTTGACATCCTCGTCGACAAAATGGTCACATATAGATGTCTGGACGTTTAATTCTGCAGACCGCCGAGTTCACCGATGAGGATCTTTCCTCCCAAAGAAGGGAATAGAGAGCAATGGTAGCCCAGCCGCTCACCGGCCTGAAAGTCCTCGACCTCACCCGGTTTATTGCCGGGCCGCTCTGCTGCCAGATATTGGCAGACATGGGTGCTGAGGTAATCAAGATCGAGCGACCAGGGGGCGAAGACTCCCGCAAACTCGCACCCTTTTACCAAGGTCACAGCATCTACACCATGCTCTACAGTCGGAACAAACACGGAGGAACGCTCGATACACGCCACCCGGAGGCACTTGCCATCCTCGAGGATCTGATCCGGAACACGGACATCGTCGTAGAGAACTATCGGCCTGGCACTTTGGACGCGATGGGCATTCCCTATGAACGGATGCAGGAACTCCATCCGGGAATAATTCTCGTGTCCATTTCCGGCTTCGGTCAGACCGGTCCGCTTGCAGGCCGAGCTCTCTTTGATGGAATTGCCCAGGCTGCATCGGGCCTCATGAGCATGACCGGCGAACGAGACGGCCGACCCACACTGACGGGGGCGTTCGTAGCCGACTACATCGCTGGTTACCAGGGCGCCATCGGAGCGCTCCTCGCTGTCTTGCATCACCGCGCCACAGGGGAAGGCCAGTGCGTGGACGTCGCTTCTATTGACGCGCTCTTCCCTGTGCTCGGTACCGCCCCAAGCGCCTGGGCGATGAACGGCACCGTCATGGAACGCAATGGCTCTCGCGACCGCATGAGTGGACCTGCCAATCTGTTCGAAACGAAAGACGGGTTCCTCTATTTGCACGCAGGCACTGATCCCCTATTCCGCCGCCTCGCCGCCGGCATGGGGCAAGCTGAGCTGGCAGACAACGAACGCTTCTCAACCGTTGCTTCACGCATGGACCACATTGAGGAGATCGAGAGAATCGTTGCGGAGTGGATCGCGCCGCTGACCTGCGCCGAGGCAGGTCAGGTGCTTGAAGAAGCAGGGGTCCCTTATGGCAAAGTCGCGGGAGTCGATGAGATAACCGATTCGGAGCAGATCGCTGCCCGCGAAATGATGGTCGACGTCGAGCACCCTGTTTTGGGAACACTTAAGTTGCCCGGTATTCCAGTCAAACTCAGCGCGACACCAGGAAGCATTCGTAAGGCTCCTCCATTGGTCGGTGAGGACAACGACTTCATTTTCGGTACCCTGCTCGGCTATT
Organism: Paramicrobacterium chengjingii; assembly: GCF_011751765.2. Lineage (GTDB taxonomy): Bacteria > Actinomycetota > Actinomycetes > Actinomycetales > Microbacteriaceae > Paramicrobacterium > Paramicrobacterium chengjingii. The sequence continues at coordinate 3,341,651 of NZ_CP061169.1, forward strand.
CAGACGAGCGGATACGGGAGTTGCGCGACGAGCAGGTCATTTGACCGTGGCGCGAAGATAGTGCGCTTGCCCTGGCGCGCAAATGGGGGCGCGGGTCGCGTGAAGCTCGGTGACTGGGCTTCACAACCTGAGGGGGCTGAGAGAGGGACGGGAAGTATGGCACACTCTACGAGCAACGTAAAGGTTGCAATATGGCGCTAACACTTGCCGCCAATATCGACCTGCTATTTACTGAAGCAGGCGATGTGCCCGCGCGCCTGCACGCTGCGGCCGATTCAGGGTTCACAGCAGTTGAACTCTGGACCACGTCAGACCGCGACACAGAGGCCATCCTTCGGGCGGCGTCTGAACGCGGGGTCTCGGTCACTGCTATGAGCGCGGAACCTCGAATAAACATCGCATTCCCCGATGCGAATCTCAATGCGTACTACGACGGCATTGCTCGAACAGTAGAGCGAGCGATCGCACTCGAGTGTCCACGCGTTCTGGTCAGCGGTGCGACGGGATACCTTCGGATGAAGCGCTCAGAACAACTCAAGCGTGTTACTGAAATTTTTGCGGAGGTCATTGCCCGCACCGAAGACTCCGGGGTCACCTTCATGACCGAGAACTTCAACATCCGCGTGGACCATCCGGGCGCTCTCCTCGACCGTACCCGCGATGCTGTACAGATTGCCCGCGACGTCGGCTCCTCCCGCTTCGGAGTTCTCTACGACCTATACCATTCGATGACAGAAGCGGAAGATCCTGCTACCGAGCTCGCGGACGGCCATGACGTCATCTGCTATCTTCAGATCGCAGACGTTCCGGGGCGCGGTGAGCCTGGGAGTGGAAACGTACAATGGCCGACGCTGCTCGACGTAATTAGAGCTTCTGGATACGACGGCACGATTGGGCTTGAGTTTTACCCCACGACTGCCACAGAGACCGCGATCCACTACATCCAGAAGCTTGTCTCGACTTAGATCGCTCACACCGGCAGCGACGTTACGGAATGGGATCTGGACATGAAACGAGGTTAGGTGCATCTCCCGCCTGTTCATCGAATGAAGTCGCCTAGGTCCTAATATGAAATCAAATAGTTCAACAAGGAGGTAGACGCGTGGCCAATGCCCCGCTCTATGAGGTGATTAGCCGTGACCTGACGAGCCAAATTCGGTCAGGCAGGCTTAAGCCGGGCTTTCAACTCGAGAGCGAGTCAGGTCTCGCGAGGCGATACGGCGTCAGTCGAATGACCGTGAGGCAAGCTCTTTCACAGCTCGAGTTGGAGCGTCTTGTGACACGGCGTCAAGGCGCTGGCACTTTCGTCAGCGAGCCGCAGTCTATTGAGCGCCACGCTGGGCGTCTCGCACCATTTCATGAGGAGTTGGGTCTCGAAGCGGAAGAGATCAGCACTCGCATCATCTCACGGGACGTCGTAGAACCTCCCGAGGACGTCAACGCACAGCTCTTCGCCGCTACCGGACAAACAACCTTACGACTCGTACGCGTCCGGTCGTATCAGGGCCGCCCCATGGCGGTGCAGACCTCTTGGCTACCGTACCTGAGAGCTCCCGAACTCGCGTACGCCAAGTTCGTCAAGGGATCGCTCTACACGACACTCGCTGAGCGATTCGGAATTACTGTCGTTCGCGCAACTCAGAGAATCTCCGGTGCGTTGGCAACCGAAGATCAATCGTCACTCTTGGATATCGAGCCCGGCGATCCCGTTACCCATATTTCACGCCTTGCCTGGGCGAGCACGGGTGAACCGATCGAGGTCGCGGAAAGTTTCATGGTCCCCGGCTTCCGGCTGGTTCTCCAACTCGAACGATAAGTCCTCGACTAGAGGTCTAGACGACTAGTTAGATAGAATCTGACCGACACGTTCTGACAACACCTACCGGCTACATCGTGCCCTTCGAGTCACGTGAGAAGCCGCGTCGCATCGGAATGAGTTTGTCGAGGGGAATACGCGTTCACCCTCGACTGCGTTACACAGAATCTTGAGGAGTGATGATGATGGCAGACGATCTATTTGACATTCAAGGCAAGCTCGCGCTTGTCACCGGCGCAAATCGCGGGATCGGGCGCTCATTCGCGAAGGCACTTGCCACACGCGGGGCCGACATTATCGGTGTAAGCGCCTCCATGCCCAACGATGGAGGGCCAGCTGGTGCCGATGTCCGCGCCCTCGGGCGCTCGTTCGATGCCCACCGGGTTGATTTCGCAAATGTGAAGGAGGTGTCGGCTTTCGGCGACTCTATCGCGACGGGAGAGCGCCCGATCGACATCCTCGTCAACAATGCAGGCACTATTGTTCGTTATCCAACAGTGGACCATCCTCTCGATGAATGGCAACGGGTGATCGACATCAACCTCACTTCGCAGTTCGCGCTCACCCAAGCAATTGGGCGCCAGATGCTCGACCGGCGCACCGGTAAAGTGATATTTACAACCTCGCTACGCGTCTTCCAGGGTGGCAACGGAGTCGCGAGCTATACAGCGTCAAAGTCCGCGCTCGCTGGTATTGTGCGCACTTTCTCGAACGAGTGGGCCGAGCACGGCATCGGAGTCAATGGCATCGCTCCCGGCTACATCGAGACCGAGAATACCCGCGCGCTACGCGAAGATGTGTCCGCCTTTGACGCTGTGAAGCAACGAATTCCCGTAGGACGCTGGGGACAACCAGACGACCTCAGCGGTGCTCTCATCTTTCTCTCGAGTCGCGCTAGTGACTATGTTTCTGGAGTAATCCTGCCCGTTGACGGGGGTTGGCTCGGTCGATAACGCTTCAGCCAATACTGAGAGCAGTTAGGCGAGACGGTTGGCGCTGCCCCGGTTTGGGGCGATATAGATCTTCTCGCGGCCCTCGCGCTGCGCCGCAAAGGCGGCTTCGTAGTCCGAGAGCGGGAAGGTGCGCGTGGGGATGCTGTCGAGCGGGAGGCTCTGCAGCATTGCGACCGCACGCTCATGCGTGTAGGGGTTGATGATCGAGCCCACAATCGTCAGCTCGCGGTCGTAGACCTCGCGCGGCGTGAGAGCGAGCGTGTCGTCGGGCGCTGCGACGCCGAAAACTAGGAACGTGCCGCCCTTGCGGATGCGATTCAGCAGGTCGCGCGCAATGGCGGCGCGGCCGACAGCATCCACCACCGAATGAAAGCCCTGCTCACCCGCGAGCGCGGAGACTTCGGCGGAGTCCAGATCGTCGGGATGCACCGCAAGGTCAGCGCCCATCGCCAGCGCCAGCTCGCGGCGTGATTCGGAGGGCTCCGACACCACGATCGGCGTCAGCCCGCGTGCCTTTGACAGCGCAACAAGCATCGCGCCCGCCGGGCCACAGCCGGAGATGAGGATCGACGTGCCGGACGTCGGGTTGAGACGATCCATCGAGTGGATGCAGCACGCGAGCGGCTCTGCCATCGCGCCGATCAGCGGATCGGTCTGCGGATCGAGCCGGTACAGGATGCGCGCCGGCGCGACCATCGTCGTGGTCATACCGCCATCGAGCTTGACTCCGTACCCCTTCTTATTGATGCAGAGATGCTCGTCGCCCGAACGACAGTAGGTGCACTCGGTGCAGTACTTATGCGGCTCGACGGTGACCAGGTCTCCCACGGCGAGGTCGGATGCGTCATCAGCGAGCTCGCGCACGATGCCGCACACCTCGTGGCCCATGATGACGTTGTCGGCAGAGGGGAAGTTTCCCTCGAGAATGTGGGTGTCGGTGCCGCACAGCCCCACGGCGAGAACGTCGATCGAGGCTTCGCCCGGAGCCAGATCGGGCAGCGGTTCTTCTGCCAAGCGCAGACCGTCAGTCTTGCTGTGTCGGAGTGCCGTTCTATTCATTGTGCTGCCTCGCCGCCTTCTTCAAGAATTCCGGTCAGCCGGGAGATGTGGTTGCGCGCCGCTGCTTCCGCGGCATCCGGATCGTGTCTTCGGAGTGCATCGAGAATCGCCCGGTGATCGGCCGTCGCGCGGTGCACGCCACCGCTCAGGTTGGTGGAGCGCATGGCCACGATCACCTGCCCCTGAATCTCTTCGAGCATCCGAATGAGTACGGGGCTTGCCGCGGCATCCCGAATCTGCCGGTGAAACCGGGCGTCGAGATCGATGTGGCGATGAAAGTCGTCGGGGTCGATCGATTCGTGTTCGCTGAGCACAGCGTCAAGATCGGCCAGCGTGGCGTCGCTGATGCTGCTCGCCGCGAGGCGCGCGGCCATGCCCTCGAGTGCTTCACGTGCGTGATACAGACTCACGAGTGCCGGGCGCGGCGGCAGGTAGACGACGGCGCCCCGATTGAACTCCTCAATCGCGAGGCCCTCACGCACGAGCTGCAGCACGGCGTCGCGCACCGGGCTGCGGCTGACGCCGAGCTCCTTCGCAAGCGACGGAACAGCAAGGCGCGACCCCGGTGGGAGCTCCCCCGTGAGAATCTTCGCGCGCAAAAACTCGTGAACGCTCGTACCCACGCGCACGGGAGGCTCCCACTCCACGTCGACTCCCCCGCCTTCGCCTACTGTGCCCGCGTAAACGCGGTGACGAACCCGGCGTACGTCGCTGCGATCGTGTCGAGCGAACGTGCGCGAACGTCACTGTCCGTTGGAGCGGCGGCGAGCTGCTGCACCGCTTCCCACCAGATACTACGGCCGATGGCGAACCCGACGAAACCTGCCTGCGCGGCAATCTGCAGCCACGAATTGACAGTGTCGGTGTCGCCGCCCGCCCCGAGAAGAATGCATTCCGCCCTGTGGCTGCGCGCAAGCTCCACCGTCTGGCGTGACGAGTCGACGTCGCCCTGGTGCTCCAGCTTCCAGATGTCAACGCCCACCTGCTCGGCGATCTCGGCCATGGCCTGGCGCGTCAGCTCGGGGCGCAGTTCCCAGGCGTAGCGCTCGGCGTCGCCGTCAACCTGGGCAAGCTGTTCGTCTGTCGGCGGCACGAGCAGTTCGAACAGAAACTCGCAGCCCTCGTCACGCGAGATGGCGGATGCTTCGGCCAGCCTTTCGCGCTGCAGCGCACGCTCGTCATCTGAGTCCGCGGGGTTGTAGCGCACGAGCACCTTCGAATAGCGCGGCGCAAACGCCTTCAGGTATTCGCGCAGGTTCTCGGGTTCGGTTTCGTAGAGACGCTGGCCCGCGCGCTCAATGGGAAGAGCAAGAGGGATGCTGTGCGCCAGCGCCCGCTCGGGAACGCCGGGGCCGAGCTCGGGGTCGACAAGAATCGCGGCGCCGGTCGCGGCATCCGATTCTGTCGCCTTCAGGAGCCCCTCGAAGATCAGATGTTTGGCCTCGGTTGTGACCGCACGCTGTTCCGCTGTCGCTACGCCGGTGTGGCCGAACAAGGCGTTCGTCAGCCACGGTCGCTGGTCGGCCGCAAGAATAAGCAGGTTGTCGTGGGTCATCAATTCTCCTCGTGCGTGATGTATGGCTTGACGAAGTCCCCGTCAAGAAACTTCGTGAACGTCTCTTCGAGGTCGTTCAACCTCGTGGGCGTCATGATCGTGTCGCGAAGCGTTGCTCCGTGCGAACGAAGCAGGCTCCAGTTGTCGGCAACCTCGGTTTTGGGAAAGTAGAACGACCGCACGGTGAAGCAGTCGGTTCGCCGCCACCGGGGCGTCGCCGGCATGAGGTACGGCTCGTTGGACTCGCCGAGGGCGAGAATCGCGCCGCCGGGCTCCACCAGGTTCTGCGCTGCCGCCCGGGCGGGGTCGGCGCCGCTTGCCTCGGCGATCACCTGGTATTGGTTGACCGTTTCGAGGTCGAGAGCGCGGGTTGCACCGAGCTGCTCGGCAAGGCCGAGGCGTGCATCGTTCGGGTCCCATGCGTGCACGGTGGGAATGCCCATGGCCAACGCCACGGCCACAACGCCGAGTCCGAGCGGGCCGCAGCCGATCACCAACAGATTCTGGATGCCGTCGGGCTGCGTTCTCGCACCGAGACGCAGTGCGTGCGCCGCCGTGCCGAACGTGTCGAGCGCGAGCACCGCGACGTCGGAGGGGATGTCGTCGGGAACAGGAAGAACGCACTGCACGGGAACATCCATGTACTCGGCGAAGCCGCCGTCGAACTGCCACCCCATGAGGCCGCCGAGGTTGTAGCAGCGGTTGTTCTGCTGCTCGAGGCACGCCTTGCACTCCCCGCAGCTCACGGGAATGTACACGATCACCCGGGTTCCCTCGCTCGGGGCATCCGGTGCCGACTCCACGATCGTGCCGACCACCTCGTGCCCGGGAACAACGGCGGCGCCACTCGCGAGCAGACGCTTGTCTGAGCCGCAGAGCGCGCACACATCCACGCGAATGCGCACATGCCCCGGGCGAACCGCCCGCAGTGTCTCCGTCGAGAACGACACGACGCCGTCGCCCTCAAAGTGAGCACTCGTGTTGCTGATGGCATCCGTCATTTGACCGCGCCTCCTGTCAGACCGCGCACAAGCCAGCGCTGCGCGACGATGGTGAGAATGATTGCGGGAAGGGAGATGAGCGTGCTCGCAGCCATGAGACCGCCGTAGTCGCTCGAGCCTTGCCCGATGAAGTTGAACGCGATCACGGGCAGCGGCATGGTGTTCGAGCTGGCCAGCGCGAGGGCGAACAGAAAGTAGTTCCACGAGAAGATGAAGCTCAGCGTGATGGCGACCGAGATGCCGGGCGTCACGAGCGGAAGCACCACCTGCATGAACCGTTGCCCCGGGCTGCACCCGTCGATCAGCGCTGCCTCCTCAAGGCTGCGCGGAATCTCTTCGTAGAAGGGAATGAGCAGCCAGATGCACAGCGGCAGCGTGATGATGAGGTGGGCAGCGATCAGCACAGCGAAGTTGAGCACATCGTTCGACGTTGCACCGATCTTCATCGACATGATGAAGAAGGGAACGACGAACAGCACACCGGGGGCCATGCGCGCCAGAAGCGTGCTGAAGCCGATGCCCGGGATGGTGCGCCGGGCGATGACGTAGGCCGCCGGAATGCCGAACAGCAGTCCGAGAATGGTGGAGCCGCCCGCGATGATGAAGCTGTTGCGAATGTAGTAAATGAAGTCGAACCGCTCGAACAGGTTCGTAAAGTTGTCGAGCGTCAGCGGCGTGCCAATGTTGAAGATGCTGCCGGTGATGTCGACGTTGCTGCGGAACGCCGACCACAGCATAAACAGCACGGGCACAAAGAAGATTAGCGCCGCCACGATGTATGCGACGTAGGTCAGCGCGTAGGTGCGCCGACGATTTCTCGTACTAGTCGACATCGGTACTCCTCTTTCGCACAACGGTGAAGATGGCGGCGATCAGAATGACCAGCACAAACAGGCTGAGCTGCAGAGCGGCAGCGTAGCTGGGCTCTTGATCGATGAACGCCGCGCGATACCCATACACGTTGAGGGTGTTCGTCGCATTGACCGGGCCACCCTGGGTCATGATGTAGATGGTGTCGAAGAAGCGGATCAGGTCGACGGTGCGCAGCAGCATGGCGACGAGCAGCACCGAGCGCAGCAGCGGCAGCCCCACAAAGAACGCCTTCTTGATCGGCCCGGCACCATCGATGGATGCTGCCTCGAACGGTTCGCTCGGCAATGACCGGATGCCGGCAGAGATAATGAGCGCCATAAACGGCGTCCACTGCCAGATGTCGACGATCGCAATGGACCACGGAGCCATCTCCCGACTGCCCAGCCACACCACGGGGTCGAGGCCGATCGCCTGCAGAATCTGGTTTGCCGCCCCGAGTGTCGGGTCGTAGATGAGCATCCACACGAGGGCGACCGCCACCGAGGCGGTGATCGCTGGAATGAGCAGAAGCCCCTGAAAAATGGCGCGCCCGGGAACGTCACGGCTCAGCAGGTAACCGAGGCCGAGCCCGAGAATCGTCTCGACAACAAGGCACACGATAAACAGCTGCAGTGTGACGAAGAGCGAGTACCAGAATTCGGAGTTCTGGAACATCAGAACGAAGTTGTCGAACCCCACGAACCCGCTGTTGTTCCCCGCGATGTCCTGATCAGTCAGCGAGAGCCAGACGGTGTAGAGCACTGGTATGAGAACCAGCCCCACCGTCGCCACGAGCGCTGGGATGATGAACGGAAGCGTGCCCCGGGCCACGGGGTCGACATGTCGTCGGCCCCGTGCCGCCGGGCGGCGCTGGTCCCCTTTTGTGACAATGGTCCGCGTCGTTGACATATGCGTTATTTCTTATCCAACTGTTTGGTGAGTTCGGTTTGGATTTCCTTCGCCGCTTCTTCTGCCGTTGCGTCGCCGAGAATCACCTTTCCGATGGCATTGCCCAGGGTCTCGCGCATGCTCGGCGCCTTGGTGCCGACCGGCCCGACCTCGGTGTTGCCGTTCTTCTGAATGTCGGCAACGGCCTCGAGCCACTGCTTCTCTGTCTCGCTCGAGAAGTTCTCAACGTAGCTCGGGTCGGTGGCGACCGAGTCACGCGGCGGAGCGATCTCCGCCTTCGTCAGCTCAAGCTGAGTCTCGGGAGACGTCGCCCACTGCAAGAACTGCCACGCGGCATCCTTCTTCTCAGAGAATGGCGACATCGTCACGCCCCACGACAGAGCCGTCGGGGCTGCCTCGACCGACCCTGCCGGCATCTTCGCAACGCCGACGGAATCGCTCACCGTGCTCTTCTCTTCATCGAACACCGAATTCAGCTCGTTACTCGACTCCAGTGACATCGCTACCTTGCCCTGTGCGAACAGGTTGGACGACTCCGTGAAGCTGTAGTTAATGACGCCCTTCGGGCCAAAGTCGCGGGCAAGCGTCGCATACTCGTCGATGGCCTTGATGGCGCCGGGCTGATCGAAGTTGGCCGTGCCGTCTTCCTTCGTCCACTCGAGGCCTTCGCCGTGGAAGAACGGACCGAAGTCGAAGGCAATCGCCGCAGCAGCACCACGCAGGGTGATGGGCGTGATGTCGCCCTTCTCCTTAATCACCTTCGAGGCGGCCAGAACGTCTTCAATGGTCTCGGGAACCTCGAGCCCGAGCTCCTCGAACACGTCTGTGCGGTAGTACAGCACCGGTCCCTCAATGTTGATGGGCACGGCGATGACCTGGCCATCGGCATCCTTCATTCCATCGATCGCCGAGGGAGAGAAATCGTCGACCTTGTACGAGTCAGGAGCCTCGGCCAGGTAGTCGTCGAGCGGCTGGTAGTACCCGGCGTCCGAAAACTGCGGGCCTTCGCGCGAGGGCAACGTCATGAAGACATCCATCGACGAGCTCTTCGACTGCAGGTTGAGCAGAATGCGGTCGCGCGCCTGCTGCTCGGCGAACGTCTGAACATTGACCTTGATGCCGCTCTCTTCTTCGAACTGGCTGATGAGCGGCTCGAGGCCTCGCTGCCAGGGGTGGTTCGACAAGACGACGTTGATGGCGCCGCCGCTGTCTGAGGAGCCCTCTCCCGGGGATCCACATGCTGTCGCCGTGGCGGCGATGACGGTAGCCGCCGCTATGGCGCCTACCCTCCGAACAATCTTGGACATCGTTCCTCCTTGATCGATTTCTCTTGGTGTTTGTGTGTGTTGCGACGCGCTAGGGGAGCGCGACGAGGGGGGAAAGCCAGTCGTGAAACGAGCGCAGGTCGCCCGGTTCTGAAGAACGCCATTTCTCGGGGACGGAGCGCACGCGGCCGCCGACGTCGACGAGCGGAATGGCTGCGGTCTCGCCGCTGCGTGCGAGCCCGACCATCACGTCTGTCGGCCCCTGGGCGTCGACAAGCCAGCCGCCAGCGAGTTCGCCGAGCTGCTGAGCTTCGCGTGCATCGACGGGGCTGATCAGTGCCGAGTTGCAGCGCTGCGCGGTGCCCAGCACTTCGCCGCGTGCCGTGACGTCGAGGGTGTCGGATGCCGCCTGCGCGAGCACCCGCGCGATGCCGCCCTGGATGAGCCGCGTGTGGTTTTGCGCCTTCACAGGCTGCCGTGTCAGCTCGGGAGCGACGCCCTCGCTCACGATCACGAACGCCCGCCCGTTCGCCGTGAGCACCCGATCGATCTCGGCAAGCGTGGCGTCGAGGTCAAACGGAATCTCCGGTGTGAGAACGAGGTCTGCCGCGTGCTCCGGGTCGTGGTCGTGAAAGCTTGCTGCGAGCGCGAGCCATCCGGTGTCACGCCCCATCACCTCGACGATGCGCACCTTCTCGACACTGACCATGGCCTCGTGGTCGCGTGCCATATCGGTAGCGGTGGCAGCAAGATACCGTGCAGCAGAGGGGAACCCGGGGCTGTGGTCGATGCGCTCGATGTCGTTGTCGATGGTTTTCGGGATGCCGACAACGCGCAGATTCGTGTTGCGCTGCCGTCCCCGCGTGGAAATCGCATCGAGAAAGGCCATCGTGCCGTTGCCACCGATGAGCGCGAGCGCCGTGACGCCGGCACTGTCGAGGTTCTCGACGATCGCGTCGAGGTCGTCGCTGGTCACGGCCCGGCGGCCTCCCCTCAGCCACGACCCGGTGCGCTGCAGGTCAGCATCCGCGGGTCGCTCGGTCGTGAGTCTTCCGTCGACGAGGGCGTCAGGGCCTCCGCGTGCGAACAGCACGGGTGTCTCCCCAACGGCACGCATGAACCCCGCAAGACTGCGGTTCACGACAGCCGTTGGGGCGCCCGTCTGAGCAATGGCAATGGTCACGGTGTCGCCGTTCGAGTCGCGATCGTGCGGAAGTGCTGGTGTGCTTCAAGACCCTGACGGCCGCCCTCGTAGCCGACGCCCGAGAGGCCAACGCCGCCGAAGGGTGCGCCGGGATAGTTGGGAGTTGCCGTGTTGATGCCCATGATTCCGGCGCGCAACTCGGCGACGACGGCATCCGCTCTGCCCGGGTCTTCGGTGCAGACGTAGCTGGCGAGGCCGTAGCCCGATGAGCGCTGCAGAGCCAGGGCCTCGTCGAGATTGTCGTAGACGATGACGCCGGCCGCGGGGCCGAACACCTCGTCGGCGACGAGCGTCGACGTCGCCGGCGCGTTCATGACGAACTGCGGGGCGGCGTAGTGCCCGGCTGCCGGAAGCTCGGCCTGCGCGAGCAATGCCTGGCCGCCCGCCGCGGTGGCGTCGCTGACGAGCGCTGCGACGCGCGCCGGGTCGTTCGCCGGGGCGAGAGGCCCGAGGTCGGTCGCAGCCTCGCGGGGGTCGCCGACGACGAGCTTCGAGGCGGCAGCCGTGAGCGCGTCGCGAAAGTCACCCTCGAGCGACCGCGGAATGAGCACGTTGTTCGCCCCGATGCACGACTGGCCGTTGTTGCGAAACTTGGCGATCATCAGAGTGTCGACGGCCTGCTGCACGTTTGCGTCGTCGAGAACGACGAATGAGGCGTTGCCACCCAGCTCCATCACCGCGGGGGTGAAGCGAGCAGCGATCTGCTCGTTGATGATGCGGCCCACGCGTGTGGATCCCGTGAACGAGACGGCGTCGACCCGGTCGAGCCAGGGGGTGACGACGTCGCTGGGGGAGCCAAGAACCGTGTTGACGACGCCGGCCGGAACAAACCGGTCGAGCAGGTCGGAGAGCCGCAGTGACGAGAGCGCGGCAAGCTCGGCGGCACGAAAGACAACGGTGCAGCCGGCGGCGAGCGCTGCGGCGATCTTGCGCGCGGGGATCGAGATGGGAAAGTTCCACGGAGTGACGACAGCAACGATGCCCATGGGCTGCGGCTGCACACGGTGCTCGATGCCGGGGATCACGGCGAAGTGCTCGTCGCGCTGGGCAAGCAGCAGGTCGGCGAAGGCTTCGAAGTACACCGCAGAGAAGGTGATCTCGCCCTGAGCCTCGGCGAGCCGCTTGCCCGTTTCGGTGCTGAGCAGCCAGGCCCAACTCGACTCGTCTGTCGCCGCAGCCTCGTCGCGCAGCGCTGCCGCGATCGCACGCAGAACGGCTGCTCGTTCGTCGACGCTCGTGGCGGCCCAGGGGCGGAACGAGCTCTGCGCTACGTCAACGGCGCGGAGTGCGTCGTCTGCAGTGCCCTGCAGCACATCGCCGAAAGCGTTCCCGTCGATCGGGCTGATCGCGTCAATGCGACGACGTCCGGTGGAATCGGTGACGACCTCGCCGCCGATTCTGATGCCGCTTGCGGACAACTGATTCACTGTGCCTCCTCCGAGAGATGTACAAGATGTGCAGAAAGGTGACTGAGATCGATGTCGACGCCGATGCCGGCGGCGCGCGGAACCCTGACGGTTCCGGTGGATGTCAGCAGATGGTCAACCGGCTCACGCACGGGGTTCTGCCTGATGTCCCACTCGAGCCACGGGGTTGTGGGGTTCGCTGCGGCGAGCTGAACCGAAATTGCTGTCGAGTACGCACCGTTGTAGAGGTGCGGCGCGACGAGGGTTCCGGATGCTTCGGCAGCAGCGACGACCCGCTGATACTCCGTGACTCCGCCGACTTTGCCCACGTCGGGCTGCACGATCGTGACGCCAGGCAGTGCGAGATAGGGCTCGAACGCGTCGGCACCGTAGAGGTTCTCTCCCGTGGCGACCGGGATGCCGGTTTCGCCGAACACGTGGCCGAGCTGCTCGGGGCGGTCGCCCGTCACCGGCTCTTCGATCCACTCGACGCCGAAGTCGCGAAGCAGGGGCGCCATCGCGATGGCTTCGTCGGGGGTCCACCCCTGGTTGGCGTCGCCGAAGAGGCGAAACTCCTCACCGAGCATCCGCCGTGCGCTGGAGAGATTCTCTTCATCGCGTTCGCGCCCGAAGCCCAGCTTCACCTTGGCCGCCGTGAGGCCGAGCTCGAGGCAGCGTTCGGCCGATTCGTCAACGCCGCTGGGGCCAAGGCTCGAGCCATAGACGGGAATCTCCGTCAGCGGGTTGTCGCTCAGAAGCGCGGAAAGCGAGACGCCGCGCTCGGTGGCGGCGCGCAGCCAGAACGCCTGGTCGATGGCACTGATCGCCTGGTACACCGGCCCGATCGCACCCCATTGGCGCGCCACACGCGTCAATGACGAGAGCAGCAGCTCGTGAACCTCGGCGGTGTCGGTGAAGCTGCGCCCGACCAGAAGCGGGGCCACGCCTTCTGTCACTGTCGCGACGCGTTCGCGCCACCCCCATGACGGGTAGTTCACCCAGGTCTCCCCCGTCGAGACCGTGCCGTCGTCGAATGAGACGTCGACGAGAAACATCACTCTGTAGCCGAGGGCGCCAAACGACATGGCGACGCCCGTCGTCACCGGCGCGCGGAAGACACGGCATGTGACGGCCGTCACGACGCTGCCCGACATGGTCACATGTGGGGTCGAGACGCAGAGTTGATCGTTTTCTAACATTGCATGCAGTGTTGCACGGAGTTGCACCGCCGTCAACCTTGCCGACTGAAAAGTTACGGAAGCACGAAAGTCACGCCGACCGCCGTGATCGTGTCGGCGATCTCGGCATCCCACGCGTTGTCCGTCGCAATGCGCGACACCCGGTCGAGCCCGCAGACGCGCACGGCGCCGCTGGCGTTCGCCTTTGTCGAATCCACGGCGAGAATCACTTCGCCCGCCGCGTCGATCATTGCGCGCTTCGTCGCCAGCTCCACCGAACTGTGCACGTACAGGCCATCGGCATTCACGGCACTGGCGCCGAGCAGCAGCACGTCGATTCGCAGGTCCCGCAGCGCTGCGACAGCTCCGGGGCCCACCATGGCCTGGTTCTCATGCAGCAGGTCGCCGCCAACGCCGATCACGCGCAGTTCCGGCCATTCCAGCATGCTGGCTAGCACGGGCACGGAGTGCGAGATGACGCATCCGGTGAACTCCGGCGCGAGCTCAAGGGCGCAAACGTGGGTTGTCGTACCAGCGTCGACGCCCAGCACTCCTTCACGCGGAACGACGGACTTCACTGCCTCGGCGACACGCAGCTTCGCACGGGAGTTGCTCTGGGTTCTGCTCGAGAATCCGGCCGGCGATTGACGCCCCGCGGGGAGGCGCGCTCCCCCGTGCACAAGCTCAAGCTCACCCTCGTCTGCCAGCTGCTTGAGGTCGCGCCGCACCGTCATCTCGGCGACGGCGAACTCTTCACTCAGGGCATGAACGGCCACGTGTCCGTCACGAAAAAGCGACTCGAGAATGAGAATTCTGCGCCGCTCCGCACCGCCATGACGCAATGATTCTCCCAGTGTGCTCACACTCTGCATGCTAGCAAGGCTCTGATAGAGTGCGAACACAATGTTCGATTTCTCACATTCTGAGCCAAAGGATTCTCATGTCTGACCTGACAACCCTCGCCCGGCCGTCCGGCGGATTCGCCATGCTCGCTGTCGACCAGCGTGAGGCCCTGCGCGACATGATGCTCCGCGCCCGCGGGGTGCAGATCAGCGACGCCGACATGACGCAGTTCAAGGTGTCCGCCACGCGCGCGCTCACCCCCTATGCGTCAGCCGTGCTGATCGACCCCGAGTTCGCGTGGGACGCCATCGTCGATCAGGATGCTGTCGCCCCGACGTGCGCTCGCATTGCCGCCGCCGACCATTTCGTCGCCGGCGCGGGCGAGTTCGTGCGCGAAGCATCCTTCGACACGACCCTCGACTACGAGGCGATCACGAAGCAGGGCGCGAAGGCGCTGAAGCTTCTCGTGCTCTGGCGCGAAGATCAAGACGCGCAGAAGCGCATTGATGAGGTCACAGCGTTCGTCGACGCGTGCCGCGAGCTCGACCTAGTCTCGATCATCGAGCCCGTGGCGCGGGCACGCTGGGACGGTGCCCCGAGCGACGTCGAGGCCGGGGTGCTCGCAGCAGCCCGTGAGCTCGGTGATCTCGGTGCCGACATTTACAAGGCAGAAGTTCCGTTCAAGGCGGCCGAGAGCGATGAGCGCGTCTTTGACGCCTGCCGCGAGCTGACCGACACCATCAGTGGACCGTGGGTCGTACTCTCGTCCGGGGTCGACGCCGACAGGTTCCCGGATGCCGTGGGAATCGCGTGCCGAGCGGGAGCATCCGGCTTCCTCGCCGGCCGTGCCGTCTGGGCCTCGGTGCTCGGAGCGGACTCGGTCGAAGACGAGCTTCGCGCAACATCCATTCCGCGGCTTGAGCGTCTCGGCACGATCGTCGACGACAACATCCGCAACTGACGCGAGCCCCCGACCGTGACCTGGCTCCTTGCGCTGTGTGCTGTCACGCTTGGGGCCGCGCTGCAGCGCGTGACCGGGCTGGGCTTCACGCTCATCTCGGGTCCGCTTCTCGTGTTGGTGCTGAACCCGTTTGACGGCATTGTTCTCGCCAACATCCTCTCGGGAATCATCGCCGCGATCGTTCTCATTCGAACCCTTCGGCATGTGCAGTGGCGAACGGCAGCAAAATTGTCGATCGGCACTGTCGTCGGTGTTCCGATCGGAGCAGCCGTCGTCTATGCGTTGGATGCTGACATGCTTCTGATCCTCGTGGGCGCGCTGACGACAATCGCTGTCGTGATTGCGCTGACGAGACGCCCCATGCCGGTGTTCCGGGGCACGCCCGGTGCGATCTTCGCGGGGTCGCTCTCCGGGTTCAGCAATGTCACGGCCGGCGTTGGAGGCCCGGCGCTGGCCATGTTCGGGGCGGCGACGAAGATGCCGATGTCAACGTTCGTGCCGACGATTCAGGTGGTGGCGCTGCTCACGAATGCTCTGTCGGTGGCGGCGAAGCCGCACATGTCGCTGCCCTGGCCGCTCGTGATCGGCGCCGTCTGCTGTGTGCTGGTCGGCCTCGTGGCCGGCTCATTTCTGCAGCGCGTCATCACCCCGACCCGCGCCCAGACGCTCGCGCTCACCCTCGCCCTGCTTGGCTCGCTCGCGGCAACGGCCCGCGGCATCTTCGCCCTCTTCGTCTGAGAACCTCGCGAAGAATGTTTGGCTAAACGCAGTAACCGCAAGGCGATTGCGAATAATGCATTAAACGGAGCGTCTGTAATGTCCGCAACAGATGCGCTCGCATCTTCGACCCACAGTGCGAGCAATACACAGCAGCTCAGCCGTATCTACGACCTGCTCACCGCTGACGAAGCACTCAACCCGTCACCACGGTATTACCTCGTTGGGTCGGTCGAAAACCATCCCGTCGAGCTGCCCGAAGAGATCTATCAGGTGCTTCGCCGCGTCGTGGCGGCGATACGTACGGGCCTATCAGTAACGATCTCGCCGACTTCGCAGACTCTGACCACGCAGCAGGCGGCCGACCTGCTGGGCATCAGCCGACCAACACTCATTAAGATCCTCGACGAAGACAAGCTGCCGTACACCCGCTCAGGCTCGCATCGGCGGATCGCACTCATCGACGTGTTCGATTACCGCGAGAGGCGACGCCAGGAGCAATACGCTGCGATCGAGGCTCTCTCGGTTGAGATCGACGAAGCGGCATCGACCACACTCTGACCGAACTCCGAGAAGCACGGAAGGCAACGGCCGCGAAGCGCCGATCTCACCGGACGCACTGACATAAGATGAGTCCATGTTTGCCGCTGTCCTCAACACCAGCGTGCTTTGGCCGAGTCTTCAACGGGACTTCCTACTGTCCTTGGCTGCCGAGGGCAGCTATTGTCCAATGTAGAGCACAGCGATTCTCGATGAGCTGGTGTACCACGAGGCAAAGAAGTTGGTTGCGCGAGGGACGCCTGAGTATGAAGCGGAGAGTGCCGCTCAGCGGCTGATCGATCATATGTCGCGAGCGTTCGATGACTCGCTCGTTACCGGCTGGGAGCCACCAGAGGGTGCCTTCGGTCTCCCAGATCCCGATGACGAGCACGTTGTCGCAACCGCGGTGATGGGTAGTGCTGAAGTCATCGTCACAGAGAACCTGAGGCACTTCCCAGCGACAACGCTCCGGACAGCAACCGCCAAGCTTCTTTCCATTGCGCCAGGTCTGCGCGACGCACTCCAGTGACAGGAGAGAGTTCGGCAGCTGCCTGACACTGCTTTCTCCTCAGCATGTGAATCAGCATCGAGCTCATCACTCAGACCGCGGTGGGTCCCCGCACGGTGTGCGGGGACCCACCCTCGACTCATTTCATACGCCAGATTTCTACTGGCGAGACGCCTAACTATTTGTCGTCGTCATCGTCCCCAAATGACGAGGTAGAGCACGTAGCAGAAGCGAGTTCACCCGACGACGTTTGCTCGGAGACCACCTCTCCGTCGACAGTGATTGAACACGAAATCTCGCCAGTGTCTCCCAGACCGTTCATTGCGATGAGTGAATAGCTAGACCAGTCAAAATCGCCGCCCGCCTTGACTGTGATCTCCTTCGTGAACGGCAGGGTCGTGCCTGTAGCCTGCTCTGTTCCTGCTGACCCGTCGTTGTAGGTGGAGTACGTCACAGACGCATCCTTAGCGTCTCCCGTGACCTCATACACAACGACAATCTCCTGGCTTGCCTTCGCCTCATCCTCCGCGATCGTTTTGTCGATGGACTCGCTCACCGCAGTCGCGAACACCGCGGTGTAGACCATCGCCATGACGATCGAGAGGATCAACGCGACTGCCGAGATGATCGTGCCGGCGATGGCTGAGCCCTTTCGCTTTCCCTTCAAGCAAAGCGCAATAATTCCGAGGACTAATCCCACAAACGCAATAAAGCCTGACGCGTAATTGACAAATGGAATGAAGGCGCCGACGATCGCGACAATTCCGACTACAAGCGCAGCTACCCCGAGTCCGTTGCCAGTCTTCTGCTCGGGTGGTTGCGGCTGTGCGGGTGCGAACTGTGGGTCTACAGAAGGGGGAATAGTCATAATCTAAATCTGGCAGACAACTGTTAGCCAAACTGGCGTTTTACCCCCGGTCTGGGGACGATTCGTGCGCAATAATTCTTTCCAGACGCATCTCGTTGCTCGGTCCTGTCTGCCACGAGCACCCTGCCGACAATTTAACTGTGACAGCGTGATGCTCCTTGAGAAGTTCGAGGTGAGAGAAGCGATTCGTTGTGATTAACCCGCGCACGAAACGACCGCATAAAGCCCAGTAGACGTATGCTCCATGACGACTTTTCCGTCGCGGATGACGGTACACGTAATCGACGAGCCGTTATTCATTTGCGCGCTGAAATTAGCGAATCCACCGCTCGACTTAAAATACTTCTCCCACGGCAATGAAGCGTTCGCGTCTTGCTCGATACTGTAGCTATTAGGACCAGACCACGTGATCATCGCCGTGCTGCCGTTCCCCGTAACTCGATACGTCGTCCCTGAAAGGGGAACGGAGAGAACAATCTTGGTGCTCCCCGATGTAAGCGTCCCCGGCGCCACGCTCTGTTTCGAGACTTCCAGGTCGGAGTCATGAGTAAGTGACACCTCTGTGAATCCGGCGTCCTCAAGTGCGGTAAGCGCCTCAGGTGCGGTCATTCCGACAACATTAGGAACCTTGTATGCGAGCGTTATCGTGACTTCGCTAAATGGCTCGAGTTCGGTCCCCGGTTTCGGGTCGACCGATCGCACATGGTCCCCTTCGCCGGAATCGACGGAACTGAGATGAGCAGCGCCGATCGCACTTTCGGCACCAATCTCGCTCATGCCTGCAACCTCCGGAACCGCCACGAGTGGGGAATCAACAGTGATCGCTATAGTCGAACCGGCGGCGACCTTGTCTCCGGCCTCGCTCTTCTGGCCTAAGACCTTCCACTCATTGTCCGGAGTGTTCATGCCGAAGTTGTGCTCGACACTAAACGACGACTCCTCCAAGCTATTTACTGCATCGATATACGTCTCTCCGACGACGTCAGGGACGGAAACCTGAGCCGGCGCGATTTTGATCGAGACTATGTCACCCTCGTAAATCGTTACTCCAGCCGCGGGTACCTGTTTTACGACACTCCTGAACTCGTCCTCGAGCCCGTCCACGTCGGAATCGAGGTGTGTCTCGGTACGCAGATCCAGATCAGAGATCACCTTCAACGCTGACTCTTGCGTTTGCCCAATGAGATCCGGCACAGTTCGGCGATTTCCCAAGTCATTCACAAGCCAGACGCTTCCGGCAGCAATTAGCGCAACAACCGCGAGTATGCCACCGCCTGTCATCACCTGTTTCTTGCTAAAGCCTCTCTTCGCGTCAGACGCCCTTCGTGGTTTGTCGTCCACATATCGTCGGGTCGAAAGCCCGAAATCGGAATCTGATGGCTCCCCGAACACAACTCTGCCTTCCACCGGCAACGTGACCCGGTGTCTTCCGAGATCGCGCCACAAAACATGCACTGATACCGCAGAAGGCTCGATCTGGTTATTCGATGAGCCTGTGCGTCTACAGGTTTCAAGCTAACCAGCCGATTACGTCGTGTCGTTCCCCAGTTCTGGGCGCCCCCAAGCAGGGCACACACGCATGACCGTGAACGTCACGATGACTCGATCGTTCCGGAGCAGCCTGGACCATTGCGATATCCAGAGTCCGCGGGAAAGCTCAGCACGTGTTCAAGCCCGTAGCAAACAGCCAATCTCGTCAGCGCACGGGGATGTGGAGGGGCCGACCTTCGTGACCACCAGGGCTGCTGCGACGTTCGCGCGGCGCACCGCGTCGGGTAACGCGACCCCACGCAACAGCGCCGCCGTAAGCACGCCGCCATGCGCGTCGCCCGCACCGTTTGAATCGACAGCGGTGACCTCGATCGCCGGGACTGTCTCAGCGACAGCTCTCCGTCACGGACGATGACCCAACACTCGGATCATGCTGCTCAGGCGTTCAGTCTGAAGCTATTGGCGCGACAGCACACGCGCGCATTACTCGTCGTGATTCTTCTCAAGAATCTCGACGAGTCGTCGGATCACATGCTCGGATTCCTCACCCACAGCAGACAGCGTCACACTCTCGCCCTGGCCGATGCCCAATGAGATCACCGACAACAGACTCGCAGCATCTACTGGAGTTCCACCCGACTTCGACACACGTATCGGAATGCCGCTAGCCTGGGCAGCCTGCACAAAAAGTTTGGCAGGCCGCGCGTGCAACCCTTCGCTGGACCCCACGGCAACTGTTCGTTCTGTCATGTTCATCACGTTCTCCTTGAATGTCATTCGGCGGAACACTCGCCGCCCCGTTGCCGGACCGTAGTTGTGAGCCTCACTACCGAGCTAGGCTGCAGAGCCTTCCCATGCGACGTACGCTGTTTTGCGCCTGCAGTAGAGGTCGTAGCCGTGGATGCCGTCGTCTCCGCCAATCCCGCTCAAACCCCACCCCGCGTGGAACCCGGTGTTCTCTTCCGGTCCACCTCTGTTGATGAAGACCTCGCCACTTTCGATTCCATCGATCATTCTCATAGCGGTGCCGAAATCACGCGTGTACACATAGGAGCTGAGCCCGTAATCGGTTGAATTCGCCATCCTTACGGCATCAGTCTCTGAGTCGAAGGGAACGATGGGAGTGACGGGGCCGAACGTCTCCTGCGTCATGATGTCCGCTGATGAAGAAACACCAGTAAGCACGGTCGGTGCGTACCAGTACCCGCTGTCATAAATCCCACCCGTGAGCCGCTTGCCGCCCGTGAGAACCTCCGCCCCGCGGTCGACAGCATCGCCGACAAGACGTTCAACATTCTCCAGTTCCTGAAGCGAGACTTTGGGTCCGACCTCTGTTTCGTCATCAAACGGATCGCCGACGATCATCGCTTGCGATAGCTCGACATATCGCGCCACAAACCTGTCAAACACTCCGCTTTGCACATACGTGCGTTCATTGCAGACGCAGGCTTGGCCGTTGTTCATCATGCGAGTCTGCACGGCAGCCACAGCCGCCGCCTCTACATCAGCATCATCGAAGACGATGAACGGGGCTTTTCCACCGAGTTCCAATGAAACCGGGATCACTCGTTCTGCGGCGGCCGCCATGATTGATTTGCCGGCGTTCACGCTTCCCGTCATCGTGACAAATGCAATATCAGGATGACGCACAAGGGCATCCCCGATGACGCTTCCGGGCCCCGGAAGAACTGACACCAGACCGTTCGGAACGCCAGCTTCCTCCGCTAAGTCGGCCACAGCGAGCGCCGAAAGCGGTGAGAGTTCGGCTGGTTTGAGCACGATTCCATTGCCGCTAGCGAGAGCCGGTGCCAACTTCCGCAACGTGAGCGCGAGAGGAAAATTCCACGGAATGATGCCTCCAACCACGCCGCGAGGCTCTCGCTTGATCCACAGTTCTTGGTTTGGTGCGCTGCTCGGGAGGATGTCTCCGCCTTGCGTGGTGGCAATCCCCGCGAAGAGCTCGGCAAACCCGATTGCTCCCCCCACCTCACCACGAGCCTCGCTAATTGGCTTTCCGATTTCGAGGCAGACTGTTCTCGCGAGGCGCTCCCGGTTATCTTCCAGAAGGGACGCGAGTCGACGAAGGGTCTCCGCACGTGCGGCTGTCGGCACCGTCTTCCATTCGCGTTGAGCCTCTACAGCCGAATTCACTGCCTCATCCAGTTGGGCAACTGATGCTGAATCGACGCGTCCGACGATTTGTCCCGTTGCGGGATTCTCGACGTCAATCGTTCGCCCTTCGCCGCCAACATGTGCGCCGGCGAGATATAGAGGTGAAGTTTCCATAGTCATGTCAAGTCTCCTGTCTCGATGTCTTCGCAAGTTCGGTCGCTGTCTCGACATCGGTAATCAATGTGGTCAGGATGCCGCCGAGAGCAGCTCCCGTGATCGCGCGGTGTTTCTCGGACCCTCCCGCAATTCCGATTCGCCGAGGAATATCGCTGAGTTGTTTCGGCGACACCCCAATCACCCGCCTGTCGTATTCAGACTGAATAAACGTTCCGTCTTGGTCGAAATGACGGAGACAGATGTCCCCAATTGCGCCGAGTTCCTGAAAGCTTCGTCCCTGGTCGTCTCCGACGTTGCCGCTTCGCTGCAGCGTCGGGGAGGCCTCTAGACCACCAATGCCGAGCAACGCCGTTTCTACCTGGTCCCAATAGCCGATCGCCGAGGCTACAACGGGGTCACTAGTCATCACTCGCTGACTTTCTTCATTTGAGGCAACGCCGGGAGTCGGTATGAGAATTGGCGAGGCGTCCAAGGCGTTTGAGAATCGTGCGAGCATCTGAACTGATGCCATGTGTGCGTCTGCGCGCCCCGCACCTCCCACAAGCTGAACCACCGCTTGCGCCTTGGCACCCATTTCCGAACGCAAATTCATGCTGAGTGCTGCCAAGGTCTCGCTCCATGCCGAGACGCCCAAGATCGTCGGTACCGTGAATGAGCGATGTACATACTCTGCACCAGCTGATGCGAGCGCCGGGAGTACGTCGCGTGTAGTTCCCTCGGCGTCGACCACCACGACCTCTTCAAGCCCATACTTTTTCTCGATCGCTTCTTCGAGATCTGTGTGGAGTCCATCGGGCGCGATCACCACCGTGCGAATGATTCCCTCTCTCTCGGCACGTTTGAGTAACCGGGAAACCTTCGTCTGTGAGATCTCAAGCTTGGCTGCCACTTGGCTCTGTCGAAGCCCCTGCTCATAGTGCATACGTCCGACTCTCACCATGAGTCTGTGGTCTCGATACTCTTCGTTGTTCATGATCGCTTTCCGTCACCGGTGCTTCGGGTCGGGCGCTCAACCGCCCTAGAATTTGACTCTGCGGTACCGCGCTGCCATGCCCGCCCCGCATACTGAATGGTTGTTCCATTCTTGATCATCCTCGTGCTACGCCACTGCCACGTCTTCTTTCGGCAGCTTCCCTCGAAACAGAATGAGAGCACCAGCGGTAATAAGTGACGCGACCACCAGTGATACGAGGAAGAGCGGAATGTTGTTCACAAGGAAGACAACGAACAGACCACCGTGTGGTGCTTGTATCGTCAGCCCGAAGATGTAGCTCAGAGCGCCCCCAACAGCGCTACCGATCATGAGAGCAGGAATGGTGCGCAGGGGCCGCGCCGCTGCGAAGGGAATGGCAAACTCGGTAATCATTCCGAGCCCGCCGACGAAAAGACCACCGACCGATCCCTTTTCGCTTTGAGTAAAGCGCTTTCGCGCCAGTAAGATGGCAAAACCGATCCCTAAAGGTGGGGCCATCGATCCAATGAAATTCGCAGCCATTGGTGCCCAATTGCCTGCTTCAGTTGCAGCAAGTGCAAACGCGTAAGCGGCCTTGTTGATTGGCCCTCCCATATCGGACGCCAACATCGCCCCCTGTACGATACCGAGCACGATGAGACTCGTCCCTGTCATCCCGGAGAGTGCGTCCTGCAGAGTGACATTCAGCCAGGTAACTGGAACACCGATGATGAACGTCATGATCGCACCAATTGCAAGGACAGATACAACAGGGATGATCAGCACGGGCAGCAGCGATCGCAGAGCAATCGGTAACTTGATCTTCTTGAGAGCCATCACGATGTAGCCGGCGATGACACCGCCGATTATCGCTCCGATGAACCCGGAACCTTGAGTCGCTGCTATTGCGCCTGCGACAAAACCTGGGGCCAGCGCTGGTTTGTCCGCGTAAGAATACGCAATGTACCCTGCGAGCACCGTTGTCATGAGGCCCATCGCAGCATCGCCCCACGCGAAGACCTCATGCCATGGGCCGGAGCCCTCGCTGATCTGAATTCCGCCGAAACCGAACGCGAGCGCGATAAGAATGCCGCCAGCAACCACGAACGGGATCATGTACGAAACGCCGCTCAGTAGGCCTTCCTTCAGGCGCGTGCCCTCGTCTTTGAGTGCCATCTCGTCACGCCCCTTGCTCGACGAGCGCTTGGACCTTGCTTGCGAGATTGTCAGGGCTTTGAATAACCGAATGCGGCGTCATTGAGATCGTGCGCGCCTTGAGAGAATCAAACCTCTCGCCGTCCGTCAGACCGACATCGTTGGCGAGAACAAGCACATCGGCTCCCTCAATCTCGCCGCTCTTGAGGCGATCCTCGACGCCCATCGCTCCTTGTATCTCGATTCGAACCTTCCACCCGTTTTTCTTGCCGAGTTTTTTGATTGCTTCGGCCGCCATGTACGAGTGAGCAATGCCCGTCGCACAGGACGTGACTGCGATGACGTTGATCATTATTTCTCCTCTTGAATCTGCGTTGATTCACTGTCATTTGCCAAGTACTCCGACAAGAGAGTGGCGACCGTTGCACCGCTGTGCGCCGCGTCGAAGTCCGCAAGGACCTCGTCATGACTCAGCATCCGCGCGATCTCTGCCAGTACCTTTAGGTGCTCCCGATCGGCTCCGTCAGGCATCGTGAGCATAAACACACGGCTGACGTCGCCCTCCTCGTTAAACGAGCGGTAGCGCATCGGCTCCTTGAACCGCCATGCCGATACCGACGGTGTGGCGAATGTCGGTGATTTTGCGTGCGGTATCGCAATGCCGTTGCCCATATACGTTGACCCCATCGCCTCACGCGCTTGTAGAGCGGTGACTGCTTCAGCTTGATCGTCAATGCGCCCCGCTTCTGCGAGCTGTCGGACCATCTGCGCAAAGAGCTCCTCCTTTGAAGCTGGGGGCGAATGATCAAGACTGATTAGATCGACACTAATGACCGATGGGGCACTCACCTCAACCACACTTCCTCTACTCATGGCCGTTTTTGAAGTCGCGCAGCAAGTCAATGGCCTGGTTCTTCGTGTGGGCGTATACCTCTTCGACAAGCTCGTGATAGAAGGTCGGCACTCCCTCGCTGTCGTTTTCAGCCATCCGCTCAGCGGCAAACTTTGATGAGTCCACGGCGAGGTATGAGTAGTAGTTCACCTTGGACACCCCGAGATTGATTGCCTTCTGGATATCAGGGATGGGGACTCCTGAACTGCCATGCATCACAAGGGGCACGTTTCCTGTCGCCTCGTCGAGCGTACGGAGATGGTCAAGGTCGACTTTCGGTTCTTCAACGTAGACTCCGTGCGACGTTCCAAACGTCACTGCGAGAGCATCAACTCCAGTTTCTTCGACGAACCGTGCAGCAGCCTCAGGGTCCGTATACGGAGCAACACCTCCGCTGCCACCGTGAGTGTCGTCCAACGTAGAAGGCATCACACCGAGTTCACCTTCGACTGAGACCCCTGCTGGATGCACCATTTCGACAAAGTCGCGTACCCGACGAATATTCTCCTCGAGCGGAAGAGCTGAGCAGTCGTACATAACTGAGCTGTACCCGGCACGCAGACCCCGCACAATAAAGTTCATGCTTTCGCCGTGGTCCACGTGGACAGCAACTGGTACGGAAGCCTTCTTCGCAAACTCAATCATGTAAGGGGCCATGGATTCGAGCGGGATCAGGCTGTCGTGCACTTCCGCATGGTCGATAATCAGCGGAACATTAACCTCTTCGGCAGCCTCAATCAGTGCACGCAGATACTCCAGGTTCGGGGTGTTGATGCACCCGATTCCATACTTGTTCTTTCGTGCGTCTTCGAGCATGTCGGTGAAGTTCTCGAGCATCAAGTTCCCTTTCACTAAGGGGCCGCGCATTCCATGCTGCAATTTCATGCGACCCTGCAATTTATTGCGTTCCTTGAGTATAGGAAGCTGCACTCAGGAATACAAGGGCCTCAACTATCGGTTTTTGGAGCCCCTCGCGCAACGTCGAACCGAAATATTGCCAGCGGCTATATCGCTTTGCAGTGGACGCGCGCAGGTGTCCACATGGCTCGACCGTTTTCTTCCACGCCAAGCGTGCTCCGAGGCTTGTGGATCAAGCCGCAATGTCCGATAGGTCTATCGCTCGTCATGTCAGGAGCGACCAATTTGGCTAAGGAAGCGACAACGCTGCGAGCACGTCGGTGAGCGTTCGCTCGTCACCCACGTTGCCGGGGACAACGATGTAAAGAACCTCACGCCCCGTATGATCAGTCATGCACCAGACCGAGATTCCGGGCAGCACCTGTCCCAGAACAAGTGCGGAGCGAGCACCGATCCCCGTTCGAGCAACCTCAGCCGAAGTGATACCCCCCTTCGCGATGATGACGTCGACCTGAGATAGCACCGCGCGCACCGCATGCGTCAGCCCCGACATGACGCGTTCGCCGTGCTCCAGCGTGCCGTGAGACTCCTGGCGCTGGCGTTCAGTCGTCAGGTACGCGAATGGGCGTTCGTCGAGCTGGCTGCGGATGCCGTCAGCAGCATCGGTGCCAGCAGTAGCCGGGTCGTCAAGCGCAGCATCTGTCAACACCGTTATGGGCTCTCCCCACATATCGCGAACGAGAGCCAGTTGCGCCGTCGCCCCCTCTGTGTGCGATCCACACACGAGAAGCGTGCGCCGCGAAGCAGCGACAAGCGGCACAGGCAGAAGGCCATCGCTGGCCACCCCGGCCAGCGCGGCAGCGAGGGGGGATGCCGAACGGACGACGATCCGCTTACCTTCACCTCGTGCCGCAACCACAGCCTCGGCGATCAGATTGATATCATTGTCGTTCTCTGCATCCGGGATCACGACACTGCCCGGTTCCGCCGCCTCAAGAACCTGCGCTAGCCGATCGCTTCGCACGATCTCACGTGACAGCGGAAGAGCCGAGCGCCCAGATTTCTCGAGAACATATTCGGCGAGAACGCCCGTGGCAAATGGAAAGACTGGGTCTCGCGCATACTCAGTCTCGTGAGCCGGTACCTCCTTACCGCCAACACGCACGAAATGAACGCCATCGACCGTTGTACGCCCACCCGCAGGGAAGGCGGGCACGAACAGCATCACGGCGTCCTTGTCGAGGAACACCTCTGTCTCGGCAAAGACATGCCCGCGCAGCGTCGAGTCACCTCTGAGCACGAACTGCAACTGCTCCCCTAGCCGTCCGGCTGCCTCCTCGGCATCCGCCTTTACCTTCGCGACGAGGTCGACTGCTGATTGCTCGTCGATTGCGCGGGTATTTGTCTGTACGTACACGCTGTCCGCGTCACGGAGCGCCTCCATAATCAGATCAGCGTCGCTGTGCAGCAGAACTTTTACTCCGCTGGCCGACTGAGTACCGGTCGGGTCATCGTCGAGAACTACAGTCTTCACTCGACTATCCTTTCGAGGGGATCGAGCGGGGATTCACTGATTCTCTAACGCGATGATGCGGTCGACCTCGGCACGCTCTTTTGGTCCCCAAGTCTCTCGGGTGGTGACGACGCCGATCAGTCCGATAACCCCAACGGCGACGTAAATCCACGCCACACCGCCCCAGCCGAGACCTACCGCCGCAGCCGTAGCAAGGAAGGGGATGAATCCCGAAATTGCAGCCGAGAACTGATATCCCAGTGAAGCTCCCGATGTACGCGTGTTCGTATCAAAAAGCTCACTGAAGTATGCTCCCTGCGTTCCCGCGAGCATGTCGTGAATGAGTGGCAGTGCAATGATGTAGACCAGCATGATGAGAGCTGGTACTCCAGTGTTAACAAGCAAGAACATGGGAAAAGCGAACGCAATAGTCAAGAGACACCCGATCAGGTAGACCTTCTTCCGGCCAATGCGATCGCTGAGGGCTCCGAACATGATTGTCGTGAAACAACCGATCCCCGTTGCTGCTATCAGACCTGTCAACGCCACCTCGCGCCCCGTGATCTCGTTCGCCTCGATGTAAGCAAGCATGTATGTCACGATGACGTAGAAGCCGCCTGTCTCGGCCAGTCGAAGAGCAATCGCACGAAGTACAGTGCGCCAATCTTTCTTCACGACCTCCCAGACAGGGTTCTTGACGAGGATCCCGGCTGTCTTAGCGTCCTCAAACTCTGGGCTTTCCGAGACTTTGAGCCGCAAGATCAATCCTGCGATGATGAGCACCGCGCTCAGCATGAACGGAAGCCGCCAGGCAAGTTCATTGCCGAGACCGGCCGAGAGAAGGAAGGCAATGTTTGCCAAGAACACTCCGAGCGGCACGCCGATCTGGGGAATGGCAGCGTACTTTCCGCGTTTCTTCCATGGCGCGTGTTCGAAGGTCATGAGAATAGCGCCGCCCCATTCGGCACCGAAGGCCAGACCCTGCACAATTCGTATTGCCGTCAGGAGCAGTGGGGCAGCGAGCCCGATCTGCGCATAGGTCGGGAGTAACCCGATGAGTACCGTCGAGATTCCCATAACGAACAGTGCCCCAATGAGCACGGGCTTGCGGCCATATTTGTCACCCAGATGCCCACCAATGATGCCCCCGAGGGGACGCATCGCGAAGCCGATTCCAAACGTGAGAAAGCCGAGCAAGACCCCGACGACCTTATCCTCGCTTGGGAAGAAGTCGGTGCCAAAGTAGAGCGCGGCAGCAGTGCCGTACGCGAGGAAGTCGTAGTTCTCGACTGTCGTGCCGACGGCACTTCCGATTGCGACTTTGAGTTTGTCAGGCGACCCAGACGCGGCGTGCCGCGATCGGGACTCAGCTGTAGTCATTGCGATATCTCCCTTGATAAGTGGCGGAGGGCAGGAGAGATCCCTGCTCCGCGGTCGTGACGCGGAACAGGGCGCCGGCGTGTCGCCGATAGCGCGACGATCAACCGGCGGTGTTGCTGACTCCGCCTACGTTTCCGAGTTGGTAGAAGCTTGTGATGTGCTCGCTCATGAGCTGCACAACGTCCGCTGTTCTGTGCTGTTCGATTGCCTCGAGGATTGCGCGATGTTCAGCCCGCACCGTTATTGCCGTTTCGTGCCAATTCTCTAGCCGTTCGTACGCCTCGATCATCTGGCGATTGATTGCGGTTCGGAGTGAGCCCATAAAGTGTGCGGTAAGCGCGTTGCCCGTGGATTCAGCGATAGCGACATGGAATGCTGCATCGAGACGGTTGAATTCTCTGACGTCGATCTCGGTGTCGTCCATCGCGTCCAGGATGCCTCCCAAGGCATGGTGGTCTGCCTCGCTAGCCCTTTGCGCTGCTTCGGCCGACGACCATTCCTCGAGCGCGAGACGCGTTTCAAGTACGTCCGTGTGGCTGAAATGCCCGAGGGCCAGCTGCAACTTGAGGAGGTTGACGAATCCGGGCCCAGGCGTACCGACTAAGACGGCCCCGCCTTCGCCTCCCCGGCGCACATCGACAATTCCCAGGGCCTCGAGCACGCGCAGACTCTCTCGGAGCGAGGGCCGACTCACACCAAGAGACACGGCGAGTTCTCGTTCGCTCGGCAGATGATCCCCGGCCTTGAGCCGACCATCGAGAATGCGCTCCTCGATCTGAGCCATAACCTGTTCGTACGTCCGCACCCGCTGCACAGGCTGCCAGGAATCGGCGTCTGTCATTGCTCCCCGCTCTCAGAACTCCATCGAGGTTCCGTCCACTGGTGAGCAGTCTAGTTTTCATTTCACCGGCGGTCAGACCGTCAGACCCTCTCGAGTGACTCACGACGAAACTCTCGCTCAAGCTCTCGCCGAACCTTCACGGCAAGCAGCGATTCATCGGGTTCGACATCGTTCCACGAGACCATGCGGTCTTTTGGCACGTCGCGAACGAGCTTCATCCCGTGCGCAAGACCAAGTGGGAGCGCACTGTGCTCGAAAGAGACATGGGCCGGAGCCAGCTTGCCGAAGACTGTGTAGCCACCCTCACCATCGAGGACTTCGCCTGCTCTGAGATCCCTCTTGGCAGTTGTCGTGACATCACCACGAAAGCCTGTCGGGGCACCCGTCGCTTCGCCGCGCAGCACAGCGTTTGCGATGCTTACGCCGAGCTCAAGTCCGATCATGTGGTACGGGCGGTAGAGAGACCCGTATCGTCCAGTCTCGTCTGTGTGAACTCCGTACTCAGCGAAGCACTGAACCGCGTAGTCGGTCTTGGCTTCGAATGTCACGTACACGCCCCACCGCAGGTTGTCGGGAACCTCGGTTCCGTCTCGATACATGCTTGACGCAATCTCGACAGTGCCGCGGCGCGTGAGACTCCCGCCGTCCAAAGAGTTCTCACGGAATACCGTTGGGAGGTCGTCTTTGCTCGCGGCAGGAAAGAGCAGACCCTCGTCTTGCGGCAGAAGCCCCGTTCCGTTCGCAACCGCAGCCATTTCAATAGCCGACTTAGTTCCATCGAGGAAGGAGTTGAACATTTTTGGGTTGTAATCGCCCGACGCGAGCTGTTCATCCGTGAAACCGTAATAGTTCCACACGGTGTCAGGTGTCGAGTAGTTGTATTCGGGAAGGTACTTTGTACCTTTACCTGCCGACACAATGTCGAATCCGACTGTTCGACACCAGTCGACCAGTTCACAGATCAGCGCAGGCTGGTCCCCGTAGGCCATCGAGTAGACAACTCCAGCTTGCTGGGCACGACGCTGAAGAATGGGACCGACCATGCAGTCTGCCTCGACGTTTACCATGATCACGTGTTTGCCATTGTCGATGGCTTTAATCGCGTGGTAGGTGCCAAAGAGAGGGTTACCGGTGATCTCAAGCACCACCTCGATCTCCGGGCGTTCGAGAAGGTCGTCCGCGCTCTCAAGAACGTACGTTGACCCATTGCGCAGAGCTTCATCGAAGCTCACGGCGGCGTAACGCTCCGCTGGCCATCCGGTCCGGGCGAGGGCTCCCTTAGCTTTCTGCACATCGATGTCTGCAACGGCAACAACATGGAAGCCGTCGCTGTGGACCGCTTGCGTCAAGAACATCGACGAAAACTTGCCAGCACCGATGACACCGACACGAATCGGCCCTGCCGCTGACTTTCGATCTTGCAGCATCGAATACAGATTCATATGTGCCCACTTCCTCGTCAACGCTTTGCTTGTAAACGTTGGTCTGACCATCAGACGTTCTTAATAATGCATAAGACCAAACGGCTTGTCAAGATTCCGACTGACAGGAAACTCGACAACGGCGACGACCCCGTCCGTAGGGGGCGAATCAAAGGCCCGCAAGATCGCGACCGTGCCAGCGTCTCGGGGCTGGCCGCGTTCGGCACGTCCATGAAGATCTCAATGTCGGCGATTGTCCAAACAGTTCAGATGGTCGCCCCCACAAGCACGCTGTCGGCCACGGCGAGTCCGAACATCTCCCTACCGTTCGCCCCTGCCCCCTACGACATCGCGCCCAACAGAAAACCTTCGAGCTGGCTGACATCATGCGGGCGATGGACCGATGCTCCGTCCGCTGGGCCAGTCGATAGAGTAGGTGAAACGCGAAGATACGCTTCCACAGGGGTGCAGTTCATGGCAACGATCAAGGACGTCGCAGAGCGCGCCGGGGTCTCTTTGGGAACAGCTTCCCGTGTGCTCAGCGGCAGCAGCCAAACGTCGCCCGATTCGCGAGCACGAGTTTTCGCAGCTGCGGGCGAACTGAACTACGTCGCGCACGGTCCCGCCCGAGCACTGCGAAGAGCACGGACTGAAGTTCTCGGGCTGCTCGTCTCAGACATCCGCAATCCATTCTTCTCGCAGCTTGCACACGCTGCCGAACGTGAAGCCATGAAACGCGGGTACACGGTTATTCTCGCCAATGCCAATGAGGACGCGTCTCAAGCAGACGAATACTTGAGAATCTTTGCGTCGCAGCGGATCGCCGGACTCCTGCTGGCACCACAGGGCCCTGTCTCTCCACAGTTGACATCTCTGCTCGCGTCGGGTTTGCCGGTCGTTCTGCTCAACAGGAGCATCGAAGGAGTGGACGCACCGCTCTATGCCACAGACAATGCCCAAGGAGTAGGGCTGGTGCTTGATTGGCTTCAGTCACGCGGTCATAGAGATGTGGCTTTCATCGGAGGTCCGCCAACGATCTCCACAGGAGCCGAACGCCAAGAGGCGTACCTTGCCGGAAGGGAATCGCACGGCATCAGCACCGACGACTCGCTGATCGAGACCGGGGACTTTCTCGAAGAGGGCGCAGCGGCCGCAATGATTCGCCTCCTCGACCGTGGCACGCGCCCCAGCGCCGTGTTCGGCGCAAACGGTCCAACAACGCTTGGGGCGGTACGCGGTATGCGACGGAGACTGGGCGCTGCGGAAGCCTCGCGAATCGAAGTCGTGTCGTTCGACGATCTCGATTGGTTTGAATTTGCCACACCAGCGATTAGCGCTGTGAAGCATGATGGCGCTGAGATCGGGCGCCTCGGAGCACATGGACTCCTTGACTTGATCGCCGGCAAAGACGCGTTCTCTCAGCGAATCACGACGACGTTCGTGGACCGCGCCAACATCTAAGAGCGAGCTTGCGATTCTGCATGTCTTATTGCAAACTAGTTCAATCAAACGTGGAATCGTTTCCATGGAAACGCTTCCACGATACCTGAGCTCGTGCTCTCTGACGACACCGAAAGGAAATCCTCGTGAAAGTTGCAGTGGGCGCGGATCATGCCGGTTTTCATCTCAAACAGTCCGTGATCGACGTTCTTGTCGAGCTCGGCCACACCGCGCTCGACTGCGGAACATATTCCGACAAGCCCATCGATTTTCCGGACATCACGGAATCGACGTGCGCACGCGTCCTGGATAACAGCGCCGACCGGGCCATTCTTGTCTGCGGCACAGGCGCTGGCGCCATCATGGCCGCCAACAAAATCCCCGGCATCCGCTGTGCACTGGCAAACGAACCGTATTCCGCACACCAAGCTGTCGAACACGACGATGCAAACGTCATTGCGCTCGGTGCGTGGCTCGTTCCACCCGCGTTTATCGAAACGATCGTGTCTGAGTTTCTCTCGGCAACCTTCGACGACGACGAAGACACCCGACGTCGAGTAGAGAAACTCAATGCTCTCGATCTTCTCGAAGCAAAACCGGCATCCGGTCGCTAGAGCTTTTCTTCCTCCTCCCCGTTGATCAAAGGAGATCCACCTATGACACAGCCCACCGCAGCAAGAATTCAGTCGCCCCTTGGCTCAAAAGATCGGTACAAGACCGCCGTCGCCGCAGCGCTCGGCACGAGCGTCGAGAACTACGACTTCATTGCATACGGCACCGCCTCAGCGCTCTACTTCAGCGCGGTGTTCTTCCCAGAAAGCGATCGATTCATCGGCACCCTGCT
The DNA here is from genome assembly GCF_011751765.2 of Paramicrobacterium chengjingii. Taxonomy (GTDB): domain Bacteria; phylum Actinomycetota; class Actinomycetes; order Actinomycetales; family Microbacteriaceae; genus Paramicrobacterium; species Paramicrobacterium chengjingii. Next base: position 3,374,362 of record NZ_CP061169.1, read on the forward strand.
TTCCTTTGCAACGCTCGCAGTCGGGTTTCTGATGCGCCCTCTCGGCGGAGCCATTGGCGGGTACCTTGCCGATAAATTTGGCCGAAAACCGGTTCTCGTCGGTGCGATGCTGGTGATGGGCGGAGCCACTTTCATTATCGGGATCTTGCCGACCTACGCGACAGTTGGGGCCGTGGCACCCGTACTCCTCGTCGTCATCAGAATGATCCAAGGTCTGGCATTCGGAGCGGAGTGGGGCGGCGCCATTACGATGGCGTACGAACACGCGCCGTGGAATCGGCGAGGTATGTTCGCTGCGATTCCACAATCGGGAAACCCGCTCGGCATCGCCCTCGCGAGTGCGATGTTTCTCATCTCAGCAAATCTCGACGGCGACTGGCGCTGGCGTGTTCCGTTCCTGCTCAGCGCAGTACTCGTGGTCGTGGCGCTCATTGTGCGTTCCCGTTTGTCGGAGTCACCGGAGTTTCAAGAGGCTAAGGCCGAGGGCAAGATCGAGAAGAACCCGTTCCTCACCACACTCCGACGCGATTGGAGAAGCATCCTCCGCGTTATCTCGCTGCGCATCGTGGAGTCCTTTGCCTACTACTCCACGGCCACCTACTTTCTCAATTATCTCGTCGAACGATTCCCCGACCTGCGCCCCACTGCATTGGGAGCGCTGACCGCGGCGAGCATTGTGGCCATCTTCGTGACGTTTCTTGCAGGGTCGTTGACAGACAAGATCGGACGTCGTCCGATTTACATCGTTGGCTGCGCCGTCGCGATATTGTTCGCGTTCCCGATGTACCTGCTCACAAATGACGGAGCCCCCGCCCTTGTCATCGCGGTGTTCATCTTTGGAATTGGAGTCATCCACGCCTCACTTACCGGCACCCAGGGGTCACTTCTGACGGAGCTTTTCGGTACCTCCACGCGCACATCGGGTGCGTCGCTCGGTTACCAGATCGCAGCAGCGCTCGGCGGATTCGCACCCTTTCTCGCGGCAGTCCTGGTGGGTTGGCTCGGCTGGTCCGGCGCCTCGCTGCTGTACATGCTTGCTGCCGTCATCGGGCTCATCGGAATCTTGTCCACAAGGGAAACCTTTGGAAAGTCGGAGCGCGCACGCGTCGCAAAGCTCGTAGCTGAAGCGCGGAGCCAACTCTCCTAATCGAAGCCATGGCAAGTTTGTGCCATGTTCATTGGTGTTTCGTGCGTCGTCACGCCGATGAACACGGCATCGGCACGCGCTCCAGACCGCAGGAGTTGACCTTACTCATGTGAGGACTCTCCAGGCAGAGACAGGCACGGCGCTGATCATGGTGGATGCCGACGGAGAAAACCAGATCGCGGTATGTGAGAGCGCTAACGCGCACGTCCATACTGTCGACGTCGAGTTCCCTGACGGCGCCACGGTTCTTGCCCAACTGGAGATCTCCCCCGAGACCGTAACCGAGGCCGCCCGCCGATGCCACGGCTATTTCGCGCTCAACGCAGCACCCGCTGTGGCGCTTCCCGCCGAACTCATCACTCGGGCAGACCTAATTATCGTGAACGAGACGGAGTATGCGCTGATCCCCGAACTGACAGGCGCTGCCGTCGTCGCCGTGACGTATGGGGCCAAGGGCTCCGCTGTTCTGGAGCGGGGCGAGCAGGTCGCGTTCGCTCCCGCTGTAGAACCAGTTCCGGTCAACACGGTCGGCGGTCGACGCGTTTTGCGCCGCGCTCACGATTGCGCTGCGCGGCGGACTGTCCTATGAGACAGCACTTCACACGGCAAATGCTGTTGGAGCGGCGGCCGTGGGCGATCTTGAACTGACGAACCGCATTCTTTACATCATCGTTAAGCGTGGCAAGCGGGCCACGACGAAGCGGCCCGCCTTCGTGAAGAAGACGGGCCATTCTGCGTGGGCTCCGGATTAGTAGCTTCCGACTTGTTCGGACGCCAGACTTCCGGTCAATGCCTGGGATGAAGCAGCGAGCATTCCCTCGTCAGTGCCTGCTGCAAGAGCGGAGAATCCAAGCTCCGCCAGTCGTTCACTGCGCTCAACCGTGCCTGCAAACGCGCCAGCAATGACATTGTGGCGCTCGCAGGCTGCGACGATCGTTCCCAGCTCACCGTTGCGACCCTGAGCGAGAAGGTCGTGAACCGTGGTGCCGAGCGCGATCGAGAGGTCAAAGGGCCCGACGAAGATCATGTCGATCCCCGGTGTAGCCGCGATAGCGTCGACGTTATCAAGACCTGTCCGCGACTCCACCATGACGGCGCAGACAACCTCGGCATTCGATGTTGCCACATCGATCTCCGGCCGCCCCCAGCGACTGCCCACCTGACCCCAACTACGAGTGCCCTGGCTCGGATAGCGGCACGCCTGCGCTGCACGACGAGCATCCTCTTCGGTTTCGACCATCGGCACGATCACGCCACGCGCACCCGCATCGAGCACACGTCCAATGCGACCTTCGTCGTTGCGAGGAACACGCACCAGCACGTCCATCCGCTCACGTGGAATCGCATGGAGCGCCTCGAGCGCCGACCGGTCATCGAAGCTGCCGTGCTGCGCATCGAGCGCCACCCAGTCGAGTGCAGACAGGCTCATGACCTCTGCCGAGGCTGGGCCCAAAAGGCCCCACCCTCCGACGATGACGCCGTCGTGGTTCTGCTTCCAGTTGGAGATCCTGGTCATTCTTACTCTTTTCTTTGCTTCGTTTCAGGTCAGTTGTTCATAAATGACGGCAGCCACGTTGTGAGCGCCGGCACGAGCATGATGAGAAGTGCGATGCCGATGTAGATCAGCACGTACGGGATCGTTCCGCGCAGAATCGCCGGCATCCTGAGTTCCGTCACGGACTCCAGCACGTAGAGAACGAGCCCAACAGGCGGGGTCATGAGGCCGATCAAGAGCGTGAAGATCAACAGGATGCCGAAATGCACCGGATCGATATCGAGCGACGTGGCGATCGGCAGCAACACGGGCGTGAGAATCAGGATGGCCGCAGTCGTGTCCATAAAGCATCCGATAATGAGCAACAGCACAATCGTCGCCAGCATGAACACGATCGGATTGTCCGTCAGCCCGAGAATCAGCCCGCCCAGCGCTTGCGGGACCCGCTCAACCGTGAGTACCCAGCCATAGAGCGTGGCGCCAGCCACCAGAAGCATGACGCTACCTGTGGTCTTCGCCGTGGCGAGCAGAGCGCCGCGCACTGCCGACAGCGTCAACGATCGGTAAAACACTGCGCTGATGACCACAAGATATGCGACAGTCACTGCCGCTGCTTCCGTCGGAGTGAATATGCCTCCGAGGATGCCGCCGAGGACGATCACCGGCGCGAAGGCAACGGGCAGAGCCTTAACAGCCGACATCAGAATCGTCTTTGCCGGTGGCGCCTCCTGCCGAAGATCATCGCGTTTGCGCGCGTAGACCCAGACGGACAGACAGAGCGCCAGCACCACGATCAGTGCGGGAATGACACCCGCGATGAAGAGTGCACCGATAGAAACGCCAGACGTCACACCGAAGATGATCGCGGGAACGCTTGGTGGCATCACCGGCGCGATGAGGGAGCCCGCGCTCGTGATGCCGGCGATGAACTCGTCCTTGTACCCACGCTTCTTCATCTGCGGAGCCATCATCGAGCCCATGACGGCAACATCAGACACTACCGTCCCGCTCATCCACGAGAAGCCAAGGCTGGAGAACACATTCACATACCCGAGCCCACCGCGAAATCGGCCGACGAACGAATGTGCAACATCGAAGATTTTCGACGCGAGCCCGGTGTTGTTCGCGACGTTGCCGACGAGAATGAACAAGGGAACGGCGAGCAGCGCGAATCCATTCAGGCTCGACACCATGCGCTCGATCGCAACAGATGTCGGCACACTGGACGCGAATGTCAGGTAGCCAAGGCTCGGAAGGAGCAGGGCAAACGCAATCGGAACTCGGATGCAGATGAGCAGAAGTACCGCGATCGTCACAATCAGCGCGGTCATAGCGCTACCTCCCCGGGTGCCTCGTGCGGCTTCTTCCACAAGATGTTGATGAACGAGTGAAGCGCCATCAGGCCGAATCCAATGAGCGGAGCAAGAAACAGCGCGCTTCTCGGGAGGAGCCCGGTCGACGATGAGACACCCCCAAGCGTTGACACGAGGTGCCATGCTGCGGGAACTAATGCAACGGAGGTGACGAGAATCGTCAGCTCACCGAAATACGTGAAGACGATGCTTGCCCGCTGACCGAGTCGATCCGTGATCATCGTCATCACAAGGTGAAGAACTTTGCTCGTCACCATCGCGGCTGCGATGAACGTGAGCCAGACCATGCCGGTTCGCGCAATCTCTTCGATCCAGAACGGAGGCGAGTCTAAGACGTATCGAAAGATCACCTGGCCGAAGACTAAGCCGAAGATTCCGACGATCAGCACACCCGAGGCGAGCTCCTCAATACGTTCGAGTACGTCAGCGACGAGCCTCCCCGCGCGATGTCCGGGGAGTGTGCGCGAATTATCGGATCTCATCTAGGAATTCCTGATCCGGTCATAGAGGTCGCCCCACTGGTCGCCGTACTTCGGCAGGAGATAGTCTTCTGCCGCCTGCGAGAAGGCGTCCAGATCAACATCCGTGACAACCTCGATCGGGCTGTCTTCCGCCGACCATTCCTTTAGTAGGTCGTCCTCTTCGTCTTGTATGCACTTTGTGGCTGCTTCTGCACCTGCAATCGCGGCTTCGTTGAGGGCTTCAACTTGGGAATCAGAGAGCTTGTCGAGGGCCGTCTGTGACGCCACGATCGACTCAGCGCCGATGTTGTGCGCGGTGAGGCTGACGTAGTCCTGCACCTCGAAGAATTTCTCAGACGAGATAGTGGGGAGAGGGTTTTCCTCAGCATCCACAACACCCTGCTGCAGCGCGAGATACAGCTCGGCGAATGCAACCGGCGTGGGCTCGGCTCCGATTGCCTTCGCGTTGTCGATCCAGAGCGGCGAGTCGATGACACGCAGCTTCATGCCGTCGAGATCGCTCGGCTCGGTTACAGGCTTATTTGCCGTGACGTGACGAGTGCCGTAATACCCGGTGCTCAACACATTGAGCCCCGATTCATCAGCAAGGTCACCAAAGACCTCGTCGCCAATTTCTCCATTCATGACCTCGAGAAGGTGATCAGCATCGCGGAACATGTACGCGGCATCGAAGATGTTCAGGACCTCTGAGCGAGTTGCGAGCTGAGCAGGGCCAGCGAACGTCAGGTCAAGCGTTCCCGACTGCAAGGCATCGAGCTGCTCCAGTGTGTCTGCCTGCGTCTGGCCGGCCGGGTACACCTCGAGCGAGACCCCGGCGCCCGACTCCTCAAGCGACGTCACCATGGCATCCGCACCACAGACATTCCACGGATGCGTCTCCGAGAGCACATTCCCCAACCCGAGCGACACTTCACCGCCATCATCGGAGCCTCCACTCGAGCAACCCACCATCGCCAGCGAAAGGCCCGCAACGAGAACGACCGCAACGGGTCGTATTGATTTATTCATCCGAATCACTCCTTTGAGATCACGCACAGCAACACCTCCGGGTGCGAAAAAGCAACCCGCCCAATTTTGATAGCAAACCAGAGAGAAGTCATGCTGTCAAGCTGTCTGACAGCATGACTATAAACTAGTATCGTTGCGAGTAATCCTCAGCGTGAAGGGAACGAAGATGTCGAAGCCGCTCGAGCGCACTACCCTCCTGGACGCTCTTGTCATCCAACTGGAGCAGGCAATCGCCACCGGCGAGTATGCGCCAGACACCAAACTCCCTACGGAAGGACAACTCGCCGCAGAGTACGAAGTCAGTCGCCCCGTCGTGCGAGAGGCTCTTGCACATCTCCGCGAACGCGGCTACATCGAGACCGTAAACGGTCGCGGCACCTTCGTCCGGCAGCCGAACATCGAGACCGTTTCTCGTTCATTGCTCCGGCACCTGCAGAGTCAGTCGCGAGTCGAGTACTCCGTTGATGACCTCTACGAGGCTCGGCGGACCGTCGAGTTGGAGTCCACCGGGCTGGCGGCGGCGCGTGCCACCGCCAGCGATCTGACGCTCCTCGAAAAGCACATCGAGACGATGACGGCCACGGCAAACGTCGATCTCTCGGCTTACACAGCGGCCGACGTCAGCTTTCACCTTCAGATCGCCGAGGCAACGAAGAATCCACTCTTCAGTCTCCTCGTCACTCCACTCGTGGACATCATCGTGCACGGGATGTTCGAGAGCGTGCAAAGCGAGCATGAGGGGATGCTGAGTGGCGTCGCGGAGCACAGGCGAATTCTCGAGAAGCTCCGTGATGGCGACGCGGAGGGTGCGCAAGCGGAGATGGCGGCCCACCTCGCTCGTTCGCGCGCCGTGCACCCTCAAACGGTCATCAGCACGCAGCGGCCCGAAACTCCGGCGCTCGATAACCCTCGGGCATAGAGCCGGGGCCGCCGTGGCGCATTACTCGGAGGGCAGGCCCTTTCCACGCGACGCGTAGAGCTCAAGCACTCTCTCACGCGCAATGACGCCGCAACGCTCGGCCCACTCGTCATACGCCCGCGAGAACTCAGCGACAACATCCGGATGCTGCGACGAAATGTCTCTCAGCTCCGTGCGGTCTTCAACCACGTCATACAACTCCCAGTCACCGGGGTATTTGCGAACCAGTTTGAAGCGACCACGCCTCACTCCGGCATTTCCCTCGTGCTCCCAGAACAGAAATCGCTCGGGGTCACTCACATCACTCACCAAGGTTGGCATCAGTGATACCCCCTCGGGAGCCGGCACCGGCCTCCCGTTTCGCTCCGTCGGGTACGAGGCCCCCGATACGTCAAGAACCGTCGCCATCAGATCAGTGAGCTGATGCGGCTGACTACGCAGTGCGGAGGCATCAGAGAGCCCGTTCGGCCAGTGGGCGATGAACGGAGTTGAGATTCCGCCCTCATGAATCCAGTGCTTGTACTCACGAAACGGCGTGTTCGACAGGTTCGCCCAGGGGCGCCCATAGGTCGCATACGTCGCCTCGTCACCGGGAAGGATGCTCGGGTCATTGCCCGGCACCACGTCACGGCCATCCCGCGTCGTGGCATCGAAGGTGACATAGGTGGTGACGAAGTCCTTCGCCGTTTCGATCGGCATCTCTTCGGCGCATCCGCCGTTGTCCGAGAGGAAGATGAAGAGCGTATCGTCCATCATTCCCTCAGATTCCAAGGAGGACACAATGCGGCCGATGCCCTGATCCATGCGGTCGACCTGCGCTGCATATACCGCCATTCGCGCGGCCTCCCATTCCTGGTCGGTCACGTCTTCCCAACCGGGAACCCGCGGGTCCCTGTCTGTGAGATCCCACGCCTTGTCGATGATGCCCATCGCGACGAGCCGTTCAAGACGTTCGCGGCGCAACTGATCCCACCCTGCGCTGAAACGACCGGCATATTTCGCGACGTCTTCCTCAATCGCGTGCAGCGGCCAATGCGGCGCCGTGTATGACACGAACATGAACAGAGGGTCTGAAGCTCGCAGGGCGCTGTGTTCTGTCACATATGCGACCGCGGCGTCACTGATGGCATCTGTGTAATAGAAAGCGGGGTCGAGCGCTTCATCTTCGATGTTCTGCTCGTCGCGCGTCAGCGTTCTCGGCTGAAAGTAGCTGCCCGCGCCCTCCAGCGTTCCGTAGAAGTGTGAGAAGCCACGGCGCGTCGGCCAGCTGTCGGCGACGTCGTGGATAGAACTCGAGAGATGCCATTTGCCGGACAGGTACGTTTCATACCCGGACTCCCGCAGCACCTCGGCTATGGTCACGCTTGATTCGCTGAGCGTGCCCGGGTACCCGTCAGGGGCATCGTCGTAGTTGAGGATGCCGATGCCCGTCTGGTGCGGATGCAATCCCGTGATGAGTGACGCCCGCGACGGACTGCAGCGTGCCGTGTTGTAGAACTGGCTCAATCGAGTTCCCGATGCCGCGAGACCATCGAGGTTGGGGGTATCGATCTCACCACCGAAGCATCCGATGTCTGAATACCCCATGTCGTCAGCCAGCACGAGAACGATGTTCGGTCGGCGGGGGTGCGTTTTCTGCGCCATTGTTAGCTCCTTGGTGAATCGGCGATGATGTCGTTGTGGGCGGGCGCTCCGGTCAGCTCCGCGTCGATGTCGTCGGCCGCCCGCTCGCGAGTGAACTTGAGCGAGACGAGAGCGATGACGCCGACAATGATGATGTAGACCGCGACTGGCCACGACCCGCCGAATTGCGAGACGAGCCAGATCGACAAAGCCGGGGCAATGGCACCAGACGGCAGTACGCCGAACTGATAGACGATGGACATTCCCGTGTAGCGGATGCGTGCGGGAAAGAGCTCCGCGAAGAAGGCGGCCTGCGGACCGAACATTGAACAGGCGCCGATGCCCCAGCCGGCAACAAGCGCCACCCAGATGAGTTGCGTCACCCCGGAGTCGACGAGCCAGAACACCGGAAACGCGGTGACCGCCGCAAAGGCCGCCCCAAATGCGTAAACCGAGCGTCTGCCGATGCGGTCAGAGAGCCCACCGGCGAGAGGAATGACGATGAAGCCGACGACCGCTGCGATGAGCAGACCGTTCAGAACGACAGAGTCGTCCAGTCCCAGCACGACTGTCGTGTAGGTCAGCAGGAAGGCGTTGTACACGTTGAACGTCACGCTCTCGGCAAATCGCGCCCCGATACCGAGGATGACCTGCTTGGGGTAATAGCGGAGCACCTCAAGTGCGGGAACCTTCGAGCGTTCGTTCTTCTTGACAAGGGCCGTGAACGCCGGCGGCTCAGTTACGCGCAGCCGCACAAAGAGGCCGACAAAGACGAGTATCGCGCTGAAGAGAAAGGGGACGCGCCAGGCCCATGCAGCCAGAACGTCGCTTCCGCCGATGCTCGCCAAGTTGACGGCAAGTGTGGACAAGAGCAGGCCGATGGGCACGCCAGTCTGCGGCCAGCTGCTGAAGAGCCCGCGCTTTCCCTGCGGCGCATGCTCGAACGTCAAGATCGCAGCGCCGCCCCACTCGCCGCCAAGGCCAATGCCTTGGAACATCCGGAGCAGAAGCAGCAGAATCGGCGCGGTTACGCCGATCGCGGCATAGGTGGGAAGAATGCCCATCGCAAATGTAGAACCACCCATGATCAGCATGGTGATGACCAGAATCTTCTTGCGGCCGAGGCGGTCGCCGAAGTGCCCGAAGATGAGCCCGCCAAGCGGGCGGGTGATAAACCCGGCGGCGAACGTGGCGAACGCCATCATGCTGCCAATCAGCGGATCGAATTCTGGGAAGAACTGGGTATTGAAAACGAGTGCCGCCATCGTTCCGTACAGAAAGAAGTCATACCACTCGACCACAGAACCGAGAACGCTGGCCAATACGACGTCACGTGGGCGCGACACCTTTCCAGCCTTCAGGTTTGAGCGCATCATTGGACTCCCGTCATCTGATGTCCCGCTAATTGGGACAGTGTCCCATTTGGGACGGAGAGAGCATGCCACCCAGCCTCATGGGTGTCAAGCGGCATCCGCTCAGTCAGGAATTCGCACCGAGACCGTTGGCCAGCTGCTCCGCTGCGTCGTTCAGCAGCGGAAGCACTTCGTCCATACGCGCATCGGTCAGTCGCTCACTCGGCCCGGACAGGGAGAGGGATGCGGCAACCGCGCCACGATTGTCACGGACAGGAACCGCAATGGAGCTGATGTTGTCGAGCGTCTCGTTGAACGCGCGCGCATTTTTCGTCAGCCGCACGTGCCGCATGAGGCGCAGAAGCTCGTCTCTGCCGATCGGAGCGTGCACGATGGCGGCTGCGTCAGGGGTCGATCCGAGAACAGCATCGATCTCCACCTCGCTGAGCTCTGTCATCAGCACCCGCCCCGCGGCACCTGACCAGAGCGGGTACAGAGCACCAAGCTCGGAGGCGAAGCGCAAGTGCGCAAGACTCTGCACCTCTTCGATGAACATGCGTACATTTCCGATGCGGATCGACAAACCCACTGTCTCGTTTGTCGAAGCCCTCAGCTGCAGCATCAGCGGGCGCGCTAACGATGACAAGTCGATTCCGCGCCGATAGGCCATGCCGAGCATGAGCGTCTTGGGCCCAATCGAGTACTTCAGAGTGCGCGAGTCTTGCACAACCATCTGGCTCTCGTCGAGCACGGTCAACAATCGCTGCACGGTGCTGCGCGGAATGCCCGTGGCCTCCGCCAGGGTTCGCGCGCTTCCGCCGTCGGCCATCACACGCAGTGCTTCGAGGAGCGTGATGGACTTTCGCAGCGAATCGCTCACAGCTCACCTCTCTACGATCTCGGCCAGACAGATTGCGAACACCGCTGACGCTGCGCCGGAACCTACGCACATCAGAGTACCTGGGGTACGCGCCTCCAATCAGAGCCGCCCCTGCGATCGGGGCGCGTCAGCGAGGGCCGCATCGATCTGCGTGGCCGTCGGAGACGTGGAGGGGCCGACCTGCGTGACCGCCAGAGCCGCCGCAAAGTTGGCTCGGCGCACCGCGTCAGGCAAGGCTGCCCCACGCAACAGCGCTGCCGTAAGCACACCGCCATGGGCGTCGCCCGCTCCATTCGAATCGACCGCAGTCACCTCGATCGCGGGGATCGTTACGGCGGCCGTTCCCGCCCGTGCGAGGAGAGCGCCACGCTCGCCGTCACGGACGATGACCGAACCGCCGACCCGAATCATGCTACTCAGGCGTTCCGTGGCGGCGGATTTCTCTCGACCACCGCTGAGAATCTGCGCCTCTCGCGCGTTCAGCGTCAAGATATCGGTGCGCCGCAGCACGCGCTCGCGCACATCGGCATCGAGCTCGCCGATGAGCGGACTTGGGTCGAGCACGACCCGCACGTTGCCCGGGATGCTCTCGAGCCACCCGGGGATGGCCGCGGCATTGCTCGGGTGCGCGAGGCTGTACCCGGAGACGAAGACGATGTCGTTCGCGCGCATCGTGACCCGCGCAAGATCGTCGGCCGTCAGCATCCCCTCGGCACCGACGGATGTGACGAACGTGCGCTCGGTTGAGGCGTCGACAAGTGCCACACAGTATCCGCTGTCGACATCCGCAATGCCCGCCTGCACGACGTCGAAACCGCTGTCGGCCAGGGCAGCGCGCACCGTCGACCCGAACGGGCCCGTGCCATACTGCCCAGTGAAGACGACATCGGCGCCATCGCGTGCGGCGGCAATCATCGTATTGAAGCCGCCGCCCGCCGTGTGCATCGATGCATGCGCGAGCGTGTCCCCTCCCGGCTCGGGAATCGCGTCAATCTGCATGACGAGATCGACGATCACGTTGCCGACGTAGACGAGCCTGCCGCGATCAGGCATGCTCAGTTCAGACACGATCTGAGACCTCCGCTTCCGCGCCTGCCGAGGTGAGGGGAATCACACCCGCGCGCGCCCCGCCCAACACGAAGTAGAGTCCGCCGGCGATGACGAACGTGGCGACCCAGGCCAGGCCGTTCGTTGCGACCCAGGTGTGCGAGAACAGACCCGTGAACCACGGAGCATCCGCCGGGCCCACCTTCGAGAACAAGAGCCCCACGACGATCGCGATGGCCCACGAACCGAAAGCACGCCACTCGATGCCGCCGCGGTACCAGTACCCGCTGTCGGAACGCAGATTGAGCAGAGCATCCGGGTCATAGTTGTGACGCTTGATCATGTCGACGAGGAACACGGCGAGCCAGGCGGTGATGGGGATGGCGAGCACCGAGATAATCGTGATGAACGGAGTGTAGAAGCTGTCGGCGACGAGCATGAAGTAGAGCGCTCCGATGAACGTCACGAGCACGTCGAGGGTCACGGCGTAGACGCGCTTCACCTTGATGCCGAGCGTCAGCGTCGTGAGCCCCGCCGAATACACGGACAGGTGGTTCGAGAGCAGCAGGCCCCCAAATGCAGCAATGAGGTAGGGAACGGCCATCCACGAGGGCAGCAGTTCGCGGATCGCCGCGACCGGATCGGATGCTTCGGCCAGTGAGGGGTCGCCGATGGTCACAAGCGAACCGATGCCGATCAGCACGATGAGCGGGATGCCGGCGCCCGCCGCCGCGGATGCCACAAGGTGCCCTGCGCGCACCGATTTGCGCTGGTAGCGCGACATGTCGGCCCCGGCGTTCGCCCAGCCGATTCCCGTTCCCGCCGCAATGACGCTGATGCCGACGAGCATTGCGCTGACGGGCCCGGGCGCAGCGGCGAAGACGGCCTCCCAGTTGACCGTTGCGACGATGAATGCCGCAACGACGAGGTTGAGCGCACCGAAGATCCACGTCGACCACTTCTGGATGACGAGAATCGCCGCGTGCCCGAGGCCGGAGACAAGAAGCGTGCACACCTCGAAGATCACGATGGCCACGATGGCGAGCAGGGGAACGGCCTTGGCATCGCCCGACACCCCGAACAGGATCGTGAACAGAGACAACAGCACGAATGCGCCGGTCGTCGTGTTCACCGTCTCCCAGCCCAACCGCGACAGCAACGAGACGAGTGTGGGGCCGATGTTGCCGCGTACGCCGAAGATGGCGCGCGAGAGTGTCATGCTCGGTGCTCCTCCGCGTCGCCCGGCGATCGAGACAACGCCGACGAGGGCGAAGGCACCCGCCGCACCGATGACGGCGACGATCACTGACTGCCAGAAGTTGAGCAGCTGGAACGCCACGAGCGATGCCCCAAGCGGCAGACCGAGAATGGAAATGTTCGCGGCGAACCACACCCAGAAGAGCTGCAGCGGGTTTCCGTTGCGCTCGGAGTCGGGAACCGGCTCGATGCCGCGCTGTTCAATTCGTGAGGGAATGTTGTCGCTCATGGACGTCCTTGTCGGTCGTTGTGAAAAAGAGTGAGTGGGATGCTGCTCAGCGCACGCGCAGCTCGAGAAGCTGGCGTGCGATGGGTTCGAGCTCGAGAGAGTTAATGGAGATCACGCTGTCGACGGCGTCGGACGGCCACGGCTCGGTGCCGCCACACGCACCGAGGACGGCGCCGGCCATCGCGGCAATCGTGTCGGTGTCCCCGCCAAGTTCCGCCGCAGTGCACAGCGTCTGCCAGGGGTCGGTCGACACAGAGACGAGTGCGAGTGTCGCGACGACGGACTCCTGCGAGGCCACAGACGTGCCGATGATCTCGCGCAGCACGGTGGGATGCTCGCGAACCGGAGTGCCGCCGAGAAGTTCGCGCGCCCACGCGCCGCGTGCTGCGATCGAGCCGCCGGCCACCCAGTGGCCTCGCTGCTCGCCGATGCGGGCTGCGGCAAACGCTGTGTCGACAGCATCCTGAATGTTCCCGCCGTGAACGCCGACGCTCACGGCCGCGCCGATGGCAGATGCGCTTGCGATGCCGAGCGACGTGTTGTGCGTGACCGCGCTTGCTTCGACGACCGCGTCGACAAAGGCGTCGAGGTTGTCGGGAGGCACCGCGATGCCGATGGGTGCCACGCGCATGGCCGCTCCGTTCGTCGAGCCGAAACGGCCCGACTCGCTCGCGGGCACACCCTCGAGAATGCGCTGCACCGCCTGCTTGGTCGACGGGCCGAGCAGGTCGAGGGAGCCCTTCGCCTGCATGGACCGCTCCCAGTCGATGAGCGCCGACGCGAATGCCCGTTCGTCAACGTGCCCGTCGCCGTCAATGAGTAGCTGGGCGAGAAGCAGGGCTTGCTCGGTGTCGTCGGTGATGCTTCCGGCCTGCATTCCGTGCGCAATGCGCTGGCGCGGGCCGGCGTCGATGAGCCGAGTGATCGTGCCGTAGTCGTCGGCGATCTCTTTCGGCGACATGGACTGTGTCGGCATACCGAGAGCATCGCCGAGTGCCAGACCCAGCAGTGCACCGTGGGCTCTGTCGAGTCGGGATGCCGCAGCCTGCTGCTCGTCGGCACGGGTCATGGGGCTCATTTCAGGTCTCCAGATACAACATGAACGCGGAATCGCGTGGGGTCGAGCAAGCTGACAACACGCTCGACGAATGCGCCGTCGGCCGCGCGTGCAATGCGTACGAGGTGCAGAAAGTGGTCGCCGGGCTCGCGGCTCAGAATTGCCGCGTCGGCGGCGCTCAACGGAGCAATGCCGATCCATTGCTCAATGCGCGCGGGAACGAGGCCGGCTGCCGCCATCGTGGATGCGAGCGAACCGTCGACGAGTCCGTCTTCGGGTGTGCGAGCCAGTGCGCCGACGGCGGGAACCTTGCTCCGCTCGAGCGAGACTGCCTTGCCGTCGACAACGTGGCGTGTGCGATCGAGAGCCAGAAAGTCGACGCTTGCGAGGCCGACTGTCGCTGCAAGCTCGTGATCGACGATGCGCTCCATGCGGAGCACCTTCGACTCGATGGTCACGTCGCTGCCGACCAGAGGCTGGCCCCAGCTCGTCGAATCGCTGAACTCGTGATCATCGAACATGACGAATGAGCCGACGCCGCTGCGCGTCTCGATGAGGTTCTGATTCGACAGCTCCTGCAGGGCCTTCCGCACGGTGCCGCGGCTCACGTCGAACTGCTGGGCAAGCTCGACTTCGCCGGGCAGCATCGATCCCCGCCCATAGCGACCGTCATGGATCGCCTGCCGAATCCTCGTCGACACCAGATCTTGCTTGAGGCTCCGGGGTTCATGCACCGTCATGACATGTACTGTACCTGTCTATCTCCTGTCCACACAAGTGCACAAGGTTTATCGAGTTCCCAATCTCGGCACCTGTGACGGCTCAGTCTGGTCCTGAACCGTCGCTACGGAAAAGTCACACTCTCAAACCAACGCAGCGCGTCTGCCACCATCGCCGGGTCTTCGTCGTCGTTCCACATCTCGATCGAGACAGCCCCACGAAGCTCGGATGCTTCAAGAACGGCCAGCACCTCGGGCCACGGCACCACGCCGTCGCCAAACGGAACCCGCCGAAAGACACCGGGCCGAGCATCCTTGAACTGCACCGCGTAGGCGTACGGCAATGCTGTCGTCAGCTCTTCGACAACGTCGAGTCTGTTTCCCGCGTAATTGCCAACGTCGATGTAGAGCTTCACGTCGGGCACATCGATGTCGGCCAGAAGAGCAATGCCATCAGACGCCGACAGAACATCCTGCCCGTCGACGTTCTCGATCGCGAGCGTGATCCCCTGCTCATCAGCGATCGCCGCCGCCACACGCATCCCCTCAATGAATTTGTCGCGCACGTTCTCGTCTCGCTGCCCATCAAAAACGAAATAACCGGCGATCTGCACGCAATGGGCGCCGAGGTCACGAGCGAGCCCGATAGCATCGCGCGCCAGCTCGTCTGCTCGATGGCGAATGGATGCCTCGGGGCTTCCCCACGGAAAATCACGATGCGCACTCAGCACGATCGTGCCGATGCGACTGCCGGCGTCCGCCGCGTATTGACGCAACGTGGAGCGCTCCCTCTCAGACCACGAGAGTCGCTCCAGCTTCTGCGGGCTGCTGTCGATGGAGAGCTCGACGAAGTCATAACCAGCAGTCGTCGCCTGGCGAAACCGATCGGCCCACGTTCTGCCAGAAAGTGCCTTCTCGTACAGGCCGATTGCCGACGATACGCGACGTATCGCCGGCAATCGGCCTTTCCTACAGGTCATGACCCGGAGCCTATGGGCACCTGCCCGTAGTCCTTGAGATACCACGAACGCGAGGCCGCGATCGTCTCGTCGTCGAGCGGTTTGATCTCACCGCGAAGCATGGCAAGGTGCGCGACCTCCGCACACTCTTCGGTGTACTGTGCGGAGCGCAGCGCCCGCTGTGCGTCGGTTCCGATCGTGAACACGCCGTGCGATTTGATGAGCACGGCGGTACCGTCACCCACGTGCGTGACGATCTCCTTTCCGATCTCCTCCTCGCCGATCACAGCATATTCCGAGACTGGAATGGGAGCGCCGAAGAGCGCGGCATGCGTTGTCGTGAAGACCGGAACTTCCTCGCCCCGCATGGCGAACGATGTGGCGTACGGTGAGTGCGTGTGCACGACACCGTGAATGTCACTGCGGTGGCGATAGACGTACACATGCGACGCCGTGTCGACCGAGGGCTTGTACGGCCCTTCAACCACGGCGCCGTGCAGATCGACGACGCTCATGTCCTCTGCCGTGAGCTCGTTGAAACTCACGCCGCTCGGTTTGATGACGACGAGCCCCGATTCCACGTCGCGTGCGCTGACGTTGCCGGATGTTCCGACAACCAGGCCGTGTGCCTGCAGGTCGAGATTGGCCTTCCAGACGTAGTGCTTGAGTTCTTCGAGCATGATTCCTCCTACAGAGCCTCAAGTTGTTCTTCGCCCACGTCAACAGTCACGTCGATGTCGTCGATCTCGTCGGGAATCTGCACATGGATGCCGAGGTAGTCAGCGACCTTCTCGACGATGCGGCGCGCGGTGAGACCGTGCTCGTCCATGAGATAGCGCGCGGATGCTCCATGGGCGAACGTGTCGTCAATGCCGATGCGCACGAGCGGAACTCCCGCACCGATTTCGGCCATCGTCTCGGCGACTTCAGATCCGAGCCCCCCGATGATCGTGTGATTCTCAACGGTGAAGACCGCCTTCTTCGCGGCACGGATTGAATCAGCGATGGCTGGGTCTTTGAACGGCTTGTGGGTGGTTACGTGTCTGTGGGTGATCGACACCCCGTACTCTTCGAGCACGCGGCGAGCACGAATCACCTCTTCTGTGCAGATGCCGCTCGAGAAGATCGTGATGTCTTCACCCTCTGAGACATGGCGGATGCGGTCGAGCTGCATCGGCTCGTCGAACAGACGGGGAATGGCCCCGCGCAGCATCCGAATGTAAACCGGCCCGTTCACGGCGTGGGCGACATCGAGAACGGACTCGATATCTGCTGCATCTCCCACCTCGAGCACAGTCATGTTGGGGAGACCGCGCATGAGACTGATGTCTTCAATAGCCTGATGCGAAACCCCGCCCGGAGTCATGATGCCGGGAAGGAAGCCAACGAGTTTGACAGGCAGGTTGGGATAGCAGATTGACATGGCCAGCTGGTCGTATGGCCTGCGAACGAGGAACACAGCAAAGGTGTGAAGATATGGCACGAGTCCTTCACGCGCCATTCCGCCGGCCCAACTGAGCATGTTCTGCTCAGCCATTCCCAGACTGTAGAACTGCTCGGGGAGCTCGGACTTGAACGCTGCGATCTCGGTTGACCCCGTGAGGTCGCCAGAGAGCACGAACACCTCCGGCTTGTCTTTCGCCCACGTCACGATGTTGCGGGAGTGAACCTGTGTCTCGATCATGAGTCTTCCTCCTGAAGCTCTGCGAGTGCCGCCGCGAACGCCGTCTTATCTTCTTCTGTCTTCGCGCGCACATAGTGAAGGTTGGGCTTACGGTCGTTGAGGTACGGCATGTCCTTTGCTGTGTCGGTGTACGCGAGCACAACGAGCGGCTTACCGTTCTGCTCTTTCGCTTCGACCGCCTCGTTGATGGCCGCGACGTCGTGACCGTCGACGACCGCGACGTCCCAGCCAAACGCGTCGAAGCGCGAGTTGATCGGCTCAACATTCATGATGTCTTTCGTCAGTCCGTCAACCTGCTGGCCATTGACGTCGACGAAAAGCACGAGTTTGTCGAGCTTGAAGAACGCCGCTGCTTGCACGCCCTCCCAGGTCTGGCCCTCTTCGAGCTCTCCGTCAGACATGAAGACAATGGTGCGGCCGGTGTCTCCACGCAGACGACGGGCGAATGCGATGCCGCCGGATTGGCTGAGCGCCTGACCGAATGAGCCCGTTGTGAGTTCGAAGCCGGGCGAGTGCTCGGCACCGATCATCTCGAGTGTGCTGCCGTCTGTGTTAAAACTCTCGAGTTCGCCCTCGGCCAGACGGCCGACGGATTCGAGTGCAGCATAGATGGCAACGGCATAGTGGGCCGGTGAGATCAGAAAACGATCGCGATTCTCAGCCTGCTCACCATGAAAGCGACCGCCCGACGGAGACCGGCGTTCACTGCCCGGAACGCCGGTGAACGGCGGCGACGGCAACGGCTCGGTGAGGTCCTCGAGCTTGAGAATCTTCGTGTAGAGCGTTGCAAGGACCTCGGCGGACGACAGCGCTTGGCTCAGATAGCATCCGTTCTGCAGAATGGTGAGCTCGAGCACACGGGCGCGGATGCGCCGGGCAACGCGCCTGGCTTCGTTCTGCCAAGCACCGCCGCTGGCGACGGCCGACGAACCGCCTGTTGAAGAATGAGTGACTGTAGACATGTCTCTCCTTGTAATGGTGGTGTGCGGTCGTCAGCGAGACAGGCTGCGACCAGGGTCTGTGATGAGGCCGCGAAGCTCGTCGCGAGTTGTAACGACTTGCTCTCCGTACTGCGCGAGCGCGAGCGCGGCCATGGCGCATCCCGATGCGACGGCGTTGTCATGATCGCCATCGAGCCATGCGTGCAGGTAACCGGCTGCGAACCCATCACCGGCACCCAGCCTGTCGACAATGTCGACGGGAAGCGCCGGAGTGTGCCCCACGACCCCGTCGACAGCCGCCCACGCGCCCGTGCCTGATCTGCTCATGAGCACGGTGCCAGCGTTCGACATTTCGCTGAGCTGTGCGACGACCGAGTCGGAATCTCCGTGCAGACCATAGAGATCCCGGGCATCGTCATAGCGGCAGAAGAGTATGTCGGCGTCTTCGATGAACGGATGAAGCACCCGCGCCGCGGTTTCGCATGACCAGAGATTCTTGCGATAGTTGACGTCGAACGACACGGTAACGCCAGCGTCTTTCGCTCGGTTGAAGGCCTCGGCGGTGATCTCCATGGCGGAGTCCGAGAGTGCAGCGGTCAGACCCGTGAGGTGCAGAACGCGTGTGTCGAGCATGCGTTCCCAGTCGACATCTGCGCTCTGCATCCGCGTGAATGCGGTATCGGCACGGTCGAACGTGACCTGCGTCGGGCGCGGAGCACCAGAGTACTCGACGTAGTAGGTTCCGAGTCTGGCGGCCGGCACACGTCGCACCCCACCGAGGTCGATTCCGTACGACCTTAATTGCGTCTCGACACGACGGCCGAGCGCCGAATCCGGCAGTGCGCTGATCCAGCTTGTCGACCAGCCGAGCGACGACAGACCCGCGAGGACGTTTGCCTCCGTACCGGCAATGCCGACCTCGAAGCTCGATACCCTGTCGATTCGGTCGCCAACGGGAACGCTCAGGCGAATGCCGCCCTCGCCGAATGCAGTCACATCGTAGGTTGCCATTGTGAGCTCCTCTCAGCCTGCTGAAGCTCGGTGCGGAGCGATTGCGCCGCCGCTCGCGGATCGTCCGCTTTCACAATCGTGGAGCCGATGGCGACAACGTCGAAGTTGCCTCGCGGAAAGTACGCAAGGTCGCCGAGCCCGAGCCCACCAGCGAGGGTGACTCGCGCGGTTCCCCGATCCACGCTCTCGAGGCGCTCCAGCGTTGTGCGAATCTCGTCGTCGTCCTCAGCTCGAAAACTGCCCGAGCGGTGCGCGATAATGTGGCTGACTCCAGAGTCAACCCATTTTCGCACCTCGTCTTCGGTCCAGTTCTCTCCCAGCTCAACCTCGACCTCGCCGCCATGCGACTGGGCCGATGCCAGTGCACCGGAGATGACGGTCATGCCGGATTCGCCGACCACAGTTACCCGGCTAGCACCCGCAGAAAACGCAAGGTCCGCAAACTTTCTGCCAGCACGCGCTATGCGGATGTCGGCAACAATCGGGGCATCCGGAAACTCGGCACGCAGTGCCCG
This sequence comes from Paramicrobacterium chengjingii, assembly GCF_011751765.2. Lineage (GTDB taxonomy): Bacteria > Actinomycetota > Actinomycetes > Actinomycetales > Microbacteriaceae > Paramicrobacterium > Paramicrobacterium chengjingii. The sequence continues at coordinate 3,394,060 of NZ_CP061169.1, forward strand.
CACGGCGTGGAAGCCTTCGCTGAGGCAAAGCACCGTGCCCGCTTCGATCACATCGATGGCGTCCGCAGCAGCCGTGGCTGCGGCGAGCGCCTCCGCCGTCGTGCGCGTGTCAAGCGCGAGCTGAACTTGAACGGCAGACATTATTCAGGCTTTGCCAGGCTGAATTGACGACGGGGGTTGTCGTACATGAACTTGTGAATCTGCTCTTCTGAGAATCCCTCCTCGAGAAGCCGCGGGATGAAGCGCTGCTTGATCCACTGCCATCCGGGCCCGAAGCCGTACACAGTGTGGTGCGAGCGGCGGCCCATGTCGTTGCAGAGCATCAGCTGATCACCGAAGCCGTCCTTCACGAGCTGACGAAGCAGGTCGATACGCACGCTGTCCGGGTAGTACTTGGCCTTGCCCGGGCCGTCGTAAATGAGTGAGGCGCCGGTTTCAAGCATCTTGCGGTGATACCAGAGATCGGGATTGCGGTCGACGTGCGCAACGGTCATGCGGCTGAGATCGAATCCTTCAGACGCGGCGATCTCCAGTTGCTCAATGCCCATTGTGCCGCCCGTCGTATGCGTGCTGATGGGCGCACCCGTGCGCTTCGCCGCCTGCACGGCTGCGCGAATGACCATGTCTTCGCCGGGGGTCACGTACATGTACGCGGTGCCGACCTTGATCCAGCCAGCCTTACCCGTCGTCCCTCCCATGCCGGATTCGATATCATCGACCATCTCCTGAGCGATGTCGTCGACGCCGCGCTCGGTGATATTAGGCTCCATGCCGTGCTCTTGGCAGATATATCCGGTGCACGCGATAACGTGAACCCCGGCTTCCTTCGACGCATCGATCATTCCCTGCGGATCGCGGCCCCAGGTCTTCGGCGTGGCCTCAATGATCGTGCCGCCGCCGATCTCCTTGTACTCGGCAAGCATCTGAACACCCTTGGCGTAGTCGTCGAGCATGTGATCCTGCTCGTTCTTGCTCCCGTGTCCCTGAGGGTGAGTGAAAATGTGTTCGTGGGGCATTGTGTAGCCCATCTCCGACGAATCGACGTCGCCGAGGACTGTACGAAAAGTGTCAGTCATGATCTGTTTCCTTTGCTCGATGGGTATGGACAGGTGGTTACTTCAATGCAATGCGCTTCAGGCTCGCCGTATCGATGTCTTCAAAGCTTCGCCCCTTCGTCTCCGTTGCGAAGAGATAAAGGATGCCTCCGATGGCGAGGAGTCCCGCCATGATGAGGAACGCTGGCACAACGGCATCCTGTGTCGCCTCCGGAGAGATGAGGTTTCCGCTGCCCGACACGATTGCGAGCAGGGCGGGGCCGAACACCTTGCCCAGTGCGCCGATACCGTAGGCCATGCCGAGCCCCGTGGCTCTAACGTTTGACGGGAACATTTCAGATGTGAACGTATTAATGATTCCGAACGAGCCGTCGCCGAAGAGGAAGGCTCCGAGCACACCAATGTAGAAAACGGATACTCCGAACCAGACGGCGTCGCCCGAAAGTGCCGACATTGCCACGAAGCCGGCACCGACGACGCCGCTGACGAACATGGTCGAACGGCGGCCGATCACGTCGGCAATGCGAGAGGAGAAGAGCCGACCGATAAGCGACGCGAGGCTCACCAACACAAACATCTCTGCGGCTTGCGCCGGCTCGATGCTCATGAGTTGCGTGAGAAGCGTCGGTCCCCACGCCTGAACGGATGCCGAGGCGGTGATGAAGCAGAATGAACCGATCGTCGCGATGAGCAATGGCTTGCGGTGATTGCGCCACACCTCGCCGAAGCCGACTGCAGTTTGCGTGAATGCGTCGGCCGGAGGCAGCACAACGTCGGCGGGGTCCATGTGGCGGTACCAGGCTACGTTCGTGCGCGCCTCTTCGAGTCGCCCCTGCTGAATCAGCCACCGCGGCGACTCTCGCACGATCACGCGAATGGGGAAAACGAGAACGACTGGAATCAAACCGAGAAGTAGCAAACCACGCCAGCCCAGAGCGTCGCCCCAGAGAGCGGATGCCTGGGCACCGAGGAACAGTCCAACGGGAATGAAGACGACAGCGAGGCCGGCAATGCGGCCGCGATGCCTTGACGGAACGAATTCCGAGATCAGCGGAATGTCGACAACGGGAAGGCCGCCCACGCCGAATCCGACGACGACGCGTAGAAGCGCGAAGAGGATCCATGCACCATCGGGAATTGCTGCGCAGACCCCGGTTCCGACGGAGAACACGATGACGGTCCACAAGAAAGTGGGGCGGCGTCCGATCTTGTCGGCAATGCGACCCCAGAACAACGCACCCAACGTCGTGCCGACGCCCCCCGCGAGAAGAATTGTGGCGCTCTCACCAAACGTGAGCTGCCACGGCCCGGCGATGATCGACAGAATGAACCCGATAATGAAGAAGTCGAAGAATTCGACCGTGTTGCTCACGACGGCCGCGCCGACGAGAAGTCGCTGACGTCGAGTGAGTGGACTCTGCTCGATCGCCGCGATCTCGGTTGGCGCTGTTCCCGGTTGTGACATGCTCGCTCTCCCTTGAGTGAGGTGAGAAAAGGACTGTAGCTGGACGGTGTCGCCCGAACGATTCAGTCACTGTAGGCATGTGCTCACCGAATCAATAATCATCACGTGAGCATCCGCTCTTGAACTGTCACAGATCCGTCGCTAGATTGACGCAATGGTGGCGAACAAGGCAACAAGAGCGAAACGCAAGTTGAGCATCCGCTCACAGCTCGTGCAGAGCCTGTGGGCAGAGGAACCGGAGCGCCGACGCGCGATGCTGCTTCTGGATGTTGCTCGCCAGTACTACGAGTATGGAATGGGGCAGGCAGAAATCGCTCAGGCAACCGGCTACTCTCGCCCGACCATCGGACGGATGCTTGCCGAAGCGCGAGAGGCCGGCATCGTCAATATTCAAATCACACACCCTCTTGAGCGCAGCGTCTCGCTTGAACAAACGATTCAGCTGCGCTATGGCATTCAGCACGTGCGCGTGGCTCCGCGTTCGCCCGTGAGCGACGGCATTGTCGAAGTTGGCAGATCGTGCGCTGCGCTTTTGGAATCGGTTCTGCAGCCCGGAATGTCTCTCGGGCTGTCGAATGGGCGCATTCACAATGCGATGGTGCCTGAACTGCACCACATAAAGACCCGCGGCGTGACCGTGGTTCAAATGGTAGGAGGGCTGTCGCGGAGCACTCGGCTTCTCGACGGAGACGAGCTTTGCCGGCGTGTAGCCGAAGCGCTCGGAGGTGTTTCACACAGTCTTCCCGCTCCCCTCCTTGCGAGAGATGCGAACGCCGCGCGGGCTCTTGCCGTCTCTCCAGAAGTGGCACGAACTCTCGAGTTGGCTGAGGGCGTCGACGTTGCTGTGATCGGGATCGGCGCAGGCTTTCGCCACCCGGCCAGCGTCTTCAGCGGCACCCTCACAGGCGATACGGTGCGAACGCTGCACAAGCATGGCGCGGTCGGCCACATTCTGGGGCGGTTCGTAGATTCAAACGGGAGCGCCGTTGCGACAAACCTCGACAGGAGGGTCATCGGAACGACGCTCGAGTCCCTGCGAAACATTCCCTTCGTGGTCGCGGTCGCCGCGGGAACCGAGAAGGCTCCAGCGATTGCGGCGGCTTTGCGCGCGGGTCTCATCGATGTGCTTCTTGTGGACGTGACGGCGGCGCAGGAACTCGCGCACCTGCCAGAATCTCCGACCCGAACCCCGCAGCGGTAACGAGCGAGTATGAACGTCACACGCACCATCACTGCGAACGAGTTGTGAATCGACGTGTCAATTCACGACAAGACAGGTGCGGTTTTCACCAGCTTCATTCGGTCACATCGACGATCTCGCTTGGTCGATGGATGTTTGACTCGCAAACAAGTCCTCTCTTGTTGGCTCGACAAAACCGGAGTGGAATCGTCAGCGCCCAGAAGACGCGGAACGTTCTCAGATATCTCAAGAGCCTCGGCTGGATCTATCGGTAAGACGGACGAGGCAGTCAGAAGTTTTGGGGGCTACCTGACGGACCGGTGAGAGCCACGATTCCAGCCGGACTCCGGAAAGTCTCCGCGGGGTGCTCCGACAAATCGAAAACGCAAGAGTGAGGTAGCCGCGGGAGTGGCGCTGAAAAGGGTAAGCACAATGAGCGGGTGCACGTTCGACGTCATCGCGGAGCGCGACGGCAAATGGTGGGTCTTCGAGATTCCCAAGCTCGGCATTGGGGGCAGGCGCACAGCCTTTCGGAGGTTGATTTCGAAGCGCAGGACGTCGCTGTCATGTGGCTCAACGTTGAACCCGACACAGTCACCGAAGCGGTGACGGTGAGAGGCTCAGAGAACGAGTTGGCCGAGTGGAGAGCTGCCGAGCACGACGAGCAGGAAGCCCGTGCCCCTCAAGCGCGAGCTGCAGTCCGTCGACGCGCCGCCGAGATCGGAAAGTCGAGGGCTCGGCCGCGCGCGGCGCGCAGCTCGGGGGCAATGCGCTCGGCATCCATCAGCGGCCGCCACGGCCACGGAATGCCGCCATCGTGCGGTTGATTCCGAAGAAGTCCATGAGGCGATCGAACGCGCACGACGGGAGAATTCGCGCGGCTGGGACGACGCGCGCCAGCGGTGGCGTGACATACAGTTCCGTGCCGGCCTCGAGCCTGTCGATCACCCCGCGCGCGACGTCGTCGTTGTCGAGAATCGGCAGGAGCCGTGGAAACTTCGTGGTCACGCCGTCAAACATTCCCGTGTTGATGTAGTACGGGCAGACAAGCATGGTGCTGACACCGCTGCGACGCATGCCACGAAGCTCGGAGCGCAGCGACTCGGTGAAGCCGACAACGGCGAACTTGCTCGCCGAATAGTCGGTCTGCTTCGCCACCCCGACAAGGCCCGCCGCGCTCGCGATATTCACGATTACGCCGCGGCGCCGCCCGAGCATGCCGGGCAGCACGGCGCGGGTCGTCCAGTACAGGGCCAGAACGTTCACGTCGAAGGTGCGTCGGATGCTGCCACTCGGCGTTTCGAGCAGCGGCGACCCGGTCACGATGCCGGCGTTATTGATGAGAACGTCCACAACTCCAGCGTGCTCGGCAGCGGCAACGACAGCATCCTCGTTCGAGACATCAACGACCGCATACTCGCTCGTGCCGCCGGCGCCGTCGAGCTGCGCGCACGTCGCCGCCGCGGCATCCGCACTCAGATCCCACACCACAACATGGGCGCCTCGGGCCGACACTTCGTGCGCCAGGCGCCGCCCGAGCCCGCTGCCCGCGCCCGTGATGAGCACGCGCTTTCCGCGGAGAGGCCGCCGCTTTCTGCTCATGACCCGTCGCCCCCGAGCGCCGCTGGGCCGGCATTGGCGAGGGCGATGAGCTCGTCGATGTTCTCTACCGTGAGGGGCAGCCCACCGTAGCCGGGTAGGCGGCCGATCGGATACGACGACATGAGCGACATCATCTCGTCATCGTCAAGCACGTTCGCCACGTCGGGCATCTGTTCAGCGACCGCGGCGAGGGTCTCCCGAACGAGCTGTGCCGCAAACGGGTCTGCCAGCACCTCGCCGATGGACGATTCACGACTCAGCGGTGCCGCACCGGGGTCCGCATCGATCGAGAGCGAAAGCGTCGACCGAATGTCGCGACTCGACGAGGCCACGTGAAAGTCGTACTGCCCGCCCTCAACCTGCCAGCGGCCGGAGCGGGTGTCCCAGACGGCAAGATCTTCGCGTCGCACGACGATTTCAACCTCGACAGTCTCACCTGCCGAAATCTCAGCACTCTGAAATCCCGTCAATTCGCGCGGAGCACGCTGCACGCGTGAGTCGGCGAGGGAGGTGTAGACCTGCACGATCTCCCGGCCGTCGTGCGCGCCGGTGTTCGTGACGGGCACGCGAACCACAATGTCGCCATTCTGGATGCTCGCGCGGGCTTCCCCGTAGCCGAAGCTCGTGTACGACAGGCCGTGCCCGAACGGGAACGTCGGTTCAATTCGCCGCGCGTCGAACCAGCGGTACCCCACGAGGAGGCCTTCGCCATAAGCCACGTGACCGTCTTCGCCCGGGAAATTGCCAAAAGAAGCGATGTCTTCAATGCGTCGCGGCACTGTCTCGGTGAGCTTGCCCGAGGGGTTGACGTCGCCAAAAAGCACGTCGGCCAACGCACCGCCACCCGCCTGTCCGAGAAGCGATCCGTCAACGATCGCCGGCACGTCGTCGGCAAACGGAAGCGCAACGACTCCGCCGTGCGAGAGAACGACGACCGTGCGCGGGTTGGCCCGCCGTACGGCGTCGAGAAGCTGCAGCTGCTCGGCAGGAAGGTCGATGTGCTCCCGATCGAAGCCCTCAGATTCGACTCTCTCGGGGAGCCCGAGAAACACCACTGCGACATCTGAGTCGGCCGCGAGCCTTGATGCTTCGGCGCGCAATGCAGCAGGGTCGCTCGAGACTGTGGTGCCCGTGTTCGCGGAGGCCTCTGGCGCAGCGTTGCCGTGCGCGAAGCCGGGCGCGTACGACACCTCCCCACCGGCGAGCGCACGCATCTCGCCAAGCGCGCTGTCGAGTCGGGTGGGACGAATCTGCGACGATCCCGCACCCTGATACCGCGGATGCTCCGCGAACGCGCCGATCACGGCGATGCGGGAGTCTCGGGCCAGCGGCAGCACGTTGCCTTCGTTCTTCAGCAGCACAACGCAGCGAGCCGCCACCTCGCGCGCCAGTCGGTGATGGGCGTCGAGATCGAGGGCAGCCGTGGGAGCGGGGCGTCTCGCCGCCTTGCGCACGAGATCGAGCACTCGCACAGCGGCCGTGTCGAGGGCTGATTCGTCGAGCGTGCCAGCATCCAACGCCCTTGCAATCTGCTCGTCGGTGTGTCCGCCGTTGCCGGGCATCTCTAGATCGAGACCCGCAGCAAGGGCTGCCACGCGATCGTTGACCGCGCCCCAGTCCGAAACCACAAGACCACCGAAGCCCCACTCGCCGCGCAGAACATCGGTCAGCAGCCACCGGTTTTCAGACGCATACACCCCATTGAGCCGGTTGTACGAGCACATGACCGTCCACGGATTCGCAGCCTTCACCACGCGCTCAAACCCGCGCAAGTAGATCTCCCGCAGGGGCCGCGGCGCGATGTCGGCCGAGACCCGCATGCGGTCGGTCTCTTGGTTGTTTGCGGCAAAGTGCTTGAGCGATGACCCGACACCGGTTGATTGGATGCCATCGACCATCGCCGCTCCCAGCACGCCCGACACCAGAGGGTCCTCTGAGAGGTACTCGAAGTTGCGCCCGCACAGCGGCGAGCGTTTGATGTTGATGCCGGGGCCGAGCACGACAGCAACCTCCTCCTCGACCGCCTCGGCGCCAATCGCAGCGCCGACTCGCTGAATCAGTTTCGGGTCGAAGCTTGCCCCGAGTGCCACAGCGGGCGGAAAACACGTGGCCGGGTTGCTTCCTCCGAGCCCGAGATGGTCACCGCCGGTCTCCTGCTTTCGCAGCCCATGCGGGCCATCGGTCATCATGATCGCGTCGACGCCGACGCGCGGCAGCGGTTGTGTGCGCCACATGTCGGCACCGCTCGTCAGGGAGGCCTTCTCGGCGCGGGTCAGGTCAGAAACCGACGGATGCTGGGTCATGTCCTGCTTTTCTGAATCAATCATGGGTTCTCCTTTGTGAGCGGGGACGGTTTATCGCACGGATCGGATCGGGAGCACGGCGAGCGCGCCGAGAACGCACAGCACCACGGCGGAGGCGAAGAGCCAAACATCGCCGACAGCGAGATTCGCGATTTTGCTCGCGGGGTCGAGGTGCTCAACCTTCACGGCGAGAAGGATGCCGGGGACCGCACCCCCGGTGAAAATCATCGCGGCGTCGGTCGGCGCAATCCAGACCAGCGGGCGCAGCAGCCGACCCCGCACGGCCACCGGCCCGGTGTATGACCCGTCGAGAATTTCCTCGGGCCTCTCGGGGGATGTCGTCGTCGACATGTGCACTCGCTTCTCGATGTCCACTGCAATTGAAAACAGTCTGCCAGTCTGTTTTGATTTTCGCAATTGTCAGGTTTACTGGAGACATGGCAAAACGCGGCTCCTACGCAAAGAGTGCCGCCCGCCGCGACGAGATTCTTCGGCAGGCGCTCGCGGTGATCGACGCAGAGGGCTATGGCGCAGCATCCGTTGCCCGCATCGCCGAGGTGGCCGGCATCAGCAAGACCGGCCTTCTGCACCATTTCGGCACGAAGGAGAATCTCTTCACCGAGGTGCTGCGCCTGCGCGATGAACTCGACGGCTCCATGTTTGAACACCCGAACGCAGAACTCGCCGACGTCGAGAGCGCGTACCTGCGCGTGGTCGAGCGCAACACGCGAATTCCGGGACTCGTCGAACTCTTCACCCGCCTCTCGATCGAAGCCACCGACCCTGAGCATCCGGCACATGAGTTCTTTCTGCGTCGCGAGAAGGTGATCGGCGATCGCATTGCCGCCACGGTGGATGCCGCGCTAGCTGATGACGTGCGCGGCAACGTCGACCCGTCGCTCGTCGCTCTGATCGTCATGGCGGCCACCGACGGCCTGCAGCAGCGTTGGCTGCTTGACCCGAACGTCGACATGGCGGGGGCCCTCGAGGCCCTCTTTAGAGTCTTCGACACTGCGCTCGGCACCGGCTCCGCCCAGCGCGAGGACCACGAGTAGACCCCGAACTCACCTCATGCTGCATCCCATTCGGCCTGCACGTCGAGCACCCATGTGACGCCGAAGGTATCGGTGAGCATGCCGTAGAGCGGTGCCCATTGCGACGCGGCGAGCGGCGCAATGACCGTTGCGCCCGTGGCGAGGGCATTCCAGTAGCGCGTGATCTCGACAGCATCCGTGCCACGCACCGACACGAAGACGGGGATCGTGCCCGGCTCATACTGGGTGTGACCGGGAACGTCGTATGCCATGACACGGAAGCCGGCGTCGGACTCGACCTGGCCCCACATGACCTGATCCGCTTCGTCGACTGCGGTGACGCTCTGCGCATCGGTATAGGTGATGACGGCGAGGCTGCCGCCGAAAACGGACTGGTAGAACTCCAGTGCGGCGCGGGCCTGGCCGCGGAAATTCAGGTGAGGGGTGACATTGACAGTCATAATGCTCCTTTTAATTGTGAAGTGACGTGCGACCCGGTGGTCGCGAGTACCCAGAGAGCATGACACCGGTAGCGGTCAGATCACGGCCGCTACTACGCGTAGATTGTCGTCATGCCCTCACCGACACCACGACTTCTGACACTGCTGTCGATCATGCAGACCGGCGGAACGTGGCCTGGCGCAACCCTGGTCGAACGGCTCAGCATCAGCCATCGCACACTGCGTCGAGACGTCGACCATCTGCGGCAGCTGGGGTATTGCGTCAACACAGTCATGGGGCCCGACGGCGGGTACCGCCTGGACGCTGGGTCAGAGTTGCCGCCTCTGCTGTTCGACGACGAGCAAATCGTGGCCCTGGCCGCGGCGCTTCAGGTCGGTGCCGGGTCGGCCTCGGGACTGATTGACGCGTCTGCTCGCGCACGTGCGACGATCCGTCAGGTTCTGCCGTCGCGGCTGCGACACCGCATCGATGCGGCGACGGCGTCCGCGATTCCCCGCTCTGGCGATGCGCCCTCGCCTGCTGTTGACCCGCACGTGCTCGCCGCTGTCGGCTCCGCGACTCATAACACCGAGGTGCTGCGCTTTGACTACTCGAATACTCCGGATGCTCCAGCCCGACGCGTGGAGCCGCACGGCATCGTCACGCAAGCCGGCCGCTGGTATCTCGTGGCCTGGGATCTCGACAGGCACGCGTGGCGACTGTTCCGCATCGATCGAATGCGGCCACGGCTAGCCACACGTCTCGCGTTCACCCCACGAGCGATTCCGGGTGGAGATGCTGCGACATTCGTCGGTGCCCGGCTGAAGGGTTCTGAGCGTGCAGACGTGTGGCCGTGCATCGGTACGGTCGAACTCGCGGTGCCCGCACGCGACATCGCGCCGTTTCTCGGGGACGGCACCGTCGAAGATCTCGCCGCTGGCCGCTGCCGCCTCACCGCCGGGTCGTGGTCATGGATTGCTCTGGCAGCATCCATCGGCCGCTTCGATGCCGACATCACGTCAGCGCAGCCGCCGGAACTTGCCCAGGCGTTCGCCACGCTTGCTAACCGTTTCGCGGGTTCGGGCGAACAGCCACCGTCCACATGCTGACGGTTGCCCAAGTTCTCCACATGGGCGCCACGAGCGGGTTTCGCACGGTTCACGATCACGTTCAATGGTATGCACGCGTTCTACGTGACATCACTTATTTACTTATATAAGCTTGAGAGGATCTATATATGGGAGCCATTATGTCAATCACGAGCATCGACATTGACGATGAGCTCCTCAATGAAGTCAAACGCATCACCGGATCGCGAACGAAAAAGGAAGCGGTCACCGCAGCATTGCAACGCACTGTCATGATGCAGCGGCAACGTGACGCACTGGAAGCCATTGCTGATCCTGAGTTTCAAGAGATCCTCTCTCACATGCACGAATCCGCCGACGGGTCACCTCCGGAATCATGATGCGGTCGCAGGGCATCGCCCAGGGCACCACACCAACACTCACGGGATCGGTGCCACCTCGAGCAATCGTTGACAATAGCGTCTGGCAGCGTGCTCATGTGGAGGACGTGCGGGGCGCTCTCACAAAACTGTTTCGCGCGGGCTATGAGGTTGTAACCTGCGCCCCTCAGCTTCTCGAGGCCCTCTGGAGCGCACACAGCGGAGCCGACCATGCGCGGATCGCGGCCACCTTCGGTCGCTTTCAGACCGTCGATCCCCAGCCAGGATTTGCTCGCGGCTGCTCCCGCTTACAGGGGAACCTCTGGTCACACGGCATGGTGCGCACCGTCGGCAGTTCCGGCATCCAGATCGCAATGACTGCGCTGCAGCACGACTGCACAGTGGTTCACTACGATAACGACTTTGAGCTCATTCAACGTGTCGAGCCTACGTTCTCACAGCGCTGGATTGCCGCAAGGGGTTCGTTGCCGACCTGACAATCAGGCGACGTTCGCCTCAGCATCCGGTGCTCTCAGTGCGAGCAGTCGATCAGCTCGACTGATGCTGTGCAGGCATTCGGAGGGGCCAGACGATACAGCACTAACCATTGCCGCTGAGTGACGTGTCGCGCGAATGCTCCGAACCCTTGCAACAAAAACGCCGGTCCTTGTCGGCAAGCGCCCCAGTTAGTCGTTGATCGTGCGCACCAGCACCGTTTGAAAGACCTCGTCGTTGTAGAAAAACTCTCCGCAGCCGACGGTTGCCCCGGAGTCAGAAATCGCCTGCTGGCGGGCTCGCAACAGTGAGGTCTGCGTCGGAAGCTCCAACAACCCCGTCACTGCATCGTCGCCCGTCACCGCGCTCAGTGCCGACTCGTGCTTCACAATGCGTAGTCCGTATCGCCGTAAAAAGCTCATCAGGTCTACATCAACGTCAGCGAGCGCCGTCGGCTGGATCATCCCGTCATCTCCGCCATCGCGCAGATAGTCAAACATCACGACTCCCGGCCGACCGTCGATAGTCAGGCACCGTCGCACACGCCACATGGGATCGTCGTTTCGCATCGCCGCGCGCACCCATTCGGGTGCCTCCTCGCGGTCGATCTGAAACCCGATGATCGCCACTTCGTGCCCAGCGCGCATGATCTCGCGAGGCAGTGACGTGATGCCGTGAATTGCAGAGTAGATTGACCGAAACGCCGACTCCTCCGGCACTCCTTTCGCAGTGTCGGCAATGAACGTTCCAACTCCCCACCGCCGAACGATCACACCCTCAAGCCACAGCCGAGTAAGCCCCTCTCGCACGGTGACACGGCTCACGCCAGCCAATGTCGCAATATCGGATTCCCGCGGCAGCTGGTCGCCTGCCTCACCCCGATATATAAGGTCACGAATGACGCCTTCAGCGTGATCGATTTTCGTGTGAGCAGGCACACCTCTATTATGCGAGATTCCTACCATGTTCCAATGCTGAAGAGTCCCCGAGGTGAGTTTGGGTAGCCGTCGTTCACCGTTAGCTCCATGAGCTCGTCTGCCAGCTTGGCCTTTACGCCCGAGAATTCGGGATCGAACGCGAGATTCCACTGTTCATCAGGGTCTCTGAGCACGTCGAACAACTGCTCTCCACCTCCGGCGAGATAACGGGTGTAGCGATAGCGCTCGGTTCTGATCGTGCGAGCCCAACTCGACGGAGACGCATCGAAGTGACTATTGTTCGATTGAATCAGAATGCAGTCGCGCCACGATTCGCCATCATCGGTTGTGCGCGGAAGAAGCGACCTGCCGTGCAGCATCCGGATGGGGTCGATGCGCGGCTCGAACGTCGCCAGCATGGGTTCGGGAATCCGAGCCCAGTCGTAAATCGTGGCGGCGATATCCGTGTGCTCGACAAGCTCGTGGCGCTCGCTCTGCTCGCCCGCGCCGCTCGCCGTGTCAGACACGATGAGCGGAATACGAATGCACGGGTCGTAATGTCGCTCCCACTTTCCCAGTAGCCCTTGATCATGCAGCATCTCGCCGTGATCTGAAGTGAATATGAACAGGGCGTCATCAGCTCGCCCCGCCTCGCTGAGCGCGTTGCGCACTCGCCCGAGTTCGTGGTCGAGGTGGGAGAGGTCGGCGAAGTACAGCTGCCGCTGCCTGCGCCAGTCGTCGACGTCGTAGCTCGGCGTCTCGTATCGCTCCTGCTGAAAGTACGGAATCGGATGCGTCTTCCACTCCGCGCCGGTCGGCTCCGGAATCGCGTCGACGTTGACGCGGTCGACGAACTCGGCTGGCGGGGCGAAGGGGTTGTGTGGCTGCACATAGCTGATGTGCGCGAACAGATCGCCGTCTGTGCGCTCAATGAAGCCGAGGGCCCGGTCGGTGATCCACGCTGTTTGCGAAACGTCCGCCGGGAACGGCAGCTCGTATGCGTCACTCACCGAATCGGGGTACTCCCGCTGGGCCTCGTGAATCAGCGACCGAAGGTCTTCTCCCTCCGCACCGTACTTTTCAAGCTCGGGTACCATCGTCATCCACACCGTCGAGAGCGCTGCCTTGTAGTACTCGGGATGATACTGCTTCACCCAGTCGAGCCATTCCCCGGCGCGAGCATCCTCTGTGTTATTCACAACGTCGAAGCCGTACGCGTGGTAATCAGGTGTCAACGTCTCGATCTGCGTGACCAGGTGCAGTTTTCCGAAGGCTCCCGTCGACCAGCCGTTGTCTTGCAATGCCTGTGCGATGTTCGGCACGTCCGGGCTGAGGTCGTAACCGCACTCGGTGACACCGTGTGCGCTGTTCGACATGCCCGTGATGATGCTGGCCCGGGATGGGCTGCAGACGGGATTGGTACTGAATGCGCTTGAGAACGTCACCCCGTCTTTTTGGAGTGCGTCGAAATTGGGCAAGTCGACAATCCCGTGGCGCGCAGCTTCGAGCCAGCGAGCTGCCAGCTGGTCCACCATGAACAAAATGACCGTACGCTGATTACCCGTCGTCATCTCAGGCCTTCCCCTCGTTTGTTCGCTCACGATCCAACTCGCCAGACCGTTTCTTCTCTGCCTCGAGCACACGAGGTGCGACGAGCGTGCACACCACGAGCAGCAAACTGAGAGCGCTGATGTAGATTGCCACCGACATCACGCTGCCCGTTGCCTCGACCAGCGAGCTGGCGATGAGCGGAGAGAGGCCACCACCGAGAACAGCCGCGATCTGGAACCCGAGCGACACCCCTGTGTACCGGACACGTGCAGGAAAGAGCTCGAAGAAGAGCGAAGCCTGAGCACCGTATGCGATTCCCGAGAAGAGACCGACGATGGCCATAGCGATCATCACGATCGGGACCGACCCGGTCATTCCAGAGCCGAACATGATGAAGGATGCCGGGATGAGAAGCACTCCGCCGACCAGGTACACCACTGGACGGCCGAAGCGGTCAGACAACAAGCCGCCGATGAGCGTCGCGACCAAGTAGGTCACTGCTGCGACGAGGTTGGCGATGGTCGCCAAGTACTGCGGAAAGTCTGCGCCGTTGATGAGGTAGTTGATGAAGAAGACACCTTGCGTGAAGCCGAAGGCGGCGACGGCGATGTACATGCCGATCGCAACGAGCACCATCTTCCAGTGCCGCGCAAGGGCTTCGAGCAAGGGCGTCTTCGCGATGGTTGCTGACGCCTCGCGCCGCGCGAAGTCCGGTGACTCCTCGATATGGCTGCGAACGATTAGACCGATGACCACGAGCACGATGCTGAAGAGCAGGGGAATTCGCCACCCCCACGCATTGATCTGCTCGGGCGTAAGCACAACGAACAAGAGCGTGACCAGGCCCGTGGCAAGAATGATCCCCATCCCGCTTCCGGTCTGCACCGCGGCACCGAAGAAGCCGCGCCGCTTCGCCGGGGTGCTCTCCATCATGAGCGTGGTCGCGCCGCCCCATTCGCCGCCGATGCCGAAGCCCTGAATGAATCGAAGCACGACCAGAAGAATGGGGGCGACGATGCCTGCCTGCGCGAGCGTCGGGAGCGCACCCATCAGGGTCGTGGCGATCCCCATAGTGAGCAGGCTGGCGACAAGTACGGGCTTACGGCCGTACTTGTCGCCGAGGTGGCCGAAGATCATGCCGCCAATCGGTCGCGAGAGGAACCCCACGGCGAATGTGCCGAAAGCGAGAAATGACGTGAGGAATGGGTCGTCGGTCGCGAAGAAGAGTCGTCCGAAAACCACTGCCGTCAGCGTTCCGTACACGGAGAAGTCGTAGAACTCGATCGTGTTTCCGATCACGGTGGCTGCAACGAGCCTCCGTGTTTGCGCTCGAGATCTACTGCGTTCACCCGTTGTCGTGATCACGATGTATCTCCTTTGATTCCTGTTTGAGGTCTAGACCTTAGATGACACTATGGGAAGATCGTGGATTATACAAGCGCCGTATACCTATTTGCTCCAACGCGTACAAGGTCTATAACTCACTCCGCTGATTGCGCCGATCACGATGACACATCGCCGCCGGCGACGCCGTATTCACGGCAAAAGCTTTGGAACGTCATTCGCCCGCGCACAACAGCACACCGCACGAATGCCTTTTACTCGGGATCAGCAGACACCGCGTTCATCAACTCGGGATGTCCTGATCAAGAGAATCGGTCTCGCTCTTCAGTTCTGCCGGCACACGAGTTCGAACTCACATTTCGCCAACGCCGTGGACCTGCTAGCCCAACGGTTCGTCCAACGGCGTTCTCGCCTGCGCCAACTGCGCAGCACGAGCGACTCGTCCGAGCTGCTCAGGACACGTTCCCATAGAACGGACCGATGTCGAAGTACGATCTAGGGCGTCCGGCGGAGCGCTTCATCGATACGGTAGTCGAGTTAACTGTAGAAGAGTGGTCGAGCGTCGTCACTTGCACCCGAAAGGCGGGCCCCACCGGAAGCATAATGATGCGAGTTATCGGAAACGAGGTTTCTGCAGTGGAGCGTTCCACGTTCGAGAGTCGGATCCACGACCGATCCGAGAAACAGTTGAATGCCTCTTTCGATACCCTGCCCTTTCGCGAAGTCTCACTCGCAAGGAGCACATATGAAACCGCCGTCTTCGCACTGCAGAAGAGAGACAAACTCCCTATCGAGGTAGTTCGCTCCTGGTTTTGCCATTCGAGCACCCAAGAATCAAGGTCGGCGAGCTACTCGCTGAAGACGAGGCATCGGTCTAGATCAGCGCTCTCGCAGTGGGTTCCCTGGCGACGTGTCGTTCTTTTCCGTTTACGTCATTGACAGCGGCGTTGCATGCGTGAAGTGCGATAAGCATCGTCATACGCAAACGTGACATTGCCCGACGTGGACTGCGTGAGCATTCCGCAGAAACGGCCGTCAAGATACACGTCGAGGTTTCGATCGCTCACCAGCGCACCTCGCCGTCATCAAGCGACCGCAACGCGATCTCGTGCCCCAGCGCCTGAAAGAGGTCAAAAAGTTTGGACGCTTCAGATGTCGGCTTTCCCGCTTCAACATCTGCCACGAACGACCGAGAGACGTGCGCCTTGCGCGCAAGCTCGGTTTGAGTCCATCCGCGTCGTTCGCGGAGATCACGAACCACCGAAGCCGCTTCTCGCATTGTAAGCATCGACGCTCCACCACCCCGTCTTGTCTCCGTACGGAGATAATCTCGTTTGTCGCCGTACGACTACATTCTATCGTTGTCGTCGTACGGCGACAAGCATGGGGCTCGCAACGTTGGATAGCTGAAAGAGGTTCGCAACCAAACTGACAATCAGGCGCCGTTCGCCTCGAGTGACGGCGCCGTCAGGCTGAGCAGTCGCTCGACCATGTGCGGAGCAAGCGTGCCCTCCGTCTCGAGAACGACGCGCACGTTGGCGCCGTCACGGTCGACGGGCCCCAGCCGCTGGCCCCGCAGGTCGCAGACGGTCTGCCCGCGGCCCGGTCCATCAGTGACATCCACCTCGACGGGCACCGCCGGTGCGACGCGCGGCAGCATCCCGCCCACGGCGATGGCCGCGGCCAGGGGGTCATGCAGGGCACTGCAGCGACGGCCGTACTCCGCGACATAGAAGTCAAAGTAGTAGTCGAGGGCGGCGCCCACCGCGCGCACGATTGGAGCCTCAGCCGCGCATAGGCGCTCGCGCTCGGTTTCGTCGATCACGTTGGCGAGCGTCGTGTCGAGCGGCACGAGAGTGACAGGCCAGGATGCTGTGACCACAGCCTGCGCGGCCTCGGGATCGTGGGCGATGTTCGCCTCGGCAAGCGGCGTGATGTTGCCGGGCACGAGTGCGGCACCGCCCATTACCGTCACCTGTGTCACGCGACTGGCCAACTCGGCGTCGCGCTCGAGGGCGAGAGCCAGGTTCGTCAGCGGTCCGACAGCGATGATCTCGAGTGTGCCATCGTGCTCGTGCGAAAGACGGAGCAGCAGGTCGGCAGCATCCTCGTCAATCGCTGTCGCCGTTGTCTCGGGAAGCTCGATGTCGCCGATGCCGTTCGCGCCGTGCACGTGGGGCGCACCACCCGCGAACTGGCCCACAAGCGGATCATTCTCGCCCACGGCGACGGGCACGTCAGTGCGCTCGGCGAGCGCGAGCAGGCGCAGCGTGTTCTGCACTCCCTGCGCCGCGCTGACGTTGCCGTGCACACCGCCGATGCCGACGAGCTCGATCTCAGGCGACGCCAAAAGATAGGCGAGGGCCATCGAATCGTCGACGCCGGTGTCGCAGTCGAAGTAGACAGGACGGGTCATGGTGGTTCCTTCCACGTTGCGTGAGTGAGGGTGAGCGGTGCGCTCAGTCGCGATTCGGTGCTTCTTTGAGAATGAAGCTCGCCACGAGCGCCAGCACAGTGATGACGACAGAGATCCAGAGCGCGAGAGTGTACCCGCCGATGCCTCCTGACCCGACGTACGGGGCGACGATTGCGATGCCGAGACTTGCTCCAATGCCAAACCCGGCACTGTTCATGCTGGGCAATGCCGAGGGTGCCTCGACGGGCGACTGAATGACGCCGAGACCGTTCGACGTCGTGAGGACCAAGCCATTGTAGGCGACGCCGAGCACGGCGATCATGGCGAACACGATCCACTGACTCTGCGGGAACAGGGTGATGACGACGAGTGCGGCGAGACAGATCACAAGACCGAAGCGAAGGATGCTGACCCAGCCGATCCTCGCGGCGAGCCACCCGGCGAAGGGCGCCGCCGCCAGCCCGATCAGCGCGGGTGGAGCGAGGAACATCAGGGCGCTCGTCGCCGCGTTCATGCCGAACCCAATCTCGGAGTCTTGACTGAGCATCACCACAGTGAAGTTGATGACGGCGAACACGCTCGAGAGCGTGAGAACCGTGGTGGCGATCACCGGCCATACCTGGCGCGACCGTAGGTGTTCGACGGCGATGAGGGGTGTCGTGCGGCGCTTCTCAATGAACACGAATACGGCGAACGCGAGGATCGTCCCGACCAGAAATGCGATGCTGAGTGGCGCGAACCAGCCCTGCGCGCCGCCGGTTGACACAAAGTAGGTGATGCCGATAAGCCCAAATGAGAGGGCCGCGGCGCCCCACCAGTCCATTTTTCCCGTGGATGCCGCGCCCGTGTCTTTCGGCGCGGTCAACCACACGCACACGAGGGCGAGTACGCCGACGATGAAGATCACCACGAAGAGCGAGCGGAATCCGAACGCGTCGGTCAGCAGTCCCCCGATCCAGCCGTCGACCCCGCCGACACCTCCGTTGATGGCGGTGAGCACACCCAGCATCGTGCCGAACATCTTCTTTGTCAGCGATTCGTTGAGAATCACGTACGACAGCTGGAAAGCTGCGCTTGAGGCGCCCTGAAGCACACGGCCGACTAGAAGAATCTGCAGGTTCGGCGCGAAGAGGCACAGGAGAGTGCCGACGGAGAGGATGCCAAGCACGATCAGCAGCCCACGCTTGCGCCCGATGAAATCACTCCATCGGGCGAGCAGAACTCCGCCGACCGCCCCGGCGAGAAAGAACAGTGATGACACCTGCGACACCGAGTCAATGTCGACGCCGAGCGTTCGAGCCATGTCGGGCAGGGCAGGGGTGATCATGCTGGCGTTGAGCTGAAATGCGACAACGGCGAGAATCAGCGTAGCGACAAGGCCGATCGCTCGACGCCCGTGAAGCTTTCCATCACCGCTCGGATTCGGGGCGACGGATGCCGCTCCCGACGGGGAGGTTCGAGTTGATGACATGGAAAGACTCCTTTGTCTGAAGGGTAGGGGCGGATGCCGGAGAGGATCCCGTGCGCAACTAGTATGATGTTATACCTCTCGGGTACAACATGTGCAAGGCGACCTGTTCTGATTGAATGGAGCCGACGCAGAAACGCGACCGGATGCAAGGAGCAGGATGACGCGAATGGATGAGTTCCTCGCGGAACCGCTCACGACGACAGTCGGGCAGCCACTGCGTGTTGCTGCATACACGCGCATCACGCGGGGAATCCGCGACGGCGTCTTTCCCCTGGGTTCAGCACTCCCCCGCGAAACCGAGCTCGGCACCTCGCTCGGGGTGAGCCGAACGGTGATTCGCGAAGCACTCATGCTGCTTGAGGAAGACGGGCTCATTACCACCCGGCGCGGAGTCGGCCGGTTTGTGACCGCCTCCACTCCCAAGGTCGGACTCGAAGATCTGCGTCCGTTCGAGGTAGCTCTCGCAAATACGGAGCATCCGATCACCGTGAAACCGACAACCTTTGTGATGCAGCCGAACACCGACTTCGTGTCGAGCAACCTCAACCTCGACCCTGAGGCAAACACCTGGTTTCGCGAGAGCGTGCTTTCCCGCGCAGACGAGCCGATTGCCATCGTGCAGGAGCATCTCCCCGCTGGCCGGTACCTCAGCGACATCAGCCCGGCGATCGCCTCGAGTTTTCAGCACGCCGCAGAGCAGAACGCAACGCTGTTCGCTGGACTGCTCGAACGCTGCGGCCCCATATTTTCAGCAAGCTCGTGCCAGATCACGCCGAGTGTCGTCGGTGTTTCCCGGGGCAAGCAACTCGGCCTTGCTGCATCCGATCCCGTCATCATCCTGACGCAGGTGATCGAGCACGATGCGACGCCTGTCTACCTGGCGAAGTGCATCGTCTCGTCGCGCGTCGGCCATCTCACCGTCATTCAAACCCCGTCAAACTGACCAGAGGAATCCATGGCACTCGACATCGATCTCACCGTCGTCGGCAGCATCAACGCAGACATCACAGCTGTCACCGAGCGCTTGCCCGGCGCGGGCGAGACCGTCGGAGGTGGGCGCCTTACGCGCAATGCCGGAGGCAAGGGTGCCAACCAGGCAGCCGCGGCTGCGCGGCTCGGAGCCCGCACCCGCATGGTCGGGGCTGTGGGAACGGATGCCGAAGCCGAGGCCATGCGACGGGCGCTCGGCTCGGCCGGCGTCGATCTTACGCACGTGGCGGCGATTGATGGCGAGACGGGTACGGCGCTGATCATGGTGGATGCTGCAGGCGAGAACCAGATCGCCGTGTGCGAGGGCGCCAACGCCCACGTCTCGATCGAGGGCGTCGATTTCCCCGAGAACGACACGGTGCTGGCGCAGCTCGAGATCTCGCTCGACACTGTCAGCGAGCTCGCACGGCGCTGCCGCGGCTATTTCGCCCTGAACGCGGCGCCGGCGATGCCCCTGCCCGCCGAACTCATCGAGCGCGCCGATCTGATCATTGTGAACGAGACAGAGTACGAGCTCATTCCCGAGCTGAAGGATGCCGCCCTCGTCGCCGTGACGTACGGGTCGAAGGGCGCTGCCATGCTCGAGAGAGGCACGCAGGTGGCGTTCGCGGATGCTGTCACGACGACGCCCGTCAACACCGTTGGCGCTGGCGATGCGTTCTGTGCAGCGCTCACGATCGCGCTGCGCAGTGGGCTGTCATATGGCAGCGCGCTGCAGGCCGCGAATGCCGTGGGAGCCGCAGTCGTTAAGGATCCTGCGGCGCAGCCCGCACTTCAATCGCTCGAGCACTACGTCTCCGCTGAATAAGACGCCTCTCAAGACATCGCGCTGCCTTTGGGAGCCGGTGCGCACTGGCCGCACAAATCGGGGATCAACTTTTGCTATCCCCACTGGGTTTGGCATAGCAAAAGTTGGTCCCCAATCGGTGGCACCACGACAAGTCGCGATGACCCTCATCTGCACCCATCGGGGCACCCGCCCGATTCAAGTGGGCGCCCCGAAACGTGGCTCAGTCAGAGACCGACGTCTTCCGCGTCGATGAACCCTGAGTCGATGAGCTTCGTCTGCACATCGTCCTTAGTCACGACGAGCGGGGTCAGAACGAAGGCCGGAACGACCTTTTTGCCGTTGTCATAGGTCTCTGTGTCGGTGGTCTCGGGCACATCCCCAGCGATGATCGATTGGATCATCTGAAAAACACGGTCCCCGAGCTCTCTCGTATCTTTGAGAACAGTCATCGATTGCTTGCCGTCGAGAATTGCCTTCACGTTTGCCTTATCGGCATCCTGCCCTGTGATGATCGGATACTCGTCTCCCGGCGAGTAGCTTGCCGAATTCAGCGATGCGATTATTCCGATCGCCAAGCTGTCATTGGGAGACAGAATCGCGTCAACCTTGTCGCTGCCGGTATAGAACGATGACAGTCGGTTGTCCATTTCGGCCTGTGCCTTATCTGACGCCCACCCCGGGATGCCGATCGAGGCCCAGTCCTTGTTAGAAGCAGGGGACTTACCAGAACGAACGACGAGCTGTCCATTCTCAACGTAGGGCAGCAGAACGTCCCAGGCACCCGAGAAGAAAAAGCCGGCGTTCGGGTCATCGGGGCTTCCCGTGAAGGGTTCGAAGTTGAAGGGACCGGCACCGTCGGCAAGCCCGAGCTGCTCCTCGATGTACTTACCCTGAAGCTCACCGACCTGGAAGTTGTCGAACGTGGCGAGGTAGTCAACGTTCTCGGTCCCCTCGATGAGCCGGTCATATGAGATGACAACGGCATCCTGCTTTTTTGCCTGGTCGAGAACCGGGCCGAGTGCTTCGCCGTCGATCGGGGCGATGACGAGCACCTGCGCACCGCCGGCAATCTGGTTCTGAATCTGGCTGATCTGCTGGCTCGTCTTGTTATCTGCGTACTGCAGATCAACGGTGCAGTCCGCCTCCTCGAGCTGCTTCTGCAACTGCTCTCCGTCATTGATCCAACGCTCAAGACTGCGCGTCGGCATAGAGATGCCCACATTGCAGTCGCCATTGGCGCTCGCGTCCGACGAACACGCGGCGAGGGATAACATAAATCCCCCAACCGCCACCGCAGCCGCGATCTTTCGAATCTTCGATACCAATTGCTTTCCTCCCTGAATGCAATCGCTCAACGGGGCAGCTTCGTGCCTCGCCGTAACGGTTGAGGTGGTCGTCTCGGTGCCTTGGCACACGGCGACCGCTCTGTGTTTGAGCGCCACTGCAACGCTCTCGAGACACTATTACACAAATGTTAGCGCTGCCACTAGCCCTGTTCGCAAAATCCCGTCGAAAATAATGGCAGATGATCACGCGCTTGACTCTGCTCAGTTATTGCCTCTACTCTGAGAAAGGCAGCGCTGCCATCTGAACTTTCAGACGGCCACGAACCAGCGCTGATCAGCCACCCACCACAATCTGAGGAGTGGAATGCACGGGTCAGTAGCTCATTCCGACCGCCGCGAGTCTGCCATCGTCACTGGAGCGGCCGGAGCTCTCGGACGCGCAACGGCGCTCAGGCTCGGGCACGACGGATTCGCTGTCGGAATTCTCGACCTCCCAGGCGACGAGCTCTCCGAGACAGCATCCCAGTTGGCGTCGGCCGGTATTGCGCATCACGTGCTCGAGGTCGATCTTCGTGACACGGATGCGATCGCCGCAGCACTTCGTGACGCGGACGAAGCCATCGGGCCACTTGCCGCGCTCGTGAACAACGCAGCAATCTACCCGTCACGCGCGTTCCTCGACATTCCGATCGACGAGTACGACGATGTCGTGGCGGTGAATCAGCGTGCCTATTTCGCTGCGGCTCAGACCGCAGCGCGGCTCATGGCACCGCACAAACGCGGAGCCATCGTCAACGTCGGCTCCATCACGTGGCACGGCGGTTGGTCGAACCTGGCCAGCTACATCTCCACAAAGGGAGCCGCCGTCGCTCTGACTCGCGCCCTGTCACGTGAGCTCGGGACGCACGGCATACGTGTGAACGCCGTGGCGCCCGGCGCATTCCCCACGAAGGCGGAGAGCATTCAGGGCGACCAGCAGGAATACAGCCGCTTCGTCATCGAGCACCAGGCACTCAAGCGCCGAGGCAACCCTGCCGAGTTTGCTGCAGTCGTGTCGTTCCTCGTTGGAGACGATTCGAGCTTCGTGACGGGACAGACCATCAACATCGATGGCGGATGGGTGATGGAGTAACAGCGATGAATATCTTCGGACATGACCTGTCAGAACTCGAACTGCGTCGCCGCGTCGGCGACACTGCTGCGGCAGGCGGACTGCGACACATCGTTCTCGACAACGGAACTGAACGTGGCGTCAGAGCGATCGAGCTGCGAAGCGCGGCGGGGCTTGAGATCGATATTCTGATCGACCGCGCCCTCGACCTTGGAAATGCGCGGTTCAAAGGCGTTCCCTTCGGGTGGCGCTCCGGCAACGGCTACCGCCATCCTGGCCTTCACGAGAACAACGATGAAGACGGATTGTCATGGCTGCGCGCCATTGACGGACTGCTTGTCTCTGCTGGCCTCGATCACACGCTCTTTGGCGTGGAAGTCGATGCATCGGAGTACGCTTACCCTCCCCGCAAGTCGGTGAAACACGGTTTGCATGGGCGCCTCACCGGGATTCCCGGGCACTTGCTCGAAGCTCGCGAGGTATGGACAGACGACACATGTGTTCTTCGCATCTCGGGCGAGGTCGTGCAAGCAACTATGTTCGGCGAGCATCTGAAACTCACGCGAACGATTGAGATCGATCTCGACGGCACGGAGATTCGCCTTTACGACCGAGTCGAAAACCTCGGCTTCGAGCGCACACCCCACATGTACCTGTACCACCTGAACTTCGGGTGGCCTCTCGTTGATGTCGGCACTGAGTTCGTGGCTCCGATTCGGCGGCACACGTGGCAGTCCGATTCCGTGGCCGAACAAGACATCCCCTACCGAGTCATGCCCGAGCCTCAACGCTCCGCTCAGGAGCAGGTATTCGAGCACGAACTCGTCACAGATGACGAGGGGAATCATCGGGTGGCACTGATTACGAGCGACGGGCAGCGTGGCATAGAGCTGTCATGGGATGCCCAAACGATGCCGTACTTCTTCGAATGGCAGAACCTGCGCGACGGCCAATACGCCCTTGGCCTTGAACCGTCAAGCCATCGCGTCGGCGGAGAAGCAGCTGCACGGGCAGATGGGTCGATGACGTGGCTTGAACACGGCGAAGATCGCCACTACCGCACAACAATTCGGGTACTCGACGGGACGAGCGAGACAGAAGCATCCCGTGCACGAATCCGTGCGGTCTCAGGGCAGCCGGACTAACGACGGCACGACAGACAACCTCAGGGCACAATGCTCCGCGTCCCCACCGGGACGCGCTATGAAAGGAAGAGCTGTGAATTCGCAGCGCAAGATCCTCGAAGGCTATCGAGTGCTGGACTGCTCAATCGCTATGGCAGGGCCGTTTGCCACGCAGCGTCTCGGCGATCTCGGAGCCGATGTGATCAAGGTTGAACCGACCGGCGGTGAATGGCAGCGACACGCGTCAGCCGGCGGCGCCTCGGGCAACGAAGTGAACGTGTCATTCCTCTCGCTCAATCGCAACAAGCGCTCGCTCGCGGTCGACCTGAAGTCCCCGGGGGGCAAGACCGTTCTTGACGAACTCGTGGCGAGCTCCGACGTGTTTCTTCAGAACTACCGGCCCGGAGTCGCCGCGCGCCTCGGCGTCGACTACGAGTCGCTTCGGCGCATCAACCCGCAGCTCGTGTACGTGTCGATCTCCGGGTACGGGGAAGACGGGCCGTACCAGACCCGCCCGGGTCAAGACCTTCTCTTGCAGGCAATGAGCGGTGCCATGTTCTCTACGGGAAGGGACGGCGAGCCTCCCCGGCCCGCGGGCCAGTATCTGGTGGATGCTGTGACAGCATCCACCGCTTTCGAGGGCGTACTTGCCGCGCTCTTGCATCGTGAGAGAACAGGGGAAGGTCAGCTCGTCACCGTCAACATGCTCGATGCGATCACAACATTTCAGATGCAGGAACTCTCGGTATTCACTGTCGGCAAGATTCCTCAGACGCGCGGTTCTGAAGCGCACGCGCACGTCTACATTCGAGCGCCGTACGGAACGTTCAAGACGGCAGATGGGTTTGTCGCGCTCGCTTTTCCTCCGCTCGATGTTCTGGGGCGAGTTTTCGGTGAAGCGTATTTCAGCGAGCTCGACAGCGAGGAGCACGGCTTCAGCCATCGAGATGAGATTTCTGCACTCACGGCACAGCACCTTGCCACAGACACCACGCAGAATTGGCTCGACCGTTTCGCAGAGGTGGGCATCTGGGCGGGGCCCGTTCTCGATTACGAGGCCCTAGTGAACGATCCGCAGATCATCCACAACGGCACCTTCGTCGAATACGACCATCACACCGAGGGCCATGTAAAGACCCCCGGCTTTCCATACAAGTTCTCCAAGGCGCCACTCACGGTCGAGCGCGGTGCTCCGCTGACGGGTGAACACACGCATGAGATTCTCACCGACATTGGAATGTCGGAGAGCGACGTTGACTCGTTGGCAGCCAACGGCTCCATCTATGCTCACCCCGAGAACGTGACCTCATCGCGATGACCAGGTTCCGGGGACTCACGTGGGATCATCCCCGCGGTCGAACTGCCCTCGAGGAGGCCGCGGGGCGGTGGCGCCACCGTAACGACCCGCTCGATCTCGTGTGGGAAACGCACTCTCTTGAAGGCTTCGAGTCGAGCCCGATCGATGAGCTGGCAGACAGGTACGATCTCATTGTTCTCGACCATCCGCATCTCGGCGACGCCGTGAAGCACCAGAGCCTTCAGCCGCTCGATGATCTCTTCGGAGCGGCCGATCGTGAGCGCTGGGCTCGCGAGGCTATCGGACCGACCTTTCGCAGTTACGTCTATGACGACCAGCTTTGGGCGCTGCCCCTCGACACCGCAGCTCAGGTCGCTGTAATCGCTCCCAACGTTGATGAGCCGCATCCCACCACCTGGGACGAAGTCGAGTCGTTCGCCATCAACAACCGAGTTGCCCTCTCGCTCGCTGGCCCCCATGCGTTCCTGTCGTTCGCCTCGCTCTGTGTCGCCGTGGGCGAAGAGCCCGTCACCGGGCGCGACCAGCTCGTCGTGTCGCGGTCCGTCGGAGCTGAAGCGGCGGAGCGACTCAAGCGCATCGCGTCCATGTGCCCTCCGGGCAGCGGTGAGCTCAATCCCATTGAGCTACTGAGCGAGATGGCCGAACACCAGCTCGCTGACTACTGCCCTCTCGTGTTCGGTTATGTGAACTATGCTGACACGGCTCGAGCGCGGCGGCTGACGTTTGTCGATGCGCCATCGGTCGCTGCAGGAGGTCGCCCCGGGTCGACGCTTGGGGGCACGGGCATCGCCATTTCACGGCAATGCGATCCATCTTCTCAACTCATCGCGCATCTTCGTTGGCTGCTGCATCCGAACACGCAGCGAAACATCATTCCGCATTTCGCCGGGCAGCCGAGCATGCGGAGTGCCTGGACCGACGCTCGCGTCAATCAGCTCAGCGGCGACTTTTACTCGAACACCGCCCGAACCTTGTATTCGTCGTGGATCCGACCGCGGTATTCAGGGTTCATCGGCTTCCAATCAGAAGCGTCAGCACGAATCCGGTCGATGCTTGCTGGCGATATTGCCGTGCATGAATGTCTCGACCAGCTCGACAGGCTGTACGCAGAATCTCACCATGACGTGCCAGGAGGGCAAATCGCATGATCGACATCGACACCACCGACATCCATCTCGAGCTTGTCGACCACGTGCTGACCATCACGCTCGATCGTCCAGCAAAACTCAACTCCGTGACTCAGCAGATGTCTGACGCGCTCGTCACAGTGACCGAATACGCTGACGCGTCAAACGATGTGCGCGCGATCGTGCTCACGGGCGCAGGCGGGCGCGCATTCTGCGCCGGATCGGACATCAGAGGCCTCGATGCATACGAGTCCCCGTGGGACTTTCGCAACCGTCCCGACTACTGCGACGCAATTCGGCATTGCCGCACACCGATCGTCGCCGCCGTCAACGGCTATGCACTCGGTGGAGGACTCGAGACCGCACTGAGCTGCGACATCATCATCGCGTCGAGCGCGGCGTCGTTCGCCGCGCCGGAGGTCAAGCTCGGCTGGATCGGCGGAGGCGGAATGACCACGCTCCTCACACGAGCAGTTGGCCCGAGCAACACCGCCCTGATGACAATGACCGGAGACCCGATCGATGCCGAGCGGGCACTGTCGTGGGGGCTCGTCAGCGAGGTCACGAGCCCTGCTGAGCTGCTTGCCAGGGCGCACGGGCTCGCTCGCGTCATCGCATCTCGACCGCCGATCGCCGTCGAGACGGCGAAGGCAAACCTCACCGCGTCGGCGAACATGACACAAGAGCAGGCGATTGTCTACGAACGAGATCTGCAGACCGTCTGCTTCGCCACCGACGACGCTCACGAGGGACGGCGCGCCTTCGCGGAGAAACGCGACGGCATCTTCAGCAGACGATGAGCAGCGTGTCGCGCGAGAACGGGCACTCCCCACTTCAGTTACCAAGGAGATCCGCATGTGGATAGGTTCAGCAGAGCAGACACTCCCGGACGACGGGTTCTCGGGCACCCTGATCGGCCGAGTGTGGGACCCGGCCTCCGACGGCCCGTCGCCCGTAGCCGTGCGCGAAGACGGGGTGTTCGACCTGAGCCGAGACTTTGCGACAGTGCGCGACCTGTGTGAGATGGACGACCCGGCGGTCGCGGCGCAGTCGACGTCAGGGAGGCGTTTGGGTTCCTTCGACGAGATTCTGGCCAACACCGACACGTCGTCTCGAGAGAGCTCCCGCCCCTGGCTTCTGTCACCCATCGACCTTCAGACGGTCAAGGCTGCAGGCGTGACATTCGTTGTCTCAATGCTCGAACGAGTGATCGAAGAGCGAGCGCGAGGCGATGTCTCGGCGGCAGGCGACCTGCGCGAACGGATACTCGCGGAAGTCGGCGACAACCTTGCCGAGCTGCGCCCCGGCTCTGATGAGGCGCAACGTCTGAAGGAGATTCTGATCACAGAGGGGCTCTGGAGTCAATATCTCGAGGTCGGGATTGGTCCGGATGCTGAGATTTTCACGAAGGCTCCGACGCTTTCTTCCGTTGGCACTGCCGTTTCCGTGGGAGTGCTCGGATCGTCAACGTGGAACAACCCGGAGCCCGAGGTCGCCCTCATCGTTCAATCCAACGGACGAATTGTGGGCGCCACTCTCGGCAACGATGTGAATCTGCGCGATGTGGAAGGCAGGTCGGCTCTCCTTCTGCCCAAGGCGAAAGACAACAACGGGTCGTGCGCTCTCGGCCCGCTTATTCGCCTGTTCGACTCACGTTTCACCCTCGACACGGTGAGACACTTGACTGTCCGTCTTGAAATCGATGGACCTGACGGTTTTCACCTCGATGGCGTCTCAGAGATGAGCGCCATCAGCCGAGACCCAAGCGAACTGGTTGACCAGCTCATCGGTCCGCATCATCAGTACCCCGATGGTGCTGCGCTCATGCTCGGCACGATGTTCGCGCCCGTTGCCGATCGTGGCGCGGTCGGGCAGGGGTTCACGCACAAGTACGGTGATATCGTGCGAATCTCTGCATCAAGTCTGGGCAGCCTTGTCAACGAAGTGAAACAAAGCGAGAGGTGTGAGCCATGGGAGTTTGGGCTTCGAGCTCTGATGACGAACCTGGCACGTCGAGGCCTTCTGTGATCGATTCGTCTGCTCAGCCTGATCCGTCAGACAAGAAGTCAACGTCGAGGTCCACTCGAACGGTGACTCTCACCGATGTGGCGCAGCACGCGGGCGTTTCGCCTCAGACCGTCTCTCGCTCTCTCAGATCCCCAGAGCTCGTCTCAGATTCCACCCGTGAGCGCGTGCGAGCATCCATCGCCTCAACCGGCTATGTGCCGAACCTTGCCGCCCGCAATCTTGCCTCCAATCGCAGCATGACGGTCGCTGCAATCATTCCTTCGATTTCGGCATCTGTTTTCGCTGACGCCGTGCACGGCCTCGATCATGAGCTCAGCTCGCACGGGTACCAGCTCTTCATCGGGTCAACGGACTATAGCGCCGACCGCGAGGAAGAACTCGTGCGCGCCCTGCTCGGGAGACGCCCCGACGGAATGTTCATTGTGGGAACCGAGCACACGGCCAAGGCGAATCAACTACTCAAGGAGGCTCGGATTCCCGTCGTCGAGGCGTGGAGCCTGACAGACAGCCCCATACACAGCCAGGTCGGCTTCTCCAACCGCGAGGCTGTTCGCTCGCTCGTTCAGTACGGCCATGCTCAGGGATACCGCCACCCGACATTCGCAGGATCACTGCAGCCAGGGGACGCACGAGCGATTGAACGACGGCGAGGCTTTGAAGCATCCGTTCGCGCAATCTATCCCAACGAGGCGATCCGCGTTCTCGATTCGGGAAATCACGGCGCAGACATGGATGCTGGGGTCGCCCTGCTGGACCGGGTACTCAGTGAGCATCCGGAGACCGATCTCATCGTCTTCTCGAGCGACATTTTTGCAGCGGGAGCGCTGCTCGAATGCGCTCGACGCCGGATATCGGTACCCGGTGATATTGCGGTCATTGGATTCGGCGACTTTGAGATCGCCGCACATACTGTGCCGCGCCTCACCACCGTGGCGGCGCCCAGCCATGACATCGGCACGAGAGCGGGGCGCGTGCTGCTGGAAAGCATGCACTCTGCATCGGAGTCAACACAGGAGATCGATCTCGGGTTCACGATCGTCGCACGCGAGAGCGCCTGAGCAGCGGGCTGCTAGGTGGCTCTAAGCGCCCCGACTATGATCGACTCGACGATTTCGTCGACCGCGCCGCGGTCGGGCGTCGCTCCAAGCTTCCCCGCGAACAGCAGATGCCCTGTACCCACGAGTGAGAGAGCGAGGGCGTTGACATCGGCACTCTGTGCAATACGATCTGCAGCCTGCTCACGAACGAGATAATCGTCGATTCCCGACGTGGCCTGCGCGAGGAGGGGAATGCCGAAGGGCAATCCATCGCGCAGGCGTGCGCGAACCGCGTCGCGCGATGTCACGATCGCGACTGCGCCGAGAGTCTCGGCGTCGAAGATGCCCACTAGAAGATCAACCAGGATGCCGCGAACTGTGCGCGTGCCAACAGCATCCGTTGCCTCGTTCACGTGCGCCTCGACACGTTCGACGTGTGCATTGACGTAGTCGGCGAGAAACTCGTCGAACGTCGCGAAATGACGATGCAGAACTCCCTTGGCGACTCCGGCCTCGGCAACCACCGCGCGACTCGTTAACGCACTTGGACCATCACGAACGAGCACACGCCCTGCCGCGGCAAACAATTGCTCGCGCGGATCGAGCAGCGCCATACCTGTAGGCATGGGGGACGCCTTTCGCTCAGAGGTGAATGCTGCTTCTTGATAATGGGCAATCGCCCACTTACGGTGAGCGCATGGTCACTTTACCCTCACCTGCATCTGACGCTCCTCACGAGCACCGTGGCATCGCAGAAGGATTCGGGGCGGATGCCGAGAGATACGACCGGGCGCGTCCGACCTACCCACCTGCGCTCACCGACGCGATTATGGCCCGAAGCCCCGGTACCTCAATTCTCGACGTGGGAATCGGGACAGGTCTCTCCTCGCGCGGGCTCAGGGATGCCGGATGCACCGTGCTCGGCGTCGAGCCTGACGAGCGCATGGCCGCCGTTGCTCGGCGCAATGGCTTCGCAGTCGAAACGTCACGCTTCGAGGAGTGGGATCCGGCCGGTCACCGTGTCGATACGATCATCGCCGGGCAGACTTGGCACTGGGTAGACCCGGTAGCTGGCGCTCGGAAGGCGGCTCAGGTCTTGGATCCCGACGGGCTTCTCGTCGCATTCTGGAACGCCGGAGACCCGGATCCTGACGTGGCGGCGGCATTTGCCGACGTGTACCAACGCATCGACACAGGGCTTCCCTTCACCCCGTGGGCATCGTCGGAATCCGCAGTCTCGGGATACGGACGCTTTGTTGACGCCACGCGCGACGGTCTCGAGCAGGCCGGCGGTTGGTCGGAGCCCGAACGGTGGCGCTTCGACTGGGAGGCCACCATCACGACACAAGCATGGCTCGATCAGGTCCCCACGTCTGGCGGGCACAATCGACTCGCGCCGGGAGTACTCGCTGAACTGCTCGAGGGCCTGGGCGACGCGATCGATACGCTGGGCGGCAGCTTCACGATGCATTATGCGACCGTCGCAATCGCGTGCACACGTCTGTAGGGTGTTCGCCGCGGGCCGAAAGGCTCAGGAACTCACGTCCGTGATGCCAATGCGGCCGAGCAGCTTCCCCGCGATCTTGCCGAGAGAGTGAACGTCGTCATCCGTCAAACGCGCATCGACAAGTTCACGACGTGCCTCGCGTGCCACAAGGTAGCCGTCACGCGCGGCCGCCACACCGGCATCGGTGAGCGTGACGATCGCGATGCGGCGGTTCGCGGCATCCGTTCGGCGTTCCACCCAGCCGCGCCGCACGATGCGATCTGCCAAACGCGTCATTCCGCTCGGGCTCATTGACAGGCGCGCTGCAGCCTCAGACATCGTGAGGCTGCGGTCCACAGCGTTTGCGAGGTACCAGAGCACCTGAAACTCCGACGACGACATTCCAACGCGCTCGGTGAGCCTCATGCTCAGCTCCGAATCGAGAAACGCAGCTGCCTTCTGCAGGTCCACCCACACCAGGTCGCGATCGCCGTCTTTCACGAGTTCAGGATATCGGGAATTGCGCGTGCAATCTTTGCGTTAGCAACTATTGCACAATCAAACAAATGAAAGGTGTGAAGTATGAGCTCGACAATTCTCGTCAGCGGCGCGACCGGAACCCAGGGTGGCGCAGTTGCCCGCGTGCTACTCGATCACGGCCACAGCGTGCGGGCAATGACGCGCAATCCCCACAGTGACGCAGCCCGTGCGCTGAGCGCGCTCGGAATAGAGGTCGTCGCCGCCGACTTCGACGAACCCGCGAGCCTGCGCGCTGCAGCATCCGGTGTTGATGCCGTATATGCGATGGGTACCCCGTATGGGTCGGATGCCGAGACTGAAGAGCGCCAAGCGAATACGCTTCTTGACGCCGCTGTCGCCGCCGGTGTGGGGTTCATCGTCTACTCGTCCGTTGCGAGCGCTCTGAACGACTCGAAGGTGCCGCACTTCGAGAGCAAGGCGCGCGTCGAGGAGCATCTTGCAACGCTGTCCGTTGCGCACACGGTTGTTGCTCCGGCGATGTTCACCGACAACATCCTCGCCCCGCACAACACCGAGGCTCTCGCTCGCGGACACTACGCATTCGCCGTTGCCGCAGACACGCGCGTTCAGCAGGTTGCGATCTCAGATCTCGCCGAGTTCACAGCGCTCGTGTTCGATGACCCTCAGCGCTTTGCCGGCCAGCGCATCGAACTCGCGTCATCTGAAGAGACAGGAGCCGAAGTGGCCGATGCGCTCAGCGCGGCGCTCGGACGCACGATCGAGTACAGCGAGGTTCCTCTCGAGACGATCGAAGCGAGCGGCAATGACGACCTCGCCGCCATGATGCGATTCCTCCGCGGGCCGGGCTACACCGTCAACATCGACGCACTGCACGCCGCGTACCCCGAGGTCGGCTGGCACACCGTGGAGAGCTGGGCGCGCGAGCAGAGCTGGTAGGCACTAACCGCGCAATCGGAGACCAACTTTTGCCATCGCCACGGGTCTTGGCATAGCAAAAGTTGCCCCCCGATTAGTGCCGGGGCCGAACTTGGTGCCCGCGGGAGCGCCGCAAAACCCCAATCGGTGATTTGTCGAGTTCAGCGGGCGACAGCATCCGGTCCACACGCACATCCGGCCGCCTCGCAATGCGCGAAACGGCCCGAGTTGGACGTGCAGCTACTCCGTCGTGCTCTCCGCGTCGGCACTCGATGCAGACAGGGGCTGGGCGCGCGAGCAGACACGTAGACTCGCTCGAGGATCAGTTACGCACGCAAGAAAAGGATGCCGTCATGAGCAGCCCGTCCGCCGCCTCGGCCGGCCTCAGCATCCCACAGCTTGAAGCGCTGATCGCGATTGTCGACTATGGCTCTTACACGGCGGCGGCAGATGTGCTGCGCATTTCACAGCCCGCGCTCTCTCGGCGCGTGCAGTCGCTCGAGAAGGCGCTGGGCGTGCAGCTGTTCACAACGACCGGTCGCGTGATGTCGCTCACTGAGACGGGGCGCACGATTCTGGGCCCTGCACGTCGCGCCCTTCGCGAGACATCGACCCTGGAATCACTTGCAGCTTCCAACCGCACCCTCGCTTCCGGATTCCTTCGCGTCACCGGGCTCCCCTCCCTGATGGCAACCGTGGTGCCCGATCACGTCGGCCGGTTCCACCGGCGCTTCCCCGGCGTGCGCCTCGACGTTCTCGGGGCACAGAGCACGGATGACCTGATCGACTCCGTGCGCCTCGCGCGCGCTGACCTCGCGTTCGGCGCGATTGAGGGGCTACCGTCCGACCTCGAGATCGTTCCTTTGCACGATCAGGAGTTCTCGGCAGTCGTCGCGGCCCAGAGTGAGGGCGGCAACGTCGTCACCGCCGATTTCCTGAGGTCACGCACGCTCGTGACGCTTCCTCAGGGCACATCGATTCGCGCGCTCACCGACGAGGTATACCGCAGTCAGCGCGTCACTCCACCGCACATTATTACCACCACGCAACGCGATGCACTCGTACGCCTGGCCATCGCCGCCAACGGGATCACCATCGTGCCCGACGTTCTGGCGCAGGCCGCGCTCGTGTCATCCGGACGCATCGTGGACTTCGAACGCCCCGTTCTGCGATCAATCGGCCTTGTGCACGAACGCGATGCCCTTCGCTCGCCTCTCGTGCGGCACTTCATCGCGACGGTGACGACGTCAGACGCTGAATTGCCGACTCCGCTGCGCTGAACTGTCGCACTCACCTCCACACAACGGGGCACTGCCCCATGCACAGCCCGCATGAGTGGCACGCCCGAGGCTATTGGAGCCCCCTGAGCAAACGTGGTGGTGTGTCCCCCGAAGAGTTCACAGCCGGAGGGAACAACGCATGGATCACGACAACTCAAGGCGCGAACAGACGACACGCGGGCGAGGTCGCCGTCGCAGCATCCTAATCGCCTGTGCCGGTGTGGCGATCGTGGCGATCGTGATAACGATCGGGATCGCTGTCGGGCGTCTGCAGAACAACCTCACGGCAGTCGAGCTTCACGATCCGTCATCTCAAACAGCCGAGGACTCCTCCACCCCGGCGTCCCCACTGAACATTTTGATGCTCGGTTCAGACGGCCGTGAAGCGGGCTATGGCGCGTACGGAGAAGACGACGGCACCATGCGCAGCGACGCCATGGTGCTTGTGCATATCGGGTCGGAGAATGGGTATGTCGACGCCGTTCAGATTCCGCGCGACACTGTCTTGCAGCTCCCGCCCTGCGACGATTCCGGCCGCGGCACTTTCGCCGGAGGCTACGGCATGATCAATGGCGCGCTCAACCACGGCGAAACGTGCTCGGTTTCTGCCGTCGAGGAACTCACCGGCGTAGCTATCGATCACGTTGTCGCGATGAACTTCGACGGGTTCGCCGACATCGTCGACGCGTTGGGTGGTGTTCAGGTGTGTCTGCCCGAAGCTCTCAGAGACCGTCGCGCGGATCTTGATCTCCCCGCTGGCGAGCAGATGGTCAGCGGTAGCGAGGCTCTCGCGCTTGCGCGCACGCGCCACGCGGTGGGTGATGGAAGCGACGTCGCCCGCATGGGACATCAGCAGATGGTAATGTCGGCCATCGTCCAGCGGGCGACGAGCAACGACGTACTGGTTCGTCCAGACAGGCTCTACAGCTTTCTGGATGCTGTTACCTCATCGATCACCGTGGACACCGGGCTCGAATCATTGACACAACTCGCTGCACTTGCTCAGCGACTGTCACAGGTCGAGACTGACAACATCACGTTCGTGACGATGCCGTGGGAGGCCGCGCCCTCGGATCGCAATCGTGTCGTACCAACTCCCGCGGCTCATGCGATGTTCGAGGCCCTCGCCGATGACACCCGCCTCGCGACAGCATCCGGGGACCAACCACCGTCAGACGCCGATTCATCGCACGATCAAAAC
Organism: Paramicrobacterium chengjingii; assembly: GCF_011751765.2. Classification (GTDB taxonomy): domain Bacteria; phylum Actinomycetota; class Actinomycetes; order Actinomycetales; family Microbacteriaceae; genus Paramicrobacterium; species Paramicrobacterium chengjingii. The sequence continues at coordinate 3,428,975 of NZ_CP061169.1, forward strand.
CCCAATGCCGATGACGCGGATGACACGCAAGATTCCGATCCCTCGACACACTCGCGTTCGGCCGACGCACCGCTGTGCGAGGATCAGTGACGGCCACGCGGATCGGGCTCCCTCAGCGACGCCGCCTGTCGCGTGACGCGATCGTGCTTGCCTCAGTGAGCATCGCTCTTGTCGCGTGTGGTGTAGTCATGGTGCTCTCTGCCTCGTCGGTCGAGAACCTGATCGCGACGGGCGACCCCTTCTCGATCGCGCGTCGCCACGTGGCGTTCGCCCTGGTCGGCGTCGCCCTCATGTTCGTGCTCTCCCGCATTCCGCCGGCATTCTGGAGACGCTGCGCCTGGGCGCTCCTCGCGAGTGGCATCGCGCTTCAGCTTCTCGTGTTCACACCGCTGGGCTTTGCCTCCGGAGGCAACCGCAACTGGATCAGCCTCGGAGGTTTCGGCGTCCAGCCCTCTGAGTTTCTCAAACTGGCGCTCATCATCTGGATTGCGCACATCATCGCCGCGAAGGGCGAGTTGATGTCGCGCTGGCAGCACGCGGTGATCCCGATCGTGCCTGTCGCCGGACTGGCGCTTGGTACTGTCATGCTCGGCAAAGACCTCGGCACCGTGCTCATCATGGGAGCCATCGCTCTCGGTGCATGCTTCTTTGGCGGCATGCGTCTTCACCACATCGTCATTGCCGTCGTAACGGCTGCCGGTGCGGCTCTTGCTGTCGCGCTTTCCGGAGGAACACGGCAAACACGTATTGCCGCATGGTTTGAGGGGTGCAGCGCCACGTCTGACAACTACCTCGACCTCTGCTGGCAGACGGTTCACGGGTGGAACGCGCTTGCCCTTGGCGGCGTCACCGGTGCCGGCCTGGGAAACTCGCAAATGAAATGGGGGTGGCTCCCCGAGGCCAACAACGATTTCATCTTCGCGATCATCGGTGAAGAGCTGGGAGCCATCGGTGCCGTCGTCGTGCTTGCACAGTTTGTGCTGTTCGGAGTCGTTCTTACCCGCGTCATCAGCAGAAGCCACGACAGATTTGTCACTGCGACGCTGGGCGGCATCCTCCTGTGGGTCGTCGGCCAGGCGTTCGTCAACGTCGCCGTCGTCCTCGGGATGCTGCCGGTGCTCGGAGTTCCCCTGCCGATGATCTCGGCGGGAGGTTCGTCGCTCGTCAGCATCCTGGCGAGCATTGGCGTCGCGCTGTCACTCATGCGCGGAACCGAGGGGAGCAGGATGCCGTCAGATGCGCGCGCGGCCGTGCCCGGGCACGCAGAGCGACGTGTTTGACGCGCCGCATCCGCATCGCTAGCGGGATTACCTCGGTCGCGCGCGGAGCTGCTGAGACCCACAAATCGGGGACCAACTTTTGCTATGCCAAGACCTGTGGCGATGGCAAAAGTTGGTCCCCGATTGGTGCTCGGCACCACACACGGTGCCTGCAGGAGCGCAGCAAAGCACCAATCGGTGATTTGTCGAGTTCAGCTGGCGGCAGCATGCGGTCCACACGCACATCGGGCCGCCTCGCGATGCGCGAAACGGCCCGCGTTCGACGTGCAGCTACTCAGTCTTGCTGTCGGCGTCGGCATTTGCCGCAGGCACGCGCTCGCCGTTCTTCGCTGCACGCTGCTCGGCCTCGAGCCGCTCGGCTTCTTCGCCGCCGATTGCCTCACCACGAGCAACGAGCCCTGACTCGGTCTGCAGCGGAATCTGCTTCAGCAGCAGTGACAGCAGGAACGCCACAGCAATGAACGGCAGGATGTACCAGAACACCGGCGCGAGAGCGTCAGCGTATGCGCCAACAATGCCGTCGCGCACCGCATCAGGCAGGTCGTTCAGCACCGACGGGTCGATGGTCGCCGTCGCGTTCGCCGCATCCGAGGCGCTGGCGCCGGCATCCGTGAACACCGACGTCAGATTCTCGGTCAAGCGCGTGGTGAAGAGGGTGCCGAACACGGCGGTTCCCAGCGACGCTCCCACCTCGCGGAAGTAGTTGTTCGTGCTCGTCGCCGTGCCCACCTGAGACGCGGGAACGGCGTTCTGAACGACGAGAACTACGACCTGCATAATCAGGCCGAGGCCCACACCGAACACGAACAGGAACACACAGATCAGCCAGATCGGAGTGGATGCCGCCAGGGTGGTGAACGCGAGCATAGCGGCGCCCATTACGATCGTGCCGATGATCGGGTAAATCTTGTACTTTCCGGTCTTCGTAATCGCCAGACCCGACCAGATCGACGTGCCGATCATGCCGACCATCATCGGAATCAAGAGCAAACCGGATGCTGCAGCCGACGTGCCCGACGCCATCTGTAGGAACGTGGGGAGAAAGCCGATCGCGGCGAACATGCCGATGCCGAGCACCATTCCGATGGCTGATGCGTTGATGAAGATGGGGTTGCGGAACAGGCTGAGCGGAATGATCGGGTCTGCAGCACGCGCCTCGGTGATGATGAACGCTGCCGCGGCGGCGAGCAGCCCAGCACCCCACGCCCACGTGGCGACCGAGCCCCAGCCGAAGTCGGCGTCGCCGCCAAAGTCCGTGAAGAAGATGAGGCACGTCGTCGCGATCGAGAGAAAGAGCACACCGAGAATGTCGATCGGCTTCTCTGCCTTTTTGGTGGGCAGCTTGAGCGTCACCATCGCGATCACGAACGCCGCGATGCCAATGGGGATGTTGATGTAGAAACCCCACTGCCAGGTGAGGTGATCGACGAAGTAGCCTCCGAGCAGCGGACCGGCCACAGCCGAGAGACCGAACACAGCGCCAAGCGGGCCCATGTACTTGCCGCGCTCGCGTGCGGGCACGATGTCGGCGATGATTGCCTGCGACAGAATCATGAGCCCGCCGCCGCCGAGCCCCTGCAGGGCACGGAACACGACGAACGCCCAGAAACTGCCGGCGAAGGCGCATCCAACCGACGCAAGAGTAAACAGCGCAATCGCGATCAGGAACAGGTTGCGTCGCCCCAGCACGTCGCCAAACTTGCCGTAGATCGGCATCACGATGGTGGTGGCGAGCAGGTACGCGGTCACGATCCACACCTGATGCTCAACGCCGCCGAGTTCGCCGACGATCGTCGGCATGGCTGTCGACACGATCGTCTGGTCAAGACTTGCCAGCAGCATCCCCGCGATGAGGGCTCCGAAAATCGTCCAAATGCGCCGCTTGGTCAGCAGAAAGGGCGCCGCTTCTGTTGTAGTCATTGTTGCCGTTCTCTATGAATCAGGTGAGCCTGTGCGGCTCGGGAAAGAGGGAGTTGGTCAGATGAGCAGTTCGCGGGCGGCAGCGATCCGCTGTTCGAAAATGCGCGAGAAGTGCCCGATACTCGGCGGGGCATCGCCATGGTCAGCAAAGTACTCCTTGGCGGTGGCCCGACTGAACGCGCCGACGATATGCACGAGTGTCGATGCCCTCAGGTCGCCCGCTTCCAGGTGCTCGCGCTGCTCGATGAGCGCGATGTCTCGTTGCTCATTCGCCTGGATCATCTCGAAGATGCGCGTGTGCAACCGCGGTTCGCGCTCGATTGCAGCTTTCATCGCCCGAACATCGGATGCCGAGGGAGCCACGATCTCCCATCGCGCCAAGTGCAGCGCAACGAAGTCGTCAACAAGCGCGTCAGAGATGGTCTCCCCCGCTGAGCTGCCGCCGTCGAGGAACGTCTGCGTGAGTTCGTCATCACCGTGTGGGGCGAGGATGCCGAGAACAGCATCCTCCTTCGATGCAAAGTAGTTGAAGAACGTTCGCCTCGACACCCCGGCTGCCTCGCACAGCTCTTCGACTGTGTAGCCAGTGAAGCCGTCGCGGGCGGTCCACTCGCGTGCGAGCTCAATGAGCCGCTCTGCCGATTCCTGCCGGCGACGCTCTCGCAGATTCGTTGCACTTTCCATCACAACGTGCATTCTTGCACTTTTACCCTATGAGTGCACTGGGAATATCGTTTCCGTCTGCCAAGCGGCGCACAGCACAATGCCGCGTCAATCGGGGACCAACTTTTGCTATCGCCGCGGCGCACCGAATAGCAAAAGTTGGTCCCCAATTGGTGCTGCGAAACACGAAACGGGTCGCCGCACTGCGCGCGACGACCCGAATCGGTGAACGTGGAGTGCTACTTGCCCTCGGGGATCGCGGCGACCGCGTCGATCTCGACGAGGATGTTCGCCAGCTGCGACCCGACAGTGGTGCGAACGGGGAACGGCTCGGAGAAGAACTCCTTGTATGCCTCGTTGAACTCGGCGAAATCCGCCAAGTCCGCAAGGTGAACCGTGGTCTTCACGCAGTCGTTCAGCGTCAGCCCACGCTCACCAAGCGCCGACTGCACGTTGCGCAGCACCTGGCGCGTCTGATCGCCGACGCTCTCGGGAACAGCGTTGCCGTTGGCGGCATCCTGAGGCCCGAACCCGGCCGTGTACACAAACCCGTTCGCTTCGACGGCCTGGCTGTAGGGTCCGGCCGGCTGTGGTGCGTTTGTCGTGTGGAATGCCTTCTTTGTCATAGAGAACTCCTCTTTCTATTTCAGTTGGTCTGGATGGTGCTCGCCGAGTGTCGTGAGCAGCCAGGGTCGGATGCCGCTGACGCTCACTTCAGTTCGTGCAAGCGCCCCGCGTTCTCGACGTCCGGGCGAATCTTCGCGTATGCCGTCGCGATCACGCCGGCGAGCGCGATAACCGTCGCGTACACGATGACAGGCCAGATGTGGCCGGCCCACGCGAACAGCGCCGCGCAGATCAGAGGGGCAAAACCGCCGCCGAGCGTGTTCGAGAACTGGTAGCCGACATTGACGCCCGTCGTGCGCGCCTCGACATCGAACATCTCGGTGAGCAGCGTCTGCAGGGTTCCCTGCATGGCAACGCCCGGAATCACGAAGCCGACGATCATGCCGAGCCAGATCAAGATGGCCGTTCCCCCGCTGAAGAGCGCGAATGCCGGATAGATCAGCACGGCGAAGCCGATGCACGCCAGAATGTAGAACTTGCGGCGCCCGATCTTGTCTGAGACGTGTCCCCACACCGGCGCCATCACGATCTGCAGGAACCCAACGATCATGGTGCCGATGAAGCCCACCTCGGGGTCAACGGAGTGTTCGCTCACCATGTAGGAGAGGCCGTAGGTCAAAACGATGTACCCGGCAATGCTCTGCGGAAGACCGATGAGAATTCCGAGAATGAGGTTCTTGGGGTGGCGAATCGCCTCCATGAGGGGGTTCTTGCGCTTGACCGCCCCGGTCTCGATCGTCTTCGTGTACGTCTTGAACTCGTCGGATTCCTCGAGCTTGCTGCGCAGTACAACAGCAACGATGGTGAGTACGGCTGCGAACAGGAACGGAATGCGCCAGCCCCAGCTCATGAAGAACGTCTCGTCGCCGGCTCCGAGAATGGACATGAGTCCGGCCGAGAACACATTTGCAACGCCAGCACCGGTGATCAGCAAGGCACCGAACAAGCCACGTCGACCGGTCGGCGCATACTCGACAACAATTGTCGCGGCCGGCCCCATCTCGCCACCGACGAAGAGGCCCTGTGCCATGCGCAGAATCACGAGAAGAATCGGCGCGAGAAGTCCGATCGACTCAGCCGAGGGAATCAGTCCCATCAGCGTTGTACAGATTCCCATGCCGATCACGGTGATCATGAGCGACCGCTTACGCCCGAACCGGTCTCCGACGTAGCCGAACACGATGCCCCCGAGCGGGCGCAGCAGGAAGCCCACGGCGAAGGTCGCGAATGATTGGAGGGTTCCCGTCACCGGGTCGTCACCAGGGAAGAACACGTGCGGGAAGACCACGGCGGCGCCGAGCCCGAACAGGTAGTAGTCGTAGTACTCCATCATGGTGCCGATGGCACCACCGGCAACAGTACGGCGATCCTTGGTGGGGATCGCTCTCAACCCCGTTTTGGGCCGCATCGCTGAGTTGGCCATAAGAGCCTCCTTACTCTTTGTATAGATCACCGTGGATCTATCGCATCTGAAGAACTGGCGTCTCTGTGGGAAACCCGCGACTCCTCAGGCGTATCTGCCATCGTGGAGTAAGGTTGTCACGTAGACAAAACGTTAAGCTAGCATTGATTTAGACAATATGTCTAGCACCCAGACGTTTTGTTAGACCTCAAAGCAATGAAGATCAGAGGAGAATCGGATGCCGTCGGACGCCGCCGTCGCCATGCTGAGCCAGTCAGCAGAAGCGCGAGTCTATGACACCCTCGACGAGATCTGCGCGGTCTATCTTCCGGCGATGCGGGCCATGGCCGCTGCGGCGGGCCCGGGGTGCGAGGTCGTGCTTCACGATCTGTCAGCAGACGACCCCGACCTCGACCACACGATCGTCGCGATCGAGAACGGTCACGTGACGGGTCGCAAGGTGGGCGGGCCCTCGACGAGCCTCGGCGCCAGCGTCATTCACAACCAGGGCGCCGACCACGACGCCTTCGGATATCGCGGATTCACGAGCGACGGCCGGCAGCTACGCTGCTCATCCATCTACTTTCGCAACCGGGTCGGCAAGATTATGGCCGCGCTCTGCGTCAACGTCGACGTCAGCGCACTGCAGCAGGCTCGGGCTCTGCTCGACGGCCTGTTGCCGCAGCCCGCTGCCGACTCCGCCGACGAACCGAACGAGTTTTTCGGCCACGATCTCGTTGCGGTCATGGATGCCATGGTGACCGACGCCATCCACGCGATCGGCCGGCCCGTGTCACAAATGTCACGCGATGATCGCGTCGCGATCGTGCGCAAGCTCGACCAGCAGGGTGCGCTGCAGATGCGCAAGGGGATGGAGCACATCGCTTCGCGCCTCGGCATCTCGCGCGTCACGGCCTACTCGTACCTCGATGAGGCCCGGGCTGGCCAGGCAGCACCCGAGTCCGCGTGATCTGACGCGTCGCGACCCGTTCGACGAGCGCCGTAGCAGGGGAAGTGCCGCTTCCGTGACCCGCACGATGCCCACGGCGTGTGTGTCGAACGAACACAGGGCAGCGGGTCCGTCGATCGCAGTCTCGAGAACGCCGGCATTGTGCACGACAACGTCAAGGCGATCTTCAACCTCCTCAATCGAAGCCAACGCGACAGAGACTGAAGCGTCGTCTGTCACGTCGAGCTGCACGGAGCGCGCCGCGGCTCACTCACGACCTGGTTGCGCTGAACGCCGACCTCGATTCACCGTCGCCACTCCCACGCAGATGAGTCCGGTCAAGAACGGGTAGACAGCGCCACGTTCGACGAGGCCGACAAGCACGTTCGCCCCAGAGATGATGTCAACGAGGTAGCCGACCATCGCCACAAGTCCGAGGCAGCCGAGCACGGTCAGCGTTCGGCCGATTTTCAGAGAGAGCCCGACGCGACGGCGCATCACGCCGAGAAAAATCGCGAGAACATTTCCCCCGACGAATCCCGCGAAGGCGCCCATGCTGTGAAATTCGCCGGTGCCATCGTTCATCGCCTCCCCTGACCCGGGAAACAGTGCAAGCAGAATGCCGCCGGCCGCCAGCATCGTGGCGGGCACAAGTGTCAGCCAATGGCGCCAGCCCACTAGCCCGCGAAGCATGGCTACCCCGGCAAATATCGTGATGCCAAAGACAAAGAAGCCGGTGTTCATCACCCATGCGAGCGGCGAGTACATGTATTGGCCGAAGAGCACTGAAGGACCATGAACTCCGAGGTTGCTGATGAAGTGGTATGTGTAACTGTAGGGCGGATCCGCCCACGCAGCGGCCGCGATGAACTCGGCGACAAAGTACACGAGAGGGCCGGCGATCAGTAGCGCTCCCGAGATTCGGCGCAGCGCTGTCGGGCGCTTCTCTGACTGGTCCTCCCGTGTTCGGTTCTGCTCCGGCCAGTGCTGCCCTGTTGGGTGCACATCAGGAGCAAGCACCTCAGAGTTCTTGTCGTTCATGGTCTTCTTCTCTCATGGATTGCGAGTTCGCAGTTCTCGAACTCGTGTTTTCATCTTCATAACTGGTATCACTACAGAACTGTATCAATACCACTTTTGTAGTCAAGTCGATTATGAATTGACTCCAGTAAGATGATCGACATGAGCGATGTGCACCAGACGGGACGCCGAGAGCGGAAGAAGGCAGCAACCCGAACCTCGATTCTGGATGCAGCGAGTGAGCTGTTTCTCGCTCGCGGCTTTGACGCGGTGAGCGTTCGCGAAATTGCCGACAAGGCAGACGTGTCCCCGACAACGGTCTTCGCGCACTTCCCGCAGAAAGAATCACTTGCCTTCAGTGATGAAGACGAGCGTCACCAGCAGCTCGTGTCCGCGGTGAGCGGCCGCGCGCCCGAGACCTCGATTTCGGATGCGCTGAAGGCACACTATCTCTCCGAGATCGCCGCGTTCGAGACTGAGCCTCAGCGCCAGATTCTCGCACTCATGGAAGCAACGCCTGCCCTCGGCGAGTACGCAGAACGAATGTGGTTGCGCCACGAAGAATCTCTCGTTGCCGTGATCACCGACGAATTCGGGCTCGCGGACCCGACTAATGCGATTCGCTTCTACGTAAGATTCGCCCTGCAGATCCAGCTTGTCGCCTCAAAGGACACCGATCCGCGAGCGACAATCGATGCAGGATTTCGACTCCTCGATGAGGGCTGGCTGCGCCTCAACGTTGAGGAGACGACTCCATAAAGCACGTGGCATCGTGAGCGCGACCGGCACCACCGTCACTCGCCATCAAAGTGATTGCACGTCGGGAGCGTTTCCGCGTCAGGGTCGGTCGGGACCGACGGGCCAACGCAACGACGCGACCACACCCGTTCCTTCGCCGATTTCGTCCGGCTCGACGATGCGCACCTTCGCATCGGTGAGCACCGCCGCGCGGACGACTGCCGCCGTCGCGACAATCTCTTCGAGCACCGGTGTTCCCAGAGCATCCTCGGGTGCCGTCGCCACCCACGGCTCGGCCTCGAGCGCAAACAGCGAGTGCTGAAGCAGCGCGTGGTGATCGACGAACACGTAGTCAGCCTGCCCCTGCGCGAGCGCGTGAACGACATCGCCGATGCCTGTCGCCTGCAGCTTGCCGTTGTCGGCGGCAGCCTCGTCGAGGATCGCGCGATTGCGTCGCCGCCTGGCAGCATCCAGCTGCACCTCGAGCGCGTGACGCACGCGATCCTCCGATGCCCCCTCGGCATTAACCTCACCGGGGATGACGTGCAGCAGGTGTGTGGCTTGATCACTCAGCTGACCGCTCAGCATCTGCACCGCGCGAACGTCACCCGAGAGAAAGATTACTCGCGGGTGGTGCTCGGCGATCAACGTGGTGATCTGCTCGGCGACCTCGCTCTGAGTATGCTTCCACGTCTCTTCGCTGTGGCGCTGCAGATTGGCCTCCGACGTACGACCCGCGCTCACCTTGTTGATATAGGGAGAGTCAGACTCGATGTGCCGCGTGACGATCGGGTTGCGGTCGCCTTCCGCAAAGACCTCGATGTCGCCGCCGCCACGCCATGCGCTCACGGTAAAGAACAGCTCGTCATCGGGAATCTGCAGCCGCAACGGCGTCACGTCGACGACGGAGCCGTAGCGGATGCACTCGTCGCTCTGCATCGAACCGCCCATGACCGTGTGAAACCGCAGTTCACCGTCTTGCGCTATCGCGAACCGCACTGACGGGTCGGCGACTCCCGTGGGGTCGGCCATCACATCGAGGATCGCCTCGATGTCGGCATCCGGTGCCCCCGCCGCGCTCAAACCGTCTCTGACATGCGTGCGCCGGGCAACAGCCATACCTTCCGGATCGCTCGTACCCGCCGTCGAGTCGATAAAAACCATCGACTTCGGCGCGGTGTCTCGCAGCAACTGGGCAATGAGTTCTTTGTCGAGGGGCATAATCACTCTCTCTTTCTCATACAGGTTGACTACGGTGTGCCCGCGTATGCCGAGATCAGCACAGCGAGAAGTCCGATGAGCGCGATGAGTCCAAACAGCGCTGCGAGTGCGCGCAGTCGGGCGACGGGTCGATGCACGGCAAAACGCACGACGATCATCGCTGCATAGAGCAGCACGATAAGCACGGCCCCGAAAAGTGGCGCCGGGTTGCCGAGCGGAATAAGCGGAATGAGAACGATGAGGCAGATCACCACGAGCAGCGCGCCGATGCCAAGCCAGATCGCACCAGATGATGTGCGAAGTGCTGGCTGGTTTGCCATCTTCGTCGGATCTTCGCCGTCACGGAACTCACGGCGGTTGTCTGCGTTCTGTTCCGCCCCCATATGGGCACCATATCCCGACGCGGTGGCCGAGGAAAGGGGCGGATCAGGGAGCGCTCAGGGGCGTTCGAGTGCCGCAGCCCCGCGGCGCGCATCTAAGGCGTCATCGACGTTCCGTACGTCCTTTGGATACGTCGCGTAGAGAGCAGTGATCACGAGCCCGTTTACCACCATCAGAATCACCAGAACCCAGAGAAACACCGTTTGAATGCTGAACACATCAACGAGGATGCCGGCCGACAACGTGAAGATCGCCCAGCCGATCGCCTCGAAAATGGTGATGAAGATCGCGAATGCCTGACCACGCAACTCAGGAAGTGTCACAGCCATCACGATCGGCCGGTTCACACCTGGGTTCAATCCTTGAGCAAGACCCATAAGGCCCCCAGAAGATGGCGTACACCCCGATATTTCCGTAATCGAACTGAGTGCCGAAGTAGGCGACGAGTGCGAACAGGATCTGCGCGATCTGCAGAAACGCGACGCGTCCGCGCGCAGGGAAAACACGATCGAGCCAGCTCGTGGTGAACCCGCCACCGAACGTGCCGAAGAAGTAGCCGATACCGAATGGAAGCAGCACGATCGATGCCACAGCGTTACTGAAGCCGCGCTCGGTGACGAGGAACTGAAGGCCGAAGACGGCGATCAGAAGGTGGCCAGAGAGCAGGCGCGACAGAAGCATGATTGAGAAGCTGCGAATCGCGAACAGAGAAAGCACTGAGCGGATCGTGGGTCGCACCGTGTCGCGCTGTTCGGCAGACATATCAACAAGTTGAGTCTCTGAAGCCCCGATGCCCGGATCTTTGAAGAAGATGAACACGAGCGCAGAAACGACGAGGCAGACTGCGCCAATGATCCACATGCCCCAGCGCCAACCGTCCGAGAAGTTGGACAACTGAGCGATGAGCGGGCCGAGCACCGAGCTCAGAAGCGCCATCACCCCATAGAACATTCCCACGGCTTTGCCGCGGCTCTTATCGTCGAATGAGTCGGAGATGACGGCGTTTGCAATGGGCTGTCCTCCAATGAGCGCTGCAGCCATACACGTGTTGAAGATGAGCAGAACAGTGAAGTCCTGAGCAAACCCTGCCGCGATGCCGAAAACTCCGGCGAGCACTGTCGTCATGACAAGCACGAACCGTCGCGACGTCCGTGACGCGAGCCACACCCAGGCGGGACCGAACGGAACCGCGATGACCTTGCCGACCGCGGCAAGAATGCCAAGGTGACCGTTGTCAAGCCCGAGCGCGCGCGCGATAGTCGGAAACAGCGTTGTCGTGAGCCCGGCTTCCGTACTGTCAACGACCGTGATTCCCGTCAACGTGATGAGGTTGCGCCAACGATGCGGCACACGCGCTGCCTGTTGCGCGCGAAGTTCAGATGTCGGCGGGTGCGCGCCGCCCGAGGATGTGTGTGTTGTGGACATGGGTTCTCCAGTAATCGACGGTGATCGGGGAGCCCGGGGATCGGCAATATCGACCGGACGGCGGAAATGGTAGATGGACAGTACGTGGATGCTGCCGTGCGCTGGGCTGCGGCACGCAGCAGTCAGATGCGAGCGAGCTCCGTTGCAATCCTGTGGAGCACGGCCGTCGACAGGGCTGTCGTGGCTGCAAGCGCGTAAAGTGTCGTGCTGCCAAGCATGCCGAGAAACTCGCTCTGGGTGAGAGCCGGAACGTGAGCATCGAGAACTGTGCGCGATCGCTGGTCGGCCAACAATTCTGAGACGGGCGTGCCAAGATTCAGCTTCCCCGAAGCGAACTCGTCGAGCGGAGGAAGGGGCTCGGCAGCCGCAGCGGCGATTTCGCTCTGCCTTCTGACAAGAAGATGCGCGGGTTCGGGCTCGCTGCCGAGGGGGAGGCCGAGTCGTTCGAACTGGCTCGCCGGAGCATCGTTCTCACGCATTAGCTGGGCGAGCAGCCGCAGCATCCGTAGCTCCTGGTCGGGGTCGTCCAGCGGATGCTCCTGCGCAGGGTCGCTCTCAAGGTCGAACAGGAGCGTGCCGAATGTATAGGGGTTGACCTGCGCGCGACCGGTGAGCTTGAGCGTGCGAACGCCCTTGGTGAAGCTGAACGGCTTGGCCAGTTCCATATCGGTGAACTCTGCCGGTGCGAAACGGCCGCGCATATGTGTGGGCATAAGCGTGTATTCCTCGAGCGGAGCATTGTCAGGAGTCGCGCACGCCCGCATATAGACATAGCGACCGTCAGTGACGTTGACGTGGCCTCCGTGAATGCCGAACAACGCCCCCTCGCGAGCATCCGAGTTCGACTCCGTCTCGGTGGCGCGCGTTGTTCTGATCGGGGTGCCGAGCATGTCGGGCGTGCTCGGCACCCCAAAGAAATCGAGAAGCGTCGGCGCAATGTCGACAGTCTGCACGAGAGCACGATCGTGGGTGCCCGCCGCGCGAGTGCGCGGGTCCCAGATAAAGGCGGGAAGGTGAACCAGCTCGTTGAACCACGGCTGCACTGATTTCGCCCACCAACCGTGCTCGCCGAGAAGGAAACCGTGGTCGGTATTGACGATCAGCAGCGTGTCGTCCCAGAGGTTGTTCTGATCCATCATGTCGAGCACACGGCCGAGAGATCGATCACACATCGACACGAGAGCTTTGTACTCGGCTCGTGCGTGCTCAACCTGATCATCGGGTTCGGTGACCTTTGCATACGGCGGCCAATCACACTCCGGGCCGTCATACTTGTGTGGGTAGAGCTGCTTGTACTCGTCGTAGCTGAAGAACGGCTCGTGCGGGTCAAAGCATTCAATCTGGACGAACCAGCGATCGGCCTCGAGGTTTGACTCGATGAAGTGCAGCCCCGCATCAAAGGTCTTCGTCTGCGGGTGTTCCGCCTCGCGCCGCAGGTAGCCGCGGTTGATGGCGTCCTGACGCATGATTGCACCTTTGAACCCCTCAGCTGGTGCGCGATCAACGATGCCTTTCCACGGGTCGCCCTCCTGGCCTCGGAAGAACTCCCACGTGGAGTAACGCGGATGGTAGGTCGCGCCGCCGTCTTCCCAATAATGAGGGTGGTCGCTAGCCAGGTGCGTGTGTACCCCGGCCTGCTTCAGCATCTCGGGCATCGAATCGTCGAAGGGCTCGAGCGGCCCCCAGCTGCGATGCAGAAAGTTGTACCGCCCCGTGTGGATCTCACGCCGTGCCGGCATGCAGGGCATCGATCCGGCGTAGAAGTTGTCGAGGGCGACGGTGCGCTCGGCTAGTCGTGTGAAGTTGGGAGCGATGATCTCGTCTGATCCGTACGGCGGTAGCATGTGTCGATTGAGACTGTCGAACATCACCATGATGGCGCGCATTATCGAGTCGCTCCTTCGCGGGTTGCCGGAGCGTGCACGTCGGGGTTCACGATCTTGTCGTCGAGGATGTCGCTTCTCAGGGCAGCGATCGTCTCTATGTAGTCGTCGATTTGACGCGCACCCCACTGGTGCAGGCGCTCGCCCAACGCTGAAGCGAACTCGACGTCGAATGCAACGGCAGGGTCAATGTTGAGCGTACGGTCGCGGAAACGGTAGCGGGCTACCTGGTCACGGCGGGCCGCGAGTTCCACATCGATCAGGTCGATGAGCTGCTCTCGAGTCATGTACCCGGCGAAGCTGAGACGAGCGGTGAACTCGGGCTCCTGAAAGCGCGAGGGAGGAGCGTAGGGCCCGGTGAGCCAGTCGAGAAAGACGGTCATGCCTTCGGACGTGGTTCGGTAGATCTTGGCGTCTTGCGCGCCGGGGCGGGTGTCGACCGTGAAGGCGACCCAGCCTCGGTCGGTCATAGTGGAGAGACTGCGATACACCTGGCTCATCGTCGTGTTCGAGCGCAGAAAGCGGCCGTGCAGATCGAGAAACTTCTTGATCTCGTAGCCGGTCGCCGGATGCTCACCGATCAATCCGAGCAGAAGGTGCTCCAGTTTCATCTCTCACTCCGTTCGATTCCACAAGTGGAATGGTTGTGTGGAGAGATCATTACACAAGTGGAATGGTCACGTCAAGAGAGTCCAACCCCAAGCTCGGTTCACGAACAGTCGCCCGCCTCAATCCACCCCGACGATGTCACCCGAGCCCGAGATGTTCTTCTCGACGGTGGCACCGCCGGAATGGCGGATCGTTCCACTGCCGTCAATGGTCGCCGTGAGGGTACCTGTGGCATTGACGACGATGGTGCCCGAGCCCTCGATGAGAGCGACAGCATCCACCGCATCAACGCCTGACGCGTCGATGTCGCCGGCACCCTCGATGGTGACTGATTGCTGAGCCGCAGCGCCCACCAGTGCAATGTCACCTGAGCCGTCAATACGCGCCGTCACCGAGTCCGCATCCAGGTCGTTCACCCGCACATTGCCGCTGCCTTCAATGACCGCCTCGACGGTGTCAGCGTCAACGCCCGATGCATCGATGTCGCCCGATCCGCTGATCGTGAGTTCGACAGCATCCACCCCAGAGAAGTCGGCAGTGAGGCCACCCGACCCCGATACCGTCGCGGTGTCGAGTGAGGGAACGGTGAGCTCATACGTGATCGGGCCGGTCACGCCCATCACCCGGGGGAAACCGGCGTTCGATCCCAGCGTGAGAACTCCGCCGCGCACGTCAGAGGTGAGCGAATCGATCACCTTCTCGCCGGCCGTGATCGTGAGCGACACGTCATCGCCCTTCGTCACCACGACGTTGCCCGACGTCTCAAGGTCGATCGCCGTCACATCGCTGATTTCGCGATCCTGGCTCGTGGTCTCGCCTGGATCGAACATCGAGCAGCCGGTGAGCGCACCGCCGATGATCAGAAGGGATGCTGCCGCGCTGAGCGTGCGGAACCGCATGACCTCACTCGCTTTCGTTGTTGGGCACGGCAGATGTACCGCGCTCCACTCAGAGTAGGCAATCCGGGTTTGCATGCGACACATCCGTGCGAGTGATCTTCGACCGCAGAGCACATACTCAGGTATGAGATCCCGTCGGGCACTATGTCCAATACGTTTATTACAGCTATTGCAGTCATGACTGCAATAGCTGTATCTTGATTCCATGACTATGCCTCGTGATTCCGCGGCCGACCTGGGAACCTCTATTCTGATTCCGCAGCCCGAAGGCTCACTGCGCGTGATCACGCGTGGCGAAAGCGGGAGTCCCGTGATTCTTCTCAGCGGTGCGGGAAACGACAACATCTCACTCAGCTGGAGGCGAGCCATTCCAACGATCGCTGAAGGCCACCGGGTCTTTGCTCTCGACTGGCCCAAGCAGGGCGGCAGCACTCCGTGGAGCGGCATCGCCGACCATCAACGGATGCTGGCGAGTATCGACGCCGTGCTCGACCATTTTGAACTCGACAGCGCGTCGTTGGTCGGCCTGTCGCAGGGGGGCGCACTCGCCCTCGCCTTCGCGATCGAGAAGCCAAAACGGGTCGAACGGCTGGTGGCGTTAGCACCCGCTGGAATTCTCTCATTTGGTCCGCTCGTTCATCGCCTGCTCTGGCTCATGGCGAAGTCAACGTTTCTCAATCGCACACTGCCCACATTGATCTTCCGACGTCGTTCAGCATGTGCGTGGTTCGCACGCACCAGCCTCTTCGCCGGACCCGTCGACGATTTCGACGAGATCATCGACGAATACCACGCGGATGTGCTCGCCCACGGCTCCGGGTCATCCGATTGGCAGAACGGTTCAATTGGCTTTCGCAGCATGAAGGTTGATCTGCGACCTCGATTGCACGAAATTCAGTGCCCCGCGCTGATCATTCAGGGCAGCGACGATGTGGGAGTCGCACCCGAGAAGTCGCGTGCTGCGGCAGACGCCATTCCGAACTCTCGCTATGAGCTCATCCAGGGTGCGGGGCACTGGTCGAACCGGCAATGTCCCGAACGAGTCAATGAGCTCATCGTCGAGTTTCTGCGTCCATGAGTCGCCAGGAGGGCGATGGTTCGTTGTGCGAGAGAATGAGAACATGACAGCGCCAAGTGACGACGAACTCGACTACGTCGACGAGGTTGCCGCCTTCTTTGCGCACGAAGGGATGCCGCTCATCCCCGGCCGAGTGATCGGATGGCTGCTCATCAGCGATCCGCCCGAACAGAGCGCCGCTGACCTCGCGCGCGTTCTAGAAGTCAGCCGCAGCTCCATCAGCTCAGCCGCACGACTGCTCACGCCAAGTGGCCTCGTCGAGAGCGTACGCAAGCGGGGAGAGCGGCAGGAATACCTCCGGATTCGCCCGGATGGCTGGAGTCAGATGCTCGCCAGCCGCTACGCAAAGACCACAGCGTTCCGACAGATCACCGAGCGCGGCCTCGATCTGCTGAGCACATCGCCACCCGTCCAGCGGGAGCGGCTGAAAAACGTGACCGAACTCTACCGATTTCTCGAGGCGGAACTGCCCGCGATGTGGGAGCGGTGGGAGCAGCAGTCGACAAGCACGAACGATGAGAGTCGGTGATGCCTCTGGCCACCCAGTCTCTTGCTTCCTCAGGGAGTGTCTGCCGCAATCTTTTTCACCGCGGGAATGTCAGCGGGTGCCCATTCCAGGTCGTGAAGACCGGATGCCGCTACCCAGCGCAGCTCGGCATGCTCGCTCGCCACGGGCTCGCCCTCGACAAGAGAGCAGAGAAACGTCGTGAGCTCGATGGCGACGGTTCCGTACACGTGAGTGGTCGTCTCGACCCGCTCGCCAACGACGACGGTGCATCCCAGTTCTTCTGTGATCTCACGTCGCAACGCGGCATCCGGACTCTCGCCCGCCTCGATCTTGCCGCCCGGAAACTCCCACAGCCCGGCCTGCGCCTTCTGCGTGCCGCGCTTGGCCGCAAGCACGGAGCCGTCGCGCACAATGACTGCGCCCACCACACGAATGCTCGCCATGAAACTCCCCTGCGACACCTCAAAGCCACGACCGAGCGTGGCTGTCGCGACAGCCGTGCGCGGTGTCGTGCGCTGTCAGGCAGAGAGTAGCAGGCCGGTGCGGTTGTGTCCTCAGGCTGAACGCATGGAGGCCAAACAACAAACGATTGTGAGCGAAGTCGCTGTGGCTCTTCCCCTTTGTTTGCAGGCTTGGTAACGTTTTCAAAACTGTGTGCGCACGGCTGCGCTCACAGCCTTGAGCGACCCTTCCGGAGGAGAAAATTGCATAGCAGAGCGGCGACCCTTGGCGTCGCGGCGGCCGTTGGACTCGGCCTGTTCGCGCCCACGGCACCGGCAATGGCCGATGCAGGCATCTCGGCGTTCGACGCCGTGGATCAGTTCATCGGCACCGGCTTCGACACGGCGGACGGGGGCAAGGGCAACGACGCGTACGGCAATACGTTCCCCGGCGCCACCGTTCCCTTCGGCATGGTGCAGTCGAGCCCCACGACATACGACTCAGCATCGGGCGAGAACTTCGGCGGCTACGAGTACGGCGCAGATGAGGTTCGCGGCTTCGGCATGACGCGCCTCTCGGGAACCGGCTGCCGCGGACGTTTCGGCGGCTACGACTTTCCGATCATGCCATATTCGAGCGGCCAAACTGACGCGACAGCCCCGCCCACATCGCCGCGTGACGACATCACCGACTACTATCTCCCGTTCGATCACGCGAACGAAGACGCAGACCCGGGCTGGTATTCCGTCGAGCTCGACAACGGCGTCGGCGTGGAACTCACCGCCACAACGCGAACCGCTGTCAGCAGCTTCGACTTTCCCGAGGGTCAGTCGACGCTGCTGATCGACGCGGCCGGAAGCAACAACGATGTGTCGGATGCCGGAATCACGATCGACCCCGCAACAAACACGGTCGCCGCCAGTGTCACGGCGAAAATCGTGTGCGCGCAGGGCCCGTCGTACACGGCGCACATGTCGGCGAACTTCGACACCAACTTCGTCGACTACGGAACCTGGGACGGCGATGGCCTGCACGAGGGAGCCACCGCAGCATCCTCCACGACGACGAAGCACGGCTCGGGCGCATGGGTGAGCTTCGAGCCTGGCGCTGACGTGACCGCATCCGTGGGTCTGAGCTTTGTCAGCGTCGACGGCGCGGCGAACAACGTCCAGTCAGAGGTGGGCGAGGCGGACTTTGACGCTGTGCGTGATCGCGCCGCCGACAGCTGGAAACAAGCACTCGGCACGATCGATGTGGCTGGCGGCTCAGACGAGCACCGCACCGAGTTCTACACAGGGCTCTACCACTCGCTTCTGCATCCGAACGTGTTCGAGGATGCCGATGGCAGATACACCGGCTATGACGGCGACGTGCACAAGGTCGGTGACGGCCGGCACTTCTACGTCAACTTTTCGAGCTGGGATACGTACCGCAGCCAAGCTCAGTTGATCGCGCTGCTCTACCCGGATGTCGCAAGCGACATCAACCAGTCCATCGTCGATATGGTCGAGCAGACCGGGGTGTGGACGAGCTGGCCGAGCTATAACCAGACGCAGACGAAGATGACCGGCGACTCGCTTCAGGTCGTGATCGCGGCGACGGATGCTTTCGGAAGCACCGATTACGATCGCGCGGCCGCCGTAGAATCGATGATCGCCTCGCAGTCACTTCCCATGAGCACGTCGAACCGCAGTGACGGTTACCAGTACGCGAGCCTCGGCTGGATCGAGAGCTCGAAGAACGGTGCAGCCACATCCCGCGTGCTCGAATACGCCGTCGACGACTTCGCCATCGCGCAGTTGGCGCAGCGACTCGGATACGACGACGCGTACAACACGTTCTCTGTGCGCTCGCAGAGCTGGCGCAACCTGGTGAACCCAGAGACGCAGGCGATCGACGCGCGTGATCGACACGGCTTCACCAACACCGATCTCACCAGACAGGGAGACCAGTTCGAGCAGTCCACAGGCAAGCAATACGGCTGGTCTGTTCCGTTCAACATGTCTGCGCTCGTTGAGGCGCGAGGCGGCGTTGACGCGGGGAAGGCTGCGCTTGACGAGGTGCTCACCGAGCTGGATGCTGGCGCGTTCAGCGACTACGCCTATCTGAGCAATCAGCCGAGCTTCGGGTTGCCGTGGGCATACAACTGGCTGCAGGACCCGGCGTCGACAACTGACACCCTGTATCGCGCCCATGACGTCATGTACGACGCAACGCCGTACGGTCTGCCGGGCAATGACGATCTCGGGTCGCTGAGCTCCTGGTACGTGTGGTCGAACCTCGGCATCATGCCCGCGATCTACGGCACGGCGAACCTCGTCGTCTCGGCGCCCATGTTCGACGCCATCACGATCTCGAGCGTCGGCAGCGACCGCACAATCGAGATCACGGCGCCCGGCATGAGCGACGGAGCGAAGTACACGACGAGTCTTGCCGTGGACGGCGCAGCTCAGACGGCATCCTGGGTTCCCGAAGAGTTCACCCAGAACGGCGGCTCTCTTGAGTTCACAATGTCGGCAACACCCGGTGACTGGGGAACGGGGGCAGACGATGTTCCGCCGTCGTACGATCACGGTTCGAACGCGCGCAACGCAACGGGCATTACGTCTGAGAGCAATGGTGCGTACGGATCGCTCGACATGACGGACCACTCGTTGTCGCGCGAGAAGCTGCAGGAACAGGGGCTTGTCGGCGGTGAGACCGTGACCGTCGACGACGTGCAGTTCACCTGGCCCGGGACGGCGGACGGGCAGCCCGACCATTGGATTCCGCACGGCCAGCGAATCGAGATCGACCCGCAGCGCGGCACCGGCATCTCGTTTCTCGGGCTCGCGACGAACGGACCAAGCGAGGGCACTGCCACCGTCGTCTACGACGACGGGTCAACGCAGGAGGTCGCGATGCAGTTTGCGGACTGGGCAGCCTCATCGCCCGAGTTCGGCAACACCACCGTGGCAACGACGAGCGGGCGCAACCTGAAGAACGGCAGCGCAGACACCACGTCGACCGCTGTGTTCGCTACTGAGACGCAGGCGATCGATGCGGAAAAGACGGTGACGGCAGTCATTTTGCCGAGCGCCGATTACAACGGAATCGCGCACGTGTTTGACGTGGCACTGCAGAACGCCGAGTTGGTTGACACCGAGCCGACGGACCCGCCGGTCGACCCGACTGACCCGCCCGTCGATCCGGAGAACCCGGATGACAATGGCGGCGCTCCCGGTGATTCGAATGGCGGCACCGATGATGCAGCGAGCGACACGGCAGAAGGCACGCTGCCCTGGACGGGTGCCGATGTGGGCTTTGCCCTGGCGATCGCTCTCGCGGTCATCATACTGGGAGCCGGGCTGCTGATCGCGCGCAGACGACTCCGCACGCGTCGCTGACGCCGCAGGGCCGGGCAGCCATTGCCCGGCCCTGCACGCTCGGTGTCGCGCACCCATATGCTGGTGTCATGCTGCGAGAGTTCTGGTCTGGTGTGACGATGCTCTTTCGCGGCTTCGGGTCGTGGCGCGCACGGCCGAAGCTCATGGCCCTCGGGCTCATTCCGGCCGCGATTTCATTCGTTCTGCTCGCTGCTGCGCTCATCACCTTTGCAGCGTTTCTGCCGACGATCATCACGTGGGCGACTCCGTTCGCCGAGTCGTGGAACGACGTTCTGCGAGACATCATCCGGTTTCTGCTCGGGCTCGTCGCGTTCGGCGCAGCATCCGTTCTGGCCGTCATCACCTTCACCGCGCTGACGCTCGCAATCGGCGACCCGTTCTACGAGCGCATTTCGCGTGGCGTAGAGACCGATCTGGGCGGCGAGATTCCGGATGCCGAGGGAGGCTTCTGGCGCGGAATCATCGACGGCCTTCAGCTCGTGTTCTTCGGTGTGCTCGCCGCTCTGCTGATGTTTCTGCTCGGTCTCATTCCCGTAGTGGGGTCAGCTGTCGCCGCGGTTCTCGGATTCATCATCACGGCGCGACTGCTCGCGCGCGAGCTCACGTCGCGCACCTTCGAGTCGCACGGCGTTCCCCTTGCCGCGAGGCGTCAACTGCTCAAGCAGAACCGGTGGCGCATTCTCGGGTTCGGCGTCATCACGCAGCTGTGCTTTCTCGTTCCGCTCGGCGCCGTCGTGGCAATGCCCGCCGCTGTCGCCGGGGCGACGCTGCTCGCGCGGGAGTTACTCACCGCTGCCCTGCCCAGTCCACCCGCGTCTGCGTAGCGCTATCCTTCGGCGAGAATCGCGTCGATCTGATTGAGGTTCAACACCCGAGCCACGTAGGCGCTGTCGCCTCATTCGTCATCGCGTTCCGACACCCCGCCGACGACACGGCCGGCCTGAATGACCAGTTCTCGGGCGTTCTCGTCCCACAGTACGGCGGGTTCCTCAAGCGGGTTCGCACTCAGCATCACGGCGTCGCCATACGCTCCCGCGCCGAGATGACCAAGACTCGCGTCTCCAATGAGCTTCGCGTTTACCTCGGTCATTGACCGGATAGTTTCGGCCGCTCCGCTGGCTGCGACCTGCAGCCGAACGCCGGCGAGCTGGTCATCTTCGAGGTCGCCCATGAGGTCGCTGCCGAAGCCAACGCTCACGCCAGCGGCGAGCGCAATCTGCACTGCCTCCTGACCCTTCGAGAGCACTTCTGTATTTTTTGCGAGAGAGATCTCATTCAACCCAATCGAGGTCCCGCGACGGTCCATTGCGTCATAAGCGGCGAGTGTCGGCACCAGGAACGCACGCCAACCGGCCATCGCCCGCGCAGTCGCCGAATCGATGAGGTTGCCGTGTTCAATCGAACGCACCCCATTTTCTATCGAGTGCATAACCGCCTCCGACGAGTATGCGTGCGCGGCGACATAGCTCTCTCGACGAGTAGCCTCATCGACCACCGCTCTGATCTCGTCAGCCGAGTATTGGGGATTCCGAATCGGGTCGGCGAGGGAGAACACTCCGCCAGACGTCATGATCTTGATGGCGTGCGCACCGGTGCGGAGCCGCTCCCGCACAGCAACTCGGAGGTTATCGGCACCGTCCACGACCTCGCACATGTGACCGCCAGAGAAACAGACATCGATGTGCTGACTGCGCGGATCGCCGTGACCTCCGGTCTGGCTCAGTGCGGGGCCCGTGAAGTGGTATCGAGGAGACGGGAACAGTCTGGCTTCGATGGCACGCGCCAGGCCAATATCGCCACCAGCGACGTCTCGCACCGTCGTAAACCCGCGGCGCAATGCCGCGGCGAGTCGGAGTGTGCTGTTGATCGCCGTGTAGCTCAATGGCCCGCGCTCGTTCTCGAGGCCATCCATGCTCGTGGCATACGCATGGAAATGTGCGTCGATAAGACCGGGGATGACCCACTGCCCGTCGCCGTCGACGCGCTTGGACTCCGGCGCCGGCCGATCGGCCACGAGACCATCGACGATAGCGAGATCCGTCTTAACGAACCCTCGCTCCGCCCCAGCCCATACGTGCGCGCCCGCGATAATGATCGATCCTGACATTCTTGTTCTCCTTCGTTATGCTTCTCATGCGAGTGCTCTCATCACGCGTCGCGGGAACAGCACTGACACGAACATCGGTGTGTGCCGCTCACCTCAGAATCGAGAAGCGCACGTCTACGCGGCGCGCAAGGACTTCGTTGCTGCCGCGTCGACCGAGAAGTCGTCTGTCACCACGACGCCGTAATTCTTCCTCGCCGACTCGACCGATACGAACCCATTCCGCACATCACGTGCAACAGCCCGCGGGTCGCGATCGAACGCGTTGCCATAGCCGCCACCACCGCCCGTCGCATTGACGAGCACCTCGCCCGCACCCAACGTGTTGTAGCTGCCGCCCTGCACGACTTCGTCCACGGTGCCGGGGTTCACGACGATTTGATTGGGACTCCCCTCTTCGCCGCCAGCGATCGACCAGGGCGCGGTCTTCGTTTTGTAGACGAGGCAGATTCCGATCGCCGGCGCTGTGAAACGGTACGACCGTCTCACACCCACGCCGCCGCGAAACTTCCCAGCACCCCCTGTGTCAGGTCTGTATCCGTAATTGTCGATGATCATCGACGACTTCGCTTCGAGCACCTCGACGGGGTTGTTACGGCATCCGGGCTCCGAGAGGTGCATGATCCCATCTTCGCCATCGTGCGTGGCAGTGCCACCGAAACCGACTGCTTCATTCGTCGCCTCCTGCCATGGTTCACCCGTCCGCGGATTCGTGCCAAGCCCCATCATTGAGCACACGTCTCCGCCAGAACTTGCCGACACGAGTTCGGGCATACCCTGCGCAAGTGCCTTGAGAATCACTTCCCCCGCAAGCAATCCCGTCCACAGCGTGAAGGTCGGCATCGGCGGCACCGCGTGCATGACCGAGCCAGGCACTGTCACGACGCGCATTGGCGCAAAATTCCCCGCGACCACAGGTGAGTCGGGCGTGGTGAGTGATTTGAAGATGAGGCTCGACACTGCCTCTGTCTGACCGAGCGGGAGGTTGATGGGGCCCTCAACGTTTTCGGCGCTGCCGGTCCAGTCAACAACCATCTCCTCGTCCGTGATCGTGACCGTGCATTGCATCTTTACGAGCTCGTCTTTATTAATACCGTCATCATCAACGAAGTCGATGGCAGTCCAAGTGCCCTTCGGCAGCTTCTGCAGGGCCAGGCGCGCAAGCGTCTCACCATGCTCGTTAATGGTCGCCATCGACTCAGTGAGCACGTCAACACCGTATTTGCCGGCGAGTTCCTGCGTCCGACGCACGCCGGTGACACACGCCGAGACCTGCGCTTGGATATCGCCTATCGTGTTCTTCGGCACTCGGCTGTTGAAGCGAATGATGTTGAAAACGTCGTCATTCTTCACACCACGGCGATAAAGCTTGGAAGCGGGAAGCACGAGACCTTCTTGGGAGCGGTCCGTCGAATCGAGTACGTAACCGGGATCCTTCTGGTGCAGGTCAGTGATGTGGACACGGCACGAAGCAAATCCGATGAGCTCGTCATCGACGTGAATCGGCGCGAATACGAGAGGATCGAGCGTATGTGCACTCGACCAGTATGGGTAATTGATGAGGAATACGTCGCCCGGCTCCATGGCGTCACTACCGAGGAACTCCATGGAATGTTTGATTCCGGCATCGTTGCCTCGAGTGAAAACCGCGATTCCCGGGGCATCCGCTACGACATCGCCATTCACATCGTGTAACCCGATGCCGTAGTCATGGATCTCGTACACAACGGTGTTGTACGCCGTGCGGCAGAGATTGCGGGCGATTTCCTCGGCCGCAGCGAGCAGACCGTGTCGAATGATCTCGGTGGTAATTGCGTCAGCCACGTTAGGCACCCTTCTGTGTGTTCTGTGCGTTCTCGACGTACTTGATTGCGATGATGAGTTCGCCATAGTCGCCCACTTCAAGGCGATCACCCTCATGAAGCACGGTTGTCGCGGTGTGTTCAGTGACCACAGCGGGTCCATCGATGAGATCACCGGCCATGAGGTCTTCACGGGCCACGAGCAGGTACTCCACATCGATGTCGCCCTCGAGGGTCACCGTGCGTGTGCGGTTCGAAAAGCCCTCTCCAACCGGCCGACGGGCTGCCTTCGGCAACTCAGGGTTGTCGACGAGTCCGACTGCGTGGAGTCGGAGCGTTGTCGTCTCGATGGGGTCGTCCATTGTGTGCCCGTACTGACGCAGATGCAATCGGTCGAACTCCCCCCGAATGGTCTCGCGAGGATCCCCGTCGCCCTCTGGATAGTCCACCGTCACCGAGTGCTCCTGACCGGAGTAGCGAATGGCGACAACACGATGGAACTCCATGCGATTCTCGCTGAAGCCGTCACTGCAGAGCGTTTCGGTGGCCTCCGCTTCCATGCCCGCGTACAGGTCGTTGGCGTGTTTCGCGTCAAGCTCGTCGAGCGGTTGGATGCTGGTACGCGAGTAATCGTGCTGCACATTCGCCATGAGCATGCCGAGGGCAGAGAATGCGCCCTGCCCTGGCGGAACAATAACCTCGGGAATGTCGAGTTCGCGCGCGACATCAACAGCGACAAGTCCACCGCCGCCGCCGAAGGAGAGCATGGAGAACTCCTTCGGATCGTTACCGAGCTCGATCGTGATCGCGCGCACAGCTCCCACAATTTTCGTGTTCGAGATTCGAATCATTCCGCGCGCGAGGCCCGTCACAGAGAGACCGAGTTCATCGGCGATCGTGGTGAGCGACTCGACGGATTTTTTGCGGTCGAGCGTCAGCTCACCACCAAGCGGAGTGTCGACCCCCAGGTATCCAATCGCAAGTGCAGCGTCGGTAAACGTTGGTTCAGTGCCGCCGAGACCGTAGGCCGCAGGGCCCGGGTCAGCTCCGGCGCTCTTGGGACCAACCTGCAGAGCGCCCGCCTCGTCGAGGTAGCCCAGCGAGCCTCCACCGGCACCGATGGTGTGAATATAAAGGGAGGGAGTATTGATGGGAAGACCCTCGAACTCCGCACCATGGTACGAGACAGGGGAACCATCCTGCACGAGGGAGGCATCAAGGCTCGTCCCCCCCATGTCGATCGTGATGAGATTCGGGCGCCCAATGAGCTTCGCAAACGCAGCGGCCCCGACCACGCCGCCAGCCGGGCCCGAAAGGATGAGGTTCACCGGTTGCTCACGCGCGGTCGAAGCGGTCATTGCTCCCCCGCCTGAGCGAGACATGAGAAACTTTCCGCCAAAGCCTCGCCGTTGAAGTTCTCCCTCGAGTGCTCTGAGGTAACTGCGCATGATGGGCTTGATGTACGCATCGAGCACTGCTGTACTCGTGCGCTCATACTCGCGATACTCACGGGAGAGCTCGTGCGAAATCGTGACCTCGACGTTCGGCGCTTCCTCTTCGAGAATCTCGCGCATACGCTGCTCGTGAGCGGGATTGGAGTAGGAATGCAAGAAGGCGACAGCGACGGCATCGTACCCGCGCTTGGCGATCTCACGGGCCACCTGTCGTGCATCGTCTTCATCTAGCGGTATTGTTTCGATCTCGCTGTCAAAGTAGCTACGCTCAGTCACTTCGAACGTGTCATAGCGCTCGAGAAGCGCTTCCGGTTTCTGGAAGGCAATGTCGTACATCACTTTCCGGTCCGTGCGCCCGAGCAAATACACGTCGCGGAAGCCTCGAGTCGCGATCGTCGCGATGCGAGCACCGGTACGCGTGAGCAGGGAGTTGAGTCCCAGTGTGGTGCCATGGTTGAACATGCCCACCTCTGTCGGGTCAGCCTCGGCCTTATCGAATGCGGCGAGCACCCCTGCGGTGGGTTCCTGAGGGGTGGTGGGCACTTTCTCGAATCGCAGCTCGCCGGTTTCGGGTACGAGCTTGACGACGTCGGTGAATGTTCCCCCCACATCGATGGCGGTGCGTACGTTTTTGGACATGAAAGGTGGACCCTCCCTGATCGGTGGTGAATATTCGGTGTCGTCGAGCGACGGTTGAAATTAGCGGCGTGTACGTCCGGCCGCGGCAAGACCGACAGCGGCGAGGATGATGACTCCGGTCACCATGTCCTTAAGCTGCGGGTTGAGGTTGAGCAGATCGAAGCCGTTGCCGATGAGCGCAATGAGAAACACACCCGAGATGGATCGCCACACCGCTCCGACCCCGCCATAGATGCTCGTTCCGCCAAGAATCACAGCAGCGATCGCGCTGAGCTCGAGCCCTGAGCCGGCGAGAGGCTGCCCAGAGGCAATTCGGGAGACGCCGATTGCTGCCGCGCTTCCCGCAGCAAGACCGCTCAGCGTCATCACGTACACCTGAACCCGATTGATACGGATGCCGGAGAGCTCTGCTGCTTCCTTGTTTCCGCCGACCGCAAAGACGTGGCGGCCGAAGACGGTGCGAGAAAGAAGGAGCCAGAACGCGGCGACCACGAGAATCATGACGAAGACGGCGATAAAGATGCCGCCGATGCGGGTGCGCCCGAGAATCGTGAACCCGGGTGTCGTGACGGTGATCAGGCTGCCGCCCGTGACGAGCACAGCGATTGTTGTGAAGATCATCGATGATGCGAGCGTCGCGAGAAAGGAGTGGACCTTCAGCCGTGTAATGATGACACCGTTGAAAGCTCCGAGAACGAGACCAACGGCGGGAGCGGCAAGGAGCGCAATCCACACGCTGCCGAGTGTGACCGCCAACCACGCAGAGACGACTCCGGCGACGCTGAAGATGGCACCGGTGGAAAGGTCGAAGTTGCCCGAGACGATGACGAAGGTGCCGGCGGCTGCGATGATCACGAGCGGTGCATTCTGATTGAGGATGTTGACGATGTTCGCGAAAGTGAAGAATGAGGGCGACAGGATCGCCAACGCGATCAGGACGGCGCATAGAAGGATCAGCACCGCATACTCGATCGCGACAGTCTTCACAGAGAACTTGGCCTGGGCGCGGACTTGCGTGACGGCGGTGTTCTCAGCTTGCTTGGTCATGCGGCCGACTCCTCTTCTGGCGAAACGTGGAAGAGCCGGAACAGCACGTCTTCCACAGTGGTTTCTGCGGGAATGATGTGGTCGAAGGTTCGCCCATCTGAGACGAGGTAGGCGCGGTGAGCAAGTTCTACGATCTCCTCGTGCTCAGACGAGATGAGAAGCACTGCGATCCCCTCTTCCGCGAGCCTTGTGATGAGTTCGTAGATCGTGCGCTTTGCACCCACGTCGACACCTCGTGTCGGCTCATCGAGAATGATGAGCTTCGGGCGTGCGGCGAGCGCCTTTGCAAGAAGTGCCTTTTGCTGGTTGCCTCCTGAAAACCAGCCAACCGGAAGTTCGATGTCAAGCGGTCGCATCTCCAGAGACTGAGCTTGCCCGAGCGCGATGCTCTTTTCCTGTTTGATGCTTACGAACCCGGCGGTGGACCTCTCACGAAGGCTTGACAGGGCGATGTTCTCGCGCACCGAACGCTCCAGAACGAGACCGTCCTTGTGACGATCCTCGGAAACGAATACCAGCCCCGCCGCTATCGAGTCTTTCGGGCCGCGCCCGGCCCAGTCCCGACCTTCGAACTCGACGGTTCCGCTCACGATGCCATCCAGCCCGAAGACCGCTCTGAGACATTCCGTGCGACCGCTCCCGACGAGGCCCAGCAGCCCCACAATCTCGCCAGGGTGCACTGTGAACGACATATCGCGCACGCCGGTATCCGTTTTCAAGTTCGCGACGGAGAGCGCGGGCGATGAATCCGACAGCGGCGCGGCCGCCCGGTCCGGATATGCCTGATCCATTTCACGGCCGAGCATTGATGTGACGAGGCCGTGTTTCGTCACTGACCCACTCGACACCGTCTCGATGCGGCGACCGTCGCGCATGACCGTGATGTTGTCTGACACCCGCAACACCGAATCAAGAAAGTGCGAAACGTAGATGACACTGCATCCGCGATCGGCAAGTTGGCGCATGAGATCCTCAAGCTGCGTCATCTCGTGCGCTGTCAGCGACGACGTCGGCTCGTCCATAACGATCACCCGCGCTTGTCGTGCCAGCGAACGCAAGATCTCAACCTTCTGCTGATCAGCGATGCGCAGATTTCGCACTTTCGCCCCTGCATCGAGATTGAACCCAATCTCCGCATCGAGTGCGGTGAAGCGATCGTTGACGCCACGGCTCAGCACGCCAAGTACGTTCTTCTCCGCACCGAGATACACATTCTCCGCCACGGTCAGGTCGGGAACGAGAGCGAGTTCTTGCGCGATCATCGCGACTCCACGGCGCTGCGCGAGTTCGGGGTTCCACCGTTCAACCGGCGTGCCATCGATGACCACGTCACCCTGATCTACGGAGTAGAGACCGGCGACAACTTTGCCGAGCGTCGATTTGCCCGCACCGTTCTCACCAACAATCGCGTGGACTTCGCCACTGCGGATCTCGAGCGAAACGTCGTCAAGTGCCTGCGTCGCACCAAACCGCTTTCCGACTCGACGCAACTCGACGAGTACTTCGCTTGTCTCACGTGTAGTCATCGGTCAGCCGTTCCATTCACCAGTGAAATCGGGGTGAGCCTCGAGATCTTCCTTCGTGGCAATGGGGCCGAACCCGACAAGCTCATCTGCGTCCACGACGGTTTGCACCTTTTCGCCTTGCAACGAATTGATGACCTGCTGCAGAGCCTCTTCCCCCATGGACGCCGGAACGTTGATGTAATCGTTCGTCCACGTACCTTCAAGCACCGCTTTGATGCCTTCAGTCGTGCCGCCGCTGCCCGTGAGAAAGATGCTCGCCGGATCGATGCCTGCGTTCTCGAGTGCGATCTGAGCACCCATGGTCTGCTGGTCGGCGCTCGAGATGATCCCGTTAATGTCCTTGTCTCCCTGCAGGAGGTTCGAAACTGCGGTGAGGGACTGATCGCGATCGTACGCGCCCTCGACTGTCCCAGCGATTTTGATGTTGTCGTGCTCGCCCAAGACGCTCTTCCAGGCATCGATGCGCTCGATGTCGAGCGGTGAATTGAGCAAGCCAGCGAGCAGACCGATCTTGCACGGATCGATTCCCTCGCAGTACTCAACTGCCGATTCCGCCTGCAGCTTCGCACCTGTCGCCGGTGGCGTTGCTACCGTCGAGATGACGCCCTCGACCTGCGGCTCCATCTCTGTGATATCGGGGCCGATCGGGTTGAGCACGCTGGCGACGGGTATGTCTTGGCCGAGCGGGAACGCGGCCCCCAAGGCTGGCCCATCGTGCGGAACGACAATAATGCCGTCAGCTTTTCCCGTTGTGCCCGCGTTCTGCAACTGAGAGAGCTGAGTGTTCGCATCGAACTGACCGTCCTGAATCTTCGTCTCGATCTCGATTCCGAGTTCATCCGCGAGCTGAGAAGCTCGCTCCTCGATTCCGGAGTACACGGCCTGGTTGTAGCCGTTCTGCGACGATGCGGCGAGGAAAATGATCGAATACGAATCATCCCCCTCCCCGTCAGCGCTGCACGCAACTAGGCTGCCGCTGAGGGCGAGCACGCCGATGCCTGCGAGGATTCGTGTGGTGTGCTTCATTGCATCCTTCTTTTCCTGGCTATGGTTGGTTATTTCTCGACGCTATGGTCGATGCGGTAGAGCTTTGCGATACCGATCTCGGCATCGGAGAGCATCTCTGGGAGCTCGGGCACGCGCTGCCCGCGGCGCGGATGATCAACCCATTCTTGATACGCAGATTCGTCCGGCCACAGTGCGGTGACGATAATCTCACCGCTCCCATCGACGCAGGCGGAGATCTCAGAGCCAATCGCCCTGGTGAGATTGAGCGACTCCTGCAGGACACTCTGGGCCCGGTAGAGATCGAGGATCGGCTCGACCATTTCCGGTCGGGTTCTCAATGTCAGCATGCTTCGAATCATGGCTTCGGCACTCCATCGTGTGTTCGCAAAAATCCGTCTTCGTAATGTCTTGCGAGAATCTACCCTCGCTCGATTCACGCCAACTATGCATTCTGCTGAATCTGTGATGCTGATACTGTGCAGAAATGCGAATCGGCATTTCCAGTGACAGCGAAGGGATGACGGGGGTTGCCGTCTTCCGAAGTGGTGCACGGGCATCCACGCGCATCAGATCCTCGACGTCATTCGCCGATCAGGTCGACACGTTGCTGCACGAACTCAAGGCCATCTGCTCGAAGGATGGCGATGCGATTACATCGATCACCATAGACGTCAGTGCCGCCCTCGAGCCGCAATTTACTTCGCCCGTCACCGTTGTGAGAATCTCACCCCGGCCTCCCCTAGACACCCACCGTGACGCGACCCAGGCTCCAGGATCTGGGTTTGCCACCGAGATCATTCACGCTGTCGGAGGGCACACGATTCTCGGTGAGCCCCTCCTCCCGCTCGACACGGAAGCTCTCGAAAGGTTCGCGCAGCAAACTCCGCGCGGTGCTCGATACGTCGTGACAGGTGTAGGCTCGCTCGTGAATCCAGCTCACGAGCTCCAGGCAGGTCGGATGCTTCTTGAGCACGCGGAACCGGAGAGCATCGAATACGCGCACCGGTTCTCCCACGGCTCCATTGCCATTCGGGAACGAACCGCACTGATCAACAGCTCATTACGTGAAGAGGCATCGGCGATGAGCACCTCACTCGGTGTCGTCGCCGACCGCATATTTCCACGGGCCCGCTTATTTGTGACAACAAACGACGGTGGCTCCGCACCGATCGCGAGCCTCGCCGACTCTCCCGTGCACTCGCTTTACGCGGGTCGACCAGCGGAACTCATCGGGGCGGCCGCCGTCTGCGGAGTTGACACGGGTGGCCTCATTGTCGCTGGACCACTCGGAGTCTTCTTCGGCGAGATCGCAGAGAGCGTCCCCTCTGTGATTCCCATTCATCGAGACGAAGCCGGAATGCGTGTGGCCACACAGACTGCAAACCTTCTGCCCGCCACAGATGCGCTTCTCGCACGCCAACGCACGGCTCCGACTGTGGTGGCACACGGAGGCATGGAACCCCCCGATCTGGGTGTCCCTGTGCACCAGCGAAGCGACCTTGATCTTCGTGCCGTCGGCGCAGCCTGCGTGCCGAGAACCGGATGGGCGAACCGCATTGTCAATGTCAGCAATGCGACCGAGATGCAACACGCACTCACGGCCGCACGTGCTCGCGTGGAAGCACGGCTCGTCGCGTCGGGCTCGTCGCCGTCCGACATTAGAATCCTCGAGTCCCGAGTCATCGCTACCGCGTACCAGCATCCACGCGTGGTATCGGTGCGCGTGCGTGGCGTTTCGAGCGAGAGCGCAGAATCAATTCTGCCGGAGGCGAGGGGCCATGGAACTCACGGCTGACGCCATTCGGCACCTGAGGTCGGGAGCTCTGTTTCTTGCATGCGCAGCCGATCACGACTGGTGCCATGAGCAGATGGACCGCATTCTCTCTCACATGGCGAAACACGAGACGACGGCGACATTGCAAGCTGTCGATGAGTTCGACGACGACGCGCTCATCGTCGCGGTTGGCTTTGTGAACTCCGGGCTTCCTCTTTCGGATCTTCAGCCAGTCGGTGATGAGTTCCTCACGAGTCTGCGGCTCGTGGAGGAGTCGCTTGGGCGACCGACTGCCGCCCTCATGCCGTTGGCTGCGGCAAACATCAACTCGCTCGTCCCCGTGCTCACCGGCATGCAAACGGGCGTCCCCGTTGTCGATGCCGATCCCATGGGACGAGTGTTTCCTCTGCTCTACCAGTCTGTATTCACACTGGCGGGTCTTTCCGCGGGTCCCATCGGCGCGACGGGACCCCTGGGAGACTCTGCGCTGCTCGACGTCGAGGACCCGCACCGCGCTGAACGATTGGTCCGCGCACTCGCTGGCGAGTTCGGCGGTTGGTCAGCCACAGCTCTCTACCCGATGCGGGCTAAGACACTCGCACTCAACGGCATTCTCGGGAGCGTTTCCCGAATGATTCACATCGGCGAGATTCTCGATTCACGGCTTTCAACGCGGGCGAAGCACGACTCTCTCAGGCGCGATGCAGGCGTGAAGCGGATCATCCGTGCACGCGTCAGCGACATCACAGGTCTCTCGCGTCCCGCGCCTCCGGGTCAACCGGATATGCCCTCGAGCGTCGTGCTCATCGAGGAATCGCAAGAACGCATTGTCCAGATCGAGATTCAGAACGAGCTCTTGATGGTGATGATAGACGGCGCGGTCGTCGCCGTGATCCCAGACATCATCACCATGCTGCGTCCCGAAGACGCGAGTGTAGCCAGTCTCGACGACCTCTGGGTCGGCAACATGCTCGACATCGTTGTTCTGCCAGCTGCCCCGCAATGGTATTCCCCTGAAGGGACCGCTCTCGTGGGCCCCGATGCCTTGCATTTGTGGCTTCGCTCACAAGGAGGTCGATAATGACGCCGAAGCCAGTCAGCGGACTCGTTGAGTTGCGCGACATCACCGGATCGCCGGAACTCTCCGGACTCAGAGAGCTTTACCTTGCGAATCCGTCAAGCCCTGTGCGAGCGCTTGCTCTCATCTCCGACATTGAAGAACTGATTTCCGTGGGCCCCGACACCGTCGCGCTCCTCACTCCCGATGTCGCTCGCGGCGGATGGATGATCTCCGCCGCCCTTCGCTACGCGTGGGAGCGTCGCGCATGCGCGATCATCGTGCCGGAGCAGTCGTTCACCCAGACGGTCATCGACCTCGCGCGGCGCCTTGAGGTATCGCTACTCACGACCAACCACGACATGCGCGCCCTCGCCATCGACGCGGCGGTTCAAATGGGTGTCGCACGTGCGGGATCACTCGCGCGTGTGAACAGATTCACCCAGAGGATCGCCCAGGCTCGCGACCTGCGGAGTGCACTTGCACTGACGTCGGATGAGCTCGATGGCGTTGACGCCCTCATCGAAACAGCGGGTGCTGTGACGCTCCGTTCGTCGTCATCGGAGGTGAAACCGACGGCGACTCGATCGCACGCTGACAGAGCGGAAATGGACGCTGGATACGAACGTGTTGCTGTCCCCATTACCTCGGTT
This sequence comes from Paramicrobacterium chengjingii, assembly GCF_011751765.2. GTDB lineage: Bacteria > Actinomycetota > Actinomycetes > Actinomycetales > Microbacteriaceae > Paramicrobacterium > Paramicrobacterium chengjingii. Next base: position 3,462,469 of record NZ_CP061169.1, read on the forward strand.
GACTCCGAATTTGATGCGCTCGTCGCGTACGTTCCTGAAAGCGCAGCGTCACTTGCAGAACAGATTCTCGCTGCGGCAACGCCCTCTGTTCGTGCACTTCTCGCCGACGCACGATTGAAATCAACCCGCGATTCGCTCCCGGTTATCACCATCACAGCGCTTAGCGGAGATGCACGAGGCTCCGGGGTTGATGACCCGTCTCGGGAGGCACTCTTCGACGAGTTTGACTGGCTGGTGGGCGGAGCGTATTCCGCGGTCTTCATCATGTCGGACCTCCCCGAGCAAACGGGAACCGCCGTCCATCAACTGTGGAACGCCGTCGTGCCGACCGTTCCACTCGCGCGGTTGATTGACGGATGGATTGGATTTGTTCCCGAGTCAGCCGGTCGAACTCGTGGCCAATTGCTGCAGCGCATGCGGCAGCACATGGAACGGCTCCGAAAACTCGAAGTCCGTGTTGGCATCTCGGCCGAGCACTCCTCGCCACAGCAGGCTCTGAGAAGTGTTCGAGAAGCGTGGCTTGCTGCACGCACTGCAGACCCACTCGACACGAGCGGCGCAGCTCTCGTCGAGTTCGAACAGCTTTCTGCACGCCTTCTCCCTCAGCTTCTGCCGTATCGTCTCGCCGAGCAGATCGGGGAACTTGTAATCCCCGACCTGCTCGCCGATCCTGCCGCAGACGAGCTCATGCGCGCGGTCGTCGTGTATCTGTCACACCACGGTTCCGCTTCGGCCGCTGCCGAGCAGCTGGGTGTACACCGCAATACTCTTCAGACGCGACTCAAGCGTGCAGAAAAGCTCGGCGTCCCGCTTTCGCACCCAGAAAACGTGCTACCGATGCACATGCTACTTTCCGGGCTGCTTCGCGGTCGCTAGCGCGTTTTTGGGCGTTCTCCGCAGGCTATCCCTCGGCGAGAATCGCGTCGATCTGCCCCATCGCCTCGGCCATGCCTTCTTGCATGCCCATCGCAATCAAACGCTCAAGCTGCTCAGAACTCGAGAACTGCGTCAGTACGGTCATGCGTGTGCCAGCATCCGTCGGCTCGAACGTCACGGTGATGTGCGCATGATCGTTGGGATCGATGGGCTCCCCGGCGTTGTCGCTGAAGCCGTCGTCGAAGTCCAGGCGATGCCGCTCGTCGATCGCCGTGAAGCGGAACCAGGCGTGGGAGCGATCTCCCGCGGGGCCGGTCATGTAGTAGCGACTCTGCCCGCCAACCTCGAACTCGTGCCTGTGGAACGTCGCCGGGTATGTCGGCGGACCCCACCAGCGCTCGAGCTGCCGCGGATCCGCCCAAAGCTGCCATGCGCGCTCGGGCGCCGCCGCGAGCTCGGTGGCGATCGTGAGCGTGAGCGCTTCAGCATCCGTCGTGCTTGTTGTTACTGTCATGATGTCTCTCCTGATGTGTCGTCGTTGACGATGTCGTGCATGCGAGCGATGCGCCCGCGCCAGATGGCCTCGTACTCGTCGAGCAACGCAGACGCGCGCTTCACCGCATCCGGATTTCCGTACACCAGCTGCTCCCGTCCACGACGCTGCTTGGTGACGAGACCTGCCCGCTCAAGCACCGCAACGTGCTTCTGCACGGCAGCGAAGCTCATGGCGTAACCCCCAGCCAGCGCAGACACCGACAGAGACTGCGCCATCACGCGCTCCACAATGTCTCGCCGCGTCGCATCTGCCAACGCCTGGAAGATGCGATCCACGTCGCCGTCACTCATCCTTTGTACAACCATTTGGTTGTACATTAGCATCGCAAACATTCTCGTACAAGAGGGGACTGGAAAATCGTCACCGCAGTATGATCAACTCAAATGACGCCGCCAGATGACAATACGGATGCTGATAGGCAGCCGGGCTCACGCGACGAACCCGACCACGAGCCAACGTCGCGCGTCGAACTCGATCTCGGACTGACGGGGCGCGTTCTCGACTGGGCAAACACCCTCACCTGGGGCCTCACAGCAGGTGCCGGTATGGGCACCTGGCTCACAGTGTGCCTGGGAATGACCCCGGTCTTCGGCTCTGACCCGCTGGAGTCTGACCGCATCACACGCCTCGCATTCACCACCTTCATCACAGCTGCCGGCGTGTTCTTCCTCGTGGCGAGCACTGTCTCTGCGCTGCGCACGCTTTATTACGCCCAGCGCGTCGGCGAAGCGACGCGCGAGCCAGACTCGCCGCCCGCTGTCGATTACCAAGCCTGGGCAGCAGTCGGAACGACAACGTTCGGCAAGGCATTCGTCGGCTGGTTCGCTCTAGCGATTGTCATCCTCAGCGTTGGTGCGCTGATGACTTTCGCCGCTATTGCGTTTCTCGCCGAAGGTGAACCAGGGTCGAGCACGCTCATTGCCTTGGGCCTTGCCGTCGGGTCTGTCGCGGTAGGCATCGCTCTTATCATCGCGGTCAAGCGGATGCGGTCACTGCGCACGCGCCTCTGCCCCGACGATCCGCGCGACAAGCGACATCCGCATCCGCGGAATGCGCAACGTGTTCCCAACCCGGCATCCCGGTCGCACCGTGCAGTCATTCGCACCCAGACGATCGTGCTCAATTCTGCAATTGCCGCGCTCCTCGGCGGCATTGTCTCGTTTGTCATCTGGGGCGTCCTCACCGGCCAGGCCGTGATGATCGGCGGTCGCGTGCGAGCGCTCCCCGAAGCCGTGCACAGTGACCTTTCGCTGGCCGATATCGCCGCACAAAGTGTTGTCGCGACGATTCTCGCGGTGACGGCGATCGTTTGTGTGGTTCTTGTTTTCGTCGTGATCGTGCTGGGCGGGCTTCGCCGTTCCATCGCCCTTCGCGCTCTTGTGCCGCACGCCTCGTCGTCTGACGTTCACGAGACTCGTCCGCGGAAGGCCGTCTCAGAAGATGCACTGACACCGTACTCCGGAACGCGCAGAGCGACGGGAATCGTTGGAGCCGTCGCGGCATGGATCTTTGTCGCGGCAGCATCGCCGCTGTCAACGGTGATTACGATCATGACCCCTGCGGCACTTGTCGGCGCTGGCGTTCTTGCCATTGTGGCGATGGGGGTCGTCGACATTGCCACGGAGCCTCGCTCGCGGCACACCCGCAACCTCCTCCTTGCCGCGTGGCCGTCGGCACAGGCATTCACCACCCGTTTCGTCCCTTCGAAGACGACGAGCGGGCAGAAGTCCACGGGCGCCCAGAAGTCGGCAGACAAGGGAACAGTCTGAGGTCTCGACTGACGGTGCTGTCGTGCAGGTGCCACCACCGACGTGCGCACATGCTACGCTCGGGGCGGCCGTTCTCACGGCCGACGCAGCACGCCACAATCAGTGGCCGTGCGCACAGAGCGAAGGCGAGGTGAGTGACCCATGGACGGTGATAGTTCTCATCGCAGACCGGGCACCGCAGTCGCTCCGCACATGACCTCACTCTAGAGTCGCAGTCGGCGCGGGCGGTCCCCCGGTTTTCCCGCCATCCGAAAATCTGACCGGATCTCGCGCGGCGTCCAATCGCGCTCGTCGAGGTGATTCGGTTGCGCGCTGGCTGCATCCGCTCCGCGCGCCGAGCGAGAGGAGTCCGACCATGACTGTGGACTTCAACAACGACATGACCGGTGCGATCGACACGATCTCGCAGCAAATCACCTCCAGCAACCTGACCGGCGTTGCCGAATCTGTTGTCGGTTTGCCGACACGAGAGCTCGTCGACATCTGCGAACGCCTGAATGTGAAGCAGCGTGCTGTGGTCTTCCGCCTGCTGCCAAAACAGCAGGCGCTCGAGGTGTTCGAGACGCTCGCACCTCCACTGCAGAGCGATCTGGTCTCGGCACTGCGCGACTCCGAAGTGGCGTCGCTCTTTGCGGGGCTCGACCCCGATGACCGCGTATGGCTGCTCGACGAGCTCCCCGCGGGCGTCGCCCCTCAGCTGCTGCGTGGTCTGCCGGACCGCGAACGCGAGTTGACGGCCGTCGTTCTCGGGTACCCGCAAGACAGCATCGGGCGGCGAATGAGCCCGGAGTACGTCACGACGCACCCCGGTCTGAGCGTGACGCAGACTCTCGCGCGCATTCACGCAGGGCTGGAGCACGCCGAGACGATCTACACGGTGCCGGTTCTCGACGATGGCCGTCGCGTTGTGGGAATTGTGAGCCTGCGCAACCTGATGTCGGCATCGGGCGACACCCTCATCGACGAGCTGATGAAGTCGCCGCACACCGTGAAAGCGACGGCTGATGTCGAGGATGCCGCGCGAGTCTGCGCTGATCTCGGTCTGCTTGCCCTGCCCATCGTTGACAGCGAATCGCGGCTTGTCGGCATCCTGACCATTGACGATGCCGTGCGCATTCTTGAAAACGAAGAGACAGAGGATGCTGCTCGCCAGGGCGGTGTCGAGCCGCTGCGCCGGCCGTACCTGTCGACGCCGATTCGCAGCCTCGTGCGCTCACGCGTTCTGTGGCTTCTCGTTCTCGCGGTCGGAGCGACGCTCACGGTTCAGGTGCTTGAGGTGTTCGAAGACACGCTGAACGCGGTCACCGTTCTCGCCCTGTTCGTTCCGCTGCTCATCGGCACCGGAGGAAACACGGGAAACCAGGCGGCGACAACGGTGACGCGTGCGCTCGCGCTCGGCGACGTGCGGTCGCGAGACATTCTGCGCGTGCTCGGGCGCGAGATGCGCGTGGGGTTCTTTCTCGGTCTCATGCTCGGAACGCTGGGTTTCGCCGTTGCGACGCCGGTTTACGATCTGGGAATCGGCGTCACAATCGGACTGACGCTCGTCGCGGTGTGTACGGTCGCGGCAACGATCGGTGGAATCATGCCGCTGGCCGCGCACGCGATTCGTGTCGACCCCGCTGTGTTCTCGAACCCGTTCATCTCGACGTTCGTCGACGCGACCGGGCTGATCATCTACTTCCTCATCGCGATGGCAATTCTGCAGATTTGAGAGCCCTCGAGTGACATCGTCAGCGGTCGGCGTTATGGTGGCCACATGAGTGCGACAGAGACGACGCAGACATTCTTCGACGCATACGCTCAGGCGTTGCTCGACCGCGACGCGGCGGCCATTGCGCAGCTCTACGCGGTGCCCTCGCTCATTCTCTTTCCGGGCCAGTCCATCGCCGTGACGAGCGTCGAGCAGACCGAGCAGTTCTTTGCCTCGTCGTTCGAGCAGTACCACGGAGTCTCTGAGGCCCACTCAGACATCACCGTGGTTGCCGAAGCGGAGCACAGCCTCTGGGCCGACGTCACGTGGACGTACGGCGGCGAGCGTCGGGAGCGGTTCATCTACCAGCTAGTTCGCGCCGATGATGTGTGGACGATCGCCGTGCTCACCCCGACCAGCTTGTAGAACCCGACCCGCTTTCTCTCTAGGCTCTGGAGGCTGGTGCAGCCCCGACTGTGCACGACAGCGTTGGTGATGTCAGGCTCGTCGCGGCGCCCCAGTGGTGGAAAGAGTGACGATCAATGAGATCGCCCGGTGTAGTGGATGGTGGTGACGTTCTGAATAGTTTGAGCAGCTAGTTGCGGAGTCGCCTGTGAACGCGCGGGGAGAACGCTATTGCGGCCTGCCGCACTCGAACGTGCGGGCGCCGAGATCCATAGGGTTGCAGATAATTGCCATAGGCAATCACATCGCGCTCGAGTATCTGCTCAGGATTGTCGATGTGGAGGCGGTCGAGGTTTTTCTTGTCGACCAGTATTGCGACATCGTCAGCTGCATTATAGAGGCGAATCATGAGACTGCCCCATCGTGTGGGAACGTACCCTCCGACCTTTCCCCACACGATGAGCTGTCTATCGAGATATTCCTCTGCGATTGCCTTAGTGGCGTGCACGATGATGTCTGATGCAGCGGTCGGCGGCTTCGTCCCCAGAACTAGCTCGAGATGTTTGGGGAGAACGCCAGTAACGAGATCGACTAGCAGCGTCGAGAATGATCGTTGAGTGGATGTGTCCAGCTGATGCTTGCTGGGATCGGTGCAATGACGACGAGTGAGCTTCCCAGGTGTTTTGGGGCTAGGCTGGTGACGTCGATCCGGCCCCTGTGAAGGCACGGCTAGTCCTAGCCTCATAGTCCAACGCTGTGGCGGTGCCCCTTGGATATGGTTATGCCCGACGTCTCCCGGGGCGTCCTTTGATCGCTCGGAGCCCGCATCGCAGTCCCGTTTGTGATGCGCAGCGAACGCCGCAGATCGCTTGTCGCTGTGTAATGCAGTGGCCCAGACTTCAGCACCACACTCGTCGCCGTTGGGTAGCTCCCCCGAACACCAGAGAGGTGGGAGCGTATTCATCGCACGTGCTTGATCGATCGTTACGAGGCCGCCGCTATCAGTCCTTGCCACGTCCACGGACGATTCCTTCCTCGAGCAGGGCGGCGATACCTTCGGGCTTCTGTGCGAGCTCTTCAGTGAAGGCGCGGGCAATAGTCTCTTCATCGGGGAGCGCCGCTTGGGCTTCCCGAGTCAGCTCATACCGGCTCACAGCCATGGGCTGCGTTGTCGAAGCGAGAGCGTAGCGAACGACGGCGTCGTTCTTACCTGCCACAAGCATGATCCCAACGGTAGGCTCGTGCTTGTCTGGGATGCGCAGCTTGTCGTCAACGAGGGTAACGTAGAACCCAAGCTGACCGGCATCACGTGGGTCAAACTTGCTCGTCTTCAGCTCGATCACGATGTACCGGAGTTGCTCGACGTGGAAGAACAGCAAATCTACGTAGAAGTCGTCTCCGTCGACGTCGAAGTGTACTTGACGACCAACAAAGGCGTAACCGGGGCCGAGTTCTCGGAGAGTGTCGATAATGCGGTCGACGAGGCGTCCTTCAAGCTCGCGTTCTCCCGCGTCACTATCGATGGCGAGGAAATCCAGCGTGTAGGGGTCCTTCGTCAACTGCTGTGCCAGTTCTGAGCCTCGCTGTTCGAGAACTCCACTGAAGTTTGCCGGAGCGGCGGATTCGCGTTCGTGAAGTTTTGTCGTGATCTGGTGGGCGAGGACTGGACGACTCCAACCGTTTACGACGTCTTTCTCGGCGTACCAGTCACGCAGCTCGCGGTCCTGAAGCTTGTCGAGGAGTTCGATGATGTGGCCCCACGGCAATTCGCCAACGGGTCGTTGGCGAATTAGGCCTTCGTTCGGCCAGGCGATCGTAAACCGGCGCATGTAGCGAAGATTCGCTACAGAAAAGCCCTTCATAGATGGAAACTCTGCCCGGAGGTCGTGGGCGAGGCGGTGAAGGATGCCGGTCCCCCATTGTTCCGTACTTTGGCGTTGCAGAATCGTTCGTCCGAGTTTCCACCACAACATCAGAAGCTCGGTATTTGCCTTCCGCTGTGCTTGGAAGCGTGCGGCGCGGACATGTCGCTTCAGTTCATCGAGTGTCATTGCATAGTTGGATGAAGTGATCGTGCCAGTCATCAGTTCCCCTCAGGCCGTTTCTCGCCACACGGACACGACGAGTGCCCCATCGTGTAAATCGGGCAGAGCATTCGGCCGCTTCTCTGTTACAGCACACCCGGCAGCGTCCGACCTCATCGAGGGCTCGACGTCGGCCTCCCGACCTGTGGTATTCATGCCAGCAGTCTTCCAAAGCCCTCAGACATTGCTCCGATGCAAACGACGAGATGGCAAAGAATGTGACACGGAGACACGTGTGATCAGAGAGTTCTCCGACTCTGTGTCACGTACTCGGACATGCTCATCAGATCACGATCGACCCGCATACGTGAAACAACGCTGAAGCCAAGGGTGACGTCCGGATCGCGGCCGACGCCGAAGCTCGGGTTGAATTCCACCCCGAGACAGAGACGTTTGCGTCTCTTCATTTCATCCGAATCACAGTGCCGGTCAGACGCTTGGGATACCTACGCCATCAAGTGTCATGGTGAGCTCAGACAAGTGAATCTGAGCACCCGTTCCACCCGACCGTGTCACCGAGTGCGAGCCAGCAAGCGTCGCCCATCTCAGCCGCTCGTCTTCGTCGTCGACCCCGTGCGCCATCGCAGCAATGTACGCCGCGTTGAAGCTGTCGCCTGCACCCGTTGTATCGACGACGCTGACATCGGGAACATCGACGGAGTGCACGTGTCCTCGCGGCGTCGCGACGAGCCCACCGTCTGAGCCGCGCTTCACAACGACGACGGGTCCGAGCTTCGCGAGCGACAGGGCGATGTCTTCGTCAGACCCGGCAGGATCGTCGGCGTAGCCTGCGCCCACCGCACGCAGCTCCTGCCTGTTGGGCATGAAGTAGGTGATGCGCGGCAGCACGTCGTCGAGCCCCGTCCACTGCTCGCTCGGATCCCAGTTTGTGTCAACACTCGTGGTGATTCCGGCGGCAGCAAGCGAATCCAAAAGCGAGGGAAGGCCTGAGGCCAGCTCGGGCACAAGGAAGTAGGAGGAGAAGTGCACGTGCTTCGGCCGCGCACGTTCGATACTCGTACGCACGGCGTCGATCGACAGCGTCGGAATCACGCCAGGAAATGTGAAGATGGAACGATCGTCCGGCTGCGACAGAATCACCGAGATTCCCGTTGAGCCGTCGGGTGATTTCAGAACCTCCGAGGTGTCGATGCCACACTCGGCAAGATACTGCTCGGTGAGTGTTCCGAAGTAGTCGGCTCCGACCGTGGCGAGAAGCCCCGTATCGACGTCGAGCTTGACAAGACCGGCCGCCACAATTGATGCGCTGCCGCCGAGCACAAGGTCGGCTGATGACAGAAGCTGCTCCGCCTGCCCGAAACGCGGCTTGACGTCGCCTCTCAGAATGAAATCGGGGTTCGTGTCTCCGACGACCAGTGTGTGCACCGGAATTATCCTTTCAGTCCTGAGAACGTCATTGTCTGGATGAATTGCTTCTGAGCAAAGAGGAAGAAGACGACGAGGGGCAGCACCGCGATGACGTTACCTGACATCAGCAGCCCCCACTCGGTCTGTCGCGCACCTTGGAAGTTCGCGATCCCGAGCTGCATCGTGAATGACGACGGATCGTTGATCGCGATCAGGGGCCAGATCAGGTCGTTCCACGAGCCGAGCAACGTGAAGATCGACAGCGTCGCAAGGGCCGGCTTCGCGAGCGGCAGCACGATCCGGAAGAAGATTCCCCAGCGCGTGCACCCATCAAGCATCCCTGCCTCTTCAAGTTCAACCGGGATGCTGAGGAAGAACTGGCGCATCAGGAAGATGCCGAACGCCGTGGCCAACCACGGCACCATGGCGGCGCCGAGTGTATTGATGAGGCCGAGCTTTGAGAAGAGGATGTAGGTCGGGATCATCAGAAGCTGCGTCGGCAGCATGATCGTCGAGACGATCAGAAGGAATCCCATGTTTCGTCCGTGGAACTTCAACCGTGCAAATCCATACCCGGCGAGCGAGCAGAGCACGATGTGCGCGAGGATCGCGACCCCTGAGACGATGACCGAATTCATGAGCCATTGCAGGATGTTTGTCGTCGCGAAGAGCTTGGCGAAGTTCTCGAACGTCACCGTCGAGGGAACGAAGGGCGGCGGAAACTGCACGAGTTCTGATGCCGGCGACAGCGCAGCCATGATCATCTGCACGAACGGGATGACGAAGACGAGGGCGATCGGGGCGAGCACGAAGTGCCAGCCGCTGATGCGCCGACGTCGACGTCTTCGTGATGGGGCGACTGCGGCCAGCGGCGTCACTCCGACGGCTTCTTGTGTGGCGACCATGGTCAGAACGCCTCCGTTTTCGAGCGCCGCGAGTAAATGACGACGGCGAGTGTGATGAGCAGGGTCAGAGCGAAGAGCACGTACGCGCTCGCTGAACCGTAGCCGAATTCAAGTCCCTTGAACGCGCTCTCCCACACGAAGTACACGATCGTCTTCGTGGAGTCGAGAGGTCCGCCCTTTGTCGTGGTGAACACGAGGTCGAACAGTTTGATGGCCTCGATCATCTGCCAGATCGTGACGAAGACAGTCACGGGGGCGAGTTGCGGCCACACCACTCGCCAAAACGACTGCCACCGGTTCGCCCCGTCGATGCGGGCCGCCTCGAGGAGCTCGTTCGGCACGTCCTGCAACGCGGCAAGATAGATGACGGTCGTGAATGCGGCCTGTCCCCACAGCGACATGATCGCGATCACGACCATCGCCTGCGCCGGATCTTCCAACCATTGCTGCTGAGGCAGGCCAATGACACGCAAGACGTTATTGACGACACCGAACTGCGGGCTGAAGAGATAGGTGGCGAGAATTCCTGTCGCGGCCGCCGACGCGACGAAGGGCACGAAGATCGCCGTGCGGTAGATGCCGATGAAACGGATGCTGCGATTCAACGCCACGGCGAGAAACAGCCCGGCCAGCACAGACGACGGCACGAACAACACGGTGTAAAAGAGCGTGTGCATCACAGAGTCGAGGAACTCCGGGTCGCCCATGAGCCGGGCGTAGTTGTCGCCGCCGACGAACGTCGCGTCGCTGAAGCCGTCCCACTCCTGCAGCGAGAGGATGAACGCCCAGACGGCGGGGAAGATCGAGAGCCCGACGACGATGAGCGTCGCGGGGCCGACGAACGTCCACCCCTCGAAGAAGCGGCGTGCGCGCTTGGTGCGGCCGGGGGCCTCGCCCTTCTGCGAGGCCCGCGGCGCCACAAGCATCCGAGTCTGGCTCATTTCTACTTCGATTCCCCGAGCTTCTCGTTCGCTTTCTCGGCGGCGGCCTTCAATGCTTCTGCCGGGTCTTTCTGACCCTGCAGCACCTGCGAGATCGCACTGCCGATGGCCTCAGAGAGGTTGACGTATCCGGGAACCGTCGGGCGCGCCTGCTTCGCGTTCTCGTTGTTCGCAGCCATGGTGTCGAGGCCAGGGTACGCGGCCGCCTGCTCCTTGAACTCCGCCGAGTCCACCTCGCTTGATCGCAGCGGCAGGTTGCCGATTGCTACGTTCCAGCGCACGTCCTGCTCAGCATCCGTCAGCCACTTCACGAACTCATACGACCAGTACTCGCGGTTCTTGTCTTTGTGGTCGAAGAGCGCCCAGATGTCGGGGCCAGACACCGTTTGGTGATCGCCGTCCGTACCGGGCAGAACGGTGACTCCGTAGTCGGTGCCAGCCTTCACCAGGTCATACAGCTGCCACGGGCCCGAGGTGATCATGCCGATGCGGTCGCTCGCAAACAGCTGACCGAACTTGGTGTCCGTCTGGTCGAGGTAGACGCTCTTGTCGGTCACCGCCATGCCCTGCAGGTACGTGAGCGCCTTCACTCCCGCATCAGAATCGAACGCAGCCGATTTCTCATCGTCACTCAGAATCTCGCCGCCGTTCTGCCACAGGTGCGGCCAGAACTGCCACGTCGTCTCTTCTGACCCCGACACGGAGTAGCCGTAACCGTACGTGTTGGACTCGGCATCCGTCAGCTTCTTCGCCGCGTCGCGGAAGTCATTCCAATCCCAGCTCTCGTCTGGGTAGTCGACGCCAGCTTTGTCGAACACCGTCTTGTTGTAGATGAGCGAGAGGTTGTCGACGATCGCGGGGAATCCGATGGTCTTCTCCCCGGTCGGCTGCACGGTTGCGCGAGCCGCGTCAGAGAACTCGTCCCACTTCACGTCGGGCTCGCTCACCTTGTCTGTGATGTCGAGCGTGCGACCGGATGCTTCGAGCTGACTCGCCCAGGCGCCGAACGAGTAGGAGATGTCGGGGTAGCTGTTTCCGGCAAACCCGGCAGAAAGCTTCTGCAGCAGCTGCTCTGTCGACGATGCGCCGGCCGAGAGATCGATCGTGACATTCGGATGCTCGTCTTCGAACTCCTTCGCCAGGGTTTCGATGAGGTCTTGGGCTTCGTCTGTCTGCCCCGACCACATCGTGATTGTCACGTCGGCGTCTTTGTCGAGCGTTGTCGCGCCCTGCTGGGCGCTGCAGCCCGACAGCACCATGATGCCCGCGGTCGCAAGTGCCGCACCGGCAAGTGCTGTGCGTTTGAGCTGTGGGTGATACGTCATTGTTGACCCTTTCGGCTTCACCTATGAAGGGATCGGGAAGCTGACATTTCAGGTGAGCGGATGCTTCCCGTCACTGAGAATGTGGCATAACGTATCGATTTGAGCAATCATTCGCTCACAAAATAGAGCGTTCCAGTCACTCTGACTGATCATTACGCGCTCGCGGCCCGCCAATCGAGCTTCTGGCGGACTGACGGACTCGACTCTTCGCGGTCAGGCCTCCGCGACATCCCGGTAGGCAGAAAGCACCTCGGCGATACCCCCATGCCAGGGCTTGCCATGCCCGGGAATCACCCAGTCGACGTTCAATCTTTCAAGGCGGACGAGCGACGAGAGCGCCGCCGCCTGATCATCGGTGAACGGCGCAGGCTGCGGGCCCTGCTTGCCCGTGAGAACGTGGCCGGTTGTGAGTCCGTCTCCGACAAACACTGCCGAGACGTCGGGCACGTGAATCGCGATGCTGCCGGGCGAGTGGCCGGGTAGGCCGATGACCTCGGGAGAACCGGGCAGATCAAGCACCTGCCCGTCGGCCACCTCGCGCACCTCGGTCAGATAGCGCGTACGCAGGCCGCCCTGACGGATTGCGTAAGCGAGAAACCGGAGCACAGGGCCGATGCGCATGCCACCCCACGTAGGTTTTGTCGATTCCTCGCCGCGTGCGCGGGCCGCATCGGCGGCATGCACAAAAACCGGCACGCCGTAGTCACTGCGCAGCCGCTCGGCAAAGCCGATGTGATCGCTGTCGCCGTGCGTGAGCACAACGCCGCGAATGTCAGATGGGGTGCGACCGATCGCTGTGAGTTCACGCTTCAGGTCGTTCCAGTGCCCGGCAAGCCCTGCGTCAATCAGCGTGATGCCGTCGTCTCGAACGACGAGGTGTGCCGCAACGATGTCGTTGCCAATGCGTCGCAGTCCTGTGGTGAGTTCCATAATGGCTACGATACATAGCCATGATGGCTATGCGCAATAGCTATACTGGAAAAATGCCGACACCCGACCGCACTTCGCTGCCCGCCATCGTCGCCGCCGGACTGCACGTTCTTGAGACGAACGGTCTCAGTGCCGTGACAATGGCAGCGGTTGCTGCGCGCGTCGGCGTGCGCCCCCCATCGCTGTACAAGCGTGTTCGCAATCGTGACGCACTGATCCGCTTGATTGCCGAGTCGGTCGCTGCCGACCTGGGCGAGAGTCTGGAAGCCGCCGACCCGGGGGGTCCGGGTACACCAGGCGCCGATCCGCACGTGCGACTCTCGTCGATCGTGCGTGAGCTTCGCTCGTTCGCGTGCGAACGCCCTGCGGCATATCGCCTCATATTCACACCACTCGGCACTGGCGACGAGGTCTCGCCCGAGGTACTCGAGTCAGCGAGCGTGCCTCTCTTCGACATCGTGGCAACACTCGTCGATCCCGATCGTGTGCTCCTCGCCGCCCGCACACTCACCGCGTGGGCGACGGGCTTTATCGCGATGGAGACTTCGGGCGCCTTCCGGCTGGGGGGCGACGTCGATGCTGCATTCGAGTACGGGATCGAGAGCATTTCTGCCGCCCTGACGCGGCCGTCGTCAGCCTAAGTCGTTCACGCATTCGGAACTTCTCGCGATAGCACGCGTGTCGTGCGCACGTATACGGCGTTTCGCCGAGAACTTCCGAATGGCTGAACACCGAGGGCAGGAGAGACAGTGCTTAGGCGCGCACGCGGTGAATGCGCACCCCCAGCCGTTCGATCTTCGCCAGCTCCTGGGGATCTGCCGCGTCGTCAATGACGAGGTCGCTGATCTCGCTGAGCTCAGCGACGCGAGCGAGACGCACTTCTCCGAGTTTCGTGCTGTCTGCGACAACGACAACGCGACCGGCGTGCGTCACCATCGAGCGGTTTGTGCGCGCTTCGGTGTCGTCAAACGTCGTGAGCCCGTTCGCCGCGGTGATGCCGTCTGCGCCGATCACCGTCATGGCGACGTTTATCGCGTTGAGCGCACCCTCAGCGAGCGTTCCGACCAGCTCAAACGACGTGGGGCGAATCACACCGCCGGTCATGACAACCTTCACCTTGCTGCGCGAGGCGAGCTCATATGCCGTCGTAAGCGAATTTGTGACAATCGTGAGGTCGGTGCGCGATGTCAGGTTGCGCGCCACCTCGGCCGCCGTGCTTCCGCCGCCGATCGCGATTGCCTGTCGCCCTCCCGGAATCAGCTCCGCCGCTTTGCGGGCTATCGCTACCTTTGCGTCGCGCTCTGCCCCGTCGCGATAGCGCACGGGCAGCTCGGCCTTCATCTCTGTGGCCTGCGCACCCCCGTGCGTGCGAGTCAGGAACCCCTGCGACTCAAGCAGCGCCAAGTCGCGCCGGATCGTCGCCGGAGATGAATCGAGGTTTCGCGTGAGCTCGACGAGCGACACCGACGACGACTCGGCGAGCGCGGTGAGAATCGCCGACAGCCGCTTCGAGCGTTTTGCCGAGGCGACGATCGGCTGGCCCCCAGATGAAATGACGTGGTTCATGCGTCATATTTGACCACATATTCGCTCAGGAAAGCGATCGTTTTGCGCAAGAGAATGTTCACTCCTCGCCAGTTTCACCCGGTTTCTCCCCGTTGTCGCGCGCCGAGAGCTTCCCCGTTCCGCTCACCAAGAGTGACTGTTTTGCACACTAATGTGATCGATGTGGTCACAATGCTTGTATGACACGCGTGACTTTCATCGGCGCAGGAAGCGTCGTATTTACCAAGCAGCTGCTCACCGACCTGCTGCGATACCCCGAGTTCGACGAGATCGAAATCGCCCTGCACGACATCGATGATGAGCGACTGCGTGTCGCGAAGGCGACAGCCGCTTACGTATCGAAGCGTCTCGGCGCCCACGCCCGTGTGACAGCATCCGCCGATCGCCGCGAGGCCCTCGCCGGTGCGGACTTCGTGATCAATATGATTCAGGTGGGCGGCGTCGAGGGAACACGTGCCGATCTTGAGATTCCCGCTCGCCACGGTCTGCTGCAGACGATCGGTGACACCACGGGAGTCGGCGGCGTGTTTCGCGGACTCCGCACGTTCCCCGTGCTCACGGGCATTCTGCATGACATGGAGCAGATCTGCCCGAACGCCTACTTCCTCAACTACACCAACCCCATGACCATGAACGTGTGGTGGGCAAACGTCGTCGCTCCCAGCATCCGCACCGTGGGCCTCTGCCACAGCGTCTATTGGACCGCGCACGACCTCGCCGAGCTCGTCGACCTCGACGTCGCCGACACGCAGTATCGCGCCGCGGGGCTCAACCACCAGTCGTGGCTGCTCGAGTGGACGCACAACGGCGAGAGCCTATACCCGCGCCTCGAGCAGCGCATCGCCGACGATCCTGAGCTTCAGCGTCGTGTTCGGGCCGAGATCTTCCGTCGCGTCGGCTATTACCCCACCGAAACAAGCGAGCACTCCTCCGAGTACCTCTCGTGGTTTCTGCGCTCGGAGTCTCAGCGTGAGAAGTACCGTCTGCAACCGCTCGAATATCTGCAGATCAGCGAAGACAACGTCACCGAGTTCGAACAGACGCGGACTGCGCTCGACGCCGGGCACGACATCGAGCTTCTCGACGAGGCATCCGAATACGCTCCGCAGCTCATCCACTCGCTCGTCACGGGAACGCGGCGCGAGATCCACGCCAACCTGCCCAACGCCGGACTGATCAGCAACCTCCCCGAGGCCGAGGTCGTCGAGGTGCCGTGCGTTGTCGACGCCGAGGGCATCCATCCCGTCGCGATGGGCGACCTGCCCATCGAGTGCGTCACCGTCAACCGCCCATACGCTGCCGTCGCGGGTGCCGCCATCGAGGCCGCTCGTCGCGAAGAGCCCACGCTTGTGCGCCAGGCGCTCCTCGCCGACCCCAACGCCATGTCGAGCGTCACACCCGAGACGCTCTGGCGCATCTGCGACGAGCTCACCGATGCGCACGCGGCGCACCTGCCCGCGGGCCTGCTGAGCCGAGCCTAGCCACCACGAACGCTGATGGATGCTGTCGCTCGACGCGACAGCATCCATCAGCGTCTTTGTGCCCGAACCGTCCCGGTAAGCTGTGCCGAGTGCCCGGTTCGAGGAGGGCATGGTGCGACGACGGGAGGCCACGTGACCGAGCGCAAGCCGTCTGTGTGGACACTTCCCGGCATTCCGCCCTTGCTGATCACCACGGCCCTGGCGTTCAGCGGCTTCTCGCTGCTTCTGCCCGTTGCCCCGCTCTGGGCGACGATGGGCGGCGCCGACAGCTTCGGCAGCGGTCTCGTCAACGGTCTGCTCATGCTCTCGACAGTCGCGACGCAGATGCTCGTGTCTCCCGGACTGCGAGTGCTCGGCTGGTCACGGATGCTGGTGATCGGGCTGCTCTGCCTTGGGCTTCCGTCTGCGCTTCACCTCTTCTCTGACCAGTTGCCGCTGATTCTCGGGCTCGCCATCGTGCGCGGCGTCGGATTCGGCATCATCACCGTGTGCGGGTCGTCTGCTGTCGCAGCGCTTGTCGAGCCGAAGCGGCGAGGGCGGGCAATCGGTGCCTATGGCCTCGCCATTGCCGTGCCGCAGTTCGTGCTCGTTCCCGCCGCTCCGTGGCTCGCAGAGCAGGTGAGCCCGGCGCTCGTCTTCGGTCTCGGCATCGCGCCGGCGCTGGCTGTGCCGTTCGCCATCGTGCTGGGGCGCCGCCTCGCCACGGTGCCGCCGCCGCAGACCTCCGCGATCGACATCAACCCGCAGGGCTCGCGCATCGCCGCCGTGCGCACACGCGCCGTCGTCATGCCCATCGTTGCGCTGCTCACCATCACGTGCACGGGCGGGGCCGTTCTCACGTTTGCGCCGTCGATGCTCGAGAACACCACGACAGCGGTAGTCGCTCTTCTCGCGCTCACCGGTCTCGGCGCTCTCTCTCGCTGGATCTTCGGCGGCATCGCCGACCGCTTCGGTGCCCGCCGCTTTATCGCGCCGCTTCTGGTTGTCGCCGCCATTGGCGCAGCCGGCCTCGCCGTCGGACTCACGGGCAACACGGATGCTCTCGCCACAACGCTGCTTCTTGTCGGCGCCGCGCTCATCGGCACGGCGTACGGCGGCCTGCAGAACGTCACGCTCGTCGAGGCGTTCGCTGCCGCGGGCGATCGATCACGCAACGTCGTGAGCGTTGTCTGGAACGCGGGCTTCGACCTCGGAACGGGCCTCGGCTCGGTTGTTGTCGGCACCATCGCGACGGCGAGCTCCTTCCCCACGAGCTTCGTCGTGCTGGCCATCGCGAGTGTCGTCGTCGCCGCGCTCGTGGCGTTGCTGCGCCCGCGAGTGGAGCCGCGATGACGTCCCGTCGCAGGCTCGCGCGCGCTCTTTCGAGCATTGCCGGCGTGCTCGTGGCCAGCATCCTGCTCGGCGGCCTGACATCGTTCGCCCAGCAATTCCTTCCCAGCTGGTTCTCGTCGTTCGCCAATTCTGCGAGCGGCTGGACGCTGCTCACCGTCGCGCTGATCTTTTTCGCGCGCCGCAGTTGGTGGGAATCGGCACTCCTGGGCGCAGCGAGTTTTGTGCTGCTCACCCTGGGCTACGCCGCGGTGTCGACGCTGCGCGGATTCGTCTATGACCCAACACTGTTCTCGATCGTCGGGCTCGTCGCCGGTCCGTTTATCGGGGTCGCAGCATGCTGGATCCGTGGCCGAGCCTTTCGCGCATCGGCCGCCACGGCACTTCTCGCGGGCATCGGCACGGGTGAAGCTGTCTACGGACTTACCGTGGTCGGCGACACGACGAGCCCTGTGTACTGGGTATTCATCGGCGTCGTCGCCCTTGCACTCGTGGTCTTCATGATCGCACGTCGGATACGCCGCGCACTGCCGATTGCCGTCGCTCTCGTTGGCACCCCACTCATTGCGTTGGCGTTCAACACCTCGTTCAACATGCTGTAGCCGTCACACGGGGTTCACAAGATATCTCAGGTCGTATATGATTTGAGCCGTCCTTCTGCACGGCCGACCCGACCTGCACAGCACGACAAATGACAAGGGAGTCACCGATGTCTGACGCATCGAACGTTGCCTCGCAGGCAACCCAAACCGACATGAAGAGAGTCGCGGTCGCGACCATCATCGGCACGACGATCGAATGGTACGACTTCTTTCTCTACGCCAATGCGGCCGGCCTGCTCTTCGCTTCGCTGTATTTCGAACCACTGGGCCCGCAGGCTGCCATTCTTCTCTCGTTCGCCTCCGTCGGCGTGAGTTTTCTCTTCCGACCGCTCGGCGCGTTCATCGCCGGACATCTCGGCGACAAGATCGGCCGCAAGACCATGCTGGTGTGGACGCTCATTCTCATGGGAGCATCCACAACGCTCATCGGCCTGCTGCCCACGCACGCCGTCATCGGCGCAGCGGCACCGATCATCCTCGTGCTTCTGCGTATTCTGCAGGGACTGTCCACGGGAGGTGAATGGGGCGGCGCCGTGCTTATGGCCGTCGAGCATGCACCCGCCGATAAGCGCGGACGCTTCGGTGCGTTCCCGCAGATGGGCGTTCCGCTCGGACTGCTGCTGGCGTCGGGAGTTCTCGCACTCATGACCGGTGTTATCTCCCCCGGTGAGGCGTTCGTCGAGTGGGGCTGGCGCATCCCGTTTCTGCTGAGCATCGTGCTCGTCGTCGTCGGAATCATCGTGCGCCGCAGCGTCGAGGAGTCGCCGGTCTTCGCCGAGATGGCGGCGAAGAAGGAGAAGGCGCAGATGCCGATCATCCAGTTGTTTCGCAAGCACTGGCTGCTCGTGATCCTCGCCGCCCTCACGTTCGCCGGCAACAACGCGGCGGGCTACATGACGACGGGCGGATTCTTGCAGGGCTACGCCACGCGGCCCCTCGATGAGGGCGGACTCGTCGGCATGGAGCGCACTCCTGTTCTCATCGCCGTCACCGTCTCCTCCGTGGTATGGCTGGTATTCACGTGGTTCGGCGGCTGGCTCTCAGACAAGATCGGGCGCCGCAAGACCTACATCACCGGTTGGATCGTCTTTCTCATTACCGTGTGGTTTCTTTTCCCACTCGTCGAGACCGGCAGCGCGTGGCTGTTCTTCGCGGGGATCGCCCTCTTCACAATCGGCAACGGGCTCACCTACGGCCCCCAGGCTGCGTATTTCACCGAGCTGTTTCCCGCGTCGATCCGTTACTCCGGCGTCTCAATCGCCTACGCGATCGGCACTGTACTCGGCGGCGCATTCGCCCCGCTGATCTCCGCGTGGATCGTGCAGACGACCGGCACCTCCCAGGCCGTCGCCTGGTACATTGCGGGCGTCATGGTCATCGCGTTCATCGCGACGCTGCTGCTGCGCGACCGCACGCGCATCCCGCTCGGTCCAGAACACGAGGCGGAGCAGGCCAAGCACCCCATCTACGGCTTCAGCAAGTAGCCGCGACTTCACAAGAGAAGGCGGGCGGATGCTGTCGCAGCACCCGCCCGCCTTCGCCGACACCGAGCTTTCAGCGCTGCTGCGCATACAGCTGCAGCCTGATGTCACGGGCGCGCGACATGTGCTGCTCCGCAATTTGCTCTGCGGCATCCGAATCGCGATCGGCAATGGCCGAAATAAGCTCATCGTGTTCCGAGAGGGCGGACTCCCAGCGGTCCTCCACCGACAAGGTGGTTGTTGGGTAGCGAAGCAGGTGCACACTCAGCCGCTCAAGTTGGTCAATAAGCGTCTGATTGTGACTCGCCGCCCAGATCGACTCGTGAAACCCTCTGTTCGTGTCTGCGCGGAGCTCTGCGTCCGCCAGATTCGACATTTCGTCTCGCGCCGCGTGAATGCGGGCGAGGTCCAAGTCGGTGCGCCTTTTTGCCGCTGCCCGAGCTGCGAGCCCCTCGAGATCGATTCGCACCTCGTAGATATCGAGAATCTCTTCTGGGGTGCTCCCCTTCACCTGCATTCCCCGTGGGGTCCGCTCGACGAGCAGGTCCAGTTCCAACCGGTGAAGAGCTTCACGAATGGGGGTTCTGCTCGTGCCGTAGCGCTTCCCGAGTGCAGTCTCACCAAGGCCGTCACCCGGCATAAACTCGCCCGAAATGATGTCAGCGCGCAGCCGATCGTAAACGCTCCTCGGCATCGATCCCTCACTCGCTTGGCGACAGACTCTCTTATCGGAGCCCAACTCTAACTTACGCGTGCGAGCCAGCGCGCCGGCCGAAGACCATTCCCGCGGCCAGACCTGAACCCCCAGGGTAGTTGTTGCTGAAGAGGCCGCCCAACATCTCTCCACAGACGAAGAGTCCTTCAATGCGGTTTCCCGATTCATCGAGCACATGCCCATCGACGTCGCTCTTGAGTCCACCGAAGGTGAAGGTTACGCCGCAGGTCACCGGGTAGACGTAGAACGGTGCGGTGTCGATCGCGGACGCCCAGTTGCTCTTCGTCGGCTGCACACTCGAGCTTCGCAAGTCTCTAATCGTCGGATCGAAGGGGCGCGATTCGTCGATGTTCGCGTTAAACTCAGTGACCGTGCGCGTGAACCCCTCAACGTCGATGCCAGCCGCTTCGGCAACGCCCTCGAGAGTGTCAGCGGTGAACTCAGAGATTGCCGGCATCTCATACTCTTCCGAGCGGAGCAGAGGGCGGGACTTCGCGTCGAAGACCTGGTAGCCGACGTTGCCCGGCTGCTTCAGAATCTCCCTGCCGAATTTCGCGTAGGTGTAGTTGCGGAAGTCTTCGCCCTCGTCGACGAATCGGGCACCGTCCTTGTTGACGATGATGCCGAACGGGTAGCCTCCGCGCGTCAAACGATTGGTGAGTTCACGATTGCTTTCGTTGTTCGGAGTCAAGGCGTCCCACTGGACGCTGTGGGCGCTGCCCCAGTCCCCGGCACGGTCAGCTCCCGCTTTGAGGCCAGCCTCAATCAATGTCCCGGTGTTGCACGGCGTGCCACGCAGCTTGGCGTGCCCCCAGCCTTCGCCGAGGTACTTTTCGCGCATCGCAACGTTCGCCTCGAACCCTCCTGCGGCGAGAATGATGGATTCAGCGCGGTACTCGCGCGTCTCTCCGCCTGCGTCGACCCTGACGCCAACGATGCGTTCGTTCTCCGCGACCAGGTCGACGACGTTGCAGTCGTACAGGACCTTCTCGCCCAACCTCTCGGCAATCGCCACGTGATCTGCGATCAGTCCTTCACCCCCGCCCGTATTGCCAACGTGAAGCCCACCCCAGAAGAGGTACGTGCCGTCAGGGCGATCGTATGCCTGGCGTTCATACATCAGCCGGTACTTCATGCCCAATGAATGCAGCCACCGCACGGCGCCATTGCTTTCAGAGACAAGAACTCGAGTGAGCTCCGAATCGTTGCGGCCTTCGGTCACTCGTTCCATGTCGCCGGTGTAGTCCTGCTCGGTATAGGGAGGCACCTCTGTGACACGATGACGCTCGTCCTCGTCCAGAATGTCTCGCAGGTCGTCCAATCCGTTATGCGAGATGCGGGTGGCACCGGCGGTGTAATAGCTGTTTCCGCCCGAAGACTCCTGAGATGCCTTCTCGAGAACAAGCACTGATCGCCCTCGTTCCGCCGCCGCGTGCGCTGCACTGAATCCGGCGTTCCCGCCTCCGACGACGATGACGTCTGCGTCACGTGAGTTCATCATGTATTCCAATCATCTCGTATACTGCTGTATACAATAACGTGAAGAGCATTCCTTCTTCAACTCGCATCCCTCGAGACGAGGGGTCACATGCTCACACCAGCAACTCAAACTCTGCGCCCTGTTCACGCCGTTCTCTCGCACCGCTCCCGTCGTGGACGATCTTCGATCGATCCATTTTCAATTGTGTACAGTGGTATACGTAAATGAAGATCTCGCAGCCGCTTAACCTTAGATTGAGTACAGGATGTGCACGATGCAGAACTCCCAGAAGCTGACCCTTGCCGCGATCCCCGGGGACGGTATCGGCCCAGAGCTTGTCGATGCCGCGCTTGTGGTGCTGAACGCCGCCCTCACTGCGGATGGCGTGGACCTCGAGGTCGTGCAGGAGCGCGCGGGGGCCGAGGTATACCGGGAGACTGGCTCGGCGCTTCTTCCCGGTGCGCTCGAGCGACTCGCTGCCGTCGACGGCGTGATCAAAGGTCCGGTCGGGCTGCCCGATGTTCGTAAGCCCGATGGAACCGAGGGAGGCCTCCTCGGGGGGCTGCTGCGCAACGGGCTCGACACCTTTGCCAATGTGCGCCCGATCCAACTGCGCTCCGGAGTGCCGTCGCCGACGACGCATTCGTCGCACGACATCGATTACGTCATTGTGCGCGAGAACACCGAAGGGCTCTACCTCGCCCGAGGCTCTGGCGTGCGCAATGATCATGCGGCAGCCGACCAGATGATGATGACGCGCCACGGCGTCGAGCGAATCGTACGCTTTGCCTTCGATACAGCGCGTTCGCGATCCGGGGCACCCGCAGACGACGTGCAACGAGTGACCTGCGTCGACAAGAGCAATGTGCTTCGCTCGTTCGCGTTCTTCCGGCAGATCTTCGACGAGATCAGCTCGGAGTACCCAGAGATCGAGGCCACGCATATGTACGCGGATGCCGCTGCCGGCGCACTCGTGCAGAATCCAGCACAGTTCGATGTACTTGTGATGGAAAACTTCCTCGGCGACATCCTGAGTGACCTGGGCGCCGCTACGGCGGGAGGACTCGGAATGTGCGGTTCCGGAAATATCGGAAGTGCGACCTCGTACTTCGAGCCGATACATGGAAGTGCGCCATCGCTCACAGGAACTGACACCGCGAATCCGGTGTCCGAGATCCTGTGCGGCGCCATGATGTTGAGACACTGCGGTCACTCCCTCTCGGCGGTTCGCATCGAGACCGCCGTTGAGCAGGCCTTCGTCTCGGGGGACATCCAACTCGACTCCCGCGGTTGTCCCATTGCCGGCACAATCGCGGCAGCCGAGTCGATCGTGAAGCTTCTGAACGTCTAAGTGGTGAGCACGCTCGGATCCATGAGTTCATCAACCGGAAGCGCTGCGTTCAGATAGCCCTCCAACTGATCTGCCGCGATTTCGGCGAATTCCTCGAAGACCTCCTCGACAGTCCATCCGATATGGGGAGTCGCGATCACATTCGGCAGCCTCCGCAACTCTGAGTCGGGCGCGAGCGGTTCTGACGCGAACACGTCGAGTCCCGCAGCAGAGATCGGGCCATTCTTCAATGCTTCGATGAGTGCGGGTTCGTCGATGATCGCGCCTCGCGCTGTGTTCACGAGAACCGAGCCGGACTTCATCTTGGCGAGCTTGGCAGCGTCAAGCAGACCTCTGGACTCGTCGCTGAGCCGAAGGTGCACGCTCACGACATCGCTCACGCCCAGCAGGTCGTCGAGCGGCAACGCCTCCACGCCGTCGGGAAGCTCTTGACTCGTTCTGTTCCACACGACAACCTTCATACCGAAGGCGTGAGCCAGTTTCGCCACTGATTTTCCGTGTCGACCGAAGCCGAGAATCCCCATCGTGCGGCGACTGAGCGTTCTGCCAAGATATGGCTTCCACTCGCCCTCGGCCATCGAGTCCACGGCGGATCTGACGTGCCTCAGGGCGCCGATCGCGAGGGCGAATGTGAGTTCGGGGACGGCCGCTCGTGGCCCTACCCCCCGCCGTCCCAGTGCAACGGGAATGCCCCGCGCCGTCGCGTGGGCACCATCGAGGTGGTAGGCATGTCCACCGGCCTGCAGCACGAGCCGGAGGTTTGGCATCCGGTCAAGCTCATCCGCGCCGAGTTTCGAACGCTCGCGCACGGCCATGAGCACATGGACGTCGACGAGCTCAGCATCCGGAATCTCCGACAGCGACGTGGTAACCACACGCACGTGAGCCTTCTCACGCATTCGCCGCACTCCATCGGATGCCTCGAGCAGCCCTTCAGCATCGTTCAAAACAAGGACATTAGTCTCACTCATGATTGCGCCTTTCCCGCCAGGGCCGCATGACGCCCCGCCTTCCTGCCGAACACGGCACCCCGAACCAGTCCTGCTCCCGCGGGGTAATTGTGGTAAAAGAAGCCGCCTGTGACTTCACCCGTTGCGAAAAGCCCAGGCATCACACGGCCGGCGAAGTCGACGGCCCTCGCCTGCTCGTCAACGGCGATGCCACCGTAGGTGAAGGTGATTCCGCACGTCACCGTGTAGGCGGTGTAGGGGCCCTGGTCGATACGCTGAGCCCAATTCGACTTCGCCGGCTGGCCCGAGGGTTTCGCTGAGAGCCCGTCACGCCCGAACGGATCGAACTCGCCGTCTGAGCAGGCCGCGTTGTAGTCGTGAACCGTGCGCTCAACGGCCTCGGCCGGCACACCGAGCTTCGCGGCCAGTTCGCTCAGCGTGTCCGCCACGATGGGCGTCCCCGTCGAATAGCGCGGCTCAAGCAGGTGCGTCGTCTTGCTGTCAAAGAGCTGGAACGCCCAGGCTCCCGTCTGTGCGCGCACCGACTTTCCAGTCTTCGCATAGGTGAGCCACACGTGGTCTTCGCCTTCGTCGACGAACCGCTGCCCCTCCGCGTTGATGAGAAGAGCAAAGGGGTAGCTGTATCGACTCATCTTGTCTGTAACCTTCAGATCGCCGACGTCAGGTGCATTCGCGTCAAGCGGCACCGCGTGGCATCCGCCCCAATGGCCAACAGCTTTCGCTCCGGCATTCATGGCAGCCGCGAGTCCGGCGCCGGTGTTGAACCGGGTTCCGCGCACCTTCACAAGGTCCCATCCGGGCCCGAGCCATTTCTGTCGCATCTGCGGGTTCGCCTCAAAGCCTCCCGAGGCGAGCACGACGTTTCCGCGCACCTCCTGATGAGAATCCTGCCGCTGCACTTTCACCCCTGTGCACGTCGAGCCTTCCATGATCAGTTCACTCACCGGGGCGTCGTACCACACCTCGATTCCAGCCTCCTCGACAGCGTGGAAGAGGTCTTCGATGAGTCCGATGCCCTCGTCCGCCGCTCGGAAGGCGCCACCTGGCGGCAGCCGGTATCGCTGTCCCTCGTCGATCTTCTCCGGATCAATGAGTTTGCCGACAGCAAGCTCGAACTTCACGCCCTTCTCCACCATCCACGAGACCGTCTCGTACGACTCTTCGATCACGGCGGAGGTGAGAACGTCAGAATTGCGTCCGCGCGAGACCCGAGCGTATTCGTCTGAGTACGTCTCGACGGTGTACGGGTCAAGGTCGACCCGGTCTTTCCACTTCGCAGACTCCTCGGTGATGAGCGGCAGCAGCGACTCCATGCCGTCGTGCGCGATACGGAAGATCCCTCCCGTGAACCGGCTGTTTCCGCCCCGCTCCTCCCACGGAGCCGCCTCGAGAACGAGAACGCGCGCTCCGTTCTCGTGAGCTGAGAGGGCCGCAACGAGCGCGGCGTTCCCCGCTCCGACGATGACGACGTCGACATCGGTGCCGTCAACCGCATTTACCTGACCAGTCATTGTTCTCTTTCTTGTCCGCGATTCTTATATTCCGAGGTAGACGTATCCGTCTGGGAGGGAGATGCCTGCGAACTGCTGTGCAACGAGAAGCAGTGCAAGAAGTGCCACGGTGTAGATCGGGATGACCCACCACTTGGCTTTGGCCACGAACCAGAGGAAGAGCGGCACATAGACGAGGCAGGCAACAGCCATTCCGAAGACATAAATAAGCACGACGAATCCGAGGAGCCACATCGTCGACGCAAACGTGACGGTCAACACCTTCTTCCAGGCCGCGCGCGTCTCATCGGTTCGCGGCGCGTCGCTCTTGAGCTTGCGCAGCTCGATGATCATCGCGACGAGCGAAAGCGTCGCTCCGATCACCGTGATGACGTTCGGCATCAGTCGGGCCGCCTCGGCAAACTGCTGGGCAAGCACAAACGCCCCGGCGAAGATGATGAAGAAGATGCCGGCGATAACGACGGCCCAGCTTCGCGGCGCGTTGTCCACCGCGAGATCCGACTCGGTTGAGACCTTCTCCGTTGTGTGGCCGAGACGCTTTCTGATGAGGCGCACCAGAGCCATGACGATCGGGATGATCAGTATCACCGCCATAACCAGAACCCCGGGACGCGTTGCCCACTCAGAGAACGAGTAGAGCTTGTCGGTGAGGTAGTAGTACCGTTCCATCGGGATGCTCAGCACGAAACCGATAAGGAACGGAGCTCGCGGATAATCGAACTCCTTCATGAACCACCCGACGACTCCGAGGATGAGCATCAGCGGAATCATCTGGATCAAGAGCGACCCTTGGAAGCCAGCCATGAAGAGAATCGGGATGAGGCCCGCGGCCAGCAGCGGGAAACGCACGAATGAAAGCATCGAGAGCGGCTTTGCGATGACAAAGCAGAGCAGAGAGCCCACAACGCTCGCGATGCCGAACGACCAGATAATGACATAGATCAGGTCAAGGTGGTCCGTGATGATTCGCGGTCCCGGCTCGATGCCGAAGATCAGCAAGGCACCGAGAAGCAGCGCTGCCGGTGCACCGCCGGGAATGCCGAAGAGAAGCGTCGGGATCAGGTCGCCGGCTTCGACGGAGTTTGCCGCGGACTCGGGTGCGATGACACCGCGCGGGTCGCCCTTGCCGAACTTCCCCTTCTTCTTGCCGCGTGCGGTTGCCTGGGCCTGGCCATAGGCCATCCACGTTCCCGCCGTTGCGCCGACCCCGGGGAGCACACCTGCCCAGATGCCGATGAGCGCTCCTCGAAGAACGTGCATGAAGTTCGGGAAGAACTCCTTGACGCCCTCCATCCAGCCCGTCCCCAACGACGTGACGTTCGCCACCGCAGTCTTCTTCGCCACCAAGTGAATGATCTCGGCGATTCCGAAGATGCTGAGGGCGACGGCGACGAGATCGAGACCATCGGCAAGGTCGAGGTTGCCAAAGATAAAGCGATAGTCAGGGGCCGCTGGCGCAGCCCCGACCTGCCCGAGTAGAACTCCGAATGCACCGGCGACAAGGCCCTTGACGAGGTTGCCCTTCGAAAGCAGTGCAGTCAGTGAAATGCCCAGTACAGTCAGCATGAAGATCTCGGGCGAACCGAAGAGCAGCACGAGCGGCCGTGCAACGGGGATAGCTAGCGTGAGGCCGATCGCTCCGATGAGTCCGCCGGCCATCGACGACATAAACGCTAGCGAGAGGGCCTTGGCGCCCTTGCCCTGCTTGGCCATGACATGGCCGTCGAGGAGCAGCACAGCTGCGGAGGATGACCCCGGTATACCCAGAAGGATGGAGGCTATGGCATCGGAATGGTGAACCACAGCGACGGCACCGATGATGAGGGCCATCGCCTGCGGCGCATCGAGAACGAAAATGAACGGCAGGAGCACTGCGACGGCGGCAGTCCCGCCGAGACCAGGGATAACACCGACGACGAGTCCTGCGAAGACTCCGGCAGCGAGGAAGAACAGCGTGGAGGGATCGAGAAAAGTGTTGAGGCCAGAGAGTACAGCATCCATGAATCGACAACCTTGGCAATAGAGGACTTGAGGTCGGCTGGTCAGCGCGAGCCGACCAGCCGACCGATGAGCTACTTCGTATCGACAGTGACGTCGTACGAGTTCTTCAGCAGATCGAGTGTGTAATTTCTCACGGCTTCAGACACATCGAACGTCTTCGTCAAGTCCTCTTGCGCCTCGTCACCCGAGACCAAGGGGTAACCACCCAGGGCATCCTTGCTTTTCGCGATGAACTCCTCGTCTGTCGACAGCTCCTTTGCCGCTGCGCGGAGAGCATCGACGACGGCCGGATCCGTGCCCTCGTTGACCCAGATGCCTTTTTGATAGAAGTACCCGGCCGAGAGGAACGCCCGGTAGGCGTCGTATGCTTCACCGCTCGGAGCCTCTCCGTTGATGTTCTCGTACACTTCTTCAAGGGTCGGCAGGTCGGGCAGAGCCGGATCGCGAACGATCTCACCGTCCTCGGGGACGCCGAAGGAGAACAGCGCTGTCGCCTTTCCGTCATCGATCATCGGCTGAACCTGCGAGACAAACGCCGATGTCGTCTGGTAGTCGAGGTTCACCTCGCCGCGCTCAAGAGCGAGACGCGCAGGCCCTCTGCCTTCAAAACCGAACGTCGCATCGATGTCGATATCGAGAACGTCCATGGCCAGCAAGGTGACGAGGTCATTTCCCGTTGCGCTGATGCCGCCATAGCTGAGCGTCTTATCGAAACCGGCAAGATCAGATGCCTGCTTGATGCCCGTCGAAGACGACACATAGACAGCTCCGCCCGTGCCGTTGACGACAACTGGGACCAGCTTGGTGAAGTCATACTTCACCTCAGAGCGATTCAGCAGGGCGGGAATATAGGTGCTGCCCGAGGTAACAAGGAGCTGACTGCCATCAGTCGAGCCCGATGTGACGAACTTATTCGTTCCGGTGATCGACTCGCCGCCCGGCTGATTCTCGACGACGATCTTCGGGTTGCCCTCGATCTTTTTCTCGAGATACGGGGCGACGAAGCGAGCCCACGTGTCCGTGCCGCCTCCAGCCGCGAAGGGCACGACGAGCTCGATTGATGACGGCAGTCCGGCCGACTCATCTGAATGGGTTTGAGACGGGCCGCTGCACGCGGTCATCGCCATCGCTGCAGACGCGCCGAGGGCGACTGCGGCCAGTGTGCGGGTAAACCTCTTGGTCATCGCTACTCCTTTGTAGTGTGTAGTGCGTTTTTACTTGGTTGACAGCTGGGTCTGGCTTACGTCGTCACTGCACTCAGCCGTTCATCGGGCACAAGAACCGTGCCTTCGAACAGCCGGCGAGCCGTGCGAAACCCGGATGCGCTGTGAGCGACCCAGCCTTTCTCATCGACCCCAACGTCGACCTCCATCGGAAGCAATCCTGATTGGTGCCCGATGATGACCGACTCTGAGTCCGAACGTACCGCCTCATTCACGAGAGTCCCAGTGATGCGAGACGCTACGCTCGTCGCGATTGCTCCCGTCAGCGGGTACGACGGGTGCAACCACCCCATCGACATCATTGCCGCGCGAATGCTCATCTGCTCTGCTGAGTAGGAGTGGCCATTCGCGGCGGTGTAGTCACGTGGCGCCCCAACAAACGAGAGTTTGGGCACGGACGGAACGTGCGCAGTCGCTTCGTCAACAGTCTGCGCGATTCCCGCCAGCACCGATGCTCTCGCACGAATTGACTCGACCTTTGCCCGGAACTCGGGATCTGCGTCAAGCTGGGCTCCCGTCTCGGTTCCGTCGAGCCCCACGTCGCGCCATCTCACGAACACGAGGGGGTTCGCAGCGTCAATCAGAGAAACGTCGATTGTGCCGATTCCGGGGACATCGAGCTCATCAACGACGTTCCCTGTGGGCAGAAGGCTGCCTGTTACCGACCCTCCCGGCTCAAGGTAATCCAGCTTCACTGGGGATCCGCTTCTCGGCACCCCGGGAAGCTCGAAGTTTCCGTTCGGATCGAACTTTCCGTCTTTCGTCGGCACGTGCGCGACGATGACCTTGCCGGTGTTGACGTTGAGAAACCGCACGATCGTCATGGGGTCTGTCGCTGTGACGAGACCCTCGTCGACGGCGAATGGGCCGACCGCTGACGAGATGTTCCCACAGTTGCCCCGCCGATCAATCATCTCCTGCTCGATTCCGACTTGGCCAAACTCGTAGAGAACGTCAACGCCTCTCTCGCGACCATCGCTAATGATGGCCACTTTGCTTGTCGACGACGCCGCACCGCCGACGCCGTCAATCTGCCGCCGAAAGGGGTCAGGGCTGCCGTACGCCGAAAGGATGAACGCGTCTCGCTGGCGCGGATCTTCGGGAAGATCCCGCTCGTGGAAGAAGAGCGCCTTGCTCGTTCCTCCACGCATGAATACGGCGTTTACACGCATCGCTCTCGCCTTTCGTCAGATCATCGCGCCAACGCAGAACGTGGCATCTGTCCAATATGACGACATTCATTTACTTAAGCAATATCGAAGTTCTGGATGGTTTATTAAGTTTTGCTACAGGCTAAATTCCCGTGCAAGGATCGTGATATTACCGCCGCCTTCGCCGCGGGAGACTGATCGCCGACGAGAGGATGCACTCGTATGACTACCCAGCTGTTCTCACCACAGCTGCTCATTGACTTCGCAACGAAGGTCCTGATTTCTCTCGGAGTTCCCACCGACGACGCCACGCTCGTCGGCACAAGCCTCGTCAGAGCAGACATGGGCGGCCACGAATCACACGGGATGCTTCGATTGCCGTGGTACTCGGCACGGCTGAAATCTGGAGCGATGACCCCACACACCGATCCCGTCGATGTCACAGATTCGGGCGCCCTATCGATCGTCGATGGGCGCGATGGAATCGGTCAGGTTCTCGTGTCGCGGGCGAGCATGCGTGCAATGCAGAACGCCGACAGATTCGGCATTGGCGCGGTCGGCATTCGAAACAGCAATCACTTCGGCACGGCCGGCTACTGGACGCGTTCGATGTCGGAACGCGGGTACGTCGGAATTCTGCTCACGAACAGCAGCCCCGCCATGGCTCCGTGGGGTGGCGTCAACAAGACTGTCGGCTCAAATCCCTGGTCAATTGCTGTTCCTGGTGGTCGACACGGATCCGTCGTTCTGGATATCTCGAACTCGAAGGTGGCGCGTGGAAAGATCTATGCCGCAATCCAGAATGGGACGGACATCCCCGGCGATTGGGCGCTAGACCTCAATGGCCGAGTCACTACCGACCCGCACGCAGCTCTGAAGGGGACACTCCAGCCTATTGGCGAGCACAAGGGTTATGGAATCTCACTCATGATCGATCTGCTTGCCGGCGTACTCACCGGAAGTGGGTATGCAGACCAGGTTGTCGGCCCGTACTCGGAGGAGGGCAGCAGTCGCTGCGGTCACCTCATCATCGCGATTAAAGCTGACGCTTGCATGCCGCTTGACGAACTTCGTGCCCGGGTGAATAATCTCGTCGATTCCACGACCTCTGGGCCTCTCGCAGAGGGAAGCACACGCATCCTCGTTCCAGGCGATCGCGAGAGTGAGAATCTGAAGCATGCGAAAGCCGAGGGCATTTTGCTTCCCGAACGGACGATCAACGACCTCAATAGGCTTGCAGATTCACTAAAGGTAGATGCCATTTTGTGAGAAATGCAGGAAGTCGGGCCTCAGAAGCGGCAACAATGAGGATGCCGTTGTCGTGATCGCGAGGGGATGTGTGGCGTGACACCGAGAACCCAATTTGCCCTCGTGCTCGTCCAGACCGTTCTCGTTCAGACGCTCTCGTTCGGGCTGAGGCCGACCTTGTCGTACGCTGTGCTCGATGCCGGCGGATCGGGAAGTCTTCTCGGTGTACTGACGGCGGCCTTCGCGCTTCCGTCACTCTTCCTTGCACTTCCGGTTGGCCACATCATGGATCGAATCGGCGAACGTCCCGTTCTGGTCATCGGCCCGCTGTCGATGCTCGCAGCCTCGGTCATCGGCTTCATCTTCACCGACAGCATTGCCCTTCTGATCCTGGCGACGGCGTTCGTCGGCATCGGCCATCTCTCAACTGTGCTCTCGACGCAAGCCGTGCTGGCAAATAGATTTGCGAGCGGGCGTGCAGACTCAGTATTCGGCTATTACACGTTCGCCGCGTCACTCGGGCAGACGTTTGGCCCGCTCCTGCTATCACTTCCCAGTGATCGGCCCGAGATGCCTCCCATCGGCACGATTCTCATCGTCTCCATCACGGCAAGTCTCATCATGTTTGCGGCGTCGCTCTTCATCTCGAGCAGTCCCCACCTGCGTGCGTCGAAGACGGGCAATTTGGCATCGAACACGCTCGCGCTCCTCCGAATCAAGGGCGTCATTCGTGCGTTGATTGCCACGAGCATTGTTCTCGCGACGATCGATCTTTTTGTCGTATACATGCCGCTTCTCGGCCACGAACGCGGGCTTACAACCGTCGTCGTCAGTGTCATGCTTGTCGTTCGGGCGGCAGCGTCAATGGTTTCGCGATTGTTCCTCGGAGTTCTCGTGCGGCGCATCGGGCGTCGACGACTCGCGGTCGGAAGCATCGCAGTGTCGGCACTTGCCTTGGGGGCCATCGCACTGCCAACGCCGCAAGCAGCACTCATCACGTTCTCCGCCGTGTACGGATTCTTCATCGGCATCTGTCAGCCCGTGACGCTGTCGTGGATCTCAGAACTGGCACCGGCCGGCTCCCGTGGACTGGCGATGTCGCTGCGTCTTGCGGCAAATCGAATCGGTCAAACCGTGATCCCTGCGACCCTCGGAGTGCTCGCTGTCGCCGCAGGGGCCGCGGGCGTTCTCGTGGCCGCCGCGGGCACCCTTGCTGTGGCAGCATGGTCGAGCGCAGCCTTGCCTGGACCATCGACGCGACCGCCGCCGGATCACGACGTGGGCTGACCGCCAGCTCCGAACCCCTGGGCAGCTTCGATCAGCATCTTCACCATGGCAAGATCTGCTGGATTAGAGACCCCATCGGCCAATCTCGCCAGCATGATGCGGCGCCGTGGAACGATCCCCTTGAGGCGTATTACCTTGACGTCGCTGCGCTGCACGCTGAGCGCGAGTCGCGGAACCAGCGCAACCCCGAGCCCCACCGCCACCATGGCCTGGGCCTCCTGGTAGTCATTTGCCTCGTAGGCGACCTTTGGCTCGAATCCCACTTTGTTCGACGCACGAATTATTGCTTCCATGACGGGATGCCGTTCGGCCCGAACGACCCACATCTCGTTCACGAGCTCGCTCACAGAGACCGAATCTCGATCGGCCATGGGGTGCGTGTGCGAAACAACCAGATCTGTTGGGTCGTCCATGAGGTGAATGAGATCCAAGTTGGGGTGATCGATCCTCGACCACGGGTATTCCCAGAGGAGACTCATCGAAATCTCTCGACGGCTCAGCATGGCGAGCAATGGTGCTTTGCGGAAGCTCCTCACGGTGAGTTCGACGAAGGGATGCTCCTTGCGAAACCTGTTGATGGCCGCAGGCAGGAGCGACGATCCGGCTGTAGGAAACGTGCCCATGCGCAGGGCGCCTGCACGCAGTCCGATGATGTCGTCGAGTGAATGCTGCAGCGATGTGATCTGCCCCCGCATCCGTTCTGCGTGCTCCACGGTTGCGCGACCAGCATCCGTCAAGAAGATTCCTCGACTGTGCCGGTGAAGCAGGGGCACTCCCGCTTCAAGCTCCAACTTTCGAATCTGTTGCGAGATCGCCGATACGGAGTATCCCGCTGCCTCAGCAGCAGCTGTCATGCTTCCTTCGTGAGCAACGGTTGCGAGCAGCAGGATCCTCTCAGCACTGGCTATTCCGATCACCTGTGGATCCACTCCTCGTTGCCGCTCTGTGCCCTTCAGCCTTTGACGGCCCCTCACATTTTCGCACGGACGCGCACAAGCAGCGAGGCTCGCGGCAAGATCAAGCGGCGAAATCCGCCCAATGTATTGTGCTCATTAATGATCCGCAATGAAGGGCCTGCCAATGTCGGCAATCACAGAACAACTCCTCGATCAGATGCTCGTTCCGCTGCGAGGACTCGTAACAAGAGATCATGTGACGCTCACACAGGGTGAGTCTCTCTCCTCGATCTTCGCGGTCAGCGACATCGCCCAGGCCTCAATTGCCACAGCAGGAGCCGCTGTGTCGGCGCTTCGCCGGGAGGAAAGTTCCATTGCGCCGATCGTGACTGTCGATCGCAATTTAGCGAACTCCTGGTTCTTTCGCTCGATCCGCCCGATCGGCTGGTCGATGCCTGAAGTTTGGGAAGGGGTGACCGGCGATTATCAGACCAGCGACGGCTGGATTCGTTTGCATACCAACAAGCCCAACCATCTGGCAGCAGCACTCAGAATTCTTGAGGCTCCAGAGGACCGAGAGATCGTCCGTCGGCGTGTCGAAGCGTGGAACTCCACGGAGCTCGAAACGGCAATCGTCGAAGCGGGTGGAGCCGCAGCCGCGATGCACTCGCGCGAAGAATGGCTCACGCATCCGCAAGGTGAGGCCGTGCGTGCGGAGCCGCTCGTGGATTTCGAGGCTAGCGAGGCAACGAACCGCACACCCACTCAGATCGGCACCGCCGAGAGCCCGCTTGCTGGCATCAGGGTCCTTGACCTCACACGCGTGCTCGCCGGACCCGTGGGCACCCGACTGCTCGCCGGGTGGGGTGCCGATGTTCTCCGTATCGACCCGCCGGGTTTCTGGGAGCCTTCCGCCGAACCAGAAGTAACCCTCGGCAAACACGTCGCGCGTCTCGATCTACGTACAAAAGAGGGAAAGGACATTTTGCTTGGGCTATTGGCTGAGGCTGACGTCTTCGTTCACGGATTTCGTCGCGGCGCCCTCGACGACCTGGGTCTCGGCAAGCACGTGCGTGAAAGCATCCGACCTGGCTTGGTCGATGTATCGCTTACGGCCTACGGATGGACCGGGCCGTGGACCGCCCGCCGAGGATTCGACAGCCTCGTACAAATGAGCAACGGGATAGCCCATCTCGGGCAGAAAAAAGCTCGTTCCGGGAAGCCGCTCCCGCTACCCGTACAAGCACTCGACCACGCGACTGGCTACCTCATGGCATCCGCCGCTATTACCGGTCTCATCCTGCGGCAAACACAGGGCATCGGCTCGTCCTGGCACGCATCCCTTGCGCGTACCGGTGAGCTCATGATCGATGCCGGCATCAGCGAGGAGTTCGGGAAGCAGCCTGCCTTCATCGCCGCAGAAGAGGATGCACCGATCGAGCAAACGCCCTGGGGGGATGCCAAGCGCATACCGCCGCATATACGCGTCGAGGGCGCCCCATTACGCTTCAGAACCAGCGCACGCCCACTCGGCACCGACCCCGCAACCTGGTCATAGTTGCGGGCTTCTGCAACGTCGACAGACCGTTGTGGAAGGTGAGATCTGTTGCTAGTGTCAGAATTGTCGACAGCCGACAATTTATTTGCCACCGGCCGAACCACGGAGACTCCGCACATGACACTTGCATCAGCGCTTGCCGCACGGGTCACCTCACTCACGGCGAACGACCTCACGCCGGATGCCGAGAGGCGCCTGAAGGATCTTGTCTTTGACTACCTCGGCGTCGCCCTACGCGGCAGCCAGGCAGAATCCGGACGAATCGTTCGCGAGTACGTCGCTGCACAGGGCGGAGCTGACGATTCGACTGTCATCGGACAACCCGGGCGCGTACCCGCATCACAGGCGGCATTTGCTAATGCGATTTCTGAACATAGCATCGAACTCGACGACGTTGATGAGCTGGCACTCTTTCACTTTGGCCCGCCCATCGTGTCAACCGCTCTCGCCGTCGCAGAACGGCAGCGCTCGAGCGGGCTCGAGTTTTTGATCGCCGTGCTTGCGGGCTGCGACATCATGGAGCGCCTGAGCCGCGCGACGAACAATGAGCTTCGCAACCGTGGGTTTCACACGACCCCGACGTGCGGGGTCTTTGCCTCGACAGCCACCGCGGGGCGACTCCTTGGGCTCACCCCGCAGCAACTCACGAACGCCTTCGGTCTCGCGGGAGCGCAGGCCTCTGGGCTCATGGAAATGTACGGGCCATCCATGCAGAAGCGCTTCAACCCGGGGCCGGCGGCGCGCAACGGAATCGTTGCGGCGGAACTTGCGCAGCGCGGCTTCACCGGGGCCGACACAATCTTCGAAGGAGAGCGAGGCTTCGGTCAGGCCTTCGCGGGCAAGCTCGATGAGCGCGCAGCCCGAGACAGGCTCGACTCCGGGTTTCCGATCATCGTCGAGCACAAACCGCATTCCGCGGCTCGCCCCATTCACAATGCGATTGATTGTGCCCTTGACATCAGAGCTCGTGCCGGGGCATCCGTCGATGCGATCGAGACGATCGTCGTCAAACGGCATCCGGATTGGGCTCATTATCATCTCAATGCGCATCCGCAGACGTTCCATGAGGCACAGGTCAGCCTGCCGTACGCGGTAGCGGCGACGTTCGTCTTCGGCGCGGCCATGCCCGACCAATTTGCAGATCAGAATCTGGAGCGTACTGACATCCGACGCCTCGTGGCCACAACGACAGTTGAACCGGATGCCTCATTGCAGCGAGGGGTCTCATGCGATATGACCGTCACGTTTGCCGATGGGTCCTCTCTGCGCAGCGTTGTCGATCATCCCAAAGGCTCGAAGGAGAACCCACTGTCACGCGATGAGTTGAGCGCAAAGTTCAGGGGATTGACCGACGGACTCCTCCCCGACGGAGCCGCGGAGCGCATCAGACGCACTGTCGACGACCTGGAGACTCTCGACGATATGACGAATCTTCTCTCACTGTTCACGGAGACACAGTGACAATGCCTTCCTCCGAACAGACATCTCCAACCGCCTCGCTCGCAACCTTCGCTGCGGAGCTCAGCTACGACAGCATCCCGGCTCCGGTCATCGAGCACACCAAGCTGTGCCTGCTCGACACGATCGGATGCGGCCTTTTCGGCACGACCCTGCCCTGGGTTCGCATCGTGCAGCAGACTGTGCTCGCGACTGACGAGACAGCACGAGCCGAACTCTGGGCGCGTGGTGAGCGCGTCTCTGTGACGAACGCAGCCCTCGTGAACGGCATGGCAATCCATGCCTTCGAGCTCGACGATCTTCACCGTGATTCCATCGTTCACCCTGGCTCCGTCGTCGTCAGCGCCGCACTTGCGGCGGCGAGACTCCGCTCAGCTCCCGTCTCGGGTCGGAGCCTTCTGACGGCCATGGTCGCCGGGTACGAGGCAGCCGCGCGCGTCGGGCGATCGATGGGCGCCGCCCACCTGGTTCACGGGTGGCATCCCACTGGAACGCATGGCACGTTTGGAGCGGCGGTGGCCGCAGGCAGCATCCTCGGACTGAACCCGAAACGCATGCTCAACGCTATGGGAACCGCAGGATCACAATCTTCCGGCTTGATGTCGTCCCAGTTCTCGTCAATGGTGAAGCGATACCACGCCGGGCACGCGGCCCAGGCCGGACTGATGTCTGCCCTTCTCGCAGACCGAGGCTTTCTCGGCATCCCGGACATCCTCGAGAACCCGTACGGCGGCTACCTCTCCACGTTCTCGCCGACGTCGAATCCGGATCTCATTCTCTCGGGGCTCGGCGAAGACTGGCAGATCGGCGAAGTGGGATTTAAGCCGTATTCGACGAATGGAAGCTGCCACCCCACGATCGACGCCCTCCTCGACATGCGGAAGCACTTTGGGATCACGGGCGACGATGTCGCGGCGGTGAGAATCCGCTGCAGCACCGCAACATTCAAGCATGTCGGTTGGTCGTACCAGCCAGAGAGCGTGACAACCGCTCAGATGAACCTTCCCTATATCGTCTCGGTGGTGCTGGCAGACGGCGATGCGTTCGTCGATCAGTTCTCACCAGAGCGGATCGTCGACCCTCAGCTCGTCGACTTCAGCCGCAGGGTCACCATTGAGGCCGACCCCGCGATCGACGCAGGCGGCGATGCGATGCGTCACGCCACCTACCTCGAGGTCGACCTGAAGGATGGCCGCACGCTGACCGATGAACGTGTTCACGCGAAAGGAAGCGCCGACTTTCCGATGAGCGTCAACGATGTGCGCGCAAAGTTTAGAAAACTGGCTCGCGCGACGCTGTCTGAACGGCATATCGACAGGGTTGAGCAGGTGATCCTCGCTGCAGAAGCCGCAACGATCGACGATCTTCTCGCGCTCATTGAATGATCAACGCGAAAGCGAGTTGCCCGAAGTGGCGAACAGCCATCGGGTAAGTTGAGCAGCAGCAAGACCCGCCCACAACCAGCCCGATTTGTCGAGGGGCGGGTCCCGATACTCTGGAGCAAAAATGCCTCAGCGCCGCACACCACACGCGCAGAATGTCATGGTGCCCAGCGCATTCGAAACGCGCTCGTTCGCCCAGACAGCGGTGGGTCTGCTGCGCGAGATGATCCTGAGCGGCGGGTATGGCCCTGGGGAACGCTTGAACGAATTGGCGATCTCTGAGCAACTTCAGATCAGCCGCTCGCCCATCAGAGAAGCCCTGCAGACCCTTGCGGGCCAGGGCCTCGTGCATTTCATTCCGGGTCGCGGCGCCTTCGTCACGGACTTCGACATCGATTCCATTCGCGAACTCGGCGAACTGCGAATCGCACTCGAATCACGGGCTGCCCGGCTTGCGGCCTCACGCGCCACGATCGCACAGTTGAACGAGATTCGGCTGATCCTCACGCACTCCGAGAAGGCGATTCGATCAGGCGAGATCGACGACTTGCTCGACTATTCTGACCGCACGATTCAATCGGGTGGAGATTACCCTCAGAAGCTCGACTTCCACCAAGCCGTGCTGAATGCGTCACACAACCAACGTCTCGTGGACGCCGCCGATACTGCGGCGACGCAGTTTCGACTCGCTCGCGCGCGCACGGGTCGTGAGGCCGCGTGGGCAGCGGAAGCGCACGAGGAGCACCGTGTGATCGTCGAAGCGTTAGAGCGTCACGATCCTGAGACGGCGGATGTTGCGATGGAAGAACATCTGGCAAACAGCGTGAGCCGGAGCATCGCTCACATTGAGGCGACGTCGGGCACCTAGCGATGGTTGCCGCGCGCGTCCTGGCCGACGTCATCCGGCACCGCTAGGCTTTGTGGGTGGACTTCACCGACGCACCCATCGACACGACAGCCGCCGCCAACCTCGCCGAGCAGAAGCTGAGCCTTGAGCTTCTTGACATCGCAAACGATCACGACACGGCGGTGGGCTTCGAAGCCGTCGTCAATCGCGGATTCTACGGCGAGCGCAGCGACGAGAAAGATGTCGAGTTCACGCTGCGCACTACCGCGTATCGACGCACGACAGGGGTGTGGGATGCCACTGAGTCCGACGTCGAGCCCGTAGCAACTATCGGCACGTGGGAAACGCCGCTGAGCGTTCCGGGCGGAGGCACCGTGCCCACCTGGGCAATCAGCGCTGTCACTGTCGCGCCCACTCACCGCCGCCGAGGCATCGCCCGCAACCTCATTCAATCGGAGCTGCGCACCGCGGCAGCGTGCGACGTGCCGGTCGCCGCTCTGACGGCATCCGAAGCCACCATCTACGGCCGCTTCGGTTTCGCTCCCGCTGCGCGTGTGGCGAAGATCACCGTCGACACCACGCGCGGAAAATGGGCCGGCCCGACTGCTCGCGGGCGCGTGCGCTTCATCGAGCTCGATGAGCTGCATACATCGGGCCGCGACATCTTCGAGCGCGCGCGTCTACGCAACCCCGGCGAGATCGCGCTGGACGACGCACTGTGGTCGGGCACAATCGACTACCAGCCGGGCAAGGCTGACAAGGCAAAAGATCTGCGCGCCGTCCAGTACACGGATGCTGCCGGCACACCGCAGGGAATCGCGGCGTACCGGGTAAAAGACGGCACCGACGGCAAGCTCACCGCGACAATCGTTCACCTTGCGGCGGCGACAGACGACGCCTACGCCGGACTGTGGCGCTATCTGCTCGAACTCGACCTCGTGCGGTTCGTTGAGGCCGATCTTCGGTCGACGGACGAGCCGATGCTCTGGCAGCTCAGCGATGTTCGCGCAGCGAAAGTGGCGCCGTACGATCACCTCTGGCTGCGCATCCTTGACCCCGTCGCGGCGCTCGAGGCGCGCACGTACTCCCGGGCGGGCAGCATCGTGCTCGATCTCGTCGACCCGCTCGAGTTTGCACAGGGCCGCTTTCTTCTTGAGATTGACGCAGCGGGAACAGCATCCGTGTCGCGCCTGGAGGGTGATGTGCCAGCGGATGCCGCTCACGCGACGCTCAGCGAACGCGACCTCACGCTGATCTACGTCGGCGGCACGTCAGCCCTGGCATTGCACAGGGCTGGACGCATTGCGGCGCACACCGATGGTGCGATCGAGATGCTCAGCGCAGCATTCCACTCGCCCGTGGCACCGCGACTGAGCATCTGGTTCTAAGCGGACGAGTCACGCAACCCTCAGGCGTCGGGGTCCTTGCCCTCGATGTCCTTCTCTTCTTCTTCAGCAGGAAGGCGTGCGTGCACGGGCGGCACAATGCCCTGCGGCGTTCCGCCCGTCGGTGCGGCCACAATGGGCGGAACATCGTCGCCCTCGCCGAGACGCTCGTTTACCTTCTCAGCGTCGTCGGCATCGCCCTGCAACCCGTCAACGTGCTCGTTTGTCTGGTCGAACCTGTGCGCGAACCCCTCGTTGTCATCACGATCGCCCGCGTGCTTTCCACTGTCGGTGTTCATATCCCCATCATGACCGTCGGCCTTCGCCTTTACCAGGGGTTGCGAAAACTGCTGCCGAGCGCGCTGTGTCCCACGCGCGGGAATATTTGCGAATGAGGCTTTGCTATCTGTAGTGACTACAGAAAGTGGAGCGAGATATGACGGAACAAACGGCCTCGCGGCCTGATCTTCCCGACGAGGAGGCGGTCGGCGGCGCATGCCCATCGTTCGTCACGGCAATGGACGTGATCGGTCGCCGCTGGACGGGCATCATCATCGAGGCGATCGGCCGCGACTGCACCGGCTTTGCCGAGATCAGCCGGTTCGTCGGGCACATCGGCGACACCATGCTGGCCAAGCGTCTGCGTGAGTTGGAGACCGACGGACTGATCGAACGAGCGGTCGTGGGGACCCGCCCCGTGCGCGTGCGCTACACGCTCACCGTTGCCGGCCTCGCGCTCTTGCCGATTCTCGAAGACATCACCAGCTGGGGGCATGCCTACGGGACGGCGAATGAACCAGCTCACACTCACGACAACATCACAGCGAAGAACTGACGGGACAGATCCGACATGGCATTTGAAATTGGCATCCTCACCTTCGGGGAGCTCACCACAGACCTCTCGACGGGCGCAATGCCGTCACCCTCCGAGCGCATGATGCAGACGTTGGAGCAGGCACGCGTTGCCGAGCAGGCGGGCATCGACGTCTTCGGCGTCGGCGAGCATCACCGCACGGACTTCGTCGCGTCTGCACCGCACATGGTTCTCGCTGCAGCCGCGACCCAGACCTCGAAGATCAAACTCACGAGCGGGGTGACTGTCCTCAGTTCTGATGACCCCGTGCGCGTGTTCGAGAACTTCGCCACTCTCGATCTGCTCTCCGGTGGACGCGCCGAAATTATTGCCGGTCGCGGCTCGTACACGGAGTCGTTTCCGCTGTTCGGCTACGACCTCGCCGATTACGCCGATCTCTTTCGCGAGAAGCTCGACGCCCTGCTCGCCATTCGAGCGAAGAACCCCGTCACGTGGGAAGGCGGTGCCCACCGTGCACCGCTGGTAAATGCAGACGTCACCCCACGTCCGATCGGAGACCTGCCCATTTGGGTGGGAGTCGGTGGAACACCGGCATCTGCGGTGCGCACCGGGCAGCTCGGCCTTCCGATCGCGCTCGCCCTTCTACTTGGCCCGATCACGCAGATGCAACGACCCGCGGCGTTGTATCACCAGGCCGCGGCGGCTGCCGGTCATAGCGAGGATTCTCTGCGAACCAGCATCAACGCCCACGGCTACGTCGGCACGACGAGCCAGGGCGCGCGCGACACGATGTTCCCGTACTTTGCACGTGGCATGCGCGAGAACAACCATCAGCGCGGCGAGGGCTTCGACATTCCGCGTGCAGCGTTCGACGCCCAAGCAACAGAGCCCGGGGTTCTGCTCGTCGGCAGCGTGCAGGAGATCATCGACAAGATCATGACGTACTACGAGGTCTACGGCATTTCGCGCGCGATCACGCAGATGGGCTTTGGCGGCGTTCCGCAGAAGGAGCATCTGAAGGCGATCGAGCTGCTCGGAACCGAGGTGGCGCCCGTCGTGAGGCGCGAGATCGCATCGCGCGAGGAGGTAGCAGCATGACACGCCCGCTTAATGTTGTCGTCGTCAACGGCAGCCCCACCGAACGATCAAAGACGATGGGGCTCACCGAGCTCGTCACATCGTCACTCGCCGACAAGCTGCCCATCGAAACCCACCGTGTCGACGTCTATCGACTCGGCTCCGGATTCACGGGTGCGATCACGCGAGATGACGTGACGCCCGACGTCGAGGAGGCGCTGCGCTTTGTCGAAACCGCCGA
The DNA here is from genome assembly GCF_011751765.2 of Paramicrobacterium chengjingii. Taxonomy (GTDB): domain Bacteria; phylum Actinomycetota; class Actinomycetes; order Actinomycetales; family Microbacteriaceae; genus Paramicrobacterium; species Paramicrobacterium chengjingii. The sequence goes on from NZ_CP061169.1 coordinate 3,504,376, forward strand.
CGTGCTCATCGCGGCTACTCCCGTGTACCGCGCGACCTACCCGGGGATGTTCAAGCACCTGTTCGACCTCGTCGAGCAGTATGCGCTCGCCAACAAGCCGGTGATTCTCGTGGCAACGGGAGGCAGCGACAGGCACGCACTCGTCATCGAACACGCATTGCGTCCACTCTTTGGGTTCTTCCAGGCCGCAACGGCGCCCGTCGGCTTCTACGCGAACTCGGGCGACTTCGAGGGCACACTCGTACTCAACAACGAGGTGTACTCGCGCATCGAGATCGGCATCGGCGACATCGTGCCGCAGCTCCGTCAGCTCGCCGAAGCCGACAGAACTACTGTCCCGTTCTGACTCCTGCGGTCGTTCTGTCATGCCGCGGCGTGGCAGAACGACCGCAGCGTTCAGCGCACGCCGCCTTCTCCGTCCACAACCGCGTCACAACTGCCCTTTACGCACAAGTTGCGACGTGTGAATGGCACATACTGACATCTACCGAGAGAGTCGTCGTCATGAACGACACCCTCCAAAAACTTCGCGTCCCCCGGCAAGCGCTTCTCTTCACAACCCGCGGCAACGGCATCGATAACGCGAGCAGAGCCGTTCGGCGCCAGTACGAACGCGGTGCGTTGCGCCGTCTCGGCCGCGGTGCCTACATCGACCCTGCTGTGTGGAGCACGCTCGACGACCGGTCAAAGCACGTCGCATATATGCAGGCCGCCCAAGCGCGGCACCGCACACAGCTCGTGTTTTGCTGCGATTCGGCTGCCGCTCTTCTGAATTACCCTGCGTACGGATACTTCGGCTCGGTCGTGCACGCGGCGAGTCCCACTCCGCGCCGCAGCGTGCCACTGGTCAGGTGGCATCAGGTGAGACTCAGTGACGACGACATCGTCGAATGCGATGGTTTTCTCATCACGTCACCGATGCGAACTCTGCTCGACATCGCTCGAACGACGCGATTTGGCCGCGCTGTCGGAATGGTCGACGCTGGGGTGCGAACTCGGCGTCATAGCGACGACCGCAATCATGCGCCGCGTGTCGATCTCGAGCATCTGCGCGAACGCAATCTGCAGTTCGCCCGCGCACACGGTTTCGCCCGCGCAGAGAACGTGCTCCATTTTGCTCGCGACGGAGCTGACAGCCTCGGAGAATCGATCAGTCGGGTTCAGGAGTACCAACTCGGCTTTCCCGAACCAGAACTGCAGGTAGCCGTGCGTGACGACGAGGGTCTGATCGGCGAAGCTGACCAGGCGTGGCCGGAGTTCCGCCTGCTCGGCGAGTTCGATGGACTCACGAAGTACACGCGTGATGCATATACGAAAGGTCGCTCCATCGAAGACATCGTGTTCTCCGAAAAGGTGCGCGAAGACCGAATGCGCGCCACGAGCCAGGGCATGGCGCGATGGTTGTGGGCCGACGCTCATGTTGGCCAACGACTCAGCGAAATACTTGTTCGGGCGGGTCTCCCTCGCGATCCTCGGCCACGTTCGGACTGGCGCATCTCGAGGCACTGATCACTCTGTCATCTGCGGTCGTTCTGCAATGCCGCGGCGCGACAGTTTGACCGCAGATGACAGCAGGCACGGTGGGTCACGGCGGTGCATGGCGCGCTGTGCCGGGCAGTCAGCGCAGAGTTTCCCCCGCAAGCCGCTCCACCGGAAGGCCGGACCGGTAGTGCTCCAGCCAGTCGGCGTAGCCGCGCACCCCGTCGGCGTCGGGCTGTGTCGTCTCAAACTCGGTTTGCGTGAAGACCACGTCGGCAAGGTACTGCGCGAGCGTCGACTCGACACCGGATGCTGCCGCCTGACGCGCCGCAAATGCAGCGAGGATCGCCATACCCCATGCCCCGCCTTCGCCCGCGGCCTTGCTGACGGAGACCGAGGTGTCGAGAGCATCCGCGAGCACCTGCTGCGCGACCCCGACCGTGCGGAAAATGCCTCCGTGGCCGAACAGCTCGTCGAGCGCCACATTCTCGTCGCGCAACAGCACCTGCATTCCCGTGGCAAGCGCGCCGAACGCCGAGTAGAGGTGCGCGCGCACGAGATTCGCGAGCGTGAAGTCCGCATTCTGACCGCGCACAAACAGCGGACGGCCCGATTCGACCCCGGTCTGGTGTTCGCCCGACAGATAGTTGTAGGCGAGAAGCCCGCCGGCGTCCGCACTGCCCGTCAAGCCGTGGGTGTAGAGCAGGCGGTACAGTGCCGTCTGATCGATGTCGGCGCCGAGAAGTCCCGCGAACTCGGTGAACATCTGCAGCCACGCGTCGAGGTCTCCCGTGCAATTGTTCGTGTGGATCATCGCCACCGGGTCGCCCGCAGGCGTCGTGACGAGATCGATCTCCTCACGCACGCCACCCAGCGTCTTCTCGAGTACGACCATGGCGAACGCGCTCGTTCCCGCGCTGACGTTGCCCGTGCGCGGCTGCACGCTGTTCGTCGCGACCATGCCGGTTCCAGCATCGCCCTCCGGCGGCGCCATCACAGCGCCCGGCTGCAGTGAGCCGGTGGGGTCGAGAAGCGCTGCCCCCTCGGCTGTGAGCTCACCGGCATCCTGACCGGCGACGAGAACCTCGGGCAGGATGCTCGCGAGCGACCACGGAACGTCGGCGACAGCCGCGAGCCCGCTGAACGCCTCGAGCTTCGCGCGGTCATAGTCGTGTGTGGCGTCGTCGATGGGAAAGACGCCGCTCGCGTCGCCGATGCCGAGCACACGGCGACCGCTGAGGGCTGCGTGCACATACCCGGCGAGCGTGGTGATGTGCGCGATGCGCCCGACGTGCTCTTCGCCGCCCATGACCGCGTGCAGCAGGTGCGAGACGCTCCAGCGCAGCGGAATGTTCTGGCCGAAAGCGGCAGTCAGGCGCGCCGCGGCATCCGTCGTGTAGGTATTGCGCCAGGTGCGGAAGGGCACGAGCTGCTCGCCGTCGCTGTCGAAGGCGAGGTAGCCGTGCATCATGCCGGAGACGCCGAGCCCCGCGACCTGCGTCAGCTCAATGCTCCAGTGTTCCCGCACGGTGGCGTGCAGATCGGCGATGCACGCGTGCAGTCCCCCCCACACGTCGTCGATCGCGTACGTCCAGTTGTCGTCGACGAGCTCGTTCTCCCACGTGTGTGATCCTGCCGCAAGCTGCACGCCCGCTTCATCGACGAGGCACGCCTTGATGCGCGTCGAGCCGAGCTCGATTCCGAGTGACGCGCGTCCCTGCCGAATGGTGTCTGCGCCGGCCATCCGCGACGAGGGTGCTGTGTTCATTACTCTCCCGTCTCAGAGCCCCTGGGCCATACGGTAGTAGACCTGCCCGAGGCGCAGCTCATTCGTGAAGCCGCGCGGTGTCGTGTCATCGTCGATGACGGCAAGCTCCAGCTGCGCGATCTCGGCGAAGTCCTCGAACACCTCGAGGGTCAGCGCCGTCGTCATCACCGTGTGGTGCGCGCCTCCGGCGGTGAGCCAGCAGGATGCCGATGTGGCAAAGCTGGGCCTCGGCTCCCACACCGCGCAGGCGACGGGCAGGTGGGGAAGCTCGGCGTCTGGCTCGACGACGTCGACGACGTTCGCGACGAGGCGGAACCGCTCGCGCATGTCAGACATCGAGACGACGATCGCCTCGCCGGGGTCGGCGGTGAAGCGCAACCGCACGGGGTCTTCACGGTCGCCGATGCCGAGCGGGTGCACCTCGAGGCTCGGCTTCGCCGTGGTGAGAGTGGGGCAGACCTCCAGCATGTGCGCGCCGAGAATCTTCTCTTTGCCCGGCGTGAGCTCGTAGGTGTAGTCCTCCATGAGCGATGCGCCGCCGGGAAGCCCGTGGCCCATGACCTTGGCAAGACGTACAAGAATCGCCGTCTTCCAGTCGCCCTCGGCGCCGAAGCCGTACCCGTCCGCCATCAACCGTTGCACGGCGAGGCCGGGGAGCTGACGAAGCCCGCCGAGGTCTTCGAAGTTGGTGGTGAATGCGCCGAAGCCGCCTTCCTCGAGGAACGAGCGCAGCCCCAGCTCCTGGCGCGCCCCGTACCGCAGCGACTCGTGCCGCTCGCCATCCGCGCGCAGCTCGGGCGCGACGTCGTACAGTTCGTCGTACTCGGCGACGAGCGCGTCGACGGCATCCTCGGTGACCGCGTCGACGGCGGCAACGAGATCGCCTATGCCCCACGTGTTCACCGAGACGCCGAGCCGCAATTCGGCTTCTGTCTTGTCACCCTCGGTGACAGCCACGTTGCGCATGTTGTCGCCGAAGCGGGCGAGCTTCAGCTGATGCAGCTCGGCCCAGCCCGTCGCGGCCCGAGCCCAGCGTCCGACACGGTCGCGCACGGCATCCGTCGACGCGTGCCCGACGACAGTCGTGCGCGAGACGCCGAGGCGCGTCGCCATGTAGGCGAACTCGCGGTCGCCATGCGCCGCCTGGTTGAGGTTCATGAAGTCCATGTCGATGGTGCCCCACGGCAGCTCGACGTTCGCCTGCGTGTGCAGATGCAGAAGCGGCTTGCGCAGCGCATCGAGCCCGAGAATCCACATTTTCGCCGGAGAGAAGGTGTGCATCCACACGACAACGCCGATGCACGCGTCGTCAGCGTTTGCCTCGAGCGCCGTCCGTCGAATCGCGTCGCGGTCGGTGAGCACGGGCTTCCACACGACTTTCACGGGGATGCTGGCGGCGTCGTCGAGCAGCGAGGCAACCTGCTGCGACTGCTGCGCAACCTGGTCGAGGGTCTCCGGGCCGTAGAGTCCCTGGCTTCCGGTCAGAAACCAGATCTCACGGGACTCGAAGGGATTCTTCATTGCTCATGCCTCCTGTGGCGATGATGGGCTGTCGGCAGGGGCAGACGTTCCGCTCTGCCCGTAGACGTTTTGGTAGCGGTCGAACAGCGAATCGATGATCTGCTGCGGAATCGCGATCGGGTCGCCAAGCTGCCGGGCGATGTGCACGGTGCGCGCCACCTCTTCACACATGACGGCTGCCTTCACAGCATCCCGAGCGTCCTTCCCGATCGTGAACGGGCCATGATTTTGCATGAGCACTGCGCGCGACCGCGAGTGCTCAAGTGTTTCGACGATTCCTCGCCCGATCGAATCGTCGCCGATGACCGCGAAGGGACCGACGGGAATGGGCCCGCCGAACTCGTCACTCATCATCGTGAGCACGCACGGAATCTCTTCGCCGCGCGCCGCCCACGCGGTTGCGTAGGTCGAGTGTGTGTGTACGACACCGCCGACGTCGCTCATATGCCGGTAGACGTATGCGTGCGCAGCCGTGTCTGACGAGGGCGTGAGATGCTCGGGCGTGCCGTCGTCGATCTTCCCGCCGTCGAGCGTGCACACCACCATCACCTCGGGCGACAGTTCGTCGTATGACACCCCGGACGGCTTGATCACGAAAAGGTCCTCGCCCGGCACACGCTCCGACACGTTGCCAGCTGTCCAGACAACGAGTTGGTTGCGGGGAAGCTCAGCATGCAGTTCGCTGACACGCTGGCGTGTGCGCGCGACAGCATCCTGTGTGGTTGGCGAGAGCTGGTCGAGAACGATGGTCATCTCGGACTCCTTTGTGTGCTGACGGTGCCGTACACCGGCACGAGATGGATGCTGCGATGCCGCGCGCTGGTGCATCGCTACGTTCGTGTACCACAATGTGAACGGTAACATACCGCATTGGAGTGAGTCCATGGGGGTGCGCTCTGGCGCGCCACGTTCATCGGTCAAAGATGGCGCTCACCCGCGTCGAGTAAGCGCCATCTTTGACATACCAATCACGTGGGCCCGAGGAGGCGCCCCTAGACTGTGCCCGGCAGCGTCTTGCGCTTGTAGTCCTTGATGAACGGGGCCATGATGATCGACGCGACGCCGAGGCAGCCCGCAACAATGAACGACACGTTCACCCCGTGAATCAGCCCCTCAACGCCGAACTCCTTCGGGTCGAGCGCCGTGCTGGTCATGATGGTGATCAGCACGGCCGTGCCGATGGATCCGGAGATCTGCCGCATCGTATTGTTCATTGCCGTACCGTGCGGAATCAGCAGCGGCGTGAGTTCGTTGAGCGCCGCGGTCGTCACCGGCATCATGACCATCGCCGTTCCCAGCATCCGAACCGCATTCACGATGGCGATGTAGGCAAACGTGGTATCCGTCGTCAGGAAGCCGAACATCACGGTGGTAACTGTCACGATCGTCAGGCCGATCACCGCCAGCCAGCGCGCGCCGAATAAGTCGAAGATACGCCCGGTGAACGGCGACGCAATGCCCATAACCAGGGCGCCGGGCAGCAACGCGACTCCGGATTCGAGAGCTGTAAACCCGAGCATGTTCTGCATGTAAAGGGGGAGAATCGTCGCCCCACCGATCATCACCATGAACACGGCCATTCCGATCGCCGTGTTGAGCGTGAACATCGGGTATTTGAACACGCGGAACTCGAGAATCGGCTGCTCGAGCTTGAGCTGGCGCAGGATGAAGACCACGAGCGAGATCACACCGACCGCGAGTGTGATGATGACGCGCGGGCTTGCCCAGCCGGCCGACCCTGCCGCGCTGAAGCCGAACAGCAGACCGCCGAAGCCCACGGTGGACAGGATGATCGAGAGCACATCGAGCTTCGGGAACGTGCGCTCGGTGACGTTCTTGAGAATGAAGAAGGCGACAATGATGTCGATGACGGCGATCGGCAGCATCATGATGAAGAGAGACTGCCAGGGAAAGTGGTCGATGATCCAGCCGGAGAGGCTCGGCCCGATCGCTGGGGCGAACGAGATGACGAGGCCAAATGTGCCCATGGCGGTGCCGCGCTTTTCGCGGGGAAAGATCGCAAACAGGATTGTCTGCATGAGTGGCATGATGATGCCAGCGCCGGCAGCCTGCACAACACGCCCGGCTAGCAGAACGGGGAAGTTCACGGCGATCGCGCACACGAGGGTGCCGATCGTGAACAGCCCCATCGCGGTCAGAAAGAGCCCCCGTGTTGTGAACCGCTGAATCAAAAACGCGGTGATCGGAATCATGATGCCGTTGACGAGCATGAAGATTGTCGTCAGCCACTGCACGGTGTTTGCCGTGACGTCAAGGTCCTTCATGAAGACGGGGAGAGCGGTAGCGAGCAGCGTCTGGTTCAGAATCGCAACAAACGCCCCCGAGAGAAGGACGGCGAGAACGACATTGCGATTGACAGGTTTCGGCGTGCTCTCTTCGGCCATGCAGCTCCTCTAGGGTGTTCGTTGTCGCGTCGACATGATCGTCTCCGGCCTGTGCGCGCGAAGGAAATGCGGGCAGATGCCGCGGTGCGCCACACGAAAAGTGGCGGTGTCGTTCATGACGACGAGCTTGCCATTGTACTCCCATCGCCGAGCTATGAAAATCGAGCGAGTAACGTCGTGGAACTGAAGCACACGGCCACCCGCAGGCCGTCGCTCAAGCGTTTGCGCACACCGTTCACTCAGCTGATCGTGGAGTGCGCCGACGGTTGACCGGGCGACCCGCGAAAGCGCTGAGTCACCTGGATGACGAGCCTGCGAGTCACGTTCATGTCTTCGATTCTGCTTAGTCGTCCACAGGCAGAAGGTTTTGCGGGTTATCCACAATGGCGGTTTGATCGGGGGTTTGAGTCGGTGGGTGCTGGCAACCTGTGGTCATGCGAAACACAGCGTCAGTCTCCGATTTCGAGCCTGTGGGGGGGTCCGGATGCTGTCGCGAGCGCTGCGGCTGAGCGGTTGCTTGATGCGCTGACGGATCTTTCTGACGTTGACGCGCAGACTCTCACAGGGGAGGGTCTGCTGCACTACATGGAGTTGCTCGCAACGGCGACCCGATTCCTTGACCGCCAAGTCGGCAATGTCGGTGATATTGCCGGGCGGTCGGGCATGGGTGCGGGGTTTGATGGTGTGGCTGCCCGTCACGGGTCCTGGTCTGCGACAGCATTGTTTGAGAAGGTCACGGGGGTGAAGAACTCCACCGCGCACCTGAAGTACGCGACGCCCCCCGGGAAACCCACACGCACGAGTTCAACCACTCGAAGCGCTACCCGGAGTGCGCCCACAATCCGGATTCGGCTGGTACGTACGAGCGTCGTCGCGCTAACCGGAGGCTCAGATCGCGCCCAGCCATCAGCAGCTCAGAACGCGTCGCCTGTGCGCCACGCCATTTCCTGCAGCAGGAGAGTATTGCCATCGGGATCGGCGAATGCCGCAGACTTGACGCCCCCGCCGTGGTCATCCACTGCTCCCACCTGAACCCCGCGCTCAATGAGTTCACTGCGCGCCGCCTCGATGTCGGCAACGACAAGATGCAGAGCCTTCACCGACCCTGGTTCCCTGTCATCGTATGCAGCGAGCCCAGTGCCAAATCCGATCGAGCACGCAGAGTCGCGCGGCGTCACCTGCACGACCCTTACACCGGGCGCGGGAGTCACATCGACATCATCATTGAAGCCAAGTGCGTCGACATAGAATCGCTTTGCACGATCAACGTCAGTCACCGGAATCGGCACGAGTTCAAGCTTCATCTTCATCGCGGTCTCCCTAATTCTTCCATCCGGCGAGAATCTCGTCGAGTGACTCGTAACCCTCTGTGATTCCGTACTCCATGCCACTCTCGACCATGGCGTCGCGCACCTCAACGCTCGGGTACGTCGCCCTCGAGCTCAGCTTGGTGCGTCCATTGCCGAGATCAGTGAGTGTCAGTTTCTCGATACTGACAGCATCCGGTGCCCCCTCGAACTCGAAGGTCTGAATCACCATCTCGTTCTCGCGAACCGTATGGAACGTTCCGTTGAAGCAATACTCGTTGCCCTCGGTGTCGCGATGGATAAAGCGATAGCTGCCATGCGATGTGAAGTCCCATTCGGGAAGCGTCATCTCATACCCGTGCGGCCCCATCCACTGGGAAACGAGCTCGGGATCAGCGTGCGCTCGAAATACGGCGGCTGGAGCTGCATCGAACTCGCGCTCGATATCTACGAAGGGGAGACCTTCAGGCGCTGTGATTGTCACTGCATTCGTCATTGCTCTGCATCCTTTTCAATATTGTTCTGAGCGAGAAGCTCGTCAAGTTGCCGAAACTGCTGCTCGTGGATCAGCCGGTAGCCATCAATCCAGGCGGTGAGCTTCTCGAGTTGTGCGGCATCCAGCGCCACGGGCCGTCGTTGCGCATCACGCGATCGCGTGACAAGACGCGCGGCCTCAAGCATCTGGATGTGACGGGATACGGCCTGCTTCGACATCTCAAACGGCTCCGCTAGTTCGTTCACCGTCGCGGGCCCCCTGCTCAGTCGAGCGATGATGCTCCGTCGAATCGGGTGCGCCAAGGCAAGAAAGGCGGCGTCGAGAGTCTCGTCGTCCGCGTCCGTCATATTCAACCTATTTCTTTATCAACTACTACGTTGATTAAAGGATACGACGACGCCCCCGCAAAGGCAAGCGTCGCCGGGTGCCCAGACTCCCTTCCACAGTCGCGATACGCGTCACACGCGACATCGGCCTGCTGCTGATCGACCGGCACAAGCTCGACATCGGCCACTCGACGGACCTTCTCGAGCCGCCATTCGCCCCCGGCCTCGTACGCGTGAGGCTCGTCGCCGCAGACTCCTGCTATTTCACGGCGTACAAGTAGGCCGCGTTCGAGGGACACTCGGATGCCGTCGCGGGGGCCCGCCGACCGGCATCCGCCCTTACCTTTTTGATACTTCCGGCCTAGGCTGGCCACGAGGTCCCGCTCCGGGCCGGCGCGGGATCGCACCCGTCGGAAGGGCAGGGCTATGTCTCAAAACGTCGCACAGAAGCTTATCGCGAGCCACCTCGTCGAAGGCGAAATGACGCCGGGCAGCGAGGTCGGACTGAAAGTCGATCAGACGCTGACCCAGGACGCCACCGGAACTATGGTGATGCTCGAACTCGAGGCCATGGGACTCGACCGCATCAAGACCGAGTTGTCTGTGCAGTACGTTGACCACAACCTGTTGCAGACGGACGAGAAGAACCCCGACGATCATCTCTTTCTGCAATCAGCGGCGCAGCGATTCGGGCTCTGGTTCTCCAAGGCGGGCAACGGAGTGTCGCACCCGGTGCACCAGGCGCACTTCGGGCGCCCCGGCGTGACCATGATCGGGTCTGACTCGCACACGTGCGCCGCTGGGGCTCTCGGCATGCTCGCCATTGGCGTCGGCGGTCTCGAGATCGCGATGGCCATGGCGGGGCAGCCGCTCTACGTTGCGATGCCTGAAGTCTGGGGCGTCGAGCTCACGGGCGAGCTGCCGGACTGGGTGTCGGCGAAAGACGTCGTGCTCGAGATGCTGCGACGCCACGGTGTGAAGGGCGGCGTCGGGCGCATCATCGAGTACCACGGTGCGGGGCTTGCCGGCCTCACCGCCATGGACCGCCACGTGATCGCCAACATGGGCGCTGAGCTCGGGGCGACGACGAGCGTATTCCCTGCCGACGGCGCAGTGCGCGACTATCTCACTGCCGTTGGGCGCGGCGACGACTACACAGAGATCCTCGCAGACGACGGTGCCGAGTACGACGTCACCGAGCACATCGACCTGTCGAGCCTCGAGCCGCTCATCGCGAAGCCATCATCGCCGGGAAACGTCGTGCGGGTCGCCGAAGTCGAGAACGAAGACGTGTTTCAGGTCGTCGTCGGATCGTCGGCGAACCCCGGACTGCGCGACTTCGCCGTTGTCGCCGAGATTCTCGACGGCAACCAGACGAGTCAGCAGGTGTCCGTCGACATCAACCCCACGTCACGCGAAGTGCTCGCCGACCTCATCTCAGGCGGCTGGCTCACCTCCCTCGTGACGTCGGGCGCCCGCATCCACCAGTCCGGCTGCATGGGGTGCATTGGCATGGGCCAAGCACCGGCATCTGGCCGCAACTCGCTGCGCACCATGCCACGCAACTTCCCCGGCAGGTCGGGAACAGAAGAGGATGCCGTGTGGCTATGCTCACCTGAGACGGCAGCGGCGGCGGCACTCACGGGGCGCATCACCGATCCACGAACGCTCACGCAGACTCACGGCATCCGGTACCCCAAACCGACGATGCCCGCCATGTACAGCTCGCTGAACGACATGCTGCTCGCGCCGCTTCCACAAGAGGAAGCTGCACAGGTCGAGCTCGTGAAGGGGCCCAACATCTCGTCGCTCCCCGAGTTCGAGCCGCTCGACGATCACCTTGCCGTTCCCGTTCTGCTGAAAATGCGCGACAACGTGTCCACGGACGAGATCATGCCGGCGGGGTCGCGGGTGCTGCCGTTCCGCAGCAACATTCCGAAGATTGCGGAGTTCAGCTTCACGCGCATCGACGAGAGCTACCCAGACAGGGCACGGGATGCCGCGGCGGGCCACGTCGTTGTCGCGGGCGAGAACTACGGGCAGGGCTCCTCGCGAGAGCACGCGGTGATCGCGCCGCGCTACTTGGGACTGCGGGCCGTGATCACGAAGTCGTTTGCACGCATCCACTGGCAGAACCTCGCGAACTTCGGCATCCTCGCCCTCGAATTCGACGACCCGGCCGACTACGACGCCGTCTCGCAGGGCGACGATGTTGTGCTCGACGGCCTGCACGACGCGATCACCGGCGGAACCAGCGTCACGGCGACGATCGGTGGGCGTGAGGTGCCGCTGCACCACCGGCTCTCCGACCGTCAGGTGGAGATGGTGCTGGCAGGAGGCCGCATTCCACTGACGGCTCGATCAGCTTGACCCGCACCAATCTGAGCTACACAATCGCATCGGGGCTACAGAAACTTCTGTAGCCCCGATGCGATTGTGCAGCACGGCGTACTCACCGCGAAGTCAACCTCGCAGAGCTCCGGATGCTGCAGTGGCCGACGCGCGCGGAACCACGTACCCGAGTCGGCCACGCGTCGCCGCCACGATTGCTATGGCCGCGATCGTGGAACCGAATAGCAGTGAGGTCTGCGCGAGCGAGACATCGAGCATGGGGAACATGTCGCTCCACGCGATCGAGACGAAGTTGTTGACGCTCACGTGCATGAGCATTGACAGCGGGAGGCTCTGTCCTGTTCGGTTGAACACCCACGTCATGACGATATTGAACGTGATGCAAAATGCCGCGAACTCGAGCGGCCGCCACCAGGCTGCATCCGGCCAGCCGCCCCAGTCGCTGAGAAACAGCGGCATGTGCCACAGCGCCCATAGCGGCCCGAGAATGAACGACGCCTTCATCGGGCTGAACCGCGCCTGCAGACGGGGCAGGGCAAAGTCGCGCCAGCCCGGCTCCTCGGCGAGGCCGGTCGTCACCATCTGAAGAATGAGTCCTGGCACGAGCGCTGCGAGCACGAGAAGAGACGGCGCCTGGATCTGACCACCGGAGAATACGAGCGCCGACGCGATGATCGCGGCCGGAACACCGACGATCGTGATGATGTACCAACGGACGCTCACGCGCCACTTCCAGAGGCGCTTTGCCCAGGCGCGCAGGCCGGAGCGGCCGTCGGCGAGCGCGGTGATGAGCAGCGCCGACGCGATCGGCCCGAGGTAGGCACCGGGGAGCACACCCGAGAACTGGGCGGTGCCGAGCCACTCGGGAAACGAGTAGTCCCAGACTCCGAGCCCGTTGTTCGACAGAATGTACGGCGTCCAGGCTGCCCAGCTGAGCACGTTGGCGAGCACGAAGAAGCCGAGCAACGGATGCCGGCCGACAAACGCTCTGATGTTGCCGGAGCGAACCGGCGGCTGTGCATGTCGTTGAGGGGAAGCAGTGGGCTGAGAGGCAGTCACGGTGGTCCTTTCACGCGTCGAAAATCGAACGTGACAAGCTCACCAAAGCCGCATCGTCAACTCACTACGCCGTGCACCCCGCTTCGAGGTAGGGCTAGCTCTACCCATCCGATTGCGTACCAACTCTTGCTATGGCGTCATGGTCTCCAAAGCAAAAGTTGGTCCCCGACTATGTGTGGTGAACCACTAGCGCCTCAACGCGTGACACGCAGGCCCACCGACGTCGCGATCGGGGTGCGCTGCCCGCCGGAGTGCACAACGTCGTCTCCGTCGACGGTCACCTGCGAGGCGTGGTGAGCAAGTGCACGCTTCACCTGGTCGAGCCGATGCCCCAGCTCGAACCACGTCGACGACGAAGCCGCGTCGTCGCGGCTTCCGCCAGGCTGCCCTGCAGCATCCGGATTCTCGTGAAAGATCTCGGCAATCCGGATGCCGCGCGCCCGCGCCGCCGTCTGGGCTACCTCTCGTGCGCGCACGTGGTCGGGATGCCCGTAGCCGCCGATCTCGTTGTAGCTGACGATGAAGCCGGGTCGCGAAGTGGCAGTGCCAAGCGCGGCATCCGCATCGATCAGCGCGAGCAGATCGGCCACCTCTTCGTCGACGCCTGCGGAGGTGAATGCCGCGAGCGACGCATCGTCTGACGGGCCGGCCAGGCCCTCGCGAATCCAGCGCATGCCGGAGTCCTCGTAGCGCCGCGGATCGAGGTGCGCGGCGCGGGCGGGCGGAGTGCCGAGCCAGACATGTCGGGAGACGCCGAGTTCAGCGAGCGCACCGGCGAGTTCGCCTTCACGGTGCGCGGCGAACTCCGGGGTGCCCTCGAGATGTGCGTGCGGGCCGGCCACGACTTCGCCGCGCTCGCCGCGCGTGCAGGTGACGAGGGTGACCGCCATGCCTGTGTCGACGAGCTCAGACAGCAGAGCGCCCGTCGCGAGAGTCTCGTCGTCGGGATGCGCGTGCACGAACAGCACATGGGTGACGCCGTCAAGCACGCTACCGCGCCGAGTCCGCGTGCCGTCAACCTCGTTGGCACCGGTTGCTGCGCCGCCCTGCGCCGCCATCATGCCGGCCGTCCCAGAAGCCGTTCATACACGTCGACGGTGCCCTGCGCCGTGCGCTCCCATGTGAAGCCGAGAGCCCGCTCGCGTCCCGCTGCCCCGAGCTGGGCGCAGCGCTCCGAGTCGCGCAGAAGTGCGGAGATGGTTCCCGCCCACGCGCTGGGTTCCCGCACAGGCACGAGAATGCCCGTCTGACCGTCGACGACGGCCTCACGCAGACCTCCGGCATCCGATGCGACAACGGGTGTCGCGCACGACTGAGCCTCGAGAGCGATGAGTCCGAACGTCTCGGAGTGCGATGGCACGAGGGCGATGCGCGCGCCCCGCAGCAGATCGGCGAGCGCCTCGCGCGACTGCGGCCCGATGAAGTGCACGCGATCACCAACGCCGAGCCGCTCGGCAAGCGCACGCAGCTCGGCGGGGTAGTCGTCGAATCCCGTCGTCGCCCCGCCAGAAACGATGAGATCGGGGCGGCCCGACTTCGGCAGCTCTGCGAGCGTCTCGATCGCGAGGTCGAGGCCCTTGAGCGGTTCAAGCCGCGCGGCGGCGAGCAGGTAGCCGGCGTCGCCTGTCGCGGCATCCGGTGATTTGTTCGGGCTGAACTGCGCAGCGTCGACGCCGGGGCAGACAGTGGCAACGCGCGCGGGGTCGGCGCCAAGGCGTGACACGACGGTCTCGCGCTCGGCGTCGCTCACGGTGATGATGGCATCGGACTGCTGAGCGAGGAGCTCTTCGCCGGCAAGGCGCCCCGGAGATTCAGGCCGCTCCCCCTCCGACAGCGGGGTGGCGTGGGCTGCGGCGATCGAGTGGAAGCTCTGAACGTGAGGGATGCCGTGGTGCTGCGCGAGCTCGAGGGCGGCCATACCGCTGAACCAGTGGTGCGAGTGGATGACGTCGTAAGGGCCAAGGTGGCGCATGGCGTCGCCGAACTCGGCGATGTACTCCTCGTGGTCGCCCTTGACGCGGCGCTCCTCCGGGCCGGCGTGCAGTTGGCGAAGTGTCACGCGCGGCGCGATCTCGACGGCATCCGGGGTGGCTGGCGATGAGCGACGTGTGAGCACATCGACGTTGTGGCCCAACGCCGCGAGTGCGAGGGCGGTATGGCGCACCGCGACGTTCATGCCGCCGACGTCGCCTGTGCCCGGATCGTCGTTGGGCGACGTGTGCAGGCTGACGAGGGCGAGGCGAAGGGGCATGCTTCCAGCCTATGCCGCGAGTTTGTGCGCGAGGTGGCGGCGTCGGTGTCTGACACTAGAGTCGACGCATGGCACCAGACCGCCGCATTGCCGAGTTCTACCGCGATCAGCTCGCCGAGTTGGGCGACATCACCATCACGCGCATGTTCGGCGGCTGGGGTCTGCGACTGCACGGCGAGTTTCTCGGCGTTGTCATCGACGATGTGCTCTATCTCAAGGTTGAGCCGTTCGCCCTAGACACGATGATGGCGCAGGGCGGCCACACGTTCACCTACACCCGCCCCAGCGGCAAACGCGTCACGATCGATAAGTGGTGCTCGGTGCCCGACGAGTACCTCGATAACGCGGCATCCCTCACCGAGTTCGTGCGCAACATGACGGGTGTGCTCTGATCCACTGAACAAGCCCGTGGATGCTGCTGCACGTCGCGACGTCGGCAGGTCAGCGGTTCACCTCAGAAAGTGCCTCGGCAAACCAGCGCGTGATCGACGCGGGATGCGTGATCGCTGTGCCGACACACACGGCGAACGCACCCGCGTCGCAGCACGCGACAGCATCCTGAAATGAATGGATGCGCCCCTCAGCGATGACCGGCACCTCAAGCCGAGAACTCAACTCGGCAAGCACTTCGAGGTCGGGACCGTGCCTTCTGGGCCTCTCACCGGTGTACCCACACAACGTCGTTCCGACCACGTCGGCACCCGCATCCGCCGCAGCGAGGCCGTCGTCAACCGAGCCGCAGTCGGCCATCACCAGGGCATTCGCAGCATCGCGCAGCCGCGCGATCGTCTCAGCGAGACTCAGTCCGTCGGGCCGCTCTCGTCGAGTGCCGTCAAGCGCCACAATGTCGGCACCCGCCTCAGCCACTGCGATCGCGTGCCTCAGTGTCGGAGTGATGAAGACGTCGTCCGATCCGTCTTTCCAGAGTCCGATCAGTGGAAGCTGCAGCCCGGTTCGCTCGCGCACCAGCCGAATGTCATCGATGCCCTGCGCACGAATGCCCGTGGCACCGCCTCCGGCTGCGGACGCGGCGATCTGCGCCATCGTCTCGGAGTGGCGCATCGGCTCGCCAGGGTAAGCCTGACACGAGACGATGAGCCCGCCACGCAACCGCTCGATGGTGGTCATCACACACCGTCATTGATCCGCACAGCGTCGATGCTGGAATCGTCGCTCTGCGACGCATCCACAATCGCCGTGATACGAGACACCACGTCGGCTTCAAGACGCGGGATCGGCGGTGACATGCGGCCCGATGCGATAACTCCCTGGTGGGTTAGGGCCTCTTTGAACGCTCCGACGCCGCCAGCTTCGCCGCTCACCCCGCTGGCCTGAAACACGATTTCGAAGAGCTCGGTTAGACGATCTTGCATACGCTTCGCCTCGGCCCAGTCACCGCGTTGAGCTGCAGCGACGAGCTGCGCATACCCGTGCGGGTCGACATTGCCGAGCCCCGGCACGACGCCGTCCGCTCCGGCGAGAAGCGCACCGTCCGCGACAACTTCGTGGCCCGTGAGCAGTGAGAGCGGACTGCCCGCCGCACGGTTGGCGAGCACGAGTCGACGAAAACCCACGTCGTCACCGCTGGAGTCTTTGACGCCGACGATGACGCCCTCGGTGCCGAGGCGCACTAGCATCGCGATGTCGAGCTTTGTCCGCACCCGAACCGGCACATCATATGCAAGAAGAGGCAGATCAGTGGATGCCGCGACAAGCCGAAAATGCTGATCGATCTCGTCAGCATTCGGCAGCACATAGAACGGCGCTGTCGCGACGATAGCGTCAGCTCCCCCTGACTCGACGAGGCGCACTTGCTGGATGACGCGCGGCGTCGACGTCTCGTTCACCCCGGCAAGCACGGGCACACGGCCAGCAGCGACGCGCACGGCGGTCTCGACGACGCGCTGCCTGTCGGCATCCGTAAGAAATGCCACTTCGCCCGACGAACCCAACACGAACAGCCCGTTCACGCCTCCATCGATGAGGTGCTTCACGAGCGACTCGAGCGAGTCGAGATCAAGCTCTCCGGAATCCGCGAGCGGGGTGATGACAGGCGGAATGACCCCTGAGAAAGTGGTGGTCACAGTTGTTCTCCTTGCAGTTGTGAGATCAGTGATTCAGTGCTTTGCGGCGGATGTAGGCGAGAAAGAACGCACTGCGACTTCTTGCTCAGACACGATCTCTCGGACGTCAACCTTGCGGTCTTCCGTGAGCGACCGAGACAAGGCATCGGCAGTTGCAATCGTGGCCGTGGCCGCCGACCCGTCAGAGAGCGCCGCAAACTCTTCTGTCGGAGAGTTACCCTGCATCAGCCCATGGAAGTACGCCATCTCTTCCTCGACGATGCCTCGCAGCCACAGCGGAGGGGTGAGCGATGGCTTACCGTACATGATCGCACCGTCCATGGACGTGCTGTTGTAAATCTCCGTTCGCTGGTCGTCCTCTTCCTGGTTTCGGTGCAGCAGGAAGCTCTCGGAGTTCTCGCCCGCTCGCACGGTGACTCCTGTCTGTTGGAGATCGATACGAATCGCACCCTGAGTCCCCTGGATCAAGACATAGTGCTCGGGCCAGCGGAAGGCAGACCCGTACTCGATGGCTGCATACGTGTTGTTGCCAAATTCGAGCGAAATGACGAGCATGTCGTCTTCATCCCCAAACTCTGGCCCCGAGTGCGCAACGTTGCCGCCGACCATCGTGGCGCGCGTTGCTGGGCCCATGATCGACTGCACGAAGTCGAGCTCATGGATGTGATGGTAGAGATGACCGCCCGACAGAGAACGACGTTTCTTCCACGTGACTTCCTTCTGGGGTTCTTCCCACCCGTTGCGGATGGCGCGGCAGAAGATCACGTCACCGATAATGCCGTCTGCGATGAGCTTCTTCGACCGCCTGACGCCGCTCATGAAGTTCATCACGTGACCTGCCATGAAATGAACGCCCGCTTCACGAGCGCTATCCACCATCCGCGCGCAGTCTGAGTAGCTCAGCGCGATTGGTTTCTCGCAGAACACATCTTTGCCGTTCTCTGCGGCTAGAAGCACTGGGTCAATGTGCGTCCAGTTCGGTGATGCCACAATCACAGCATCCACATCATCAGCCGCACAGAGCTTCTCAACGGATTCGACATTCGTTGGTGCGAGATCTTCAGCAAGCCTCGCACCGTTTTCCGGGTCAAAGACCGACGTCACGCGCGCGCCTGGCAATGAGTTGACCGCAGTGCCAAGCGCCCGACCGAAATAGCCAGCGCCGACGATTCCATAACGTATTTCTGACATTGTCTGCCTTTCCAACATGATTTATTTGACTGAACCTTCGGAAAGTCCGGCGGCTATGTGCCGCTGGATCAGAAGGAAGAACACAACGGAGGGAACCACGATGACCACACAGGCGGCCATCATTGCGCCCCAATCCAGTACTTCAGAACCGCTCAGCGAATACAGAGCAACCGAGATTGGCATCTTGTCCGATGAATTGATAAAGAGAAGCGCGTAGAGGAATTCGTTGAACGAGTTAATAAACGTATAGATTGCCGTCGCAACGATTCCAGGCAACACAATCGGCGATGCCACGGTCAGAAAGATGCGGAACTTTCCGGCGCCGTCGACTTGAGCGGCCTCCTCGATCTCGAGCGGAACTGTCTGATAGAACGCCGTCAGCATCCAGATTGCGTAGGGAATTGAGAACGAGAGATATACGAGCACGAGTCCGACGTATGTGTTGGCCAGGCCCACAGACACCATGATCACCGAATATGGAACCGCAAGAAGAATTGGCGGAAACATGTACGTGCTGATCAACAGCTGCGTGAGCTTCTGACCAACGCGCGGAAAGAACCGAACGATTCCGTACGCGCCCGTCGTACTCGCAGCGATGGTCAGCACTGTCGTGGCGAGCGCGATGATCACGCTGTTCCCCAGGTTTCTCAATGCACCGAGTTCGAAAAGCACCTTTCCGTAGTGCGCGAATGTCACCTCGCTCGGAAAGAACGAGAGTGGATCGGACGCCAACTCGGAAGCAGGCTTCACCGAGGAGATAATTATCCACACCAGCGGGAAAGCCGAGAGCACGGCCATGACAACGAGAAATGCATAGGGAAGCGTCAGTGAACGAACCCGCTGGCTGACCCCGCTCATCGTGCATCCTCGCTTTCCCACCGGTTGATCAGCTTGAAGGCAAACGTTCCGACAAGAAGCAGGAATGCCAGCAGCAGAACAGTGATTGTCGAGGCCAATCCCAGTTGATAGAGACCCCAGCCCGTGCGATACGCGTAGATTGGCAGTGTCGTGGTACTTCCAGCTGGTCCTCCTCCGGTGAGGAGAAACACAAGCTCGAAGTTGTTGAAAACCCAGATTGTGCGCAGTACCAGCAGAAGACCGACGACTTTCTTGACATGCGGAATCGTGATGAAACGGAATCGCTTCACGCTGCCTGCGCCGTCCATGCGAGCAGCCTCTTGCTGGTCGCGCGGAACAGTCTTCAGTGCAGCAAGGATATTGACCATGAAGAGCGGTGTCCCGAACCAAATATTGATGACCAGAACCACCCAGAAGGCGGTGTGCGATGTTCCGAGGAGGCTGATGTTTTCGTCGCTCAGTCCCAGTGTGGTCAAGAGGTTCGGGAAGAATCCGTAGACATCGTTCAGAATCCATTTCCATGCGAACCCGATCACGATGGGCGGGAAGGCCCACGGAATGATCAGCAGCACTCTGAACAGGCCCGTCATCCGAGGAATTCGCTCCAGCGCAAGCGCTGCGAGAAATCCGATGACCAACTGCCCGATAATCGAACCAATTGTCCAGCCGATCGATGTCGAGAACGCAGACCAGAAGTCGGGGCTGCTCAGGACGAAGGCGAAATTGTCGAAGCCGACAAACTCGAACGTCTGCCTAAGGAGGTGCTTGTCAGTGAAGGCGAGGAAAACACTTGAACCAACGGGGTACACGAGAAGGGCGAGCACGACGACAATTGCCGGCGCGATGAAGAGGTACTTAGACACGCGATCTTTGCGCGCGCGAATGCTCACCTGAGGTCGCGTACCTGCGCTCCGTTGACTCTCGGTCATGATTGTCATTCGAATGTCACCCCAGCTGTCTCAAACAGGCGATTGAGTTTGTCTTCCGCCTGTTGCGCCGCCTCTTTGACGGGAACACCGTTGAGCGCAATGTCCTGGAACATGTCCTCGATTACCGCCTGGTTCGTCAACAGGCCGGCCTGCACCTGCGGTCCGTTCTCCATGCCCATTGCAGAACCAAGCGGTACTGCGTCTGCGATAACGTCGACGCTGCTCGAGAACTCCTCGAGAACCTCGTCGTCGAGGTATGCCTCATTGGACTCGATGTCCTTGAGTGCAGGCAACATCCCGCCGGGGACGGAGTGGAGGAAGCGGATGTAATCGTCATCGTTGTAAAGCGTTTTGACGAACTCCTTCGCAGCCGCGCGCTTACTGCTCGCCTTCCAGACGACGATCGGCGTATTCGACGTCTCGCCGCCATAAACCGGATCCGATTCGTGCATGCGAGGGAGTGGCGCCGCCGCAATATCGTCTACTAAATCGGGCGAAGCGCCCTCCACCCCGCTGATGTGGAATCCAGAGTTGAAGTCGATCGCGGTCTTGCCTTGGTAGAACAGTGTGGCTTGGTCAAGCACGTTGTAGTTGCTACTCCCCTTCGGCGACACATCCTTATAAAGGTCTGTCCAGTACGAAATTCCATCGATCGCGGCCTTGGAGGTGAGATTCGCGCGTCCCGAATCGTCGATCAAATTCTCCCCCGCGGACTGCATGTAGAAATTGAGATAGCGCGTTGCCAGCACATCGTTTGATCCGAATGGCACTGACAGCCCGTAGACACCATCGGTCGAGAGCTTCTCAGCGGCGCTTCGAAGTTCGTCCCAGGTCGTCGGCACCTCGATACCGGCCTGTGCAAGGAGGTCTTTGCGGTACCACATCACCTGCGCGTGCGTGTATATCGGCACCGAGTAGTTTTTGCCGCCCGCTGCGCCCTCACTCAGAGCGGATTCATAGAACCTGTCGCGACCGATATCGTCGATCACGTCGTCAACGGGTGCAAGAGCATCCACGTTGATCATCTGCACGACCTGATTCGGAAGTGCAGTGCTGGCATCTGGCACAGCTCCCGTCGAGAGACCGGTCGTCCATTTTGTGTTGAACTCGTTCCAGCTAAATGTCTCGATCTTGATATTGACGCCAGGATGGTCCTTCTCGAATTTCTTGGCCATCTCTTCCATGTACTCCGCACGGGGTCCTTGAGTGAAACTCGACCAGAACACGACATCGCCAGACATCGTTCCCTCGCTGCCCTTGAGGTCCGCACCTCCAGAACACGCCGTGAGCGCGAGAGCGGCAACTCCCATCATTGCTGGCGCGAGAATTCGACGCCGATGTCGACGGTTTGCGCTGGTGCGTCGCTGAACCACGATTCCTCCTTCGTAGGACGTCTGATGTCCTATGTTGCTATAGTGAAAGTACAGTACAACCACGAGAGAGGTCAAGGCAGAATGAGCACTCATCGTTCTGAGATGCGAATGTTCAACCCACTCGCACGAAAGCGTGGCCCCTCGGTCACGGATCAGATCAAAGACTTCATCTTGTCGAATAACCTTCGCCCGGGCGACATAATGCCAACCGAAGCCGCCATCAGCGCCGAACTCGATGTCAGCCGATCGAGCGTCCGCGAGGCGATGAGAACCCTCGCCGCTCTCGACATCGTCGAAATACGCCATGGCTACGGTACGTACGTCGGCGAAATCTCTCTTGCGCCCCTCGTCGAAGGACTCGTTTTCCGAGGTGTGATGAGCCCGGAGAACAATTTCTCCGCATTGCGCGAGGTTGTCGAGATCCGAGAGGTTCTCGACCTCGCAATGGCGGATCAGGTCGTCAACAGCCTCGTGGGCGCAACCGACCCAGAGCTGCATGATCTCGTCGCCATGATGGAAGATCTTGCTGCACGAAAAGAATCATTCGCAGAGGCCGACAATGCTTTCCATCAGCGCATTCTCAGCCGCCTCGACAATCAGCTAGTAGGACAACTCTCGACGGCGTTCTGGGAAGTCCATACAGTCGTCTACCCGTTACTCGGCTTACCTCCCGCTCACGACATCAGCGAGACGGCCCACGCGCATGGCCTCATGCTCAATGCCGCCGAGAATGGCGACATCACGGCATATAAGGAGGCCGTAATCTTGCACTATCAGCCGTTGCGCCGTTCCATTGACAAAGCTCTCGCCAGTCCCGATGCTTGACCCCGAGCACGACCCGTCGTCGATGTCCGTAGGCACCGATTCATACGTCGTCGGCGCGTACCCCGCATCACCCGCGCATCGCGAGTGGCACCCAGATCGTGAGTGCGAGTTCTTTGACCGTTTGCAGTCACTCGAGAACATCAGCGCCCTTGAGCTACCGTGGCTCGGAAGCCTGCACCCACACGACGACGAGTGGCTACTTCAGAACTATCCACCTCGGCTTTCGGCAGTCGTCACCGATATCGGTTACGTCATGTCAACCGTCGGCGATGGTCGGGCCTTTGGCCTCGCATCAACAGACGTAGCAGGCCGGCAAGCCGCTCTCGTCGATGTCGAACGACTGCGATCAGACGTGCGACGTTTCAACGATCGCGCTGGACGGCTGGTGGTGACAGCGGTTGAATTACATTCCGCCCCGCGGACGCTGAGCGATGCGGAGGCCTTGGCAGCGAGCCTCGCTGACATCTCTGATCGCGATTGGGATGGAGCTCAGCTCCTCATTGAGCACTGCGATGCCGCCGTGCCTGAACACGAACCTCAGAAGGGGTTCCTTGCGCTCGACGACGAGATTGCGGCGATCCAGCACTCAGAAGTTTCCGTCGGATTGAGCCTGAACTGGGGCCGTTCGGCCACCGAGTTTCGAGACCCAGATCGGGTCACTGAGCACATACGGACCGCCTCTTCGTCAGGATTGCTGCACGGTCTCATCTTCTCTGGAGCGTCGGACCGCGATGGCGATGCGGGCGGCGCATGGACCGATGCTCACCATGCGTTCGCGGCATCTCCAGGGCATCCGTCTGGCGACCCGACGTCCCTGCTCACCGATGCCCGCGTCGAAGATGCTCTCGCCGCTGCCGTCTCAGAAGGCACCGAGAACGCACCGAAGTGGCTCGGCGTCAAAGTGGGCTGGGCTCGTCCGTCGGGAAGCGTAGCGGAGCGGGTTCGCATGATTCGGGATGCGCTCGCGGCTACGGATCTTCGCTGGAACAGTGCGCTGCGCGAGAGTCGGTCGGACACGCCGTAGCCGCGCTGCTCAGCGCGGGCCGAAGGTCGCGTCAAGCGCAGCATCCAGATCGGCAATGATGTCTGCCGGGTCTTCCAGACCAACCGAGAAACGCAGGTGGCCGAACTTCTTGAACTCAGCAGGATAGTGCTGCACCCGCGGACCCGCCGTTCCCACGTGCACAATGAGCGACTCGTCATGACCGAGCGAAACAGCGGATGTGACAAGGCGCAGATTCGCGACGAAGCGGTTCTGCGTGTCGGGGTCTCCGTCGACGGCGAACGCCATCATGCCGCCGAAGCCACGCCCGCTGAACTGCCGCGTCGCCACCTCGTGTTGCGGGTGCGAAGCAAGCCCGGGGTAGGCGACGTAGGCGACGCGCGGGTCAGCCTCAAGATGGGCGGCTACCTGCTCAGCGCTCGCGAGATGCTGCCGCAGCCGCAGGGGCAGCGTGACCGAGCCACGCATGATGAGCCACGCGTTGAACGGAGAGATTGTGCCACCCACGTCGACCATGGCCTCTGCCTTGATCGCCCCGACGAGATCGGCACGGCCGATGACCGCACCGCCCATCGCATCACCGTGCCCATTGATGTACTTCGTCAGCGAGTGCACGACGAGGTCGGCGCCGTCGGCGAGCGGCCGGTAGAGCGGCGGCGGTGTGAACGTCGAGTCGACGGTGAGCAGCGCGCCCGCATTGTGGGCAACGGCGGCCACGGCGGCGATGTCAGTGACCTTCGTCGTCGGGTTGCCGATCGCCTCAACGTGCACCAGCTTCGTAGTCGGGCGCATCGCTGCGGCGACAGCATCCGGGTCACTCGTGTCGACGAATGTCGCCTCGATGCCGTACTTCACCGGCAGCAGATCTGTGAAGAGCTTCCAGATCGCCTCATACGTCACGTCGCCGACAACGACATGGTCGCCGCTCTTCAGGAGCGTGAAGAACACGGCGTGCAGCGCGGCGACTCCCGAGGCCAGCACGACGGCGTCGTCACCGCCCTCGAGAATCGCGAGCTTCGACTGCAACGCCTCTTGATTGGTGCCGGTGTTGCGTGTGTACGTCTTGGTGTCGGTGTTCGACCAACTGAGACTCGACGGGTCTTCGGGCAGCGCGTACGAGTTCGCCATGACAATCGGCGTTCGAATGGCGCCGGAGCCCGCATCAACCGCGTTTCCCGAGTGCACAGCCTGCGTGGCGAAAGACAGTGTCGAGGGGTCGTGTGCGTCAGGTCGCGTCGTCATACCTCCACGCTACGACGGGTGCGGCGTCATGGCGCCGCTGTTACGGCATATGGATGCTGGCGGACGCCGTAGCGGGCGTTCATATGTCACAAAGTGCGCGCGGCTGACGCCAGGAACGCAGACTCTGTCACATGAACCGCCACGGCGCATCACCGCTCGCTCGGCACCACAATCCACATCACGATGTAGATGATGAACTGCGGCCCCGGAATGAGACAGCTCAGAATGGCCAGCAGTCGAACGACGTTGGGACTCATGTTGAAGCGAAGGGCGAGCGCAGCACACACGCCAGCGATGACGCGGCCGCGGCGAGGACGATATAAGGAGTTCATGACTCCATAGTGCGTCGCGGAACGCAGCTTGTCACCCGATTTCGCCCGGAATCACCCCTGAGAGGGAGCAGGTTGATACTGGAGTCGGAGACGGCGTGCTCCATTGTGCACACTGACGCTTCGCCACGGGTTCCCTCCTACAGAAGAACGAGAATGACAGCAGCGATACCGCACAGCACCCCCGCCGCCGCAGGCCACCAGGTCGTAGCGTTGACAGCGCGTATGATCGGAATCTTGTGCGCGACATCTCCAATTACACCGGTGGGAATCGGAAATATCACGGCATCCCATACGACGCGGAGATTCCTCAACTGCCCAGCCGAGAAAGGCTGTGTTGCCGCGAAATCGCGGTCCGCCACCAGCCGGTGCAGGTGGCGCCGATACCACCAGACCGTGCCGTACATCTCAAGAAAATAGCCGCCGAGCAGCATAAACCACCCTCCGACCGGGATCATCACTGCTTCGCCCAGCTGAGTCGCCACCCAGAGGCCCGCACCGATAAGCGCGAGAGCGAACGGAAGCCAGCAGGCGAAGAAGATCACATTCGCTCTCGTGGTCTGCCGCCGATAATAGCCCAAGGTTGACTCAGTCATTGGTCAAGTCTGACGCACCCGACAACTCCCATCTACGTCAGCCGTGCGCACCTTCGAAATATTCGCCATGCTGCGGGCTGACAGGACTATTCTGACAATCAGGTTCACGAGATGCAGCTATCGGTACCTGGCCGGCTGCACGGCAACCCTGTCCATCGACTGGGGTGCCCCGGGGGAAGAACCGGCGCCACAGCACCTGCGCGGCGCAAGTCGATGGAGGCACAGGCCTCTGGAAGGCAGGCATCATGCACACCACGGCACCACTGTGGCTCACGTCGCTCACAAGGTCTGAAGCGCGACCGCGGTCAGCAGACGAGTTGGCATACCGAGGACCGACAGCGCCGCTGCGCATCGTCGTGCTCGACGGCACGCCCACAACTGAGGTCTTCGACGTTGCGGCGGCGCCGCACGAGATCGCGATTGCTGAGCAGCACGAGTGGGCTGCGGCGTTCGCGGAACTGCCTCCGCGTGTGGTCGGCATCTTTGAGCGTCGCGCGGCAGACCAGTGCCTCGCCGATAAAGCGCCGCTGCCCAGCTGGGTGCAGCGCGACATCGTCGAGTGGACGGATGCCGGTTTCACGCCGTCGCTCTACCGCGACCTGGTCTCTGCGCTTCGCGAGCTGGAACAGCATCCGTCTCACCCGTCACGTGATACCGATCCCGCGGCGCACCACCGGCTTCGCGCCTCACACTGGGCCGAATGGGCGCAGCTCGTCGCTGGCGACGCTGACCCTGTCATCGAAGCCCAGGTCGTGCTCGACGGTCTTCGCCCCGTTGCAGTGCGCCGTTCCGCAGCATCCTGACGCTTCACCGGCAGTCATTCAGCAAACCGGCTCTACGCTGACGGCATGGCGCTGCGCCCCGACCTGACCGCACTCGAGCGACGTATCGACGACGCCGCGAATCGACTTCTCGAGCGCGCTCCCGACAACCGGCTGTGGGGCGCTCTCGTCGAGTTTCTGGTGTTCGGCGCGAAGCAGGCGTGGGCGTGCATCTTCGGCGGGGCCCTGCTTGCCGCGATTCTCGTGGCGCGGCTGGTCTACCCCGACGACGCGTGGCTCGCCCGCAATGACGCCCTCACGATTGCCGCCATCGTGATTCAGGTGGTGATGGTGTGGACGGGCCTCGAGACGTGGCGCGAGCTTCGTGTGATCGTGCTGTTTCACGTCGTCGGCACGGCAATGGAGCTGTTCAAGACCGACGTCGGCTCGTGGGCGTACGACCCGGGCGGGGTGCTGCGCATTCTGAGCGTTCCGCTCTTCACCGGGTTCATGTATGGCGCCGTGGGCTCGTACATGGTGCGCGTCTATCGTCTCTTCGACCTGCGGTTCACGCGCTACCCGCCGATCTGGCTGACCGCTGTGATTGCGGCGGGCATCTACGTCAACTTCTTCTCGCACCACTACATCGTCGACCTGCGTTGGGTGCTGCTCGCCGCCGTGCTGCTGACGTTCGGCACGTGCACAATGCACTTCCGTGTATTCAGAAAAACACTCCGGATGCCGTTGGTCGTTGCCTTCGCACTTGTCGCGTTCTTCATCTGGGTCGCCGAGAACATCGGCACCTACTCGGGCGCGTGGCTCTACCCCGGGCAGGTCGACGGGTGGCACATGGTGTCGATCTCGAAGCTCGTGTCGTGGTTTCTGCTGATGATCATCTCGGTGGTGCTCGTCACGTGGGTCTATCCACCGCGGGGTCCGGATGCCGTCGGAACATCTCCTGCGCCAGCATCCTGACCTCTCGTGACTCGTGTGCGGTCGAGGCGGAGATCACCGCACTGAATGCCGCGCCGAGTGAGCGAGCGAGCGACGTTGCGTCACCGAGGTAGCCGTTCACCATGGCGCCGTCGCGAAGGATTATCAGCTGTCGCACCGCCGAATCAGCGAGATCTCGTTTCGGCTCCTCGCGGCATACGGTCGGCCGAGCTGACTGGTGTCTCCCGTTTTTTGAGGGGCGGCGTCGCGCGAGGTCTGCGTGAGCTGCCCCTCAGCACAGGTTGTACGTCGGAATTCGATCGTCAGTCGCGAAGCGGTCCGTCGCCCACAGCATCGACCGGTACATGAGAGGGTTCGTGAAAATCCGGTTTCGCATTCGGATACCTGCCGCTGAGCGAGGTGCGAGAAATGGCCCGGCGCTTCCGCTTCGTGCGGCCTTGGCCGGCTTGGCCATGCGACGGTTGTAGGCAGCGAATGCCGCCTCATGGTCCCCGCGGTGCGAGGCTAGCTCGCCCGCGAGAACGTACGCTCCGACGAGCGCCAGGCCCGTACCAAACCCACCAAGGGTGTTCGCGTACCCAGCGTCCCCGACGAGCGCGGACCTTCCCCTCGTGAACGAGCGCAATCGCGTGCGCGTCAACGCGTCGAGATAGAAATCGGATGCTGTTCGGCTCGCAGCCAGCGCCGCGGGCACGCGCCACCCCACATCGCTGAACGCCGCGTAGAGGAGGGCCCGCTGCGACTCCTCGTCACGGCGATCGTGCGCGGTGTTACGCGTGCTGAAGACAAACAGGCTCGGCGCTTTCTGCCCGCCAAGAAGTGCGAACCGGCCCGGTACGTTATAGCCGTAGGCAATACCCCGGTCGCCTCGGGTGGTTTCAAGGTCATCCAGCGGCGCACGTCCGCCGGCCACGGCGTAGCAATACCCGAGGTTCTCGACGAACCGCTCCTCCGGGCCAAAAGCCAGTCGTCGCACCGCTGAATGCACGCCGTCAGCACCCACAACGATGTCGAAGCGTTGACTCGAACTCTGCGCAAACGACACGTCAACCCCGTCGATCGTTTCGCGCAGTTCGACAATCTCATCGTCGAAAATGTACTCGGCAACGTTCTCTGAACTTCGATACAGGATGTGCGCGAGGTCTCCGCGCAGGATCTCCAGGTCTCCGCCAATGAACTCGCCGCCGATCACGGCCTTCACGCGATCCGTCTCGTCAACGATTCGCCAGTCCGTTCGCCCGGTCTCGTGCGCCATGAGCTCGCCCCACAGGCCCATACGATCAAGAATCTGGCGATGCGTTCGCCCCTTGAAGTCCACGGCCTGTCCACCAGGGCGGAGTTTGGCTGACTTTTCCACAACCGTGACGTCGAAGCCGTTGTGCCCGAGCCATCGCGCCAGGGCCGGCCCGGCGATGCTCGCTCCCGAGATCAGTACCCGCGTGATCGTCATGTCGATCTCCTTTGTTAATTGCGTCCGATAGACACAATACACAAACGCGTACACTGGACACAATTCATGAGGAGGATCGCATGACAGATCCGGATGCTGCGTCGAGAGCCGACGCGGCAGCGTTGCTGTGGGGCGCCCCAGGCGCAGTCGTGAAGCGCGGACCGAAGCCGCGATTCACGCTCGAGGCCGTTGTCGACGCGGCCCGTCAGATCGCCGACGAAGACGGACTCTCGCACGTCACGATGCAGAGCGTCGCCGATCGCCTCGGGGCGGCGAAGATGGCACTCTACCGCTACGTTCCCGGTCGAGCAGAGCTCGACGCCGTCATGCTCGACACGGCGTTCGGCAACCCTGATGGTCTCGATGCCGGCAGCTGGCGAGAAGCTCTCAGTGCGTGGACGCTCGCTCTCTATCACCGCGCCCTGCAGCATCCGTGGGTCGTCGAGCTCGCGGGCAGACCGCATACTCCCGGGCCCGCCGAGATCGGGTGGTACGAGGCGGGTCTTGAGGCGCTGTCATCGCTTCCGCTGGCGGAGGCCGACAAGCTCGACGCACTTGCCCTGTTGTCTGGCCATGCACTGTCGATGGCCCACCGGGCCGCGGATGCGCAGAACACGGAGGAGCTTCTCGCGGTCCGCCTCCACCCTCACCTCACGGCCAACGCCCACCGCTTTCCGCGCACCGCGGCCGCATTCGCCGCCTCCTCGTCAGGCGACCGCGGCCACGCCCTGCAGTTCGGAATCGACCGCATCATCGATGGGCTCGCGGCGCACGCCTGACGGGTGGCGCTAAACGCCTCCTCCCGCCAAACCCTCGCTTCGAATGAGCGAATCTTGCACTCCGCGGGTACCGATCACGAGAATCTGAGACGATCGCCTCACGAACCCACACCGCAAGGAGCCGCCACATATGGATCTCAGAATCGGCATCATCGGACTCGGCATGCGGGGGGCCGAACTCGCCCGCGACGCACACAGACCAGGCGGGGGCAGCCGGGTCGTCGCCGTGTGCGAGGTCACCGAGCGCGGGCGCGCGGCCGCAGCATCCGACTACCCCGATGCCGTCATCACCGACGATCTTGACGAGCTGCTCGCACAGAACCTCGACGCCGCGATGGTCTTCACGCCGGACGACGTGCACGCGCGCACCGCAATTCCCGCGCTCGAAGCGGGACTCGCCGTGTTCAGCGAGAAGCCACTCGCCACGAGCATTGCCGACTGCGACGCCATTCTCGAGGCAGCGCACCGCAACAAGAGCCGCCTCTACGTCGGCCACAACATGCGCCACATGCCGGTGATCACGCTCATGCGCGACATCATTTCGCGCGGCACGATCGGCGAGGTCAAGGCCGTGTGGTGCCGCCACTTCGTCGGCCACGGCGGGGACTACTACTTCAAGGACTGGCACGCAGAACGATCGAAGTCGGTAGGGATGCTGTTGCAGAAGGGCGCCCACGACATCGACGTGATCCACTGGCTCGCCGGCGGGTACAGCACTCACGTGCAGGCGATGGGAGCGCTCGCTGTGTACGGCGACGTGACCGATCGGCGCGACCGCAGCGGTGAGCTCATGGGCGATTGGTTCAGCCTCGACAACTGGCCGCCCACGGAACAGACCGGCTTGAACCCGGTGATCGACATCGAAGACGTCTCGCAGGTGAACATGCGGCTGCAGGGCGGTGTACTCGCCTCGTACGAGCAGTGCCACTTCACGCCCGACTATTGGCGCAACTACACGGTGATCGGAACGCACGGCCGACTCGAGAACTTTGGCGACGAATCGGGCTCGGAAGTCGGCGTCTGGACTCACCGGCTGCGCGGCTCCGGCTCGCCGGATGAGACGCACGTCGTTCCCGAGGCCGAGGGCGGGCACGGCGGCGCCGATTCGCTCATGATCGACGAGTTTCTGCGATTCGCACGCGACGGCGGGCCGACCACGACGTCGCCCGTCGCGGCACGCAATGCTGTTGCAGCTGGGGTGCTCGCAACGCAATCGATCCGCGGAAACGGCAGCACTGTTGCGATTCCACCCGTTGATACCGCGATTGCCGCATACTTCGATGCGGACGATGCCGCGCGAACGGCACAATAGCTGCGGGGCCTCACAAGCGCTCCGTGGCTGTACTCACCCCACAAGGGAAAGGAGCGAGGACGCCAATGAAGGCCCTCTATAAGTCCAGCGCCACCGCTGGATTCGACCTCGTCGACAGGCCAGAACCCGAGCCTGCACCAGACGAAGTGAAGATTCGCGTATTGCGCACCGGCATCTGCGGAACAGACCTGCACATTCTGCGCTGGGATGATTGGGCAGCATCCGCCGTCGCGCAACCACTCATTCCCGGCCACGAGTTCTGCGGTGAAGTCGTCGAAGTTGGTGAGATCGTCAAGGGCGTCGCCGTCGGTGACCTCGTCTCAGGTGAGGGCCACATCGTGTGCGGCGTCTGCCGCAACTGCCGCGCGGGCCGTCGGCAGATGTGCATTCGCACACAGGGCATCGGTGTGAACCGCGACGGCGCATTCGCCGAATACATCACCTTGCCCGGTTCGAATGTGTGGACGCACTCGAGCGACATCGACAAAGACGTCGCCGCCATCTTCGACCCGCTGGGAAACGCCGTTCACACAGCACTCTCATTCCCCGTCGTCGGCGAAGATGTGCTGATCACCGGCTGCGGACCGATCGGACTCATGGCCATCGCAATCGCCCGTCACATCGGTGCCCGCTTCATCGTCGCCACCGACGTGAGCGACGAGCGGCTGCGCCTCGCCGAGAAGATGGGCGCTACCCGCGCGATCAACCCCACGAGCGAATCGATCCACGACGCGTTCACCGAGCTCGACATGCACGAGGGGTTCGACGTGGGCTTCGAGATGAGCGGGGCTCCCGCCGCAATGCGCCAGATGGTCGACAACATCAACAACGGCGGACGAATCGCCATGCTCGGGCTGCCAAGCGAGCCCTTCTCCATTGACTGGGGCTCCGTCGTCACCCGGATGCTGACGCTGAAGGGCATCTACGGCCGGGAGATGTTCGATACGTGGAACGCGATGACGGCGATGCTGCAGAGCAGCGAAACTCTCGCGGCATCCATCGGCTCAATCGTCTCTGACCGTTTCGCCGCGCGCGATTGGCAGAGCGCCTTCGACACGGCGGCGCAGGCCGGCGGCGGCAAGGTGGTTATGGACTGGACGGAGATCTGATGTACACGTCATTCAAAGAGCATCTGGCAGCCGAGCTCGACGCAATCGACGACGCCGGGCTCACCAAACACGAGAACGGTATAGCGGGTGCACAGGGTGCACGGGTCTCTACTGACGGACGCGAGGTGTTGAACTTCTGCGCCAACAACTACCTCGGGCTGGCCGACGATGACACAGTGCGGGATGCCGCGCGCACGGCGCTCGACGACTGGGGATTCGGCATGGCGAGCGTGCGCTTCATCTGCGGCACCCAGACGCAGCACCTCGAGCTCGAGAAGCGCATGTCACAGTTTCTCGGCACCGAGGCGACGATTCTGTACTCATCGTGCTTCGACGCGAACGGTGGACTCTTCGAAGCACTTCTCGGCCCCGACGACGCCATCATCTCGGATGAGCTCAACCACGCGTCGATCATTGACGGCATCCGCCTCTGCAAGGCGCAGCGGTACCGTTACCGCAACCGCGACCTCGCCGATCTTGACGAACAGCTCCGGGCAGCATCCGGTGCCAGGTTTCGGGCGATCGTCACCGATGGTGTGTTCTCGATGGACGGATCGATTGCGCCGCTCGAAGGCATCTGCGATCTCGCAGAGAAGCACGGCGCACTCGTGATCGTCGACGACTCTCATGCGACGGGGTTCATCGGCGAGAACGGGCGCGGAACACCCGAGCTGTGCGGCGTCGAGAACCGCATCGACATCTACACGGGCACGTTCGGCAAGGCACTCGGCGGCGCGTCGGGCGGCTACGTTTCTGGCCACCGTGAGGTGGTGAAGATGCTGCGGCAGCGCTCACGCCCCTATCTCTTCTCCAACTCGCTCGCACCCTCGGTTGTGGCGGGAACTCTCGCCGCCCTCGAGCTGGTTCAGGATGCTGGTGAGCTGCGTTCCCAGCTGAAGGCGAACGCTGCGGAGTTCCGCTCGCTCATGACCGCTGCCGGGTTCGACCTCGTGCCTGGCGAGCATCCGATTATTCCCGTGATGCTCGGCGATGCGAAGCTCGCTGTCGACATGGCCGCGCACATGAACGCGGCGGGAATCTATGTGACGCCGTTCAGCTTTCCGGTCGTGCCGCGGGGCAAGGCGCGCATTCGCGTGCAGCTTTCTGCCGCACACACCAGCGAGCAGGTGCGCCGCTGCGTCGACGCGTTTGTCGCGGCTCGGGATGCTGCCGGGCGGGCTTCTGCTGACGCGTAGGACATCTACCTCGCCTTGTGCGCTGCATTCGGAGGGCACAGGAGTGCGTGCCAGACTGGGCAGATGATCTCCACTCCCCTCGCCCAGCGCCTGCGAGAGGCCGGGCTGACGTGGACGCCCGTGTCTGGCGACGCATTTCAGGTGGCCGGGCCCGAGTTTGAGGGCGACGTGTTCACCGTGAGCGACATGACCATTGAGGCGCACACCTACTCCACGGGAACGGTGCTCGGCTTCAACGGCACGACCGAGTGGGCTCTCGACTCAGTCGCGCTCAACGATGCCGTGTGGCTGCCGCGCGAAGACCAGCTGCGCGACATGCTGGGCAGTGCATTCGTGATGCTGGAGCGTGTGGATGCTGCCGCGGGCATCGAGTACGACGTCACTGTGACGGTGGACGGCGATTCAGTGATTTTCGTGAGCGAAGACCCCGCCGAGTCGTACGGCATGGCCCTGATCGCGCTGCTCGAGAGCCACCGCTGACCGCAAAGCTGCTCAGGCAGCCTTGCGCGCGGCGACTGCGGCCTGGGCATCGCTGAAGGCGAGGTCGGCGTTGATAGCTCCGCCCGCCATCGAGCCCTGTGCTGCTGATGCGGCAACGGCAGCCCCGAGATCGCTCACATTTCCAGCCGCCCAGACTCCGTCGACGGCGGTCTTGCCAGCGAAGTCCGACTCGACGAAGCTGCCCATCG
This sequence comes from Paramicrobacterium chengjingii, assembly GCF_011751765.2. Taxonomy (GTDB): domain Bacteria; phylum Actinomycetota; class Actinomycetes; order Actinomycetales; family Microbacteriaceae; genus Paramicrobacterium; species Paramicrobacterium chengjingii. The sequence goes on from NZ_CP061169.1 coordinate 3,538,020, forward strand.
GGTTGTCGCTGAGCGTTCCACCGAGCTGCTCGTAGACGTCGCTGCGGGCGACGAATCGCGGCGCAACAGTGAGTGCCTCGATCGCGAACTCATGGCCATCGTCCAGCACGACGGCTGCGAGCTCACCGTTCTCGGCACGCACCTCGCGAACGCGCCCCGAAACGACCTCGACGTCCAGTGCCGCAAGCGTGTCCCAATCGTCGTCCGAAAGCTCAGGCATGGTGTGTGTGAAAAGCGTGATGTGCTCGCTCAGCTGCCGGAACAGGATCACCTGGTGCATGCTCATGGGCGAGGTACCCAGCACGCCGATGCGCTGCCCCTTCACTTCCCAGCCGTGGCAGTACGGGCAGTGCAGCACGTGCGTTCCCCACAGCTCGGCGATTCCGGGAACATCGGGGAGTTCGTCGTGCAGTCCGGTGGCCATCAGGATGCGGCGTGCCCGCAGTTCTGCCCCGCCCGCGAGCGTCAGAGCGAAGTTCTCGCCATCACGTCGCACCGCGGCGACGCTGTCTGACAGCATCCGCGCACCGTAACCCTCTGCTTCGGCCCGGCCGAGCGCGACGAGTTCAAACGGCGCGATGCTCTCGCGACCCAGCAGGTTGTGCACACCCTCGGCCGGTGCGTTGCGCGGCTCACCCGCGTCGATCACCACGACGTCGCGTAGCGAACGGGCAAGCGTGACAGCTGCGCTCAATCCCGCAGCTCCTCCTCCGACGATGGCTACATCGTGCAGTGTGTTCTCAGTCATAGTCGTACTCCTTCTCAGTTCTGTTGGTCAGCGGCAGGGGCCCGCCGTGCAAGCAGCGCCGTGCGTGAGCCGCGAATCGTTGTGGCGATGCGCGCGAGTTCGGCGTCATCATCGAGCAGCGCGGTCAGCACTGCCAGGTCGACGCCGGTCAGTCGATCGACGAGAGCCCCACGCATCTTGGCGAGCCACGCATGCGCGTATGGTGTGATGGTCGGCGCGCTTGCCTGCGTTATGAGCTGTCGACGCTCGAGCATGGTGAATCCCGCGGCCGCGATGTTCGACTCCCAGTCGTGCTGCGCGTTCCAGCCGAGGGCGGTGAGCTCCGCGTGCAGGCGGAGCTCGAGTCCGGGTGCTTCGGGCGGAAACTCGGCCGGCAGAAAGCTCGGCAGCACGTCCATCTCAATGGCAACAAGAAGCCCTCCGGGTCGGAGCGCCTCGAAGGCGTCGCGCAGCACGCGATCTGGATCGCTCAGTTCGTGCAGCGACGACGATGCCCACACCAGGTCGGCCCCGGCTGCGGCATCCGGCCATGACGCGTTAAGGTCGCACTCGACGGTGCGCACCCACTGCTCAAGTCCGGCAGCGGTCGCGCTGTCGGTGACATGGTCGAGCATGGTGCGGGAGGCGTCAACGGCCAGAACGGATGCTGCGGAAAAGCGCCGCGCGAGGGCGAACGTGCCCACGCCGGTGCCGGCCCCGAGGTCGACGATCTGCTCCGGCTCGCCGTCGACATGTTCACTGATCCAGACGGAAGCGTCGTCGAGGTAGCCGCCCGCCACAGCGGCATCGCGCTCGAGCAGCTCGGCGAGAGCAGCCGGATGTTCGTGGTGCGACGCAAGCGAGTGTTCGAGCGCGGTGTGGTGTGACATGCATTCATCGTAGACACGTCGTGCGCCAGTAGCATACACTCTTGCGTATGAAGCAAGATTTTCCACGTGAACCCGATGTCGACGTGCTGATCCGACGACGCATCCGCGGACTCAGAGTTGCCCGCGGCTGGTCCCTCGACACCCTGGCTGCGCGCTGCTTTCTGAGCCCGTCTACGTTGAGCCGCATCGAGACCGGACATCGTCGCATCGCCATCGACCAGCTCGTCACGCTCGCACGTGCACTCGGAACCTCCCTCGATGAACTCGTGGAGGCGCCCGACACCAACGACGTCGTGATTCGTCCCGAGCCAGAAGAGACTCCGGGTAAAACCACCTGGGTGCTTTCCCGCGAATCGCAGGGAGTGACTGTCGCAAAGATGCGCATTACTCCCGAATTCGATCCGGGTGACGAACCACGTGTGCACCCGGGGAGCGACTGGTTCACTGTGCTTGAGGGCACAGCCCATCTGCGCATCGGCGATCACACGCACATCGTCAAGACGGGCCAGGCGGCAGAGTTCTCAACCATGATCCCCCACGCGATCACGGCGCCAGACGGGCCCATCGAAATTCTCACGATATTCGACAGAGACGGCGAGCGAGCGCATCTGCACGAGCACTAGAGGCGCGCCCCTTTCGAGAGCGATGGCCCGCTACCAGGGAACGCGCGTGCCGTCCCACGACCAGAGCGCTGCGGTCGGGCCATCGTCGGGGAGCAGTGCGAGTCGCACCACTCCGGTCGCAGCCTCGGCAGGGTCGCCGCCGCCTGTTGCGCCGATAACAAGGTTCGTTTGGCGTCGGCCCGGCGCGAGCGCGTTCACCTTGAACTCGGTGCCCAGCGCCTGAGCGGTGAGGAGAGTGACGGCGTTGACCGCGGTCTTCGAGCTTCGGTACGCGATGCCGCTGCCCTGCACACGCTTCCAGTCGAATTGCGGATTCGCACCGCTGTTCCAGACCAGTGAACCCGTGCCGCTCGAAACGTTGACGATACGAGGGTGCGCTGAGCGACCCAGTGCCGGAAGCAGTGCCTGAGTCACAGCGATGAGACCGAAGACGTTCGTCTCGTAGGCGACGCGCAGCTGCTCGATGTCGGTGCGCGTGATGTCTTCGCCGCCGGGATTCACTCCCGCGTTGTTGATGAGAATGTCGAGCTCGCCGATCTGCGTCGCTGCCTCGGCAACCGATGCCGCGTCGGTCACATCCAATTGAACGACTCTCACGCTCGAGCCAAGTTCCGCTGCTGCCCTCTTCCCCTTGTCGATGTTGCGCGCCCCGATCCAGACGGCAACGCCGCGGTCGTGCAACTGTCGCGCGACGTCGAATCCGATGCCGCTGTTTCCTCCGGTCACCAGTGCCACCTGGCGTGATTCGGGTGTCGTGATTCCCGCAGGGAGACGATCAATCTGCGTCATAGTTATTCTCCAACTCCAACGATGTAGTTGGTTACTCTACGCTTTTCTCGCGTCGTTTCCAACCCTTAAGTTGGTAACTTAGGTTCATGGCTTGGGACACGGAAGGAACGCGCCGCCGGCTGCGCGATGCCGCATTGGTTGAGTTTGCCGCACGAGGCTTCGACGGCACGACAGTCGCGTCGATCGCAGACCGTTCCGGCGTGAACAAGGAACGTCTCTACAGCTACTTCGGCGACAAGAAAGCCCTGTGGGAGCTCGTTTTGGCGACCGAGCTCGAGCGGCTGGCCTCCTCCGTCGGGCTTGCGGGCGTGGGCTTAGACGACATCGGGGAGTTCGCCGGGGCAACGTTCGACTATCACGCGGCGCATCCCCAGTTGGGTCGTCTGCTGCAGTGGGAGGGCTTGCAGGGCGGGCCGCCCGCCGATGCGGCACCACGCACCACGCACTACCGAGAAAAGGTCGAACGCTTCGCGGCAGCCCAGCGCGAGGGCATTCTCGATGACGGCCTCGACCCCGCTCATCTCGTGTTCGCTCTCATCGCCCTTGCCGCTTGGTGGCAGACCGTTCCGCAGCTCGCCGAAATGATCACCGGCGCGGGCACGAACGACAAACACGAGCGCACGCGTCGCCGCCAGTTCGTCGTCGAAGCAGCACGGCGCATCGCGTCGCCATCTCGCACCTGACCAGGATGCTGTCGCGCCGCGTGCGCGACAGCATCCTGATTCTCTAACTGAAAAGACCGCTGATGATGTCGGCGAGCTTGTACATCGCCAGACAGATGAACAGAACGGCTGTGATCACGAGCAACGCGTTCGTGTACCACCGGTTGCGCCACTGTTTCGGCACGCGATCGGTGTTGAGCAGCGGCAAGAGCGTGATCGCAAGGAACGGCAGGAAGAGCGCTCCGAGCACGCCGTAGGCAATGACCAGAGCGATTGGTTTGCCGATGAGCAACAGCAGCATGGGCGGGAAGGTCAGCCACAGCATGTAGAAGCGGAAGTACTTGCCGTTCTCCCGCGAGTCGGGATGATCGCTGCTCTTGCCCCGAACGTTCCCCCAGAAGTCGGCGAACATCAGCGAGACGCCGTTCCACACGCCGATGAGCGATGAGAATGACGCGGCGAAGAATCCGACGAGGAATGCCGTTCCGATGACCTGTCCGTACTTGTCACTGAGCACGTCGGTGAGCTGCAGCAGACCCTTGGAGTCGGAACTCAGCGTCACCCCCGCTTCGGCGACGACCGTGGCACCGACGATGAACATCGAGATGACGAAGATGCCGGTGATGACGTATGCCATCGTGTTGTCGATGCGCATCACGCGCATCCACGACGGTTGGGCCCAGCCTTTCTCGCGCAGCCAGTATCCGTACGCGACGAGTGTGATGGTGCCGCCGATTCCGCCGGCCATCGCCAGCGTGTAGAGCACAGACCCCTCGGGAAGCCGCGGCACCAGCCCCGAGAGAAGGTCAAGGAGGTTCGGCGCCGCGATGATGGCGAGCCCGACGATGATCACGAACATGACCCCGACGAGAACCGCGGTGATCTTTTCGAAAACGGAGTACCGGTTGAACCACACAAGAACGAGGCCGAGCAGCCCGGTTCCGATCGCGAAGACGTTCAGCGGCACGGCGGGGAAGAGCGCCGCGAGCGGGAGCGCGGTGGTCACCATCGCCGTCGCCCCGTATATGAATCCCCAGATAATGATGTACGGCGCGAAGTACCAAACCGGCCAACGCCCCAGGGTGCGCCATCCTTCGAAGATCGTCTTTCCCGACGCGAGAACGTACCGCCCCGCGCCCTCGACGAGCACGATCTTCAGGATCACGCCGACGATGATCGCCCAGAGCAGTGTGAACCCAAACATTGACCCGGCGACGAGCGTTGACACCATGTCGGCAGCGCCAACGCCGGTTGCCGCGACGACGAGGCCCGGTCCGATGATCTTCCATTTCTTACGCGGTTCCTCGGTGAGACTCTGGGCATCTTCCGTCATCGGCGCTGTCCCCTCTTCATGCGCATCATTGCGCCATGCGTGTGCATCGCAATTTCACACTAAACCCGCACGGTCGCCCGGCGTGGAATTGTCTACAGGCCTGCACATCACCGGTTGTAATGTTGGCGATAGATCTTCCGCTTCGCCTCGAGGACGTCACAATGGTTCGCATCGACCGCAACCCGGCACTCGCCAGTCTGCGATTCATTCTCATCACCGTCACCGGTGTGAGCTTTCTGTTTGCCGGCGTGGTATCGGCGCTGTTTGACGGCCCGTTTCGGTACGTCTTGGGATACCTCCTGATCTACGCCGTCTTCATCGGGCTGATTTTCGGCATCGTCGCGCTGCGGTATCGCGGGCTGAGCTGGGATTCCGACAAACAGACCGCGCGCTTCGGCAAACACGTGGTACCCCTCGAGAGCATCACTGAAGCGTGGCGCACGATGTCGGACACTCGGGGAAGCGCCGCATATCTGACGTACCGTTTCATCTCCACCACCGGGCATTCGGTTCGCGTGCTCATCGTGGGCACTCCACTCAAGGGGCTCACCGAGACTGGGCTTGTCGAGCTTGAACGCTTCGTCACCGCCATTCCGATCGACGACGGTTCGCACAGTGATGGGCAGCTCACTGAAGCGCAGCACGTGCTGATCGACTCGATAACGCCAGACGGCGGCACGTCGCGGGTGGGTCGTGCACCTCTGCTTCACGAACTCCGTGAACGTCGTGGTGTCGACTCTCTCCGTTCGGCTGTTCCCGACCAGAAGCCCGAGGCGCAACCGCACCCGGCCTCGGATGCTCGCTTGCACGCCGCCCAAGCAGCAGACGACTCAAGCGCCCGCCAGTACCTCGTCGCCCACCGTCCGCGCGGTGCACAACGCGCACGACGAATGCTTTTCTCCCTGATCTCCATCGTGGTTGTCGTGGCCTGTGTCACAATCGCCGTTGCCGTCGTTCTCGAAACGATTCGCGGGTCCCAGCTCGACTCTGGCACAAACGCCGTCATCGGCAGCGTCGTCGGGTCGTCGCTGTTCGCTGGGGTTGTTCTCTACGCTGGTTGGTGCATTGCCGCCGATCGCGATGTTCGCGGTCTCCGCAACACGGCGAAGGCGTGGCTGAACTCCCGTGATGCGACTCGGCGTGAACGCGGCCTTGCACTGCCGCTGTTCGCCGGGTGGAACGAGCCGGCGCCCGGGGCTCGCCTGCGCAATTTGCTCTCGTTCGCATCGGCGATGATTGGCATGACGGGCGTTGTCTCGGGCCCGGTCCTGATCGTGCAGAGCTACAGCCTGCTGTCAGCTGCCATCGCTTTCGGGGTTGGCCTCGTGTTCTCGGCGTTGGCAATCATGGGGTACGTCAAGAGCCATCGTGAACGTCGAGCAAGCGCGCGTGAACTCATTGTGCTCGCCGGCCCTCGACTACTACCGTCCGGTGAAGCTGAGACGCTGCCCTGAGTCACCGCGCATCGTAGGCAGGACTCCCGGCGCAGCGTATGGTTGCCACACGGGGCCACTCGGGCTCCCCATCAAGGGAGCAGACAATGTCTGACAAATCACCCAAGAAAAATGGCCAGAAAACCGCCGCCACCCGCACTCTCAAAGAGAAGCGCGCCGATAAGAAGGCAAAGGTCGGCGATCGCGCTCAGAGCGACATCGTCGACGCAGTGCGCAGCAAGAAGCGGTAGTCGAAAGCTGCAGCCTGCGAGCATAAGCTAGGCGGCATGGCCCCTGACAGCCGCCGACTTCGCAACGCGCTCTCGATTCGTGAGCAGCTGGGTTCGCTGTGCACGCGCGACGTCGACTGGCAGCGCGGGTTTCCGCCTGCGCCCAACGATGGTGTGCGGCCCGCCGCCGTGCTGATTCTCTTCGGCGTGCTCGATGACGCCCCCGCGAGCGACGACAGCGGGCATGTCCCGACAGATCTTGACGTTTTGCTTCAACGCCGCTCCGCTACTCTGCGCTCGCATCCGAGCCAGATCTCCTTTCCCGGCGGTCGCCTCGAGCCGCAAGACGAGGATGCCGTGGCAGCCGCCGTGCGCGAGGCGCGAGAAGAAACGGGACTCGACCCCGCAGGCGTCGACGTTATCGGAACTCTGCCCAACGTTCCCCTTCCCGTGAGCAACCACACGGTCACTCCGGTGCTCGGCTGGTGGCAGCATCCGTCTCGCGTTGCCGCCGTCGATCATGCCGAGACCGTTGACGTGTTTCGCGTGCCCGTTGCCGATCTGCTCGACCCCGCGAACCGCGTAACATCGGTGCGCCGCTACGGACGCCGCACATTCCGCGCCCCAGCGTTCACCCTCGCGCAGTCCGACACTCTGCTGTGGGGCTTCACCGCAATGGTGCTGTCGCGGCTGTTCGACGAACTCGACTGGACAGAACCGTGGGACGCCGCGCGCGAACTGGAGGTGTGATCGGGTTCAACGATTCGGACTTCTGACGCGACACGCCGCCCACGCCGGAGACACGCCGCATAGCGACGCAGAGTACCGAATGCCCGCACCAACACCCCCGATCAGCTTCCGTCGAGCGCGATGATCCGCGCGAGTGGCCCAACGCTCAGGCCGCCATCGACGGGCAGCGTGACGCCGGTGATCCACGACGCATCCTGCGACGCCAGAAATGCCACGGCGGCGGCGATCTCGTCTGGCTGGCCCGCTCGCCCCATCGCGGTGAGGGCACCGAACTCCCGCATGTCTCGCTCGCCCTCTGCACCGCGTTCCGTCCACACCCGGGTTGCCGTCGTTCCGGGAGCAACGGCGTTGAACCGCACCCAGCCGCTGTCGGCACCCACAGCCCCCGTGGCGTTCGCCCCGTACTCGGCCGCGAGGTTCTTCATGGCGTTGATCACCCCGGCCTTCGCCGCCGAATAGGCGACGCCGCCACACGCAATGAGCCCGTTCACCGAGCTCGTCGCCACGACGGCTCCTCCGCCCGGTGCATCCAGTAGGTGGGGCAGCGCCGCGCGAATCACCCGCATCGAGCCCGAGAGCGTTGGGTCGATCTGCCGCTCCCACTCCGCATCGTCTGTGTCGGCGAAGCTGACAGTGCTCGCGACTCCAACGTTGCTCACGAGCACATCAAGGCTTTCGCACAGCTGCACCGTCTCGGCCACGGCGTGCTCGACGGAGCCGCGATCGGTCACGTCGCACTCCACGGCGTGCGCGACTCGCTCGCGGCTCGCGCTCGGTGTGCCGAGATCATTGATGGCCGACGCTGCGTCAGCGGCAGCATCCCTGTCGATGTCCCCGATAACCACGGTTGCGCCTTCGTCTGCCAGCCGCCGTGCGCACGCGAATCCGATACCGTTTGCGCCGCCCGTGATCAGCGCCGCTCTACCCTCGAACCGCTTCATGCAACCTCCTCGTCACGCGATGTTCTCAGAGTGCCACACCAACCGACTGCAGCGCACAGGATTTTCAGCTGGGCCGTCGCACCGCAAACAGCTCGCACACGGTGTCGTAGTAGGCGTCGCTCTGCCCCAGATGCGTCATGCCGATGCGGCGGCACACCGCCATCGACGCGGCGTTCTTGGGGTTCGTCACGGCAACGATTCGCTCGAGTCCGGCCTCCCACGCGTGGTCGAGCACTCGTCGCGCCGCCTCACTCGCAAAGCCGTGACCCCAGGCGTCCGGGTGAAAATGCCAGCCGATCTCGGTGTCGCCCGACGGCAGGTCGCCCGTGCCCGACGCGGGAATCGATTTGAGAAGCAGCGCGCCGAGCAGCTGTTCATCGTCGGTGCGCTCCACTGCCCAGATGTGATGAACAGGATGCTGCAGCTCGCTCCAGCGCTCGAGCAGCTTCACCGCCTCGTCGCGTTCCTGCATCACCTCGCCGTGGCCGATGTAGCGCCGCACCTCACGCCGTGAATACATGTCGAACACGAAGTCGGCGTCGTGAGGCGCCCACGAACGCAGCGTTAAGCGGTCAGTCTCGAGATGGTGAAGCACACATCAATGTTTTCACACAGTGCTACGTGAGGCCGAGCAAGTCAGCGTAACGAAACATCACATGGTCGACATACGCTGCATTGTCGGTCACCGAACCAGCGGAGTGGCCGAAAAGCTCGAATGACAGCGTGCCGAAGAGCCCCGACCACGCCATGATCATCAACATCACGGCGTCGGAGTTTTCGGGTATCGCCGCTGCGAGCCCGTTGTTCGCAAGAATCTCCCGGGCACCCTCGACGGCATCGACGACGGGCACGCTGACGTGCGTCGGTGACGGCGCTGGAGCCCGCCCCGGGTCTGCCGTGTATGCGTCGGAGACGATGCGTGCGAGAAGCAGTGGAATGCGCGATGCAGGCCCGACGGTTTCGCTTGGCGCCGCATACCCGGGGACCGGGGTTCCGTATAGCAGCGCATAATCACCCGGATGCTCGAGGGCCCACTCCCGCGCGGAACGACCGACGGCCATCCATCGCTGAAGCGTATCTTCCCGGTCGATGACTTGTGCATCCGCCTGCCAGGCCGCGGCTCCGAGTTCGTTGTACGCCTCGACGAGCAGCGCAGTGAGCAGCTCGTCTCGGCTGGAGAAGTACCGATACACGGCCGATGACACCATGCCGACGTCGCGCGCGACGGCTCGCAGAGAGAGCTGGCTTGGGCCTTCGTCCCGAAGCCTTGTGCGGGCTGCCGTGAGGATCTCTTGCGTGATCTGCTGACGTGCCCGCGCTCGTGCCGTCGGAGGCAGCGCATTCGCCTCGGTACCCGCGGTCTCGCCGTTCTGTGTGCTCACACCCTCTACTGTGCATTACTTCGAGAGCACTGGCAACATTCGAGAGCACTGCTCTTGTTTTTGTCGTCACTTCATGTCAGGATGCTTGCGAGAGCACCGCTCTCTGTTTCTCGAAAGGACTTCTCCATGCGCAACCACCACCTCATCGTCGGAGCCGGCCCTGTCGGCCGCCACGTCGCCGAGCATCTCGTCGATGACGGCCACGATGTCGTCATCGCCACGCGTAGCGGCACCGACACTGGAATACCCGGCGTCGCGCATGTCGCGCTCGACGCTACAGATGCCGACGCTCTGACTCGCGCGGCATCCGGTGCGGCCGTTTTGTACAACTGCGCGAACCCGGGCAACTACACCGTGTGGGATCAGGTGTGGCCACTGCTCTCGGCCGCGCTGCTCTCGGCCGCTGAGCGCAGCGGCGCCGTCTACGCGATCACCGGCACGCTGTACCCCTACGGTCCCGTCGACGGTCCGATGCGCGAAGGGCTCGCCGATGCCGCGACCGACCACAAGGGCATGCTGCGCGCCCAAATGTGGGCAAACGCTCTCGCTGCACACAAGGCGGGCAGGGTACGCGCCGTCGAGGTGCGCGGCTCGGACTACGTTGGCGTGGGCATCGGAAACAACGGCCACATCTCACGGCACATTCCAGCAGCGCGACGCGGAAAGACCGCGTGGGTATTCGGCAGCGCCGATCTGCCCCATACATTCACCGATGTGCGCGACGTGGCCCGCACAATCACGGCCGCTGCGCTCGATGAGAGCAGCCACGGTCGCATCTGGCACGTTCCGAGCAATGAGGCACGCACTCAGCGCGAGGTGCTTAATGACGTGTTTCAGGCTGCGGGAATCTCCCCCGTGCCCGTTCGGAGCCTGCCCGGCTCGGTCGTGGCCGCGGCATCCATTGTTGCGCCGTTCATGCGGGAGCTGCGGCAGATGCGCTACCAGTGGGAGCGTCCATATGTTCTCGACGAGAGTGCCGCGCGCAGCCACTTCGGCATTGAGCCGACGCCGTGGAACGACGTGTGCATGAGAACGGCACAGCGTGAGGGCGCCCGCGCCTGACAGCTCCTGAAGCGGATGCGTCATGCGTGCGTGCGCGTCCGCAACGTCCCAGCTGACCGCAGCATCCATCATTCGTTCAGGCTTACGATGTTGCATAGCGTGACAGGCATATGGTCATCGGGGAGGGCATTATGAAGTTCAGAACACTGGTATTTGCCGTGATTGTCGGAGGAATCTGCTTCAGCCTCGGGGTGAAAAGCGAGCGCGGCGAGTTCGACGACGCCAAGAAGCGCGTCAAAGCGTGGTCGACTCCGGCACTCAAAGAGGCTCGCAAGCGCGCCAGGCGTGTCGACAAGCAGCTCTCGAAGAAGCTGAAGTAAGCCGAATGGGCCTCTTTTCGCGTGTGCCGACGCCCGCCCCGGCACGCCCCATTCGCACTCTCTGGACCGACGGTTTCGGGCGGCTTGCCACCCGGTGCATCCAGATGATCGCTGTGCTCGCCATCGTGGCCGTTGCGATCTACGGCCTGATGCAGCTGAGTCTTGTGCTCATTCCCGTTCTGCTCGCGCTCATCTTCGCGTCGGCATTCAACCCGCTGATGTCGTTCATGCGGCGCAAGGGCATGCCGAGCGTACTCGCAACGATCATTGCGCTTCTCGGCTCGCTGCTGATCGTCACCGGCATCGTCTGGCTCGTCGTGTGGGCTGTTCGCACGCAGTGGGACGAGCTGATCGACTCCGCAAACGACGGCATCAACCAGCTGCAAAGCTACGTTGCTCACCTGCCGTTCTCCATTGACCAATCGCAGATCGACAACCTGCGAGATACAGCCGTCGACTTCGTCACCAGCGCCCAGTTCGGCTCGGGTGCACTCGCTGGCGTTTCGGCGACCGCGAGCTTTCTGACAGGACTCGTGCTCATGATGGTCGTGCTGTTCTTCTTCTTGAAGGACGGTCCCGCTATCTGGGAGTTCGTGCTTCGCCCATTTGAAGGCGAGAGCTACGAGCGTGCTCGCCGCATTGGCGACAAGACGGTGCAGACACTCGGTGGTTATGCGCGCGGAACGTCGATCGTTGCCGCCGCGGACGCGATCGGCATCGGCATCGGCCTCGCCATTCTGCAAGTGCCACTCGCGGTTCCGCTTGCCGTGATCGTGTTCTTGACAGCGTTCATTCCCATCGTCGGCGCGACGGCCGCCGGCATCCTGGCTGCCCTTGTCGCGCTGGTCACAAACGGCCCGCTCGCCGCTGTGATCGTGATCGGCATTGTCGTGCTCGTGAACCAGCTCGAGGGCAACTTCCTGCAACCGGTCGTGATGGGCCGTTCGCTCAAGTTGCACGCTCTCGTGATCTTGCTGGCGTTGACCGCCGGCACGATTCTCGGCAACATCATCGGAGCGGTTCTCGCGGTGCCGATCACGGCAGTCGCCTGGGGCATCGTTACGGTGTGGAACGGTGAGAATGAACCGGCGGCCCCGATGAAAAAGAAGCGCCCCGAGATCGCATAAGCGCTCGTTGAATCAGCTCGGCTCAGGTTGCACTGGGCATCGGAGCAAAACGCGGGCCGTATGTCGCAGCGAGCACGACGGCCCGCGTGGCAAAGCCCTCCGCGCCGCCGGAGTACTCCTGGCAGAAGCGCGCCGCCCCGCCCGTCGCCGCGGGAAAGCCCGCATCGATCGATGCGACATTCACTTCCGCGTCGCCCAGAGCCTCAGCCGCTTGAACACGTGATGCGGCGAGCGCCGGCGCAAACAGCATCCGGTCGACCAAGTCGGCGAAGGGCGCGTCGACCCAATCGCTCTCGCTCGGCTCGAGGGCACGCGTGTCCACGCGCTTCAGAACGCCGTCGCGCCAGCCCGCGCAACGCGCTGCCCTGTCGACGACATCGGGGTCTGCGCCGGCACGCACCGCAGCGATCGCCTCCGCCAACACCGCCTCGTCAACGACGGCGCTCACGTCGGCGCGAGCATCCTCCGACTCATCTGACACTCGCTGCCTGTCAAAGAACGCATCGATGAGGTTGCGCGCCTCCTCTGTGTGCGACAGGTGAACGAAATACCGCGACTCGATCTGCGACGCCGTGTCGGCATCGACGAGCGAGCCCTCGACGACAGCAGCCATCGCGGCTCGCGGCGCGGGCAGGTTTCCCGCCTGCGCGTGAGCGGTGGCGATCCAGCCAGGCAAGGTGTCCGCGATGCGCGGGTCGCTTCCATTTCCGCCCGGAATGCGAAAACCTCGCTTGTCCCACGGTTTCACGACGTTCGGATGGGAACTGATCCAGTCTCGAGCGGATGCCGTGGCGGCATCGACATCTGTGACAATCTGGTCGATGATCTCGAGCGTGAGTGCGGCAGCGGCATCCATAGTCTCTGCCGGAAGAATCACGCGAAGTGCCGCCTCAATGCCGATCATGCGCGTCAATCGCACCGTGCCTCCCGCACCGGGCAGCAGACCGAGCCCCACTTCGGGAAGGCCGACGCGCAACCGTGGATCATCGACGGCAATGCGCCGGTGGCACGCAAGCGCGAGTTCGAGGCCGCCGCCGAGCGCGGAACCGTTCAGCACAGCGACGACCGGCAGGCCCAGCGTCTCGAAACGTCTCAGGTCATGCTTGATCGCGTCGAGCCGTGCTGTCTCTTCGTCGGCACGCGTCGCATCGGCCTGCCGCAGCAGGGCGAGGTCGCCGCCCGCGCAGAACGATCGTTTTGCCGACGTGATGATCACACCGCGCAGCGTGTCTCGATCGCGCTCGATCCCGTCTATGACGGCGTGCATGCTCTCGATGTACGCGTCGTTCATCACGTTGACGGGCGCCTTCGGATCGTCGAGAGTCAGCGTCGCAATGCCATCGGCATCCGCCCGTGTGACGACGGCAGATGTAGAGCCGGTTGTCGCGGTCATGATGATCTCCGTTCAGACTCGCTGGTCAGACTCGCTCGATGATGGTGGCGATGCCCATGCCCGAGCCGACGCACAGTGTCACGAGGCCCCGACGCAGCTCGCGGCGTTCGAGCTCGTCAAGCAGGGTGGCGACGAGCATCGCCCCGGTTGCGCCGAGTGGGTGACCGAGTGCAATCGCTCCGCCGTTCACGTTCACCTTTTCATGCGGCACGTTCATCTCCCGCATCCACCGCAACACCACGGAGGCGAACGCTTCGTTCACTTCGAACAGGTCGATATCGGATGCGGTCAGGCCGGCGCGCTCGAGCGCCTTGCGTGTGGCCGGGCCCGGGCCGGTGAGCATGATTGTGGGGTCGCTTCCGACAACGGCAGTCTGCACAATGCGCGCCCGAGGCTTCACCCCGAGGCGGTCGCCGGCCTCGCGGCTTCCGATCACTGAGAGCGCCGCACCGTCGACGATTCCCGAGGAGTTTCCCGCCGTGTGAACGTGATTGATGCGAGGCACTTCCGGGTATCGCGCAAGAGCCACGTCGTCGAACCCGAATTCGCCAATACGGGCGAAGACAGGCGGGAGGTTCGCTAGGGCATCTACTGTCGTTCCAGATCTGCGGTGCTCGTCTGTGTCGAGAAGCATCCTGCCCGTGATGTCGGTGACCGGTACGACGGAGTTCTCGTAGCGCCCGTCTGCCCACGCCTGCTCTGCTCGGCGCTGCGACTCGGCGGCGAACTCGTCGACCTGCTGGCGTGAAAATTGCTCGATCGTGGCGATCAAGTCGGCTCCGATGCCCTGCGGAACGAATCCGGTGTCCCACGCTGTCGTCGGGTCGTGGGCGATCGCGCCGCCGTCGCTGCCGAGGGGAACGCGTGACATCGATTCGACGCCGCCGGCGAGCACGAGGTCTTCGAACCCCGAGGCAACCTTCTGGGCGCCGATGTTCACGGCTTCGAGCCCCGAGGCGCAGAAGCGGTTCAGCTGCACGCCGGGCACAGTCTCGGGCAGCCCGGCTGCAAGCGCAGCAGAGCGGGCGATGTCGCTTCCCTGCTCTCCAACGGGCGAGACGACGCCGAGCACCATGTCGTCGACAAGCTCAGGGTCGAGCGATGGATGCCGCTCACACAGCGCTTCCACAAGCCCTGTAACCAGGTCAAGCGGTTTCACACTGTGCAGCGCTCCGCCGCGGTTCTTGCCGCGCGGCGTGCGCACGACGTCGTAGATGAAAGCTTCGCCCGGCATTCTCACCTCACTGTGATGGGTGAGCCCAGCCTACGCATCCGCGCACGGTTGCTCCACCCTGTTCACGCATTCGGACGTTTCTCGCTGCCCACGGCGTGTTGACACGCCACCGCGGCGTGTCAACACGCATTTCCGAATGCATGACCACATCGGGATCGCGCATACGATGGCACGGTGAACAGACGGGGAGGATCAGGCGATGTCAAGCCCTCATGAGCGTCTCGCCGTCGGTCAGCTTGGCGCACTGCTTCTCGATGCCGGAGTGTCGGTCACCGATACCCGCACGATGCTCGTCGACAGCATCCCGCCCGCCCTGCGCAACGAGATCAGCATCGCCGTACTTCCAGCCAACGTCTTCATCGGCGAAACAGCGACGGCGAACGCGTCGATCGTGGAGTCACCGCGAGAAGAACTCTCGTTGCTGCAGGCCGCACGAACCCATCGCCTGCTGCAGCGCCTCGCGGCCGGCACCCACACGGTGCAGGAGGCAGCGGCGCAGATCGCCTCGATCCGCTCGGACCGCCCGCGGCATCCCGATTTTCGCTGGATCCTCGGCAACGCGCTCATCTCGGTGGGTCTCGCCACGCTGTTTCGCTGCCCATGGTGGGCGATCGTTCTCGCACTCGTCGTCGGTGTTCTCGTCGGCGGCGTCATGACATGGGTGCGCCGCCTGCCCGGCTCCGTTGCGATTCTGCCGTTTCTCGCGGCGTTCGTCTCCACGCTTCTCGTGGGGAGCTTCGCTCAGGCTCTCACTCTCGGCGAGGTTCCGCTGTTCGCGATCTGCGCGCCCGTCGCGCTGCTCGTTCCCGGTGCGCTCATCACCAACTCACTTCTGGAGCTCACCTCTGTTGACACCGTGACCGGCACGTCTCGACTCATCTACGGCACCATCATGCTCGGCTTCATGGCGGCAGGGATCGCGGCAGGCGTCGCGCTCACGGGGGTAGACATCAATGCAGCGTCCGCCTCGCGGATCGGCGAAACGATCGCGCTCTCGACGCACGCAACAGGGTGGCAGGGCTTTCCACCAAACTGGTTCGCGTGGCTCGGCGTCGTCGTTCTCGCGATCGGCGTCGGCATCGCGTTCGGAGCCGATCACACTCTCATCGCCGTCACGATCGTGATGATGACCATCACATACGGGATGCTGATTGGCTTCGGAGTGCTCGTTGGCGATGTCGCTGCGGCCGGGGTCACGGCATGCATCCTCTTTATTGCGGCGCGACTTCTTGAGCGCACAACGCGCATCGCGCCCGCCGTCGCGTTCTTTCAACCGGCGTTTCTGCTGCTCGTACCTGGCACAGTCGGTCTCGTCGCGTTGACGTCGCTCGAAGGCGACGCACTCTTTGCGGCACTAGGCACGTTTGTCAGCCTCTGCATTGGAACAAAAATGGGCGCGATCGTATTCGACATCAGCCGCGACCGGCGCCGACGCGACACGTTGTCGCCGACGGCAACCTGAAATGTGGCCATCGACGTACGCGTCTGCGCGGAGGAGACTGACATGATGACAGCTTTCGCACTCACACACGTCACCGTTGTCACGGGCGACAGCGACGGCACGGTGATGCCAGACCACACAGTGCTCGTCGCAGGTGATGGGACGATCGAGCGAGTCGGGCCGACTGACGGCGTGGACGTACCCCCGGGCTACCGCGTGATCGGCGGAGCGGGCAAGTTCGTCATGCCCGGGTTGATCAACGCGCACGCGCACCTGTTCTCAGACGGCAAGCCTCTTCCGCCGATTCTGCTCAACGACGCAGCCGAGAAGGCGGTGTCGGTCTTCATGCGCAGTCCCGTTGGCGGCCGCTGGCTGAAGCGGCGCGCGAAGAAGGCGGTACTCACTCAGATGCAGACGGGTGTGACGACCATTCGCAGCCTTGGCGACCCCGGCTATGAAGTTGTGAAAGTCGCGTTAGAAATCGACCGCGGAGCGTACACGGGGCCGCGCGTGATTGCGAGCGGGCCTCTTCTTGCCGTGAGCGGGGGCCACGGCGCACCCCAGATTGCACTGATCAGCGACAACCCATGGGATGCCCGGCGCAATGTGCGCGTCAACCTGCGGCACGGCGTCACGGCGATCAAGATCGCTGCGACGGGCGGCGTCACCGATGCCAAAGTGATCGGCGAGGCCGGGCGCCCCCAGATGACCGAGGAGGAGATGACGGCGATCTGCGAGGAAGCCCACAATGCGGGAATCCTCGTCGCCGCGCACGCGCAGAGTCCGCAGGGCATTGTGGCCGCGTTGCGCGCCGGCGTCGACACGATCGAGCACGGCGCGAGCATGACAGACGAGATCATCGACCTGTTCACGAGCAATCCGCGGGCACTGCACGGGTCGTCGGCCCTCGTGCCGACGTTCATGGCGGCGTTGCCCATCGTGACGCTGCCGCTTAAAGCGACGGGGGTCACGGAGATCAACCGGGCAAACGCCGTAATGGTCCTCGACGAGATGCGGCGAGGAGTCGCTGACGCACTCGACAATGACATCGCCCTGGGAATGGGCACTGATTCGTCGCTCACCTTTGTAACCCACTACAACACCTGGCGCGAGATCGACTTCGTCATGCGACACGGCAACGTGCCTGCTGCCCGTGCGTTGCATGCCGCGACCCAGTCGAACGCAAAGATCCTCGGCGTCGACGGGGTCACAGGTACTGTCGAGGCGGGCAAGAGCGCAGACCTCATCGTCACCGATGCGAACCCGCTCGACGACATCAGCACACTTGCGCAGCCGCACGCTGTCGCCGTGGGCGGCAGCCTGCTCGAGTCGCCGTCCGTCGAGCGCTTTCCTGAGATCGACGAACTTCTCGACACGATCTGACACGTGCGCGCATTTCGGAGATCCGCTCTCGCCAGCGCATGATTTCCGCGTGTTCCCGGGGAACAGGCAGCGAGCGTCGTCCAATTTTCCGGAAAAGGGTACCTCCTCGCCACCCATCAGCGGGTGTGCTTATGCGGATGCCGCCTCGGCAGTGTGCTCCGCAGCATCCAATGCCTTGATCACCCGTTGGCGAAGCTCGTTCGATCGCTCGGCGAACACCCTCTGCTGTCGCACGTACTCCGCCTTGCCTTCAGAGGTCTCGATCGCAATGGGCTCGGCGCCCCAGGCACTCACGTCGTAGGGCGACGCCGCCATGTCGAGCCAGCGAATGTCCCGCGCCAATTCGAACGCATCGAGCAGTACCTCGCCCGGAACAAGCGGCCCGAGTTTGATCGCCCACTTGTACACGTCCATGCCCGCGTGCAGGCACCCGGGCTGCTCGAGCTGCGACTGCGCCTCGCGCGTCGGGCGCAATCGATTGAGAGGAGCCGCTTCGGGCGTGAAGAAGCGGTACGCGTCGAAGTGACTGCACTGAATGCTGTGCGTATCGACGACGACATCCGTGCCCTTCTGCCCCAGGCGCAGCGGCACCTCGTGTCTGTGCTCGCCCTGACGGTACACCATTGCCCATTCGTGCAGCCCGAAGCAACTGAACTGGCCGGGGCGAGCCGCGGTGCGCTCGAGAACGCGGCGGATCGCATCGACACCCGCGCGCTTCGCCCGCAGATATGCGGCGGCATCCACACGCAGCGAACCGTGCGCCTCACCCGACACGTACCACTTCCATGCGGCGCGCGGCATATGCGCGGCATCCGCCAGTTCTCTGCCCGCTCCAGGGTGCCAACGTCTCAGGATGCTCGGCTTGTAGGAGTAGTAGGTGAAGAGAAAATCGTCGATCGGATGCTGCTCGCCGCTCACCTTGCGCGCACGCCACCCGGCTGTGAACGCGTCTGCTCGCTGCTGGTGAGCGAGCTCGCGCGTCACCCACAGGTCGTGCGCGAGCACTCCCTGGTCTGCACGCGCTGTATGAGTGGTCACGATTCGAGGTTAGTCGCCGACCATGAGCGCTAGCATCATGACGAGGCCACCGCCCGATGGGCGGCGTGAGTGCGGAGGACGACAATGATCATCGTGACGAGCAACGACATTCCTGGGTACCGCATCGAGGCGGTATTCGGAGAAGTCATGGGACTGACCGTGCGCGCCCGCGATATCGGTTCGCAATTCACGGCGGGCTTTCGCTCGCTTGGCGGAGGCGAGCTGCCTGAAATGACACGGATGCTGTACGAGAGCCGCTCCGAGGTGATGAACCGCATGGTCACCGAAGCTCAGCAGCGCCAGGCAAACGCGATTGTCGCCATGCGCTTCGATTCGTCAGAGCTCGGCACAACCTGGACGGAGGTCTGCGCCTACGGAACCGCCGTCTACGCTGTTCCACTCGGGCCGGGGGAAGAGGGGGCAACGCCGCAGTCGGAGTGGGTCGTCACCAACGAGAAGACGACGGGCGGCTCACCGTCTCACGGGGAGCGGTCTCCGGCATCGCCGGCACAGAACCCGCAGCAAGACCACGAGCAGATGCCTGCTCCGCAACAGCCGCACTATCCCCAGTCCTAGCGCATCTGCCGAGACTGCGTCATAGCTTCGCGGGCGTAGCATGGCGTCACCAAGACACCGATCTGTGGAGGTGACATGACGAAGACGTCGCGGGCACTGGGTACCATTGCTGCCCTGGGCGCGGGTGCTGTTGCAGCGCTCGCCTCATACGACCTGAGCCAGCGCAAGCACTCTGTTCTGCGCAACTACCCGGTCATCGGGCACATGCGCTACCTGCTTGAAGGCATCAGGCCCGAGTTGCAGCAGTACTTCATCGAACGCAACTGGGACGGACGGCCGTACGACCGTGACATTCGATCGATCATCTATGAGCGCGCCAAGGGAACCCACGGCGAGCAGGCCTTCGGCACCGAGCGCGACGTCAATGCGGACGGGCATGAATGGCTCGTTCACTCCAGCGCCCCGGCGAACCAGCCCGACGACACTCCGCGTGTGACCATCGGCGGGCCCGACTGCACGAAGCCGTACTCAATGGCGCTCCTCAATGTCTCGGCGATGAGCTTTGGCGCATTGTCGGCGAACGCCGTGCGCGCGATGAATCGTGGCGCACACGACGGCGGTTTCGCTCAAGATACCGGCGAGGGTGGCCTGTCGAGTTACCACCTCGAGAACGGCGGCGATCTCATTTGGGAGATTGGCACCGGCTACTTCGGAACCCGCACGAAGGATGGTCGCTTCGACCCGAAGCAGTTCGCTGAAAAGGCGTCAGACGAGCGTGTGCGGTGCGTCTCCCTCAAGCTCAGCCAGGGGGCGAAGCCCGGTATTGGCGGTGTGCTCCCCGCCCCGAAGGTCTCACCAGAGATCGCAAGCGTTCGCGGTGTTCCCGTGCATGAGAAGTGCGTGAGTCCTGCGCGGCACCAAGAATTCGACACGCCGGCCGGACTGATGAGGTTTATCGCGCAGATGCGCGAACTCTGCGGCGGCAAACCCGTGGGCATCAAGCTCTGCGTCGGTTCCCGCATCGAGGTGCTCGCACTGTGCAAGGCGATGATCGAGGTGGGAACGGCACCCGACTTCATCATCGTCGACGGTTCAGAGGGCGGAACCGGTGCCGCACCGCTCGAGTACGAAGACCATGTGGGAATGCCCCTTACGCAGGGCCTGATGATCGTGCACAACGCTCTCGTCGGCACCGGTTTGCGCAGCACTATCCGTCTCGGTGCAAGCGGCAAGATCGCTGCAGGCAATGACATCGTCAAGCGGCTCATTCAGGGCGCCGACTTCACGAACGCTGCCAGAGCGATGATGATGGCGGTTGGATGCATTCAGGCACAGCGCTGCCACACCGACAAGTGTCCGGTCGGCGTCACCACTCAGAACCCCCGCCGGGCTCGTGCACTCGACGTCGACAGCAAGAGCACGCGGGTCACCAACTACCAGGCGGCTACCGTCGCGGAGGCCGTTCGCCTGATGGCATCCATGGGAGTAAGCGACCCATCGCAACTGACTCCACGGATGCTGCGTCGCAACATCGACGTGCACGAGAGCCAGTCGTATGCCGAGCTGTACGACTGGCTGCGCCCCGATGAGCTTCTCGACAGCGCGCCGGAATCCTGGGCGGCCGACTGGAACAGGGCGAGCGCAGACGTCTTCCCGACGCCGTGATGGAAACACACAGCCGACATCCGGCGTAACTGCATGCCCAGCATCCAGAATGGAGGCATGGAGCGCAAGTTTGTTGTCGTGACTGGAATCGTGCAGGGCGTCGGGTTTCGGTTCTTTGCGCAGCGCGAAGCAGCCCAGCTCGGTGTCACGGGCCGGGTGCGTAATCGTGACGATGGTTCCGTCGAGATTGCCGTGCAGGGAACCGAGGAGCGAGTGACCGACATGCTGCGGTGGTTGCGCACCGGGCCCGAGTCCGCCAACGTCCGCAGCTTCGAGGTGACCGACGTCGTGCCGATCGATGGCGAAACGCAGTTCTCGATCACGGACTGACATGCGGGGCTATGACATGCGCTCTCCCATGCCTACGGTATATATTGTCTATACAAACTGACGGCTCACAATGGAGGTGCCCGCGTGGCGCAGCTGGAAGAGAAGACGCTGCCACTGAGCGTCTTCGTCGATCTTGACCGCAACGGCCCCGTTCCCCTCTACTATCAGATCTCTCAACGTCTCGAGAAGGCGATCCGCGAAGACGTGCTCCCCGCGGGCTCGCGGCTCGAAAACGAGGTGGCGCTGGCTCAGCGCCTCGGTCTGTCGCGCCCCACCATCCGCCGAGCGATCCAGGAGCTCGTCGACAAGGGCCTGCTCGTACGCCGCCGAGGCATTGGCACTCAGGTCGTTCATGGCCGCGTGACGCGCAACGTCGAGCTGACGAGCCTCTTCGACGACCTTGAGCGCTCGGGGCAGACTCCGAAAACCGTTGTGCTCTCCAGCGAGCGGGGCACAGCGGATGCGGAGACCGCAGAGCTCCTTGGCGTTGAGGCTGGCAGCCCCGTGCTGCACATTACACGTCTGCGCTCAGCCGACGACGTCCCCCTCGCGATTCTCGACAACGTCCTGCCTGAGGAGTTCATCGACCTGAGCATCGATGACCTCGCAAAGTATGGTCTTTATCAGATGCTGCGCACCCGCGGCGTGACCATGCGTGTCGCCAAGCAGACGATCGGAGCCCGGGCCGCGTCGCAGCGCGAGTCTGAGCTTCTCGATGTTGATAAGGGCGGCCCCGTCCTGACGATGTCGCGCACAGCATTCGATAATTCGGGCAAGGCCATCGAGCACGGCCGCCACTGCTATCGCCCCGACCTCTATTCGTTCGAGATCACGCTCGTCGACCGCTGATTCTGGGCCGTTCTCCACAGCATCCGTGAACTCGCCGTTCTGCTGTTCCTGCCGGTGAGAGACGGACGCGCTCTTTAACGAGCCGCAGACGGAAACGACCTCAGCAACCTCGGCAGCCGAGCTCTTCGCGCTTGGCAATGGCGGCTAGAACTACCCCACGTCGGGCCGGGTCTGTTGCTCGAAGAAACCGGGCAACTCGTCGAGCCAGCCGAGCGTGCTGCGTTCATAAGCGATGCCGAGAGCGAGTGTGGCGAGCCGCGGCCCGCCACGAACTGTGTCGTCACCGTGCAACTCACGCCAGTTCTGCTCATAGCGGGTGAGCCGCTCAGCGTGTCGGCGGCGCTGGGCTGCGAGGAGTTCGTCAAATCGCTCCCGCGGCATGTCGTCCATGAAAGCGACCTTCAGCAAGAACGGAACCCGCACGCTCTCGTCGGCAGGCATCTCTTGCAGCCATTCCAGATAAGCTGCCCGGCCAGCGTCGGTGATCCGATAGGGCCGACGGTGCCGTGCTTCTTCTGGCAGCGCCTCCACGTGTCCGTTCGCGGCGAGCTGGGCAAGCTCGCGGTAGGCCTGACTACGTTGGATCGTCCAGAAGTTACCCACCCTGACACCAGTCTCATCGACGAGCTCCCACCCGGTCATCGGGCGCTCAGCGAGCAGGCCGAGCAAGGTTCCAGCGGTGGGGTTCAGCCCTGTCTGCCTCGTCATACCCCTCCTCGTGGGAAATTCGCCGCCTTCCTCAGGGTATCGCCATGCCAATGCACATCCGGCACGCGCTGCCGATCCAGCAGCCATGCCACCGATGCGATGCCCGCATAGGCACCCACGTTGCTGACGGCAAGGAGAGTGACGGTCGTCGGCGAGGGAGCCACGGCCACGTAGCCATTGAAGGCGACCAGCGCCACTGCCAGAGCGGGTATCCCAAGGCGTCCGATGAGGTCAACGGGAACTGTCGCTCGTGCGTAAAGCGCGGCGCCAGCGAGAACGAACAGGCTCTCCACCACAAGAATCGGGAGTACAGGCAGTCCGATTCCGACACGCGGGGTGGCGTCGAAAAGCGGAAGTGTGCCGTCTTCGACGAGCGCGTCGAGCAGGTAATGGGACAGCACGACCACGGCGACAACGGCGGCGCTCTTGCAGAGACCGGACCGGCCGAGTTCGCGTCGATTCCGGTGCAGGAACATGACGCCGAGCGCCGCCGCGAGGGCTATGAGCACAGCGGCGACGAGACTGTGGCTGTAGGGGACATGCACCAGCTCGACACCGGCTGGCCCCGCACCGTCCGGCACGATGCTGGCACGCTCAACCCCAATGAGCAGCAGGCCGCTGAAGACGATGTCCATGGCCTGGGTTGCCACGAACAGACCGCCCAGCGGCAGGTCCGGGCGGATGGCCTTGGCAGCGAACGCGACTCCGTAGTGACCGACGAACACGTCGTCACCTCCGCGTGATCGGGTCGCCGGCTGCGGGCGCCGTCGCAGCCCGCTTGGTACGCGGCACCACGCGATTGCGCAGCCACCGCACGCAGAAGTGACCGACCACGGGGACTCCGACAGCGACGAGAATGACGACGGCCGGCCCGGCACCCATGCGCAGGACGGCGACGGCCAGGAACCCCGTAGTGAGGCCGATGACGTTAAAGCCGAGGCAGTTGACGACGATGCGCCAGTGCGCATCGGAGCGCGAAGCTCGATTGGCGCGGAACGCCTGAATCACCATAAAGCACGACAGCACGACGAGCGCAACGAAGATTGGTCGCGTCACGGCGGTAAAACCCGCCCAGCCGGCAACGACGCTGAATGGGAGCGCCAAGCTCATGCCGATTATCGACCACAGATGAACCGGGAGAAGGCGGGGGTGACGCAGGCCAAGCACGCCAGCGACGAGTGCGACGGTAGCGAGCGCTGCGTGAAGACTGACGAACACGAGATGCCACATGATGACCTCCGATCTCGGTTGGTGATCAACGTAGCACCAACCACAGTGACCGGTCAATGTTTCATGTTACGACAACCGGCAGCATGCATGGTCTCTCTTTGCGACAACTGTGCGAATAGTGGAGTGTACATGCGCATTCTGTACAGCATCCTGGCTGAAATGATCAGTCTCTTCTCTTGTTGGTGTGCAGGCTCGGCACCTATCGTGGAGGTCTAGCACGTCAGAGGGAGCAGGCTCGGAATGGTTCGATTTGTTGGTGTTCAGAACGCGGTTCGGTGGATTCAGGCCACAGGACTCGAGACGATTCTCGGAGAGCTGAGCGAGTACGTCGCAGACGACTATCGTCGCTGGGAGTCGTTTGACAAGAGTCCGCGAGTTGCCAACCACTCCCCGATCGGCGTCATCGAGCTCATGCCGACGAGCGACGGCCACCTGTATGGCTTTAAGTACGTCAATGGCCACCCGTCAAACCCGTCACGGGGCCTGCAGACAGTCACCGCGTTCGGCGTTCTCTCGGACGTAGCCAGCGGTTATCCGCTGCTCGTCGCCGAGATGACACTCCTCACGGCGCTGCGGACAGCTGCCACATCGGCGATGGCCGCCAAGCACCTCGCGCGTCCCGACTCGACGACGATGGCAATGATCGGGGCAGGAACTCAGGCTGAGTTTCAGGCGATCGCCGTGCGAGAGACGCTCGGTATTCGCACACTGCGGGTGTTTGACACCGATCCGCTCGCCTCGGCAAAGCTCGTGCGCAACCTCACACCTCTCGGCTTTGACGTATACGTGGCCAGCGACTCGGCGGATGCTGTGGCGGGCGCCGATGTGATCACCACCTGCACCGCCGACAAGGCGAATGCAACGGTGCTTACCGACGACATGGTGCAGCCGGGCGTGCACATTAACGCGATCGGCGGTGACTGCCCGGGAAAGACCGAGCTGGATGCCGCGATTCTGCGTCGCGCAGATGTCTTCGTCGAATTTCCGGAGCAGACGCGCATTGAGGGCGAGATTCAGCAGGTCGAGTCTGACTTCGCTGTCACCGAGCTGTGGCAGGTCGTGTCCGGCACGACAGCTGGCCGCGCATCAGCTGAGCAGATCACTGTCTTCGACTCCGTCGGCTTCGCCATCGAAGACTTCTCGGTGCTGCGCTACCTGCACGACAAGACGAACCACTCGGCATTCTCCATCGACATCGACCTGGTCGCCGACCCCGACGACCCGAAGGATCTCTTCGGATTCGCACAGGGCTCTGACGCGCCAGTACCAGCCCTCTAGGGCGTGCGTATGTCAATTCAAGCGCCATCGGCTGTGGTGCTCGTTCGACCACGCCATTTCACGCCGAATCCGGCGACAGCGACAGACAACACATTCCAGACGTCGGCGTCGGGCGATCGCGAGTCCATCGCCCGCGCCGCGTGGCAGGAAGTAACGGATGCTGCGGCCGTGCTCGAGCGTCACGGCGTGACCGTTCATCTGTTTGACGACGAGCGCGATGACCGCGCCGACGCCGTGTTTCCGAACAACTGGTTCTCCACGCACTCCGGCGGACACATAGCCGTGTACCCGATGCAGTCCCCGAGCCGCCGCGGCGAGCGCCGCGAAGACATCATCGAACTGCTCAAGCGCGAGTACCGCGTGCAGGACGTCATCGATTACTCCGGGCTGGAGTATGACGATGTCTTCCTCGAGGGAACCGGAGCCATGGTGCTCGACCACCTCAGCCGCATTGCATACACGGTGCGCTCCGCGCGAGCGGATCCCATTGCGCTTGAACGCTTTTGCACGAACTTCGGCTATGAAC
The DNA here is from genome assembly GCF_011751765.2 of Paramicrobacterium chengjingii. Taxonomy (GTDB): domain Bacteria; phylum Actinomycetota; class Actinomycetes; order Actinomycetales; family Microbacteriaceae; genus Paramicrobacterium; species Paramicrobacterium chengjingii. The sequence goes on from NZ_CP061169.1 coordinate 3,563,880, forward strand.
CCATGGTGTTCGATGCCATCGATGAATCGGGTCGCCCGATCTATCACTCAAACGTGCTCATGTGCCTGGCGACGGACTTCGCGTTGATCGGCCTCGACTTCATCGCAGACGACCGCCGCCGTGAGCAGATTCTTGAGCGGCTCAGTTCCCATGACCGCGAGGTGATCGCGTTGAGCCGCGAGCAGATTCGCGAGTTTGCGGGCAACGCCATCGAGCTGCAAGGCACCTATGGCCGCATCCTTGCCCTATCGGTTCGGGCGCTCGAGTCGTTGACGACAGAACAGCGTGACGTGATCGAGAAGAGCTGCACGATTGTGCCGGTCTCGGTGCCGACGGTTGAGCTTGCGGGAGGTTCCGTGCGCTGCATGCTCGCGGGAATCCACCTCGACCGGCGAAGCCGCTGAGCCGGGTCAGCGCAGTGCTGAGCTCAGAAGCAGACTCGTCTCGCTGTTAATCACGCCCTCGACACCGCGAATGCGTGCCAGAAGTCGGTCGAATGACGCCAGGCTGTTGGTGCGCAGGTCGGCGACGAGATCCCAGCCGCCGTTCGTGGTGTGAAGCGCGTGAACTTCGGGAAAGCCGCGGAGCCTGTCGATGACGTCTGATGTGGTTCGGCCCTCCACCTCAATGAGGCTGACCGCGCGCACCACGTCGGTGCTGACGTCTTCGCGCACGCGCACAGTGAAGCCGAGCACGATGCCGTCATCGACGAGCCGGTTGATGCGATTGTTGATCGTCGCGCGTGTCACGCCGAGCCGATGCGCCAGAGTTGCCACGGGCTCGCGTCCGTTGAGGCGCAGTTCGGCGATCAGCCGTTCGTCAAGCTCGTCAACGTCTCTCATACGCCGATTCTACGAGCGATCGTTCGCCTCGGCGCGTGTTGCCTCCGCGATTGCTTCGAACCTATTACTCGTAATCGAGTCAACGCCGATAGAAGCCAAATGTAGAGCGCGAGGCGTTTCATCCACGGTCCAGACTGCCACGTCAACACCCAGTGTGTGAACCTCATCCACAAAGCGTTGACCGACCAACGTATGTTTCACGTTTATTGCTGATGGAGACAGGAACGCTATTTCAGACGCCATCGGAGGAGTGGACGAGTGCCATGGCATCCAGACCACGGCCTCCGGCATCATTTCACGTATTGTTCGCATAGCGTCGATGTCACCGCACCACGCGGTTGCGACGTTTGACGTTGATGCTTGCACGACCCGAACCGATCCGATCGCTGGCTCCGCCGAGTCCATGTCTATGAGCAGTGTCGCTCCACCCCCATCAAGCGCAGTCAGAATGTCGCCGAGGAGTGGGATTCGATGCTCCCCTTCAGAGAGCTCTTGTACCTCAGCAAGTGTCACGTCCGAAACCGCACGGGAGTCACCCCATAACCGATCTAAGGTGGCGTCATGGAGCAACACAGCCGCACCATCCTGAGTGACTCGTACATCGACCTCGACCCACGTGGCGCCAACTTCCAAAGCGTCTCGAACCGCCTCCACGGTGTTTTCCCTTGCGTGACCGCCCTCCTCATCATGTAGCCCACGATGCGCCACTAGCCGTACACCATTGGCCACAGAACTACCTCCTTCCACACGTAGAAACTGCACGACCGAGTTGGTACCAAAAGGACGAAATTTGCCGTCAACATCGGCGCCTACCGGGGAGCAACGAGAGCCTTCCTGAGGCATCAGGACCTGATGCTTGCCCGCCAGAAGTCTTGCCATTCTTGCAAGTTATCGAAATCGTCAGCTGCGGTGGCCGAGTCGAAAACAAGAATCTGGTCCCAGACGGACTCAAGATGACTGGGATCATCGGACGGTAGCTTGATAGTGGAATTCGTCGAGACTTTGCCGTCTTCAGTCTGCGTTCCAATGCCCTCTTCTGTGAACATAAACCGCACGAAGAGCTTGGCCGCATTCGGACTCTCAGTACCGGTGGCAATAAGCGCGGCCTTCGTATAAGCCCGGCCGGCCCACGGGTCGAGGCCATCGCAAACACCAAGCTTGTATCCGCTGTCAACGTTGGCACGGAACTTTGCTGTGCTGAAGAACCCGATGAATGGGTCACTCTGCCCGGGAGCACCGACGGACTCCGCGATGTCATCATCGGAGTTGGTTAAGGCTGGCGAATTCATTGCTAAGCGCTTGACCCACTCAGCAGTAGCGCTGTCTTCTTCCGATTGCAGCTCATCACCGTATTCGTCCGCGTAAGCATCTGCCATCAGATCGTCGCCCTGGCTCTGCATCTGATTGAACCAATGGGCTTGATCAGTCAACAATGGATCCTGAAGGCTCACTCGGCCCGCCCACTGTTCATCCGTTAGTTGCCAAATATTGTCGACAGGGCACACATCACCGTAAACTTCCGTGTTATATGCCCACACGTTCGTTTCTTGCGTAACCACCGCCGGATCCTGGAACTGCTCTTCAACAACATCGGTCATGTCGGGTGGAAACCACGACGCCGCAAAACCGCGAGGAATCAATTCAGATACAGCGGTAGGAACATCAGGGAGCAATATCACGTCATTCTTGACTGTGCCGGCAGTGCCCTCTCGGATCACGACCTCCGCCTGCTCTCCAGATTTCATCTTGACACCCGTAGCCTGAACGCCGTATTTCTCGCTAAATGCGCTGGCGATATCCACGATCTTTCCCGTCGTATCCAAGACGACGATTGGATCCTCGTTCTTCGCAGCCTCAATAAGGGCCTCGAGGCTGTAGTCGCTGTCGGATATCCCGAGCTCGGCTTCTCCTCCGTCAGAGCTGTTCCCTGGTGCCGAGGACGGCGCACAGGCGCTGACCGCTAGCGCGACCGCAGCTGTTGCCGTCAACGCCCCGACGAGACCGGGACTCCGGCGCATCCCTTTTTGCTTATTCTTCAATGTCGCAATCCAGCCTCGGTGACGGCGGTACTTTTCACCATTTAACGCGTATAGCTACCGCCAAAATCAAAATAAATTGTCTTGACAATAACACATCCGTTGAGAACTCGCTTTGAAATACCGTCTTGAGCCGCGGGAAGTATCAGTGTGTCTCACCCGATGGGGCCCCTGCCTGAACCGGTAAAACATCTGGCACGCTGAGTTCTCCGGTGAGGTACTGAGCCCGACCGTAGCCGAAAGACCAGTCTTGGGGACCGTTCTCCATATACCCGAGGAACAGCTCATTGCCTCGAACGCCTACGTCGTCAAGGCGCTGCGCGATTTCGGCGTAGAGCGCCTGCTTGGCAGCATCCGTTCGGCCAGCCTGAGTAAAGATCTGAATCATCACGACGTCGGTGCTGCGCTCGAACCCGAGGCCAGCGTCTTCGGCGATAATCTGCCTCGGGTGGTGCTCAGTGATGATTTGGAAGCGATCACGGCGCGGGATGCCGTACTCGGCAACAATTGCGTCATGGATGGCATCAGCGATGGCACAGATCTGCTCCGGGCTGCGACCGACATTGACATCGATGCGAACAAGAGGCATTCAGACTCCAATCCTCACGCGATTTGTCACCGCGAAGCTTCTGTCTCTGACTCAAGGTGCTGAAGTTGCGTGATCGACCGCGTCTCACGGTCGAACTCAAACAACGCAACCCACTCCGGAATGCCCTGCCCATAACGTCCGCGAACAAAGACCGAGACACCGTCGATGCAGAACTGGTCGGCACGGTGATAGTGGCCATGAAAGCTCGCACTCGGCCTCAGACGCGTCAGCAGCTCACGAACGTTCTCATCCCCAACAAGATCCCGTTTGTGGACAAACCCGCTGCCGCTTGGCCATTCATGTGTCAGCAGGATATCCACCGATTGCAGTTCCCGCACGGCACGAAGTTCCTCGGCGCAGTAGTAGTTATTTTCCTTGATGGAGTTGCAGCTCGTCCGATCAACTGCACTTTCCAGCGCGCGACCGGGCCTTCTGATTCCCGAGAGGAACGCAATGTGAACATCAGCGATAGTGACTGATCCGCTTCGGCCCAGAAAGTACACGTCCGGCGCCAACGGGGCACCACCGCGGCTGACACCTTTGTTGCGGTCGAGTGTCGCCCATGGTTCGTGGTTTCCGCCAATGAAGTACAGGGGAGCGCCGAACTGGATCTGCCCTTCGACCGCAAGATGAAAATCACTCAGACGATGCCTTTCCGGCTTGGCAAACACCTCTTGGAGTTCAGCCACGTCTCTCGTCGCTTCAGCGTCTCCGACTTGAAGAATCGCCTCAACTCGCTGTCCGCTCGGAAGAAATGCTCGCACCAGATCCAGCTCACCGGCGAGCTCTTCCCACCGCCCATGAACATCCCCGACGACAACGAAGAAGACTTTTTGGCTCGATTCCTGAACACCGTCCGTCGGCTGAAGAGATGTTTCCCGACTCATGTCACCCTCTCGTTCCAAGTAAACATCGACGCTCATTCCGCATCGCATGTAAAGACATTGTGCTTAATCGTTGAACTCAGTAGTCAGCATCCGATACTCTTGATTATATGTCCTTACATTTAATCGTACATGAGGCGTTACTTCCGCTAATGCCCCCCACGGAGCTGGAGGTGGGAATTCGCATAGCCTTCAGCCTCGCGATGGGAGCGTGCGTCGGGCTGGAACGTCAGTGGCGTGCGGGGCTTGCCGGGCTTCGCACCAACGCACTCGTTTCTGTTGGCGCCGCACTGTTCGTTGTGATGGGGGCTTACGGGTTCACACCAGATGGCAGCGCAGATCCTACCCGTGTGGCCGCGCAGGTGGTTTCCGGAATCGGGTTCCTCGGCGCCGGTGTAATGATTCGCGAAGGACTCAACATCCGCGGGCTGAATACGGCCGCAACACTCTGGTGTTCCGCAGCTATAGGCTGTCTTGCTGGAACCGGCATGTACGTCATCACCCTGATCGGGACCGCCGTCATTGTCGCGGCCAACACGCTGCTGCGCCCTCTTGGCCGCGCGGTGAACCGCAAGACTGGTCGACTCCCTCTCCCGACTGCGTCGCCGTTGGGAGCAGATTTCGCGTTCGAAGTCATGACAAGCGATAAGGCCGAACCCCGTGTTCGTGCGTTGCTGTTGCAGACTCTCAGCCGGCCAGAGTATCGGCTGAAGTCGGTCACTGCGTCGCACAACAAGCAGGGGAACTCCGTTGCGCTCCTCGCAGAGATCCATTCCACCGATCCTGATGCGTCGCCCCTCGAAAGGGCAGTGAGCAGAATGACGTTGGATCCAAAAGTCAGCTCTGCTCGCTGGTGGCCCGACGAGGAAGAAGGGAACGAAGAGGACGAGTTTTAATGAGGACAATCTTCAATACTGATTTCATGGTCATCCGGCCCGGAGCAGAACTCTAATAAGGGAGCGCAGCAATGCTAAGTGCACATTCACGTACGATTTTGCGACACAGGCGTAAGGCCGCGCTACCGATGCTCGTAGCAGCATCATTCATGCTTGTTGCTTGTTCCCCGTCATCGACTCCCAGTGCGTCCGAATCGGCGGACCTGGGTATCTCCGACGAAGACTATTCGCTGGATTCACTCATTGATGCGGCGAAAGAGGAAGGCCCGATCACTGTCTACGATGTGACGGGAAAGATCGTTGACACCGCCAAAAACTTTTCGGAAAAGTACGGCATCAAAGCGACCGGCGTGAAGGCCAAAGCAAATGAGCAACAGGAAATCCTGATTCGCGAAGCCCAAGGCGGGAATGTCAAGAGCGATGTCTTTTTCATGACGGACGCTCCTACGGTGAGTGCTCAGATACTGCCCGAAGGAATGGCCACGAGCTGGTTTCCGCCCGACCTCGCGGACGTCGTTCCTGAAGAGTTCCAAAATCCCGTCTCGGTCTCAACCGAAGTCGACGCGTGGAGTTATAACACGGAGGAGTACGGGGACACGTGTCCGATTGACAACGTCTGGGCGCTGACCACGGATGACTGGCACGGCAAAGTCGCTCTGTCCGACCCACTGCTACGGTCTGACTTTCTCTACTGGGTCAACCAGATGCAGGCACACGCAGACGACCAACTGGCATCAGCGTATGAGGAGTTCTTTGGCAAAGCGCTGGACACCTCCGACGAAAGCGCCGCCGAGCAGTGGCTTAAGGCTCTCGCCGCGAACCAGCCAATCATCAAGAAGTCAGGTGGCGATGTTGCCGAGACAATTGGCGCATCCGGCCAAAGCGATCCTCCCGTCGGGATGGTGAGCACCGCAGAGTACCGGACTAACGTTGATTCCGGGTTTCACTTGGGTCTTTGTGAAGGCATCTCACCATGGCTTGGACGCTCGTACACGAAAGTCGCCGTCATCGCTAATGGAACCGCAAGCCCGAACGCTGCCAAACTCTTCGTCCACTACCTCCTGACTCAAGAGGGCATCGAGCCGCAACTCGTCGATGGCAAATTCTCGACGAACTCGACAGTAGCTCCCTCCCCTGACGAACCGTCAGGAGTCGCCGATTTTCAAGACGCAGTCTTCGCCCCGGACCCTTCGACAGCCGCAGACGACTTCGATTCGCTTCCGGAGTGGCAGGACCTGTGGACAATCAACTCACACTGACGCACTCTCGTCTCTGACGTCGAGTCTGGCACCCGTCAAGACGGGTGCCAGACTCGTTTCATGTGCGGGCTCCTGTCAGTAACCGCGTCCGCCGCAGCAAATGCTCCCGTGACGTCGAGAGTTCTAGCGCCTTGCACTCGCCGACGCCATACCGGAGATGTAATGATGCTGGCGCATGGAGGACATCAGCGTTCCACAGCAAGCGGTTTGTTCAATGAGCCATGCCCGAGACCACACATCAGGCTTTCTGCGACGAGTGGTCAGCTCCGTCTCTGGCGGCCGCCCGAGGGCAGCTATTGTTCCACATCTCCAGCAACGAGAATTCCCCAGGAGACAAAGCACGTCTCCTGGGGATTCAGCCAGTTCTCTATCCGCGAGCGGCGATGTCACGCGCAATCGCCATCAGCTTCGGGTACCTGCCATCTCCAGCGGTGGCCACATAGCCTTTATGGAGATAGCGGGCGTCGAGCCTCTCGCTCTGCCCGACGGGCAGAGGAACGTAGGTTCCTCCGGCCTGGCGAACGATGAGATCAGCAGCGCATATGTCCCACGGGTTCACGTTGAATCCAGCTGCGGCATCCGCCCAGCCTGCCGCGACGTGCGCGAGCGTGAGTGCAGCACTTCCCGGGCGACGAAGTGCTCTGAAGGCGAGCACGAGCTGTGCGAAGTCGCCAAGCGCAGGCGCGCCATGAGCCTCGAGCTGCCGGGCGTTGGGGTATCCGGTGATGAGAGTGGCCTCGCCTTCAGTCGGCGCTCCGACGGAATGCAGCGTTTCACCATTCAGCCATGCTCCGTCCAGATCAGCGGAAAAAAGGTCGTCAGCCATCGGGTCGAGGATTGCGCCGGCGACAACCTCACCATCAATCGCTGCAGCGACGGAGATACACCAGAATGCAATCCCATCGACGAAATTGCTCGTCCCATCAATCGGATCGACGAACCACGACACTCTCCCCTCCCCCACAGAACCACCTTCTTCTCCGAGGAGGCGCGAGTCAGGTACGTGTTCGAAGATGTAGGTCGAGATGGTCGCTTCCGCGCGCTTGTCGTGTTCGGTCACGACGTCCCGGGCGTCACGCTTGTGCCCAATTGACATCGACGTGCGAAAGGCCGCTCTCAGTTGCTCTTGGACGGCGCGCGCCGCCCCTTCCGCGACGCCTCGAAGTCGTTGCGATTCGCCTCTCTGCTCAGGTGTCGGACGAGTCCTGGGTGCCTGCGTAGCCTCGGTGTTCATGCGACCTCGCGGTTCGTTGCTTTTTCGAGGAGGTCAAGCAACCCCCATGGGTCAGCGACGATTGCATCGGCAGTCACCGGGAGATCGTAGGGAAGATCGTACGTGCTGCGCGCCTCCATCAGAATATTGCCCCCGACGCGAGCGCGAGCGCCACACAGGACGTCACGGTCAAAGTTGTCCCCGACATACCAGCACTGCTCCGCCGTCAAGGCAACCGCTTGGGCACCTCGGTGAATCATCTCTGGGTTGGGCTTCCGAACCCGGACCTCGTCGCTGTAGATCTGCTCTGCGAACCGCTCCGTGAGACCGACCTGGTCAAGATAGTCACGGTGCACAACTCCCATAAGCGTGTTACTCACGATCACGACCGGGATTCCCGAGCCCTCGGCAGCATCAAGCACTTCGATAAACCCTTCACGCGTTTTTCGCTCTTGCTTGATCTCTCCCATCACTCGACACAGCTCACGTGCATTTCTCCCGACAAAGTCACGCGGGGGGGCAGGCCAATCACCGGCGACAAAGTCGACCCAGAACTGTTCGTATCGCAGCTCGGTCGGTGCAAATGGCCGAGACATGGCGTCTTTCCACTTCGAGTCGGCCTTTCCGCCAGCTCGAATGTCGCGCTCGATATCCTCCAGTGTCAGTCCGTTGAGGCTAACGCCTGCACTGGAAAACTCATCTAGAACGTGCTCCGCCATTCGCCGCTGCCAATTGGGTCGATTACGGGTTTCCACAATGACACCGCCGAAATCAACCAGAAGTGCCTGTGGCCTGATTAGCCCGCTCATGTCTTTCTCCTTATTAGTCATTCTTCCGTTCTCTGTCCGAAACAACGGCTCTTTAGAATCCCCGGGCGACGCAGGCTGCGCCATACCACGGGAAGGTCATGCTTGCGTCTTCATGTCCGCAGGTACGTATTGCGCTGACCACTCCTGCATCACGCCGCTGAGTGTCTTGTACGTCACGTCGCCCCCGATGGCGTAATAGTCCGGGGCGCTGAAATACGGTTCTACGGGCAGCCCTCTCTCCAAGGCGTAGAACTTGCCTCCTGCCTGCTGCAGGATGAATCCCCCGGCTGCGATATCCCAGGAGTTCGTGTAGAAGCCCATCGTGGCATCGGCCCAGCCTGCCGCAACGTGCGCGAGGTTCAACGCACCGCTGCCCAAGTTCCTCACTGCCTGGAATGCCTCGATCAGACGCGCCTGAGCGTCAAACGCTGTTGAGCCGAACAGCCACGTGTCCTTTGCATTTGGGAAGCTCGAGACGATCGTTGCTCGCATCTCGTCGCCTGCGGCATGCACATGAATCGGATCGTCGCCGAGCCACGCACCTGTGAGGTCCGCGTGAAAGAGATTGCCCGAAACAGGATCGAAGACAACGCCCGCGATGGTCGTGTTCTCAACGACGGCAGCTATCGAGACGCACCAGAGCGCGATTCCACGCGCAAAATTGGATGTCCCATCAATCGGGTCAATGTGCCATTCCACACGGCCGGCACCTCGAGTCCCGCCTTCCTCACCGACAATCACAGAATCTGGACAGTCGGCGAGCAGAACCTTGACAATTTTTTCCTCTGCCGCCTTGTCGTGGAGAGTCACAATATCGTGCGCATCACGTTTGAAGTCCTTGTCCATGGGGCTTCGGAAAGCGGCGCGCAGTTGGTCACCAACGCTGCGCGCCGCTCGTTCCGCCAGGGACCTCAGGTGGCGCGACTCATCAATCTTTCCATTCATCGAGTTAATGACATGTCCTTTCGAATCGCACCGACGCATCGGAGCCTGAGGCCGTTGGAATGAACTACTTGTGGTTGTTGATTGTCCAGAAGTCGATCCACTCGGGAAGTGCGTTGAAGTCATTGTCCAGAGTGGCCCGATCGGGGAGATAGACCTCGTCCCAAATGTCCGCAATTCCAGACGGCTCTGACGGATCGCTCGGAACGTCAGGGTTCGACGAGAACTTGCCGTCTTCAACCTGCGGCATGATTCCGTCTTCGGTCAACATATAGTGCAGGAAGAGCTTGGCTGCGTTTGGGCTCTTAGTGCCATTAGCGATGAGCCCAACCTTCGTATACCCGATTGCGGAGTAAGGAGCTATGTGCTTGCAGAGGCCCAGTTTGTATCCGCTGTCTTCGTTTTCACGGAACTTGGCCGTACTCATCAACCCCATAAAGGCCTCGGTTTGCCCGGGAGCACCTGCCGACTCAGCAGAGTCGCCACCGCTCTTGACGAGGAGAGGCTTGTTGAGCGCCAATCGCTTCAGCCATTCCGCAGATGCCGAGTCTTCGCCTGTAGAGAGAGCGTCGCCGAAGTAATCTTCGTAAGCTTCAGCCATGGCATCGTCATCGTGCTCCGCCATCTGGTTGACCCAATAGAGAATGGCAGCCTTGATCGTCGGATCTTCCATAACGACGTGGCTCTTCCACTCCTCATCCGTCAATGCCCACAGGTTGTCGATCGGGCACTCATCACCATAGATGTCGGTGTTGTATCCCCACGCGAGAACGTCAGTCGTAATGACCTGAGGGTCTTGGTATTCAGGGGGAATCGTGTCTGCCAGATCTGGAGGCGTCCATGTCGATGTGATCCCACGCTCGATCAGCGCACTTTGAGCTGCCGGAGCATCGCTGAGAATGAATACATCAGTTTTGATGTTGCTTGCTTCAGACTCACGGATGGCGACTTCTTGAGCGTCGCCGGCTTTCATCTTGACGCCGGTCGTCTCGATCCCGTACTCGCTCGTAAAGTTCTTCGCGATATCCTTGATCTTCCCTGTGCTGTCAGAGACGGTCAGCGGCCCCTCCTTCTTCGCCGCTTCGATCAATTTGTCCAGCGAGTAGTCATCGTCTGAAATACCAAGCTGCACAGCTTCCGCTGCATCGTCCTGTCCCTCAGATTGTGCCGATGAGGGCGTACACGCGCTGACGCCCAGTGCGAGGGATGCTGTCATAGCGATCAGGCACACAGATTGCGCCCGGAACGCCTTAGTGGAGAACTTCATTGTTCCTTCCTCCGGTCTTGTTGGTGCATGGGGTTCGCGCACATGTGCGCTTTAATCTCTGACGTGGGTACGCCAGAAGTCTTGCCAGTCCTGCAGAGCATTGAAGTCCTCCTCCGCAGTCTCGGAATCGAACACGAGAATCTGATCCCACACAGATTCGAGATCACTCGGCTCGTCGGCGGGAAAGCCGATCGTGGAGTTGGTGGACTTCTTGCCATCGGCTACCTGAGGGCCCACGCCTTCGTCGGTGAACATGAAGTGTACGAAGAGCTTTGCCGCGTTGGGACTTGCGGTGCCAGCCGCGATGAGCGCCGTCTTCGTGTACGCACGCCCAGCCCACGGCTCGAGACCATCGCAAATCCCCAGCTTGTATCCGCTTGATTCGTTCTCACGGAATTTCGCCGTGCTGATAAATCCCATGAAGGGCTCGTCCTGCCCGGGAGCACCCACAGCCTGGGCGGCATCATCATCCGAATTTGTCACGACGACGTCATTTGACGCTAACCGCTTCACCCACTCGGCAGTGGCGCTGTCCTCATCGGTAGTCAGCTCCTCGCCAAACTCATCCTCATAGGCATCGGCGACGAGGTCATCCCCTTGATTCTGCATTTGGTTGAACCAATAGGGGTAGTCAGATTTCAAGAGCGGATCCTGGAAGCTGATGCGTCCCTTCCATTGATCCTCAGTGAGTTGCCAGATGTTGTCGACAGGGCAGGTGTCGCCATAGACCTCGGTGTTGTATGCCCACACGTTCGTCTCCTGCGTGACGATCGCGGGATCCTGAAACTTTTCCGGTACGACGGAAGCCATATCTGGGGGAAACCAGGAGGTCACGTATCCGCGGGGCATCATGTCGGCGACCGCCGTTTGTGTGTCGGGCATGAGGATGACGTCGTTCTTGACGTTTCCCGCTGCGCCTTCGCGAATGATGACCTCGGCTTGCTCTCCGGCTTTCATCTTGACGCCTGTGGCTTCGATACCGTATTTCTCTGTGAACGTCTTAGCGATATCCACGATTTTGCCTGTCGTGTCAAGAACGACGATTGGCCCTTCGTCTTTCGCCGCTTCCACGAGCTTGTCGAGGCTGTAATCCGCATCGGATATGCCGAGGTCATCCCCGTCGACGGTATCCGACGGTGCCGACGACGGTGAGCACGCGACGAGCGCAAGCAGCGAGGCCGCGGCCAGCGCGATCCCCGCCACGCCTTTGCTCACCCTCTTTTGCAAAAAGCTACGATTTTGCGTCATTTGACGAGTCCCACCTCGGAGAGCACGAGTTCAGCCTGGGGCGCGCGATTTCCGTCGACGTCGAACAGGTGCAGGTCTTCGGGGCGCACCCAAAAATAGACCTCTTCTCCCGCTTTGACGCTGGGGAGTTCACTCGTAACGGAGAAGATCTTGCGCTCGGCAACCTCAAGCTCGATAATCCAGCTTCCTCCCGTAGGAAGAACCCCGGTAACTCGCGAACGAGCCTTGAAGGCAGCGTCGGGAACGTCGATTTCATGCACGGCAACGTGAACTGTTTCTGGACGGATCCCGAGCGATCCGAGCGACTCGATCTTCGCGTATCGATGGGACAGAAACTGCATCGCCCACAGAGACAGCCCACCGGTCTCATCGTCGGCCAATTGAATGATGTTGATAGGAGGACTTCCCACAAATTCTGCGACAAACCGGTTCGCCGGAGCTCCGTAGATCTCGTCCGGCGTCCCGAGCTGCTGCAATTCACCGTCACTCATGACGCCGATCTTTGTAGCCAGCGTCATGGCTTCCCACTGGTCGTGCGTCACGAAGACGATTGTGGTGTTGAATTCCTCATGGATGCGCTTCAGCTCAGCACGCATTTCCAGACGGAGCCGTGCATCGAGGTTCGACAGCGGTTCATCGAGAAGCAGAACACCCGGGTTCACAGCAAGCATGCGAGCGAGCGCAACACGCTGCTGCTGACCACCCGAAAGCTCGGAAGGGTACCGTTTGCGGTACTTCGCAATCCCCATCTTTTCCATGACTTCTGTGGTCCGTGATTCACGCTCGGCCCGTGGAATCTTTCGCAAGCGGAGCCCGAAGTCGACGTTGTTCTCAATAGTGAGATGTGGCCAGAGCGCGTAGCTCTGGAAGACCAGTCCGAGTTCTCGCTTTTCCGGCGGGACGAACACGCCATCCGTGACGGAGTCGACGACGCGATTCCCGATTGTGATCTTGCCTCCTGTGGGATGCTCGAGCCCACTGATCATTCGCAGTGTCGTCGTTTTGCCGCATCCCGACGGCCCAAGAAGACACATGAACTCTCCGTCGCCGATCTCCAGATTCAGGTTCTCGACGGCGTTCGGGGAGCCCCCGCCGTAGTTTTTCTGGATATTGCTCAAAGTAATGTTTGGCATTTCTAGCCACCTAGTCCTTCTGCCAAGTTGCTTTTTGTCAATTTCTGCCCGAGGAGCGTTCCGAAGAATGCAATCGCTGCGACCATGAGTACCGCTGCGTTTGCGGCCTGGTCATATCCGTAATCCACCAATTGAAGTGAATACGTGGTCAGAACGTTTGTGCCTGGAACCGCAAGGATCACGACGAGGCTCAGTCCTTTGACGCCCGAGATGAACGGGAGCAGAACCCCTGTGGTCAATGACCCCTTCTGAATTGGTATGACGACTTTCGTCATGCGCTTCCACCACCCAGCGCCCGCAACTTGCGCCGCCTCTTCTGGATCCTTGCCGAGCTGCATCATCGCCGAGATTCCGGCGCGAGAGGCGTAGGGCATCTGCTCAGCGATAAACGCCAGCACAAGGATCGCGGCCGTGCCATACAGTGCGGGGACCGGGCCTCGCTGCACCGCGAACAGTGAAAGATATGCCACGGCGAACGCAATGCCAGGAACGAGGTAGGGGAAGAACGTGACTTGCCTCAAGAATGAGCCGACGAACTTCACCGGAGTGCGGACGACGACGTAGCCAACCAGAAGTCCCAAAATCCCCGACGTGATTGCGGCAAGTCCGACGATCCACAACGTGTTCCAGGCCGCTGCCCAGAACTCTGGCGTGAACAGTATTCCCTGTCTGAGAGCTACGGTGTCGAGATTCTGCCCGATCCAGAAATCCAGGGTGAAGTTACTCGCTTCGAAGACCCCGGGGAACCGCATGACCGTCGAGAGGAACAAGGTGCCAAGAGGGAGAACAACGCTTACGCCGAACACCAGACTTGCTGCGACCGTTGCTGGCAGGCGCCATTTCCCCAATTGCGACAGCCGGTTCATTGACCCCTTGGAGCCTACTGTGACAAATCTCTTTCCCTCTTTCACAAGCCGCGCGTCAATGAGAAGGGAGATCACGCCGATGATGATGATGGCGCCGGCGAGGACGGCGGCAACGCCTGTTTGCCGCGATGAAATATTTCGATAAAGGGATGTCGCAAGCACCTCGTATTGCACGGGCATACCCAGAACATAGGCGACTCCGAACTCCCCAAGACATTTGGCGAACACCAAGATCGTTGCGGACACAAGCGACGGCTTCATAAGCGGAAGCACCACTCGCCAGGTGACGGTGAAACGGCGAGCACCGAGCACTCGGGCCGAGTCCTCCAGCTGGGAGTCAAATCGCCGCAGCGCATTTCCGAAGAGGAGAATGACGAAGGGCGCGTAGTGCAGGGCCAGGACAACAGTGATGGGGAACTGTCCATAGGACAGCCAGTCCGGCGGCTCGAATCCCAGAGCCTCAAGCCATCCAGCTTGGCCGCCAACCTTCCGGTTCTTGAAGAGGTTCGTCCAAGCGAGTGCAAACGTCCACGCTGGCAGCATGTATGGGACGATGAGCGCAGTTGCGAACCATTTGCGGCCCCAGAGGTTCGTGCGGCTGAGCAGCCACGCCATCGTCCCGCCGATGATCAGGGCGAAGAAAATCGCCCCGATAGCGATCGATAGCGTGTTTCCGAGTGGTCGCCAAAACACGTCCACGGAGAGCGGCGACGCAAACACCCGATGGAGATAGTAGAGCGTGAGTTCGCCGAAGTTCTGGTCCGCTCTGCCCTCGTCGCCGTACTGGACCATCATCGCGTCGCTCAGCATCGTGATGATGGGCACGATGATCAAGTACGTGAACAGTATGGCCGCGAGTACGCCAACAATCGTGGTTGGCTCTCGGAGCGCAATTTTCAACTTGTAGGCAAGTCGTTTGCCGGCCCCGACCTGAGGCTCTCTGCCTATCGGCTCGGGGCGAGGTTCGCTCTTCTCCCTTTCAAGGAGCCCGTTGCTCATCGAGTTGCTCCTCTGCAAATTCGCGACGTCATCGTCTTCCAAACTCTTGTCGGATTGGGGGCAGCTGCACGGTGGCACTGGCCCGGTATTCAGACCACTGGGATTCTGTTACAGGTGGTTTCTATGGTGGTTGGATAAAGTTCATATCTCGTGCGTTTCACCCCCGAAGCGGCGCTAGGCAGCTCTCCAGTTCGTCCGCCTCGTAGAAATAGCTGCCGTCAGCAATCGGCGTGCAGTCAAACCCGAATGCTGTCTCAGCTTCGTTGTAGAGCATCCGGACGATCACATCACCGTCCGAATTCTCAAATGCATCCCACTGGATATTGGCGGCCATCGGCGCCACCTGTGCACCACGCCACGGATTATTGTCATACGTGTAGGGATCGCCCTCGGCTGCCTGCTTTGTGCTGCCCGGGAGCTGCAGCAATGTCGCAAAGGGGATCACTTCTTCCGCGTGCGCAAATCGGAAGTCGGCGACTTGTGTGGTCTCACCGGTTGAAATCCCCGCAATGGCGTCCAAGAAGGAGTCCAAAAGCACGTTCGACATCCGATATGTGACATCGCGGCCTTCAAAGCCAGGGCCCTTCTCGTAAAAGTCATTGGCATCGGAAATATAGGCGAGTACTTCAGCGTCCTCTTCAGTGATGTATGCATCGAAGTCGACATCGGCCTCTTCGGACATCAGAGGTGCAATCACGTAGAGCTCATAGAGGTAGCTCGCTGTGTCGACGACACTCGTCAAGTGTTTCTTGCCTTTACCGTTGTCGACGAGGTCGAATTCTCCATCGTCAATACGCGAGATGAATTCTTCGGTGAACAGCTGTGACACGATGTCCCGCGCCACTTCTTCCACCTCTGGACCACTCTCGATCTGATCGAGGACGTCACTGAGATCTTCGTCGTTGTCCTTGTACTCAAGGTACTCAGGGTCCGACTTGTGGAAGTACAGAAGATCGGGATCATCGATCCGCGGCGCTACGATCTGCTCGATCGAGCCGTTCTCGGATTCGAGACCGATGAAGAAATTGTCACCGCTCTTTGTCGCGCGGTCCTGCCCAGAACTCGTGAAAGTGATCGAACCTTGGCTGTCGGCGGCTCCGTCAAAGAGGTCCTGCATTCGCTGGTAAGCACGCAGGCCGATCCCCTGCTCTTCCGTCGCACCCAGACCACTTAAAGTGCCGTACCCGACCTCGTCGTGCACCGCGATAATCGTTTCGAGATCCTCGCCGAGCTGTTCACCGAGGTCGGTCAAGCCGTCAGACGCCTCCGCGATCTCCCAGAGCTGGTAAAGAAGGTCGTCATACTTCTTGCTCGAAAGGAGCCGGGAGCCATGACGCCCGAGGTGCTCCACGAGTACAGGCTCGTACCCGTCAGGTATGGGAGCGTAGTCTTCCATTTCTTCAAACGGCACGTAGGGCGCCTTTGTGCCGTATTGATTACCCGTGGTCCTGACATCCGTTGCCGTCTCATCGGCAGCTGCTTGTGCGCTGTCGGCATCCGGTGACGAGCAGCCCGCTAACATGACTGCGAGGGTTGTTGCCGCGCCAACCGCGGTGAACCACGAGCGTGATGATCGCCTCGTTGCTGTGATTGTCATCGTGCGTCCTTTTGCTTCATTGCCCGGAACGCGACTTCACAGATCGTGAACTGCGCACCGAAGGATTTGTAATGTAATGACAATAACACAACCGGTGCAATTTGACGATAGTCGAGGGACATGTTGTGTTCGGCGACGCAGTTACAGTTCACCCGAGCGTGACCGCTCTCCCGAAGCGTCCGCGTGCTAACCCCGCCGCTTTCGCATGGTGCCTCAGCGCCCGCTGTCTCGAACCACTGACTGCGCGCTGGATCTTGTGTATGACTGAGCACTTAGACCCCGTCCCGCGCCGCAGGCGAGTGCGCGACGCTCACTCGCTCCCCCAGATGCGCCGAGCGCTCTGCTGCATCGACAACGCGCGCTGCCGCAAGCCCGTGCAGCACTGAGGGGCCATACTGTTCACCGGAGAGAACGGACTTAAGGAACGTTGCCGCTTCGATCGTCTTGAGGTCGTCAAATCCCATGGCAGTGCCACCCCCGGGCTGAAAGCGCCCGAACTCCCCCATCCCCGGCTCCATGTATAAGGTCGAATACCCGTAGTGCGCGTCTCGACGCAGGCTGACCTGCAACTCATTCAGTCGCTGAAAGTCCCACCGCAATGACCCTTCGGTGCCGTACACCTCGATGACGTACTCCGCTCGCGGGCCGACCGCAACGCGGCTCGACTCGAACGCCCCAATCGCGCCCGACGCGAACGTGGCGATGACGAGGGCAACATCTTCATTCTCGACTGGCCCCTTCTCGCCGCCAGCGGACGTGCTGAAGTGGCTGGCGTTCGGCGAGGTCGGCTTCGCCCGCTCCGTGATGTGGGTACTCGTCATCGCCGATACCTCCTCGATATCGCCCACAAGATGGGTTGCAAGGTCGAAGCCGTGCGACAGCAGGTCGCCAAGAACACCAGAACCCGCGCGATCTCGCTCAAAGCGCCAGGTCAGTGCACCCTGGGGGTCCGAAGAGTAGTCAGCGAGAAATGACGTGCGCACGTTCGTAACCGTGCCGAGCTCGCCTCGCGCAATGAGGTCGCGGGCGTACGCGATTGCCGGCGCATTGCGGTAGTTGAAGCCGACGGTCGTGACGAGACCGGCATCGGATGCTGCCTGCGCGATCTCGGCGCTTTCGGCAAGGCACCGCCCCATGGGTTTCTCGATCCAAAACGGCTTACCGGCCTCGGCCGCGGCGAGCGCGAACTCTTTGTGCAGGAAGTTCGGGGCACAGATCGAGACGACGTCGACGTCGGGGTCGGCGAGCACTTCACGGTAGTCGGTTGTCGCGCGCTCATAGCCCAGCTGACCGATGGCCTCCTGCGCAGCTTCGACGACGGCATCCGCTGCGATCGCCAATCGCGGCTGAACGCCGAGCTCAGGATACCGTTCGGGAATCGCCTTGTACGAGCGTGTATGGAGGCGCCCCATCCAGCCCACGCTGATGAGGCCGACGCCGAGACGGAGCTTCGATGTCGCCATGGGTCACACTCACGCGTAGAACGCCGGGCGTTCCTCGTGCGGAATCTGCACAATGCCTCCCTCGTTCAGTGCCGTCACCCCGGCCTCGCACGCGAGCGCCACCTTGTAGCCGTCCCACGCGTTGGGGCCGTCGACATTCGTGCCGTTCTGCACCGCACGCACCCAGCGCTGAACCTCAGTGTCGTAGGCGTCGGCGAATCGCGTGGTGAAGTCGGCGTGCTCACGCTGGAACACCCGGCCGTCTTGCCACCGCTCAAGACCACTCGGCTGACCGATGCGCGCAGTGCCCTTCTCGAACACAGCCTCGGTCGCCACCTGGTAGCCGAACTGGATGCTCACATTCATCTCGACATCAACCAGCACACCGTTCGCGAGCTCGATGATCACGAGGATCGGCTCCTTCAGTCGTTCGGGAGCGAGCGAGTTGCGGCGCGGATGCTTCACCTCGACGCTCGTGACGTCACTGCCCGCAAGCCAGGGTGCAACGTCGAACTCGTGCACGACGGAGTCGGTGATAAGCATGTTCTGGTGATACGCGTCAGGAACGCTCGGGTTGCGGTGAACGCATCGCAGCATCACGAGTTCGCCCGCGTCGTTGGAGGTGACGAGCTCACGAAGCTGTTCGTACTCTCTGTCGAAGCGGCGCATGAACCCCACCTGAATATGGGGCTTGTCGAGCTTCTGCTCCGCCTCGAGCACGCGCCGTGACGACTCCGGCTCCTGGGTGAGCGGCTTCTCGCACAGAATCGGCAGATTCGCCTCAAGCGCCGGCAGGATCACCGGCTCGTGAAACTGCCCGGGAGTGGCGATGAGCACCGCGTCGACGATGTCTGCCGAGATCGCTTGCTCGAGCGACGCGAACGTCTGGGCACCGGGCGCTTTCGCTGCCGCTGCGTCGGCGCGAGCAGCATCCGGTTCGACGATCGCCGAGACGAAGGCCCCACTGACGCGGTGCGTCAGACGACTGATGTGATCTGCGCCCATCATTCCCGCGCCGACGACGGCGACGCGAACATCGTTCTGTGTCATGAATGTGCTCCTTAGCCGGGTGGTCTGTGTATGGCTCAGTCGAGACGGGCGGCCGACGTCGACGAGAGTAGATGCTCGCGCGTGCGCTGGGCGATAGGAAGCGGGTGGTCGACGGCGCAGCCGTACATGTCTTGCTCCACGATGCCGAAGATGTTCGGGTCGAGCGCAGCAACCTTCTCGATGATCGGCGCGAGCGGCGGCACACCGTTTGGCGGCTCAATCATGATGCCGTCGGCCACGGCGTCTTTAAACGACACGTCATTCTTGAGCACGTCGAACAGTTGCGTCTGGTCCACCTGCTTGAGGTGAAGGTAACCGATGCGCGACGGATACGCGTCGATGAGCGCGAGGTTGTCTCCCCCGTAGTACGCGAAGTGTCCCGTGTCGAGGCACAGGTTCGTATAGTGCTCGTCGGTCTCAGTGAGAAAGCGCTCCACTTCGCGATACGTGCCAATGTGGCTGTCGGCGTGCGAGTGGAACTGCTGCTTCATTCCGAACTCCTCAAGCAGCGCCTTGCCGAGACGATCGTGTGCCGCGGCGAGCTTTGCCCACTGATCGGCGTCGAGCGTGCGTGGTTCGAGTGCCTCGCCCGTTGCGTCACTGCGCCAGAGGTCGGGGATCACCACGAGGTGCTCTGCCCCCAGCTTCGACGCGAGTCCTGCGACGGCGAGCGCCTGATCCCATGCGCGCTTCCACTGGTCGTCTCCCTTGTGAAAACCGGTGAACACGGTGCCGGCCGAGAGCTTCAACCCGCGCTTTCCAAGTTCGTCCTGCAGCCGGTTCGGATCGGTGGGAAGGTACCCGTACGGCCCCAGCTCGATCCAGATGTAACCCGCTTCGACAACCTCGTCTAAAAACCGCTCCCACGGCACTTGATTCGGGTCGTCGGGAAACCACACACCCCACGAGTCGGGGGCGGTGCCGATGCGAATTCCGTTCGACATGTGAATGTCGTCCTCTCTGACGTGACGTTCTTTCGTGTGTGGTGGCGGATGCTGTCAGCCGAGCAGCGGCCTTTGCCGCGCCTTCTGCGTTTGGTAGTCCGTGTACGCGTTCCGGGTGGACTCAAGCTCGGCGACGGGCGCGACGGGAACGTCCCACCAGACCTCGCCGTCCGGTGCGTAGAGCAGCGGATCGCTGTTAATGTGGATCACGGTTGAGGTGTCCGACGCCTTTGCCGTGGCGATCGCCTCCGAGAGGTCATCAATCGCGGATGCTGTCTGCTCGACCTCGATCACGTCGACCCCGTAGCTTCGCGCATTCGCCGCGAGATCGATCGGCAGAGTCTGCTCGCCCTGGAAGTTGCGTGCTCGCTCGTCGAGGGTGCGGTATTGGGTGCCGAACCGGGCGGACCCGGTGGTCTCCGACAGGTGCCCGATCGACGCGTACCCGTGATTCTGCACGATGATCACGATGATCTTGAGTCCCTCGGCGACGGCGGTGACGAGCTCGGTGTGAAGCATGAGGTACGACCCGTCGCCCACCATGACAATGACGTCGCGGTCGTTCTCACCCGCGGCATCCGCTCCCCTGCGCACGCCGAGGCCGCCCGCGATCTCGTAGCCCATGCATGAGAACGCGTACTCGACGTGGTAGCCGAGGGCGTCTCTCACTCGCCACAGCTTGTGCAGGTCTCCCGGAAGTGAACCGGCGGCCTGCACGATAACGTCGCGCGGGTCGCTCGCGCCCTGCACCGCTCCGATGATCTCTGACTGGCCGGGCAGCGCGAGGCCGCTCGGCTCGAACGCGGCATCAACCGAGGCATCCCATGTCTGCTTTTCGGATGCCGCTCGCGCGGCGAACTCGGACGGCACCGCGTAGTCGTCGAGCAGCTCGCGCAGGCTGCGCAGAGCCTCCGCAGCATCCGCGATCACGGGCAGCTGGCTGCCGTGCTTGTAGGCGTCGAACGAGGTGATGTTGATGTTCACGAACGTCACATCGGGGTTCTGAAACACGGTGCGGCTCGCCGTCGTGAAGTCGCTGTAGCGCGTGCCGATGCCGATCACCACGTCGGCGTCTGCCGCGAGGCGGTTCGCCGCCGTGGTGCCGGTCGAGCCGATTCCGCCGAGGTAATTAGCGTGGTCCCACGGCAGCACTCCCCCACCGGCCTGCGACGTGCCGACGGGAATGCCCGAGTGCTCGACAAAGTCGCGCAGGTCATTCTCGGCTCCCGAGTAGAGCACGCCTCCCCCGGCAACGATGATCGGTGCCTTCGCCTCTCGAATCGCCGCCGCGGCGCGCTCGATGGGCCCCCGCTCGGGCAGCGGTCTGCGAATGTGCCATTCGCGGTCAGCGAGAAACTCGTCGGGCACGTCGAGCACCTCGGCCTGCACGTCCTCGGGAAGTGCGATCGTGACGGCGCCGGTTTCGGCCGGGTCGGTGAGCACGCGCATCGCCGCGAGCGCGATGGAGAAGAGCTGCTCTGGCCTGTCGACGCGGTCGAAGAACTTCGACAGCGGCTTGAACGCGTCGGTCACCTGCACCGATGTGTCGTGCGGCATCTCAAGTTGCTGCAGCACCGGGTCGGCGACCCGTGTGGCGAACGTGTCGCTGGGCAACAGCAGAGCGGGCAGCCGGTTCGCCGTGGCAAGAGCAGCGCCGGTGAGCATGTTGGCAGCACCAGGCCCAACCGATGCTGCGCACGCAAACGTGCCGCGGCGCCGGTGCATGCGCGCGTAGCCGACGGCCTGATGCACCATCGCCTGCTCGTTGCGCGCCTGGTGGTAGGGAAGCAGATCGGGTTCACGAGCGTTCGCCTGCGCGATCGCCTGCCCGAGTCCGGCGACGTTGCCGTGACCGAAGATGCCGAAGATTCCCGGGATGGTGCGCTCGCGCACGTCGCCGTCAACTGTCCACTGGTGGCCGAGAAACCCAACGAGAGCCTGGCCCACCGTCATTTGCCGTGACATCGTCACTGCCCTTCTGATTCGCGATACGGGAGCCGGGAGTCAAACTCCTGCCCTTCCCAGCTGGAGCGCACCCACCCGTGCGCGGGGTCGTCTGTGATGTTCCATACCCGCTCAGTGTCGGGCCCGGCCATGACGTTGAGGTAGTACATGTCGTATCCGGGAGCGGCAGCCGCCGGCCCGTGGTACCCATACGGAACGAGCGCGATGTCGCCGGTGCGCACAATAGCGTTGATGTCGATGTCGCCCGCGTTCGACGAGTACGTCGCGAAGAGTCCGAACGGGTCAGCCTCGGGCGGCGCCGCGAGCCCACGGGAGACTGCCGTCTCGAAGTAGTAGATCTCCTCGAGCCGCGACTCGGTGCCCGGCACGTTCGTGTCGTGCTTGTGTGCGGGGAACGACGACCAGTTCTCGGCGGGTGTGATCACCTCGCACACGATGAACTTCGATGCAGCGAGCGCTGCTGGCGTTCCGTAGTTGTGCACCTGCCGACTCGATCGCCCGGCACCACGCAGCTCGACGGGAACATCCGCCTTCGAAATGTACGTGACCGGATGCGGCTCGGCAGCAAGCTTCTCAGAAACCGGCGCCTCGGCAACGGCAACGCGGCCTGTGCCTGTCACCGTCGCCGATGCGCCGACCGGCAGGTAGAGAACGTCGGGCGGCCCGTCGAACACCGATCGGCGGCCGCCAAGCTTTACGGCGTTCGTCTCGACAGCATCCGTTCGTGTACCTGTCGTGTATTCCACGTGAAACGATCCGGCCAGCGGAATCACGAGCCGCTCGATGTCTCCCGACTCCAGCGGCGCGCTGTCTCCATCGGCGAGCTGCGCAATGCGCAGTCCCGTGTGCCGCCAGCCCTCAAGGCTCGCATCCACGACGCTCTGCCAACCGTCGCGGGCGAGTTCGCCGTTGCGGAAGAACCACTGCGTCATGAGTCTGCTCCTTTACGTGGTTTGCGGGTGCTGTCGGTGGGTCGTTTTGTCGGGCTGTTCGTTGTTGTTCTAGTCGTTTTCGGGGAAGCCGAGGTTGATGCCGCCGTGGGTCGCGGGATCGAGCCAGCGCGAGGTGATCGCTTTCTCCTGGGTGAAGAAATCGAACCCGTGCACACCATAGGCTTTGGAGCTGCCGAACAGTGACTGCTTCCACCCGCCGAACGAGTGATACGCCACCGGCACCGGGATCGGAACATTGATGCCGATCATGCCCACCTGCACCTCGTTCTGAAACCGCCGTGCCGCACCCCCGTCATTAGTGAAGATCGCCGTGCCATTACCGAACTGTCCCGAGTTGATCAGATCCATTCCCTCCTGGAACGTGCCCACCCGAACAATCGAGAGCACCGGCCCGAAGATCTCCTCGTCATACGCCTTCGAGGTCAACGGGATATTGTCGATCAGCGTCGGACCCAACCAGAACCCATCCTCGGCACCATCCACAGTGAACCCGCGCCCGTCAACAACAATGTCGGCACCGTCCTGCTCAGCAATATCAATGTAGCTGGCCACCTTGTCCCGGTGCGCCGCCGTGACAAGCGGCCCCATGTCGGGATTCTCCCGCCCATCACCGACCTTCAGCTTCGCCATGCGGTCCGTGATCTTCTCGATCAGCTGATCGGCAACCGGCTCCACAGCAATCACCACAGACTGCGCCATGCACCGCTCACCCGCCGACCCGAACCCCGAATTGATCGCCTGATCCGCCACCAACTCCAGGTCAGCATCCGGCAACACAAGCATGTGGTTATTCGCCCCACCCAACGCCTGCACCCGCTTGCCATGCTTCGCCGCAGTCTCGTAAATGTACTGCGCAATCGGCGTCGACCCCACAAACGAAATCGAACGCACCTCCGCAGCCTCCAGCAGACCATCCACAGCCTGCTTATCACCCTGCAACACATTGAACACACCAGCAGGCAGCCCAGCCTCAGCCCACAGCCGCGCCATCCACAAAGCCGCAGACGGATCCTTCTCACTCGGCTTCAACACCACAGTGTTCCCCGCAGCGATCGCGATCGGGAAAAACCACAACGGCACCATCGCCGGAAAATTAAACGGACTGATAATCCCCACAACACCCAACGGCTGCTTAATCGAATACACATCAACACCCGTCGACACGTTCTCCGAAAACTCACCCTTAATCAGATGCGGAAACCCACACGCCAGATCCACAACCTCCAAACCACGCTGAATCTCACCCGCAGCATCAGAGACAACCTTCCCATGCTCACTCGTGATGATCTCCGCCAACTCCACCTTGCGCTCATTCAACAACTCACGAAACCGGAAAACAATGCCCTGACGCTTCGCCATCGACAAATCACGCCACCCCGGAAAAGCCCCAGACGCCGCCGTGACCGCCGCACGAATCTCACCATCACCCGCCAACGCAAGACTCTTCGTCTGCTGCCCAGTAGCCGGATTAAACACCGCAGACACACGCCCACCAGACGACGCAAACTCCACACCCCCAATCCAATGCGAAACAACAGGAAGATCAGTAGTGGTGGTCATGTGCTTCTCCTTTGACAAGTCTTAGTGTGTGCTCGTGTGCACGAGCGCTGCTGCTGTATCGACGGCGCGGGCAACATCGCCGTCTGGCGGGTAGACAAGGGTGCGCCCGACGACGAGCCCGCGCACTCCGGGGAGCGTGAGGGCGTCGGCCCAGCGCGCGTAGGTCCCGTCGGGGCTTCCCGAGGGGTCGCCGCCGAGCAGAAGTGTCGGCAGCGTCGTCGACGCCATCACCCGCTCCATGTCGTCGACGACGGGCAGCTTCAGCCAGGTGTATGCGGAACTCGTTCCGAGCCCCTGGGCAATGGCTACGCTCGTGATGACGGCAGCCGTCGACAGGTCATTCACAACGGATCCGCCGGTCCAATCGCTCATGAACGGCTCGACCATAATGGGAACGGATGCTGCCGCGGCATCCGACACCGCCTGCGCATTCGCCTCGAGGGTTCGCGCCGAGCCGGCGTCGTCGAGATTCACGCGCAGAAGCGTCTTGGCAAAGTCGAGTCTGTCGCGAACGATCGAATTGATGTCGTAGGCGGTGACGCGATCGTCCATTTCGAACGCAGCGCCCTTGAGTCCTCCGCGGTTCATGGAGCCGACGACCACTTTGTCATCGAGAACACCGAGAAGGGCGAGGTCATCGATAATGTCGGGAGTACCGAGCACACCGTCGACGCCCGGGCGACTGACGGCGAGCGCCAGACGATTCAGCAGGTCGTAGCGGTCGGCCATGGCCATGGGTTCGCCGCGCACCCCGAGCGCTCCGCGTGCCGGGTGATCGGCGGCCACAATGAACAGGCGACCGTCGGTCAGCAGCGGACGACGCGTGCGTGCCGCGTGCGCTGCCGCCACCTTTTCTGGGTGGAACGCGCGCGTCTCGCGCAGCTGGTGGAATTGCTGGGGCGTGATCATCGGCTCTGCGGTCACGGTGTCAGTTGCCGACATAGTCGCTCTCCTTCAGCACCTCATCGATTTCATGTGTCTCCGGCATCGCCGTTGAGCATTCGCGGCGCGACGCGACGATCGCACCCGCAACGTTGGCGAAGCGAAGTGTGCGCTCGAGCGACCACCCGCTCAGCAGCCCGTAGTTCAGCGCTCCCCCGAAGCTGTCGCCGGCGCCGAGGCCGTTGACGACGTCGACGAAGTACGGCGGCACCTCAACGCTCTCGTCCCGCGTCTTGGCGAGCACGCCCTTCGGCCCCTGTTTGACGATGGCAATCTCGACCCCTCGATCGAGCAACGCATCGGCTGCGCGCTGCGGGTCGGTCTCTCCCACGGCGACTTCGCACTCTTCGCGATTGCCGACAGCGACGGTCACGTGCGCAAGGGCCTTCTGCACATGTTCGCGGGCAATCTCGGCCGATTCCCAGAACATGGGGCGGTAGTCGAGGTCGAGAACCGTGTGCTCGCGGCGGCCTCGAGCATCCCAGGCGGCAAAGTGCGAGCTGCGACTGGGTTCCTCTGACAGACCGGTCACCGTCGACCAGTAGATGCGGGCGTTGCGGATCGCGTCGATGTCGAGGTTCTCCTCCCTGATGTTCAGGTCGGGAGCCTGTGGCTTGCGATAGAAGTAGAGCGGAAAGTCGTCTGGCGGGAAGATCTCGCAGAATGTGACAGGCGTCGGGTTCTCCTCATCGACGAAGATGTATCGGTTGTCAACGCCGAGCCTTCCCGCTTCGCGAATGCAGAATCGGCCGAAGGGGTCATTCCCCACCCCCGTGACAACGGCGGTGCGCAACCCGTGACGGGCCGCGGCCACGGCCACGTTTGTGGCGCTTCCGCCAAGGTACTTGCCAAACGTCTCGACGTCCTCAAGGCCCACGCCGTCCTGGAGTGGGTAGATGTCTGTGCCGATTCGACCGATGGTAATGAGGTCGAATGCTTCGTTCTGCATTGTCATACGTCGATGTATCGCTCTCTCGTGAAGTGCTCAAGCTTGCTTACATCCTATTGTCTTAACAAATGAATCGTCAAGGCGAGAAGCCGACTCAGGTCATCCGCACAGGAATAGGGTGGAGTCCAGGAGCTCCCAGGCAGGATGCTCCACTGTAAAGGAGCATCAATGACCCGCGTCGCCGCCATCGACTGTGGCACCAACTCCATCCGCCTGCTCATTGCCGATGTGGTGGACGGAAAGCTCACAGACATCGTGCGCACCCTCGAGGTCGTGCGCCTCGGGCAAGGCGTTGACCGCACAGGTCGCTTCGACGATGCCGCACTCGATCGCACTCTCGACGCCACACGCGACTACGCGGCTCAGTGTCAGAAACACGGGGTCGAACGCGTACGCTTTGTCGCGACGTCGGCGACCCGGGATGCCGCCAACCGGCTCGTCTTCATCGATGCCGTTCGCGACATCATCGGCGTCGAGCCCGAAGTTCTCTCGGGCACCGAAGAAGCCGAAATGTCGTTTCGCGGCGCCACGAGCGTGCTGCCACCAGGAACCGGCCGCCTCGTCGTCGACCTCGGGGGCGGCTCAACAGAGCTCGTGCTCGGTGACGGCGACGCCCTCTCGTCCTACTCCATGAACGTCGGCTGCGTGCGCATGACCGAGCGCAACATCTCGAACGATCCGCCAACAGCGCAGCAGCGGGCCGGCGTCGTGCGCGACGTGAACGCCGCAATCGACATCGCTGCCGAGTCAGTGGACCTCGACCGAGTACGCGAAATCGTCGGGGTCGCGGGGACCATCACAACCCTCACAGCGCACGCCCTCGGTCTCGACAGCTACGACCCTGAAGCCATCAATGGGACTCGCCTGAGCATGCAGGCGATGCTCGATGCCTGCGACGACCTCGCGAGCATGCCACGCGAGCAGCGGGCCGCACTCCCCTACATGCACCCAGGCCGCGTCGACGTCATCGCCGCAGGCTCGCTCACCTGGCACACGGTGCTCACGCGCACCGTCGAGGCGGTCTCGGCGGCGGGATCCACGCTCGATTCCGTCGTCACGAGTGAGCACGACATTCTCGATGGAGTCGCTCTCTCCCTCGCCTGACCCCGGTCACTCCCGCGGCTGGAAAGGATCAGGGTCCTCCCCCGGGCCGTCACCGGAGTCGTTGTGTTGCGGATGGTTGTTGAAGCCGGCACCGAACGCGATTCCCAGCGCGATGCCAATGGACACTCCCGCGGCCATGTTGTCCAGCGCCACACCAAGAGCCATCCCGATGCCCACTCCGATTGCCATCCCTGCACCGAGATTTATGCTGCCCTTGCGCCCGCCCATCACCGTCATCTCCCGCTGGTCTCGCCGTGCATCCCGCAACCGTGGCACCAGGCTAGCCAGGGCGCAATCTCGTCGCATCCCCCGCGCGACGGAGATCAGACCAGATGGATGCTGTTCTGAAGCCGCGTGCGCACCTCGAACATGTCGGTGCCCGCTGGCCTCGTCGCATCGGGAACTCCCGTGCGCAGAAAGTGCCCGACAACCGAGCGCTGCACAGCGAATGACGCGATGCCGCGGTTACGGCCGAGTGCTGTAATCGCAGCGTCGAGCGCCTCGTCTGGCAGCACGATCACGAGCGCCGTGAACGTGACGCGAGCCGCACGAGCAACAGCCTTCGCACGCGTCGCGAGTGCATGCATCGGCTTCTCCCCCTTGCCGAGGGCCTCGCTGATGAGATCAGCGCGCCGAACTCTCGCGGGCGCGCCCCAGTCCTCCGATTGCACGGCAAACAGGCCACTCGGCCCCAGCACGACATGGTCGATCTTGCGGGTGTCGCTTGCTGCCGCATCCGCGTCGACAACCCACCTATCACTTCCTCTGTCCGTCGCCACCCCGTGCCACACGGTGTACCCCATGCCAAGTTCGCCCAGTGCTCGGGCCGTTGCCTCTTCGGCGAGAGCGTCGGCGAGCGAGTGCCGAATCTCGGTCGGGGCACGACGGATGAGCGCCTCGTCATAGATATCAATGGGCTCCGTGCCGCGGCCGACCCACTCGCGCATCAGTGTGGTGAAGCGATCGCGTGCTCGCCCGCCTGGATGCCCGTACATACGGGCCTTCGGCCGCGAATCTCGTTGCGTCGACTGCGTGCGTCCGGTGCTCCAGACATGGTCTGCCTCGTCCGTATCGGCAGCGGATGCCGGGCGAGCAGACGAGCGCTTGTCGTACTGCGCCCGTGCTTCGGGCGTTCCCACGTGCTCCCAGGCAAGCTGCACGGCGTTGAAGAGCGCAGCGCTTCCTCCGAGATCGGGGTGCGTCTGCCGCGCCCGACGCCGATAGGCGCGGCGAAGCTGCGCATCGCTCACTGAGCGGTCGACGCCGAGCACGTCGTACGGGCTCTCGTCGAGGGGGCTTTCAGTCATGAAGAGCTTTCCGATCGGGGACGACAAAAAACACTATCGCGACAGGCTGTGCCGGTCATGAATCCGGTGCCATCCTGACCTCAGCGTTCGTTCGGGCTATCGTATGGGAGCGCGTTTAAATGGGGGAAGTGAATGACGATTGAGGCAATCGCCCTTCTCGCGATCTCGGTCTGCGTTGGCGCGTTTCTGCAGGGCACCGTAGGGGTCGGCTTTGCAATGCTCGTAGCCCCGATTGCTGCACTCGTCGAGCCCAGCCTTGTGCCTGTGGCGATTCTGATCTGGATGCTGCCGCTCAACGCCCTCGTCGCATGGCGGGAGCGCCGTCATATCGACCTCCGCGGGGCCGGGTGGATCACAGTCGCGAGGGTGCTCGCGACGCCACTTGGCATCTGGTTGCTTCTGCTTATCCCGGAAAACCACCTTGGGTACCTCATCGGAGGCACCACGATCCTCGCGGCATTGGTCAGCTTCGCCGCGCCGAGTTTCACGCCGCGTCCCGCGGCGTTCCTCGCCGCGGGCGCTGTAACGGCGCTCAGCGAAACCGCGACGGGCGTCGGTGGTCCGCCACTTGCTCTCGTCTACCAGCACAGACCTGCTGCCGAACTCCGTGCGACTGTCGCACTCTGCTTTCTCATAGGCGAGGTGATCTCGCTGATCGCACTCGCGCTCGGTGGCCAGTTCGGTGGCAGCGGCACGAATCTAGCCTTATGGCTTCTGCCCGCTGTCATTGTTGGCGTGTGGATCAGCTCCGTCACGCACAAGCGAGTCGGAGGCGCGGCGTTGCGTTACGGCATCCTGCTCTTTGCCCTTGCCTCAGGCATCGCTGTCATCATTGGAACGTTGTGACGCGGTCAGTCGTGGATGGGTGGCCGCGATGCGCGCACAACGGCCGCCGACCAAGCGGTCGACGGCCGTTCTCCGATTACGCTGAGGCCACGTCGTTCAGCTCCGGGGCCGATTCGGCGCTCACCGAGTTCACGGTGATCTTGCGAGGTTTTGCGCGTTCGCTCACCGGGATCATGATGCTGAGCACGCCGTTGTCATAGCTTGCGCTGATCATCTCGGTGTCAATGCCTTGACCGAGGCTGAGCTGGCGCACGTATGAAGCAGTCCCCCGCTCACGCGTGATCCACTTCACCCCGTCACCGCTCGACACCGTGCGCTCCGCGCGAATCGTCAGAAGCTGACCGTCCACGTCAATATCGACCGAACCCGGGTCAATTCCGGGCAGATCTGCGTTGAGCACGTAGGTGTCGCCGTCGCGGTAGAGATCCATGGGCATCTTCCGCGGCCCAGCGGGCGAGTCGGCGAATGCGCCGGCGAGCGATGCGAACTCTCGGAACGGGTCAAATGTTGCAGTCATTAGGTAACCTCCCAAACTTGAGTGTGTACTACTCAACTGCAACTGAGATTAGCACTCCCCTATTCCGAGTGCTAACTTTTTGACCTCGCCGACAGCGAACATCGCGTTCGGGGTCACGAAAACATCGGCACTCTGCCACGAGCCGATGCGAAGAAGGCGACAAGCGCCGATTACATGGGTCCGGTTGTCATTCCGAACCGTCGGTCGGGGTCGAGGCGATCGAGCACTTTGGCCATAATGCGTCGCATATCGTCAATGTCGCGCTCGTCGAGGGCGTCTATCACGCTCTGCCGCACGGTATCGACGTGGCCCGGGGCCGTGTCGAGTACCTTCCGCCACCCCTCATCGGTAAGTTGGGCGTTGATGGCGCGACGATCGTCGACGTCCGGAACCCGGCGCACATAGTTCCGGCGCTCCAATCGTGAGACGACGTGTGACAAGCGGGGGAGCGTGGCGTTCGTGCGGGACGCGAGTGCGGTCATGCGCAGTGACCGCCCCTCGGCCTCCGAAAGCATAGCCAGCGTGAAATACTCGAAGTGAGTCAGGTCAGCATCGTGCTGAAGCTGGGTGTCGAGGGCACCGGGCAGCAGTTCAACGACCGCAACCAGTCGAGTCCACGCGGCGAGCTGCTCAGGCGAGAGCCAGTGTGGTTCTGTCATCTCCCCATTCTACAGTTACTTGACGCAACAACTAATTTCTATTACTTTAGTTGTTGCAACAACTATGAAACAGTGAGACGCTCGGTACACGACCCCGCGATCCATTCGGACTATCTGGAGGAAGAACATGACGACAATCTCGATCATCGGCGCGGGCAACATGGGCACAGCTATCGCGACACTTGGATTGACGGGCGGGCATTCCGTTCAGGTCATCGGCCGCGACATCGAAAAGGCACGCGTCACAGAAGCGGTTACCGCTGGCGTGATCGGCGACGAACTCTCAGGCGACATCGTAATCCTCGCGCTGCCACATCCAGCCGTTGACGAGGTGCTCGCCACGTATGGCTCACAACTCGCCGGCAAGACCGTCGTCGACATCACGAACCCCGTCGACTTCGAGTCCTTCGATTCGCTCGTCGTTCCATCGGATTCCTCGAAGACAGCCGAGATCGCCGCCAAGCTTCCCGACACCGCGGTGCTCAAGGCGTTCAACACGAATTTCGCGGCGACCCTAATCGGCGGCACTGTGGGCACCGTGCAGACAGCCGTCCTGATCGCGGGTGACGACACCGAAGCGAAGAGCGTTCTGTCCGACGTCGTCATTTCAGGGGGCCTCCGCGCCGTTGACGCCGGCTCACTCAAGCGAGCCCGTGAGCTCGAGTCGCTCGGCTTCCTGCAGCTCACTCTCGCTGCAGGTGAGAAGACGAGCTGGACAACCGGATTCGCTCTGGAGAAGTAGAACATTGTAACTCTCTAGTCCAGTTGCGATGCCCGAGATCGAGCCGATCTCGGGCATCGTCGTCTCGCGCCCCTGGCCGTAGACTAGCGAGTGAAAAGGGGGTCCATTGGGCGATTCAGACGACATCCGATTCGACAGGGATACAGCACCGGCGTTCCGGTCGAGAGAGCACGCGAGCGACTCCGCAGATCCGACAGCCCCCGAGCCCGTCCACGATGCGCCGCGATTCTCTATCGACGAACCAGTTATTCGGGTAGATGATCGGAAGCGTTTTGATCGTGACGATGTCGTGCACCGCAAGGGCCTCTATTCGCTCGCAACGGGAACATTCACCCCCCGCGATGCGATGGTCTCAGACCTGATCGCCATCGCCGAAGCGCTTGAACAGGCGGATATCGACTACCTCCTCGTGCGTGGTGAGGATGACCAAGAGACGATCGCGGTTGACCGCCGCGACCGCCGCGCTGTAGAAGCAGCGTTTGCCACGGCTTTTGCGAATGAGCCGTTCTACGCACTGACCTTGCCGAAGAAGCACGATCACGACCGCTCTGCGGCGCCCTTCTATACCGTGGACAAAGACGCGCGCTCTGTGCTCATTGCCGACGGAGCGTTATCGACAGATCCGAAGGCTAAGGTTCTCAGGCTCTATCGCCCGCGCGTCGAACCGATCGGGCGACTCCGGTATGGCCCGAAGTCAGCACCGCAGCTCGAATTCTGGAGTTTCGGAGACCAGACGATCGTCGCTCCCACCCCCAACGCTCTGACACGGCAACAGCTTGATCGCTCCGAAGCGGTGATCGCGACGGTCACACGATTCGGCAGGGAGTGGCCGACGCTCGAGAACATGTTCGCGGAGCTCGCAAGTGACATCGGCTTCGATATCGATGTTGTCTTCTCGTGGGTTGATGGCACGAGTGCCGACTACCAGAAGGCGCGTGCAGAGCAGATGGACGGTGTGGTCGTGGGGGAGGGGGACGACTCCGTCGCCCGCTTTCGGCAGATCGATGAGTTGAAATATGCCCTTAGAAGTATTTATCTCTTTGCGCCCTGGGTTCGTCGCATTTTTATCGCGTCAGACTCGCCGCCACCCGCATGGCTTCAGCACCATCCCAAGGTGACCTTCGTACCGGCCGATAAGCACTTTGCCGATCCGAGTGTGCTGCCAACGCACAACTCTCACGCCGTCGAAAGCCAGCTCCAACACATCCCTGGCCTGGCTGAGCACTTCTTATATTCCAATGACGACATGTTCTTTGGGCGCACCGTCAGCCCCGATCTCTTCTTCTCGCCGGGCGGTGTCACCAAGTTTGTCGAGGCACGCACGCGTATTGGGCTCGGAGACACCGATCCCACGCGCAGCGGGCATGAGAACGCCGCCCGAGTAAATCGGGAAGTCTTGCACGCCCGATTCGGCAAGGTGACGACGCGCCACCTCGAGCACTGCGCCGCGCCGTTACGGGTAAGCGTGCTGAGCGAGATGGAACGCGAGTTTCCCGAGGAGTTCCGTCGCACTGCAGCCGCACGGTTCCGCTCAGCCACCGACATATCGGTAACGAATTCCTTCTACCACTACTACGCGCTCATGACGGGGCGAGCCGTGGAGCAGAGGCAAGCGAAGGTGAAGTACATCGAGACGACGTTGAAGAGCGCTGTTCCTGCCTTAGAGCGGCTGCTGCGCAAACGGGATCAGGACATGTTCTGTCTCAATGACGGGTCGAACCCCGAGCTCAGTGATGCCGAACGCACGCGGGCCGTGCTGAACTTCCTCAATCGCTACTTCCCGTTCCCAGCGCCCTGGGAGAAGGAAGAGATATAGCTTCACGGGCTTCAGCTCCTGGCCTGCGTTTGTCTCGCTTTGTCGTCCACAGGCAACAAGTTTTGCGAGTTATCCACATTGGTGGTGTGATCGGGGGTTTGTGTCGGTAGGAATGTCGGTGGCTACTGGCAAACTATGGTCATGCAAAACACAGCGACAGTCTCCGATTTCGAGCCTGTGGAGGGTCCGGATGCTGCAGCTGTGCGTGCCGCGGAGAACACGCTTGCTAGCGCTGCTGAGCTTGCCAGGATTGATCCGGCCGCACTGTCTGCCGACGCCCTCCTGACCTATACCGGGCTGTTGGGGAACATCACCCGTGTTATCGAGGGCCGCCAAATCTCCAACGTCGGAGACATTGCCCGGCGCTCCAATACCGATGCTGGATTTGATGGTCTTGCTGCCCGTCACGGATCATCCAGCCCGACAGCGTTGTTTGAGAAGGTGACGGGGGTGAAGAACTCCACAGCGCACCGGTACGCGAAGGTCGCCGAGCAGACGACTCCGCGGGTGTCTGACACGGGGCTGCCGTTGGATCCGGTGTTCTCGCTGACGGCGGATGCTCTTGCTGAGGGCACGATCGGTTTGGATGTTGCTGAGGTGATCACATCGGCGTTGGCGCCGGTACTGTCTCGGGTGGCACCGGAACAAGCAGAGTGGGCCGAGGCGACACTGTTGGGCAACGCCACGGGTGCATTCGGTGAGATCCCCGTCACGGCTGATGTTCTGCGTCAGCAGGCCCGCATGTTTTGTGTTGCTTTGGATCCGGATGGTGTGGAACCCACAGCGGAAGAACTCCATGAAGCACGTGCTCTGGTGTTTCGTCACCAGGACGACGGGAGTATGAGAATCACCGGCACCCTGTCCCCGGAACAGGCGGCACAGGTGACACCGGTGTTTGACGCATTCATGTCCAAGAGAACGTCACCGAAGTTCATGGAGACCGAAGAACTCGCAGCCCACGGTGAAGAACCGGAAGCACGGTCGAGGCAGCAGGAACGTGCTGACGTGTTCACAGCGATCATCGGCGGCACCGGGAAACAGAAGTCTGCACCGAAACTCCACGGCAGAGGACCCACCGTGCTCGTCACCGTGAAAAACGATGACCTCGAAGCAGGCACGGGTGCTGCCTGGTCACCGGGAACACCAGCACCGTTACCCATGTCGTTTGTGAAGCAGATGCGATGCGACGGCGACACCCGACAGGTGCGTATCGATGAGCACGGTGACGTGTTGAACCTCGGGTATGCCAGACGTGAGTTCACCCCGAAGCAACGCCTCGCCCTGATCGCACGCGATGGCGGCACGTGTGTTGCCGCTGACTGTGGCATCCCCGCCTGGCTGTGTGAAGCTCACCATGTTCAGGGGTGGGCGAAAGACGGGAAGACCGACGCCACCAACGGTGTCATGTTGTGTTGGTTTCATCACAGGCTTGTCGAACGAGGCGAATGGGCTCTCACCCGCGACAACACAGGGCAACCGAGACTGATTCCACCAGACTGGTACGTCAATCGACGGTATTTAGGACGCCGGCGCAAGACCGGAGACGATAACGACACCGGACCCGACCCTGGCCGAGATACCAGGCCGCGCACCTGACGTACGCGGCGGCCCCGGGGGAACAGACACGCACGAGTCACACCACTCGACGCGCTACACGGAGTGCGCCCGGCAGTTGCTGCACGAGTTCAACCGCTCGAAGTGCCACGTGGCCCGCCCAGGGCAGCCGGCGCCGATGAGCCGCACCCAGACGCTACGGACGGGTGACGAAACGACACGTGGAGCGCGCCGGGCAGGAACGACGAGTGCAGAAGAACCGTCCACCTCTGCATTGCGTTCGGGAAGCGCTAACCGACGGGCGTCGGAACCCTGCGTGACGCAGCCTCGGCAGCCTGCGTACGCGAAAGCGGAAACTCGATTCCGTCTGCATCGAGCCGCCGCGCAGTCTCGTCAGCATCGATATAGTCGAGCGCACGATACTGCCCCAGCGGCACGACCGAGTGCAGCACAGTGCTCTCGTATACATGAACAAGATTGAACGCTCGCGCACCGTCGTGGCCACGCGTTCCGCCCACCGGCACATTGAGATCCTGCGTATAGCAACTCGCCGAGGCCACAGATACCGGAATGCCCTCAAACGTCGCCATCGACGAGTAGTGAAGGTGTCCGGCAATGATGCTGCGCACATCCGATCCGCGCAGCACCTCAGCCAGCTCATGCTGATCGCGAAGCTCAACGCTGACGGCAAGATCGAGAACGCTTGGAATCGGGGGATGGTGCATGGCGAGAATGGTGCCATGCGGCGCAGGCACAGCGAGCTGCTCACGCAGCCAGACAAGCTGCTCTGCCGTCAGGTCACCGTAGTGTTCACCGGGAACACTGGTGTCAATGGTGATGACCCGCAACCCATTGAGGTCGTAGACCCGATTGACCGGACGCATGCTCGGCGGCTCACCGAGCAGCTCGACACGCAGCGCGGCACGGTTGTCATGGTTGCCCATCGCCCAGATCACGCGGGCGCCAAGCCTCTCTGCCGCCGGCTCGACAATGTTTCGAAGCAGATCGTATGCTTCGGGCTCTCCCTTGTCGGCGAGATCACCGGTGAAAATGATTGCCTCGGGGCGGCCCTCAGAGGCCTCGACCTCATCAAACAGCTCACGCAACTGTGCTGCAGGATCGACGACATCGTAGAGTCGGCGCCCCCCACCCAGAAGGTGAGTGTCGCTGATGTGCAGAAGAAAGTGGTCCGGCCTCGGGTATTCGGCCGTTCGTGGAGTCACGACGCATCCATTCGCTGGCTTCTTCGGATACCCACATCACAGCACATCTCTCCGAACAGACGGTGAATGGGGGACGGCGCGCCGCTAACGAACCGCGCGGCGCGCGATCACCGCTGCCTCCGTACGCGTAGAGACGGCGAGCTTTCGAAGGATCGCCGACACGTGCACACTCGCTGTCTTAGTGCTGATAAACAGACGCTCACCGATCTGCCTATTGCTGAGGCCCTCGGCGACGAGAGCCAACACCTGCTGCTCACGTGCTGTGAGGAGATCAGAAGCATCGGATGCCGCGGGGCCATGCAGCCCGGCAGCGTCCGCGTACACCGTCACCTCTGCCAGCGTTGCCGTGTGCGCTAGCGTCTGTGCGAGCCCCAGCGCGTCATCCATCACGGCGGCTGCGCGAATTCTGTCGCCGGACGCCACAAGCGCACGCGCCAATTGCATGTGGGCGAGCGGCCGCACAAGGGCGGGGACCGTCGGGCTGTCTGCGGCGTCGACCGCTGCCCGGAGAACGTCGATCGATGAGGCGAGGGGGGCAGCAAGAAGCCCGTCGACGACAGACGAGAGAGGTTGTGTCGCAACGGCGTCGGGCAGGGAACGCCACGCAGCACGCACGGTCTCGGCCGCGGCATCCGCATCATCAGCTGCTTCTAAACCACGCAGGTGAGCAACGATTGTGGATGCTTTCAGCAGAAAGTTTCTTCTATGCAGAATGTGACTCGACCCTTCGGGGGTACCGAGCACCTCTGAGACGGTGCGCCAGGCTTCAACCCACTCGCCTTCAGCGCAGGCGATCTCGACACGTATATCGTTCGCCGCCCACCACACCTGTCGTTCAACCCGGGCGATCGTATCGAAGCTGGGCAGCCATTGCCCGGCAAGACGCTTCGCCGTACCTATGTCACCTCGCCAAAGAAGCGCCTGCACCTGTGAGCGCTGTGAGTAGCTCTGCGGAACCGTGAGGCTGCCGAGCGACATCGTGCGCGCGATAGTGCTCTCGGCCTCGTCGATCTCACCGCGAGCAAACAGGGGATCGATCATATTGTGCAGCAGCATCGACCCAGAGCTGCGTTCAACTCCCAGCTCGATGGCGTGCAGGTGCCCCGCACGCGCGACGTCGATGGCTTCGTCATAGCGGCCGAGCAAGTTGAGCAGATCAGAATAATTGACGCTGAGGCGCAAGCGCGACTTCGGGTCGACAGCATCCTCTCTTGCACGCTCAATGTCGGCGAGAGCCTCGGTGACATCGCCCAGTTGAGCGCGAGACATACCGCGCAGATTTGCCGCGATCGATCGCTCGGCCGTGTCACCCGCTGCCGACGCCACATCGTATGCTCTTGAGGCAGTGACGATGGCCTCGTGCGCCTTGCCCGCCAGCATGTACCGCGCGGCCAGCATGTTCAACAGCAATGCGCGAAGCCGCTCGTCATGAACGTGGCCAGGGTTGTCGTCATCGATGTCGCCCAGAAGCGCAAGCGCATCGATCAACAGCTCCACGGCCCCTGGGCGCCCGATGTTCGCGAGATACTGCGCCTTGTCACGCAGGAGCCGCACAAAGAGAGCGGTCGGAACGGGGGAGCGGTCGGCCTCATCGAGCGCCGCGTTCACCAGCGCAAGCGCTCGCTCGCCCACTCCGGCGTTTCGGTGCAGCGAAGCGACCGACGACATGAGTTTCACACGCGAGATCCCGGTGAGCTGCTCTGGACCTTCCACGCGATCCCACAGCTCGAGAGCAAGCTCACCCAGTTGGGATGCCGTCGCATACGCGTACGACGTCTTCGCGCTCCACATCGCAGAAACTGCAGCCCCCAGCGCACGTGGCGCGTCGCCGGCAGCGTGCCAGTGATACGCGAGCTCGTACTCACCGTCAATTTCCGGATGCTGTTCAAAGGCGCGCGCGTATGCGAGATGCACGCGCCCCCTCTCGCCGGGTAGCAGTTCGCTGTGCGCCGCCTCGCGCAACAGCGAGTGCCGAAAGCAGTAGGCGTCGCGATCGACCTCGAGAATGCTCGCGTTGACCCCTGCGCGCACGGCGTCGTCAAGTGCCTCGTCGCCGATATCAACGACGTCTCGCAGAATCACGTGGGGCAGCCATCCGCTCGATGCAGAGAGCACGCGCACGATGCGCTGCGCCGTCGCGTCAAGCAGGTCGTACCGTGCGAGCAAAAGGTCGCGAAGCGTTCCCGGCATCGCACCGTCTGTGCAGCTTGAAAGCTCCTCGACAAAGAATGGAACGCCCTCGGTGCGATCGAAGACGCGCTCAAGCGCGTCGTCGTCGAGCGCGCGCTCACGCAGCGACTCCGCAAGGTCGCGAACCTGCTGGCGATCGAGGCGCGTCAGTTCGACGCGCTCCAGCAGCCGTGCGCGCTCGCTCTCGGCCAGGAATGTATGCGCAGGGGTGCCTCGCCCGACGTCTTCGCTGCGAACGCTCACAACGATGAGCAAGCGAGCGTTCGTGATGGCACGCATCAGGAAGCGCAGCATGGTCAGCGTGGAGTCGTCTGCCCAGTGCAGATCTTCGATCATCACAACGAGTGGTGCTTTGCGGGCGTACGCCTCGAGGAGCACAGCAATGGCATCGTGCAGTCGGCTGGCGCTGACCTCGCTCCAATCGACGGGTCCGTCACCGAGTTCGGGGAGCAAGAGTAAAAGCGCATCGCGCCCCGGCCCGACGACGTCACGCGCAGCCTCGGCGCCCATGTCGGCGACGATCTCGCGCAGCACGCCGATAATCGGCGCGTACGGAACCGGCGTCGCGCCGTAGTCGATGCACTGACCGACGGCGACATTCGCCTTGGTGCGTGCGCGCTCGCGGAACTCTCGAAGCAGCCGGGTCTTGCCGATGCCGGCCTCGCCCGCGACGAGTACGGCCTGGGGGTTGCCCTCGATGCTGCGCTCGAAGGCTGCCGCCAGCGTGCGCAACTCGATATCGCGCCCGACCATCGTGGCATGCACGGGAGTGACCATGTCACCATCGTGCCACGACACACCGACATCGATCACGGGATCGTCAGGCAGCGGCATCCACGCCCGTCATCGTTGCGGCCCTCCGCGCCTGTCGACCGTCGCGGCGACGCTCAACGACACCTTTCAACCAGGTTACAAGGCGCGAGAACATCGAGACATACGGCACGACCTGCTCGGGACTGAGCTCAGCAACGCGCCGCTGCTCGGCCGCGTGCTCCACGGCACGCTCATGCTGACGATATTCAATTTCGTAGTACAGCTCCGGCGATGCGTTCATCATTCCCACTCCAGATATCTCGTTCGATACCTCAAGAGTGCGAGCTAAGGTAGGCACCCCTCATCGGGCAGGTGCCCTATCTTCTCTTTCAGCTGGGCCTTAGTGAGCGGGAAGAGTCAGGATGCCGTCGTCGACGAGGTCCCGCACACGGGGGAGCAGCTGCCTCCGCAGCGCCGATTCGTCGACGTCGAGCAACTGGGAGAGTGCGCCGACGATCGCCGCGATCGCGAGGTCGCCGTCACAGGCTCCGATGAGCGCGGCAAGCGCTGTGTCGATGGGAATGCTGCGACCGAATCCGCCGCCTTGGCGCAGAATGATTGCCGTAGGATCGTCGCTTCCCGGCCAGTAGTGCTGCTCAAATGTCACATCTCCGGTGACGACGAGAGTCGTGGCTGCGAACGCCTCGTCTGAGAGGTTGCTCTGCGCGTCGTGCGCAGCGACGCATGCAGCAATGTGCATGCCAAGCCCAGTTTCGTTGCTTCCCTGCGCGGTCAGTAACCGTTCATGACGGTTCCAGGAAGTGGATGCTGAATCGCGCCGCCTTCGCAGGTAGACGTACCCGAAGCCGACGGAACGCACGCCGCGCTGCTCGAAGTCCTCGAGCCATGCGGCATACAGTTCGTCAAAGCGTTCTGTGCCCTCACGCGTTCCGCCGTCGCGAATCCAGGTTTCGGCGTACTCGTCTGGAGACTGCACCTCACGCTCAATCACCCACGAATCGAGAGCGCCGGCAGCATCCTCCTGCAGCCAGGCTGCAACTCGATCACGCCCAGAAGTTCCAACGTGGTACTCCCAGTTCGCCAGCATCTGAACGGTGCCCCCCGGGGTCAGGTGGTCGACGCTGCCCACAATGACGGAGCGCACGATCTCGTCGCCGACAAGACCGCCGTCGCGGTATTCGTACGCGGGAACACCGGGTTGCCGGGGTGTGATCACGAACGGGGGATTGCTGACGATCTGGTCGAATCGTTCACCCGCAACGGGTTCGAAGAGGCTCCCAAGGCGAAACTCGATGTTCGTGACCGCATTCAGGTCGGCATTCAGCTGCGCCATCGCCAGAGCGCGCTGCGAGATGTCGGTCGCGACGACCCGCCGGGCATGACGCGCCGCATGCAGCGCTTGAATGCCGCATCCAGTCCCCAGATCGAGAACGCTGTCGACCGGAGTTTGCACCATAAGCCCCGCGAGCGAGAGCGAGGCTCCGCCCACGCCGAGCACGTGGTCTTCGTCGAGTGCCCCGTGGCGGGCGAGCTCACCGAGATCCGACACGATCCACCAGCTGCAGGCGCCGTCAGCGTCGACGAAACTATAGGGCCGCAGATCTCTCAGAGGACGGATGCTGTCGCCCGCTGCACTGACGAGCTCGAGCTCCTCCGCGCCCGCAATGCCCAGTGACGGCACGGCCCCCTCAAAATCGGAACGTGTCACGTCGCTGCCCAGCACAAAGAGTCGCGCGAGAGTGGCTGCGGGTGTCGCCGGCTGCCGCGCGAGTTGGCGCAAAGCGGGAACGCGTTGGTTGCGGTGCAGGGCAGCCTCGGCCTCGGCACCCCACAAGGCCGTGAGTGTCGATACCGAGTAGGCGGCGGCCGTCAGGTCCATTCTCAACTGCTGTGCGAGCGTTTCTGTCACTGAGCCATTCTCTCAGCCGACGCGGGTGCTTCCGTGATAGATATCGCCACGGACTTTGTGTCGGCAGCACAGCTCTTCTCCGCATCCGGAAAGGAAACCTGCTTCACAGGTTACGGTGCAGCGCGGTAGCCCTCGTAGTCATCGGGCGCGAGCCAGCGAACGCCGGTTCGGTGACTGATCAGCTGCGCTCGCACTCGGATTCCTCGATCACGTGCCGCCTGCGCCATCGAGCTTGCCCACACGCGATCGGGCAGCGTGACCGTCGATCCCGTTGGTCTCTCCGACACGAGAATCACCTCGGCGGCCCCGGTCTCCTCCATGATGGCGTGCAGACCCTCGATGCTGTGCTGTGTCGCGGCCTCATCTGGCACAAGCGGCGCTCCCTCAACCGGAACGATCATCGGCAGTTGCACGCCGTTCTCGTCGAGAAAGAAGATCCACCATTTGCGTTTGATGGCGCGCCCGATGAGATCTGCCACCCTGTCTTCAATCTGCTTGTCGCTCACGAGTGGCATGCGAGCGGCTTCCTCTGCACTGATGGTCATGCAACGATGGTGCCCGGATGCCGCAGGGCCAGGCGCCCCACAGGGCACATCTGTGGACGGCGCGGAGTTCTCCACAGGCGTGCTTTTGCACTCCCCTCATTCGCCCACAGTTCCGCTCCGCCTGACCGCGATCCACAACTGCCGCAAACCCGGCCGCGTTGTCAGTTGC
Source organism: Paramicrobacterium chengjingii (assembly GCF_011751765.2). Lineage (GTDB taxonomy): Bacteria > Actinomycetota > Actinomycetes > Actinomycetales > Microbacteriaceae > Paramicrobacterium > Paramicrobacterium chengjingii. The sequence continues at coordinate 3,605,620 of NZ_CP061169.1, forward strand.
ATCTGATTGGCTGGGGGAGTGACTGACAGCACCCGAACAGCGGCACTTGAGAAGCTCCGAGCACTTGTTGGGCGCGATGACGCTGATTTTCACGACGGGCAGTTCGAGGCGATCTCGGCGCTCGTCGACGACCGCGAACGCACGCTCGTTGTGCAACGCACGGGGTGGGGCAAATCTGCCGTGTACTTCGTCGCAACGCTGCTTTTGCGACGCGCCGGCGCAGGTCCGACGCTGCTCGTCTCTCCGCTTCTCGCACTCATGCGCGACCAGATCGCCGCTGCCGCTCGCGCCGGAGTGCGCGCGGCATCCATCAGTTCCGCAAACGCACACGAGTGGGGCGACGTACTCGTCGCACTCGAACGTGACGAGATTGACGTGCTGCTCGTGTCACCGGAACGACTGAACAACCCGTCGTTTCGCGATGAGCAGCTGCCGCAACTTGTCGGTCGCACGGGGTTGCTGGTGGTCGACGAGGCGCACTGCATCTCAGATTGGGGCCATGACTTCCGCCCCGACTACCGCAGGCTGCGCGATCTGGTCGCCCGCATGCCGGCGAATGTTCCCGTACTCGCCACGACGGCCACGGCAAACAAGCGCGTCGTCATTGACGTCGAAGAGCAACTGAGCGCTGGGGGAAAGCCGGTCACGACGATCAGAGGCCCGCTCGCACGCCGATCGCTGCGCCTTGGCGTTCTTCAGCTACCCGACAACGCAGCGCGACTCGCGTGGCTGCTCAGCCACCTCGGCGAGCTCTCCGGCAGCGGCATCATCTATGCGCTGACCGTCTCGGCCGCTGAAGACACCGCGCAGCTGCTCAGGGAGGCGGGACACAACGTGCTCGCCTACACCGGTCGCACCGATCCAGCCGAACGCGAGCGGGCCGAAGCGGCTCTCAAGGGAAACGGGGTAAAGGCTCTCGTTGCCACCAGTGCCCTCGGCATGGGTTTCGACAAGCCCGACCTCGGCTTCGTCGTTCACCTCGGTGCACCGTCTTCGCCCGTCGCGTATTACCAGCAGGTGGGTCGCGCGGGCCGGGCAACTCAGCACGCCGATGTGCTGCTTCTGCCCGGGGAGGAAGATCGCGCGATCTGGCGCTATTTTGCGACAGCGTCCATGCCCGACGAGCACTCTGCAACGGCCGTCCTCTCCGTTCTCGGCGAGTCGGATCGCCCGTTGTCGACGCCGGCCATCGAGTCTCGAGTCGATCTCAAGCGCAACGCACTCGAGCTGTTACTGAAGGTGCTCGACGTCGACGGAGCGGTGCAACGTGTTCAAGGTGGCTGGCTCGCGACGGGTCAGTCGTGGCAATACGACCGGGAGCGCTACGAGCGCATCTCGGCCGAACGCGTTGCCGAGCAGAACGCCATGATCGAATATGAAGCGGGCAGCGAGTGCCGCATGGCGTTTCTGCAACGTCAACTTGACGATGACACAGCTCTCGCCTGCGGACGCTGCGATGTCTGCGCAGGCGCGTGGTACCCGGTCGACGCCGATGCGCCATCACGAGACGCCGCGTCGAAGAGCCTCGCGCGCGTCGGCGTCGTGATCGAGCCCCGAGCCCAGTGGCCGACGGGTTCCGCGCAAGTGGGCCTTCCGGTCAAAGGGCGCATTTCTGCAGAACACCGTCTCGAACCCGGCCGTGCACTTGCCCGTCTCACCGACCTCGGCTGGGGCGGGCGACTGCGCGAGATCTTCGCTCCGAACGCTGCCGATGGTGTTGTCGATGGGGCGCTTCTCGACGCCTGCGTGCGCGTACTTGCCGACTGGACGTGGAACGAACGCCCGGGCGCTGTCGTCTCCGTGCCCTCGCAGAGCCGCCCAGAGCTCGTCGGCTCTCTTGCGGCCGGGCTGTCGTCGATTGGGAGAATTCCCTACCTCGGTGCGCTTGAGGCCGAAACGACGACTCCGGCGTCGCGCAGCATGAACAGCGTTTTTCGACTCGCATCGGTCTGGGGACGATTTCGCATCGGCCCGGATGTGGCGCGCGGCCTCGATGAGCACGCGGGCTCACCGATTCTGCTCGTCGACGACCGTTCCGACAGCAGATGGACACTCACCGTCGCGGGTCAGACGCTGCTCGCAGGCGGCGCCAGCTCCGTTCTCCCGTTTACTCTCGCGCTCCAAGCCTGACCTGCCTGAAATCACCCGCAGCAGATCAGGCCAACAGGTTCAGCCGTGTGATTCGGCCTTGCGTGCGCAGTCAATGCACAGCGTCGCGTAGGGCCGCGCCTCGAGACGTGGGCGCCCAATGGCGTTGCCGCACGATTCGCACATGCCAAACTCGTGATTCTTGATGCGCTCAAGTGCAGCATCGAGCTCCCTGAGCTCGTTCTCGCCCTCGGTCTGCAACCCAGTGAGTTTCGACCACTCATCCGACATCGTCGGGCCTTCGGGATCATGCTCGTCGTCATTCGTGCCCTCACCGAGGGATTCGCGCACTTCGTCCAGCGCCTCATCGTTCGACGCCATGAGGTGCACAAGTTCGTCTCTGCGACGGTGCAGAACATTGGCGAAGTGCTCAAGTGTGCTGTCGCTCAATCGTGAAGTGGCCATAGACCATCGTGACACATTGTTGCCGAATCACACGGAACGGCAAGCACCCCACGAGACACTCGCCGTGAAGGTCGTACCCTGGAAGGGCACGTCGACCCGATTGAAAGCGAGCCGAAATGAGTGAGTCTCTCGCCCGTTTGCGGGCAGACGCGCGTCTCGAGCTCGATGTGCTCATCGAGCACCGCTCCCGTGATGGCCAAGATCCGTGGGACTTTCTTCAGTTTCTTCCGACCGTCGACCAGCTCGTTGTTCGAGCGCTTCGAGATGACGAGCTCGATCGCACGGGAAAGACCGCAGAATTTCTACTCGCGCGGCTCGGCGAGAAGACACAACGCCCGGATGCCGCCCGGCTCCGCATCGAGGCGGACCGCCTTGAGTATGGCATTCTCCGCGAGATCGCACACCGTCATCCCGAACTCACGCAGGCTGTTTGGACGCTGGCAGGCGACCTTGACCACGCTCAGATCTCGCCAGCCGAACCCGCCACACGTCGTGGCGAGGAGTAGGGCGCTCCGAACACGCTCAGGCAAGGTGAGCCTGGTGCATCGTAGAATCGGCTGAGCCCTCGCCCGTCGCGAGAGGCTCACCACTACTATGACTCTTCCTTCGACTCTTGCGCGCGCGGCCGTTGTCGCAGCCGTCGGCTTGTCGTCCCTCGCGCTCACACCGTCAGCGACGGCCGGTGGCCACGTGTCGACTGCTGCCGAGTCCGAGGGCGACGTCGTGCTGACTGTTGAACTGCTCGACACCCCTCTGCTGCCCGACAGCGAGATAAGAGCGAGCATCACTGTCACCAACCCCACGGATGACTCCCTCTCGTCCGGGCACGTCGTCTTGTCTGCAGGGGACCGCCCTATCGACTCCCGCGGTGAACTGAGCGCGTTTCTCGACCCCACCACAGCCGACACCGAGTCATCCACGACTCTCGACACGCTCGACATTCCGCCGATCGACCCCAACTCCACGTGGACGAGCACACCGGTCACAGTGACAAGCGAAGACCTCGAACTACCTGAGACATTCGGTGCATATGCCTTTGCGGGAACATATGTGTCCGGCGCGGTAACCGCGCAGTCTCGCGATGCATTTGTCTTTGAGGCGGGAACGCTTCCGCAACCAGCGACTGTGTCCGTCGCCGTACCGATAACACTGCCCCCGGCGGCAAACAGCCTTATCACCGCGGGGGACCTTGAGGCGTACACCTCTCCGTCCGGACTGCTCTCCCAACAGCTAGACGGCGTCATCGGTCACGATGTCGCCCTAGGCATAGACCCGCGCATCATTGCGTCCATTCGCGTGCTCGGTTCGGCCGCCCCCGATTCAGCGGTGGAATGGCTTGACCGTTTGGAAAGCTCCCCAAACGAAATATTCCCTCTGCAGTATGCGGATGCCGATCCGACGGCTCAGCTTCAGGCCGGTGCTGAATCGCTGCAGAAACCAACGTCGCTGATGTTCGGCATCGAACCGAAGAATTTCACTCCACCCGAGAATGAGGAGCCCGAAGCACCGACGCCGACGGGCACCTCGACGCCGAGCACCAACGACGTCGGCCCAACATCGACACCGACGCCTCCCGTGGACCCCGACGGAATCCCGTCTCTCGAATCACTTCTCGACTTTCCCTATGCATTCCCTTCCGCCGTCTGGCCTGCCGACGACACAGTGACCGCTGCCGACCTCGCGGGCTTCGAGCAGTCCAAGCTGGGCCCCGTGATCATCTCGTCATCGAATACGTCGGCCGGGCCTCACACGACTGTCGATGCCAAGATCACACTCGGCGACACGACGGCGTTCATCTCAGACGCCGCTGCATCTCACGATCTGAGAGCTGCGGCCACAGCGGCGAGCGACACTGCGCAAAGCGACGCTCTTGCAGCCCTCGGGGCAAAACTTGCCGTGATCGCAAGCGAATCCGGCGCGAGCAATCGCAGCATCCTGCTCACGCTTGATCGCACGTGGCCAACGAACGCCGAGCGGATGTCGTCTGTGCTGTCCACACTGGAGTCAGCCCCGGGCATCACGATGGGTTCTCTCGGCTCGCTCGAGACCTCGGATCGGGGAGACGTCAAGCTTGTCGACAAACCGCAGTCCGACGAACGGCTGTCGGCGTTCAGCCAAATCGCCTCGTTTGACGACGACATCGCTTCCTTCGCCACCGCGATTTCGGACCCTAGCCTCCTCGTCGGCCGGCATGACGCCGCCAAGCTTTCTGCGTACTCCATTGGCTGGCGCTCAGACTCCACGGATTGGGCTGCTGAGGTTGCATCATTCGAGGAGGGCACTCACGATGTGCTCACGTCGGTGACCATTGTGCAATCGAGCCCGATTTTGATGATCGCTGACCAGATTTCGATCAAGATCTCTGTGCGCAATAGCCTCGATCTTCCCGTGCACGTGGTGATGAAGGCCGCGCCAGATAATCCGAGACTCGCCGTCGAGTCGTCCGAGCTCACTGAGATTCCTGCGCAAACTCAGCAGTCCGTCGCCATTCCTGTCACGGCGAGACTGGGCAACGGCGACGTGAACCTGCGGCTCAACCTGTATACGGAAGACGGTGTATCGCTCACCAACAGTTCGACTGTTCCTGTCACCGTGCGCGCCGACTGGGAGCGCATTGGCACCATCATCCTCATAGGAGGCGTCAGTCTGCTCTTCGTGTTCGGCGTGATCCGCACCGTGCTACGTCGCCGCCGCGAGCGGGCGGCTGTCGCCACGACGTCAGACACCTCGAAGTCCGGTGACGCAGAGCACGACGACGAGACTCTGGAAGGGCGCAACGATGGCTGATCCCGAGCCGAGCGCTCGCGACAACATTGGCCGTGCCAGCCTGTTTTTGGCCTCGGGCACCATTGTCAGCCGCATTCTTGGGTTCGCCAAGGCCGTGCTGCTCGCCGCGGCGATCGGCAGCGTCGGCAGCGCGAGCGCCGACGCGTTCGGCGTCGCCAACGCGCTGCCGAATCAGATCTACTCGATCGTCGCCGGAGGAGTTCTCAGCGCCATTCTCGTACCCACGATCGTGCGGGCGATCGTGGGGGAGGACCGCGGACGGGCGTACATTAACAAGCTGCTGACCGTTGCGCTCGTACTGCTCGTCGCCGTGACCCTTGTCGTCACACTCGCGGCTCCATTCATCATCAACCTGTACCTGAGCAGCGGGGATATCGATCCCGCTGCACGGGCTCTCGCCACAGCGTTCGCCTACTGGTGTCTTCCCCAGGTGCTGTTTTACGGACTCTACTCACTGCTCGGCGAGATTCTCAACGCACACAAGCTCTTCGGCCCGTTCACCTGGGCACCAGCGGTCAATAATGTCATCGCAATGGCAGGGCTCATCGCCTTTATGATGATTTTCGGGGCGGATGCCGCGGGATCACGTCTTGTCACCGAGTGGTCTCCCGACATGATTCTTCTGCTGGCTGGTTCGGCGACCGCCGGGATCGTCGCGCAGGCATTGATTCTCTTCCTTTTCTGGCGCCGCATCGGTCTTTCATATCGCCCCGACTTCCGTTGGCGAGGAATCGGTCTGCGCGCGACGGGTAAGCTCGCCGGTTGGACGTTCGCGTCGCTTCTTCTCACGCAGTTGGGCGGTCTCGTTCAGACGAACGTGGCATTCCTCGCGGCTGGACACGGAGCGTCAACGGCGACGCTTCAGGCGTCGTGGCTCATCATTATGCTGCCGCACTCGGTGATCGCCGTTTCGGTGGCGACAGCCTACTTCACGCGTATGGCGGAGCACGTGCACGCGGGGAGAGTCGAACGTATGAAGGAGGATGTGGCGCGCGCCGCGCGACAGATCACGCTGCTCATCGTGCTCGCCGGAGCTGTTATCGCCGTTGTCGCATTGCCCTTCTCAAGTCTTTTCACAGGCACTCTCGGCCAGGCAGGCCAGATGGCAATGGTGATTCTCGCCTATATGGGCGACCTGCTTCCCTTCACGCTGCTGTTTGTCGTTCAACGCACGTTCTTCGCCCTCGGAGACACCCGCACGCCGTTTCTCTCCACCGTCGTGCAGGCCACGGTGTTTATCGCACTCTGCCTGTTGTGCTCGATGCTCCCGCCCGAATGGATCGGCGTTGGGCTCGCAGCATCCATCTCGGTCGCCGGCGTCGTTCAGCTGATCGTCGGTTACCTCTTGCTGAGGCGCAAGATCGGCGGGCTCGGTGCCCGACCCGTTCTGCTCGCCATTCTCAGGTTCGTGTTGGCAGCGCTCCCCGCCGCGGCCGTGGGCTGGCTCATCACCTGGCTGCTCGGGGCCACGACCGAAGGCGGCTTCGCCGTCGGCTCAGCTCTCGGTGCGATCGCCACGATGGCCATCGTCGGAACAGCCATGGCCGCCGTCTACTTCGGCATCCTCATTCTCACGCGCACCCCAGACCTCAAGGGCGCTCTCGCCCCACTGCGCCGTCGCCTCGGTCGATGATCCGCTCCAGACGCACACGGTAACTCTGCATCCTGGTTACATACCGGACTGCCCAGGTTCTCGACAGCATGATCGCAGGCAACACCCATCCGAGTGGAATAGTCGCTGGATACACTGTGTTCTACTCGACAGAACCAAACGTCAGGAGACTTGGGTGCACAACGTCATCATCATCGGGTCCGGCCCCGCCGGATACACCGCGGCGATCTACGCGGCGCGCGCAGAACTCGAGCCGATCGTTATCGCCAGCTCCGTCGAGGCTGGCGGAGAACTCATGAACACGACAGATGTCGAGAACTTCCCTGGCTTTCCCGAGGGCATCCTCGGGCCCGACCTCATGGCCAAGATGCAGGCTCAAGCCGAGCGATTCGGAACAAAGGTCGTCTACGACGACGTCGACAGCATTCAGCTCGACGGCCCCGTGAAGACGGTGAAGACCATGCTGGGCGACACTTACGAAGCACGCTCCGTGATCATCGCAACGGGCTCTGCGTACCGCAAGATCGGCATCAGCGACGAAGAGCGCCTGTCGGGCCGCGGCGTCAGTTGGTGCGCCACATGCGACGGCTTCTTCTTCAAGGGCAAGACGATCGCCGTCGTCGGCGGCGGCGACTCCGCCATGGAAGAGGCGACCTTCCTCACCCGCTTCGCTGAGAAGGTCTACCTCGTCCACCGCCGTGACTCACTCCGGGCCTCCAAGATCATGCAGGAGCGGGCTTTTACAAACCCCAAGATCGAGTTCGTGTGGAACAACGAGGTTGTCGGCATCACGGGCGAGGATGCTGTCACAGGGCTCACGCTGCGCAACACCACAGACGGCACCGAGTCGAAGCTTGACGTTCAGGGACTCTTCGTCGCCATCGGTAACGACCCCCGCACCCACCTCGTGCACGGTCAACTCGACCTCACGCCAGATGGCACGATCGCCGTTGACGGCCGCTCATCGAAGACGAACGTTCCCGGTGTGTTCGCGGCCGGCGATGTCATCGACCCGACATACCGCCAGGCCGCGACGGCAGCGGGTAGCGGAACCGTCGCCGCGCTCGACGCGGAGCACTACCTCGCCGCTTTAGATGAAGCCGGTGAACCAGACACCGGGGCCGACCAACTCGCCGGTCACGTCGCCTGACGGTGACCGACGGCATCCATTTATACCGATAATAAAAGGAGTCATCATGACCGCTCGCAACGTAACCGAGCAGACTTTCGAGGCCGAGGTCTTGAAGTCGGATAAGCCCGTTCTCGTAGATTTCTGGGCCGAATGGTGCGGACCGTGCCGCATGGTTTCGCCGATTCTCGACGAGATAGCCACGGAGAACAGCGAGAAGATCGACATCGTCAAGGTGAACGTCGATGAGAACCCCAACCTGGCGATGAAGTACCAGATCACCTCGATTCCTGCCATGAAGGTATTCAAGGCCGGTGAGGTTGCGACGTCGATCGTCGGAGCGAAACCGAAGCCTGCTCTCGAAGCCGACCTCGCCGCCTACCTGTCGTAGCCGACGAGATTTCATCGACCCGTCCGGCTCACCGGGCGGGTCGATTGTCTTAACGGGCAATGCAGACGACTCCATCATGGGGCGCGTCCCTCGACGTTCCGTACGACGACTACCATGAGCACAGAGAAGAAACGGAATCACGTGACACAACAAGGCCGACCCAGTTCACCCGGAAACAACCTCGATCCCTGGTACTCCAGCTACGCCGCGCGCGCAGCCGGCCTCGCCGCGAGCGAAGTTCGGGCCTTGTTCGCGGTGGCCTCCCGACCTGAAGTCGTCTCTCTCGCCGGTGGGATGCCTTACGTCTCGGCGCTTCCTGAAGACCTCGTCACCGGTGCAATGGATCGCGTGATGCGCGAGCAGGGTCCCACCGCGTTGCAATATGGCTCTGGGCAGGGCGTGCCTGCTCTACGAGAGCAGATTCTCGACGTCATGGCCCTTGAGGGCATCTCGGCCAGGGCTTCTGACGTGGTCGTGACCACGGGCAGTCAGCACGCGCTTGAGCTGTTCAGCAAGCTGTTTCTCGACCCCGGTGACGTGGTGATCTCTGAGGGTCCGAGCTACGTCACGGCAATGGTGATCTTCAAGAGCTACCAGGCCGAGGTTTCACATGTTCCCATGGACGCCGAGGGGCTCCAGCCCGAAGCTCTCAGACAGCGGATCGCAGCGCTCAAAGCCGAGGGCAAGCGCATCAAGTTTCTCTATACGATCCCTACGTTTCACAATCCCGCAGGAGTCACGCTCGCAGAAAGCAGGCGGGCCGAGATTCTCGAGATCGCCAAGCAGAACGATATTCTCGTGCTCGAGGACAACCCGTACGGTCTTCTGTACTTCGACAAGGAGCCCCCGCAGGCACTGCGCTCGCTCGATGAGGATGGCGTCGTCTATCTCGGCACGTTCTCCAAGACCCTCGCTCCAGGTTTCCGCGTTGGCTGGGCACTGGCACCGCATGCAATTCGGGAGAAGCTGATTCTTGCAAATGAAGCGGCGATTCTGTGCCCGTCATCGTTCAGTCAGCTCGTGATCTCCGAGTATTTGTCGAGTGCCGATTGGAAGGGTCAGATCGAAACCTTCCGCGGTGTCTATCGTGAGCGCAAGCAGACGATGATCTCGGCACTCGAAGAGCATCTGCCCACCTGCGCGTGGACGAACCCGGCCGGTGGATTCTACGTGTGGCTGACGCTTCCCGAGGGTCTCGATTCGAAGGCAATGCTCCCTCGCGCTGTGAAGGAGCTTGTTGCCTACACTCCGGGGACTGCCTTCTATGGTGACGGGGGAGGAGCACAGAATATGCGCCTCTCGTTCTGTTACCCCACTCCAAAGCAGATCCGCGTTGGCATCAGACGACTCGCAAATGTCATCAACGGGGAAGTTGATCTGCTGCAGACGTTCGGCGGGTCGGGCTCGCTTTCTGCACGCACCGGAGAGCGAACGTATAACGCGCCCCCACCAGACATGTCGTGAAACCGAGATTGGAAAACACCTGATCATGACGGAAAACTCCGCACTCGACATTACAGTTCTCGCTGGCGGCATCTCCCACGAGCGCGATGTCTCCCTTCGTTCCGGAGCGCGCCTGTCTGACGAACTTCGCCGCGCGGGCCATCGTGTGACAGTGCGCGAGCCCAACGCAACGCTGTTCGCAGACATCGCTGACAACGCTCCCGATGTCGTATGGCCAGCATTGCACGGCGCCAGCGGCGAAGACGGGGCGCTGCAAGCACTGCTGCGTGCCCGCGACATCCGGTATGTAGGTTCTCATTCCGAAGCGGCTGGTCTCGCGTGGTTCAAGCCCACCGCGAAGGTGCTCGTTGATCGCGCCGGGTACGCGACACCGAAGTGGCTGTCCCTTCCTCAGGAAACATTCCGAGAACTCGGGGCCGGGGGAGTGTTGGGCGAGGTACTCGCTGGCATCGGGACTCCCGCCGTCGTCAAACCCGCCCAGGGTGGCTCTGCGCAGGGCGTGACGATCGTCGACGATTCACGTGCTCTGCCTCGCGCCATGGTCAACGCGTACACCTACTCAGACACGGCTCTTGTCGAGCGGAAGATCGATGGCATTGAGCTTGCGATTGCCGTGATCGACTCGGGGAGCGGCCCACAAGCTCTCCCCGCTGTCGAGATTGAGCCCGTATCGGGTGTGTACAGCTTTGAGGCTCGGTACAACGCGGGCGAGACGATGTTTTACGCTCCCGCCCGCATCAGTGAACACGTGGCCTCTCGTGCATCGGAGACAGCGGTTGCGATTCACGAGTTGCTTGGGTTGCGACACATTTCTCGCATCGACGTCATTGTGGATGCCGAGGGCACCGTGTGGTTTCTTGAGGCGAACATGCTGCCAGGTCTGACCGAGACGTCGCTCGTTCCGCAGGCGATTGAGGCGGCCGGCCTCACGCTCAGTTCTGTCTACAGTGGCCTGGTGTCACAGGCGCTCAGTGACTAAGAGGCGCACTCCGCGTTCCCATCGAAAACGGGCAGTGACGACGATCGTCACTGCCCGTTTCTAGCGCGTATGCACCGGCTTTTGCTTAGCCACTGTATGGGTCTTCACCGATTTCGCCGAGGATGCGGTTGAGGTCGCCTATTGTCGCGAAATCCACGACGATCTGGCCTTTCTTTGCACCGAGTGTAACTTTCACTCGTGTGTTGAGGCGATCTCCCAGTCGTTCACCTACCGAATCAAGCTGTCCGCGGCGAGTACCGGGCTTCGCCTTCGGACGCTTACTCGCCGTCATGCGTTTTGCAGCCTCTTCAGCAGCGCGAACGGAGAGATCTTCATTGATGATCTTACCTGCCAACTGCGCCATGAGTTCAGGTTCGCCGACCGAGAGGATTGTGCGCGCGTGACCCGCACTGAGCACGCCTGCCGCCACCTTCGTCTGCACGTCTGTCGGCAGCCGAAGCAGTCGAATGGTGTTCGTTATCTGGGGGCGGGAGCGTCCGATGCGGTCAGCGAGCTGCTCCTGCGTGATCCCGAAGTCCTCAAGGAGCTGCTGGTAAGCAGACGCTTCCTCTAGTGGATTCAGTTCTGAACGGTGCAGGTTCTCCAGCAGCGCGTCGCGCAACATTGCATCGTCCGCTGTGTCTTTTATGACGGCGGGGATGCTGTCGAGCCGTGCTTCTTTTGCGGCTCTCAGGCGCCGTTCACCCATGATGAGTTCGTAGATTCCGGCGTCGGCGTCATGAGTTCTGACGACGATCGGCTGCAGCACACCGAATTCTCTGATGCTGTGGACCAGTTCGGCAAGGTCGTCCGGATCGAAGTTGCGTCGCGGCTGGTTCGCGTTCGGAATGATGTCGTTCGGGTCCAGCGCGACCAGCTGGGCACCAGGCACTGCCCTCAAGTCCGACTGAGTTGACGCGGGGGCGGTGTCGGGCGTGGGGATGTCCACTGCGATGGTCCGCGCTGAATCAGGGAAGAAGACGTCCACGGGGCGCTCCGTCGATGCGCCCTCCGACTGTGTTGGGATCAGCGCGCCGATACCGCGGCCCAGGCCTGTTCGTCGAGTTGCCATTAGTTGCGTTCCTTCTTCTGATTCGATGCCCGACCGGCGATCTCCGCCGCCGCTTCTAGGTATGAGATAGCCCCGATGCCACTGGGATCATGACTGATCACTGACTGCCCAAAGCTCGGCGCTTCCGAAATTCGCACGGCGCGAGGAATGACGGCGCTTAGAACCTCATTGGGAAAGTGCGCACGAACGTCCTCTGCAACCTGGTTTGCAAGGTTCGTGCGGGAATCAAACATCGTCAGGAGAATCGTGGAGAGATGCAGCACGGGGTTCAGGTGTTTCTGAATGAGCTGGATGCTGTTGAGGAGCTGACTCAGGCCCTCGAGCGCGTAGTACTCGCACTGAATCGGAATGAGCACTTCTGTTGCCGCAACAAAGCCGTTGATCGTCAGAAGCCCGAGTGATGGCGGGCAATCGATGAAGATGTAGTCCCATGACGTATCGTTCGCCCGTGCTCGCTTGACGAAGTCATCGAGTGCGGTGCGCAGGCGATGTTCGCGCGCAACCTGAGAAACCAGTTCTATCTCTGCGCCAGCTAGATGGATCGTTGACGGGACGCAATAGAGCTGGTCAAATTCGGGGCTCTTTTGAATGACGTCCTCCAACGGAAAGTCATCGATGAGGACGTCGTAGACGCTGGGAACCTCTGACGTGTGATCTACACCGAGCGCGGTCGATGCGTTCCCTTGAGGGTCAAGGTCGATCACGAGGACTTTGAGCCCATGCTTGGCGAATGCGGCGGCGATATTAACGGTCGTCGTGGTCTTTCCCACTCCGCCCTTTTGGTTCGAGATCGTGAAGATTCGCGTGCTTTCGGGACGCTGCACGTTGACGTTCGCCAGGACCTTCCGGCGTTCGGTCAGCGCGGCGAGGTCACGAGCGAGGGGAGTGGACGCGTCAAACGAGACCTCCGTCATGCGACAGTCACCACTTCATCCCCATGTTTCACGTGAAACCTTCCGTCGAAACCGTACTTACCAACTGTACGCGTTGAGCGGGCCGCGCGCATGCCCTACATCAAGGTGCGCAGACAGTTTTTCGGCTCCTGTCGACGAATGTTTCACGTGAAACATGCTCACCCGGTCCGCGGGCCAGAATTGTGGTCACGACTGCGCCATTCAGACGAAAAGACACACGAAACTGTCGCTGCAGCACTCCTGAGGAATGGGCAGAATTGCTCCTGTAAAAAATGGGGATAAAAACTCCAGGTCACGGCGAGAAACCAGCTTTCGTCAAATCCGACCATTTGAGGCCCGATTTCGCATTATCCGGTCGACGTTCCCCGCTCGCTTGCACGCAAGCACAACTCACAAAACTCGTGCCCGCCCAGGCCACCCGGCGGAGCGCGCGAAACGAGATCACAGGAATACGAGGCGTCTTATCAGCCGTGGAGTTACTGCCCCGCCCTGAATACATGATGGAAGTCGCTTCCGCTCATCATCCACGGTACTGAAAGGACCGGCGTCACGACACTCAACGCGTCGCGGACACTGTGCAACGCACGACGTTGCCGACGCTGGCTCTTCCGATGTTTCACGTGAAACACCAAGAAGCACTTCTCCACAGGGCGTCAATGCCTGTGGATAACTTCCATCACCACAGTCCACAACCCACTCAGAGAACCGCGTGATTGCGCGGGTATTCGAAGGGTTTCACTGAGCGGAAGCAGCTCATCCCGCTAGTGAGATATCCACAAGCGGAGGTTAGGCGCGGACATCCCCGCGAATGACGCGTGTCGGTTCAGCGATGACGCCGGCGCCAACGATCTCGACGTGAGCGTTTGAGACCTTGAATTTACGAAGCTCCTTCTGTGACGCATCAATCTCAGCTTGAGCATTGATGCCCTTCATCAGAAGCAGCTCGCCCCCGTCGCGCGCGAGTGGCGCTGTGAGCCTCAGCAGCTTGCGAAGCGCGCTCACGGCGCGGGCGGTGACCTGATCCAGCGGCCGATCGAGCGCCGCCTCCTCAGCGCGCGCGCGCACGACAACGACGTTACCCAATTCGAGTTCGTTCACTTGCTCGGAAAGCCACGTCACTCGGCGCTCCATCGGCTCGATCAACGTGACGTGCACATCAGGGCGGGCAATCCCGAGCACAAGTCCGGGCAGCCCCGCCCCAGAACCTACGTCGCCGAGATATCCGGGCTTCAAGAGGGGAGCGACAACGCCACTGTTGAGAATATGACGGGTCCAGAGCCGAGGCAGCTCCAGCGGTCCGATTAGACCGCGCTCTTCGCCATGACGCGCGAGGTTCCCAGAGAACCGTCGTACAACGTCGAGTCGATCTCCGAAGACAACGCTCGCTTCAGCCGGCTCTTCTTCAAGCTCAGGCACAGGGGAGGAGTCCGTCATAGTGTTTCACGTGAAACATTCATCGACGAGTGATCACGGTGTGGCGACCACGGCCCTCACCATGAGACTCGGAAACAAATCCACGCTCCGAGACGATGTCATGAACAAGTTTGCGTTCGTAGCTCGACATCGGCGGCAGATCGGCCTCGGTCGAGCCGCCCTCGATGCGGGAAATGGCCTGGTCGACAAGATTCGCCAATTCAGCCTGCCGCGCTTCCCTGGAGCCAGCAATATCCAGAATCACCCGCGAGAACTCTCCGGTCTCACTCTGAACGGCAAGCCGGGTTAGCTCTTGTAAGGCATTGACAACGTCTGGCTTGGCCAACCGGGACAGGTCTCCGTCGGGATCCGAAACCGAGACATACGCTCGTTCGTTGCGCACGTCAATATCGATGTCTCCACCCAGATCGCAGATGTCCAGGAACTCTTCAATGTAATCCGCAGCTGCGTCACCTTCGCGATCGATAGTGTCAGTGCTCTGGATATCGTTCATCGTCTCGGACATGTCTATTTTTTCCCTTGAGAGTCGGGGGCATTCGGCTTTGAGTCTGGATCGGTCTGCGGCTTCGGCTGCTGCGCGGGCTTGCCCTGCTGGGCAAGCTTCTTCGCTCTATTCTTACCAACCGGCTGCTGCCGCTGAGCAGGCTTCTTCTCTTCAACAACAATCGTGTCGTCGCCTTTTGCTAACTTGTCCAGCTTGCCCTTGCGAGCGAGGCGGGCTTCGCGCTCGCGAGCAGCCTCTGTTCCCGGCATCGGCATGTTGCGAATGATAATAAACTGCTGCGCCATCGTCCAGATGTTGGAGACGAGCCAGTAGAACATCACGCCGAGAGGGAATGCAAAACCCGAGAAGAGAAAAACAAACGGGAGCAAGTACAGCAAAATGCGCTGCTGCTTGAACATCGGAGACGCCTTCGTCTCTTCTGAAATGTTCTTCGACATGATCTGAAGCTGCGTAAAGAACTGTGAGCTGGTCATGAGCGCAACCATGATGGCTGCGATCACCATGACGGCGACAGCCGGGGGAGTGGCATTCATCGCATCTTGGAAGCTCGAGTGCAACGGCGCCACGTTGAACAGCGACGCATCTCCAAAAAGCGACGCGAGGTCTTGGTTGAGAGGACCCACACCTTGCTTTCCGCTCGCGGCTTCACGAAGGACGGAGAACAAAGCAAAGAAAATCGGCATCTGCACGAGCAACGGCAGACACGAACCCATCGGGTTTGTGCCTGTCTTCTTGTACAGCGCCATCGTCTCGCGGCTCATAGCCTCGCGAGACATCTGGTCACGCTTGCCCTTGTACTTATCTTGAATCTTCTTGAGCTGTGGTGCCACCTCCATCATTCTCCGCTGATTCTTGATCTGTTTGACAAACAGAGGAATGAGCAGCGCGCGCACGACAAGCACAAGCCCGACAATCGAGAACACCCAGGTCAATCCTGCAGCAGGGTCCAATCCCACGAATGAGAAGAAGGAGTGGAATGCTACGAGGATCAGCTCGACCGCCCATTTAAGCGGCCAGAGGATCGTACCAATGATGTCCATGGGGCGATCAGTTCTTTCTGTCGGTAGGGGAGACCACGAACCCGTGGGGGGTCACGGCATAACGGAAGTTCTTCTTTGCGGGCACATCGTCGATTCCACCGGCCGCCCAGGGATGGCAACGGAGAATTCGTCGTACACCCATTACCGATCCGATCACGACACCGTGAATTTGAATCGCCTGAAGCGTGTACGCCGAACATGACGGGTAGTACCGACAAACATCCCCATATAACGGGGAAACAATTCGTCGATAAACGTGGAGCACAGCGACAGCAAGATTGCGAGGAATGAGTAGAACAGTCCGAAGCACGTCACTGATCATCGCGATGCCGCCAGAGAAACAGCTCGCTCAACATCGTCCCTCAGGTCGCTGAACGATGCGCTTGCCGAGGATGGAAGGGCGCGAAACACCAGGTCACACCCGAAAAGTGATTTCCTCGGTACAAATTCACCCTGCAAGGCAGCATACGAAAGTGCCTTCAACCGCCGGCGAACCCTGTTGCGTGCCACAGCATTTCCGACAGTTTTCGCAACAATGAACCCGAATCGTGGTTCCCCACCATTCGGGTTCTTCGTTGTGTAGGTCACGGTACTCCCGCCAGCGCTGCGACGACCCCGGCGCACGACATGCTTGTAGTCAGCAGCACTCGTGATGCGATGGGCCTTGTCGAGCACTGTCGGCGTATTGCCGTCTGCTACGCAGAAAGCTCGGTACGGCCCTTGCGGCGGCGAGCCGACACAATGGCGCGGCCCGCGCGGGTGCGCATGCGCGCACGGAACCCATGAACCTTTGCACGACGACGGTTGTTCGGCTGGAACGTTCTCTTGCTCATAATTTCTCCTGGTGGACACCCACTGCATGGCCTTGCAACGGGAAAGCTGTGGCCCGACGACAATCGAGCTGCGTCAACTGATTAAAACTACGTGGTCGCACTGTCGCGGTCAAACTGCACGAGGCCAAAAGGGGAATTATCCACAACTTTCACAGACTTGGTTGCAGCGACACACCGCGCCGC